>NZ_JAENMQ010000001.1:0-1378856 GCF_016771845.1 Lelliottia jeotgali | reverse complement strand
GGGTCCTGAAGGAACGTTGAAGACTACGACGTTGATAGGCTGGGTGTGTAAGTGCAGCGATGCATTGAGCTAACCAGTACTAATGAACCGTGAGGCTTAACCTTACAACGCCGAAGATGTTTTGGCGGAAGACAGACATCATATTCAGCTTGATAACAGATTAATTGACCTGCAGCGATGCGGGTTGATAACAGAATTTGCCTGGCGGCTTTAGCGCGGTGGTCCCACCTGACCCCATGCCGAACTCAGAAGTGAAACGCCGTAGCGCCGATGGTAGTGTGGGGTCTCCCCATGTGAGAGTAGGGAACTGCCAGGCATCAATTAAGTGAAGAGGTCATCCGGAAGGATGGCCTTTTTGCGTTTTTGTCCTTTCTCAAATCATCAAACACTATTCCAGTAACTCTTCCTAATCGCTTACTCTGCTAAGTAAATGTGTGATCTAAATCACAATGTTAAATATAACAAAAATATAACATTTCATTTACTAATGATTGGGGCATTCAGCTTCCAACGCGCTTAAGTCTTATGGCAGGAGCACAGTAAAATGACTGAAAGTATCACATCGCACGGGACGCTGGCTGACAGCGATACCCGGCGCAGGGTATGGGCGATCGTCAGCGCCTCATCAGGTAATCTGGTCGAATGGTTCGACTTCTACGTTTACTCGTTTTGTTCCCTCTATTTTGCCCATATCTTTTTCCCGTCCGGGAATACCACAACCCAGTTGCTACAAACCGCAGGGGTATTTGCTGCCGGATTTCTGATGCGGCCGATTGGCGGCTGGCTATTTGGCCGAATTGCAGACAGACAGGGGCGCAAAACCTCAATGCTGATCTCCGTTTGCATGATGTGTCTGGGATCGTTGGTGATCGCTTGCCTGCCTGGGTATGACACCATCGGCACATGGGCACCTGCATTGCTGTTACTGGCTCGTTTGTTCCAGGGGCTCTCAGTCGGTGGTGAATATGGCACCAGCGCCACTTATATGAGTGAAGTTGCTGTTGAGGGACGGAAAGGTTTTTACGCTTCTTTCCAGTACGTCACACTCATCGGCGGGCAGTTACTGGCTATTCTGGTTGTGGTCGTTCTGCAGCAGATCCTGACCGATGAACAATTACATTCCTGGGGATGGCGAATTCCTTTTGCGATGGGGGCCGTTCTGGCCGTGGTCGCTTTATGGCTGCGTCGCCAGTTGGATGAAACTTCGCAAAAAGAGGTAAGGGCACTTAAAGAAGCAGGATCGATGAAAGGGTTATGGCGCAACCGCAAAGCCTTCTTGATGGTATTAGGATTCACCGCTGGCGGTTCACTCAGCTTTTACACCTTCACAACGTATATGCAGAAGTATCTGGTCAACACCACGGGAATGCATGCCAATGTTGCAAGTATCGTGATGACCGCCGCGTTGTTTGTATTCATGCTCATCCAACCGTTGATCGGCGCGCTGTCAGACCGAATCGGGCGGAGGACATCGATGTTAATCTTCGGTGGATTATCCGCTGTTTGCACAGTCCCTATTTTGTCTGCGCTGCAGCATGTTTCTTCACCGTATGCCGCGTTCGCGCTCGTTATGCTGGCGATGGTGATCGTCAGTTTTTACACCTCGATCAGTGGAATATTAAAAGCGGAAATGTTCCCTGCCCAGGTCCGCGCTTTAGGGGTGGGATTGTCTTATGCGGTGGCTAACGCGCTCTTCGGTGGTTCTGCAGAATATGTCGCGCTAACGCTGAAGTCGGTAGGAAGTGAAAACACCTTTTTCTGGTATGTGACCGTCATGGGGGCGTTGGCATTTATTGTTTCGCTGATGCTGCATCGCAAAGGAAAAGGCATTCGACTTTAATAATGAGCCAGCTGCCACACGGCAAAGCCGGTTGTGGCACCGGCCACATCCCATGCAAAATCTTTCCAGCTCCAGCCGCTCCCAGCAGGGCGGCTGTCCCACAATTCTTTAGAGGCACCAAGGCTTACGGAAAACATGAGTCCGTAAACCGCGCTGCGATCGCGGCTGTAACCCTGGCGTTGTACGTATTCATTGCCCGCTGCAGAGAGCATTGCCGAGGCGATAAAATGCTGAGCCTTATCCTGACCTTGCCAACTGTCATTGGCCATATGGCTGCAGCCTGAAAGCAAGAAGGGAGAGAGCAGGAGAAAGTTTCGCATAACGGACTCCAAAAAAAGCCCCGTCGATGACAGGGCTGGTTCGTTACAGAATACGGCTGATGAGGCGGTCAATACGAATACGACGTAACCGGCGGATAAGCTTACGTACTTTCACCGGATAATCTGCAATGCTCTGCAAATCGCGGTAATGGCGAACGGTTGTCGTATGAGTACGAATCAATTCGAGTTCACGGTCACGCTGAGCAGAAAGCTCGTGTCGTGGATCGTGGATCAGGATGGCGTTTTCCAGATCCAGACGCCAGGCTCGCGGATTGAGGTTATTCCCGGTCAGAAGCATCCAGTCGTCGTCAACCCACATCCCTTTGAGATGATAGCTATTGTCTTCGTCTTTCCAGAGGCGCACCACCAGTTGATCGGTGTTAACGTAATACTGTAGGCGGCTCAGGAAGCGACGTAGGTTGATCTCATACAGATACGGCAACGCACCGATAATCTTGAACGGCTGATCTTCCGGGATAAAGAAGTCGTTGGCGGTCTTATCCCCGACAATGATTTCGACTTTTTTACCGTCGCGCAGCAGCTGAATGATGTTGCGGACCAGTATCGCCGGTAAGTTGAAGTACGGCGTACAGATCGTCAGCTTTTGCTCAGTACACGGCATCAAATGATAGATGGTTTTATTCAGCAGGCTGGATTTCCCCAGGCCCACCAGAGGCGTAACGGAAAGCTGTTCGTTATCTGCATCACCCTGGAAATGATAGACCGCATCACGCAGTTCCTGACGGAAAAGGCGGATGTCATTTTTGATTTCCGGGCTCTTTGGACGATGAGGATCGTCAAGGCGATTCACACCACGGCCATGCACCAGGTTCTGATCGACCCAGTTAAACATGATGTCCGTCATCTGTGCGTTGCGGATCAGGTGATAACGGTCGTAGCGATATTTATCGAGTTGATGCAGGTAAACGTCATTGAGGCTGGCACCGCTGTACAGCACACAGTCATCAATGATGAAACCTTTGAAATGCAGAACACCAAGTGCTTCACGTGTGTTAACGGGCACTCCGTAAACACGAACATCAACCCCTGGGTTTTCTTGCGCCATACGGCAGTACCAGTCAGCATTGGTATTGGACGCTGCCGCACCAATTCGACCGCGTTGCGCGCGATGCCAGTCAACCAGTATACGAACGTCAAGTTCCGGGCGCTGGCGTTTAGCTTCATAGACAGCACTTAAAATAGCGCGTCCGCCTTCATCCTGTTCAAGATAAAGCGCCACAATGCAAATACGCTGCGTGGCGCTCGCGATCTTTTCCAGAAGCGTCTCCCTGAAATGGGCGGGAGCGTAAAAGAACTCGACATCATCAACTGACTGAGAAATCTTCGGTAGTTGAGCAAGGTGTTGTTGATGTTTGTTACGCTTAAATTTTGACAACATCACAGTGCGTATCTTCTCTGTTCATTGAAGGGTTATCTGGCATCTGCAGACAACATAAGTGGACAATGATACCACCAGTGCTTGCTAAAGTGGTCAACATTTCCAGTACCTTACTCTTGAGCGGACGTCGCTGCCAGACGGAGCGAGAGGGCGACAATCCCTTCGTCCAGCTGAACATCTACGTCAAATCCAAGTTTGCGCGCCAGGGTAATCATGCCCCGGTTATTGGGCATAGTAATCCCATTCAGGCAAAGTAATCCGTGATCGCGCGTGTATCCGATCAGTTTTTCCAGCAGCCGCCGCCCAAGTCCAAGACCTTTTAGATCGGAGCGAACCAGCACGGCAAATTCCGCATCTATGTTGTCAGGATCAGAAATTGCGCGCGTAACGCCGAGGATCTCATCGCCTTCTTCACGATGGCGAACGGCAACAAACGCCATTTCCCGATCGTAGTCGATCTGGGTCATATTGGCTAAATCTTCATGGGTAAATTCGCTGATTTCACTGAAGTAGCGATAGTACAAATCTTCTTTCGTGACTTGCGCGATAAAGGCCCGCAGCTGCGGCTCATCTTCAGGCAGGATAGGGCGAAACAGCACCTGCTCGCCATTTTTCATCTCCACCCACTCTTCCAGCTGCAGAGGATACGGGCGAATCGCCAGCCTGCTTTCCCGGTCACCTGTAAACGGCGCAATATCCAGCGTCACGTCCAGCGCGATAAACTCATTGCCAGAAGCCAGTAGCGGATGAATATCCAGCCGCTGGATCTCGGCGCAATCGACGATCAGGTTCGACACCTGGACGAGAAACTGACTCAGACCGGCAATATTCAAAGCCTGGAGTGCGCTGCGCCCGCGGATTTTTTTACTCTTAATCGCCTGAATAACCAGGTACCGCGCCAGATTCATGTTCAGCGGCGGCAGCGCGACGACTGCCTGCTCTTCCGGTCGCCACTCAACGCCTCCTTCCCCCAGCATAATCAGCGGGCCAAAGACCGGGTCGTGCTCCACGACCACTCTGAGTTCCTGCGCCCCGGCGCGGTTCGCCATGCTCTGAACCAAAAGACCGTGGACTCTTGCCTGCGGCCAGGCCATTTTGACGCGATCGAAAATCGCCTCAGCGGCCTGCTGTACTTCCGCTGCCGTACGCAAATAAAGCATGACGCCCTGCACATCCGATTTATGCGGAATATCAGGAGAACGAAGCTTTAGCGCCACTGGATAACCAATCTGCTCGGCAATATGCACTGCCTCGGCGCTGTCGCTCGCGATCCAGGTGGGCAAGGTTTTCATGCCATAGGCATCCAGAATCGGTTGTACCTCATGGGTATCAAGCGAAGATGCCCCCTCTTCAATTGCCTGGCGCAGCAGATTGTGGGCTTCGGTCGCATTAGCCGCCAGATTACCGGGTAATGCCGGTGTTTCTCTCAACTGCTTCTGGTTGCGACGGTATTCCACCATATGCATAAATGCGGTAATGGTGCCTTCTGGCGTGCGATAGGTCGGTAATCCCGCTTCGCTGAAGAGACGTCGCGCTTCCTGTGAGGAATACTCTCCGCACCAGTTGGTCAGCAGGCTGACATATTTTCCGCGAGGATGATTCTTGACGGCATCAATCAACGCTCGAGCGCTTTGGCTGCCGGGTGCAACTGCGCTAGGCGAATGAATCACCATCAACGCATCAAAATCCTGGCTATCCAGTAATATTGAGATGGCCTGGATATAACGTTCGCTGCTGGCATCGTCCCGTAAATCAAGCGGATTGCCCGGCGTTACGCTTGCAGGCAACGCTTCACGTAGCCGATGGAGTGTCTCCTCGCTCAGCGCGGCCAGCTTTCCGTTGCGTAACCACAGTTCATCAAGGGCGAGTGCGGCAGGCGCCGCGCCATTACTCAAAATCATCAGCCTTTCACCCCGCAGCGGGCGCATATGGCTTAAGGTCTCTACCGCAGAAAACAGCTCATGAGTATCCTGCACACGCAGCAAACCGGCGCGCTGAATGGCGGCATCCCAGGCTGGGTCCATCCCCGAGTGAGAATGCAGTAAGCGCTGCGCCGCCGGGCTACGACCACTTTTAATCACCAGAATCGGTTTATTACGTGAGGCGCTACGAGCAGCGGAGACAAAGCGGCGCGCATCGCTCAGATGTTCGAGATACAAAAGGATTGCGCTGGTTTTACTGTCACGGGCCAGGAAATCCAGCAGTTCATCGACATCAATATCCAGGCTATCGCCCAACGCGATGAAATACGAAAATCCCATCTCACGCTGCTGCGCCCAGTCGAGAATGGTGTTGGAGACAGCCGCTGACTGGGAGATAAACGCCAGTTTGCCCTGACGGATTGGCACCGGAGAAAAACTGGCGTTCAATCCCTGCCACGGAGCCAAAAGCCCCAGGCTGTTAGGCCCAAGCAAGCGCATCTGATATCGGCTCGCGCAGGCCAGTAATTCTGCCTGCTGCTCAGGCGGTGAAGAGAGAATAATACAGGTTTTGCACCCTTTCTCACCCAGTGCTTCCAGCAGGGTGAGATTGCGCTTGGCATGAGTACAGAGGATGGCGAGATCGGGGACGAAGGGCAGGCTTTGTATGTCAGGCCACGCCAGCACGCCCTGAACGGCTTTATACGCCGGGGTGACAGGCATGACCGGGCCATTGAATCCACCGGCCAGCAGGTTGCGCATCATTAAATATCCGGCGCGGTCGGGCTTCATGGATGCCCCGATCACGGCGATAGATTTAGGGCGGAGTAGCGCTTCTAGCCCTCGCTGGCTCATACAAGTCTCCTGTAAACGCGAGTGACCTGATGATTTTAAACGCTTTCCGGCTCTTCTGCTGTGACGCTTCCCGTACGAATGGGTTTTCCTGCCAGATAGCGCTCGCGAAAGCACGAAAAATGCTTGCCCAGAGCGCTGGCGGCGGCAGTATCGTTTGCCAGATCCAGCAGGGCGATGGCGACTTCCGCCGTGCAATACTGCCCCTCAACATGGGCTTCACGCAGACGATAAGCAGACACGCGTGAAAGATCGACAGAAATCACCGGCAATGCATCCAGGTAAGGGCTTTTACGAAACATTTTTCGTGCTTCGGTCCAGGTGCCATCCAGCATAATAAAAAGCGGCGGTTTGCCTGTTGGGGGCGCAGAAATCACCTCGCGATCCGCGCCAGCATAGGATGCGGGGAACACCACCATTGGCTGATAATCGGGATTGGCGACCAAATCGAGAAGCGCCTGCGGCGGCTCGGTGCGAGACCACTGAAACGCAGCTGTGTTTGGCAAAATATCCGCGATCAACCGTCCGGTATTGCTGGGCTTCATAGGTTCGGTGTCGAACATAACCAGGCAAAATCGGCTCTGTGCATGGCTGGCTGTCAGTGTTTCGCACAAGCATTGTTTCAGCGGCAGCAGGCAACGCTGGCAGCGGCGAACACGGTTGCCACGAGCAAGAAAAGGACGGGTCGCACGCGCAAGGCGTTCGGCGCGCAGCTGGAGTACGGCGTTATCAGTCATGGGAGGGGCGCATAAAAAACGCCATTCTCGCAGAGGGAAGAACGGGGCACAAGATATGCCCCGTGAATGTTAGATGCTTTCGTTCAGCCAGCTTTCAAAAGGAGCCTTCGGCACGGCACCGTTGAGCATATCGACGACTTCACCGTTTTTGAAAATCATAATGGTCGGAATACTGCGAATACGAAAACGAGCACTTAACTCACGTTCAGCCTCAGTATTCACCTTCACGAAGCGTATTTTACCGCTACGCTCTTCTGCGACATCTTCAAAGATCGGCGCAAAGTTACGGCACGGGCCGCACCAGGGAGCCCAGAAATCGACCACGACTGGCAGATCGTCTTTCAGTAATTTATCAAGGGTTTCGCCGGTTGCGTTAATCACGTCGCCATCGAAAAGCTCATGACCGCAACGCCCGCATTTTGCCCCATCATCAATTCGGTCATCCGGAATGCGATTGAGGGCCTGGCAGTTGGCACATACGGTATTCATAACTAACCTCTGATAGAGCAGTGGGACAAAGCGGCAAAATGCCGATAATGTTTCGGATATGTTACATATTATCATCGACCCTGTTTGAAACGACAATGCGTTTTATTCAATGGGAACAATAGTCACAGGCTTTTGTACGAAATAATGGCTATGCGCTGACACATCGGGTAATCTGCGCGCTTCGCGCAGCGCTGGTGGAGAAAAGCATGAACGACGAACTGAAGAATAAAAGCGGCAAGGTCAAAGTGATGTATGTCCGCAGTGATGATGATTCTGACAAACGCACCCAAAATCCGCGTACCGGAAAGGGTGGGGGGCGTCCGGGTCCATCTCGTGCAGACGGTGGCCGTCGCCCCGCCCGCGATGACAGAAATAACCGTGGTGATGACCGCAAACGTGATGACCGCAAGCCGGGCGATCGCCGCCGCGACGACCGTCCACGTGATGATTTCCCACGTGATGCCTCACCGTGGCGTACCGTTTCCCGCGCACCGGGTGAAGAAGCACCGGCAAAAGCCGATCACGGCGGAATTAGTGGTAAGAGCTTTATCGATCCGGAAGTTCTGCGCCGTCAACGCGCAGAAGAAACCCGAGTCTATGGCGAGAATGCCTGTCAGGCCCTGTTCCAGAGCCGTCCGGAATGTATCGTTCGCGCCTGGTTTATCCAGAGCGTTACGCCGCGTTTCAAAGAAGCCCTGCGCTGGATGGCGGCAAACCGCAAAGCCTACCATGTGGTAGATGATGCTGAGCTGACCAAAGCATCCGGTACAGAGCATCACGGTGGCGTTTGCTTCCTGATCAAAAAACGTAATGGCACGACCGTCCAGCAATGGGTTAGTCAGGCTGATGCCGACGATTGCGTGCTGGCGCTGGAAGATGTGGGCAACCCTCACAATCTGGGTGCGATCATGCGTAGCTGCGCACATTTCGGTGTGAAAGGCGTGTTGTTGCAGGATGCGGCGGTTGTCGAATCCGGTGCGGCGATTCGTACTGCCGAAGGTGGTGCGGAGCACGTACAGCCTATTACGGGCGAAAGCGTTCTGGATGCCATCGAAGAGTTCCGCAAAGCGGGCTACTCTATCGTGACAACCTCCAGCCATAAAGGTACGCCGCTGTTCGAAGCGACACTACCGCGCAAAATGGTGCTGGTGCTGGGTCAGGAACGTGACGGACTGTCTGATGCGGCGCTCTCTTCTGCCGATCTGAGCGTTTCCATCGCGGGTACTGGCAAAGTAGAAAGCCTCAACGTTTCCGTTGCAACTGGCGTCCTGCTGGCTGAATGGTGGCGTCAGAACAAAGCATAATGAGCTTTGTGTTCTTATGCCCGGTGAATGCCGGGCATATATCCTCTTATTCCTTCTAAAAAATCACTCACTTTCCGCCGGTAACACGGGCATCCAGTCGATTGGTGCTTCATTGCGTTTTTTCAGCCATTCATTCGCCAGTACAAAGTGATTACAGCCAAAAAAGCCGCGATGAGCCGACAGTGGCGAAGGATGCGGCGCTTTCAGGATATGATGACGTTGCCCATCGATAATTGCCCCTTTCTTCTGCGCGTGAGCGCCCCACAGCAAAAAGACCACGCCTTCACAATGTTCATTGATGAGGCTAATGACTTTATCCGTAAAGGTTTCCCAGCCCAGGCTAGCGTGAGAATGGGCTTGCCCTGCGCGAACGGTTAACACCGTATTGAGCAGCAGAACGCCCTGACGTGCCCAGCTCTCCAGGTAGCCATGCAGAGGCCGGGTAAATCCAGGTATCGAACCTTCCAGCTCTTTATACATATTCAGCAGCGAAGGGGGCGTGGCAATCCCCGGACGTACTGAAAACGCCAGACCGTGCGCCTGTCCCGGACCGTGATACGGGTCCTGGCCCAGAATCACCACTTTCACATCATTGAGTTCGGTATAGCGAAAGGCGTTAAACACATCTTTCTGCGGGGGATAGATCGTCTGACCGGATTGCCGTTCTGTGGCGACAGTGCTGAGCGTATTCACAAAATAGGGTTGTTGTTTCTCTTCTGCCAGCACGTCATGCCAGGTCTTAAGGGTAGTCATGATGCTCTCCTGCATATCTTAATGGCGACTAGCTTAACCGTTTAAGAGAAGGGAATAAAATCCATCGCGAAATTTGCCCCTAAGTCTTTCAATTTAATTTGAAATACTCAAATTAATGCTGTTTATGGTCTGGTGTAAATTGATTTAAAACAATAAAATCAAACCACACTCTTTGTGCGGTCGGTGATTTTGTTGATTTAAATCAAAGAATCATGGTGTGGCGGCTGATATATATACACTCAAGCAACAATGGTTTTACCAATTGGCCGCGAGAGGCCGACATCCATGAATTAATGTAGCCCTGGAGGCAAAACATGATTACAGGTATCCAGATTACTAAAGCTGCAAACGACGATCTGCTTAACTCTTTCTGGCTGCTGGACAGCGAAAAAGGCGAAGCGCGATGCGTCGTTGCTAAAGCCGGTTTCGCTGAAGACGAAATCGTCCCGGTCAACAAGCTGGGTGAGATTGAGTACCGTGAAGTGCCAATGGAAGTTCAGCCAGAAGTTCGCGTAGAAGGGGGTCAGCACCTGAACGTTAACGTTCTGCGCCGTGAAACTCTGCTAGACGCAGTTGAACATCCAGAGAAATACCCGCAGCTGACCATTCGTGTTTCTGGCTATGCGGTACGCTTCAACTCTCTGACCCCAGAACAGCAGCGTGACGTTATCGCGCGTACCTTTACTGAAAGCCTGTAAGGTTTGAAGTTTTGGGGAAATAAAAAAGCCGGGTGATTAACCCGGCTTTTTTTTACTCTTCGTTTTGTGAAGTCGGCGTAGTGCCACTTGGCTTACGGCGCTTACCAATGTTTTTGGCATCGCGATGACGGTTCTTCACGCGCGGCTTCTCTTTTGCTTCTTCTTTTTTCTTCTCTGCACGCTTCGCGAGCACTTTCTTGGACGGTTTACCCGTCATTTTTTCGCTCGGCGCACGCGTGGTTGGACGCAGTTCATCAATGACGCGGGCTTTGACTGGTTCTTCGATGTAACGTCCCACTTTCATCAACAGCATGTAGTCGTGCGCTTCAACCAGTGAGATCGCAATACCCTTACGGCCTGCACGACCAGTACGGCCAATGCGGTGCAGATAGGTATCACCGGTACGCGGCATGTCGAAGTTAATGACATGGCTGACATCAGGAATATCGATACCGCGCGCGGCTACGTCGGTGGCAACCAGAACGTTGACGCGACCTTCGGTCAGACGCTTAATGCCTTCGGTACGCTTCGCCTGTGGCATATCGCCTTCAAGATAGCAGTTATCGATACCGGCTGAACGCAGCATATTCGCCAGCTCATGCACACGCTCGCGCTTACGCACAAACACGATGGTACGGGTGGTGTCATCTTGCTTCAGCAGGTGCTTGAGCAGCTCAACTTTGTGCTCAAGATTGTCGGCGCGGTAATACCACTGGTGGATCTTTTTGCGCTCACGCGTGGACGGCGTAGCAGACACTTCAGCCGGCTCATTCAGCAGGCGTTCAGCGAAGTCTTTAATCGCGTCACCTTCCAGAGTGGCAGAGAACAGCATCGTCTGTTTGCGCCAGCGCGTTTCGCCCGCAATGTGTTCGATATCCTGTGCAAAGCCGAGTTCCAGCATACGGTCTGCTTCATCAAGGATCAGCGTTTCCACAGCGCGGCAGTCAAAGTTTTCTTCTTTGATGTACTGCATCAAGCGTCCGGTTGTCGCCACCACAATATCCTGGTTCTCACTGAATACTTCGGCGTGGTTCATATAGGCGACACCACCGGTGATGGTGGCGATATCCAGATGCGTATTCGCGGCCAGTTCACGGGCATGTTCTGCGACCTGCACGGCTAATTCACGTGTCGGTGTCAGGATCAAAATGCGCGGTGGGCCTGATTTCTTGCGTGGGAAGTCGATCAGATGCTGCAAGACAGGCAGCAAATATGCCGCCGTTTTACCGGTGCCTGTCGGCGCAGAACCGAGTACATCACGGCCTTCTAACGCAGGCGGAATTGCAGCCGCCTGGATGGCAGTTGGGCGTGTGAAGCCTTTATTCTGGAGAGCTTCCAGCAGGCATTCATCGAGTTCAAGTTCGGAAAAAGTCGTTACAGTCATGTTCTACCTCTGTGTGGGGCGCTGATTATAGACGTTATGGCTGCAATCTTCATCTGTTTGTGGATATCCCTTTTCCGCCACTTCGCTTTCCCCTATGCTAATCCAGTTTTATTTAAGAAGGTTGCTTGGACATGTCTCAACCCAAAGCGCAGTTGCGCCGCGATGGTTTTACCTTTAAACAGTTTTTTGTGGCTCACGATCGCTGTGCGATGAAAGTCGGTACTGACGGTATCTTACTGGGTGCGTGGGCGCCCGTCGCGAAGGTTAAGCGAATTTTGGATATTGGTGCTGGAAGCGGGCTATTGGCGCTGATGCTGGCACAACGAACCGAGCAGCATGTCACTATTGATGCGGTTGAACTTGACGAGCTAGCCGCCAGTCAGGCCGGGGAGAACGCTGCCGAATCACCGTGGGCGTCTCGCGTTCGGGTGGAATGTGCCGATATTCTCGCATGGGCGCCAGAGCAAACCGCGCGCTACGATCTGATTGTCAGCAACCCGCCTTATTTTGAACCGGGCGTAGAGTGTGCCACGCCTGAGCGTAATCAGGCGCGTTACACAGGCTCGCTGGATCACCAGGCGTTGTTGATATCGGCGGCGAATTTGATCTCAGAAGAGGGCTTTTTCTGCGTCGTTTTGCCTGAAAGCACCGGCAACGTGTTTATTAAAAAAGCACTCGAGATGGGCTGGTTCTTACGTTTACGAACCGATATTGCCGATAACGAAGGACGACTGCCGCACCGCGTTTTATTAGCACTCTCCCCAAAAGAAGGAGAATGCTTTAGCGACAGGATGGTTATTCGTGGGCCAGATCAGTGCTACTCCGAAGCCTACACCGCGCTGACCCAGGCGTTTTATCTGTTTATGTGAGCGAGCGGAGCCAGCACCGAAGGGCCGGATACTGCTAATTGATCGGGGTAGTCCAGCGTGTAATGCAGGCCCCGACTCTCTTTGCGCATCATCGCACAGCGGACAATCAGCTCCGCGACTTGCACCAGATTGCGCAATTCCAGCAGATTGTTCGAGACGCGGAAGTTAGCGTAATACTCGTCAATTTCCTGCTGCAGCATCGTGATCCGGCGCAGTGCACGCTCAAGGCGTTTGGTGGTACGCACGATCCCGACGTAATCCCACATAAAGAGCCTCAGCTCATGCCAGTTGTGCTGAATCACAACCAGTTCATCAGGATTATCCACCCGACTTTCATCCCATGCAGGAAGACTCTCCACCTGACGGGCATACGGCATCCGTTTGGTAATATCTTCTGCGGCTGACCAGCCGTAAACCAAACACTCCAGCAGCGAATTTGACGCCATGCGGTTCGCGCCGTGAAGCCCGGTATAACTCACTTCACCGATAGCATACAGACCATCGACATCGGTACGGCCATGATCGTCCACCATTACGCCACCGCAGGTATAGTGTGCGGCGGGAACAATCGGCACCGGTTCTTTGGTCAGGTCGATCCCAAGGCCCAGTAATTTCTCATAGATTGTCGGGAAGTGCTGGCGGACAAAATCAGCGGGCTTATGGCTGATATCGAGATACATACAATCAACGCCGAGACGTTTCATCTCGTGGTCAATGGCGCGGGCCACGATATCGCGCGGGGCAAGCTCGCCACGCTCGTCGAAGTCAGGCATAAACCGCGTGCCGTCAGGACGCTTGAGATACGCGCCTTCACCCCGCAGGGCTTCGGTTAGCAGGAAATTACGCGCTTGCGGATGGAAGAGGGCGGTTGGGTGGAACTGGTTAAACTCCAGATTGGCGACGCGACAGCCTGCGCGCCATGCCATCGCAATTCCGTCCCCGGAAGAGATATCCGGGTTAGTGGTGTATTGATACACCTTGGATGCGCCACCTGTTGCCAGTACCACGGATTTCGCCTGGCAGGTTTCAACTGTCTCTTTGTTGCGATTCCAGACCCACGCACCGACAACACGCCGTGTGCCTGGCAAGCCAATTTTATCGGAGATAATCAGATCCACCGCATTACTGCGTTCCAGGATCTGAATATTGGGGTGATTGCGCGCCTGACTCACCAGTGTAGTTTCGACGGCTTTGCCAGTGGCATCAGCGGCATGAAGAATACGACGATGGCTATGACCGCCTTCTCGGGTGAGATGGTAGCCCTCTTCACCGTTCGGCTGGACGTGAGTATCAAATAACACGCCTTGATCGATAAGCCATTGAACGCAATGACGAGCATTGCTGGCAACGAATTCCGCCGCATGTGCATCAACAATGCCTGCGCCTGCAATCAACGTGTCTTCTACGTGAGAGGCAATGCTGTCCGTTTCATCAAACACGGCGGCGATTCCGCCCTGTGCGTAGAACGTTGAGCCTTCGCTCATCGGGCCTTTGCTCAGGACAATAACTTTCTGATGTGAGGCCAGTCGCAGCGCCAACGAAAGCCCGGCCGCGCCGCTGCCGATAATCAGTACGTCACAATGCAGTTCTGGAGTTGTGTTCATGATGTTTGTTTAATTTACTAAACAGTGTTTGGCCAGAATAGCACTCGAATGCGATGAATCGCACGTTTTTTTTAGGTCGTGTTGCGCAGCCTAAACATAAACAGAAGCTCAAAAAACGCGTAAAAGAACGAAAATATTTTGCGAAGCAGATCGTTAGCTTCAGATTATGTGGTGAAATAAACCCTGTCTTGCGGTACTCTTCGGGCAGCAAAAATACCATTTCTTATCAGAAACTGGGGTACGTATCGTTAACAGACATATAATGAGAGAAAATGAACTGTCTGCATCACGATGAACAAAAACAAAGGCGTAACGGAACTTATTGATGAACATACACTCTAACCTCGTGCTTGCTCACATTGCAGTGTTTTTAGAGTGGCGTTTCGATGACGCGTGGAATTTAGGTTTGGGGAGACATTACCTCGGATGAGCGAGCAGTTAACGGACCAGGTCCTGGTTGAACGGGTCCAGAAGGGAGATCAGAAAGCCTTTAACTTACTGGTGGTTCGCTACCAGCATAAAGTGGCGAGTCTGGTATCCCGCTATGTGCCGTCAGGAGATGTTCCTGATGTGGTGCAAGAGTCATTCATAAAGGCCTATCGTGCGCTGGATTCTTTCCGGGGAGATAGTGCTTTTTACACCTGGCTGTATCGCATTGCAGTCAATACAGCAAAGAATTATCTGGTCGCTCAGGGCCGTCGTCCGCCGTCTAGTGATGTGGATGCCATTGACGCTGAAAACTTCGAAAGTGGCGGTGCGCTGAAAGAAATTTCGAACCCTGAGAACTTAATGTTGTCAGAAGAACTGAGACAAATCGTTTTTCGCACGATCGAGGCACTCCCGGAAGATTTACGCATGGCAATTACCTTGCGGGAGCTTGATGGACTCAGCTATGAAGAGATAGCAGCTATCATGGATTGTCCGGTCGGAACGGTTCGTTCGCGAATCTTCCGTGCGCGAGAAGCTATTGATAATAAAGTTCAACCGCTTATCAGGCGTTGACGATAGCGGGATACTGGAAAAGGTATTAGGCATGCAGAAAGAAAAACTTTCCGCTTTAATGGATGGTGAAACGCTGGACAGTGAGCTGCTTAACGAGCTCTCTCACTCTCCCGAGATGCAAAAGACCTGGGAGAGTTACCATCTCATCCGCGACTCTATGCGCGGTGATACGGGCGATGTTCTCCATTTCGATATCTCTGCACGCGTAATGGCGGCAATTGAGAACGAGCCTGTACATCAGACCACTCCGCTGATTCCTGAAGCCCAACCTGCGCCGCATCAATGGCAGAAGATGCCATTCTGGAAAAAAGTGCGTCCGTGGGCCAGCCAACTCACCCAAATGGGGGTGGCTGCATGCGTATCGCTTGCAGTTATCGTTGGCGTCCAGCACTATAACGGTCAATCAGAAGCTAACCAGCAGCCTGAAGCGCCAGTGTTCAACACTCTGCCGATGATGGGTAAAGCAAGTCCGGTTAGTTTGGGTGTGCCAGCCGCCGATGCATCAGTCAGTCCGGGCCAGCAACAGCAGGTTCAGGAACAGCGTCGTCGCATTAATGCGATGCTGCAGGACTATGAGTTGCAGCGTCGTCTGCACTCTGAGCAGCTCCAGTTTGAGCAGGCACAGACCCAGCAGGCTGGTGTGCAAGTGCCAGGAAACCAAACTTTAGGAACGCAATCGCAGTAATGAAGCAACTTTGGTGCGCCATGTCCTTAGTGGCGGGTAGCCTGTTCTTTTCTGCCAACGCCTCGGCTGATTTATCGTCCGGGGCGTTGTTGCAGCAAATGAATATGGCCAGCCAGTCACTCAATTATGAGTTGGCTTTTGTCAGTATCAACAAGCAGGGCGTTGAGTCGTTGCGCTATCGTCATGCTCGTCTTGATAACCAGCCGCTCGCCCAGCTATTACAACTCGACGGTCCGCGCCGTGAAGTTGTTCAACGCGGTAATGAAATCAGCTATTTCGAACCGGGTCTCGAGCCGTTTACGCTGAATGGCGATTACATTGTCGATTCACTCCCGGCCCTCATCTACACCGACTTCAAGCGTCTGTCGCCTTACTACGACTTTATTTCCGTTGGCCGTACACGCATTGCGGACCGGCTGTGCGAAGTGATCCGCGTGGTGGCGAGGGACGGTACGCGTTACAGCTACATTGTCTGGATGGATGCTGAGAGCAAACTGCCGATGCGTGTTGATCTGCTCGATCGTGATGGCGAAACGCTGGAACAGTTCCGCGTCATCTCCTTCTCGGTAGATGGTCAGGTGGGCAACAGCATGCAGAATCTGGCGAAAGCGAGCCTTCCGCCGCTTCTGTCAGTGCCGGCAGGTGATACCGTGAATTTCAACTGGGTGCCATCGTGGATACCGCAAGGTTTTAGCGAAATATCCAGCAGTCGCCGTCAGCTTCCGACCATTGAAACACCGGTTGAGTCGCGCCTCTATTCTGATGGATTGTTCAGCTTCTCAGTGAACATCAACCGCGCGACGGCCAACAGTAGCGATCAAATGCTGCGTACGGGGCGCCGGACCGTGAGCACAACCGTGCGCGACAATGCTGAAATCACTATTGTGGGCGAACTTCCCCCGCAAACGGCGAAGCGTATTGCTGACAGTATTAAATTCAGGGCCGCACAATGATCAAAGAATGGGCCACGGTAGTGTCGTGGCAAAATGGCGTCGCGCTGGTGAGCTGTGACGTGAAAGCATCATGTAACAGCTGTGCCTCACGCGCAGGCTGCGGCAGCCGGGTACTAAACAAACTCGGGCCTCAAACCACACACACCATTTCCGTGCCGAGCGAACAGCCGCTGACGGTTGGGCAAAAAGTTGAACTGGGTATTGCTGAAGGCAGCCTACTGGGTTCTGCGATGCTGGTGTATCTCTCACCCCTGGTTGGATTATTTGTTGTCGCCGGCATTTTCCAGATGCTGTTTGGCACTGATCTTGCGTCAATGTGTGGCGGAGTTTTGGGTGGCGTCGGTGGTTTTATGCTGGCGCGCGGCTTTTCTCAGAAGCTTGCTGAGAAAGAAGCCTGGCAGCCCATTATCCTCAGCGTGGGGTTCCCGCCAGACATGCTTCGTGTTGAAACGCTCTCTTCAGAAGCCCGGTAAATCATCGGGCTTTATCTTTATTTACATCCCAGAACTGAAAACGTCCTTCCCTGACGCTATGCTTGGCTTGAAGAGCATTTCCTGGTGACGAAGATGTAGTGTAGAATGCTGCGTTTTCGCACTGAAAAACGTCAGGCTAAGAACAGCGGCCTCCAGGAATTCGTAAGGCATAATTATTTAACTATATGAAGAACATACGTAACTTTTCGATCATTGCTCACATTGACCACGGTAAGTCGACGCTGTCTGACCGTATTATCCAGATTTGCGGTGGCCTGTCTGATCGTGAAATGGAAGCCCAGGTACTGGACTCCATGGACCTGGAACGCGAACGCGGTATTACCATCAAAGCGCAGAGCGTGACGCTCGACTACAAAGCCCTTGATGGTGAAACTTATCAACTGAATTTCATCGACACTCCAGGCCACGTTGACTTCTCCTATGAAGTTTCTCGTTCTCTGGCAGCCTGCGAAGGTGCGCTGCTGGTGGTCGATGCCGGGCAGGGCGTAGAAGCTCAGACCCTGGCGAACTGCTACACCGCGATGGAAATGGATCTTGAAGTGGTGCCGGTTCTTAACAAAATCGACCTGCCGGCCGCCGATCCTGAGCGTGTTGCAGAAGAGATTGAAGACATCGTCGGCATCGATGCCACTGATGCGGTGCGCTGCTCTGCGAAAACCGGCGTCGGTGTTCCTGATGTGCTGGAACGTCTGGTGCGTGATATCCCTGCACCGGAAGGTGACGCGGATGGCCCGCTGCAAGCACTGATCATCGACTCCTGGTTTGATAACTACCTTGGCGTTGTGTCGCTGGTCCGTATTAAAAACGGCACCATGCGTAAAGGCGACAAAATCAAAGTGATGAGCACCGGCCAGGTGTACAACGCTGACCGTCTGGGCATTTTCACGCCGAAACAGGTTGACCGTACCGAGCTGAAATGCGGCGAAGTGGGCTGGTTGGTATGTGCGATCAAAGACATCCTGGGCGCGCCAGTAGGCGATACGTTGACTCAGGCGCGTAATCCGGCAGACAAAGCGCTTCCGGGCTTCAAAAAAGTGAAGCCACAGGTTTATGCGGGTCTGTTCCCGGTCAGCTCTGACGATTACGAAAACTTCCGTGATGCGTTGGGTAAGCTGAGCCTGAACGATGCCTCTCTGTTCTATGAACCAGAAAGCTCCACCGCGCTGGGCTTCGGCTTCCGCTGCGGCTTCCTGGGTCTGCTGCACATGGAAATCATTCAGGAACGTCTGGAGCGCGAATATGATCTGGACCTGATCACCACGGCCCCGACCGTAGTGTATGAAGTTCAGACCACCAACAAAGAGATCATCTACGTCGACAGTCCTTCCAAGCTGCCGCCGCTGAACAATATCGAAGAGTTGCGTGAGCCGATCGCCGAATGTCACATGCTGCTGCCGCAGGAATACCTCGGTAACGTCATTACCCTGTGTATCGAGAAGCGTGGCGTGCAGACCAACATGGTTTACCACGGTAACCAGGTTGCGCTGACCTATGAAATCCCGATGGCGGAAGTGGTACTCGACTTCTTCGACCGTCTGAAGTCGACCTCTCGCGGCTATGCGTCGCTGGACTACAACTTTAAACGCTTCCAGGCGTCCAACATGGTGCGTGTAGATGTATTGATTAACAGCGAGCGTGTCGATGCGCTGGCGCTGATCACCCATAACGATAACGCGCCGTACCGTGGTCGTGAACTGGTCGAGAAAATGAAAGAGCTGATCCCACGTCAGCAATTTGATATCGCGATTCAGGCTGCCATTGGCAACCACATCATTGCCCGTGCAACAGTGAAACAGCTGCGTAAAAACGTCCTGGCGAAATGCTACGGCGGTGACGTTAGCCGTAAGAAGAAACTGTTGCAGAAACAGAAAGATGGTAAGAAGCGTATGAAGCAGGTCGGTAACGTTGAGCTGCCACAGGAAGCGTTCCTTGCCATTCTGCACGTTGGCAAAGACGGAAAATAATCCTTAAGGAGTTGGCATGGCGAACATGTTTGCCCTGATCCTGGTCATTGCGACCCTGGTGACGGGGCTGTTGTGGTGTCTGGATAAGTTTATTTTCGCCCCTAAGCGCCGCGAACGTCAGGCTATTACCGGTGAACAACTGGATGCGAAAACCATGAAAAAAGTCAGCCCTAAACCGGGCTGGCTGGAAACAGGTGCTTCTGTTTTCCCGGTTCTGGCGATTGTACTGGTGGTGCGTTCGTTTATTTATGAACCTTTCCAGATCCCGTCCGGTTCGATGATGCCAACGCTTTTGATTGGCGATTTTATTCTGGTAGAGAAATATGCCTATGGCATTAAAGATCCTATCTACCAGAAAACGCTAATCGAAACCGGTCATCCAAAACGTGGTGATATCGTGGTCTTCAAATACCCTGAAGATCCACGTCTGGATTACATCAAACGTGCCGTCGGCCTGCCAGGCGATAAGGTGAGCTACGATCCAGTGGCGAAAGAAGTGACCGTTCAGCCGGGCTGTAGCTCTGGTACGGCGTGTGAAAACGCGTTGCCGATCACCTACTCCAACGTTGAGCCAAGCGATTTCGTGCAGACCTTTGCCCGTCGTAACGGCGGGGAAGCGACCAGCGGTTTCTTCCAGCTGCCAAAAGGCGAAACCAAAGAAAACGGGATTCGTCTGGTTGAGCGTAAAGAAACGCTGGGTGACGTGACGCACCGTATTTTAACGGTGCCGATCGCCCAGGATCAGTTGGGGATGTACTACCAACAACCTGGTCAGCAGCTTGCTACCTGGATTGTTCCACCAGGACATTACTTCATGATGGGTGATAACCGCGATAACTCTGCGGACAGCCGTTACTGGGGCTTTGTTCCGGAAGCCAATCTGGTCGGCAAGGCAACCGCCATTTGGATGAGTTTCGAGAAACAGGAAGGTGAGTGGCCGACCGGCGTTCGCCTGAATCGCATTGGCGGAATCCATTAATTCCTGTTATTTGCGCACATAACCCTCGTAACTGAGGGTTATGTGAATTATTTAAGAGATAATCTCACCTGGCTAACGACATACCCTGTCGTTGCGTATAGAATATTCCCCCGAAGTTTAAGGTTGGCGCTGACTCAGTGCCACGGCACACGAAACCGCGTTGGTTGTATCAGGTCGGTTTCGTGTGCTGCATTTTTGACGCATTCATTTACTGGTATCGCATGAACCCCATCGTAATTAATCGGCTTCAACGGAAGCTGGGCTACACTTTTCAGCATCAGGAGTTGTTGCAACAGGCATTAACCCACCGCAGTGCCAGCAGCAAACACAATGAGCGCCTCGAGTTTTTAGGCGACTCCATTTTAAGTTACGTGATCGCCAATGCGCTTTATCACCGCTTCCCTCGTGTGGATGAAGGTGATATGAGCCGTATGCGCGCCACGCTGGTACGCGGCAATACGCTTGCCGAGATTGCACGCGAGTTTGAGCTGGGTGAATGCCTGCGACTCGGGCCGGGTGAACTGAAAAGCGGTGGTTTTCGCCGTGAATCTATTCTCGCGGACACTGTCGAAGCATTAATCGGCGGTGTTTTCCTCGACAGCGATATTCAGACGGTTGAACAACTCATTCTGAACTGGTACCAAACGCGTCTGGACGAAATTAGTCCGGGCGATAAACAAAAAGATCCGAAGACTCGTTTGCAGGAATACCTGCAGGGTCGCCACCTTCCTCTGCCATCTTATCTGGTGGTGCAGGTACGCGGCGAAGCACACGATCAGGAATTTACCATCCATTGCCAGGTTAGCGGCCTGAGTGAACCGGTGGTTGGCACAGGTTCAAGCCGTCGCAAGGCTGAACAGGCTGCCGCCGAACAGGCGTTAAAAATGCTGGAGCTGGAATGAGCGAAGAAAAAAGTTACTGCGGTTTTGTTGCCATTGTCGGACGTCCGAACGTCGGCAAATCAACGCTACTGAATAATCTGCTTGGGCAGAAAATTTCTATTACGTCCCGTAAGGCGCAAACCACGCGTCACCGTATCGTCGGTATTCATACTGAAGGCCCGTATCAGGCGATTTATGTCGATACCCCAGGCCTGCATATGGAAGAGAAGCGTGCGATCAACCGCCTGATGAACAAAGCGGCGAGCAGCTCTATCGGTGACGTTGAGCTGATCATCTTTGTGGTTGAAGGCACTCGCTGGACGCCGGACGATGAGATGGTGCTGAACAAACTGCGCGATGGCAAATCGCCGGTCATTCTTGCGGTCAACAAAGTTGACAACGTGCAGGAAAAAGCCGATCTGCTGCCGCACCTGCAGTTCCTGGCAAGTCAGATGAATTTCCTCGACATCGTTCCACTGTCTGCGGAAACCGGCATGAACGTCGATACCATCGCTGGTATCGTGCGTAAACATCTGCCAGAAGCCATTCATCATTTCCCGGAAGATTACATCACCGACCGCTCCCAGCGCTTTATGGCGTCTGAAATCATCCGTGAAAAACTGATGCGTTTCCTGGGTGCAGAACTGCCGTACTCCGTGACCGTGGAGATCGAACGCTTCCAGACCAACGAACGCGGCGGGTATGACATCAACGGGCTGATCCTCGTTGAGCGTGAAGGGCAGAAGAAGATGGTGATTGGCAATAAAGGCGCCAAAATCAAAACCATCGGAATCGAAGCGCGTAAAGATATGCAGGATATGTTCGAAGCCCCGGTTCACCTGGAACTGTGGGTGAAGGTCAAATCCGGCTGGGCTGATGACGAGCGCGCATTGCGTAGTCTCGGTTACGGCGACGACGTATAAGACAACGAACATGACTGAAGGCTGGCAGCGCGCATTCGTCTTGCACAGCCGTCCGTGGAGCGAAACCAGCCTCATGCTGGACGTCTTCACGGAAGAATCCGGTCGCGTGCGCCTTGTGGCTAAAGGCGCACGCTCCAAACGCTCTAACCTGAAGGGCGCGCTACAACCCTTCACTCCGCTGCTGGTTCGCTTTGGTGGACGCGGCGAAGTCAAAACCCTGCGCAGTGCCGAAGCCGTCTCTCTGGCGCTTCCGCTGTCGGGTATCACGCTCTATAGCGGTCTGTACGTCAACGAACTCATCTCCCGCGTCCTTGAACACGAAACCCGCTTCTCTGAACTCTTTTTCGATTACCTGCATTGCATCCAGGCGCTGGCTGGCGCAACGGGCACGCCCGAACCCGCATTACGTCGCTTTGAGCTGGCGCTGCTCGGCCATCTTGGCTACGGCGTGGATTTTCTGCACTGCGCGGGGAGCGGTGAATCCGTGGATGACGTCATGACCTACCGCTATCGTGAAGAGAAAGGTTTTATTGCCAGCGTGGTTATCGACAACACAACGTTCACCGGACGGCATCTCAGGGCGCTGTATGAGCGAGAATTTCCTGACCAGGATACCTTACGCGCGGCAAAACGCTTTACCCGAATTGCCCTCAAGCCGTATCTTGGTGGCAAGCCCTTAAAGAGCCGCGAATTATTCAGGCAGTTTGTGCCAAAGCGTTAACGAACAATGAGAAAACCGAGGATTGTCATGGCTGAATTACTGTTAGGCGTCAACATTGATCACATTGCCACGCTGCGTAATGCGCGAGGCACGGCTTATCCTGATCCGGTTCAGGCGGCATTTATTGCCGAACAGGCAGGCGCCGACGGCATTACCGTTCATCTGCGTGAAGACCGCCGTCATATCACCGATCGTGACGTACGCATCCTGCGCCAGACGCTGGACACACGTATGAATCTGGAAATGGCGGTGACGGAAGAGATGCTGGCGATCGCCTGCGAAACCCAACCGCATTTCTGCTGCCTGGTGCCAGAAAAGCGCCAGGAAGTGACCACCGAAGGCGGGCTGGATGTCGCCGGACAGCGTGACAAAATGACCGATGCCTGCAAACGCCTGGCTGATGCCGGTATCCTGGTGTCTCTGTTTATCGATGCGGATTTCGACCAGATCAAAGCCGCCGCCGATGTCGGTGCGCCGTACATCGAAATTCACACCGGCTGCTATGCGGACGCTAAAGACGAAGTCACTCAGGCCAAAGAACTCGATCGTATTGCCAAAGCGGCAACCTACGCGGCGAGCCTCGGCCTGAAGGTCAACGCCGGTCACGGTCTGACCTATCACAACGTCAGAGCAATTGCTGAAATTCCGGAAATGCACGAGCTGAATATCGGCCATGCGATAATCGGGCGCGCGGTGATGAGCGGTCTGAAAGACGCCGTTACCGAAATGAAACGCCTGGTGCTGGAAGCGCGTCAGTAATGGCGATTCTTGGCTTAGGAACGGACATCGTTGAAATCTCCCGCATTGAAGCGGTGATCGCTCGCAGCGGCGATCGCCTGGCAAAACGGGTGCTCAGCGATAACGAATGGGCCATCTGGGAAGCGCACCAACAGCCGGTGCGTTTTCTGGCGAAACGCTTCGCGGTCAAAGAAGCCGCCGCGAAAGCGTTTGGCACCGGGATCCGTAACGGCCTGGCGTTTAATCAGTTTGAAGTGTTTAACGATGAGCTGGGCAAACCCCGCCTGCGGTTATGGGGCGAAGCGCAAAAACTGGCAGAAAAATTGGGCGTGAATCACATGCATGTCACACTGGCGGACGAACGTCATTACGCCTGTGCGACGGTGATCATCGAAAGTTAGAGTTTGTCCGCGTGATGCATTAGCACGAATTTGTCCCACAGCTGCTCTTCGGATTCGGTATGCGCCGGGTCTTTGAGAATGGTGTTCGGGATCGGGCAAACTTTCTGACAGGTCGGCGTTTCGTAATGGCCGATGCATTCGGTGCAGCGATCGCTGTTAATCTCATAAATGCTGTCACCCATCGAAATCGCCTCGTTAGGGCACTCGGGTTCGCACATATCGCAGTTGATGCATTTTTTGGTGATTAACAGCGCCATCAGGAAAATCTCAGAAACATCACAAACAGGGCGGGCATTATACGCTCATTCTCTGTTCAGACCAGTTTTTTTACCAGCTCCTCGCTGTGACGAATACGCTCCGGCGCATGCTCAAGATCCTGCTGCACCAGCGCCACGAACAGCAAATCCGTCAGCATCATCTGTGCGCTAGTGGACGAAATCGCCGCGCTGCGAGTGGCTTGCTCTTCAGCAATCGTGTAGAGGCAGCGCGTAGCCCGCTGTTGTAGCGCATTCGGAGTAAAACCGGTAATTGCCAGGATTTTGCCGCCCACGCGCAGCGCTTCATCGGAGGCCAGATTGATCTCGCGACGTTCCCCGGAGTACGAGATGGCCAGCAGTAAATCCTCAGGTGCCATCGCCTGAACGGTGGATAACAGCGCGTGCATGTCCTGTTCGACAACCGCGTTATAGCCGATTTTAGTCAGCTTCCAGCCGAAGTTGCGCGCAACCAGCCCCGACGCGCCGATGCCGGTCAAAATAATCCGCCGTGCAGTGCGCAGCATTCCAACGCTTTCCAGTAACTTCTCTTCGCTGTTCACATCAAGCGTAGCGTGCATCGCCGAGACGTTCTCTTTGATCAGCTTCTCACCCACCAGACGCATCGGATCGTCACCGCGAATCTGGTTATGCAGCGGCATCGATTGTGGATTTGGGTTGTTGACCAGCGCTTCGCTGATCGCCAGCTTGAGTGCCGGAAAACCTTTAAAACCAATTTTTTGCGCGAATTTCACCACGCTCGACTGGCTCACTCCGGCTTCGCTGGCCAGCTGTTGGGAGCTTAAATGACGCGCACGATCGGGCTGCGCCAGCAGGAAGTCCGCCAGTTTCTTATCGCTCTGGGCAAAGCCCGCGTACCGCTGGCGAATACGAATTAAACAGTTCATACGCCTCCTGGCGAAATGTGATAGCGGCTGCAAAACCGAATTTGCTCGCCTGCATGAATTTTATATTCCATTATAGTACGGTCATTATGAATTAAAAATTCTTGAGGTAAAAAGATGAATCTAGGCTCACTCGTTTCAGAAACCCGCAATCCACAAACGATGGATCTTGATGCGCTCTCCACGCTTGACCTTGTAAACCGCTTTAATCAACAGGATACGCTGGTCGCGCTGGCAGTGAAAGAGACATTGCCTGAGGTGGCGAAAGCCGTCGATGCCGCCGCCGATGCTCTGAAAGCTGGTGGACGCATTATTTATATGGGAGCCGGTACCAGTGGTCGTCTCGGCGTACTGGATGCGTCTGAATGCCCGCCGACCTTCGGCGTGCCGCATGGTCTGGTGGTCGGGCTAATTGCCGGTGGGCCTGGCGCGTTGTTAAAAGCGGTCGAAGGGGCGGAGGACGACAAACAGCTCGGGGCTGACGATCTGATCGCCATCAATCTGACCGAAAACGATTTGGTGGTCGGCCTGGCGGCGTCCGGGCGCACGCCTTATGTTATCGGTGGTCTGGAATATGCCAACCAGCTGGGCTGCACGACTGTGGCGATTTCCTGTAATCCGGGTTCACCCATTGCTCAGGTTGCTGCGATCGCAATCTCGCCCGTTGTCGGGCCAGAAGCGCTGACGGGCTCCACTCGTCTAAAATCAGGCACCGCGCAAAAGCTGGTGCTGAACATGATCTCCACCGGTGCGATGGTGAAGTTTGGCAAGGTCTACCAGAACCTGATGGTGGACATGAAAGCCACCAACATCAAGCTAGTGGACCGCGCCTGCCGCATGGTGGTCGAAGCCACCGGTGCCAGCCGCGAAGAGGCACAAGCGGTACTCAAACAAACCGATCACGATGTTAAACCGGCCATTCTGATGATTCTGAGCGGACTGGACGCCACAGCGGCGCGGGCAAAACTGGAAGCCCATCAGGGATTCTTGCGCGCTGCATTACAAAACTAAAACTGAGGCGTTTATGGAAAAAACAGCAGCGCTCGCCAGCGACATCCTGCAGGGGATTGGCGGAGAGAAAAATATACTTCGTCTTGAAAACTGCATGACGCGCGTGCGGGTAGAAGTGCAGGACGACGGCCAGCTCGATCTGGCTCGTCTGAAAAAGCTCTCCGGCGTCAGCGGCTACGTGAAGCAGGGTGCACAGCACCAGCTGATTGTCGGGCCAGGCAAAGCCGCGCAGGTGGTGGATGCGATGCGTGCGTTGATGACAGGGGAAAGCGCAGAAGTATTAGGCGATGTCGATCGCAATAAAGCGCAGGCCAAAGCCAAATACAAAGCCCCGATGAGCGATGCGCTGCGACAGCTGGCTAACGTTTTTATTCCTCTGATCCCGGCGTTTATCGCCTCCGGCCTGATTACCGGTATTATCAACATCCTTAAACGCCCGGATATTGTCGGTGATTTTGCGACCCACTATCCAAATATGCTCGGCATTCTGGGCATTTTCGGCAGTGCAGTGTTTGCCATCATGAACATCCTCGTCGGTGTCAACGCGGCGAAAGTTTACGGCGGCTCGATGGCGATGGGCGGCGTGATGGCGGGGATCCTCTCCAGCCCGCAGCTGGCGCAAATCACCCTGTTTGGCGCGGCGCTCCAGCCTGGGCGCGGTGGTGTCATCGCGGTACTGCTGGTGGTCGCTCTGATGTGCTGGATCGAAAAAAGGCTGAGGAATCTTCTGCCAGGCTCGATTGAGTTGATCCTCAACCCGCTGCTGACGACGCTGATTACCGGTACCATCGCGATTGTGGCGTTGCAGCCGCTGGGCGGCCTGATCTCCGAGGCGATTGCCCACGGGGCGACGATGGCCATTGATCGCGGCGGATTGATGGTTGGGGCAGTACTGTCGGGCACTTTCCTGCCGCTGGTGCTCACCGGGCTGCATCAGGGGCTGGTGCCGATTCACGTCGAGCTGGTCCAGGCGCATGGCTACAACGCGCTGCTGCCGATCCTGTCGATGGCAGGGATGGGGCAAGTCGGTGCGGCGGTTGCCATCCTGATGAAAACCCGTAACGCGCGCCTTAAAAAAGTCATCAAAGGCGCGTTGCCCGTGGGATTATTGGGCATCGGCGAGCCGCTCATTTTCGGCGTCACGCTGCCGCTCGGTAAGCCATTCCTCGCTGCCTGTCTGGGTGGGGCGGCCGGTGGGGCGCTGATCAGTTTCTGGAAAGTGGCGACGGTTATTACCTTTGGCATCTCCGGTTTACCGCTGGCATTAACCATCGTGACCGGAAAAGTCATGCTCTATCTGTTAGGCTGTTTGGTAGCAATCATCGCCGGGTTCCTGTTTACCAGGCTGTTAGGATTCAACGATCCAGAGGAGTAAGGTTTGGTTAATCACGAGCGCCGCGTTGTCTTTTTCGATTTGGATGGAACGCTACATCAGCAGGATATGTTTGGCACATTTATGCGCTATCTGTTGCGTCGCCAGCCTTTAAACGCACTGCTCGTGCTACCTCTTTTACCGGTTATCGGGATTGCGATGTTGATCAAAGGCCGCGCGGCGAGATGGCCAATGAGCCTGCTACTGTGGGGTTGCACCTTTGGTCACAGCGACGCGCGACTCAACCAGCTTGTGCAGGATTTCGTCCACTGGTTTCGCGGGCATGTCACCGCGTTTCCGGTGGTTCAGGATCGCCTGACGCAATATCTTAACGCCAACGACGCCGATATCTGGCTGATTACCGGCTCGCCGCAGCCGCTGGTGGAGCAGGTCTATTTCGACACCCCCTGGCTGCCGCGCGTCAATCTTATTGCCACTCAAATGGGACGTGCATATGGCGGCTGGGTGTTGACTCTGCGCTGTCTGGGCCATGAGAAAGTGGTGCAACTGGAAAAAAAAATCGGCACGCCGCTGCGTCTTTACAGTGGCTACAGCGACAGCAAGCAGGACAACCCGCTGCTCTACTTCTGCCAGCACCGTTGGCGCGTTACGCCGTCGGGCGAACTTCAGCAACTGGAATAGTGTTAACCATAACGGGTGTGTATAATGCCGCCCGCTTTCCAACTGGAGTACCTTTCGTTGTCTGACCTTGAACTCAACCATGAATACTGGATGCGCCACGCGCTCACACTGGCTAAACGCGCCTGGGATGAGGGCGAAGTGCCCGTGGGTGCCGTTCTGGTGCATAACAATCAGGTGATTGGCGAAGGGTGGAACCGTCCAATTGGTCGCCACGATCCTACTGCGCATGCGGAAATCATGGCTCTGCGTCAGGGCGGGTTGGTATTACAGAACTATCGACTGCTCGATACCACGCTGTACGTCACCCTCGAACCCTGTGTGATGTGCTCCGGGGCGATGGTCCATAGCCGCATCGGCACGCTGGTGTACGGTGCGCGGGATGAAAAAACCGGCGCGGCGGGATCATTAATGGACGTCCTTGGGCATCCGGGCATGAACCATCAGGTGCAGATTATCGGTGGGGTGCTTGCACCAGACTGTTCGGGGCTATTAAGCGATTTCTTTCGAATGCGCCGTCAGCAGAAAAAGCAACAAAAGGCAGAATTGAAGTCGTCGGGTGATTAAGCTCATTCGGTGACACCACCGGATAGCTTTGCGCCAGCTGCTGCGCCTCAATCACCTCTTTCTCTTTCTCGAGCAAATACCCTTCCAGGCTTATCTGATATTTACGGATATTTTCCACATACGCGTAGGCCTCATGCCCGCGCGCATAGCCGTAGGTCAGCTTATTGTACCAGGGCTTTTGGCTTAACAGCGGCAGGCGCTGTTTGACGTCAGACCAACTGTCGGGATTCCCTTTGGTTTTGGCCGTCAGCGCCCGCGCGTCGAGCATGTGCGCGTAGCCCATGTTGTACGCCGCCAGCGCAAACCAGATCCGTTCTTCTTCCGGCACCGTGTCCGGCACTTTCGCCATCATATCCTGCAGATAACGCGCCCCACCGCTGATGCTCTGTTCGGCATCGGTACGATCCGTCAGGCCAAGGCTTTGCGCCGTGTTTTTGGTGAGCATCATCAGACCGCGTACGCCGGTCGGTGAAGTCGCCTGCGCGTCCCAGTGCGATTCCTGATACGAAATCGCCGCCAGCAAACGCCAGTCGATCTCCTGGGCATATTTCTCAAACAGCGGCTGGAGATCGGGCAGCACGCTGTCCACCGCGCGCAGGAAGCTGCGGGTATCGACGTAATCAAAATCGCCACCGTGACCGAGGTATTTCTCCTCCAGCCGTGCAAGCGTGCCGTCTTCGTTCATCGAATTGAAGAAATCGAGCATTGCGGCGGACAGGGTTTGATCCTCGTCGAGAGGGCTAAACCAGGTCACGGGCTGTTCGTCGGTTACGTCCAGCGCCACAGCAATCTCCGGGTGCACGCGCTGGAACAAGCTGATCGCCACCGAATCGGCGATGGTGTAGGCCAGCTTTTTATCTTTTACCTGCTCCAGCAGAGCTGAAGTACCGAGTTTTTCATCGACCTTCCAGCTGAGATCGGGGAATTTCTTCTCTTTCAGCGAACGCAGGTCGTCAATTACCACATGCCCGGGCGCGATAGTGAGCTGCTGATCGGTCAGATTGGCAAGAGTGCGAGGGCGCAAATTTCCGACGCGATACACTAGCTGCTGTGAAACGGAATAGTAGGTCGGCCCCGGCTGATAGCTCTTGCTGCGTTCGCTGTTATAGACCAGGCCGGCGGCCAGCATATCCGCATCGTCGTTATCCAGATCGTCGAACAGCTGGCTAATGTTCTGGCGCACGGTGATTTTGAGCTTCACGCCCAGATAGTCGGCAAACTGCTGCGCCAGCTCATAATCGAGACCGGTGATTTTGCCGTTCACGTTGTTGTAGGTCAGCGGAGAGCTGATGGTACTGACGCGCAGTTCCCCCCGCGATTGGATCGCGGCGATACGGTTTTCGGCTTTGCCGAACCAGGGGATAGAAGGCCAGAGGGCCGCTGCCAGCAGCAGTGTAACAATGCCGATGAGCAGATAATTAATCTTTAATTTTTTCAATTAGTTAATTCTCTGCGCCGTGCGTTGCCTCAGTGTGCTGTAGCCATGTTGATTATAAGGTTTGCCATTGATTGAGCGGCATTTTGCGCAAACTTGCGTCAGTTGGCAACAAATTAGAGAGACAGGTCACACCTATGGATAAAAATGCGAGATGATTTTATTTCGACGCAAACGGTTTCGTCGGCGCTCAGGATTCTCTATAATGACGCCCGTTTTCCCCTTGCGCACACTGTAAGCGCCTCAGGCGCTTCGAAGACGAGAGACTTATGATGGAAATTCTGCGTGGTTCGCCTGCACTGTCTGCCTTCCGTATCAACAAACTGCTGGCACGTTTTCAGGCAGCCGACCTTCCGGTAAGCAATATTTACGCTGAGTATGTCCATTTTGCTGACCTGAATGCTCCCTTAAATGCACAGCAGCGCGAGCAGCTTGAACGTCTGCTCAAGTATGGCCCGAGCCTGAGCAGCCATACGCCAACCGGCAAACTGGTCCTTGCAACGCCTCGCCCTGGTACCATCTCCCCCTGGTCTTCTAAAGCCACTGACATCGCCCACAACTGCGGCCTGAGCCAGATCAATCGTCTGGAACGCGGAGTGGCGTATTACGTTGAAGCCTCGACCCTGACCGCTGAACAGTGGCAGACGGTTACCGCTGAACTGCACGACCGCATGATGGAGAGCGTCTTCGCCTCTCTGGATGACGCAGAAAAACTCTTCTCTCACCATCAGCCTGCGCCGGTACAGAGCGTGGATCTGCTGGGTGAAGGCCGTCAGGCCCTGATTGATGCCAACCTGCGTTTGGGTCTGGCACTGGCAGATGACGAGATTGATTACCTGCAGGATGCGTTCGTGAAGTTGAACCGCAATCCGAACGACATCGAACTCTATATGTTCGCGCAGGCCAACTCTGAACACTGCCGTCATAAGATTTTCAACGCCGACTGGATTATCGACGGCGAAGAACAGCCGAAGTCGCTGTTCAAGATGATCAAAAACACCATGGAAAAAACGCCTGACCACGTTCTGTCTGCTTATAAGGACAACGCGGCGGTGATGGAAGGTTCCGAGGTAGGCCGCTTCTTCGCCGACCGCGAAGCAGGGCGCTATGACTTCCATCAGGAGCCTGCGCATATCCTGATGAAAGTGGAAACACACAACCACCCGACGGCGATTTCTCCGTGGCCGGGTGCGGCGACAGGTTCTGGCGGCGAAATCCGTGACGAAGGGGCAACCGGACGCGGTGCAAAACCCAAAGCGGGCCTGGTCGGTTTCTCCGTCTCCAACCTGCGTATTCCTGGCTTTGAACAGCCGTGGGAAGAAGATTTCGGTAAGCCGGAGCGTATCGTCACCGCGCTCGACATCATGACCGACGGCCCGTTGGGCGGCGCGGCGTTTAACAACGAATTTGGTCGCCCGGCCCTGAACGGCTACTTCCGTACCTACGAAGAAAAAGTCGACAGCCACAACGGCGAAGAGCTGCGCGGCTATCACAAGCCGATCATGCTGGCGGGCGGGATCGGCAACATCCGCGCCGATCACGTGCAGAAAGGTGAGATCACCGTCGGCGCGAAGCTGATCGTCCTCGGTGGCCCGGCGATGAACATCGGTCTGGGCGGCGGGGCGGCCTCTTCGATGGCATCCGGCCAGTCTGACGCGGATCTCGATTTCGCCTCCGTGCAGCGCGACAACCCGGAAATGGAACGTCGCTGCCAGGAAGTGATCGACCGCTGCTGGCAGCTCGGCGACGCCAACCCGATTCTGTTCATCCACGACGTCGGCGCGGGCGGTCTGTCTAACGCCATGCCGGAACTGGTGAGCGACGGCGGACGCGGCGGTAAATTCAACCTGCGCGACATCCTGAGCGATGAGCCAGGCATGAGCCCGCTGGAAATCTGGTGTAACGAATCTCAGGAACGCTATGTGCTGGCGGTTTCTCCGGATCAGCTGCCGCTGTTCGACGAACTGTGCCGCCGCGAGCGCGCGCCGTACGCGGTCATCGGTGAAGCGACGGAAGAACTGCACCTGAGCATGAACGATCCACATTTCGACAATCAGCCGATTGACCTGCCGCTCGACGTACTGCTGGGCAAAACGCCGAAGATGACCCGTAACGTCGAAACACGCAAAGCCGCGGGCAAAGCGCTGGATGTGCGCGGTATCTCGATTGCCGATGCGGTGAATCGCGTTCTGCACCTGCCTGCGGTCGCAGAAAAAACCTTCCTCGTCACCATCGGCGACCGCTCGGTGACCGGTATGGTGGCTCGCGATCAGATGGTCGGCCCGTGGCAGATCCCGGTGGCGAACTGTGCGGTCACCACCGCGAGCCTCGACAGCTACTACGGCGAAGCGATGGCGCTGGGTGAACGTACCCCGGTGGCACTGCTGGACTTTGCCGCCTCTGCCCGTCTGGCGGTTGGTGAAGCGCTGACTAACATCGCAGCGACGCAGATTGGCGATATCAAACGCATCAAACTCTCCGCCAACTGGATGGCCGCAGCCGGTCACCCTGGCGAAGACGCTGGCCTGTACGAAGCGGTAAAAGCGGTTGGCGAGGAACTGTGTCCGGCGCTGGGTCTGACCATTCCGGTCGGCAAAGACTCCATGTCGATGAAAACCCGCTGGCAGGAAGGCAACGAACAGCGCGAGATGACTTCTCCACTGTCGCTGGTTATCACCGCCTTTGCCCGCGTGGAAGATGTGCGTCACATCATCACCCCGCAGCTGGTCACGGAAGATAACGCCCTGCTGCTTATCGATCTCGGCAAAGGCCACAACGCCCTCGGCGCGACCGCGCTGGCGCAGGTTTATCGTCAACTGGGCGACAAACCGGCCGACGTGCGCGACGTCGCGCAGCTGAAAGGCTTCTACGACGCCATTCAGGCGCTGGTGGCTGAACGTAAACTGCTGGCCTATCACGACCGTTCAGACGGCGGCCTGCTGGTCACGCTGGCAGAGATGGCCTTTACCGGCCACTGCGGCGTGGAAGCGAACATCGCCACGCTGGGCGACGACCGTCTGGCCGCGCTGTTTAACGAAGAGCTGGGGGCGGTAATTCAGGTGCGTGCCGCGGATCGCGACGCGGTCGAAGTGTTGCTGGCGAAACACGGCCTGGCGGATTGCGTGCATTATCTCGGTAAAGCCGTCACCGGCGATCGTTTTGTTATCGAAGCAGACGGTCATGCGGTGTTCAGCGAAAGCCGTTCTACGCTTCGTATGTGGTGGGCAGAAACTACCTGGCAGATGCAGCGTCTACGCGATAACCCGGAGTGCGCCGACCAGGAGCACGAAGCGAAAGCGAATGACAACGATCCGGGCCTGAACGTGAAGCTCACCTTCGACATCAACGAAGATGTGGCAGCGCCATACATCGCGAAAGGTGCGCGTCCCAAAGTGGCGGTTCTGCGCGAGCAGGGCGTGAACTCCCACGTCGAAATGGCGGCGGCGTTCCACCGTGCGGGCTTCGACGCTATCGATGTTCACATGAGCGATCTGCTGGCAGGACGCACCGGCCTGGAAGATTTCCAGGCGCTGGTGGCCTGCGGCGGCTTCTCTTACGGCGACGTGCTGGGAGCGGGCGAGGGCTGGGCGAAGTCCATCCTGTTTAACAACCGCGTGCGCGACGAGTTCGAAACCTTCTTCCATCGTCCGCAGACGCTGGCGCTGGGCGTGTGTAACGGTTGCCAGATGATGTCGAATCTGCGCGAACTGATCCCAGGCAGCGACGCCTGGCCGCGCTTTGTGCGTAACCAGTCTGACCGCTTCGAAGCGCGTTTCAGCCTGGTAGAAGTGACGCAAAGCCCATCTCTGCTGTTGCAGGGAATGGTCGGCTCGCAGATGCCTATCGCTGTTTCTCACGGCGAAGGGCAGGTGGAAGTGCGTGATGCGGCACATCTCGCCACGCTCGAAAGCAAAGGGCTGGTGGCGCTGCGCTTCGTGGATCACTTCGGAAAGGTGACACAAACTTATCCGGCGAACCCGAACGGCTCGGCGAACGGCATCACCGCCGTAACCAGCGAAAGCGGTCGTGCCACTATCATGATGCCGCACCCGGAGCGCGTGTTCCGTACCGTGAGCAACTCCTGGCACCCGGAAAACTGGGGCGAGGACAGCCCGTGGATGCGTATTTTCCGCAATGCGCGTAAACAGTTAGGTTAATCAGCCAGTTGTTGCCGGGCGGCACTGCGTTTGCCCGGCCTACGATTAAATCCCCTGTAGGCCCGGTAAGCGTTAGCGCCACCGGGCTTTTTTATGTCTGTCGCAAAATCGCGACAAACGCATAACAATGATGTCTCCAAAAGGAGACATATAAGGCATTGATTTATAAAGGGTGTGAGATAGCGGTAAGAAGGTGTATCTAATTAGCGACACTTAGCCTGGAAACTGTTCATCGACGAAGTAACATGAAAACGTTATAAAACAGTTTACATTCAACGTGTTAATAAATTGTTTTGCATTCTGGCACGGCTGTTGCATAATATTAACCAGTGGCTCATTCACCCTCTTATGTCAGCCCCTTCGGGACGCGCTACATAAACTTCGAATGACGCACAACAAGGTGCCTGCCGTCCAACTACTGATTATAGCGATGCTTTATCAGACCCAGGGCGAAACGTCGAGTAAGGCACCGCCTCATTTCACAACAAAGCCGGGTTTTTACCCGGCTTTGTTGTATCTAAAGGGCTGACTCAGTTAGCATCACTCAACACCCACATTGAGAGAGTCATGCGTTGAAACGCTGGTCAATTTTCCCACGCTCCCTGCGACAGCTCGTTATGATGGCATTCTTGCTGATCCTGTTACCGCTGCTGGTTCTGGCCTGGCAGGCGTGGCAGAGCCTCAACGCGCTCAGCGCCCAGGCGGCACAGACGAACCGCACCACGCTGGTCGATGCCCGCCGCAGCGAGGCAATGACCAACGCCGCGCTGGAGATGGAGCGCAGCTATCGTCAGTACTGCGTGCTCGACGACCGCACGCTGGCGAAGGTCTATCAGAATCAGCGCAAACGCTACAGTGAAATGCTGGACGCCCACGCGGGCGTGCTTCCCGATGACAAACTCTATCAGGCGCTGCGCCAGGATCTGAACGACCTGGGGCAGCTGCAGTGCAAAAATAGCGGCCCGGATGAGGTCGCCACCGCTAAGCTCGAAGCCTTTGCCAGCGCCAATACCGAAATGGTGCAATCCACGCGCGCAGTGATTTCATCCCGCGGGCTGCAACTCCAGCAGGAGATCGCCGAGCGCGGCCAGTTCTTTGGCTGGCAGGCGCTAGTGCTGTTTCTGGTCAGCCTTGGACTGGTGCTGCTTTTCACCCGCATGATCATCGGCCCGGTGAAGGGTATTGAGCGAATGATCAATCGTCTGGGGGAGGGCAAATCTCTCGGTAACTCCGTGGTGTTCAAAGGCCCGCGCGAGCTGCGCTCTGTCGGGCAACGCATCATCTGGCTCTCCGAGCGTTTGCAGTGGCTTGAATCTCAGCGCCACCAGTTTTTACGTCACATTTCCCATGAGCTGAAAACGCCGCTAGCCAGTATGCGCGAAGGCACCGAGCTGCTGGCCGATGAAGTGGCGGGGCCGTTAACCACCGAGCAAAAAGAGATCGTCGAGATTCTGGATGACAGCAGCCGCAACCTGCAAAAGCTGATTGAACAACTGCTGGATTACAACCGCAAACTGGCTGACGGTGCCGTTGAGCTGGAAAAAGTGGAGATAGAACCGCTGGTCGATATGGTGCTCTCCGCCCACAGCCTGCCTGCGCGAGCTAAAATGATGCATACCGAACTGGAACTCACTGAGCCAGTCTGCTTTGCAGAACCTATGCTATTAATGAGTGTGCTGGATAATCTTTATTCCAATGCGGTGCACTATGGTACTGAATCCGGTAACATTTATATTCGCAGTTTTACCCACAATTCACGGGTCTGTATCGACGTCGCCAACACCGGTAGTCCGATTCCGGTTGACGAGCAGAAGATGATTTTTGAGCCCTTTTTCCAGGGAAGTCATCAGCGAAAAGGTGCGGTAAAAGGGAGTGGTTTGGGCTTAAGCATTGCCCGCGATTGCATACGGCGGATGCACGGGGAGCTCTATATCTCCGATGACGACCGAGCCGACGTCTGTTTTCGTATTGAGCTACCCCTTGAGCCGGAAAAATCAATGAAATGAAGCTAAGTCTGGTGAGTATGTCACACGTCTTTTTCCGCGCATTAAGCGCGACGTTTTCCAGCAAAATCTTACGTTTAGGTCTGCCATGTCTGCTGCTGGCGGGCTGCGCTTCGCATGCGCCAAAAAGTGCCATCAGCGACAAACAAGACGATAAATATCCTGAACATCAACTGGCTGATTTCTTATCGACCGACTGCAATAATATCTGGCAGCTAAGCGGTCATGATGTCGAATCGAACCCGCTGTTCTGGTTGCGCGGTATGGATTGCGCCGATCGTCTCTCTCCGGCGGCGGCCCGCGCTCAGGCACATTTATGGGCCGACGATACCTGGCAGGACACCTTCAAGCGCGGAATTTTACTGGCCAATGCCAAAATCAATCCGCTGGAGCGCCGCACCAATACCACGCGAATGGATGCGCTCAGCCCGCAAATCCCCGCGCAAATTCGCCCGCTGTATCAGCTGTGGCGCGACGGACAAGTTCTGCAACTGCAGCTCGCTGAAGAGCGCTCGCGCTACAGCAAGCTGCAACAGTCTGCGGACGGCGAGCTGGATACCCTGCGCCAGCAGCAGCAATATCTACGTTCCCAGCTTGATACCACCACCCGCAAGCTTGAAAACCTGACGGATATCGAACGCCAGCTCTCCACGCGCAAGCCAACCAGCAGCTATTTACCTGATAGCTCGAAGGGCAATGCGCAGCCTGCTAAAACGCCAGAGCAGGAGAGCGAAACGTCGAAACAAGAGGATGTGAAGCCATGACAATCCGCAAACCTGCCCATCTCCTGCTGGTCGACGACGACCCCGGCCTGTTAAAGCTGTTGGGAATGCGTCTGGTCAGCGAAGGTTACAGCGTGGTTACCGCCGAAAGTGGCGCGGAAGGGCTGAAAGCACTGGGACGCGAGAAAGTCGATCTGGTGATAAGCGACCTGCGCATGGATGAAATGGACGGGATGCAGCTGTTTGTCGAAATCCAGAAGCTGCAGCCCGGAATGCCGGTGATTATCCTGACCGCCCACGGCTCAATCCCGGATGCGGTTGCGGCCACTCAGCAGGGCGTATTCAGCTTCTTGACCAAACCGGTGGACAAAGACGCACTGTACAAAGCCATCGATGATGCGCTGGAACACTCCGCTCCGTCGGTGGATGAGAAGTGGCGTGAATCGATTGTTACCCGCAGCCCGATAATGCTGCGTCTGCTTGAGCAGGCGCGAATGGTCGCCCAGTCAGACGTCAGCCTGCTGATTAACGGCCAGAGCGGCACCGGGAAAGAGATTCTGGCGCAGGCAATCCACAATGCCAGCCCGCGCAGTAAAAATGCGTTTATTGCTATCAACTGCGGGGCGTTGCCGGAACAATTGCTGGAGTCAGAGCTATTTGGTCATGCGCGCGGAGCCTTTACCGGCGCGGTCAGCAGCCGGGAAGGGCTGTTCCAGGCGGCAGAAGGCGGCACGCTGTTCCTCGATGAGATTGGCGACATGCCCGTGCCGTTGCAGGTCAAACTGCTGCGCGTGTTGCAGGAGCGTAAAGTGCGCCCGCTCGGCAGCAACCGGGATATCGACATCAACGTGCGCATCATTTCCGCAACGCACCGCGATCTGCCGAAAGCGATGGAGCGCAAAGAGTTCCGCGAAGATCTCTACTACCGCCTGAACGTGGTGAACCTGAAAATCCCGGCACTCGCCGAGCGTTCAGAAGATATTCCGCTGCTGGCGAACCATCTTTTGCGCCAGTCGGCGGATCGCCACAAACCCTTCGTACGCGCGTTCTCCACCGATGCGATGAAGCGCCTGATGACCGCCAGTTGGCCGGGCAACGTGCGCCAACTGGTGAACGTGATCGAGCAGTGCGTGGCGCTCACCTCTTCGCCGGTGATCAGCGATGCGCTGGTGGATCAGGCGCTGGAGGGCGAAAACACGGCGCTGCCGACCTTCGTCGAAGCGCGTAACCAGTTCGAGCTCAACTATCTGCGCAAGCTGCTGCAAATAACCAAAGGCAACGTCACCCACGCCGCGCGCATGGCCGGGCGTAACCGCACCGAGTTCTACAAACTGCTGTCGCGACACGAGCTGGAAGCGAACGATTTTAAAGAGTAGTACCGCAAAATTTGACTGACTATGATACTGTGAGCAATCGATTACGAGGCTACAGACAGGCGAGCGTTTAAGGACCCACCATGAAAAAGATTGATGCGATTATTAAACCTTTCAAACTGGATGATGTGCGTGAAGCGCTGGCGGAAGTCGGTATCACCGGGATGACCGTCACGGAAGTGAAAGGCTTTGGTCGCCAGAAAGGTCATACCGAGTTGTACCGTGGCGCAGAGTACATGGTGGATTTCCTGCCGAAAGTGAAAATCGAAATTGTGGTGACTGACGATATCGTCGATACCTGCGTGGATACCATTATCCGCACGGCCCAGACCGGTAAAATTGGTGACGGCAAGATCTTCGTCTTTGACGTGGCGCGCGTCATCCGTATTCGTACGGGTGAAGAAGACGACGCGGCGATTTAAGCGGATAGATTTTTTTCCCTCTCCCCGTGGGAGAGGGTTAGGGTGAGGGCACCAGACCGCACCTGACTCGTAGGCCGGGTAAGGCGAAGCCGCCACCCGGCTTTTTTGGGCTTACAGCACCTTGTGCGGACCAAAGCATTCGTAATGAATCTGCTCTGCGTTCACACCCAGCTCAACCAGTTGCTTCGCCGCAAACTGCATAAACCCGACCGGACCGCAAAGATAAAACTGCATCGCCGGATCGCTGAACAACCCTTCCTGAGTGCGTAAATCCATCAGCCCTGCGCTATCAAACCGGTCTCCGCTTTCCGGTTGATTAAACCAGACATGCGAAGCAAAGTGCGGCAGCGTGGCACCCAGGGTCTTCACTTCATCAGCAAAAGCATGCACCTGGCCGTTTTCTGCCGCGTGGAACCAGTTGACCTGCGCGCTGTGGTTAGCCGCTGCGAGGGTATCCAGCATAGCCAGCATCGGCGTTTGACCAACACCCGCGGAAATCAGCGTCACCGGAGTGTTCGCCTCTACCGCCATAAAGAAATCACCCGCAGGTGCAGCCAGATGAACCACATCCCCGACGACAGCATGATTATGCAGCCAGCTCGAAACCTGACCGCCGTCTTCACGTTTCACCGCAATACGATAGCCTTTGCCATTCGCTTTACGGGTGAGTGAATATTGACGAATTTCCTGATGCGGGAACCCTTCTGGCTTTAGCCACACGCCGAGATACTGGCCTGGCTGATAATCCGCGACCGGCTGTCCGTCGACCGGCTCAAATTCAAAGCTAGTAATAAGCGCACTGCGCGGAGTTTTTTCGACGATACGGAATGCGCGCGTACCTTCCCAGCCTCCGTTTTTCGTGGCGTGTTCGCTGTAAATCTGCGCTTCACGATTGATGAACACACCCGCCAGCACGCCGTAGGCTTTGCCCCAGGCGTCAAGCACCTCCTGGCCTGGGCTGAACATCTCGTCCAGCGTCGCCAGCAGGTGCCCGCCGACGATGTCATATTGCTCCGGTTTAATCTGGAAGCTGGTGTGCTTCTGGGCGATTTTCTCGACGGCAGGCAGTAGCGCGGCCAGGTTTTCAATATTGCTGGCATACGCGGCGATGGCGTTAAACAGGGCTTCGCGCTGATCGCCGTTGCGCTGGTTGCTCATATTGAAAATCTCTTTGAGCTCCGGGTTGTGCGCGAACATGCGATCGTAAAAATGGGCGGTGAGTTTAGGTCCAGTTTCGACCAGCAGGGGAATGGTAGCTTTCACTGTAGCGATGGTTTGAGCGTCTAACATAGCAACTTCCTTGGACAGTTATTTTAATGATGTATTTTAAATGCATCTTATAAAAAATAACCCTGTGTTGTAAATGGTTCTTTGCAACATGAAATAGTTGCATCACAAACCTGAAAAGAAATCCATTGAAAACCGCGAGGTCTTTATTCCTCAAACCCTTGCGTGGCGTGGAGGTAAACGTTTGCGTAAAATCGTTTGTCAAGACCTGTTATCGCAACACTATTCGGTTATACTGTTGCCCGTCGTCTATCAGGACAGCCTTTTCTAGGCCAAATTTTATTGTTAGCTGAGTCAGGAGATGCGGATGTTAAAGCGTGAAATGAACATTGCCGATTATGATGCCGAACTGTGGCAGGCTATGGAGCAGGAAAAAGTACGTCAGGAAGAGCACATCGAACTGATCGCCTCCGAGAACTACACCAGCCCGCGCGTCATGCAGGCGCAGGGTTCTCAGCTGACCAACAAATATGCAGAAGGTTACCCGGGCAAGCGCTACTACGGCGGTTGCGAGTACGTTGATATCGTTGAACAACTGGCGATTGACCGTGCAAAAGAGCTGTTCGGCGCAGACTACGCGAACGTTCAGCCGCACTCTGGTTCTCAGGCTAACTTCGCGGTTTACACCGCGCTGCTGCAGCCGGGCGATACCGTTCTCGGTATGAACCTGGCGCAGGGCGGTCACCTGACTCACGGTTCCCCGGTTAACTTCTCCGGTAAACTGTACAACATCATCCCTTACGGTATTGATGAGTCCGGTAAAATTGACTATGAAGACATGGCGAAGCAGGCACAGACCCACAAACCGAAGATGATCATCGGTGGTTTCTCTGCTTACTCCGGCGTGGTTGACTGGGCAAAAATGCGTGAAATCGCAGACAGCATCGGCGCATACCTGTTCGTGGATATGGCACACGTTGCCGGTCTGATCGCGGCAGGCGTTTACCCGAACCCGGTTCCACACGCGCACGTCGTGACCACCACCACCCACAAAACCCTGGCGGGTCCGCGCGGCGGCCTGATCCTGGCGAAAGGCGGTGACGAAGATCTGTATAAGAAACTGAACTCTGCTGTGTTCCCAAGCGCACAGGGCGGCCCGCTGATGCACGTCATCGCGGCTAAAGCTGTCGCACTGAAAGAAGCGATGGAGCCAGAGTTCAAAGTTTACCAGCAGCAGGTTGCCAAAAACGCCAAAGCGATGGTGGAAGTGTTCCTGAACCGCGGCTACAAAGTGGTTTCTGGCGGCACTGAGAACCACCTGTTCCTGCTGGATCTGGTGGACAAAAACCTGACCGGTAAAGAAGCAGATGCTGCGCTTGGCCGTGCCAACATCACCGTGAACAAAAACAGCGTACCTAACGATCCGAAGAGCCCGTTTGTGACGTCCGGTATCCGTATCGGTTCTCCGGCTGTGACTCGCCGCGGTTTCAAAGAAGCCGAAGTGAAAGAGCTGGCTGGCTGGATGTGTGATGTTCTCGACAACATCAACGACGAAGCGGTTATCGAACGTATCAAAGGCAAAGTGCTGGATATCTGCGCACGTTTCCCTGTGTACGCGTAAGATCTCGCTTCAGTTTAAAAGGCCGCGTAAGCGGCCTTTTTTATTGTCTGGGAATAATGTCGGCCCGATAAGCGAGGATGTTACCGACGGTCGATCGATATCGCCCCCGGCCCGGTCACGGCCAGTAACAGAAACGCCCCGGCAATACTCACATTCTTGTAGAAGTTAATCATGTTCGGCATCACCGCATCGCCACTCATATCCCAGTAGTGGTGGCCAATCACCGCCGTCCCCAGGGTATAGAAGACAAATAACACTGCCAGTGGTCGGGTATAGAAACCGAGCACAATCAAAATCGCGGCGGGCACTTCCATGATCACCGCAATAATCGCCGCCAGCATTGGCATCGGTGCGCCGAGCGACGTCATATACTGCACTGTTCCATCAAACCCGGTTATTTTTGGAAGTCCAAAAATAATAAACAACACAACAACCGCGATACGTGCAATCAGCAGAACCAGCGAGCGGGACTGACCGAAATCGAAATAGCGTAGAGTGTTCATGGCAGGCTCGTTATTGGGTGGGGTTTACGTTAAAGCTAATACACAACCCGGAACTCCGCCATAAGACCAAATAATCAGCTGCTTAACCCTTAGCGCGTGTCATCCATCACCCTCTCACACTTCGCCTCGCTTTCCGCACCGTTCCCGCTTTTAGCGGCTTGAATACAGGCCTGATAGTCGGTGGGGGAAACGGTTTCCTGAGTTTGCGAAGAGGGCGATGTCTGACAGCCCGCCAGCAGTAAAAGCCCAAAAACTATCCCTATTATTTTCATCTCTGATCTCCTGTGGTTTATGAGCGATTAAAAAATCGTAAATGGCGCAATCACATTGAATTTAATGTCGATTTCGTCCTGGAACATGTTGTTGTAGCCGCCGCTGTAGTTGGGGTTACTGCCGTGGTTGTCGTAGTTGATGTAGTGCAGATTAAACAGCGTGCCTTTCAGGCGGCCGGTCTGCACCGTGTGGGCGATATTGAAGGTCCAGGCAGATTCATCGATGCGCTGACTCTGATCGGCAAGCTCTCCGTTCACGGTACAGGTAGTGCAGGGTTTACCATTCCAGCCGTAGGCATAACCTGCGCCAATCGCCCAGCCGGGCAGATCGTAATTTTTCAGGTCATAGGTCACACCGGCGAAGACAGAGGTTTCACCGTTGGCATCAAAGTCGGATGCCGCATCCCACCAGATATCCAGTCGTCCGTTGGAGCTGGCATAAGCCGGGGTGATACGTTGCAGGAAGAAGCCCTGGTTACCTTCGGCTTTTACGGTCTGCGCTTCGAGGCGGAAATCCAGCGTATCCACGGTATAGCCGAGCATGATGCCCTGCAGCCAGGCTAACCCGTCATATTCGTCGTTGACGGAACCATAGGCGGCGATGGTGTTATCGCCCACTTTGTCTTTTGCGCCGTAAAACTGATAGCTCATGCGCAAGTCGTTGCCGGCCACCGGGAAGCTGTACGACACTTTGCCGAAATACTGATCCATAAAATCAGCTGCCTGAGCCATCGAAGCCTCCAGCACCAGTTTATTTTTGAAGTCGTAACGCAGCCCAAGAGAGTGAACGTAATTGATTTTGGTGGTGTTATCCGCCGCACGGAACTCGTACATCTCCGTGTACCACGGGGCTTTGTATTTATCCGACCACAGGTACGAACTGGACAGCGCGCCGTGCTCGCCAAAATCCCAGCTGCCGCCGATCTCCGCCCCCTGATAAGCACCGGGCACAAAGCCCCAATGCACGGCGAGTAGCGTCTGGCCGGACGGCTGGATGTAACCTGCGCGCATCCAGTAATCGTCATATTTCATTTTCAGCGCCGCTTTGTAGAGATTAAAACCGCCCTTATCGCCGGACCAATCCTCGCCCCAGCGCTGATTGGCCGAGCTGAGGCTAATTTCATTCGGATGCGCCGCACTGCCGGTGGCAAGGTTGGCGGCGGCAAAACCGGCCACGTCGAGGCCAATCAGGTCCGCCGCGTAACCGGAGGTGAAATCGAGATTGGCGTTAAAGGTCGAATGGTGAAGATCTTCCACGTAATGCCCGTAATCCTCGCTGCCGACGGTCATATCGCGCTTGTCGCGATAGCGCTGGGAATAATAAATTCCGCCGGTGAGATGAGAATCATCAACGAAGCCGGACGCGGTGGCAGGGGCAGGAAATAGAATGACAGGCACGCTTGCCAGCAGAGCGGCAAACAGCGCGTTAAGGCGAAAATAGTGCATAGAAACTCCTCCTCCATGTGAAGACTGATATTCAGAACAGCGCGATTGATGGGGGCCAGCGCCCCCTGGCGTTAAGGCTGACGTTTCAGATGCCAGATGCGGCTGATGTAATCCCGGCTCAGAGGGGGATCGACGAAGATCCCGCGGTACATCAGCTCATCCCCGCCGAGACACTGGTTGTCCAACTGATACCGCGAAGCAGAGTCCAGCCCGGCGAGACGGATTTTACGCAGGGGAGCCGAGGCGTGGCTCACTAGCGAGAAGGCCATCAGCAGCGCTTCGCTTTGGTCGGGAGAGACAAACATCCAGGCGGCAAAATCAGGGTTTTCCCACGGTGAGATGAGTCGCCAGAAAGTGCCGAATTGCAGCAGTTTCCGGTGCTGTTTGTAGAATGCGATCTGCTGGCGCACGGCGTCATCGCGCTCAGCGTTGCTGTGCATCAGGTCGAGCATCAGGCCGTAATTGCCGCTCATGGCGACGGCCCCGCGCATCGCCATGCTGGTGGAGCGCCCCATCTGATGGTTAGGTACTTCGGAAACATGGGCGCACTGCATAACCGGCGGATACAACATGCTGGTGGCGTACTGGATCTGCACCCGCGAGGCAGCATCCGTATTGTCGCTGACCCAGGCCTGCGGCATGTAAAACAGCATCCCCGGATCGAAGCGTCCGCCACCGCCTGCGCAGCACTCAAACAAAATGTGCGGGAAGCGGGTGGTCAGCGCATCCAGCAGCGCATACAGGCCCAGCATGTAGCGATGCGCCGTCTCCTGCTGCTGTGTGGCTCGCACCGTCGAAGAGCCGACTTCGGTCATGTTGCGGTTCATATCCCACTTGATGTAATCCACGGGATGGCTGGCGAGAAACGTACTCAGCTGTTCAAGAATATTGTCGCGCACTTCCGGGCGGCCTAAATCGAGGATGTACTGATTACGCCCTTCGGAGAGCGGTTGATCGCCCGCGTTGAGGACCCAGTCCGGGTGCTCAGCAAACAGCTCGCTGCGCCGCGACACCATTTCCGGCTCAAACCACAGGCCGAACTTCATCTCCAGGGCATGCACTTGATCGATCAGCGGGCGCAGACCGTGGGGGAATTTCTGCTGGTTAACAAACCAGTCGCCTAGCGACGACGTATCTCCGCTGCGCTCACCGAACCAGCCGTCGTCGAGCATCAGCAGTTCCACGCCGAGCGCTTTGGCGTTGCGCGCAAAACGCAGTAATTTTTCCTCATTAAAATCGAAATACGTCGATTCCCAGTTGTTGGCGAGAATCGGGCGGGTCTGATGGCGATAGGGGCCACGCACCAGATGGTCGCGATAGAGCGTGTGTAGGGCATGAGAAAGCCCATTCAGCCCAGTTTCCGACCAGGCGAGCACCGCCTCTGGCGTCTGGAAACTGTCGCCGGGTTGCAGTTCCCAGCCAAAACCATGAGGGTTAATGCCGAGCTGAACGCGGGTCTGTTGATACGCATCTACTTCGGTGCGGGCGGTAAAATTACCGCTGTAGACCAGATGCAACCCCCACGCCTCGCCCTGCATTTCGGTGGTATGCGGGCGAACCAGGCCAATAAACGGCTGCTGATGGGTACTGCTCGCCCCGCGCTTGCTGTCGAGGACCGTTATGCCGGGGTTCAGCGGCTGACGATGCAGCTGACGCTCTCTCGCCCACGCGCCGGGGAACTGTATCTGCTCAAACTCGCTGTCGGGGAAATCCAGCGAACAGCTCAGAGCGCGCAGCAGACGCAGCGGTTTGTCGCCCGGGTTTGTGATCCGCGCGTGGCGCGTTACCACCGGCAGGTCACGAAAAATCGTGTAGCTAAGTTCCACCTGCAGATGCGTAACGGGATCGGCCATCGTCACCCTCAGCGTTTGTGCTTCCTCCGGCGAACTGACCCATGTGGCGGGAAGGCCATCGAGGGCGAGTTTCCCTGACACTATCTGATGTGAAACATAGTGCAGGTTCGACACCTGATGCCCGTCGGCATAACGTACTTCAAAGGCAGGCTCGCGGTAATCGCCAGCGCCGTGTCCCGGATATTCCTGTAACACCGTATCCAGCGAGAACGTCCTGTCCGGCCATTCGGCTGGTGTCGGGGAAAACGATGACCGGTCGAGCTTCGGGTAATCATGCGGTTGCGAACAATCGGCAATACGTTTACCCCAGTAGCAGTGAACCAGATAACGCTGATGCGCAATCCCGAATACGTAGCTAATCTGGCTATTCTGCAGGTGGAAAGACTGTTTTTCAGGGTTCCAGATAATCATGCTTTCACCTCGGCAGAGGACGCGGCGTTACGTTGATGGATATCGCTCAAAATTTCGTAGAAACGTTCTTCGGTAATTTCATAGCGAGCAAGCGGGACCAGACTTAGCAGGGTTAATACGCCCGGAATCATCGTGAATAGCAGACCGATCCACATGGCGGTCTCGGTCGCCTGAATCTGATGCGGAATATATCCGGCCCACGACAGCATAAATCCACCGATTGCGCCGCCAATAGCGCCTGAGAGTTTGGTTTTAAAAATATTGAGTGAAAAAACCATTCCTTCGGAGCGATTGCCGCTGCGCCACTCGCCGTATTCCACGCAGTCTGCGACCATCGAATAAAGGGAGATTTGCCCAATCCCGCCACAGAACGGCGCCAGAGCGCCAACAATAAAGATTAATATGATGTTGGACTGGAAAAAGAATAACAGCATACAGGCCAGCGCCATGACCGCGCTGTTGTAAATAGCGGTATTCTTTTTGCCTATTCTGGCAGAAATAAAGGGAGAGACGACAGCACCTAAAACCTGTGCAATCATCGATACAGTCAGGAAAATCCCTAACATCATTTCAGCATTTAAATTATAGATAAAGAAGTAAAGCTGGAAGGTTCCACGAATTACGCCGATCATTTCTAATAAGAACATCCCGATGAGTAATAACCGCAGCGGGCGATGCTGTTTTAACAAGGTCCAGAATCCTTTGAAACTCTGACGCTCTTTGCGCGGCACCGTATGCTTTTCCTTGACGCCAAAAAAGGTAATTAGCATACACACCAGAAACACCACGCTGTAAATAATGGCCACGGCCCACCAGCTTCCGACGTACTTTACCAGCCACAGCGTCGAGGCGCTGACGGAGAGAAATCCGAAGGTGGCAATGGTTCGGGGAATGGTAATCACTTTGGTGCGTTCCGTCGGATTCTGCGTGATGGCGGCGGACAGCGACCAGTAGGGAATATCAATGATCGCGAAGCAGACACTCCACAATATATAGGTCGAGTAGGCATATACCAGCTTTCCGGCCTCTGAAAGATCCGGACTCAGAAAACAGGCGACGGTGGTCAGAGAAACCAGAATACTGCCGACCAGAATCCACGGGCGGAATTTCCCCATTTTTGTGTGGGTATTATCCACCAGAATACCGAGGGCAATATCCGTTGCGCCATCGACAAGGCGGGCGATTAAAAACAATAATCCGACTGCTGCGGCTTTGATGCCAAAACTGTCGGTATAGTAAAGCATGAGATAGATAGCGATAAAGGCATACATCACATTTGCCCCGAAGCTCCCCATGCCATAGGAAATAGCGGTGCTCCAGGAAACTCTGTCGCTCGCGAAATTATCCTTCTTCACGGTCTTTTGCTCATTGACTTGTGCTAATTCCATTCTGAAAACTCCTAATTGCCAGGAAGCGCGGATTCATTTTATTGAACCCGGAGAGAATTGAACGTTGGCAATTGTAGGAGGCTAAAATGAAACGGACTTTGCGCGGGCGTTTATATTTCAGTAAACACGGATTACTAATCGAAAAGCTAATAATCTCTTTGTCTTAATAAAATATTTACCCGGTAATTATATTAAAGGAAAAGCTGAATCGCGTTAGCCTTCATTTTCAAGTGCGGCTTCGACATACAAATATCCAATGCCCATTACCTGCTGGGCGCGGGTTAAGCCGCCAAAATTAATCTGCGTGGCATTGCGCTTTAAGCCATCGCTGTGATCAAACGGATTAAAGCCGATGCGCTGTTTTATCGCTTCAAGCCAACTCTCACCAAACCCGCAGCTGCGGCCATAAAACCAAATTTGATTGATATTCAGAATGTTGAGGAAGTTATACAGGCTCAGGCCAATCGCATGCGCCGACTCTTCCACCCAGCGCATCACGTGTTCGTCGCCCGCGTGCCAGGCTTTCACCAGCTGCTGTGAGCTGAGGGTTTCAGGATCTTGCTGCGGGACAGCAGGGTGGCTCTTAAGCCAGATCCGCGCCTGTTTTTTCAGGGCGGAAAGGGAGGCCACCGTCTCCAGGCAGCCATAGCGGCCACAGTCGCACATCGCGCCATCCGGGTTAACGATCGTATGCCCGATTTGCCCGCTACCGTATAAATTCCCGCGATAAATTTGTCCGTTAATCACGAACGACGAGCCGATACCGTAATCGACGTTAATCACGCAAAAATCCTCGCGGTTCTGCGCATTTTGCCATTTCTCCGCGAGGGCCAGCATCACGCAGTCGTTATCCAGCTTCACCGTAATGCGCAGCTTCTCCTCCAGCAGATATTTAATCTCCACGTTCCCGCGCCACGGCGCTTGCGGCATGGTTTGCGACACGCCGGTTACCGGGTCGACCTGGCCGTGAATACCCAGCGCCAGATTGATGGTTTTTCGCGGCCAGTTTTTTGACTGCTGCAGCCAGATAGATTCAATTGCGGCCAGCAGTGCCTGCGGTGTGGGGGCGCTGATGGCGCGGCGTTCAAACTCACCGAGCGCCGACAGCTGCGCATCGCAGAGTTGGCTTTCGATACTGGTGGGGGTCACATTCATGCAGAGAATGTAATCGCCCTCAGGCGGAATCTGATAACTGCCGCCGTTCAGCCCTCTGCTGCTCATATTTTCACTGGAGTGGCTGAGTTTGCCATCCTCCACCAGTTCATCGAGGATTTTGCTGACTGCCGGAATCGACAGGCCGGTAAATTGCGCAAAACGCGATTTGCTCAGCTGTTTGTGTTTCCACACCAGTTTCAGCAGAGTCTGGCGATTAAGCTGTCGCACCCGCTGATTGTTCAGACCTGACTCCTGCATTTCACTAAACCTCGTTAACTGTATTGCGTGAGCTTTAAGCAATTAAAACATATCACTCTCCGCCAGACTGTTGCCATCCCCTCATTCACTAACATTTGTTTACTGGAGAATGGCTATGTACGGAGTTGTTAAAGTCTGGCAAGAAACTCTCTCTCTCCCCACCTGGACGACAGGCAGCGAAGATACCAATCCGATGTTTCTCGAAAAACGCGTCTATCAAGGCTCGTCCGGCGCGGTCTATCCCTATGGCGTCACCGACACCCTGACGGGCAAACGCGAAATGCGCGAGTACCAGGCGGTGTGGATGGAAAACGACTTTATCCGCATTATGCTGCTGCCGGAATTGGGCGGAAGAATTCACCGCGCCTATGACAAAGTCAAAGAGCGCGATTTTGTCTACTACAACGAGGTGGTCAAACCCGCGCTGGTGGGCCTGCTCGGGCCGTGGATCTCCGGCGGTATAGAATTTAACTGGCCGCAGCACCATCGTCCGACCACGTTTATGCCCGTGGATTTGAGTATTCAGCCTGCCGACAACGGCGCACAAACCGTCTGGATGGGCGAAGCCGAACCGATGCGAGGCCTTCAGGTAATGACCGGTTTTACGCTTTATCCGGATCGTGCGCTGATCGAAATTACCGGCAAAGTATTTAACCCCAACGCCACGCCGCGCCACTTCCTGTGGTGGGCCAACCCGGCGGTGAAGGGCGGGAACGACCACCAGAGCGTTTTCCCGCCAGATGTGACGGCAGTCTTTGATCACGGTAAACGCGATGTCTCCGCCTTCCCGATTGCTCATGGAACCTATTACAAAGTCGACTATTCGGCGGGCGTGGATATCTCGCGCTACAAAAACGTGCCAGTGCCGACCTCCTACATGGCCGAGAAATCTGATTACGATTTTGTCGGGGCGTACCACCACGGTGAGCGCGGCGGGTTGCTACACGTTGCCGATCATCACGTTTCACCGGGTAAAAAGCAGTGGACCTGGGGCCATGAAGAGTTTGGCCGCGCCTGGGATCGCCATCTGACGGATGAAAACGGCCCCTATATTGAGCTGATGACCGGCGTCTTTACCGATAACCAGCCGGATTTCACCTGGCTTGCGCCGTACGAAGAGAAAGTGTTCGTGCAGAATTTCCTGCCTTACAGCGAGCTGGGTATGGTGCAGAACGCCAATACCCAGCTGGCGTTAAAACTGGAACGCCACGCGCCGCATTTACAGCTGGGAATTTACGCCATCGCGCCGCTGGTGGAGGTGAGTCTTGAACTGAGCGCTGAAGGTAAAACGCTCTGGCAAACGCGCCTCAGCCTGCTTCCCGGCGAGAGTCATCAGCAGACGCTGGAAAATTTCACATCACCGCGTTTAACCCTGACGGTCAAAGATGCGTCGGGCCGCACACTGCTGAGCTATCAGGAGCATATTCCCGAAGAGACGCCGCTGCCCGCACCGGCCACCGCCCCGGCATTGCCGGAAAACATCACGAATTGCGACGAACTCTATTTTATCGGCCAGCACCTGGAGCAGTACAACCACGCCAGCCGTTACGCGGAAGATTACTACCGCCGTGCGCTGGCGCTGGACGCGCACGACTATCGCAACAACGTCGCGCTCGGGACGTTGGCGCTCAACCGCGCAGACTGGGCCCTGGCGCAGCAGTGCGCGAAAGCGGCTTTGGTACGCGCCCATCAGCTGAATAAAAACCCGCGCGATGGCGAAGCCAGCCAGCTGCTGGCGACGGCGCTCGAGCGTATGGGTGATGACGAAAAAGCCTGGGATCACTACTACAAAGCGTCGTGGAGCGGGAACTGTCGCGACGCGGCGTTCTGGTCATTGGCGCGTCTGGCGATGAAGCGCGGTGACTACGCCGACGCGCTGGAAAAGGTTGAGGTCAGCCTTGGTATCAACGCCAGTAACAATCTGGCGATGGGGCTGAAGGTGCTGGCGCTGGCGAAACTCGGGCGCGAAGACGACGCGCTGGCGTTTATTGATGCCGGTCTGCGCACCCATCCTCTCAGCTACACCCTGCACTATGCGCGCTGGGCGATAAATCAAGATGACATCTCGCGGGAAAAACTGCGTCAGGTGACGGGTCGTCGCGGGGCAAATGCCTGCGTGCTGGCGGGCTGGTTAACGTCGATGGGCATGAGTGATGCGACGCGCGAGGTGCTGGATCTGCTCGACAGCCAGGAGACGCTCCCGCAATTGTGGCGTGCGGCGCTAAGTGAAAATGCAGAAACGCGCGCCCGTCACCTCGCTGCCGCGCGGCGCTGCGAGCCTAACCGCGTGCGTTTCCCGAACGCGCTCGACGAAGTGCAAATGCTGCAAAACTTGCAGGATGATGCCTTTGCCCGCTATCAGTTGGGCTGCTTCTGGTACAGCAAACGTCGCTATGACGAAGCGGTCTCTTGCTGGCAATTCACCCTGCAACAGGAACCGCAGTTTGCGCCAGCCCAGCGCCTGCTGGGCATTTACGCATGGAACAAACAGCAGGATTTGGCGCTGGCGCAGCAGTATCTGCAACGTGCCGTCGAGCTGGAACCGGAAAATCCGCGTTTCCTGTTCGAACTCGACTACCTGAACAAACTCACTGGCGAAACGGTGGCGAAACGTCTGACGATGCTGTCCGCCCGTGAAAATGTTGCCCTTAAACGCGACGACCTGACGGCAGAACTGCTGAGTCTGTGGAATGGCTCCGGGCGCTACGCTGATACAGCGAACGTACTGAAAACCCGCGAGTTCCACCCGTGGGAGGGCGGGGAAGGCAAAGTCACCGGCCAGTATCTGCTCAACCAGCAGCATCGCGCCTTGCAGCACATTGCCTGCGGGGATTTTGCTGAGGCGATAAACCTGCTGCAGGCCGCGCTCCGCTATCCGCATAACCTCGGGGAAGGGCGTCTGCCGGGGCAAACGGATAACGATATTTGGTATCTGCTCGGCTACTGCCATGCGCAGTGCGACAGCCAGGCCGAGGCGCAGCGCTGCTTCACCCGCGCGGCGCAGGGCGGAAGTTCGCTCGATGCCGGGCGCTATTATAACGACCAGCCCGCCGATTATCTCTTCTGGCAGGGGATGGCGATGCGCGCGTTGGGCGACAGTGCCGCAGCCGAGCCTCACTTCAACAGTTTCCTGACCTGGGCGAAAGCCCATCACGACGATGTACCTGAGGCCGATTTCTTTGCTGTTTCGCTGCCGGATCTGGTGGTGCTTGATGCACCCGCCGGGCTACAGCATCAGCAGCACTGTCTGTTTATCGAGGCGCTCGGCCACGCGGGACTGGGGGATTTCACCGCCAGCCAGCGTTTCCTCAATACCCTGTTAACCCTGAATCCTGCGCACGACAAAGCGCATTTCGTTCAGCACGCGCAGGCGGCTGGCATTTTTAACTAACTGACCTGACAGGTGGGGCAACCCACCTGTTAACCCTCTGTTTCCTGCATTCCCTTAAAGAGGAATCACGATGAATAATGACGCACAGACACAACTGAAAATGGGCTACGTCTGGACCATCTGCCTGGTTGCGGCCTGCGGTGGGCTGCTGTTTGGCTACGACTGGGTAGTGATAGGCGGGGCAAAACCCTTCTACGAAGCCTGGTTCTCAATAACCGGTCCGGCGCAGTCCGGCTGGGCGATGAGCTCCGCGCTGGTGGGCTGTATTTTTGGTGCGCTGATCTCTGGCTGGTGCGCCGATAAGCTGGGACGCAAGCGCCCACTGATTCTGTCGGCGCTGCTGTTTAGCATCTCCGCGCTGGGCGCGGCGCTGGCGCATAATTTCGACGTTTTCGTGGTGTTTCGCATTATTGGCGGCATCGGGATTGGTCTCGCCTCGGCGCTTAGCCCGCTTTATATCGCCGAAGTCAGCCCGGCAGAAAAACGCGGTCGCTTTGTGGCGGTCAACCAGCTCACCATCGTGGTTGGCGTACTGGCCGCGCAGCTGGTAAACCTGATGATCGCCGAGCCGGTGGCGGCAGGCGCAACGCAGGAGACCATCCTCCACAGCTGGAACGGGCAAATCGGCTGGCGCTGGATGTTTGGCGCAGGGCTGGTGCCTGCTCTGGCCTTTTTACTGCTGATGTTCTTCGTGCCGGAATCCCCGCGCTGGCTGATGAAAGTCGGCAAACCGGAACGTGCGCGCGCCATGCTGGAGCGCATTGGCACCGCGCAGTACGCCAGTCAGACGCTGAAAGAGATTGCCCATACGCTGGAAAAAGACACTCAGAAAGTCTCTTACTCCACGCTGTTGCAGCCGCAAATCAAACCGATTGTGATTATCGGCATGGTGCTGGCGATGTTCCAGCAGTGGTGCGGGATCAACGTGATCTTCAACTACGCTCAGGAGATCTTTGCCTCCGCCGGGTTTGATATCAACGACACCCTGAAATCGATTGTGGCTACGGGCATTATTAACCTCGTCTTTACCGTCGCCGCGCTGCCGCTGGTGGACAAAATCGGACGTCGCAAGCTGATGCTGCTGGGCGCATCGGGCCTGACCATTATCTATGTGCTGATCGCCAGCGCCTATGCGATGAACATCATGGGCTGGCCGGTTCTGCTGCTGGTGCTGGCGGCGATTGCGATTTACGCTCTGACGCTGGCCCCGGTCACCTGGGTGCTGCTCTCTGAAATCTTCCCGAACCGCGTGCGCGGGCTGGCGATGTCGCTCGGAACGTTAGCTCTGTGGGTGGCCTGTTTCCTGCTGACCTACACCTTCCCGCTGCTCAATGCCGGGCTGGGCGCGGCGGGCAGCTTCCTGCTGTACGGCGTGATTTGTGCGGCCGGGTATCTCTACATTCTGCGTAACGTGCCGGAAACCAAAGGCGTGACCCTCGAAGCGCTGGAAGAACAGCTGGAAAAACAGCACACGAAAAGTACTCATGCGGCGAATGCCGGACGGGCTCACTGATGGAGAACTCGTTACTGCTTCAAAACGCGCATCTGCGCCTTAGCGTCGACCCGCAGGGAGGCGGGCTGCGCGAGCTGGTGTCCCTCACTCACGACACACACGTCCTGTGGGACAAAGGTGAAAGTGCGCTATTCCCAATGCTGCCGCTGGCAAACCGGGTGGCCGGGAATCGCTTTTCATTTCAGGGGCGTGAAGTCGCGCTGCCTCGCAGTCCGGTCGATGACGCGTTTTTCCTGCACGGCAACGGCTGGCTTGAGCGCTGGTCCGTTGAATCCGTATCGGATACGGAGTGCCTGCTTCTGCTTCGCAGCCAGCACCCCTGCGGTTTCGACTATCTGGCCGAGCTGCGTTACCGGTTGCGGGAAAACGTTCTGCGGGCGGAGCTGACACTCACGCACTTCGGCAAAAATCCGATGCTCTACGGGCTGGGTTTTCATCCGTGGTTCGTGTTTGAGGCGGAAAGTCGCGTGCAGTTTTCGGCCAGCGGCTACTGGCCGGAAGGGGAGAAGCATTTGCCGCTGGCGTGGCACGGTGAAATTCCACCCGCGATCGATTTCAGCGAGGCAAAACACGGCGAGAACGGCTGGCTGAATGTCGGCTATTCCGGCTGGAACGGCGTGGCGAAGATTCAGCGAGATGTGATGACTGTCACATTATCATCGCAAACACCCTGGCTGATGCTGTTCCGAATGTCGGGTGAATCATTCTTATGCCTCGAACCCCAGAGTCATCCGGTGAACGCCCATCATCAGGCCGGACAGCCAGGATTAGTGGCGTTAGGCCGGGGTGACAGTACTCGTTTGGCGATGGAAATTGCCGTCGAATCAACGGCAAATTCCTGTTAATCGGCTGTTAATACCCGCTTGCGCCAACCCCTTTTTAGCGCCAGACTAGCGCCTCCAAAACGGGAGGGATTCATGGGTTTGCATTCCACGCGCTGGCTGGCGCTCAGCTATTTTACCTACTTTTTTAGCTACGGTATTTTTCTGCCTTTCTGGAGCGTGTGGCTCAAAGGTATCGGCCTGACTCCGGAAACCATCGGCGTACTGCTGGGCGCAGGCCTGGTGGCGCGATTCCTCGGCAGCCTGCTGATTGCGCCGCGCGTCAGTGATCCCTCTCTGCTGATTAAAGCCATGCGCATTCTTGCGCTGCTCACGCTGGTGTTCCTTGCAGGCTTCTGGGTCAGCCAGCAGTTTGCCTGGCTGATGGTGGTGATGGTCGGCTTTAACCTCTTCTTCTCGCCGCTGGTTCCGCTGACGGATGCCCTTGCGAACACCTGGCAAAAACAGGTAACGATGGACTACGGTCGCGTGCGTCTGTGGGGATCGGTGGCCTTTGTGATTGGCTCGGCGCTGGTCGGCAAGCTGGTCAGCCTTTACGATTATCATGCCATTCTGGCGCTGCTCAGCGTCGGGATTGCCTCGATGCTGCTGGGAATGCTGCTACAACCGTCGGTCAAACCGCAGGGTGAAAGCCGCCAGCAGGAGAGCACCGGCTGGGCTGCGTGGAGCACACTGATTAAGCAAAGCTGGCGTTTTCTGGCCTGCGTATGTTTATTGCAGGGCGCGCACGCGGCGTACTACGGTTTCAGCGCGATTTACTGGCAGGGCGCGGGTTATTCTGCGTCTGCTGTTGGATATCTCTGGTCGCTCGGCGTGGTGGCGGAAGTCATCATTTTTGCTCTCAGCAAAAAGCTTTTCCGCCGCTTTGGTGCGCGCGATCTGCTCCTGCTCTCCGCCGTGTGCGGCGTGCTGCGCTGGGGCATCATGGGCTGGACCACCGATTTACCGTGGCTGATTGTCGCCCAGATCCTGCATTGCGGCACCTTCACCGTCTGCCATCTGGCGGCGATGCGCTATATCGCTGCGCGTCAGGGCAGCGAAGTCATTCGTCTGCAAGCGGTCTATTCGGCAGTGGCGATGGGCGGCAGTATTGCGGTGATGACCGTGTTCGCGGGCTTCCTGTATCAGCATCTCGGCCACGGCGTGTTCTGGGTGATGGCGCTGGTGGCGCTGCCGGCTCTGGTGGTTCGTCCAAAAGTGGCAGCGCAAAACGTGGCGTTATGATTCCAGCATGGCGCGAATATGTTCCTGCTGCTGCGGGTTGAGCGTCTCCACGGCGTGGATCAGCGGCGGCGAGAACAGCGGCAGGGCGGTGGCGTAAGGGGTGATGATCAGCGCCGCCTCGCGCGGTGCACCCTCTTTCTGGAACGTTTGAAGCGACACATAGCGAATGTTGAGCGGCAGCAGCGTCAGTTCGCGCAGTTGCCCCTCAATCAGCACTTCACTGGCTTTGTCATCGCCCGTTAGCAGCACGACCTGTTTCTCATGCAGATCCGTTTCCTGCATCAGCCACGCGCCAAAAATCACCGCCACCAGGCACATCTCTTCATCAGAAAAACGCAGGCCAAATTCCGCCTCCACTTCAAACAACACATCCCTTGTGGTGCGCATCAGACGCGGGTACAGGCGACCAATCTCTTCCGGCAAGCTGTTGTCGATCCCGATGCCAAACAGCGAGCGATCCAGCGCCTGGGAAAGATGAATATACAGCTGATCCGTCAGCCCCTGCTCGTCGCTAAAGCGCATTCCCGTCTGGCCGCGAAAACGCCCGATCATGCGTGAGATGGCGTGGCGCAGACGCTGGTCTAGCTGATGCGCATCGCGCAGCGGATCGGGGGTGCGCAGCATCATAAACAGCAATGACAGAAACAGCGGCTCATCGGCGTGCGGACTTTGTCGCACCCGGCGCTGCCAGTGGCGGACAATCTCCTGCGCCGCCAGATATTCACCGCGCGAATGTGCCCAGTGGCGCTGAACGGGGGAAAACTGCGGCGTCTGGCCCAGATGATGCTGGATCAGGCAATATTGCAAATAGAGCTGCAAAAATTGTACGTCGCGGCACTCGAAGTTGCACTCCAGGCGGCGCGAACAGAAGGCAATCAGCGCCCGCAAATTGGTATCGTCATACAGCGTACGCGCGATGCCGAGCTGTTTAAGCTCTGTTTTAAGCGCCGGGGTAAACTGTTGGCTAATAAAATGCGGGCATAGCCGCAGCGCCCGTCGCAACCAGTGCAGCAGGCATAAGCGTTGATCGAGCGTCGTACCTTCAATTCGGTAGCTGCCGTCATGATGCGTCACGATGTTCAGCCGGTGATAGCGCTGGATCTCATCGCGCGTCTCGGCTATATCTTGCCGTGCGATGTCGTCGTCGACCCCATTGATATCGATAATGCTTTGCGGGGTGACGACAAAACCTGGCAGGTAAAGCATCAAAAGCACCTGGCAGCGGCGCTGCGAACTGGAAAGCACAGATGGGTTTTCGAGTGTCGTCATCATCTGTCGGGTATCCAGTAGGGGTATTCGATAAGAATAGCTAAAGGATGTGCGCAGGAAAGCGCACCCGTGGGTCTTTCCGTCAGGAATGCGGGAGAACATCACAGAATTTTTGACGTGAGGAATCGATGCAAATAGTTAAACACAGCGCTTCGGCGCTATTTTTGGCGGTTTTATCTTCGGCGGCCAGTGCGCATCCTCACAGTTTTATCAGCCTGCAGACGGAAATTGTCGCCGATGATATGCAGATGAGCGGCCTGAAAATGCGCTGGACGATGGATGAAATCACCTCGGCCGATCTGCTTTATGATGCAGGCGCGGCAAAGCCTGGCGATGAGATCTGGAAAAAGCTGGCAGCGGAAGTGATGGCCAATGTGCTCGGGCAGCACTATTTCACCGAGTTCTGGCATAACGGGCAAAAGGTTAAATTTCTTAATCGACCGACCACCTACGGCATGGAGCGCGATGGCCATCAGGCAGTGTTAACCTTTATTTTGCCATTGGCCGAACCGCAGCCGCTGGCCGGGCAGAAATACACTTTCTCGACTTTTGATCCGAGCTATTACGTCGACATGAGCTATGCCGAAGACAAAGATGCGGCGCTTCCCGCCGCGCTGCAAAAGCGCTGCACGATTGCAGTCCATACGCCAAAGCCGAGTGAAGAGACGATGAACTTTGCGCTATCGCTCGATAAAGCCGATGCGCCGCCGGAGGATATGGATTTGGGTAAACAGTTCGCGCAGCAGGTGACCGTGCAATGTCAGTGATGGCTTCTTCTCTCAGTAAAAAACGCCGCTGGCTGCACCTCTGGCCGCTATTCCTGTTTCTGGTTCTGGCCGCCGTTGGCGCATTCTGGCTCTGGCAGGCGTGGCCGCAGGTGATGATGAAAAGCATCATCTGGCAGCGCGAGGTCAATCAGCAAATGAGCGGACTGCTCAAAGCGGTGGCGGAGAACCCGACCAAAGCCGGTGGCTCGCTGCTGATCTTCAGTTTTCTATACGGCGTGCTGCACGCGCTAGGGCCGGGGCACGGGAAAATCGTCATTACCACCTGGCTTGCGACCCATCCTTCAAAGCTCAAATCGAGTATTGGCTTAACGCTTGCCTCTTCGTTATTGCAGGGACTGGTGGCGATTGCGCTGGTGGTCGTGGTGCTGACGGTACTGCAACTACCGGCTCGTCAGCTGCACATGAGTAGTTTCTGGCTGGAGAAGGGGAGCTATGCGCTGGTGGGCGTGCTTGGGCTATTGCTCTGCTGGCGAGCGCTCAAAAAACTGCGCGCATTGCTGCAAAAACCCAAATTCAAAACGTTCACGCCGCATCATGTTCACGATGCCCACTGCGGCTGCGGGCATCAGCATTTGCCGACGCAAGAACAGCTGCAAAGCGGGGACGACTGGCGCGCACGGCTGATGATCATTCTGTCGATGGGGATGCGGCCCTGTTCCGGGGCAATCATGGTGCTGCTGTTCAGTAAGGTGATTGGGGTATTTAGCTGGGGCGTGATTTCCGCACTGGCGATGGCTGCGGGGACGTCGCTGACGATTACGTCTCTGGCCTTGCTGGTCCACAGTTTTCGCCAGCTGGCGGTGAAACTGAGCGGCAACAAAACGCCGGTACTGTGGCGGCAGGTGGGCTGGACGACGCTGGCGTTAGCAGGCGGGGTAATTTTACTGGTGGCGGCGGTGACGATGTGGGTCAGCGCGGTGCCGGTGGGGCGGGGGTTACGACCGTTTTAAAGGGTGCGGCCTGATGCCCTCACCCTAGCCCTCTCCCACAGGGAGAGGGAACCGAAAGGAATTAACGCTTCAGCGCTTCACTCAGTTCGTCACGCATGTTCGCCAGCATCGCTTTCACAACACGTGGATTACCGGCAACGATGTTACCGCTCATCAGGTAGTTGTGACCGCCAGTGAAGTCGCATACCAGGGCGCCTGCTTCACGAGCAATCAGTTCGCCAGCTGCAAAATCCCACGGCTTCAGCGCGATTTCAAAATAACCATCAACGCGGCCAGCGGCAACGTAGGCCAGATCCAGTGCAGCAGAACCGGTGCGACGGAAATCCGCGCATTCGGTGTAAAGCTTGCCAAGGATCTTCATGTAGGTTTGAGCGTGTTGTTTGGCTTTGAATGGGAAACCGGTCGCCAGAATCGTGCCATCCAGATCGCGAGAGTTGCTGCCACGCAGACGGTATCCGTTCAGCTGTGCGCCCTGACCACGGGTTGCCGTGAACAGTTCGTTACGCATTGGATCGTAAACAACGGCTACTTCAGTACGGCCTTTGATGCGTACTGCGATAGAGACAGAGAAATGAGGAAGGCGTTTAACGAAGTTGGTGGTGCCATCCAGTGGATCGATAATCCATTGAACATCCTGATCTTCGCCTGCCAGTTCACCGCTTTCTTCGGCGATGATGGTGTGTTGCGGGTAAGATTTGCGAATGGTTTCGACAATAATCGCTTCTGCGGCTTTATCGACGTTAGTCACAAAGTCATTGCTGCCTTTCTGGCTGGTTTCTACAGAATCTGGCGTTTCGTAGTGTTTGGCAATTACATTACCCGCCTTGCGCGCTGCGCGCACGGCGATGGTCAACATAGGATGTTGCATCGGTTACTCTCACTGGATGTTAAAGAACAGGGATACTCGAAAACGGCGCAGAGTATAGCAGCGAGTTCGGATCATGTCTCTCGTTTATGATAATATGGTTGAATATTCTTTAGACACTGGTCTCAGACAAAACTCATTATGCTGCAAAACATCCGAATCGTACTGGTCGAAACATCACACACTGGCAATATGGGCTCTGTCGCCCGCGCAATGAAAACCATGGGTTTAACCAATCTGTGGCTGGTTAATCCGCTGGTGAAACCAGATTCTCAGGCTATCGCACTGGCAGCAGGCGCGAGCGACGTGATTGGCAACGCGCAAATTGTTGACACCCTTGACGAAGCGCTGGCGGGCTGTAGCCTGGTGGTCGGGACCAGCGCACGTTCACGCACGCTGCCGTGGCCGATGCTCGATCCGCGCGAATGCGGCCTGAAAAGCGTCGCAGAAGCCGCGTCAGCGCCGATCGCGCTGGTGTTTGGCCGTGAGCGTGTGGGTCTGACCAACGACGAACTGCAGAAATGTCACTATCACGTGGCGATTGCCGCGAACCCGGAATACAGCTCGCTGAACCTGGCGATGGCAGTGCAGGTTATCGCCTATGAAGTGCGTATGGCGTGGCTGGCGACCCAGGAAAAAGGTGTCACCGCTGAACAGCCAGAAGAAGCTGCGTATCCGCTGGTGGACGATCTGGAGCGTTTTTACGGCCACCTTGAGCAAACGCTGCTGACGACGGGCTTTATCCGCGCGTCCCATCCTGGCCAGGTAATGAATAAGCTGCGCCGTCTGTTTACTCGTGCTCGCCCGGAAACACAGGAGCTGAATATCCTGCGCGGGATGCTGGCGTCGATTATTGAGCAGAAGAATAAAGAATAATGCGGCCTGTTGCCGGGTGGCACAGTACGCACGATTTTGTAGGCCGGGTAAGCGAAGCGCCACCCGGCAAGGCTTTGAGCGCACATATGGCTAAATACCTGACTAAAACAGTCAAGTAAATAGTTGACCAATTTAGTCGGGAATGTCAGACTTGCCCCTGCTATGCAATACCCCCCATTTTACAATAAAAAACCCCGGGCAGGGGCGAGTTTGAGGTTAAGTAAGACATGAGACTGACATCTAAAGGGCGTTATGCTGTGACCGCGATGCTGGACGTCGCGCTCAACTCTGAATCGGGCCCGGTTCCGTTGGCTGATATTTCTGAACGTCAGGGAATTTCCCTGTCTTATCTGGAACAATTATTCTCCAGATTGCGTAAAAACGGACTGGTTTCCAGCGTACGTGGCCCAGGCGGCGGCTATCTGCTGGGTAAAGACGCGGGCAGTATTGCAGTTGGCGAAGTTATCAGCGCTGTTGATGAGTCGGTAGATGCGACCCGTTGCCAGGGCAAAGGCGGCTGTCAGGGCGGCGATAAATGCCTGACCCACGCGCTGTGGCGCGATCTGAGCGACCGTCTGACCGGCTTCCTGAACAACATCACCCTCGGTGAACTGGTGAATAACCAGGAAGTTCTGGATGTGTCTGGTCGTCAGCACAATCACGAAAACCAACGCAGCACCCGCGGACAAGACGCGATCGACGTCAAATTACGCGCATAATTTGCCCGTCATAGTTCGTGCTGCATGCAACACGAACTATTGTGGGCAAAAAAATATAAAGAATTTCAGAATCAGGCCGGGGCGTTAACTCGCCCCGTCTACTCGGTCGTACATCCAGCCGGTTAGCCTGATTCCTTGCATTGAAGCGATGTACGGAGTTTATAGAGCAATGAAATTACCGATCTATCTCGATTACTCCGCAACCACGCCGGTGGACCCGCGTGTTGCCGAGAAAATGATGCAGTGTCTGACCCTGGACGGAAACTTTGGTAACCCAGCTTCCCGTTCACACCGTTTTGGCTGGCATGCTGAAGAGGCGGTAGATATCGCCCGTAATCAGATTGCTGAGCTGGTTGGTGCCGATCCGCGTGAAATTGTTTTCACCTCCGGTGCAACCGAATCCGACAACCTGGCGATCAAAGGTGCTGCCAACTTCTACCAGAAAAAAGGCAAGCACATCATCACCAGCAAAACCGAACACAAAGCCGTGCTGGACACCTGTCGTCAGCTTGAGCGTGAAGGTTTTGACGTCACCTATCTCGCCCCACAGAGCAACGGTATTATCGACCTGAAAGAGCTCGAAGCGGCAATGCGCGACGACACCATTCTGGTGTCCATCATGCATGTAAACAACGAAATCGGCGTGGTGCAGGATATCGCGACTATCGGCGAACTGTGCCGTGCGCGCGGCATCATCTATCACGTTGATGCGACCCAGAGCGTGGGCAAACTGCCTATCGATCTGAGCCAGCTGAAAGTAGACCTGATGTCCTTCTCCGGCCACAAAATCTATGGCCCGAAAGGTATCGGCGCGCTGTACGTTCGTCGTAAGCCACGTATCCGCATCGAAGCACAGATGCACGGCGGCGGTCACGAGCGCGGCATGCGTTCCGGCACTCTGCCTGTTCACCAGATCGTCGGCATGGGCGAAGCCTACCGTATCGCGAAAGAAGAGATGGAAGGCGAGATGGCGCGTCTGCGCACTCTGCGTAACCGTCTGTGGGACGGCGTGAAAGATATGGAAGAAGTGTATCTGAACGGCGACCTTGAACAGGGTGCTCCAAACATTCTTAACGTCAGCTTCAACTACGTTGAAGGCGAATCACTGATCATGGCCCTGAAAGACCTGGCCGTTTCTTCCGGTTCCGCCTGTACCTCTGCAAGCCTCGAGCCATCCTACGTGCTGCGTGCGTTGGGTATGACCGACGAGCTGGCACACAGCTCTATCCGTTTCTCTTTAGGTCGCTTTACTACCGAAGAAGAGATTGACTACACCATCAAACTGGTTCGTAACTCCATTGGCCGTCTGCGCGACCTTTCTCCACTGTGGGAAATGTTCAAACAGGGCGTGGATATCAACAGCATCGAATGGTCACATCACTAATCGGTAGGACAGGAGAGTTAAAAAATGGCATACAGCGAAAAAGTTATTGATCATTACGAGAATCCACGCAACGTTGGCTCTTTCGACAACAGCGACGAAAGCGTTGGTAGCGGTATGGTCGGCGCACCGGCCTGTGGCGACGTGATGAAGTTGCAGATTAAAGTCAACAATGAAGGTATCATTGAAGACGCACGTTTCAAGACTTACGGCTGCGGTTCTGCAATCGCATCCAGCTCCCTCGTTACCGAATGGGTAAAGGGCAAGTCTCTGGACGAAGCTCAGGCAATTAAAAACACCGATATTGCTGACGAACTCGAACTGCCACCGGTGAAAATTCACTGTTCTATCCTGGCAGAAGACGCGATCAAAGCCGCTATTGCGGACTATAAAAGCAAACGTGAAGCGAAATAATTGAGGTTTGAGTATGTCGATTACCCTTAGCGACAGCGCTGCCGCGCGAGTAAGCTCCTTTCTGGCGAACCGTGGTAAAGGCTTTGGCCTGCGACTGGGCGTACGTACCTCCGGCTGTTCCGGTATGGCTTATGTACTGGAGTTTGTTGACGAACCGGCAACTGATGACACCGTGTTTGAAGATAAAGGCGTGAAGGTAGTAGTCGATGGCAAGAGCCTGCAATTTCTCAACGGCACTCAGCTGGACTTCGTGAAAGAAGGCCTCAACGAAGGGTTTAAATTCACTAACCCGAACGTAAAAGACGAGTGCGGTTGCGGCGAAAGCTTCCACGTTTAACGGCGCGTTATCCGAAACCCCACCGTGGCCTGGCTACGTGTGGGGTTTGTTCTAACTGGCTAACCCTGAGATTGTTATGGATTACTTCACCCTCTTTGGGTTGCCCGCCCAGTACCCGATTGATATTCAGAGCCTGACGGTTCGTTTTCAGGATCTGCAACGTCAATTCCATCCGGATAAATTTGCCAGCGGTACCCCGGCGGAGCAACTGGCTGCAGTTTCGCAGTCGGCCACGATCAACCAGGCGTGGCAAACTCTGCGCAATCCGTTAGCACGCGCGGAATATCTGCTCTCCCTGCACGGTTTTGATCTGGCAAGCGAACAGCACACCGTCCGTGACACCGCCTTCCTGATGGAACAGCTGGAGTTGCGCGAAGAGCTGGATGAGATCGAACAGGCAAAAGACGAAGCGCGTCTTGAAAGCTTCATCAAACGGGTGAAAGCGATGTTCGACTCCCGCCATCAGCTGATGGTTGAACAACTGAATAACCAGACGTGGGACGTGGCGGCGGACACTGTACGCAAGCTGCGTTTTCTCGATAAACTACGAAGCAGTGCTGAACAACTCGAAGAAAAGCTGCTCGATTTCTGATTTCGGAAGCAATTATGGCCTTATTACAAATTAGTGAGCCTGGCCTCAGCGCCGCACCGCACCAGCGTCGTCTGGCGGTGGGCATTGATTTAGGCACCACCAATTCCCTCGTAGCGACCGTACGCAGCGGCCAGGCGGAAACCCTGGCAGACGCCGAAGGGCGTCATCTGCTGCCTTCCGTGGTTTACTACCAGCAGCAGGGCTACTCGGTAGGATATGACGCGCGCGCCAATGCCGCGAAAGATCCAGCCAATACCATCAGCTCGGTAAAACGAATGATGGGCCGCTCGCTGGTCGATATTCAGACGCGTTACCCGCATCTGCCCTATCAGCTGCTAGCCAGTGAAAACGGCCTGCCGATGATCGCAACCGATGCCGGTTTACTCAATCCGATTCGCGTCTCTGCCGATATTCTCAAAGCGCTGGCGGCGCGTGCGACGGCAACGCTTGAAGGCGAGCTGGACGGCGTGGTGATCACCGTTCCGGCTTACTTTGACGATGCCCAGCGTCAGGGCACCAAAGACGCTGCACGTCTGGCGGGCCTGCACGTGCTGCGTCTGCTCAACGAGCCTACCGCAGCAGCGATTGCCTACGGCCTCGACTCCGGTCAGGAAGGGGTGATTGCCGTTTACGATCTCGGTGGCGGCACCTTTGATATCTCCATTCTGCGCCTCAGCCGTGGTGTGTTTGAAGTGCTGGCGACCGGCGGCGATTCTGCCCTCGGCGGCGACGACTTCGACCATCTGCTGGCGGATTACATTCGCGAACAGGCAGGCATTGCCGATCGCAGCGACGTCCGCGTCCAGCGCGAACTGCTCGACGCCGCTATTGACGCCAAAATTGCTCTTAGCGACGCGCAGTCTGTCACCGTTAACGTGGCGGGCTGGAGCGGTGAAATCACCCGCGAGCAGTTCAACGAACTGATTGCCTCACTGGTAAAACGCACGCTCCTGGCCTGTCGTCGCGCACTGAAAGACGCCAACGTCGACGCCAGCGAGGTGCTGGAAGTGGTGATGGTTGGCGGATCGACCCGCGTACCACTGGTGCGCGATCGCGTGGGCGAATTTTTTGGCCGTACGCCGCTCACCTCCATCGACCCGGACAAAGTGGTGGCGATTGGCGCGGCGGTGCAGGCGGACATTCTGGTCGGCAACAAGCCGGACAGCGAAATGCTGCTGCTCGATGTTATTCCGCTCTCGTTAGGGCTGGAAACGATGGGCGGCCTGGTCGAGAAAGTGATCCCGCGTAACACCACTATTCCTGTGGCGCGCGCGCAGGAGTTCACCACCTTCAAAGACGGTCAGACGGCGATGTCCATCCACGTGATGCAGGGCGAGCGCGAGCTGGTTCAGGATTGCCGTTCGCTGGCGCGTTTCGCGCTGCGCGGTATCCCGGCGCTGCCTGCGGGTGGGGCGCATATCCGCGTCACCTTCCAGGTGGATGCCGACGGTCTACTGAGCGTCACGGCGATGGAAAAATCGACCGGCGTGGAGTCTTCCATTCAGGTGAAACCGTCCTACGGACTGACCGATGGCGAAATCGCCACCATGATTCAGGATTCAATGAGCTATGCCGAACAGGATGTGAAGGCGCGTATGCTGGCTGAACAAAAAGTCGAAGCCGCGCGCGTGCTGGAAAGTCTGGAAGGCGCACTCACTGCTGATGCCGCGCTGTTAAGCGCCGCCGAGCGTCAGGTTATCGACGATGCTACCGCGCAGTTACGCGCAGTGGCCGACGGCGATGACGCTGACGCAATAGAACAAGCGATTAAAAACGTTGATAAACAAACCCAGGACTTCGCCGCACGCCGTATGGACCAGTCTGTCCGTACCGCGCTGAAAGGCCAGTCCGTGGACGAGGTTTAATATGCCAAAGATTGTTTTTCTGCCTCATGCGGACCTCTGTCCGGATGGCGTAGTTCTGGAAGCTGAGACCGGCGAAACCATTCTCGATGTTGCCCTGCGCGGCGGTATCGAAGTTGAACACGCCTGTGAAAAATCCTGTGCCTGCACCACCTGCCACTGCATCGTGCGTGAAGGTTTTGACTCCCTCGCGGAAAGCACCGAAGACGAAGACGACATGCTGGATAAAGCATGGGGTCTGGAGCCAGACAGCCGTTTAAGCTGCCAGGCGCGCGTCACCGATGAAGACCTGGTGGTCGAAATCCCGCGTTACACTATCAACCATGCGCGTGAGCATTAACAGGGGGTAGTATGGGACTGAAGTGGACCGACAGCCGCGAAATCGGCGAGGCGCTATACGACGCCAACCCGGATCTCGACCCCAAGACCGTCCGATTCACCGATATGCATCAGTGGATCTGCGATCTGGAAGATTTTGACGACGATCCTAGCGCATCCAATGAAAAAATTCTGGAGGCGATTCTGCTAGTCTGGTTAGATGAAGCAGAGTAGTTCCACGTCATGCTTCACGCTGCAGATGCGTTGGCCGCGCTCGCTCACCCCAGTCACAGAGTAATCTCTGCTCCTGGGGATTTGCTCGCTTGCCGCCTTTCTGCAGCGCGAATCATTTAGTGGAATGAATATACGGGCTGCCTCTGGCGGCCCGTTTGCTAGTTGCTAATAAGGAAAAATAAAATGACCGAAGCGATGAAAATTACGCTCTCTACACAGCCTGCGGACGCACGCTGGGGCGACAAAGCCACCTACAGCATTAACAATGACGGCATCACCCTGCACCTGAACGATTCCGATGATTTGGGTCTGATCCAGCGCGCCGCGCGTAAAATCGACGGTCTGGGCATCAAGCATGTCACTCTAGCTGGTGAAGGCTGGGACACGGATCGCAGCTGGGCCTTCTGGGCGGGTTACAAAGGCCCGAAAGGCACCCGTAAAGTCGAGTGGGCAAACCTCGATGAAGCCGCGCAGAAAGAGCTGGAAAACCGTCTGACCATCATCGACTGGGTGCGTGACACCATCAACGCCCCGGCGGAAGAGCTCGGTCCAGAGCAGCTGGCGCAGCGCGCGGTCGATCTGCTGTGCAAAGCGGCAGGCGATAAAATGTCGTACCGCATCACCAAAGGTGAAGATCTGCGCGAGCAGAACTACATGGGTATTCACACTGTGGGCCGTGGCTCCGAGCGCCCACCGGTCCTGCTGGCGCTGGATTACAACCCAACGGGTGACAAACAAGCGCCTGTCTTTGCCTGCCTGGTCGGGAAAGGTATCACCTTTGATACCGGCGGCTATAGCCTGAAACAAAGCGCATTCATGGACTCTATGAAGTCCGACATGGGCGGCGCGGCGACCATCACTGGCGCACTGGCGTTTGCCATCACCCGTGGCCTGAATAAGCGCGTGAAACTGTACCTGTGCTGCGCCGACAACATGGTGAGCGGCAACGCATTCAAGCTGGGCGATATCATTCGCTATCGCAACGGTAAAAACGTTGAAGTGATGAACACCGACGCCGAAGGCCGTCTGGTGCTGGCCGATGGCCTGATTGACGCATCTGCGCAGAAACCAGAATTGATCATCGACATGGCGACCCTGACAGGTGCGGCGAAAACCGCCCTGGGCAACGACTATCACGCCCTGTTCAGCTTCGACGACAAACTGGCCGCCCGTCTGCTGGCGAGTGCCGCAGCCGAGAACGAACCGTTCTGGCGTCTGCCGCTGGCCGAATTCCACCGCAGCCAGCTGCCATCTAATTTTGCCGAGCTGAACAACACTGCGAGCGCAGCCTATCCGGCAGGCGCAAGCACCGCGGCAGGTTTCCTGTCCCACTTCGTTGAAAACTATCGCGAAGGCTGGCTGCACATCGACTGTTCCGCCACCTACCGTAAAGCGGGCGTGGAGCAGTGGTCTGCGGGCGCCACCGGTCTGGGTGTGCGCACTATTGCGAATCTGTTGACGGCTGAGTAATTGGCTTAATGCCGGGTGGCGCTGCGCTTACCCGGCCTACAAAACCCGTAGGCCCGTGCAAGCGCAGCGCCGCCGGGCGATTAACGTAACGAAACTATGTCCGAAACCAAAAACGAATTAGAAACTCTGCTGGAGCAGGCGGCGACTGAGCCCGCCCATCGTCCGGCATTTTTCCGCACCCTGCTGGAGTCCACCGTCTGGGTTCCAGGAACGGCGGCGGAAGGCGAGCAGGTTGTTGAAGACAGCGCGCTGGATCTGCTGCACTGGGAAAAAGACGACGGCACTTCCGTCATCCCGTTCTTCACCTCACTTGAAGCCTTACAGCAAGCGGTTGAAGACGAGCAGGCGTTTGTGGTCATGCCCGTGCGCACATTGTTCGAAATGACGCTCGGCGAAACCCTGTTCCTCAACGCCAAACTGCCGACCGGAAAAGAGTTCACCCCGCGCGAAATCAGCCATCTGATTGGCGAAGAGGGCAACCCGCTGAGCACGCAGGAAGTGCTGGAAGGCGGCGAAACGCTGCTGCTGTCCGAAGTGGCCGAACCCCCGGCGCAGATGATCGACTCCCTGACCACGCTGTTCAAAACCATCAAACCGGTGAAACGCGCGTTTCTCTGCTCGATCAAAGAGAGCGCGGAAGAACAGTCGGTTCTGCTGATTGGGATTGAAGCGGACGGTGATATCGAAGAGATCATTCAGGCGACAGGTAGCGTTGCTACCGATACTCTGCCGGGCGACGAGCCGATTGATATCTGTCAGGTCGTTAAAGGTGAGAAGGGCATCAGCCACTTTATTACCGAGCACATCACGCCGTTCTACGAACGTCGCTGGGGCGGCTTCCTGCGCGATTTGAAAACCACCCGCATTATCTAAAGTGAGCGGGGTGAACATTCACCCCGTTGCTTCCAGCAGCAGTAAATCCATCAGTAACACCAGATTCGATTCAAACGACGTCACGCCTGCGGCCTCGGCGGCGTAATGCACCGCTTCGTCATACAACGCAAAATGCAGATCCGCCATCCCGGCAAGGGTATTCGCTGACGCACGGGTAAAGGCGATTACCGTCATGCCGACGTTTTTAGCGATCCGCGCTTTATCCAGAACCTGTTCTGTTTCGCCGCTGCGCGACACCGCGATAAACACCTGATAGCGCGCTGCGTTGCTGAGAAAAATATTCCGGCTGTCGCCCGGCCCGGAAATAAACGCCGTTTTGCCCAGCACCTGCAGCTTTTTGGTCAGGTACTCGGCGAACAAATAGGAAAACCCGGCCCCGTACAAAAAGAAACTCTCTTTCTCGCGCAGCAGCGTCGCAAACTGACGGCGCTTCTCTTCCGTCACCCACTGAAAGGTCTGCTGATAGTTGGCGATAAACTGGCTGAACAGGGCGGGCAGGTGGGGTAAATCCTGAGCCTGGCTCGCAATGTGCGGCGTATCGGTGAGTAACTGCTTGCAGTGCCAGATGAACTCACTAAAGCCGCTAAACCCCAGCTTCTGACACAGGCGCATAATGGTCGCCGTCGAGACAAATGTCGCCTGCGCCAGCTCGCGCACCGTGATATTACCCACCAGCAGGGGATGCTCCGTGAGATGCGACAGGACGCGATATTCCGCGCGGGTCAACGATTCCCCGCGCGTGAGCAGTGTCGCCAGCCGGTTATCCATTATTGAGCGGGTTCAATCGGCAGATCGTCACGCGCACCCCATTCGCTCCACGCGCCGTCGTATAAGGTCACGTCGGTCACGCCAAGGGTCGCCAGCGCCAGAATCACCACGCAGGCGGTGACGCCAGAGCCGCAGCTGGCAATGACCGGTTTGTGCAAATCCACACCCTGACGTTCAAAAATCTCGCTCAGTTCATCGGTGGTTTTCAGCTCGCCTTCAAAGACCAGATCGCCCCACGGCACGTTAAGTGCGCCGGGAATATGGCCGCGTTTCAGGCCAGGGCGCGGCTCGTCGGCCTGGGCAGTAAAGCGAGGCGCAGGGCGGGCATCGACGATTTGCGCCGTTTTCTCGTGGCTCGCCAGTAATACATCGGTCAGACGTTTCACGACGGTCGGATCGAGCGTGGCGTCGAAATCCCCTTCCGGCAGAGCGACATCCCCCTGCTGAAGCGGCAGTTCGTCGCGCTGCCAGGCCGCCAGTCCACCGGCCAGAATAGACACATTCTCGACGCCAAAGGTTTTCAGCATCCACCACGCGCGTGGGGCGGAGAACAGATTGCCCTCGTCATACACCACCAGATGCTTGTCACGACTCACGCCCAGCTCGCGCATTGCCACGGCAAAGGCTTCCGCGCGCGGCATCATGTGCGGCAGAGGAGAGGTGTGATCGGAGAGGGCTTCGATATCGAAAAAGACCGCGCCCGGGAGATGTCCGGCGCGGTATTCAGCGGGAACGTCGCGATGTTCTTGCCCTGGAGGGGCCATTCGCGCATCAAGAATTTGCACTTCCGGGTCGTCGCTGTGTTCGAGAAGCCAGTCGGCTGCGACAAAATATGAGGTGGACATGGGTGCCTCCATTTCATTTTTGAATTGAAAGGATTGTCGGTGTTTTTTCTGACACCGACAAGCACACCACGTTCAACTCGCGAGCAAGCCCTTATTTTTTCACCGCTTCGCCGTCCTGCCACGCTTTTTGCAGCGCAGGCCAGTAGTCGCGGTTGGCCTCAATCATCTCATCAAGAATGGCTTTCGCGTGTTCCATCGTCGGTACGGTGCGGTTCAGGGTAAATGCCTGCAACGCCTTTTCGTAACTGCCTTCGATAGTCGCTTCCACCAGCAGTTGCTCAGAGGCGAGCTGCTGCTGGAGCAGCGTCTGATGGAACAGCGGAACCTGGCCCACGCGAATCGGCTCTGGCCCTTCGGAGGTAATATAGGCCGGGACTTCTACTACGGCGTCGTACGGCAGATTGGTGATCGCCCCACGGTTTTCAACCATCACCAGATGGCGCTGACGCAGGTTGAACGCCAGTGAGCGCGCAACATCGACAATAAACTCGCCGTGTACACCGACGTGGAAAGCGTCGGACAGAATGCCGGTACGCTTGTACTCTTCCGCCGCCGCGAACAGTTTTTTCTCTCGCCCGTTCATCACTTCATTAGCGCGGGTGTAGTCCGGGTTCTGATGCTCAACAATCTGATTTGGCATCAGGTAATACTGCAGATACGGGTTCGGCAGGTATTCCGGGAAGTTATCCATGATTGGCTTAATGTTGCGCCAGGTTTTCACCCACGAGGGGTCCGAGTGCTGCGGGTCGGTTTTGGCCGCGTCTTCCGTCAGCAGGCCGTATTTCGCGATGTGGCGACGCAGTTCCGGCAATCTGTCGACGCCGTCCACCAGTACGCGGGTAAACCAGCCGAAGTGGTTCAGACCAAAATAGTCGACTTCCAGCTTGTGACGATCGACACCCAGAATCGCGCCCATATTGCGCATCGCCGCCACCGGCATATCGCAGATATTCAGTACGCGGGCATTCGGGCGCAGGCGACGCACGCCTTCTGCCACAATTGCCGCCGGGTTGGAGTAGTTCACGATCCACGCTTTTTGGTGAGCGTAACGCTCCACCAGATCGATAAGCTCCACCATCGGTAAAATGGTGCGCAGACCGTAGGCCAGCCCGCCAGGACCGCAGGTTTCCTGGCCGACGACGCCGTGGTGCAGGGGGATCTTCTCATCCTGCTCGCGCATTTTGTACTGACCGACGCGCATCTGAGCGAAGACGAAATGTGCCCCGCTGAACGCCACTTCCGGGTTGTCGGTCACGGTAAATTTGATGCTCTGGCTGTGGTCGCGAATTACTTTTTCGACCACTGGCGCGATGGTGTCCTGGCGTGCGGCGTCGATGTCGTAGAGGCGAATTTCCGCCAGCGGGAAATCCTGCAACTGGACCATCAGGCTTTTCACAATGCCCGGCGTGTAAGTGCTGCCGCCACCGGCAATGGACAGAATAAAGGGAGGTTTAAACATGTTTGGCTCCTTCAGAGAAACGTCTCAACGGCTTCTCGCATTTTTTTGACGTGCAGCCCGTAGACCACCTGAACGTTGTTACCTTGCTTGATAATGCCTTTCGCGCCCGTCGCCTTGAGGCGTGGCTCGTCGATGATGTCGACATCTTTGACGGTGACGCGCAGTCGGGTGTAGCAGTTATCCACCACTTCAATGTTTGCTCGCCCGCCGAGACCGACCACGATGGACTCGCCCAGCCCGTCGTTGCTGCCCTTCGCCTGATACTCTTGTTTGCTGTACAGACGAGTTTCCTGTTCGTCATCCTCGCGGCCCGGCGTTTTCATGTCGAAGCGCAGGATCAGGAAGCGGAACACGATGAAATAGAGGGCAAACATAATCATCCCGACCACGATGTACATCGGCCAGTTGGACTTTTCGGTGCCGAGCGGCAGGTTGTACAAAATGAAATCGATAATGCCGTTAGCGCCGATAGCATGAACGCCAAACAGGTAGAACAGCATCATGCCAATCCCGGTCAGTACCGCATGCACTACAAACAGCAGCGGGGCGACAAACAGGAATGAGAACTCCAGCGGCTCAGTCACGCCGACCAACAGGGAGGTCAGTGCCGCCGGGATCAGAATGGCTTTAGCGAGCGCTTTACGTTCCGGGCGGGCTGTCATATACATTGCCAGCGCTGCGGCGGGCAGACCGAACATCTTGCTGATCCCGCGCGCATCCCACACCACCGTGCTGCTTAACTGTTTTACTTCCGGGCAGGCCATTTCAGCGAAATAGATATTCCGTGCGCCCTGATACACCGTGCCGCACACGTCCTGCGTGCCGCCAAGCTCCGTATACAGGAACGGGGTGTAGACCAGATGATGGAGTCCTGTCGGCACCAGAATGCGCTCCAGGAAACCATAAATCGCCACGCCAAACGCGCCAGAACCCTTAATAGCCAGAGCCATCGCGCTGATACCGTGCTGGGCGAAGGGCCACAGTTCGCTCATTAACACGCCGAGCAACATCGATACTGGCAGCATCACAATCGCCACGAAGCAGTGCCCGGAGTAGATCGCCATCGCACCGTTAAACTGTACGCCGGAGTATTTGTTGTACAGGTATCCCGACAATGCGCCCGTCAGGATCCCGGCGAACACGCCCATCTCCAGCACTTGTACACCGAGTACCATGCTCTGCCCGGCGGCTTTCATCTGATCGGCCGGAGCCAGATGCCCTTGCAGCTGGAGCGTCACATTCATGGCGTTGATGAACACCACAAAGGTCACCAGCCCTATGAGCGCGGCGTAACCTTTGTCCCGCGTCGCAAGACCAATAGGAATGCCGACCGCAAAAACCAGCGCCAGGTTTACCAGCACAGAGACCGCTGATTTGGCGATCAGCTGGCCAATGTTTTGAATCAAAGGATGGCCGAGAAACGGCACATATTCTGCTAGATTACCGTTACCCAATACGTTGCCGAAGGCGATGAACAGCCCGACAATCGGTAAGATAAGTACCGGTCCGTATAATGATTTTCCGAAATTTTGTAGGGCGTTCACGGCTCGTTTCATGGCTATCTCTCTAAGTGAACCGCGCACTCTGGGTGCGTCTCAGGTTTAAACTAGCAGGTGGGTGACCTTTACATCCAGCTATCTTATTGTTTTAAAAACAAATGACGCGAAAGGTAACATGTAACCTTTACCACTGTGATCTGAGTAGCAGTTGCCCCTTTCCGGGAGTAATATGCGAGGCGCTATCCAGATTCTAAAATTGGACTTTTGTATTCGTGAAACTTGCGGATAATACTTAGTCGGACGACTAACAGGCTCTACGGACCAGGGATATAGGATGACACCGTTTCGCTTAGCTGCGCTTTCTCTCGCGCTACTCACCACTTTTACGCTTGTTGGCTGTGATAACAGTGACGACAAGTCTCAGGCGACGGCACCCGCTGCGTCCACTCCGACAGAAAAAGCCCCTGTAAAACCCGATGCTGATAAGCTGGCGAAACTGGCCGCGCTGAGTCAGGGCAAAGAGCTGACGCTACTGGATGCCTCGGAAGTGCAGCTTGATGGTGCATCAACGCTGGTGCTGACTTTTTCCGTTCCGCTCAATCCCGATCAGGATTTCGCCCGCACGGTTCATGTCGTCGATAAAAAGAGCGGCAAAGTGGATGGTGCCTGGGAACTTGCCCCGAATCTGAAAGAGCTGCGCCTGCGTCACCTGGAGCCGAATCGCAACCTGGTTGTCACCGTGGAGCGCGATCTTCAGGCATTGAATAAAGCGACGTTTGGCATCGATTACGAAAAAGCGATCACTACGCGGGATATTGAACCGACCGTGGGCTTTGCCAGCCGGGGTTCGCTCCTGCCAGGAAAAGTCGTCGAAGGCCTGCCGGTGATGGCGCTCAACGTCAATAACGTGGACGTGAACTTCTACCGCGTGAAGCCGGAATCGCTGGCGTCATTTGTCAGCCAGTGGGAGTACCGCAACTCCCTGACCAACTGGGAATCCGACAATCTGTTGAAGATGGCAGATTTGGTCTATACCGGGCGTTTTGATCTCAATCCGGCACGCAACACGCGTGAAAAATTGCTCCTGCCACTGCGTGATATCAAACCGTTGCAGCAGTCTGGCGTCTATATCGCCGTGATGAATCAGGCCGGGCATTACAATTACAGCAACGCGGCAACCCTGTTCACGCTGAGCGACGTGGGCTTATCCGCGCACCGCTATCACAACCGTCTGGATATTTTCACCCAGAGCCTGGAGAACGGCGCGGCGCAGTCCGGCGTTGAAGTGTTGCTACTGAACGATAAAGGCCAGACGCTGGCGCAAGGCACCAGCGATACTGACGGCCACGCGAAGCTAGAAACCGATAAAGAAGCCGCGCTGATTCTGGCCCGTAAAGACGGGCAGACCACGCTTCTTGATCTCAAACTCCCGGCGCTCGATTTGGCGGAATTTGATATCGCCGGTGCGCCAGGTTACAGCAAGCAATTCTTCATGTTTGGTCCGCGCGATCTTTATCGTCCGGGCGAGACGGTGATCCTCAACGGTCTGCTGCGCGACAGTGATGGCAAGCCGCTGCCAGACCAGCCAGTGAAGCTGGAAGTTCTGCGCCCAGATGGACAAGTGGCGCGCACGGTGGTTAGCAAACCGGAAAACGGTCTGTACCGTTTTAACTACCCGCTGGAGAGCGGTTCGCAAACGGGCATGTGGCACGTTCGTGCCAATACCGGTGACAACCAGCAACGTCTGTGGGATTTCCACGTCGAAGATTTCATGCCTGAACGCATGGCGCTGAATCTGACCGGGCAGAAAGCCCCGGTTTCGACGCAGGACGAGGTGAATTTTGATGTTGTCGGATATTACCTTTACGGTGCTCCGGCCAACGGTAATAACCTGCAGGGGCAGTTGTTCCTTCGTCCGCTGCGTGAGGCGGTCAGCGCCTTGCCAGGCTTCCAGTTTGGCGACATCGCTGAGGAGAATCTCAGCCGCAGCCTGGATGAAGTGCAGTTAGCGCTCAATGATCAAGGCCGGGGTCAGGTCTCGACCGAAAGCCAGTGGAAAGAAACTCACTCGCCGCTGCAGTTGATTCTCCAGGCAAGCCTGCTGGAATCGGGTGGACGTCCGGTGACGCGCCGTGCGGAACAGGCTATTTGGCCTGCCGATACGCTGCCGGGGATTCGCCCGCAGTTTGCCAGTAAGGCGGTCTACGACTATCGGACCGACACTACGGTGAACCAGCCGATTGTCGATGAAAATGGCAACGCCAGTTTCGACATTGTTTATGCCGATGCCAGCGGCGCCAAAAAAGCGGTCTCGGATCTTCAGGTGCGCCTGATTCGCGAGCGTCGTGACTACTACTGGAACTGGTCCGAAAGCGATGGCTGGCTGTCGCAGTTCGACCAGAAAGATCTGGTGGAAGGCGAGCAGGAATTGACGCTTAAGGCCGACGAAACGGGCAAAGTGACCTTCCCGGTGGAGTGGGGGTCTTACCGCCTGGAAGTCAAAGCCCCAGATAACATGGTCAGCAGTGTGCGCTTCTGGGCGGGCTACAGCTGGCAGGATAACAGCGACGGCACCGGCGCTGCGCGCCCGGACCGGGTGATGCTGAAACTCGATAAGCCCTCCTATCAGCCTGGCGACACCATTAAGTTACACGTTGCTGCACCTGCTGCGGGTAAAGGCTATGCGATGATCGAATCCAGCGAAGGGCCGCTGTGGTGGAAAGAGATCGACGTTCCGGCCAATGGCCTGGATATCTCTATACCAGTCGACAAGGCCTGGAAGCGTCACGATCTGTACCTCAGCACGCTGGTGGTGCGTCCGGGAGATAAATCCAAATCAGCGACGCCAAAACGCGCCGTAGGTCTGTTACATCTGCCGATGGGTGATGAAAACCGTCGCCTGAATATTGCGCTGGAAAATCCGCAGAAAATGCGCCCGAATCAGACGCTGTCGGTGAAAGTCAAAGCTAGCGTGAAAGACGGTGCTGTTCCGCAGAAAGTGAACGTACTGGTGTCGGCTGTGGACAGCGGCGTACTGAATATCACCGATTACGTCACGCCCGACCCGTGGCAGGCGTTCTTCGGCCAGAAACGCTACGGCGCAGATATCTATGACATCTACGGCCAGGTTATCGAAGGACAGGGACGCATGGCGGCGCTGCGCTTTGGTGGCGATGGTGATGAGCTGAAACGCGGCGGTAAACCGCCGGTGAATCACGTCACGATTATTGCTCAACAGGCTCAGCCTGTGACGCTGGACGCGAATGGGGAGGGGACTATTACCTTACCGATTGGCGATTTCAACGGCGAATTGCGTTTGATGGCCCAGGCCTGGACCGAGGATGACTTTGGTAGCAGCGAAGGAAAAGTAATTGTCGCCGCCCCGGTGATTACCGAGTTGAACACACCACGTTTCCTGGCCAGCGGTGATTCCACGCGGTTGACGCTGGACTTGACCAACCTCACCGACAAGCCGCAGACGTTGAACGTATCGCTCACCGCGTCGGGTTTAATGTCTCTTGAAGGGGCGCAGCCGCAGCCTGTTCAACTGGCGCCAGGCGTACGCAATACGCTGTTTATTCCGGTGCGTGCGCTGGATGGCTACGGCGACGGTGAAATTACCGCGCAGGTGACCGGCCTTGAACTTCCGGGCGAAACCTTCGCACCGCAGCAGAAAAGCTGGAAAATCGGCGTGCGTCCGGCGTTCCCGGCGCAGACGGTCAATACCGGCACGATGCTCAACCCAGGCGAAAGCTGGACGGCACCGACGCAGCATATCACGGGATTCTCTCCGGCCACGCTGCAAGGGCAGTTGCTGCTCAGCGGTAAGCCGCCGCTGAATCTGGCGCGCTATATTCGCGAATTGCAGGCGTATCCGTACGGCTGTCTGGAACAAACCGCCAGCGGCCTGTTCCCGTCGCTCTACACCAACGCCGCGCAGCTGACCGCGCTTGGCATCAAAGGGGATACCGATGACAAACGTCGCGCGGCCATTGATATCGGCATCTCCCGTTTGCTGCAAATGCAGCGCGATGACGGCGGTTTTGCCCTGTGGGATAAAAATGGCCCGGAAGAGTACTGGTTGACCGCCTACGTCACCGATTTCCTGGTGCGCGCGGGCGAACAGGGTTACAGCGTGCCCGTGGATGCTGTGAACAATGCCAACAGCCGTCTGCTGCGCTATCTGCAAGATCCGGGCATGATGTCCATTCGCTACAGCGATGATACTCAGGCCAGTAAGTTCGCCGTACAAGCGTATGCCGCCCTGGTGCTCGCACGCCAGCAAAAGGCTCCGCTCGGCGCTCTGCGTGAAATCTGGGATCGTCGTGCTCAGACCGGTTCTGGTCTGCCATTGATGCAACTGGGGATGGCGCTGAAACTGATGGGCGATGCGCCGCGCAGCCAGCAGGCGTTGGATCTGGCGATAAAAACCCCGCGCAGTGACAGCAAAAATTGGATGGCAGACTACGGCAGCCAGCTACGCGATAACGCCCTGATGCTCTCTCTGCTGGAAGAGTACAAACTGCTGCCGGATGCGCAAAACACGTTGCTGAATACGCTCTCTCAACAGGCGTTCAGCCAGCGCTGGCTTTCGACTCAGGAGATCAATGCTCTGTTCCTGGCCGGACGTTCGCTCCAGACGCTTTCCGGTGCCTGGCAAGCAACGACCAGCGTCTCTGATAAAGCGCTGAGCAGCGACAAGTCTCAGGTGCAAAATGTCACGGGCGATCAGTTGGGCGCATTGCAGGTCACCAACAGCGGCACTACGCCACTGTGGGTGCGTCTCGACAGTACAGGTTATCCGGAATATGCCCCAGAGCCATCGTCTAATGTCCTGCAAATCGAGCGTCATATTCTGGCGACCGACGGCAGCAGTAAATCCCTCTCCTCCCTGAAGAGCGGTGAACTGGTTCTGGTCTGGCTGGAAGTGAAAGCCAATCAGAATGTCCCGGATGCGCTGGTGGTGGATTTACTCCCGGCAGGTCTTGAGCTGGAAAACCAGAATCTCGCCAGCAGCAGCGCCAGCCTTCAGGACAGCGGCAGTGAAGTGCAGAACCTGTTAAACCAGATGCAACAGGCCGATATTCAGCATATGGAGTTCCGCGACGATCGCTTTGTCGCGGCGGTTCCGGTGAACGACGGGCAGCCTGTAACGCTGGTGTACCTGGCTCGCGCTGTTACGCCTGGGACGTATGAGGTTCCGGTTCCGATGGTGGAATCTATGTATGTTCCACAGTGGCGGGCAACGGGTGCCGCAAGCGGCCCGTTGATTATCGTTCCGTAACGTGACGTTATCTCGACTCATTCGCTCCCGCTGGCTGTGGCTGGTGGGGGCGATTCTCATTTTATGGGGACTGATTTTTGTCGCCGACCGCCTGTGGCCGTTGCCTTTGAAAGAGGTCAACCCGGCGCGGGTGGTGGTTGATGAAAAAGGTACGCCACTGTGGCGGTTTGCCGATAGCGACGGGATCTGGCGCTATCCGGTCACGATCGAAGAGGTTTCTCCCCGCTATCTCGACGCCCTGATCCAGTATGAAGATCGCTGGTTCTGGGATCATCCGGGCGTCAATCCGTTCTCCGTTTTGCGTGCTGCCTGGCAGGATCTGAGTTCTGGCAAAGTGGTGTCGGGCGGCAGTACGCTCACCATGCAGGTGGCGCGCCTGCTCGATCCGCATCCGCGTACCTTTGGCGGCAAAGTGCGTCAGCTCTGGCGGGCGATGCAGCTGGAATGGCATCTTTCCAAACGCGACATTCTCACCCTCTATCTCAATCGCGCACCTTTTGGTGGAACACTTCAGGGAGTGGGGGCGGCAAGCTGGGCCTTTCTTGGGAAATCACCGGCGCAGCTAAGCTACTCCGAAGCCGCGCTGCTGGCAGTGCTTCCACAAGCACCGAGTCGTTTGCGCCCGGACCGCTGGCCAGACCGCGCTGAAGCGGCACGCAATAAAGTGCTTGAGCGTATGGTGACGCAGGGGGTCTGGAGTGAGCAGCAGGTGAAAGAGTCGCGTCAGGAGCCGGTCTGGTTGGCTCCACGACAAATGCCGCAGCTGGCGCCGTTGTTCTCCCGCATGATGCTGAGCAAAAGCCGCGACAATAAAATCGTGACCACGCTGGATGCCTCGCTTCAAAGACAGCTCGAAGAGCTGGCGATGAACTGGAAATCTCGTCTGCCCCCGCGCAGCTCTCTGGCGATGATCGTCGTTGATCACACCAACATGAAAGTGCGTGGCTGGGTAGGATCGGTGGACATCAATGACGACAGCCGGTTTAGCCACGTCGATATGGTGAGCGCGATCCGATCGCCGGGATCGGTGCTGAAACCCTTTGTCTATGGCATGGCGCTGGACGACGGTCTGATCCATCCTGCTTCTCTTTTACAGGATGTGCCAAGGCGCACGGGGGATTATCGTCCCGGCAACTTTGACAGTGGATTTCATGGCCCCGTCAGTATGAGCGAAGCGCTGGTGCGCTCACTCAATCTTCCTGCTGTTCAGGTGCTGGAAGCCTACGGTCCCAAACGTTTCGCCGGGATGCTGAGCAACGTCGGATTACGCCTGATCCTGCCTGCTGGTGCGCAGCCCAATCTATCGCTGATACTGGGCGGCGCGGGCGCCAGGCTTGCAGATATCACTGCCGCCTACAGTGCCTTTGCCCGTCAGGGGAAAGCGGGACAGTTACGTTTGCAGCCTGGTGACCCGCTGATTGAGCGCCCGCTGCTTTCGCCCGGTGCGGCGTGGATTATTCGCCGCATTTTAGGTAACGAAACGCAACCGCTGCCGGATGGTGCACTGCCACAGGTTGCGCCTCTGGCGTGGAAAACCGGCACCAGCTACGGGTATCGTGATGCCTGGGCCGTTGGCCTGAATGCGCGTTACATCATCGGTATCTGGACTGGTCGACCGGACGGCACACCGGTTGCCGGGCAGTTTGGCTTTGCCAGCGCCGTGCCGTTGCTGAACCAGGTCAATAACATGCTGCAGTCGAGTTCGACAGTCGACGAGGGGCGTTTGCCGCGCGATCCACGTCCAGCCTCCGTAAGTCGGGGTGTGATCTGCTGGCCTGGTGGACAGACGCTGCCTGAAGGTAGTGAGAACTGTCGTCGCAGGCTCGCGACCTGGTTGCTTGATGGCAGCCAGCCGCCCACGCTGTTACTTCCCGAGCAGGAAGGCATTCGCGGGATTCGTTTCCCGGTCTGGCTGGATAAGTCGGGCAAACGCGTCGCGGTAGATTGCCCTGATGCGCAGGAGAAAATCCTCGACGTCTGGCCGCTGCCGCTGGAGCCGTGGCTACCTGCATCTGAGCGCAGAGCCGCGCGCGTTCCTGCGTCTTCTGCCGTTTGTCCTCCCCTGGCGCAAGATTCCCCCGCGCCGCTGATGTTATCTGGCATACGTGAAGGCGCGTTGATTAAACGTCTACCCGGTGAGACTCGGGTGTCGCTGCCGCTACAGGCCATCGGCAGCGACAGCGTGCGCTGGTGGTTCCTGAACGGCGAACCGCTGAATGTGAAGGGACGCGCTTACACTTTGCAGCTTGATAAAGCAGGGGATTATCAGTTACTGGTACTGGATGAGACGGGGCAAGTCGCCACGGCGAATTTCACCTTGCAGTAACGAAAAGAAAATCGTAGATGTGACCTGTTGCTAAAACTCGTCTTATTTTAAAAAAATGTTACGTCGAACCATAGGCAATGACGCTATTGCTCTCTATAATCCGCGCCATCTTATACAGACGTATGCAAAACAACAGAACACATAACAGAGGTAATCATGGCTATTGAACGTACTTTTTCCATCATCAAACCAAACGCGGTGGCAAAAAACGTTATTGGCAGCATCTTTGCTCGCTTTGAATCTGCAGGGTTCAAAATCGTTGGCACCAAAATGCTGCATCTGACCGTTGAACAGGCTCGCGGTTTCTACGCTGAGCACGACGGCAAACCTTTCTTCGACGGCCTGGTTGAGTTCATGACTTCCGGTCCAATCGTGGTTTCCGTACTGGAAAGCGAAAACGCAGTACAGCGTCACCGCGATCTGCTGGGCGCAACTAACCCGGCTAACGCACTGGCTGGCACCCTGCGTGCTGACTACGCGGACAGCTTCACCGAAAACGGCACCCACGGTTCCGACTCTGTTGAATCTGCTGCGCGCGAAATCGCCTACTTCTTCGCAGAAGGCGAAGTGTGCGCACGTACGCGCTAATTCCGCTGGAATACTAATTTTTCGTAAATGCCGCGTGCAAACGTGGCATCCCTGCGTCAGACTTTGTACAATGCAACGCCCCGGAAGAGCAGATCGCCTACCGGGGCGTTTCTTTTCAACCCTCCACGGGCCATAACGTGTAACAACGAGGCCGGAAAATATTATGTCTGAACTAGTTAACACCTCTGAAGTCGCCATTGCCGCGGTTCCAAATAAAAATGGAAAAATTAACCTGCTGGATCTGAACCGTCAGCAGATGCGCGAGTTTTTCAAAGAGATGGGCGAGAAGCCGTTTCGTGCCGATCAGGTCATGAAATGGATGTACCACTATTGCAGCGACAACTTTGATGACATGACTGACATCAACAAAGTGCTGCGCAACAAACTCAAAGACGTCGCTGAAATCCGTGCACCGGAAGTGGTGGAAGAACAGCGTTCTGCTGACGGCACCATCAAATGGGCGATTGCGGTTGGCGATCAGCGCGTTGAAACGGTGTATATCCCGGAAGAAGATCGCGCGACGCTGTGCGTCTCCTCCCAGGTGGGTTGTGCGCTGGAGTGTAAATTCTGCTCAACAGCGCAGCAGGGCTTCAACCGAAACCTGCGTGTGTCTGAAATTATTGGTCAGGTATGGCGCGCGGCGAAAATCGTTGGCGCGGCAAAAGTCACCGGCACGCGTCCAATCACCAACGTGGTGATGATGGGCATGGGTGAGCCGTTGCTGAACCTGACTAACGTCGTTCCAGCGATGGAAATCATGTTGGATGACTTCGGTTTTGGTCTGTCCAAACGCCGTGTAACGCTCTCTACTTCTGGCGTTGTACCCGCTCTGGATAAACTGGGCGATATGATTGACGTGGCCCTGGCCATTTCTCTCCATGCACCAAACGACGAAATCCGTGACGAAATTGTACCGATCAACAAAAAGTACAATATCGAAACCTTCCTGTCCGCTGTGCGTCGTTATCTTGAAAAGTCCAATGCTAATCAGGGTCGCGTGACTATCGAATACGTAATGCTGGATCATGTGAATGACGAAACCGATCATGCGCATCAGCTGGCGGAATTGCTGAAAGACACGCCATGCAAGATCAACTTGATCCCCTGGAACCCGTTCCCTGGCGCACCGTATGGTCGCAGCTCGAACAGTCGTATCGACCGTTTCTCCAAAGTGTTGATGGAGTACGGCTTCACCACTATCGTGCGTAAAACGCGTGGTGATGATATCGATGCTGCCTGCGGTCAGCTGGCTGGCGATGTGATTGACCGTACCAAGCGTACGCTGCGTAAACGCATGCAGGGCGAGGCGATTGAGGTCAAAGCGGTGTGATTCTTATGCGGTCACGGCGCATATTTGCGTCGTGACGCATTAGCTTACTGAATATTCAGTTAGATTCATTGGGATTGCTGAATAATTACGGTGCGTTTCCGACGACTTTAAGGCAGTATGTAACGTCGCAACAACAGTTTAGCCTCATGAGTAGCGCTGCACTGTCAACTAAGGCCGGACAGTCTTATACTTAGTGTCCGACTACGGTTAAATGACCAGAAGTTTCGCGGTGCGGGTGGCATTGTGACTCACCGGCGCCTGAACCCTAATTTACACGTACCAGTAAGTAGTTGTAGCGAATGAATACTGAAGCCACTCACGACCAAAATGAAGCACTCTCCACCGGCGTTCGTCTTCGCAACGCCCGTGAACAACTCGGACTCAGCCAGCAAGCCGTTGCAGAACGCTTGTGCCTGAAGGTTTCCACGGTTCGCAATATTGAAGAAGATAAGGCTCCCGCCGATCTCGCTTCAACGTTTCTGCGTGGTTACATCCGCTCTTATGCAAAACTGGTGCATATCCCTGAAGAAGAACTGCTGCCTATGATGGAAAAACAGGCACCGGTTCGTGCGGCGAAAGTCGCGCCGATGCAGACTTTTTCTCTGGGCAAACGTCGTAAAAAACGTGATGGCTGGCTGATGAGTTTTACCTGGCTGGTGCTGTTTGTAGTGATTGGTCTGACGGGCGCATGGTGGTGGCAAAACCACAAAGCGCAGCAGGAAGAGATCACCACGATGGCCGATCAGTCATCAGCTGAGCTGAACAATTCCGGTAACGACGGTGCGCAAAGCGTGCCGTTAAACACCGAGAGCAGCACTTCTGTCGAGCCGCACACGGCTGCGACAGATTCTCAGACCGTAGAACCTGTACAGACGCCTGTACCAGCTACTACACCGGATCAAACGACGGCGCAAAACGCCGTCGTTGCGCCTTCTCAGGCCAATGTTGATACCGCTCCAGCCACCACGGCATCGGCTAATACGGCGAATACCGCTCAACCACTGCCAACGGATCAGGCGGGTGTTGCAGGGACCACAACTGCCGACCCTAACGCGCTGGTCATGAACTTTTCTGCCGATTGCTGGCTGGAAGTGACAGACGCAACCGGCAAAAAGCTGTTCAGCGGCTTGCAGCGTAAAGATGGCACGTTAAATCTTACCGGTCAGGCACCGTATAAGCTTAAAATCGGCGCTCCGGCTGCGGTGCAGATCCAGTATCAAGGAAAACCTGTCGATCTGAGCCGTTTTATCAGAACTAACCAGGTTGCGCGTCTTACCGTTAATGCCGAACAATCAGCAGCACAGTAACAGGCGAGTAGCGCGGGAGACTTTTCATGCATAATCAGGCTCCGATTCAACGTAGAAAATCCAAACGGATTTACGTTGGGAATGTGCCGATTGGTGATGGTGCACCCATCGCCGTTCAATCGATGACCAACACCCGAACTACGGATGTTGAGGCCACAGTCAATCAAATCAAAGCATTAGAGCGCGTAGGTGCGGATATTGTCCGTATCTCCGTGCCGACTATGGATGCTGCAGAGGCATTCAAACTTATCAAACAGCAGGTTAGTGTTCCGCTGGTCGCTGATATCCACTTTGACTACCGTATTGCCCTGAAAGTCGCGGAATATGGCGTGGATTGCCTGCGCATTAACCCAGGTAATATCGGCAGCGAAGAGCGTATTCGCGCGGTTGTTGATTGCGCCCGTGATAAAAACATCCCTATCCGCATCGGCGTAAACGCCGGATCGCTGGAAAAAGATCTGCAAGAGAAATACGGCGAACCGACGCCACAGGCGCTGCTCGAATCTGCGATGCGCCATGTGGATCACCTTGATCGTCTTAACTTCGATCAGTTCAAAGTGAGCGTGAAAGCCTCTGACGTTTTCCTTGCCGTTGAATCCTATCGTCTGCTGGCGAAACAGATCGATCAGCCGTTGCACCTCGGGATCACCGAAGCAGGTGGCTTGCGTAGCGGTTCCGTCAAATCGGCGATCGGCCTTGGGCTGCTGCTTTCCGAAGGGATCGGCGACACCTTGCGTGTTTCGCTGGCGGCAGATCCAGTTGAAGAGATCAAAGTCGGTTTCGACATTCTGAAATCGCTGCGCATCCGCGCTCGCGGGATCAACTTCATTGCGTGTCCAACCTGTTCGCGTCAGGAATTTGACGTCATTGGAACAGTAAACGCGCTGGAACAGCGTCTGGAAGATCTGATTACGCCGATGGATGTCTCCATTATCGGCTGCGTCGTGAACGGTCCTGGTGAAGCACTGGTATCCACGCTCGGCGTGACCGGTGGCAACAAGAAAAGCGGCCTTTATGAAGACGGGATTCGTAAAGATCGTCTGGACAACAACGACATGATCGATCAGCTGGAAGCTCGCATCCGCGCTAAAGCAACGATGCTGGATGAAGCCCAGCGCATCAGCATTCAGCAAGTTGAAAAATAACGTGTTGGGAAGCCAAAGGCTTCCCATGTATGATTGAACCCTGGATTAATGAATCTTCGGGTTCTTTTTTGTATATAGAAAGAGAATAAACGTGGCAAAAAACATTCAAGCCATTCGCGGCATGAACGATTATCTGCCTGGCGAAACCGCCATCTGGCAGCGCATTGAAGGCACCCTGAAACAGGTGCTAGGCAGCTACGGTTACAGCGAAATCCGTTTGCCGATTGTAGAGCAGACCCCATTGTTCAAACGCGCGATCGGTGAAGTCACTGACGTCGTTGAAAAAGAGATGTATACCTTTGAGGACCGCAACGGCGACAGCCTGACTCTGCGCCCGGAAGGTACAGCGGGCTGTGTACGCGCCGGCATCGAACATGGTCTCCTGTACAATCAGGAGCAGCGTCTGTGGTATATCGGCCCGATGTTCCGCCACGAACGTCCGCAAAAAGGTCGTTACCGTCAATTTAATCAGCTGGGTGTTGAAGTCTTTGGCCTGCAAGGGCCGGATATCGACGCTGAGCTCATCATGCTCACTGCGCGCTGGTGGCGTGAGCTGGGGATTTCCCAGCACGTTGCGCTGGAGCTGAACTCTATTGGTTCCCTCGAAGCGCGTGCCAACTACCGTGATGCGCTTGTCGCGTTCCTGGAACAGCACAAAGATAAGCTGGATGAAGACTGCCAGCGCCGCATGTACAGCAACCCGCTGCGCGTTCTGGATTCCAAGAATCCGGAAGTGCAGGCGCTGTTGAATGATGCTCCGGCGCTGGGTGACTATCTGGATCAAGATTCCCGCGAACACTTCGCTGGTCTGTGCAAACTGCTGGAAGACGCGGGTATTGCCTATACCGTTAACCAGCGTCTGGTTCGCGGTCTGGATTACTACAACCGCACCGTGTTTGAGTGGGTCACCACCAGCCTCGGATCGCAGGGTACTGTCTGTGCAGGCGGTCGTTATGACGGTCTGGTTGAACAGCTCGGCGGTCGTGCCGCCCCAGCGGTGGGCTTCGCGATGGGTCTTGAGCGACTTGTTTTGCTGGTTCAGGCAGTTAATCCGGAATTTAAAGCAGAATCTGTTGTCGATATATACCTGGTGGCTTCAGGTGCGGATACGCAGTCTGCGGCAATGCAGTTTGCCGAACGTCTGCGCGATGCGCTGCCGGGCGTTAAACTGATGACCAACCACGGTGGTGGCAACTTCAAAAAGCAGTTTGCCCGTGCCGACAAGTGGGGCGCAACTATCGCACTGGTGCTGGGCGAGTCCGAAGTGGCTGCTGGCGAAGTGGTGGTAAAAGACCTGCGCTCTGGTGAGCAAACAACCGTAACGCAGGAAAGCGTTGCCGCGCACTTGCGCACTTTGACTTGGTAAGGGGAAAAACAGCGTGGAAATGTACGAGAACGAAAACGACCAGGTTGATGCGATCAAACGCTTCTTTGCCGAAAATGGCAAAGCCCTGGTGGTTGGGGTGATTTTGGGTGTTGGTGCGCTACTTGGCTGGCGCTACTGGAACAGTCATCAGGCTGATTCCGCGCGTGATGCTTCCCTGTCTTATGAAAATACCGTGAGCGCAATTCGCGCCGATCAGCCTCAAACGCTGGCCGCCGCTGAGAAATTTGCAGCTGACAACAAAAATACTTACGGTGCACTGGCTGCACTTGAAGTGGCTCAGCAGTTTGTTGATAAAAATGAACTGGATAAAGCGTCTGCCCAGCTGACTCAAGGTCTGGCTGCTGCCAGCGATGACAATCTGAAAGCAGTGATCAACCTGCGTCTGGCCCGTATTCAGGTACAGCAGAAAAAAGCCGATGATGCGCTGAAAACGCTCGATACGGTGAAAGGCGAAGGTTTTGCAGCCATTGTTGCTGACCTGCGCGGTGAAGCGCTGTTGAGCAAAGGCGACAAACAAGGCGCGCGCAGCGCGTGGGAAGCAGGCGTGAAAAGCAACGCCTCACCTGCGCTGAGCGAAATGATGCAGATGAAAATAAATAATTTGTCCGTCTGAGAGGGACCCGATGCAATTGCGTAAATTACTTCTGCCAGGACTGCTTTCTGTTACGTTATTGAGTGGCTGTTCACTGTTCAGTGGCGAAGAAGATGTTGTAAAAATGTCCCCGCTGCCGACTGTTGAAAACCAGTTTACCCCGTCAACTGCGTGGAGTTCTTCCGTGGGTGATGGGATTGGTGATTTTTATTCCAACCTGCATCCTGCGTACGCTGATAGCGTTGTTTATGCAGCCGATCGCAAAGGCACCGTGCGTGCGTTCAATGCGGATGATGGAAAAGAAGTCTGGTCTGTGAATCTGGCCGAAAAAGACGGTTGGTTCTCCCGTTCTCCTGCACTGCTCTCAGGTGGCGTGACCGTTGCTGGTGGGCATGTCTATATCGGTAGCGAAAAAGCGCAGGTTTATGCACTGAACGCCAGCGATGGTTCTATTGCATGGCAGACTCGCGTTGCGGGCGAAGCCTTGTCACGTCCGGTTGTCAGCGACGGCCTGGTGCTGATTCATACCAGCAATGGCCAGCTGCAGGCGCTGAACGAAACTGACGGCGCAGTGAAATGGACCGTCAACCTGGATATGCCAGCCCTGTCTCTGCGCGGTGAATCTGCACCAGCAACGGCTTTCGGTGCGGCTATCGTCGGTGGGGATAACGGTCGCGTGAGTGCCGTGCTGATGCAGCAAGGTCAAATGATCTGGCAGCAGCGTATCTCTCAGGCCACTGGCCCGACTGAAATCGATCGTCTGAGCGATGTGGATACCACTCCAGTTATCGTGGATAACGTCGTTTACGCACTGGCTTATAACGGTAACCTGACGGCGCTGGATCTGCGCAGTGGTCAGGTAATGTGGAAACGTGAGCTAGGTTCTGTGAACGATTTCATCGTCGATGGCAATCGTATTTACATCGTTGATCAGAACGATCGCCTGCTGGCGCTGAACACCGATGGTGGCGTAACGCTCTGGACGCAAAGCGATCTGCTACACCGCCTGTTAACGGCACCTGCGCTGTATAATGGCAGCCTGGTTGTGGGTGATAGCGAAGGTTATATGCACTGGATTGATCCGGAAACGGGTCGCTTCGTGGCGCAGGAAAAAGTCGACAGCTCCGGTTTCTTGACCGATGCAGTAGTGGCTGACGGCAAACTGCTGATCCAGGCAAAAGACGGTACGCTCTACGCGATCACGCGTTAATCGTCTCGTTTGTAGTATAATAAACGGCTCCTGTTAACTCAGGGGCCGTTTTGACTTTTATAAAAACGCCGCACCTGCGACGTTTCTTTGAATTTTATGAGGCTTCAAACATGGTACCTGTGGTCGCGCTTGTCGGGCGCCCGAACGTTGGAAAATCCACTCTTTTTAACCGTTTAACACGCACCCGTGATGCGCTGGTGGCGGATTTCCCGGGGCTGACTCGTGACCGTAAGTACGGTCGTGCTGAAGTTGAAGGACGCGAGTTTATCTGTATCGATACCGGTGGTATCGACGGGACAGAAGACGGTGTGGAAACGCGCATGGCAGAGCAATCTCTGCTGGCGATTGAAGAGGCGGACATTGTTCTGTTCATGGTAGACGCACGTGCGGGCCTGATGCCTGCCGATACGGCTATCGCCAAACACCTTCGCTCCCGCGAAAAGCCAACCTTCCTGGTGGCGAACAAAACTGACGGTATTGATGCCGATCAGGCGGTGGCTGATTTCTGGGCCCTCGGTCTGGGCGAAATCTACCCGATTGCTGCGTCTCATGGTCGTGGTGTTACCAGTCTGCTCGAAACCGTTCTGCTGCCGTGGGTTGATGAAGTGAACCCGCCGGAAGAAGTGGACGAAGATGCCGAATACTGGGCACAGTTCGAAGCCGATCAAGAGGGTGCAGAAGAAGAACCTGAGGATGATTTCAATCCGCAGGATCTGCCTATCAAACTTGCGATTGTCGGCCGTCCAAACGTGGGTAAGTCCACACTGACTAACCGTATCCTCGGCGAAGACCGCGTGGTGGTCTACGACATGCCGGGCACGACGCGTGACAGCATTTACATCCCGATGGAACGTGATGAGCGCGAGTATGTGCTTATCGACACCGCAGGTGTGCGTAAGCGCGGGAAAATCACCGATGTGGTGGAAAAATTCTCCGTTATCAAAACGCTGCAGGCGATTGAAGATGCCAACGTGGTCATGCTGGTCATCGACGCGCGTGAAGGTATCTCCGATCAGGACCTTTCCCTGCTGGGCTTTATCCTCAATAGTGGGCGCTCACTTGTTATCGTCGTCAACAAATGGGACGGCCTGAGCAATGAAGTGCGTGAGCAAGTCAAAGAGATGCTGGACTTCCGTCTGGGCTTCATCGACTTTGCCCGCGTGCACTTCATCTCTGCGCTGCACGGCAGCGGCGTGGGTAACCTGTTCGAATCCGTTCGCGAAGCCTACGACAGCTCCACCCGTCGTGTGAGCACGGCGATGCTGACACGCATCATGACGATGGCAGCAGAAGACCATCAGCCGCCGCTGGTTCGCGGTCGCCGCGTGAAGCTGAAATATGCCCACGCCGGTGGTTACAACCCGCCAATCGTGGTGATTCACGGTAATCAGGTGAAAGACCTGCCAGATTCCTATAAACGTTATCTGATGAACTACTTCCGTAAATCGCTGGACGTGATGGGTACCCCTATCCGCATTCAGTTTAAGGAAGGGGAAAACCCGTTTGCCAACAAACGCAACACCCTGACGCCGAACCAGATGCGTAAGCGTAAGCGTTTGATCAAGCACATCAAGAAAGGCAAGTAATTGCACAAAAAAACCCGACTGAGTCGGGTTTTTTGCCTTTTGTCGCCCGACAATCAGATGAACGGAGTGGAAAATGCGATTTGGGTTTATTGGTCTTGGTGCGGTGGTTGAAACGGCCTATCTACCGGCATTGCGTCAGATTTTTAACCAGCCTGTGAGTTGTCTTGGTTTTGATATTCGCCCGGAGCGTGAACTGGAAGGCGTAACGCGCTGCCGTACGCTTGAACAGTTGCTGGCGAGCCCAATTGACACGTTGTTCATCACCACCTCTTCACTAAATCACCTCGACGCGTTAGAGCAGGCATTAGCCTCGCCGATCCAGCGAATCGTGGTGGAAAAACCGGTGGTGGCGAGCCTGACGCAGGTTGAACGGCTGAAGCATCTGCTGGCGCAGTCGGAGGACGCTTCTCGGGTGCTGGCACTCGATCACTGGATGGCACGCACGGGGGCTATACAGATCGCGCAGGGCCAACTTGACGAAATTGTCAAAATCGAAGGATTTCTCCAGGAGCCAAGCGGCTTCAACGCGGCGGGGGAGCCTGTCGCCCTCAATTTTGCTACCGGCGAGCCTGATACCCGCCAGCTCCAGCATCCTGACGGCGTGATTATCGATATTGGCACTCACGTACTGGCGATGATGCGCGATACCCTGCATGGTCTGGGGGGAAGCGGTGAATTGTCGTTGCAGTTAATCTCAGCAAAAGACAGGCTAGGCCGCCCGATAGCTAAAGGCGATCTGCACACCGCTGAAGGCGAAGCGCAGCTTCGGGGGACCGTGAGCGGTATTCCAGTCGATATCTGGCTGAATAAATACGCCGGACCCGCGGGCGGGCAAAAAGGGCTCCGCCTGCATCTGCGCGATGGCCGAATCATTAGCCATGACCGGCGCGGCGCTGAGGATGTGATTGAGTTGATTGAGGGTGAAAACGTGCAGCATTGGACGCTTCCGGGCACGATCTACGCGCGCTGCCTGGTGGAGCATATCCTGGCGGAGAAGAGCCTGTATGAGCGAGCGCCGGAAGAGGTGAGCCGCATCACCCAGCGCCGGCTGGAAGAGGTCGAATTGCTTCTGGAATTACAGCAGCTGCTGCGTGGCCCGCACTGAGCGGCGTGGTAAAATAACTACAAAACTTTTTAAGGAGTCACAATGTCTGTTATCTGTCCGGATTGTCATTCCGAGCTGGAACCCGTCAACGGAATGGCGCACTGCGAAACGTGCGATAAAGATATCGCGCTGCAAGCGCTATGCCCCGACTGCCATCAGCCTTTGCAGGTGTTGAAAGCCTGCGGCGCGGTCGATTATTTCTGCCAGAATGGGCACGGTTTGATTTCGAAGAAACGCGTGGAATTTAAGCCGGTGTAAATAATTTCAGATTGTGCCAACACTGCCCGGCGGCGCTTCGCTTGCACGGGCCTACGGGTTTTGTAGGCTGGGTAAGCGAAGCGCCACCCGGCAACATCTGATGCGTCAAAGCCGGTTAAACCACCTTTTTCTTGCGCGTCTTTTTGGCGGGCGTAATGCCTTTCACTTCACTTTCTACCCAGCCGTCGGCCAGACGGGTGGTCAGCACATCCCCGGCTTTCACCTGTTTGGTCTGCTTCAGCACCGTTCCGTCGGTCACCGTGGTCACGCTGTAGCCGCGCGCCAGCGTCGAGAGCGGGCTAACGGCTTCCAGATGCGTTACCGCGTTGCCAAAGCGCTCACGTGTGCTGCTCAGACGTGCACGGATATTCTCGCCCAGACGATACTCAAGCTGCTGCATGCGGGTTTGTGCACGGTAGATGCGCGGCTGCGGATTTTGCTGATTCAGGCGCTGGGTCATGCGTTGCTGGCGCGACACGGCGCGCTTAAGCTGATTATCCAGCGCGAAATTCATCCGCTGGCGCAGACGTTCCAGCACCGTCTGCTGACGCGCAAGACGCAGCTGTGGATGCTGCTGTTGCAGGCGATGTTGAAGCTGGGTGAAACGACGATTGCGGTTAGCGAGGAAATAGTCCATCGCCATCTCCAGACGCTGCTGTCCGTTCTGCAACTGGCGCAAGAGTTCCAGCTGGTTCCGGCTGACGATTTCAGCGGCGGCTGACGGCGTTGGTGCGCGCATATCGGAAACAAAATCGGCGATGGTGACGTCGGTTTCATGTCCGACTGCGCTAACGATAGGGATCTGACTGTCGAAAATCGCCCGCGCTACGCGTTCGTCGTTAAAGCTCCACAAGTCTTCCAGAGAACCGCCGCCGCGCCCGACAATTAAGACGTCGCACTCCTGACGGGCGTTTGCCAGCGCAATGGCGCGAACAATTTGCCCTGGCGCATCATCACCCTGGACGGCGGTTGGATAAATCACAACGGGTAGCGACGGGTCACGACGCTTTAGCACATGCAAAATATCATGCAGCGCCGCACCGGTTTTGGAGGTGATCACCCCCACGCAATGGGCAGGTGAGGGCAGTGCTTTCTTGAACTGCTGATCGAACAGGCCTTCTGCGGAAAGTGTCGCTTTCAGTTGCTCGTATTTTTGTTGCAGCAACCCTTCGCCCGCAGGCTGCATGCTCTCGACGATAATTTGATAATCACCGCGCGGTTCATACAATGTGATATTAGCGCGTACCAGAACTTGCTGACCATGCTGAGGGCGGAACGTCACCCGGCGATTGCTGTTGCGAAACATCGCACAGCGCACCTGAGCGGTGTCGTCTTTCAGCGTAAAGTACCAATGGCCGGAAGAGGGCTGCGTGAAATTAGATATCTCTCCGCTGATCCAAACCTGTCCCATTTCCTGCTCGAGCAGCAAACGAACCGATTGATTGAGGCGGCTTACGGTATAAATTGAGGGGCTTTGAGAGGATAACATGTGAGCGGGATCAAATTCTAAATCAGCAAGTTATTCAGTCGATAGTAACCCGCCCGGAGGTAATCGCAAGCATTTTTTATAAAAAAGTGTGGATGCAATCGGTTACGCTCTGTATAATGCCACGGCAATATTTAACCACCCAGGTCAGAGATATTGCCCATGCTACGTATCGCTAAAGAAGCACTGACGTTTGACGACGTCCTCCTCGTTCCCGCTCATTCCACCGTTCTGCCGAATACTGCCGATCTCAGCACGCAGTTGACGAAAACCATTCGTCTGAACATTCCTATGCTCTCTGCGGCAATGGACACCGTGACTGAAGCGCGCCTGGCTATCGCCCTGGCACAGGAAGGTGGCATCGGCTTTATTCACAAAAACATGTCCATCGAGCGTCAGGCGGAAGAAGTTCGCCGCGTGAAGAAACATGAATCCGGTATCGTCTCCGACCCACAGACCGTTTTGCCAACCACCACCCTGCACGAAGTGAAAGCGCTGACCGAGCGTAACGGCTTTGCGGGCTACCCGGTTGTGACTGAAGACAACGAACTGGTCGGCATCATTACCGGTCGTGACGTGCGTTTCGTGACCGACCTGAACCAGCCTGTCAGCGTGTACATGACGCCGAAAGAGCGTCTGGTGACCGTGCGTGAAGGCGAAACCCGTGAAGTCGTGCTGGCTAAAATGCACGAAAAGCGCGTCGAGAAAGCGCTTGTGGTGGATAACGGCTTCCATCTGCGTGGCATGATCACCGTGAAAGATTTCCAGAAAGCAGAGCGTAAACCGAACGCCTGTAAAGACGAACGTGGCCGTCTGCGCGTAGGTGCAGCGGTTGGCGCAGGTGCAGGCAATGAAGAGCGCGTAGATGCGCTGGTTGCAGCAGGCGTTGACGTTCTGCTGATTGACTCCTCTCACGGTCACTCCGAAGGCGTTCTGCAGCGTATTCGTGATACCCGTGCTAAATACCCGGACCTGCAAATCATCGGCGGTAACGTGGCGACTGGCGCAGGCGCTCGTGCCCTGGCAGAAGCGGGTTGCAGCGCAGTGAAAGTGGGTATCGGCCCTGGCTCCATCTGTACTACCCGTATCGTAACCGGCGTGGGCGTTCCACAGATCACTGCGGTTTCCGACGCGGTAGAAGCGCTGGAAGGCACCGGTGTTCCGGTTATCGCCGACGGCGGTATTCGTTTCTCCGGCGACATCGCGAAAGCGATCGCGGCAGGTGCAGCAGCGGTGATGGTGGGTTCCATGCTGGCTGGTACTGAAGAATCTCCTGGCGAAATCGAATTGTTCCAGGGCCGTTCTTATAAATCATACCGTGGTATGGGTTCCCTGGGCGCGATGTCCAAAGGCTCTTCCGACCGTTACTTCCAGACCGACAACGCCGCTGACAAACTGGTACCAGAAGGTATCGAAGGTCGCGTGGCGTATAAAGGCCGTCTGAAAGAGATCATTCACCAGCAGATGGGCGGCCTGCGTTCCTGTATGGGCCTGACCGGCTGTGGTACTATCGACCTGCTGCGTACTAAAGCGGAATTCGTGCGTATCAGCGGTGCGGGTATCCAGGAAAGCCACGTTCACGACGTGACGATCACCAAAGAGTCCCCGAACTACCGTCTGGGCTCCTGATAAGTTTCCGCGCCCGGCTTATGCCGGGCGCTTTGTTTCACTTGCCTCGGAATTAGCGTCAATAATGGAAAACATTCATAAACATCGCATTCTTATCCTGGATTTCGGTTCTCAGTACACACAGCTGGTGGCACGTCGCGTGCGCGAACTCGGCGTTTACTGTGAACTTTGGGCATGGGATGTCACGGAAGCACAAATCCGTGAATTCAACCCAAGCGGCATCATTCTTTCCGGCGGCCCGGAAAGCACCACCGAGCACAACAGCCCACGCGCACCGCAATATGTGTTTGAAGCTGGCGTTCCTGTATTTGGCGTGTGCTACGGCATGCAAACCATGGCGATGCAGCTGGGCGGCCACGTTGAGTCCTCTAACGAGCGTGAATTTGGTTACGCGCAGGTCGAAGTACTGACCGACAGCGCCCTGGTTCGCGGGATCGAAGATTCCCTGACCGCTGAAGGCAAACCTGTGCTGGATGTGTGGATGAGCCACGGCGACAAAGTGACCGCCATTCCGTCTGACTTCGTGACCGTTGCCAGCACCGAAAGCTGCCCGTTTGCCATTATGGCAAACGAAGAAAAACGCTTCTATGGCGTGCAGTTCCACCCGGAAGTCACCCACACCCGTCAGGGCCAGCGTTTGCTCGAGCGTTTCGTGCGTGAAATCTGTGGCTGCGAAGCGCTGTGGACGCCTGCAAAAATCATCGAAGACGCGATTGTTCGTCTGCGTGAGCAAGTCGGCGATGACAAAGTTATTCTTGGCCTGTCCGGTGGCGTTGACTCCTCCGTGACCGCGATGCTGCTGCACCGTGCTATCGGCAAAAACCTGACCTGTGTGTTCGTGGATAACGGTTTGCTGCGTCTGAACGAAGCCCAGCAGGTCATGGACATGTTCGGTGATCATTTCGGTCTGAACATCGTTCACGTCGAAGGCGAAGAGCGTTTCCTTTCCGCGCTGGCGGGTGAGAACGATCCTGAAGCCAAACGTAAAATCATTGGTCGCGTGTTTGTTGAAGTGTTCGACGAACAGGCGCTGCGTCTGGAAGACGTGAAGTGGCTGGCGCAAGGTACCATCTACCCTGATGTGATCGAATCCGCTGCCTCCGCAACGGGTAAAGCACACGTCATCAAATCTCACCACAACGTGGGCGGCCTGCCGAAAGAGATGAAGATGGGTCTGGTGGAACCGCTGCGCGAGCTGTTCAAAGACGAAGTGCGTAAGATCGGTCTTGAGCTGGGTCTGCCGTACGACATGCTGTACCGCCACCCGTTCCCGGGTCCAGGTCTGGGCGTGCGCGTGCTGGGCGAAGTGAAGAAAGAGTACTGCGACCTGCTACGTCGTGCAGATGCCATCTTCATTGAAGAACTGCATAAAGCTGACCTGTACAACAAAGTGAGCCAGGCGTTCACCGTGTTCCTGCCAGTCCGCTCCGTCGGCGTAATGGGCGATGGTCGTAAATACGACTGGGTTGTGTCTCTGCGCGCCGTCGAAACCATCGACTTCATGACCGCTCACTGGGCGCACCTGCCGTACGACTTCCTGGGGCGCGTATCCAACCGCATCATCAATGAAGTTAACGGTATTTCCCGTGTCGTCTATGACATTAGCGGTAAACCACCAGCGACGATTGAGTGGGAATAAGTTTCTCTCTGTTACCAAAAAAACCTCTGTTTATTCAGAGGTTTTTTTTTGCATATACCCATTGTTCACCCATTTTTGACGGTATGGATGACGGTATCAATTAGGGGAAACGACCGACGTGCGCGAGAGGGCTATCGGATTGCAGCATCCAGCGGTTGACTCACCTGTTGAGACTGAATTTTGTCCTGATGGTGATACCAGGCGCCAATGGAGGAATAAACGAAGCGGCCAAAGAAAAAGAGGAAGCTGATAAGCAATATAATGCGGGTCATTCGAGTGTTAAATCGATTTCGTTTGTGCATGTTCGTTGCCTGACTCACTGTATTTTCCTGGGCATACCCTTATTGGGCGATGGGACTATTAAGTCACAGTGGGAACGAGGGGTCAATTGTGAGATGTGTAAAAAATCGTCAGACTAAAAATTAATTATTGTTATCAATGGTAATTGAACTATTTAACGCACTGATAGAAAACTGAAAACTCAGTGGGAAAATTGTAATAATTGATTTTTTGACCATCTTGCTTTGATTTACGTCAATTCCGACCTGCCATTGATCACTAAAATCCTCCCTCCACGACGTTTTCTATGAAAACAGTGTGGGTCAATACGTCAGGTTGGATGCCTGTCTGAAAAACAATCTTCGGATAAAAAAGGCTTAGTCAGGCATCTATGAAAATAATACCCTTCCTGAAACGACACAAAGACCGCTGGTGGGCGCTTCCTCTTGTTTTACCTGTGATCTTTCTGCCCATCCTGAGTTTTGCGAGTACCTATACGCACTTAAACGGCGGAATTATTGCCCTTTACTATATGCCACTGGCATTTCTGCTTTCCACGTTGCTCTTTTTTGGCTTTGCCGCATTGCCGGGGATCTTGCTGGCACTGTTTCTTCGTTATTATCCTGACACCAGTGTTTTTGAAACCATCGCTGTTATTTGTCATTTTATTGTTCCTCTGATCATCAGTTGGGGCGGTTATCGGGTGTTTGCTCCCCGGCGAAATATGGTGGCGTACGGCGATATCAGACTCATGTCGCAGCGTATTTTCTGGCAGGTTCTGTGTCCGTCAACGTTATTTCTGGTGCTGTTCCAGTTTGCTGTTTATCTGGGGATTTATGAGAGTCGCCAGAGCCTGGCCGGGTTGAATCCGCTCAGTATTCACACTTTGATTAACTACCAGGGACTGCTGGTTGGCGGGCTAACGGGTGTACCGCTGAGTTATTTATTGATCCGGGTAATCCGCCATCCGCGCTATCTCAAACGGTTAGCTTCTCAGATTCGCGCGCAGATAGATAAGAAAGTCACGGTGGCAGAGTTTATTCTTTGGGGAGCCGCCCTGGCGAGTCTGCTGTGCCTGCTGCTGTTCCCTATGAGCGATAACAGTTCCATTTTCAGCACCAACTATACGCTGTCGTTACTGATGCCGCTGATGCTATGGGGATCGATGCGCTTTGGCTATAAGCTGATATCGATAGTCTGGACGCCGGTGTTAATGGTTGCCATTCACTACTTTTACCGCTACATCCCTCTCGGCCAGGGTTACGACGTTCAGCTGGCAATTACCTCATCCAGCTATCTGGTTTTCTCTTTCGTGGTGATTTACATGGCGATGCTGGCCACGCGCCAGCGCGAGATAACGCGACACGCCAGTCGTCTGGCCTTTCTCGACCCTATGGTGCATATGCCGAATCTGCGGGCGTTGTCGCGATCGCTGGCTAAATCGCCCTGGTCGGCGCTGTGTATGCTGCGTGTACCTGAACTTGAAGTGCTGGGGCGTAATTATGGGGTGCTACTGCGCATCCAGTACAAACAAAAGCTGGCGGAGTGGCTCAACGGCTCGCTCCAGCAAAATGAGTGCGTTTATCAACTGTCTGGACACGATCTGGCGATACGACTGAATACGGAGTCACACGCGGCGCGCATTGAAGCGCTGGATGAACATATCAAGCAGTTTCGGTTTATCTGGGATGGTATGCCGTTGCAGCCTCAGGTCGGCATTAGCTATTGCTGCGTACGCTCGCCGGTTAACCATCTTTATCTGCTGCTGGGTGAGCTGAGTATCATCGCGGATTTGTCGTTATCCACCAATCATCCCGAGAGTCTACAGCAGCGTGGCGCAGCGAATTTGCAGCGTAGCCTGAAAGATAAAGTGGCGATGATGAATCGCTTGCAACGAGCACTTGATCATAACGAATTTCAGCTGGTAGCTCAGCGAGTACAAGGTATCCGTGGTGACCACTACCACGAGATCTTGCTCCGCATGCAGAGCGAAAATGGCGCACTTATTGCGCCCGATAAATTCTTGCCGGTGGCGCAGGAATTCGGTCTTTCATCACGTGTTGATCTATGGGTTCTGGAGCGCACGCTGCAGTTTATGGCTGAGCATCGCGACAGGCTGCGGGGCAAGCGGTTTGCGATTAATCTTTCCCCTTCAACGCTCTGCCGTTCGCACTTTCCTGTTGAAGTTCACCGGTTGCTGAAGAAGTATTCAATCGAAGCGTGGCAGCTGATATTTGAAATTACTGAATGCAGCGGCTTTGGCAGCGCGGATCTGCTCAATCAAATCGTGAAACAGCTACAAAAAATGGGCTGTAGGATTGCGATCGACGATTTTGGTACGGGTTACGCGAGCTATGCGCGCCTGAAAAGTGTCGACGCGGATATCCTGAAAATTGACGGTAGCTTTATTCGCAATATTGCCGACAACAGCCTCGACTATCAGATTGTGGCGTCCATCTGTCATCTCGCCAGAATGAAAAAAATGCTGGTGGTGGCTGAATTTGTGGAAAGTGAAGCGATTCGCAGTGCGGTGGATTCGTTAGGAATTGACTATCTGCAGGGGTATTTGATCGGTAAACCTGAAGCGCTGGAAACATTACTGCATTCTCAGGCGTCACCGATAGACGCCTGAGAACCACAGATTACGCCGCGACGTCCGGCGACTGCTCTTCTTCAATTTTCAACAACCAACCGGTCACGCCTTCCCAGTACTGCTGCTCTTTTTCGAGATCCAGCAGCACCAGGGCATTCTGGCTAAACCAGTCATGCGGGAAGCTCAACGTCCAGTGATGGTCGTCGGTTTTCAGAATCAGCGTCGGCGGTGTGGTCGTCGCCTGGCGCTGGTTGTTCAGCAGCACGCCTAAGCGCAGCAACTGGATCAACGGCAGGAACTGTTTTTTCTTGAACAGCGTAAAGCGCGGCAAATCATCCAGTTTGATGGCTTTACGGTGATAGCGCACCAATGTCGCCATCATCGTTTGTTGCTCCTGGTTGAAGCCCGGCAGATCGCTGTTTTGCAGAATATACGCCGAGTGACGATGCATTCCGCTGTGGTTAATATTCAGGCCCACTTCGTGCAGCATCGTTGCCCATTTCAGCAGGGCAGCCAGCTGCGGATGAGCGAGCTTCGGATTCTGCGCTTCCCACTGCTCATAAATATGCGTGGTGGTTTCCAGAACGCGTTTTGCTTGTTCCCGGTCGATGTTGTATTGATTCGCCAGGCTTTGTGCGGTGCGGCTGCGAATATCCTGATGACGGAAGCGACCTTCCATTTCGTACAGCACGCCTTCACGCAGCGCACCGTCCGACAGACGCAGCTCGCGGATCGCCAGCGCATCAAATACCCCACACAGAATTGCGAGGCCAGGTACAAATACGGCCTTACGTTCGTCGGATAAACCCGGCAGGCTCAGCGCTTCAAAACTTTTATGTTTAAGCACCTCTTCGCGCAGCAACTCCAGACGTTCCGGGGTGATAATCCCGTCTTTTTCGCCCATCGCCAGCAGCACTTCATGCGCTGCTTTGATGCTGCCGGACGCACCAAGCGCAACGTTCCAGCCCTGAATGCGATACTGCCAGGCGAGGGATTCCAGCTTTTGCACCGCTGCCATTTTCGCGCGCTGGAAGTTTTCCCGGTTTATGGTGCCGCCAGGGAAATACATCTGCGCAAAGCTGACGCAGCCCATACGGCGGCTTTCAACCAGCTTCGGCTCAAAGTCTTCGCCAATGACCAGCTCGGTAGAACCGCCGCCGATATCGATCACCAGCTTGCGGCCTTTTTCAGGCTGAGTGTGTTCCACGCCCATGAAAATCAATCGCGCTTCTTCGTTACCCGAGATTATCTCAATAGGATAGGGGATAACTTTTTCCGCGCGTTTGAGAAACTCCGGTGCGTTCAGCGCCTGGCGCAACGTGTGCGTTCCGACGATGCACACGCTGGACGGCGAAAAGCCTTGCAAGCGTTCGGCGAACAGCGACAGGCAGGCTAAGCCACGCTCCATCGCCTCTTCGCTGAGCATGTTTTTGTCGTCAAGACCATCGGCGAGATGAACGCGCTGCTTGAGGCGCCCGATGATCTGCATGGCGCCGTCGACCTCGCGGGCGATGACCATATGGAAGCTGTTAGAACCTAAATCGACCGCAGCGAACTCTTGCGGGCGTGGGGTCTTATCATTTATCGGCATAGGTTAATCAGGTTGCTCGAGTGATTTGATATAGTCGTAAATCGCCAGCTGTGAGCGCACTTTACGGCGGTTGCCGCGCTGCACGTAGCGGTTACTCAGTTCTTTGTCGATATAGCGAGCCTTAACAGTGTCACTCAATTGCAGCTCAATAATATCGAGGATCTGCTGCTTCAGACGTGGGTCGAGCAGCGGAGTGGCGACTTCAATTCGGTAATCAATGTTTCGCGTCATCCAGTCCGCTGAAGAGAGATAAACCTGTTTGTCGCCACCATTTTCAAAAATATAGATCCTGTCGTGTTCCAGATAACGGTCAACGATGCTGATCACGCGGATATTTTCGCTGATGCCTTCCAGTTCTGGAATCAACGAACACATGCCGCGAATCAGCAGATTCACCGGCACACCGGTACTGGAGGCGGCATACAGACGATCCACCAGCCCTTTGTCGACCAGATTGTTCAGTTTGAGTGTAATACCCGACGGCTCGCCTTTCTGCGCGGCAGCAATCTCTTTGTCGATCATCGCGTACAACAGGCGGCGCGAGTTCTGCGGGGAGACCAGCAGATAGTCGAAACTCACCGGGCGGTACGGGTTTTCGATGAAGTTAAACACCCGACGCACTTCGTTGGTGATGCGCGCGTCGGCGGTCAGCAGCGAGTAGTCCGTATAAAGTCGCGCGGTTTTCTCGTTAAAGTTACCGGTCCCGATGTGGGCGTAGCGCACCACGTCGTCACCTTCTTTACGGGAAATCAGGAACAGTTTGGCATGAATTTTCAGGCCAGGCGCGGAGAATATGACGTGTACACCGGCTTCCGTCAGACGACGCGCCCAGTGGATGTTCGCTTCTTCGTCGAAACGGGCCTGCAGCTCAACCACTACCGTCACTTTTTTACCGTTGTGGGCAGCGTGAATCATCGCATCTATGATGCGCGAGTCTTTCGCCACGCGGTAAATGTTGATCTTAATAGCCAGCACGTTCGGGTCGAACGACGCCTGACGCAGCAGTTCCAGCACGTGCTCAAAGGTGTGGTAAGGATAGTAGAGCAGCACGTCACGCTCACGGATGGCGTCGAATCCGTTACGGAATTTATCGAACCAAATATGGCGCAGACGCGGCAGCGGCTTGTTGACCAGGTTAGCTTTACCTACGTTCGGGAAGCCAATAAAGTCTTTAAAGTTGTGGTAACGCCCGCCCGGCACGATGGAGTCGTAGCGGGAAATGGTCAGCTTGTCGCGCAGCATTTCCACCATCGCGTCTGGCATATCTCGCTGATAAACAAAGCGCACCGGTTCGGCGGTCAGACGCTGTTTCAGGCTGGAGGACATCAGCTCCATCAGACTGGCTTCCATCTCGTGCACCAGATCGTATTCGGCGTCGCGGGTCATTTTCATGGAGTAGGCGTTCAACGCATCGTAATCGAAGAAGCCTTTGAAAATGTCGTCCAGGCAGTAGCGCAGAATGTTGTCCAGTAGGATCATCGGCTTGCGGCGGCGCGGGGTTTCCGGCGGCAGGTTCACAAAGCGCGGGACTTTATCCGACGGGATCTCCAGCAGCGCGTAGCGAATGGAGTCGCCACGAATAATTTCAACCGCCAGATAGGTGTAATCGTCTTTCAGGAACTGCACCAGATCGGTTTCGCGATTGATAAGAATAGGGGTGATGTGCTGGCGCAGATAATGCTTGAAGTAGTGGCGTAGCCAGGTTTGTTGGTTGGCGGAAAGCTGGCGTTCGTTAATCAGGAAGATCTGGTTACGCGCCATTTCGAGCAGCAGCTCGTTGTACAAACCGTCAAATTCCTGGTCTGCTTTCAGGACGCGCGCCTGGATTTTACCCAGAAGGTGGCGCGAATGGGAGTTCAGGCCTTGCTCTTCGCTGATGATGATCCGCCGCTTCAGTTCAGCAAAACGGACTTTATAGAATTCATCCAGGTTATTGGAATAAATACCCAGAAAACGCATACGTTCAATCAGCGGATTGCTTTTATCAGCCGCTTCCTGAAGTACGCGCTCGTTAAACGCTAACCAGCTTAGCTCTTTCTCGATGTATAACTTTTCCTGACCCATTACAACTTACACTCCGTTTCAATCACGGGACGCAGCAAATCCGTCTCGATTCTATTATGGCGAGCTTTGACACGAGATGTCCAACTGTGCCAGAAAAGTATGACAGTTAATTTTTTTTCTGGGGGAATTTAGGGAGTTGGTGGGGATAAATGCGGGACCGCAAAATAATGCCCGGCGGCGCTGCGCTTGCACGGGCCTACGGTTTTGTAGGTCGGGTAAGCGTAAGCGCCACCCGACAAACAGACTACTCGTCCGCCGCATGTCCCTGCGCGGGCAGCTTAACGCCATCCAGCCAGGCGGCGTTATCGCGCATCTCAAGACGCCCGTCGACAAACCAGCTCACCACTAAAGGATAGATGGCGTGTTCCTGAGACTGGACGCGTTCGGTGATGTCGTCTTCGTCATCGCCGTCAAACACCGGAATTTTCGCCTGCAGGATTACTGGCCCGCCGTCCAGCTCGTCGGTGACGAAATGCACGGAAGTACCATGCTCCTCATCGCCATTTTCCAGCACCTGACGATGCGTATGCAGGCCAGGATATTTCGGCAGAAGAGAAGGGTGGATGTTCAGCAGGCGCCCGGAATAGTGCAAAACAAACGCCGGGCTTAAGATACGCATATAACCGGCTAGCACCACGACATCCGGCGCATAGGCGTCGATCTCCTGCACCAGCTCCCGGTCAAACGCTTCACGACTGGCAAACTGAGAGGCTTCCAGCGCGTGCGCTGGGATATGTGCATCCCGCGCCCGCTCAAGGCCGAACGCGTCGGCCTTGTTGCTGAATACTGCGCGAATGGTGCCATTGATCTGTTTCTGTTTGCAGGCATCGATAATAGCCTGCAAATTGCTTCCGTTTCCGGAAATGAGCACCACGATATTTTTCATTCAATGACCACGCGCTGTTCGGAATCAGACGCTTTGATGATACCGATTTTCCACGCGTTTTCACCTTTCGCCTGCATCAGCTCAACGGCTTTATCCGCTTCGCTGGCAGGCAGAGCAATCAGCATGCCGACGCCGCAGTTAAAGGTGCGATACATTTCGTGCTGGCTGACGTTGCCCGCGGTTTGCAGCCAGTTAAACACAGCCGGCCACTGCCAGGAGGACTCGTCGATCAGCGCCTGCGTATTGTCAGGCAGAACGCGCGGAATATTTTCCCAGAAGCCGCCACCGGTCAGGTGCGCAATGGCGTGAACGTCAACGTTCGCGATCAGGTCAAGAATGTTCTTCACGTAAATACGGGTAGGTTCCAGAAGATGATCGGCCAGCGGTTTACCTTCAAGCTCGGTGGTTTCCGGGTCGCAGCCGCTGACTTCAAGAATTTTACGCACCAGGGAGTAACCGTTGGAGTGTGGACCGCTGGAGCCCAGCGCAATCAGGACATCGCCATCGGCCACTTTGCTGCCGTCGATAATTTCTGATTTTTCTACTACACCGACGCAGAATCCTGCGACGTCGTAATCTTCACCGTGGTACATCCCCGGCATTTCTGCGGTTTCACCACCGACCAGTGCACAGCCAGACTGCAAACAGCCTTCAGCGATACCGGTAATCACGCTGGATGCAGTATCCACGTCCAGTTTGCCGGTCGCGTAATAATCGAGGAAGAAGAGGGGTTCCGCACCCTGCACCACGAGGTCATTCACACACATGGCCACCAGATCGATGCCGATGGTGTCGTGGCGTTTGAGATCCATCGCCAGACGCAGTTTCGTGCCCACGCCGTCAGTGCCAGAAACCAGAACAGGCTCACGATATTTTTGCGGCAGTGCGCACAGCGCGCCAAATCCACCCAGACCACCCATCACTTCAGGGCGACGGGTCTTTTTGACCACACCTTTGATTCGGTCAACCAGCGCATTACCTGCGTCAATATCAACACCGGCATCTTTATAGCTGAGAGAAGTTTTGTTGGTCACGGCTTAAGTCCCCACGCATAGCATAGTAAGAAAAATCGGCGCAATTCTAACAGTCCAGGCAAACGTTTGCGAGCCTATTCTGCGGTCAAAAAAAGTCGCTGCAAATTTACACATTTATACATCGGGCGCAGACAAACTTGATGCCGTTCACGAAAATGAAACCGGTTTCGGTAATCTGCTTGCAACAGGCTACACCATTGCACATGATTTGACTGAAACCGGTTTCTGTAATTGTTTTTGCAGAAAATAACGCAGAATGAGGGAAAAGGCATGCCAGGATTTAAAGAAGGTTTTCTGTGGGGCGGCGCGGTGGCGGCGCATCAGCTGGAAGGCGGCTGGAAAGAGGGCGGTAAGGGGATCAGCGTCGCAGACGTAATGACCGTTGGAGCTCACGGCGTACCGCGTGAAATCACCCAAGGCGTCATTCAGGGCAAAAATTACCCGAACCACGAAGCCATCGATTTTTACCATCGCTACAAAGAAGACATCAAACTTTTTGCCGAACTGGGCTTTAAATGTTTCCGCACGTCCATTGCCTGGACGCGCATTTTCCCGAAAGGCGACGAGCTGGAGCCGAACGAAGCCGGTTTGAAATTCTACGACGACCTGTTTGACGAGTGCCTGAAATACGGCATCGAACCGGTAATTACCCTGTCGCACTTCGAAATGCCTTTCCACCTGGTCACCGAATACGGAGGCTGGCGCAACCGTAAGCTGATCGACATGTTTGTGCGGTTCGCCAGCGTCTGCTTCAAGCGTTATCAGCACAAAGTGAAGTACTGGATGACCTTTAACGAGATCAACAACCAGGCTAACTTCCACGAAGATTTTGCGCCGTTCACCAACTCCGGCCTGAAGTATGAAGAAGGCGAAGATCGCGAGCCGGTGATGTTCCAGGCTGCACATTACGAACTGGTGGCCAGTGCCCTGGCGGTAAAAGCCGGACGTGAGATCAATCCGTCCCTGCAAATTGGCTGCATGATTGCCATGTGCCCAATCTACCCGTTGAGCTGCGCGCCAAACGACATCATGATGGCGATGAACGCCATGCACCGTCGCTACTGGTTTACTGACGTGCACGTGCGCGGGAAATATCCGCAGCATCTGCTGAACTACTTTGAGCGTCGTGGTTTTGAACTGGATATTACTGAAGAAGACGTTGCGGCATTGAAGCAGGGCTGTGTGGATTACATCGGCTTCAGCTATTACATGTCGTTCGCCACCAAAGCCACGCCGGATAACCCGCAGCTGGATTATGACGAGAGCAAAAGCCTCGTTTCCAACCCGTACGTGCAGAAGTCCGACTGGGGCTGGCAGATTGACCCGGTGGGCCTGCGCTACTCCCTGAACTGGTTCTGGGATCACTATCAGCTGCCGCTGTTTATCGTTGAGAACGGCTTCGGCGCGATCGACGTGCAGGAGAGTGACGGCACGGTCAATGACCAGTACCGTATCGATTATCTCGACGCCCATATCCGCGAGATGAAAAAAGCGGTCGTTGAAGATGGCGTGGATCTGATGGGCTACACCCCGTGGGGCTGTATCGATCTGGTCTCTGCCGGCACCGGTGAAATGAAAAAACGTTACGGCTTTATTTTTGTTGATAAAGATAACGAAGGAAACGGCACCCTGAACCGCAGCAAGAAAAAATCTTTCGACTGGTATCAGAAGGTGATCGCCACTAACGGCGCAGACCTGTAATCGCCCGACGGCGCTGCACTTGCACGGGCCATAAGCCTCTGCGGTCTGGTGTCCTCACCCCGACCCTCTCCCACGGGAGAGGGCGCAAACACCAAAAACGGCAACCTCGTTGCCGTTTTGCCTTTACCTCCACCCGGCAAAACTCCCTTCTTTTTTTTCCTGTTTTATACTCACTATCGCTCCCTAATCCACTTTGCTTGATCCGCATCAAGCAAGATGGGTATGGCGATCCCGGAAAAAAGCGGTATAATCCGGCGATTTTTTTTGCGGTAGCCACCTCAGAGGAGAATGAGAATGAAGATTGTGGAAGTGAAACACCCACTCGTTAAACACAAGCTGGGCCTGATGCGTGAGCATGACATCAGCACGAAGCGTTTTCGCGAACTGGCCTCTGAAGTTGGAAGCTTACTGACTTACGAAGCGACGTCTGACCTGGAAACTGAAAAAGTGACCATCGAAGGCTGGAACGGCCCGGTGCAGGTCGAGCAGATCAAAGGCAAAAAAATTACCGTGGTGCCAATCCTGCGCGCAGGTCTGGGCATGATGGAAGGCGTGCTGGAGCACGTACCGAGTGCGCGTATCAGCGTGGTCGGTATCTACCGTAATGAAGAAACCCTCGAGCCAGTCCCGTATTTCCAGAAGCTGGTGTCCAACATCGACGAGCGTATGGCGCTGGTCGTTGACCCGATGCTCGCCACCGGCGGCTCCATGATCGCCACCATCGACCTGCTGAAAAATGCCGGCTGTAACAGCATCAAGGTGCTGGTACTGGTTGCGGCACCGGAAGGTATCGCGGCGCTGGAAAAAGCACACCCGGACGTTGAGCTGTATACCGCCTCTATCGATCAGGGCTTGAACGAGCACGGGTATATTATCCCTGGGCTCGGCGATGCCGGCGACAAGATTTTTGGTACGAAATAATCGAATAACGATAAAGAAGCCGACTTTGATAGTCGGCTTTTTTTTGAATAAAACACAAACAACTCACAATACTTAGAGGAAAACACTATGACGCGCCGTACTATCGGGGTGAGTGAAAGACCGCCGCTTTTGCAGACGATCCCGCTTAGTTTGCAGCACTTGTTTGCTATGTTTGGCGCAACCGTACTGGTGCCCATCCTGTTTCACATTAACCCGGCCACCGTGTTGCTGTTCAACGGCGTCGGCACGCTGCTGTACCTTTTCATCTGTAAAGGCAAAATCCCGGCGTATCTGGGCTCCAGCTTTGCATTTATCTCCCCGGTCTTGTTGTTGCTGCCGTTAGGCTACGAAGTGGCGCTGGGCGGCTTTATCATGTGTGGTGCATTGTTCTGCCTGGTGGCCTTCATTGTGAAGAAAGCCGGGACCGGCTGGCTGGACGTGATGTTCCCGCCTGCGGCGATGGGCGCAATCGTTGCCGTCATCGGTCTGGAGCTGGCAGGTGTGGCAGCAAACATGGCCGGCCTGCTGCCTGCGGACGGGCAATCGCCTGAATCTAAAACCATCATTATTTCGCTGGTGACTCTGGGTGTAACCGTCTTCGGCTCGGTACTGTTCCGCGGCTTCCTGGCGATTATCCCGATTCTGATTGGGGTGCTGGCGGGCTACGCGCTCTCCTTCGCGATGGGCGTGGTGGATACTTCTCCGATTGCGCAGGCGCACTGGTTCGCACTGCCAACCTTCTACACGCCACGCTTTGAGTGGTTTGCGATCTTCACCATTCTGCCTGCGGCGCTGGTGGTGATTGCCGAGCACGTTGGTCACCTGGTGGTGACGGCGAATATCGTCAAAAAAGATCTGATCCGCGACCCAGGCCTGCACCGTTCGATGTTTGCTAACGGCCTGTCGACCATGATTTCCGGTTTCTTCGGCTCCACGCCAAACACCACCTACGGTGAGAACATCGGCGTGATGGCGATTACCCGCGTCTACAGTACCTGGGTGATCGGCGGGGCGGCTATCTTTGCGATTCTGCTCTCCTGTGTCGGGAAACTGGCGGCGGCGATCCAGATTATCCCGGTTCCGGTGATCGGCGGTGTTTCTCTGCTGCTGTACGGAGTCATCGGTGCGTCCGGTATTCGCGTGCTGATTGAGTCCAAAGTGGATTACAACAAAACGCAGAACCTGATCCTGACCTCCGTTATCCTGATCATCGGCGTGAGCGGCGCGAAGGTGCATATCGGCGCGGCAGAGCTGAAAGGGATGGCGCTGGCGACTATCGTTGGTGTAGGTCTGAGCCTGATCTTCAAGCTGATCTCTGTGCTTCGCCCTGAGGAAGAAGTGCTGGACGCTCAGGAGAGCGAAAAAGCATCACATTGATCCTAAAACCGGGCGGGCGATCCGCCCGGTTCTCTCATCGCGGGTTCCGTGATAAACTCCCTCCCGATTTTATGTGAGACCTTGATCGAGGTATTTCTGAACGGACCGGCACAGCTCTCTCTGCCACTTTATCTTCCTGACGACGAAACTTTCGCGAGTTTTTGGCCGGGCGATAACCCCTCTTTACTGGCTGCGTTGCAAAACGTGTTACGCCAGGAGCACAGCGGATACATTTATATCTGGTCACGCGAAGGCGCGGGACGCAGCCATCTGCTGCACGCCGCCTGCGCGGAGCTTTCCCAGCGCGGGGACGCGGTAGGCTATGTGCCGTTGGATAAGCGAACCTGGTTTGTCCCGGAAGTGCTCGACGGTATGGAACATCTTTCGCTGGTCTGTATCGACAATATCGAATGCATCGCCGGGGATGAGCTGTGGGAAATGGCGATGTTCAACCTCTACAATCGCATTCTGGAATCGGGTAAAACCCGGTTGCTGATCACCGGGGATCGCCCGCCGCGTCAGCTAAACCTCGGATTACCGGATCTGGCGTCGCGCCTCGACTGGGGACAAATCTATAAACTCCAGCCACTCTCTGATGAAGATAAGCTTCAGGCGCTGCAGTTGCGCTCGCGGTTACGTGGGTTTGAGCTGCCGGAAGACGTGGGACGTTTTCTGTTAAAGCGGCTGGATCGCGAGATGCGAACTCTGTTTGATACGCTGGATCAGCTCGATCGCGCGTCCATTACCGCTCAGCGCAAGCTTACCATTCCGTTTGTGAAAGAAACGCTCAAGTTATAGCAAAAACCGACGGTCCTGTAGGCCGGGTAAGGCGAAGCCGCCACCCGGCTATGTTGCCCGGCGGCGCTTCGCTTGCACGGGCCTACGATTCGATATCCGCTAACAAATGCTCGACTAATAACGGAATCGGTCTTCCTGACGCCACGCTTCTCCCGCCTTCACGCCACAACGCGGTCCCGCTGATATCCAGGTGCGCCCACGGAATCGTCGGCGGACAAAAATGATGTAATAACCATGCAGCCGACGCGCTGATCGCCGCATTGTTGGTCGGCGTATTGCACAGGTCGGCAATCGTGCTCTCCGTCTGCTTTTTCAGCCGCGCGTCCAGCGGCAGCGACCATACGTCATCGCCGCTCGTTTTGCCTGCGAGGGACAACGCCTGGCGCAGTGGCTCGTTCTGCGTCATCAACCCACTCAGCTCATACCCCAGCGCTTTTACCACCGCGCCGGTTAATGTCGCCATATCAATGATGTACTGCGCCTGCGGATACCGCTCGCTGGCCCAGGCGATGGCATCGGCCAACACCAGCCGTCCTTCGGCGTCGGTATTGTTGATTTCCACCGTCAGACCGTTACAGGCGCGTGCCACCGTTCCCGGCTGCATGGCGTCCGGGCCAATGGCGTTTTCCGCCAGCGCCAGCACGCCCATGATCCTCAAGGGAAGATTCAACTCCGCCACGGTCAGCATCAGGCCCAATACGTTGGCTGCACCGCACATGTCGTACTTCATGGTGTACATGCCCGCGCCTTCTTTCAGCCACAGACCGCCCGTATCAAACGTGATCCCTTTGCCCACGTAGCAGCGCACCGAACCTTCAGCGATACCGTCATAATGAATCGCCAACAGGCGCGGCGGGCAGGTGGCCCCTTTGCCGACGGCGTGTAACAGTCCCAGACCTTGCTCTACGATCTGTTTTTCATCGAGCACTTCGCAGCGCAGGGCAGGGAAGGCGGCACAGAGTGTTTGCGCCTCGTCGACCACATACTGCGGCGTACAGCGATCCGACGGCGTATCTGCCAGACGGCGTGCGGCGATCATTCCGTTGGCGATGGCCCGCTGCTGCTCAATGATTTTGCTCAGGTGTTCCTGCTGCTCAGGCAAACACAGGACGGTGACGTGGCGAATCCGAAGGTCAGTGTCGGCTGTTTTCTTCAGCTTTAAATCGCTGAGTCTGTGCGCCTGATTGAACAGAAAGCGCAGCACCTGCACCAGAACGGTGTCGTGAATGTTGCTGACATCCAGCACCACATTCTCGCTGACCGGTGCGGCGAAAAGTGGGCGCAGCGCGGCGAGTAATCCATCGGTCAGCGCGTCATGCCAGAGTGCGTCCGGCAGGAGGGTAATACGGGAAAACGGCGCGCAGCCGAAGCGCGCATCCGCCACGTTTTTCTGTTCGCGCATTTCGTTGATAAGCGCAGTATCTGGCAGCAGGGCGCTGGACGGGTACGCCAGCAAATGGCTGTGCGGTTTTGCTTTTGCAAGAGTGGTTATAAGCTCACAGGAAATCATGATTGTTCCTCAATCGGGGCGCGGATCCGCGCGGCGTAGGCCTGCATCCATTCGTCATCCACGGCCTGATAATGGGTTTTCTCGCGCAGGCGTTCGGTGCGGAAAACGGTCAACGGTTGATTTGCGGTAGCGACGACAAACGAGAAGGTTTTGATATTGGTCGCTGCGCCAAACTCGCCTTTGTTATTCATACACACCACCGAAAGATCGCCCACGCGGCCAAAGCGCGACATCAGTTTGTCTTCCAGTTCGAAGACCACGGAATCCGCAGCGTGTTGTGGTGTCATCCCCTGCGCCATGCGGCGCACGATCTCGTAGCTGGTGCAGCCTTTCATTAAATCTTCCCCCACACCAGTGGCAGTGGCGGCACCTGTTTCGCTGTCGCAATAAAAGCCGGAACCGATGATCGGTGAATCCCCGATGCGTCCGCGTTTTTTCATAAACAGGCCGCTGGTGGAGGTGGCGACGCTCATCGACCCCTGTTTATCAAGCCCGATAATGCCGACGGTGTCGTGTCCATCGTAGGGGCTTAAGCCTTTATCCAGCGTTTCGCGACAGCGCTTGCGGTAGTGCTGCATCGCCCGATCGGTGAGCATGGTCTTGTCGGCAAAGCCCTGGCTGAGCGCCCATTCCCGCGCGCCCTGGCCGACCAGCAGGCTGTTGTAGCGCTGGCGGCTAAGCGCCTGAGCGACGCGCACCGGGTTGGCGATATCCACCAGATTCCCTACCGCACCAAAGGCCAGCGTATCGCCGTCCATATAGGCGGCGTCGAGTTCCACGTCGCCATTTTCGGTGGGCAGCCCGCCGTAACCGACCGACTTGTAATACGGGAAGTCTTCAACGGTGGCAACGGCATCCACCACCGCCGATGAAACTGGCTTCCCCGCAGCCAGCGCAGACGCAGACTCCGTCACGCCTTCCAGCGCCATTCGCCAGGTTGCGATAATTCCCCACATGCTTTACTCCTGTTTCGCCAGTGTGGCTTCGGGTTGCGTCGCGGTGGCAATTTCCGCCGCGCGGTACTGTTTGTCCAGAATCCGCATGAAAGGCAGATAAAGCATCGCGCCAATCAGCAGGTTAAGCAGCTGCATCACGCTGCCGCTAATATGCCCGGTGACGATAAATCCGCTGATCACCGGAGGCAGTGTCCAGGGAATAAAGACTCCCGTTGTAACCGCCACGGCGCCCAGTTTCATCGCCGCGTATTGCACGGTGACTAATACCAGCGGCACCAGGTTAAACGGAATCAGCATGATCGGGTTCATGATCACCGGCAGGCCGAACAAAATCGGCTCGTTGATATTGAACACCGACGCGCCCGCGCCGAGCCGCGCCACTTCGCGCATGTTTTTACTGCGGGCAAAAATCAGCATCGCGATCACCAGCGACAGGGTGGCACCCGCGCCGCCCATCCAGATCATGTCAAAAAACTGCTCGGTGATAATATGCGGCGGCGTCACGCCTGCCTGAATGGCGGCGATGTTGTCGGTCTGGTTCTCCATCCACAGCGGACGAATAATGCCGTTGATCATCGACCCAGAGTTAATACCCACAGACCACAAAATGGTGATGCTGAACACCGTCATCAGTGCGCCGAAATAGGACGTGCCGTAGTGGCGCACCGGCGTGGCGACCACTTCATAGATGAACTGATGAATGGTGTGATAGTGGGTGTTTTCAAACACGATGCGAATGACCAGCACCAGGATCATCACCAGCAGGGCGGGGATCAGCGCGGCGAAAGATTCCTGCACCGCAGGCGGCACGCCGTCTGGCATTTTGATCACCAGATTTTTGCGCTTCAGCCAGCAGAACAGTTCCGTCCACAGCAGCGAACCAATCATTGCCACGAACAGCCCCTTGCTGCCAATCCATTCGACCGGCATGACGGTTATGCCGCCGTTCTCCGCGACTTTGATAAATGGCGTGAGGATCAGGAAGCTAACCAGCGCCAGAATACCGCATGAAATGCGGTCCTCGCCGTAATGCTCCGCCAGACGGAAGGCAACCAGGAAGCTGATAAACAGCGACATGGTAGAGAAGACGGCGTTAAACGGAATTTCAATGATCGAGCTCCAGCTTTCGCCAAAGGCCGAGGACATAAACTGCTGATACGTCTGATTCGGGAACGAGGAGATCACCAGCAGAATTGAGCCGACGATGATAAATGGCATGAATGATACGTACGCGCCACGAATGGCACCCAGATGACGCTGCTGAGCCGTTTTGGCCGCCAGCGGCATCAATTTTGCTTCCATAAATCCCAGAACATTGTTCATTGTGAACTCCGTACAAGATCGAGTGACGTTGTTTGTGTTATGTCTGAGGATTATCAGCGAAGCGTTGCGACCGAAAGGTGAAACAGGTCACAATGTAATCGCCTTGTTAATATAAATCTCACAAGATTGGTTATAAGAAATTCCACTGAGGGCTCGCGATGGAAATTAAACTGCACGCCAATGCCACGACCACGCCGCGGACGCGTCGCTACCTTCAGCAGTCCGAAAAAAGCGACAGAGAGCTGGCTGTTGAACTGGGGATTTCAGTGACCACCGTCCGGCGCTGGCGTAAACGAGACCAGGTTTCAGACAATCACACCACCCCAAAAGTGATACACAAAGCAATGAGACAAGAGCAGATCGCGTTGATTAATGCTCTACGCGACGCTACCGGTGCGCCGCTGGACGAGCTTTTGTTTTTGGTGACGGAAGGATTGGGGATCAGCGTTTCGCGGGCAACGCTCAATCGCTACCTGAAACCGGCTGCGGTGCAACGACAGGGCGCGCCGTTGCAGGGAAAAAAAGCCTTAAAAGCAGGCGGGGTGCCGCATCGGCTTGAATTGCACCATCTGCCGCTCTCGTTGCACTTGGACGATGGCGGCGAGCAACATCTTTTGTGGGCACGGGAGCCGATCAGCGGTTGGTGTTTTGCTCGGCTTTACGCAGGCATCTCGGCGCAGCTGGTGGCTAACTGGGCGAATGAATTGTTAAAAGCCTGTCCGGCTGATATCCAATCTATTGAGACTTTTGGGTTTACTGCACCGTTAACGCTTGAAGGGATTGGGGTAAAAAGAAGTGCGGCCCGGTATTGCGCGGTGCAGGTGGCGATCCCATTAGGCGAGATTATTCCTCGGATGAATATGGAACCGGCAGGGCAACTGCTGATGCGGATCTGTGAATTTTATAATCAGGGTAAAACGCAGAAAAAGCTGGGAGACAGTACGCCGCAGGCTTTTCTCGAAGCGCTGCGGCGGTCGAATTAATTGAGGATTTCGAGCACATCTTCCGGTGGGCGACCAATGCGCGCTTCACCGTTTGCGACCACAATCGGGCGCTCAATCAGCTTTGGATTCTCGACCATCGCCTGAATGAGCGCATCTTCGGACAGATGGCTATCGTCAAGGTTTAACGACTTATACAGATCCTCTTTCTGGCGCATCAGTTCCCGCGCGCTTGCCATGCCCAGCATACTCAGAAGCTGGCGAAGGGTTGCGGCGTCCGGAGGGGTGTCCAGATACAATACGATTTCAGGATCGATACCGTTAGATTTCAACAGGCTCAACGTATCGCGGCTCTTGGAGCAGCGAGGGTTGTGATAAATTTTTACCGCGTCTGACATGACTTCTCCTTATTACATCTTTTCGTACGGCTTGAAGCGTTGCTGCAAGGCGCGCAGCTGATCGATTCGGGCGTCGTAACGTGCCTGCTGCAGGCTGCCCAGTTTAACCTGCGAACTGGCGCTGCTGAGCAAGGAAATCGACTGATCCAGTCGCCCAACTAAAGCAAAACCTTCGGCGCGGGCTGCTAATTCCTGATCACGGTTGCCGAGCTGCCCTTCGACTTGCGCCAGCAAATCCCAGCCGTTTTGATCGTCTTTATGATCAAACGTATAACGATTCAGAATGGTTGCCGCGTCTTTAGGCTGGCCGCCTTGTAAGTAAGCGTTCGCAAGGTTGAGCTGTAACACCGGATTGGTGCGCAGATCTTTAGCATTTTTCAGACGGTTGATCGCGTCAGCCGTTTTCTTCTGCCCCAAATCGATGTCGGTTGAGAGGTCGAGATACCAGGCATTGTTCGGATCAGCCGACAAAAGCGGCTGGAGCGCTTTACGCGCCTCATCGTATTTGTTGGCTTCCATCGCCTGAAGCGCCCGACCATATTGCGCCGCATTCTGCTCACGGACGTTGCCTTTCGCCAGCGTATCAAGCAGATCGCTGGTTAGCTGGTTACGCCCGGAGTTATACATGCCGAGGGTTCTGACCTTCGCCATGTAAAAATCTTGCGATGACTGGACGACGACCGGGCGCATCTGGTTGGCACGGTTACGCGCATCCGACAGACGGCTTTCCGGCAGGGGGTGCGTCAGCAAAATTTCCGGTGGGCGTGTGGAATAACGCGCCTGGTCAAGCAGTTTTTCGAGGAACGAGGGCATTGCCTGCGGATCAAACCCGGAGCGCTGGAGCACCTGAATGCCGATGCGGTCCGCTTCCTGTTCATTCTGCTGAGTAAAGCTGATCATCCCCTGGCGCGTCCCGGCGAGCGTGCCAGTCAGCGCCGCCATGCCGGCCTGCGGGCTGGCCATCGCCAGCAGAATCGAGCCTAGGGCACCGACCCAGGTCAATGGCGCATTCTTTTTCTGATCTTCCATCGCACGCGCCAGATGGCGCTGGGTGACGTGGGAGATTTCGTGTGCCATCACCGATGCGAGCTGGCTTTCGTTATCGGAATAGCGGAATAACGCCGAATGCAACACCACATTTCCGCCGAAGAAGGCAAAGGCGTTAATTTCGTCATTATTGATTAAATAGAAGTGGAAGGGCGTTTTAACCGAGTCAGCATGGGCAACCAGGCGCATCCCCAGCCCGTTGATGTATTGCACCAGCAGTGGGTCATTGATCAGCGGCGCGCTGCCACGAAGCTGGCGCACATAATAATCCCCCATCTGCATTTCTTGTCCGATGGAAAGCGTGCTGCCTGCTGAGGTTCCCATATCCGGCAATGTATCGGCGGAGTCAGCGAAAGCTGGCGCCATCTGACCGACAGTCAATGCGGCAATAAGCGTTGCAACCAGAGTTTTTTTCAACTGCCTGAACATAACCTCTGCCCTGTATTTTGGATGTAGCCATTTGACCGAAGAACGTGCATATCGTTCACCTTCAACTGCTCTGCGAGTGTAGCGGTGTTGTGGCGTGAAGAAAATCCCAAACAACGGCCTTTTGCGTTTCGTGACCCAGAGTCAAAAAGCGAAAGTCTTTTGAGTGACAGTTAGATACAATTCGCCTCTCGCTCCAGCCATCAGATTCAGGGAAGGGTTGTATGCTCGAAATGTTAATGCAGTGGTATCGGCGTCGTTTCAGCGATCCCGAAGCTATTGCTTTGCTGGTTATCCTGGTTGCCGGGTTCTGTATCCTGTTCTTCTTCAGCGGCCTACTGGCGCCTTTGCTGGTGGCTCTCGTGCTGGCTTATCTTCTCGAATGGCCAACGGTTCGTCTGGAAAATATTGGCTGCTCACGCCGCTGGGCGACCAGCATCGTGCTGATCCTGTTCGTGGGTATTCTGCTGCTGATGTCGTTTGTGGTAATGCCTGTTGCCTGGCAGCAGGGGATTTACCTGATTCGCGATATGCCCGGCATGCTCAATAAACTCTCCGATTTTGCCGCTACGCTGCCGCGACGTTATCCGGCGCTGATGGACGCGGGCATTATTGATGCGATGGCGGAAAACATGCGCGCCCGCATCATGACGATGGGCGATTCGGTGGTGAAATATTCTCTCGCCTCGCTGGTCGGGCTGCTGACGCTGGCGGTCTATCTGGTGCTGGTCCCGCTAATGGTCTTCTTCCTGGTAAAAGATAAAGAGCAGATGCTTAACGCCGTGCGCCGCATTTTACCGCGCAATCGTGGTCTGGCAGGGCAGGTGTGGAAGGAGATGAACCAGCAGATAACCAACTACATTCGCGGCAAAGTGCTGGAGATGATTGTGGTTGGTGTTGCGACCTGGATTGGTTTCATCATTTTCGGCCTGAACTATTCGCTGCTGCTGGCGGTGCTGGTGGGCTTCTCGGTGCTCATTCCCTATATCGGCGCATTCGTGGTGACGATTCCGGTGGTCGGCGTGGCATTGTTCCAGTTTGGTCTTGGAACGGAGTTCTGGAGCTGCTTCGCGGTATATCTGATTATTCAGGGGCTGGACGGCAATCTTCTGGTGCCGGTGCTGTTCTCGGAAGCGGTAAACCTGCATCCGCTAGTGATTATTCTGTCGGTGGTGATTTTCGGCGGCCTGTGGGGATTCTGGGGAGTATTCTTTGCTATTCCGCTGGCGACGCTCATCAAAGCCGTGGTTCACGCGTGGCCGGATGTGCCAGCTGTCGAAGAGTAAATTTGCCGGGTGGCGCTTTGTGCTGCCTGATGTCCTCTCCCACGGGAGAGGGTGAACACATAAAAAACGGCAACCGAAGGTTGCCGTTTTGCCTTTATCTTGCCGCCGGGCAGCAGACGGCTCAAGTGACTCAGGCGTTCGCTTTCAGCCAGTCGAGCACCACGTCGTGGTGGTTGCTGGTTTTGAAATCATCAAACACATGCTCAACTTTGCCGTCGGCATCGATCAGGAAACTGATGCGATGAATACCGTCGTAGGTTTTGCCCATGAAAGACTTCTCACCCCAGACGCCAAACTGTTCGCACACCTGATGGTCTTCATCGGAGAGCAAGGTAAAGTTCAGCAACTCTTTTTCAGCGAAGCGTGACAGTTTTTCTGACTTATCGGTGCTGATACCCAGCACGTCTACGCCTGCTTTTTTCAAATCATCCATGTTATCGCGTAAGCCGCACGCTTGTACGGTACACCCTGGCGTCATGGCTTTCGGGTAGAAATAGACCAGAACACGCTGTCCCTGGAAGTCGGTCAAATTTACTTGCTCGCCGTCTTGATCGGGCAGGCTAAATTTCGGTGCGATGTCACCGGCTTTCAGTGGATTCATTACTCAACTCCATCCTGTTCGTGCTGCGAATAATTGACGACGTTTATACTGCCTTGCGCATTGAGTTCTGTACAGAGTGCTTTGAACGCTTGCTCAATATTTGATGCATCGTGTGAAGCAGGGCTGTGTGCCGTTATCTGAATAAACAGGGTTGGCGTTGGACCAGGCTGTGTGCGTGACACCAGTTCCGCGATGTTCATCTGATGGCTGTCAAAAAGTGCGGTGAAACGTTCGATTAAATGCGGGGAGTCGGTGACTTCAACCTGCACCCAGACGGTCGCCGGCATGGCCGGACGCGGGCGTGCAGTTGTGCGTTTCATCACGATCAGCAAATCCAGCTCCGCGCCTTTAAGCGGTAAAGTGGATTCAATGAGCGTAATCGCGTTCCATGTCCCGGACAGCAGCATGATAAACGTGAACTCATCGCCCAGCATCGCAAGGCGGCTGTCTTCGATATTACAGCCGCAACTGCTGACGTGGCGGGTGATGGTGTTCACAATACCGGCTCTGTCGGCACCCAGCGCAGTGATAACCAGGTAATGTTGTGATGAGGTTGTCAAACCTGTTCTTCCTTTGCGTGGTTAAGTCATCATAAGGAAAGCATAAAAAAAACGTGCATACAACAGCCTGAACACCTTACGTCGCTTGCTTTTATTACAGTTCCAAACGTACCATTGAGAATCTTGTTTGCACAGAGGATGGCCCATGTTCACGGGAAGTATTGTTGCGCTTGTTACGCCGATGGATGAGAAAGGTAATGTCTGCCGGTCAAGCCTGAAAAAACTGATTGATTACCATGTCGCCAACGGGACTGCGGCGATCGTTTCGGTAGGGACTACCGGTGAATCCGCCACCCTGAGCCATGAAGAACACGGCGATGTGGTGATGATGACCGTCGAACTGGCTGACGGGCGTATTCCTGTTATCGCCGGGACGGGTGCAAATGCAACCGCAGAGGCCATCAGCCTGACCCAGCGTTTCAACAACAGCGGTATTGTCGGCTGCCTGACGGTAACTCCGTACTACAACCGTCCTACTCAGGAAGGTCTGTTCCAGCATTTCAAAGCCATCGCTGAACATACTGACTTGCCACAAATTCTGTATAATGTGCCGTCGCGCACTGGCTGCGATATGCTGCCGGAAACCGTAGGCCGTCTCTCGAAAGTTAAAAATATTATCGCAATTAAAGAGGCGACCGGGAACTTAAGCCGCGTTCACCAGATCAAAGAGCTGGTTTCAGACGACTTTATCCTGCTCAGTGGTGATGATGCGACCGCGCTGGACTTCATGCAGCTCGGCGGTCACGGCGTGATTTCCGTGACGTCTAACATCGCGGCGCGTGATATGGCCGAAATGTGCAAACTGGCTGCGGCGGGTCATTTCGACGAAGCTCGCTTGATTAACCAGCGTCTGATGCCGCTGCACACAAAATTATTTGTCGAACCCAATCCGATCCCAGTGAAATGGGCATGTAAGGAGTTGGGACTTGTAGCGACCGACACGCTGCGTCTGCCGATGACCCCCATCACCGACCACGGTCGTGAAGTGGTCACCGGGGCGCTGAAGCATGCCGGTTTGCTGTAGAGTTTAGGGAGATTTGATGGCTTACTCAGTACAGAAGACGCGCCTGGCGAAGGTTGCGGGTGTTTCGCTTGTTATGCTGCTCGCTGCCTGTAGTTCAGACTCGCGCTACAAGCGCCAGGTGAGCGGTGATGAATCCTATCTGGATGCAGCTCCGCTTGCTGAACTTCATGCGCCAGCGGGTATGATCCTGCCGATTCAAAACGGCGATTACAACATTCCTGTCACCAATGGCAGTGGCGCTGTCGGTAAAGCGCTGGATATTCGCCCACCTGCGCAGCCATTGGCTCTGGTGAGCGGTGCGCGCACCCAGTTTACGGGTGACACCGCAACGCTGCTGGTCGAAAACGGTCGTAACAACACGCTGTGGCCGCAGGTCGTCAGTGTAATTCAGTCGAAGAACTACACGATTGATAAGCGCGACGACGCGGGTCAGACCCTGACCACCGACTGGATCGAATGGAACCGCCTGGATGAAGATCAGCAGTACCGTGGTCGTTATCAAGTCTCTGTCAAACCACAGGGTTATCAGCAGGCCGTTACGGTCAAGCTGCTGAACCTGGAGCAGACGGGTAAGCCAGTAGCGGATGCAGCTTCTCTGCAGCGTTACAGCACCGAAATGCTGAACGTGATTGCGTCTGGTCTGGATAAAAACGCGACCGATGCCGCGAACTCTGCGCAGAGCCGCAGCGGCGTGACATTTGATGTGCAGAGCGCAGCCGATGACACCGGTCTGCCAATGCTGGTGGTGCGTGCACCGTTCCAGCAGACCTGGCAGCGTTTGCCAGCTGTGCTTGAAAAAGCCGGTATGAAAGTGACCGACAGCACCCGTTCTACGGGCAGCATCACGGCCACCTATAAGCCGCTTTCCGATAGCGCATGGAAAGATCTGGGTGCCAGCGATCCGGGCCTCGCTTCCGGCGATTATAAAATTCAGGTCGGTGACCTCGATAACCGCAGCAGCTTGCAGTTCATCGATCCGAAAGGTCACACGCTGACCCAGTCGCAGAACGATGCGCTGGTCGCGGTCTTCCAGGCTGCATTTAGCAAATAAAAAGAAGGGCTGGTTAATCCAGCCCTTTTTATTTTAGTGTCACGCAAACGTGTGCGTGGCATAATATCCCGAGATTTTGACCATATCATCACACCAGGAGTAATGAAGATGCAGAAGCAAGCTGAGTTGTATCGTGGCAAAGCGAAGACCGTATACAGCACCGAAAACCCGGATCTGTTGGTGCTCGAGTTCCGCAATGATACGTCAGCAGGGGATGGCGCACGCATTGAGCAGTTCGACCGTAAAGGCATGGTGAACAACAAGTTCAACCATTTCATTATGAGCAAACTTGCCGAAGCCGGTATCCCAACTCAGATGGAAGCGTTGCTGTCCGATACGGAATGTCTGGTGAAAAAACTGGATATGGTTCCGGTGGAATGCGTGGTGCGTAACCGTGCTGCTGGCTCTCTGGTGAAGCGTCTGGGTATTGAAGAAGGCATCGAGCTGAACCCGCCGTTGTTCGATCTGTTCCTGAAAAATGACGAAATGCACGATCCGATGGTCAACGAATCTTACTGCGAAACCTTCGGTTGGGTGAGCAAAGAGAATCTGGCGCGTATGCAGGAACTGACCTACAAAGCCAACGACGTCCTGAAAAAGCTGTTTGACGATGCAGGCTTAATCCTCGTCGATTTCAAACTGGAGTTCGGTCTGTACAAAGGCGAAGTGGTGCTGGGTGATGAGTTTTCACCGGACGGCAGCCGCCTGTGGGACAAAGAAACCCTCGATAAAATGGACAAAGACCGTTTCCGTCAGAGCCTGGGTGGCCTGATTGAAGCCTACGAAGCCGTCGCGCATCGTCTGGGCGTTAAACTCGATTAATTCCCTTGCAGGCCAAAGGATCAGCGTATCCTTTGGCTTCTTACCTTTGTTTCCTATGGTAATCCGCCCGTTAACCGCCTACGATCACTCTATTGATGACGAGATAGTTTCGAGGTGGTTATGCGCTGGCAAGGGCGTCGTGAAAGTGACAATGTAGAAGACAGGCGCAGCAGTAGCGGCGGCATGGGGCCTTCTATGGGTGGCGGTGGAATGCGGCTTCCCGGCGGTAAAGGCGGCATCGTTCTGTTGATTATCGTACTGGTGGCGGGCTACTACGGCGTCGACCTGACCGGTTTAATGACCGGCGAACCCATTCAACAACAGCAGCAACAATCTCAGCGCTCCATCAGCCCGAACGAAGATGAAGCAGCTAAATTCACGTCAGTGATTCTGGCGACCACTGAAGATACGTGGAGCCAGCAGTTCGAAAAAATGGGTCGCACCTACCAGCAGCCAAAACTGGTGATGTACCGTGGCGCGACGCGCACGGGATGCGGCACCGGACAATCCGTGATGGGCCCGTTTTACTGCCCGGCAGACAGCACTGTCTATATCGATCTCTCCTTCTATGACGACATGAAACGCAAGCTCGGCGCTGACGGCGATTTCGCCCAGGGTTATGTGATTGCCCATGAAGTCGGCCACCACGTGCAGAAATTGCTCGGGATCGAGCCGAAAGTGCGTCAGCTGCAGCAAAACGCCTCTCAGACTGAAATCAACCGCCTGTCCGTGCGTATGGAACTGCAGGCCGACTGCTTCGCTGGCGTCTGGGGTCACAGTATGCAGCAGCAGGGCGTGCTGGAATCGGGCGATCTGGAAGAGGCGCTGAATGCCGCTCAGGCCATCGGTGACGATCGCCTGCAACAGCAGAGCCAGGGCCGCGTGGTGCCGGACAGCTTCACCCACGGCACATCAGAAGAACGTTACACCTGGTTCAAACGCGGGTTTGCGAGCGGCGATCCGGCCCAGTGCAACACCTTCGGTAAAACCATGTGAATCTGAGCCTCAGGGATGAGAGTGTCGTGATGGTTGAACGTCTGGCGGCTCGGCTACAGCGCGAAGGGCATCGTCGACTGCTGGTAATAAGCGGTGATGATACGTGGTCACAGACGCAGGCTTTATCGCTGCGCGACGTGCTAGTCGGTGACTGGCTGTGGGTTGGAAACGACACGCCTGTCGACCCGAGCTGCGCACCGCAGGCGTTAAAAAACCTGCTCGGGCGGGAATACCACCACGCCATTTTCGATGCCCGTCGCGGCTTTGATGTCTCCGCTTTTGCCGCACTCAGCGGTACGTTACGCGCCGGAAGTCTGCTGGTGTTACTCACGCCGCCTTTTTCTGTCTGGCCTGAAAAACCCGACAGCGATTCTGTGCGCTGGAGTGACAGCGAAAAACCGATCGCGACCCCGCATTTTGTCCGCCACTTTTGCCGAACGGTGAGCCACGATCCCGGCGTGCTGGTCTGGCAACAGCATCAGCCTTTTCCTGATTTTTCTCTCTCTCCAGCACCCGACTGGCAGCCTGCCAGCGGCGAGCCGCAGCGCGAGCAGGCTGAGATTCTGGCGGCATTAATTGAGATGAACGCAGGCGTGGCGGTGGTGACTGCACCGCGTGGTCGCGGCAAATCTGCCCTCGCGGGAATGTTGTTAAGCCGCATTCCGGGCCGCGCTATCGTCACCGCGCCAGCGAAAGGGGCGACGGAAGTGATCGCCCGTTTCGCGGCAGATAACTATCACTTTATGGCACCTGACGCGCTGCTGGCCTCTGACCAACAGGCCGACTGGCTGATTGTCGATGAAGCCGCCGCCATTCCCGGTCCGCTGCTGGAACAGCTGGTGTCGCGTTTTCCGCGCGTATTGCTGACCACGACCGTACAAGGTTACGAAGGCACCGGGCGCGGTTTTTTACTCAAATTCTGTGCACGCTTTAGCGGGCTGAAACACTTCACGCTCTCTGCGCCCATTCGCTGGGCGGCGGGGTGTCCGCTGGAGCGCGTCGTGGCAAACGCACTGCTATTTGATGACGTCGTCGATGAGACCGCCGTTGATTCGCCAGAAATTATCCCGCTGGAACAAAATGCGTGGGAGAGTCAGCCGCAGCTCGCGGCAGACATTTACACGCTACTCTGCTCTGCCCATTATCGAACCTCACCGCTGGATTTACGTCGCATGATGGACGCGCCGGGCCAGCATTTTGCCATCGCCCGCGCGGGTGATGGCCTGGTGGGTGCGCTGTGGCTGGTCGATGAAGGCGGGTTAGCGCCACCATTGAGTCAGGCGGTATGGGCGGGTTATCGACGCCCACGCGGCAATCTGGTGGCGCAATCTCTGGCTGCTCACGGGGGATCGCCGCTGGCGGCTACCCTGATAGGGAGGCGCGTCACGCGGGTAGCCGTTCATCCGGCGCGTCAGCGAGAAGGCATCGGTCAGTCATTAGTCCTCGGCGCAAGTCATCATGCGCAGCAGGATTATCTTTCCGTTAGCTTTGGCTACACGCAAGAGCTATGGCGCTTCTGGCAGCGCTGCGGTTTTGTTCTGGTGCGAATGGGCACTCACCGTGAGGCCAGCAGCGGGTGTTACACGGCGATGGCACTGAAGCCCATCAGCGAGGCGGGGCAGGCGCTTTGTGCGCAGGAACATCAACGGCTGTGTCGCGATGCGCGAATAATTGAAAAATGGAACGCCGAAAAGATCCCAGTGGACAATTGCTGGGAGTCTACCCTTAACGATGATGACTGGCTGGAGTTGGGTGGTTTCGCCTTTGCGCATCGTCCGCTTTCTACCTCTGCGGCGGCGCTCACGCGGCTTTTGCTGGCGGTTGATTTGCCGCTTCAGGGACTGCGCGGGAAGCTTGAAAACGACAACGATCGCGCGATGTCCGGTCGCAAAGCGTTGCTGGCACAACAGCGCAGCGAAGCCGAGCAGGCGCTTGATTTTATTGATAGTCACCGCTGCCAGCAGCTCAAAACTGATATTTTGCAATGGCAATTTTTTCAATGACTTCTTCAATGAAGTGGCATGGTCATTACCCCCCAGAGGCGTAAAATCCTGACTATCAATTAAGGAGACTGCCATGAAACACGACCATTTTGTTGTCCAAAGCCCTTCCAGCCCTGCGCAGCAATTGCTGCTGCTGTTTCATGGCGTCGGTGATAATGCGGCGAATATGGGGCAAATTGGCAGCTGGTTTGCGCCGATTTTTCCGGACGCGCTCATCGTCAGTATCGGTGGCGTAGAACCTTGTGGCCCCCAGGGGCGTCAGTGGTTTTCCGTACAGGGCGTAACGGAAGATAATCGTCAGGCGCGCATCGATGCCATCATGCCGACCTTTATCGATACCGTGCGCTACTGGCAAAAACAGAGCGGTGTGGGTGCCGGAGCTACCGCGCTGATTGGTTTTTCGCAGGGGGCGATTATGTCGCTGGAGAGCGTGAAAGCGCAGCCAGGGCTGGTGTCGCGCGTGATTGCCTTTAACGGACGCTTCGCGACGTTACCGCAGAGCGCGACGACAGCGACGACGATTCACCTGATCCACGGCGGGGAAGATCGCGTGATTGAGCTTTCCCATGCGGTGGCCGCTCAGGAAGCGCTGATTCGTGAAGGGGGAGATGTGACGCTGGATATTGTTGATGAACTGGGTCATGCCATTGACGATCGCAGCATGCAGTTCGCCCTGAATCACCTGCAATTTACCGTGCCGAAGCACTATTTTGATGAGGCATTAAGCGGCAGTAAACCGAACGATGACGATATCGTTGAGTTTATGTGAGTTATTACCCCTCACCCTGACCCTCTCCCCACAGGGGAGAGGGGACAGTTGGGTGCGGAGTTTGACGATTACTTCTGATCTTTCTGATCTTTCTTCGGCCAGTTGTCGTCATCATCCCACTTATCGTTAAAGTCACGATGCGGGGGAAGTTCAGGTTTGTTGGCGAGAAACTTCTTGTGGTCCACGCGCTTCAGATCTTTGATAACGTTCAGCAGCACGCCTACCAGAAACACCAGTACCAGAATCCACCAATATTTAGCCAGCCAGTCCATTCGCTATTCCTTCTCAGAGCAGTCGTCAGGCGACGAGTTGCTCCATAATGCGTTGATACATACGAGCCAGTAGCTGCAAATCAGCCGCGTTCACGCATTCATTGATTTTATGAATGGTGGCGTTCACTGGGCCCAGTTCGACAACCTGCGCACCCATTCGGGCAATAAAGCGTCCGTCTGATGTCCCGCCGGTGGTCAGGAGTTGCGGTTTAATTTCATTATAGTGCGCGATAGCGTTAACCACCGCATCAACCAGTTTGCCGCGCTGCGTCAGGAACGGTTGGCCAGAAAGCCACCAGTCCAGGGTGTAGCGCAATTCATATTTATCCAGCAGGGCAATAACGCGAGATTTGATCATCTCGTCGGTCAGTTCCGTACTAAAACGGAAGTTGAACTGTACGAAGAAATCGCCAGGAATGACGTTATTGCTGCCGGTGCCTGCCTGAACGTTGGCAATCTGCATACTGGTCGGCGGGAAAAATTCGTTGCCTTTATCCCACTCGATGCCCACCAGTTCGTTCAGCATTGGCGCGGCGCGATGTACCGGGTTATCGGCCAGATGCGGATAAGCCACGTGACCCTGAACGCCGTGAACGGTCAGATTACAGGTCAGGGAACCGCGACGACCATTTTTCACCACGTCACCGACGATCTCAGTGCTCGACGGTTCGCCGACCAGGCAATAATCGAGACGTTCGCGGCGTTCCATCAGCGCTTCGACGACTTTCACCGTGCCATTTTTGGCGCTGGCTTCTTCGTCGGAGGTAATCAAAAACGCGAGGCGGTTTTTGTGGTTCGGGTGCTGGGCGACAAAGCGCTCAGCGGCCACGACCATTGCCGCCAGCGAACCTTTCATGTCAGCCGCACCTCGGCCAAAGAGCATGCCGTCGCGGATAGTCGGTTCGAAAGGGGGATTAATCCAGCGGTCAGCGTCGCCCGCAGGCACCACGTCGGTGTGTCCGGCGAAGGCCAGCGTTTCGCCCTGACCGCGCCATGCCCAGAAGTTCTGGGTATCGCCAAAATCCATACGCTCTACGGTAAAACCAATGGCGCGCAGGCGCTCAATCATTAATGCCTGACAACCTGCGTCGTCCGGGCTAAGGGAAGGACGGCGAATAAGCTGCTGAGTCAGCTCAATGACCGGGCAAGACATAGACTACACCTCAAATGATTTGTGTATAACTGGATTCACTGAAACCCAGCAGCATAGGCTGCCCTGGCGCGCAGAGCAATGGGCGTTTGATGATCGCGGGCATTTCGAGCATCAATTTTGCTGCGCTGTCGGCGTCAGTGATGGAATTGCGCACAGATTCATCCAGTTTACGCCAGGTGGTCCCGCGCGTATTCAGCAGCGCTTCCCAGCCGAGTTCCGCGATAGCGCTATGCAGAAATTCTGCGTCAAGGCCGTCCGCGCGATAGTCATGAAAGCGATACTCGATATTATTAGCCTCCAGGAAGCGACGCGCTTTCTTGATGGTGTCGCAATTTTTAATGCCGTACATCACAATCATGGTGAATCCTTTTGTCTTTATTTATCCGAAATGTTCAATATTTTCGATTTTAAATTGTTTTGAGAAATATAACACATTCGCTTTATGACTGAATCGACTATGCGGGTTAATTCAACTTACAGCTGTTAGCTGAATAGTGTTTCATCTTTTACGCATAAATGTCCAGTCACCTTAAATCTCCTTTAAAGTCAGTCCAAAATAAGATTATCACCCGCGAGTATGGTTGTTTCTAAATATTGCGATTGGTCACATAAAATTAAAGGAGATAGGACCATATTTGTCTCAGGGCCAGCACAGCAGTAGGGGGAGGCAATCGGAGTCATTGATTAAATTATCTTCACAATGCCAATATATTCTCATAGAATACGCATAATAATAAGAGAGGTTGTTATGATTGAACGTGAACTGGGGAACTGGAAAGATTTTATCGAAGACATGCTTCGTAAATGACATTCAGGAAGAACTGCAAGAGCACTTAATTTAGTTATAAAAATGATGTGATTGTCCCTAAATAAATCACACGCTAAAAAGGCGGCCCTGGAGCCGCCTTTTTTATGGCTGTTACTCTGGGCGCTCTTTTAGCGGGAAGCGTTGACGCACCAGCACAAAGAACAGCGGAACGAAGTAAATAGCAAGGATGGTTGCAGAGATCATCCCGCCCATCACACCGGTACCGACCGCGTGCTGGCTGCTTGACCCGGCGCCGGAACTGGTCGCCATCGGCAGAACACCAAACACAAACGCCAGTGAAGTCATCAGAATGGGACGCAGACGCTGACGACAGGCGTGCAGGGTAGATGACAGCAGATCGTGCCCCTTCGAATTCATCTCATTGGCAAACTCGACGATCAAAATGGCGTTTTTCGCCGATAGCCCGATAACCGTTAACAGCCCGACCTGGAAGTAGACGTCATTTTCCAGCCCACGCATCCAGGTGGCGAGCAGCGCACCAATCACCCCGAGCGGAACCACCAGCATTACCGAGAACGGCACCGACCAGCTTTCATACAGCGCAGCCAGACACAGGAACACCACCAGTAGTGAAACGGCATACAGGGCAGGGGCCTGCGCGCCGGAGAGCCTTTCCTGATAGGACATTGCCGTCCACTCCAGGCCAAAACCGGCAGGGAGCTGCTGAACCAGTTGTTCCATAATATCCATCGCCGTCCCGGTGCTTACGCCCGGCGCGGCTTCACCGACTATTTCCAGCGCGGAATAACCGTTATAACGCTCCAGTCGCGGTGAACCGCTCTCCCAGTGGGAAGTGGCAAAGGCGGAGAATGGCACCATTCCGCCGGAGTTATTCCGCACATACCAAAGATTAATATCGTCCGGCAACATGCGATACGGCGCGGCGGCCTGAACGTAGACCTTCTTCACGCGGCCCCGATCCATAAAGTCGTTTACGTAGCTGGAGCCCCAGGCGGTTTGCAGGGTATCGTTCACATCGTCAATGGAAACACCCAATGCCTGCGCCTTACGCTGGTCGATATCGATTTGCAGCTGCGGGCTGTCATCCAGGCCGTTGTGACGCACGCGGGTCAGCTCATGGTTTTTACCCGCCAGTTCAAGCAGCTGATCGCGCGCGGCCATCAGCGCATCGTGTCCGGCCCCGGCGTGATCCTGCAATTCCATATCAAAGCCCGCAGAACTGCCGAGACCACTGATTGCCGCCGGGCTACTGGCAAAGACGCGCGCCTCTTTGATGTGGCTAAAGGCTTTTGTCGCCCGCTCAATAATGGCGAAGGAGGAGCCGGTTTTACTGTCGCGTTCATCCCAGTCTTTCAGGCGCACAAACATTCGCGCGACGTTCTGCCCGTTCCCGCCAGGGCCAGAACCGACGGTGGAGAACACCGACACGATGTTGTCTTTCTCATGAGTGAAAAAATATGATTCAACGTTCTCAACCACTTTCAGCGTCTGCTGCTGGGTCGCGCCGCTCGGAAGCTGAACGGAGGTGATAAACATTCCCCGGTCTTCCAGCGGTAAAAATGATGTCGGCAGGCGCAGGAATAAGAAGACCATGCCGCCCAGCAGCAGGACGTAAATCAACATCCAGCGCAGGCTGCGGTGCAGGATTCTGGCCACGCCCGCTTCGTAACGCGCCGCATTGCGGTTAAACATGCGGTTAAACCAGCCGAAGAAGCCTTTTTGTCCGTGCTGTTCGCCCTTGTGTAACGGCTTAAGGAGCGTGGCGCAGAGCGCTGGCGTCAGTATCATCGCCACCAGCACCGACAGCACCATCGCCGAGACAATAGTGATGGAGAACTGGCGATAAATCGCGCCGGTGGTGCCACCAAAGAAGGCCATCGGCACAAAGACGGCGGAAAGCACCATCGCGATACCCACCAGTGCGCCCTGAATTTGTCCCATCGATTTTCGCGTCGCTTCACGCGGCGACAAACCCTCTTCGCTCATGATGCGCTCGACGTTCTCAACCACCACGATGGCATCATCCACCAGCAGGCCGATCGCCAGTACCATTGCGAACATGGTCAGGGTGTTGATGCTGTAGCCAAAGGCGTACAGCACGGCGAACGTCCCAAGCAGCACCACCGGAACGGCGATGGTCGGAATCAGCGTGGCGCGGAAGTTTTGCAGGAACAAATACATTACGAGGAACACCAGCGCGATAGCTTCGATCAGCGTTTTGACCACGTCCTCAATCGAGGCTTTTACGAACGAGGTGGTCTCATAAGCCACCTTGTATTCCAGCCCATGCGGGAAATACTGCGACAGCTCATCGAGGCGGTCGATGACCAGTTTCGCGGTGGCCATTTCATTCGCACCGGACGCGAGTTTCACACCCAGACCAGACGCCTGGTTGCCGTTAAAGCGGCTCAGATAATCGTACTTTTCCGCACCCATTTCGACGGTCGCGACGTCGCCGAGACGTACTTCTGAACCGTCCTGATTCACTCGCAAAGTGATATCACGGAACTGCTGCGGCGTCTGAAGTAGGGACTGGGAGTTAATGGTGGCGTTCAGCGCCTGCTTGTCCACTGACGGCGTACCGCCCAGTTGCCCGACGGCAATTTGAGCATTCTGAGATTTAATGGCGTTGGTGACGTCTGTAGCGGTCATCTGGACGCTGTTCAGCTTGGCCGGGTCCAGCCAGATGCGCATTGAATACTGTGAACCGTAAGCGTCGATATCGCCGACGCCGTTAATACGGCTCAGCGGGTCCTGAATATTACTCGCGACGTAGTCCGAAATATCCTGCTTATCCATCGACCCGTCGGTTGAGACGAAGGCAATGGTCAGGATGTTGGAATCCCCGGTTTTACGCACCGTCACGCCCTGGTTTTGCACTGCCTGCGGTAGTTTTCGCATCGCAGATTGCAGCTGATTCTGCACCTGCTGCACCGCTTCATCGGGATCGGAACCGGCGGTAAAGCTCAGCGTAACGGTCGCTTGGCCAGTTGCACTGCTCTGCGACGACATGTACATCAGGTTATCCAGCCCGGTCATGTTTTGTTCAATGACCTGCGTGACGGTGTTTTCCAGCGTTTGTGCCGACGCGCCCGGATAGTTCGCGGTGATGCGCACGTTCGGCGGGGCCAGATCGGGATATTGCTCAACGGGAAGTGACAAAATAGCCAGAGTGCCCGTCAGACATAAAATAATTGCCAGCACCCAGGCAAAAATGGGGCGATCAATGAAGAAATTCGCCATGAAAATAAGACCTCGTTTCGCTTCGAATCGTTATTGTTTATTGCCCGCTTAACTCTAGCGGCAAGGCGGATGCCAAACGTGGAGAAAAAAAGGAGATAGTGTAAATTATCATGCGCATTTACAGCGCCTTGTTAACTTTCCGCCCTGTCGATTATTGCCTGGTGGCGTCGCATGGGTATGACGACTTCCCGCAATTTACCGTTATTTACCGACATCCGGTTCCGGGGTGCGAAAACGAATGCACACCTGCGTCCCGCCGTTCTGCGGCTGTGAAAAGCCCAGCGTACCGCCTAGCCGTTCGGCGCGCTCGCGCATGATGTTCAGACCGTAGTGCCCCGGCGGTTCGCTGGCGTCGCCAATACCAATGCCATTATCCCGTACATATACCGTATGTTCGCCGTCCGGCGCGGTGACGCAGCTCACCGTAATTTCGGTCGCCTCGGCATGTTTGATGGCGTTCAGCACCGCTTCGCGCACAATTTGCAGCAGATGGACCTGCTTTTGCGCATCCAGCGCCAGGGACGATAACCGGCAGTCGAGATCCAGCTTCGCGCGGGTCTGGCTTTGCAGACCTTCCAGCGCTTCCTGCAAGGCCGCAGGAAGATTGGAATGATTTAGCGTCAGGCGGAAAGTGGTCAGCAGTTCTCGCAGCTGGCGCCAGGCGTTATTCAGCTCGCGTGAAAAGTCGGTGATGATGGTTTGCGCCGGAACGTTATCGTCCGGCACCGCGCGCTTGAGCAGTGTCAACTGAATGCGCAAATAGGAAAGCACCTGCGCCAGAGAATCGTGCAATTCGCGGGCGATGGTCGCGCGTTCTTCCATTAACAGTAGCTGCTGGAAGTGCTTCTGTGCCTGATTAAAATAGAGGCCGCGCCCAAGCATCGTCGCCACGCTTTTCATCAGGGGCTCCGGCACCACGCTTTCGCTCTGCCAGCGCAGTTCGCCAAAGCGTGTTTCTTGCATCACCACCGGCAGGGAGAACGTCTTTTGTTCTGGTTTTTTCACCCCTTCGCAAAGCTGCCAGTTGTCGCCCGCCTGCAGTTCCAGGTAGCTCATTCCCGTGTATTCCTGAACGATCTGGATGATATGGCGGAAACAATGCGTATCTATCTGGCTGGTATTCAGCGCCTGTGAGCACTTGAACAGCATTTCGAGCTGCTGGTGGGCTTCGTTTAAATGCCGAGTCTTCTCTTCGACCGATATTTCCAGCGAGCGGTAGTGCTTATGCAGCTCGGCTGACATGTGATTGAAGGTGCGCGACAGCAACCCCAGTTCGTTCGGCAGGTGGGTGTCCTGTGCCTGAATATCAAAACGGCCTTGTTCCATGTGCTGGCTGGCGTTCACCAGATGATTGAGCGGCGCGACCACCTGACGACGGATCCCGCGCAGGGTCATAAACACCAGCAGTAAAATCCCTACACCACCCGCCAGAGAAATCGCCACCACCAGCTGCATTTTATGTTCCGCGTAGTGCTGGAGCGCGAGCACGAAGGTGTCGATACGTTCGACATATTGCTGAATATGGTCCTGATACCAGGCTTTATCTCCCGTTTCAAGATGACTGTCCATCTCGGCCCAGGCTGTTTGTAACTGCTGATAGCCCGTTTTCACCGATTCCGGCACGTACCAGCGATCGAGCTCTTTCAGTACCGGAGAGTTGAGGGTGCTTTGCCAGTGCTGGCGATGTTCGGAGAAAGCAGTGCTGTTGCGCTCAAGATCGTAGCCGAGTCGATAGCTCTGCATCCGCAACGAGCCCGCGATATTAATCGCTTCAGCATCCCGCAGGCTGCTGGCGAGCGTCATCAACGCAATCCCGCTGGTCAGAACGGAGAGCAAAATAATCGAGATAAAAGCCCTGGCCAGGCTTCCTGATACAGGACGTTTAACGATCATGACACGGTTTCCAGAACGTTATTGAAACGCAATTTCACCTGCGATGAAATAAATTGATCTGCCACAGGTAAGTCGTAATTAGTCCCGGTTTTTGGGCATTTGAACATTGCCTGGAACCCCCGGGGTCGGTAAATACCATATGCTTATAAAAAACAGGGTTAATGCTACCAGAACAGGTGCTTCTATGAATCGTTTTATTATGGCCGATAACCTGCAATGTATCGGCTGTCACGCCTGCGAAGTGGCCTGCGTGATGGCGCACAATAATGAGCAACACGTGTTAAGCCAGCGCCAGTTTGTTCCGCGCATAACGGTGCTCAAAGAGGGCACACGGCGCAGCGCGGTGACCTGTCACCACTGTGAAAATGCGCCCTGCGCGCAAAGCTGTCCAAACGGCGCGATTGCCAAAAGCCACGATAGCGTACAGGTGAATCAGCAAAAATGCATTGGTTGTAAAGCCTGCGTTGTTGCCTGTCCTTTTGGCACGATGGAGATCGTGGTGACGCCGATATCTAACGGTCACGTCAAAGCCACGGCGCATAAATGCGATCTCTGCAGTGACCGGCCAAATGGCCCGGCGTGCGTGGAGAATTGTCCGGCTGATGCCCTGACGCTGGTGACGCCAGAAGTACTGAACCGCCTGGCCAAAGCGCGGCGTCTGCGCACGGCCTGCCAGGAGGCGCAGCCGTGGCACCGCACGGCGACAGCAGTCGAATCACGACAGAGTAAAATTCAGCAGATGCAGGCTCTGCCAGCGCGCGGCGAACCGGACAAACTCAGCCCGGCCGCGCGCGCCGATAATTTCGACGAGATCTATTTACCGTTCAGCGCGGATCAGGCGAACCGCGAAGCGGCGCGTTGCCTGAAATGCGGCGAACATTCCATCTGCGAATGGACCTGCCCGCTGCACAACCACATTCCCCAATGGATTGAGCGTGTCAAAGCCGGAGATATTGACGCGGCCGTCGCGCTTTCTCATCAAACGAACTGTCTGCCGGAAATCACCGGACGCGTCTGCCCTCAGGACCGTTTATGCGAAGGTGCCTGCACGGTTCGCGATGAATCTGGTGCGGTGACGATTGGCAATATTGAACGCTACATTTCCGACCAGGCGCTGAGTAAAGGCTGGCGGCCCGATATGAGCGGCGTCACGCCCGTTGATAAACGTATTGCGATTATCGGTGCAGGTCCGGCGGGGCTGGCGTGTGCGGATGTGCTGATTCGCCACGGCGTGAGCGTCACGGTCTACGACAGACACCCGGAAATCGGCGGATTACTCACCTTCGGCATTCCGGCCTTTAAGCTGGATAAATCGCTGCTGGCGCGACGCCGTGAGATTTTCACCGCGATGGGCATTCACTTTGAACTCAACTGCGAAGTGGGTAAAGACCTGCCGATGACTCAGCTGTTGAGTGAGTATGACGCGGTATTTATCGGCGTCGGCACCTATCGCTCAATGAAAGCGGGCATCCCGCACGAAGATGCGCCGGGCGTGCATGACGCGTTACCGTTCCTGGTGGCTAACACTCGCCATCTGATGGGGCTGCCGTCATTGGAATCCGAGCCGTTTATCGACACCGCAGGATTAAACGTGGTGGTGCTGGGCGGGGGCGATACGGCGATGGACTGCGTGCGCACCGCGCTGCGCCATCACGCGGCAAAAGTCACCTGTGCCTATCGTCGGGATGAGGCCAACATGCCGGGCTCGAAAAAAGAGGTCAAAAATGCCAAAGAAGAGGGCGCGCACTTTGAGTTTAACGTCCAGCCCGTCGAACTGGTGCTGGATGAGGCGGGTCAGGTCAACGGCATTCGCCTGCTGCGCACCGCGCTGGGTGAGCCCGATGCGCAGGGCCGTCGTCGTCCGGTGCCTGTCGCAGGCAGTGAGTTTGTGATGCCGGCCGATGCGGTGATTATGGCGTTTGGTTTTAATCCGCATTCTATGCCGTGGCTACAGGCGCAGGGCGTGAACGTCGATGACTGGGGGCGGATCGTCGCCAGCGTGGAAAGCCGCTATCGCTACCAGACCAGTCATCCGCAGATTTTTGCCGGAGGTGACGCGGTGCGCGGGGCGGATCTGGTGGTAACGGCGATGGCGGAAGGGCGTCATGCCGCGCAGGGCATGATGGACTGGCTGGAAATCGCAGCGCCAAAAATCCATTAAATCAGCGGGGCGACAAAGCGGGTTTCACGGCGTACTATGAATAGCTCATTACGTCCTGGAGCCCGTATGAGTCTGAAAATTGAGATTATCAAAGATAAAATCCTCTCTGAAAATTACTTTGTCCTGCGTAACATTACCTACGATTTAAGCCATAAAGGCGAAGTCGTCCGCCACAAGCGCGAGGTCTACGATCGCGGCAATGGCGCAACCATCCTCTTATACAGCCGTGAAAAGCAGACCGTGGTGTTAATCCGCCAGTTCCGGGTGGCAACCTGGGTGAACGGCAACGCCGACGGACGCCTGATCGAAACCTGCGCCGGTCTACTGGATAACGACGAACCCGAAGTGTGCATCCGCAAAGAAGCCATTGAAGAGACCGGCTTTGAAGTGGGCAACGTCACGAAGCTGTTCGAGCTGTATATGTCGCCGGGCGGGGTGACGGAGCTTATCCACTTCTTCATCGCTGAATATACCGACGCGCAGCGCAGCAATGCCGGTGGTGGCGTGGAAGATGAGGCCATCGATGTGCTGGAAATTCCGTTCACTCAGGCGCTGGAAATGGTCAAAACGGGTGAAATCCGCGACGGTAAAACGTTGATACTGCTTCAGTATTTACAGCTGTCAGGCCTAATGTCTTGATTTCTAAATCATCGGTAGAATGCCTTTCAGATAAATCTATCCGATAAATCCGATTGAGCAATTCCGGGCAGAACCCGAAGATACCGCCAGTTTTCGAGTTTCTGTTTCCGGGATTGTGCCTTTCATGCGTCACTGCGTACTTCTTATTTTATTCCTCAGCGTGCTGCCAGTGCCTCTGGTCTGGGCGGCACCTGCACAGCAATCGTTCTCCGACTGGCAGGTGACCTGCAATAATCAGAACTTTTGCGTGGCCCGTAACACCGGTGAGCATCACGGTCTGGTGATGACGTTGAGCCGCAGCGCGGGCGCAAAAACGGATGCCAATCTGCGTATTGATCTGGGTGGTCTGGAATCGTCGCCGGTAAAAGAGGCACCCATCGCGCCGCGCCTGATGCTGGACGGCACGCCGCTCACGCTGGGTGCGCTGCACTGGAAGCTGACGCCGTGGCATCTGACAACCGATGACACTGCCACCATCACCGCGTTTCTGAAAACCATTCAGGAAGGGGAGGCGCTTGAGCTCAAAGACGGAAAACAGATTATTTCGCTGGCTGGGCTGAAGGCGGCGCTGCTGTTTATTGATTCTCAGCAAAAGCGTGTGGGCAGCGAAACCGCGTGGATTAAAAAGGGCGACGATCCGCCGCTGAGCGTGCCGCCAGCCCCGGCGCTTAAAGAGGTGGCGGTCGTCAACCCGACACCGACGCCGCTGACGCATGAAGAACTTAACGATCTGCTGGATTACGGCAGCTGGCGGATGAACAACTCCCAGTGTTCTCTCGACCCCAACCGCCGCGAAGTGCGAGTTACCGCCTTAACGGATGACAAAGCGCTGCTGATGATCAGCTGTGAAGCGGGGGCTTACAATACGGTGGATCTGGCGTGGCTGGTGTCGCGTAAAAAACCGTTCGCCGCCAGAACCGTGCGGTTGCGCCTGCCGTTTGTTTCGTCGAGCGAGAGCAGCGATATGGAGCTGATGAACGCCCGCTTTGACGAGAAAACGCGCGAGCTGACGACGCTGGCGTTAGGACGCGGCATGGCGGATTGCGGTATCCAGACGCGCTGGCGTTTTGACGGCCAGCGTTTTCGTTTGGTGCGATATGCAGAGGAGCCGAGCTGCGATAACTGGCACGGTCCAGACGCATGGCCGACGTTGTGGATCACGCGCTAACGTTTTGTCGGGTGGCGGCTGTGCGCGCCTGTCATCATTCTGTGTAACGGCCACCCTGTTAAAGGTGATTGCTCAGACGGTCACCGAACTTTTATTGACAGCCTCTATCTGCTTTTCTATAGACTCAATAAAATTTCGGGAAATTCTTTATAATTCTTATAAGTTTTCCATACTGGATATCCACATACTCTCCATCACGCAAATCAGCCAAAATTTTCATCATCGTACTGCGCCTTATATGACTTCTTTCAATGATGAATTTCGCAATGCCTGTTTTTAATCTTATCGATTCAGGTAATGCAGCAAGTTCGCAGAGAATCGCACACACAATACCATAGGGCGTTTGATTGATTAGACGGTTACTGTATTTTACTTCCATATCAGAAATATAGGCGTGATAGTTGAAAACGTCACGACACAGATTGTGCTCATTAATTATATCTATTGCCATATCTCTGGGTAGAACGTAGACATCACAGTCACCCACCGCGACATATTTGAAAACCTCTGCTTTGAAGCTGGAGCCCAATAATCCAAATACAGAGGGTGCATCGGCAGTACCAAAGAGTATTCCCCCAGAGGATTTTCTTATAAAATTAATTTTTCCCTTTAATAACAAAATGACCGATAGCCCTCCCTCATTTTTATTGAGAAGCTGCAGGTTGATAACCCCTCCACCTTCCTGCATGAAGACCGGCGTCGCTGCCGGAAGCAAACTCTCAATGATGCGTTTCACCTCTGCTACGGGTTTTTCCAGGTTAAAGTAGGGATCTTGATAAACAGAAGCACTATTATGTAATACTGATTTCATAACTCTCTCCAGATAACAGTTTATAATATCACAATGCCAGGTAAAAGTTCTCTGCTGAAAATAACAAGCAACCAATGTAAAAATGATTCAATATTTTGATTGTCATATGAATGCAGATTATTTTAAACGCATCGCTCAATTAAAATAAAGTGTCCAGGAGTGTTTGGTAAAGTGTCTATAATTGGATATTGCACTATCCAGAAAAGGTGTGAATTTTCTATTTAATTAAAAATAAATGTCTGCATAATTGTCGGCGTAACAAATAATCTTCGTCATGCTCAAATAACATGAATTCCTACATATTCATGTGACGGGTTATTTGTCATCAATTATTTAACAATGTTTCCGGGCTATTAGACGATAGCTTATTTAAATGATAAAGGAAGATATACATGACTACTTCACAAAAACTGAACACTTTATTCGCAGCAACCCTATTGGCTTTATCCGGTTCTGCACTGGCAGCGGGAACCACGTCAGTGACCGGTGGGCAGGTGCATTTTAACGGAACCGTTGTGGATGCTGCGTGTTCAGTGGATGAAGACTCTGTCGATTTTAACGTCGACATGGGCCAGGTTCGCACCGCTAAATTCGCGGGTGCGGACGGTAAAGTCGCAGCAGGTACCGCGGCTAACCAGAAGCGTCCGTTCACCATCAAACTGTCTGACTGCGATTCATCGGTTTCCACCAACGCCTCTATCACCTTCAGCGGCAACGCCCCAGCCGCCATGCCAACGGCGCTGGACAACACCGCCGGTGCCGGTTCTGCGGTGGGCATTGGCATCCAGCTGTATGACAACGTAGGCAAAGCGCTGGGTCTGGGTACCGCTTCTCCGGCCTATACCCTGATCAATGGTGAAAACTCACTGATCTTCGCTGCGGATTACATTTCTACCGGTGACACCGTCAAAGCAGGTGATGTGCAGGCGACAGCCACATTTAACGTGACCTACTCCTGATCCTGAAAACATGATTCAGGGATGAATGAGACGCCACGGATGGCGTAATGATGCTTCGTTTCAAGGATCTGAAGATGACGTATCAGGCGTATACCTGGCAGCCTTTTCTTATTGCCGGGCTGCTTTTGATGACTCGTTTCGCCCCGGCGGCTGAGACCGGAGGGCAAATCCACTTCGGCGGTAGCGCGGTGAATTCAGGCTGTGCTGTCGACGCTCGCAGTACTGACCAAACCATCAACATGGGCCAGGTACGGAAGGATGCCTTTAACGGCGTCGGCAGCTGGGCCGATCCTATCGGCTTCACCCTGACCATTACAGACTGCGACAGTACGGTCAGCCAGTCTGCAGGCGTGGCCTTCCAGGGGGTCACCGACAGCCACGATCCGATGGTACTCGCGGTCATCGATGGGCCAGGCTCCGCCATTGGCGTCGGCCTCGGTATCTACGACGAGCAAACCAACCTGGTGGTCCCTAACAGTGCCCCTCGCTCTTACAAAACACTGATTGACGGCGAAAACGTGCTGCATTTTCTCGCCAAATACCGTGCCACGGCGCGCATCGTCGCCGGGGATGCCAGCGTGGTGGCCAATTTTATTGTTATCTATCCGTAGCTACTGAGGTGAATGTGTTGACTCATCGTTTTATTCGGCCCTTCGCGTTAACAGCCCTGATGCTCTGCTTCAGCCAGCATGCTACTGCCGGGGGAATTTCCCTGGGCGGCACGCGGCTTATCTATCCGGCAGGCAGCAGCCAGGTCTCTATGAGTGTCAACAACAGCGATGATGACGCCGTGTTTTTAATTCAGAGTTGGGTGGAGAACGAGAACGGCGAGAGAAGCTCAGATTTTGCGATCACTCCACCGCTGTTTGTCATTCAGCCGCAGAAGGAAAATACCCTGCGGGTGATGTACATCGGTCAGAAAACCCTGCCCGCCGATCGCGAAAGCGTGTACTGGCTGAACATGAAAGCCGTGCCGTCTGCGCCGGATAACAGCAAAGCCAAAAACACCCTCCAGCTGGCGGTGCTGAGCCGAATCAAGCTGTTCGTACGCCCGAAAAATCTGCCGATGAAATCGGTGGAGGCTCCGGCGCTGCTGCGTTTTCATCGCACTGGCCCACAGCTGACCATCAAAAACCCCAGTCCCTATTACGTGACGCTGGTGCAATTCACTGTCGGCGGTAAAAAACTGCCAAACACGATGGTACCGCCGAAAGACAGCCTGACGGTTCCGGTGCCCGACAACGCTCCGGGTGAGATAACCTTCCAGACGGTCAGCGACTTCGGCGCTAACTCAGCCGGGCAAAAAGGCATAATGGAATAGCGTGATGCGGATGAGCAAGGACACTCAGTTGACGCTGCTCACGCGGGCTATCTGTCACGCCCTGCGCTGGCGGTATATGATGCTGCTGACGCTGGCGCTTTCACCCGCGACGCGTGCGGCGGGCTACTTCAATCCGGCGTTTTTGTCGGACGATCCGTCGGCGGTTGCCAGCCTAAAACGCTTTGAAAAAGGCAGCGGGCACGGCCCCGGAAAATACCGCGTCGATCTCTACCTGAATGAAAACTTCATCTCGACAGAAGATATCGAGTTCAAAGCGCCCGCTGAGAAGAAAGGTGATGTGATTCCCTGTCTGACACGGGTGCGCCTGGACGCACTCGGCGTGGAGATGAAAGCCTTTCCCGACATCGCGGCCCTCTCGCCGGACGACTGTGTTCCTCTGACGACCATGATCCCCGGCGCACGTACCGATTTTGATTTTGAGCAACAGCAGCTGAAAATCAGCCTGCCGCAGGCGGCGATGAAACAGAACGCGCGCGGCTACATTCCCCCGGAGCAGTGGGATGACGGCATCACTGCGCTGCTGCTGAACTACGATTTCACCGGCAGCAACAGCTGGGGCGACAGCGTCAGCAATAACTATTACCTCAACCTGCAAAGCACCCTGAACGTCGGGCCGTGGCGGCTGCACGACTACTCATCCGGCACCTACAGCGGCGGGCAAGACAGCGGCAGCGCCAGCCGTTGGGATCACGTCAGCACCTATTTGCAACGCAGCATCATTCCACTGAAAGGCGAGCTAACGGTGGGCGACAGCTATACCCCGTCAGACGTTTTCGACAGCGTCGGCTTTCGCGGGGTGCAAATTGCCTCCGATGACAATATGCTGCCCGACAGCCTGCGCGGCTTCGCGCCGACGGTGCGCGGCATCGCCAAAAGCAACGCCAAAGTGACCATCAAGCAGAACGGCTATGTGATTTATCAGACCTATGTTTCACCGGGCGCGTTTGAGATTAACGATCTGTATCCGACGTCATCGAGCGGCGATATGGACGTGGACATTGCCGAAACCGATGGCACTCACACCACCTTTTCAGTGCCTTATTCCGCCGTGCCGTTGTTACAGCGCGAAGGCCGGATTAAATATGCCTTCACCGGCGGGCAGTACCACACCAACACCGATAATCAGGACGACGAGAATTTCGCCCAGGGCACCATCATCTGGGGGCTGCCGTACGGGTTAACCGCCTACGGTGGCGTACAGCACGCCGACAACTATCAGGCGGAAAACCTTGGGCTCGGGCTGAACCTGGGTGATTATGGCGCCTTCTCAACCGACCTGACCCAGGCCAACAGTACGCTTGCCGATGACAGCAAACATACCGGCCAGTCGCTGCGTTTTTTGTATGCGAAATCGCTGAGCGCCACCGGCACCAACTTCCAGCTGCTGGGCTATCGCTACTCCACGCAGGGTTACTACACCCTGAGTGATACCACCTATACGCGAATGAGCGGGCATCATGTCGATACGCTGGACGAAGCCGGGAATGACAACGAAGACGACCCGGCGAACTGGACCGATTACTACGATCTTTACTACAACAAGCGCGGCAAAATTCAGGTCAACATTTCGCAGCAGGTCGGCAGCGTCGGCTCGGTATACGTCACCGGCAGCCAGCAAAGTTACTGGAACACCAGCGAAACCGATTCGCTGTTTCAGGTGGGCTACAGCGGTAATCTGCATGACGTCAGCTATAACCTGAGCTTCAGCTACAACAAAGCCCAGGGCCAGCCAGATTCAGACCAGCAGTTCGCGCTGAGTATCTCCCTGCCGCTGGGTAAGTGGCTCTCCACCGGCGGCGACAACAGTGAGGTGGGCAACTCACCGAACAACGCCTACGCCACCTACAACAACAGCACCGACAGCCACGGCAAAATGACCCAGGCGGCGGGTGTAAGCGGCACTTTGCTTCGCGATAACAACCTCAGCTACACCGTGCAGCAGGGTTATGCCAATAGAGGTGTAGGAGCTAACGGCAACGCGTCGCTGGATTATCAGGGCGGGCTTGGCAACAGCAATATCGGCTACAACTACAGCTCGGGCTATCAGCAGGTGAACTATGGCCTGAGCGGCGGCATCGTTGCTCATGCCAACGGCATCACGCTGAGCCAACCGCTCGGCAGCACCAACGTGCTGATCAAAGCGCCGGGGGCGGCGGGCGTGGATATTGAAAACAGCACCGGGGTGAAAACCGACTGGCGGGGCTATGCGGTCGTGCCCTATGCCACCACCTATCGCCAGAACCGCATCGCGCTGAACAGCGATACCCTCGGCGATAAAACCGATATCGATAACGCCGTGGTGGACGTGGTGCCAAGCGAAGGTGCACTGGTAGTGGCCGATTTCAAAGCCCATACCGGCCTGCGCGCGCTGGTCACCCTGATGTACCACAACAAACCGGTGCCGTTTGGCGCCACCGTCAGCCGCAGCGATGGCGGAACCTCCACCATCGTTGGCGACGACGGGCAGGCCTATTTAATGGGGCTGCCGCTGACGGGTGAATTAACCGTGCAGTGGGGCGATGACGGCAAAGAACAGTGCAAAGCCAAATATCAGCTTGCCGACAGTGAAATGAATAAACCGATCAGTTTGTTTAAAGTTGAGTGTCAATAATGAAATATAAGCGTTATTTAAAAAACATATTCCTTTCCTTATTATTAATTGTTGGCGGAAGTCAGGCAGCGAAGGCATATACGGGAGCCTGCTCGCCAACAAATGGAACTTATAATTTCACCTACAATTTTGGTAATATCACAGTGGTTGATCCTAAAGGAAACAAACCCGGTTATCTTTTTCCTCGGCCATATGAATGGAATCTTGGAGGGAAATATAATGCTAGTTGCGATTGTGATCCTGTCAAAGAAGATGAAAGTAATACCAATTCTGATACCTATTATTCCACAGCGACTATTCTAAATACTGGGCATTCAGATGGAACATATCAATTTTTTACTGTCAATGATTATCTGGAAGTCACTACTTCTATTTGGATGGCAGGAACGCGCCTTGCATTTATCCCAACTCCTTGGAATGATGAAAATAATCTCTTCTCAAAGGGTGGTTTTGCTAGGGCATACAAATGTAAGGATCCCACTAACCCCAATCGGACATCGGGATCAACCTGGACTACAGGAAGTCAAGGAAAGCTATTGTTATATATCGCCAAGCCGTTTGTCGGAACCATTTTTGTTGAGAATGTAAAAGTGGTAGATATTTATGCTTCTTTAACACCTGGCTCTTATGGAAGTATTCCAATGTCGTCCGTGTGGATCAACGGACTTATCAGCGTGCCGCAAAACTGCATCATCGACTCCGGGCAAATTATCACCGTGGACTTCGGGAAAATATGGTCCGGCGATTTCACCACCAAAGGCCAAAAACCTGTGGGTTATATCGAGAAAAAAATTAAAGCCTCAATGAAGTGCAACAATATTGCGGCTTATACCAATCTGACGCTGCGTTTTCAAAGTGAAGTATCCCCTGATGATTCAACTTTTATTAAAACCGATAACGCTGATGTCGGCGTGGAATTGCTCGATGAAAATGGGAAACTGGTTCTACCCAACAACGGATTAATGCCATTCACCATCAATGAAAATTATGAAGCTAGCGTCAGCTTCCAGGTTGCTCCGGTCAGCACTACCGGGAATGCGCCCACCGCCGGGCAGTTTAAGGCGCTGGCCTATATTCGCGTCGATTTCGCATGAGGGATATTCCGATGAAAACGTGGCTTCTCTTCTGCGTCTTATTCTCCCCTTTGGCGGGGGCGGATTTGGCGCACTTTAACCTCATCATGACGGGCACCATTTTAAAAGAGAGCTGCGATATCGACGCCGGAAGTAAAAATCAGACCGTGCATCTGGGCGATTTTTCAGAAAACGCGTTCAAGGCGATCGGCGCGGTCAGCACCCAAACGGCCTTCACCATTGAGCTGACCAAATGCTCGCCGGATATTATCAACGCGGCGATCACGTTTACCGGCGCGCAGGACGGCGGTTCAGACCCGTCGCTGCTGGCGCTGTCCGACACCGGCGGCACCGGCAACATGGCAAAAGGCGTGGCGGTACAGCTACTGGACGAACACGGTGAGCCGCTGGCGGTGAACAGCCTCTCACCCATTCGTTACACCCTGCATGGCGGCAGTAACAGCCTGAACTTTGCCCTGCGCTACAAGGCCACCGCGCACCCGGTCACGCCGGGCAATGCCTCCGCCGTGCTCTATTTTGCGATGGACTATGAATGATGAAAATGCTCTGCGCCGTCTTGCTGCTCGGTTTCGCGCCCCATTGTTTCGCCTCGGACGATGGCCTTGGCACCGTCAATATCACCGGATTTATCCATGACAACACCTGCACCGTCAGTACCACCGATCTGCAAATTACAATGGGGAATATTTCTGATAAGCAGCTGGAGCCTGCGGGTAAAAGCGGCAACCAAGTGAAATTCACCATTGGCCTTAAAGACTGTGGCAGTGCTGCCAGTAACGTCGCCGTCACGTTTATCGGCACCGCGCCTGCGCCCGGCAGCCCACTTATCGCTGTGGATGATAACCCCGGTGCGGCCAAGGGCGTCGGTATTGCCCTGCTTGATGACCAGCAACACACCATCCCGGTGAACAGCAGTAGCCGTAACTATCCACTGACGGCGTCGTCGCTTACCGCTTCGCTGGACTTCTTCGCGCAGTACACCTCTTTCACTGACACTGTCACTTCCGGCCCGGCATCGGCTAGCGTGACGTTTAACCTGACCTATCAGTAAGATGAAAATTCCCCTTCTGGTTTTAGCGTTATCCTGCAGTTTCACCGCCCACGCGGGGATCGTGATTGGCGGCACGCGGTTTGTTTTCCCGGAGGCGGCAGAGTCCATCACCGTCGACATGAAAAACACCACCAGCGCAGATTATCTGGTACAGACCAAAATCAGCTCGCTTGAGGGGAAAACGATTTTTGTCGCCACACCGCCATTGGTGATGGTTGAAGGTGGACATGCAGGAAAGATCCGCATCATCCGCACTGGCGGTATTTTACCCGCCGATCGTGAAAGCCTGTTTTACCTGACCATAGCGGCGATTCCGGCGGGCAGGCCCGACGCCAACAGTCTGCAAATTGCGGTGAAATCGCGGATGAAACTCTTTTATCGCCCTGCGGGGTTAACTAAAGGGGCAGATTTGGCCTATCAGAAAGTGCAGTGGAAAATGAATGACGGGGTGCTACAGGTCAGTAATCCTACGCCTTATTATGTCACGCTCAGTCAGCTTAAAATTGATGAACAGCCTGCGGAACAAAACACGATGGTCGCCCCCTTTAGTGCGTTAAAAGTACCGGGGTGTCACAAAAATGCGACCTGCCAGGTGCAATGGCAAAGTTTGAATGATTACGCCACCTTAATGCCAGTCCGCAAAATTTCAGTGGCGCCCTCATCCCAACCTTCTCCCCGAGGAGAAGGGGAAAAGCAGGGAAAGTGAGCACTGAACTATCCCCTCTCATTTAGGAGAGGGGAGGGCCAACATAGCGCTACATCACGCCTAACGCCTTCTCAACCACGTTCTCAACCGTAAAGCCAAAGAATGGGAACAGCTTATCGGCAGGTGCGGATTCACCGTAGCCGGTCATCCCGACAATCGCCCCTTTCAGGCCGACGTATTTGTACCAGTAGTCGGCAATCCCGGCTTCCACGGCCACCCGCGCTGCCACGTTCGATGGCAGCACCGATTCGCGGTACGCCTCGTCCTGCGCATCAAAAATATCCGTTGAAGGCAGAGAAACCACGCGCACGGCGTGTCCTTCGGCGGTGAGTTTTTCTGCCGCTTTGACGGTAATTTCAATCTCTGATCCGGTGGCAATCAAAATCACATCCGGCTTGCCGCCGCTGTCTTTCAGAATGTAGCCGCCACGGGCGATATTTTTCACCTGCTCCGGCGAGCGCTCAATTTGCGCCAGATTCTGTCGCGAGAGGATCAGCGCCGTTGGGCCGGTGTGGCGCTCAACCGCCAGCTTCCAGCCAACGGCGGCTTCCACCTGATCGCACGGGCGCCAGGTGCTGAAGTTCGGTGTCAGGCGCAGGCTGGCAAGCTGTTCAACCGCCTGGTGCGTCGGCCCATCTTCGCCAAGCCCGATGGAGTCGTGGGTATAAACCATAATTTGCCGCGCCTTCATCAGCGCCGCCATACGCGCCGCGTTGCGGGCATACTCGACAAACATCAGGAAGGTGGCGGTATAAGGCACAAATCCGCCGTGATGGGCGAGACCATTGGCAATCGCCGTCATCCCGAACTCACGCACGCCGTAGTGGATGTAGTTCCCGGAGATATCCTCTTTGAGCGATTTCGAGCCGGACCAGATAGTCAGGTTACTCGGGGCCAGATCCGCCGAGCCGCCGAGCAGTTCCGGCAGGATGGGGCCGATCACGTTGAGGGTATTTTGCGAGGCTTTACGGGTGGCGATTTTCGCCGGATTGGCCTGTAAATCTTCAATCAGTGCCTGTGTTTTCGCTTCCCATTCTTGCGGTAATTCGCCGCTCATACGGCGGGAGAACTCTGCCGCCAGCTCAGGATGCGCTTTTTTGTAAGCACTGAATTTTTCGTTCCACGTCTGCTGCGCTTTCTCGCCGTCCTCGCGCGCATCCCAGGCTTTGTAGATCTCTTTCGGAATCTCAAAGGCCGGGTATTTCCAGCCCAATTTTTGTCGCGTCAGGGCCACTTCCTCTTCGCCCAGCGCCGCGCCGTGCGCTTCTTCTTTACCCGCTTTGTTTGGCGAGCCGAAGCCAATCACCGTGCGACAGATAATCAGCGACGGTTTGTCCGTCACGCTCTGCGCTTCGAGAATCGCTTTTTTTATCGCTTCCGGGTCGTGGCCGTCGATTTCATGTACCACGTGCCAGTGGTAGGCTTCGAAGCGTTTTGCCGTATCGTCGGTGAACCAGCCGTCAGTTTCCCCGTCGATGGAGATGCCATTGTGATCGTAAAAACCGATCAGTTTGCCTAATCCCAGCGTCCCCGCCAGTGAGCTGACCTCGTGGGAAATCCCCTCCATCAGACAGCCGTCACCCATAAAGACATAGGTGAAGTGATCGACAATCTCATGATCCGGGCGGTTAAACTGCGCGCCCAGCGTGCGTTCGGCAATCGCCAGCCCAACCGCGTTCGCCAGCCCTTGTCCGAGCGGTCCGGTGGTGGTTTCGACGCCCGGCGTATAGCCCAGTTCCGGGTGGCCCGGCGTTTTGGAGTGCAGCTGACGGAAGTTTTTCAGCTCCTCTAACGGCAGGTCGTAGCCGGAGAGATGCAGCAGGCTGTAGAGCAGCATCGAGGCGTGGCCATTGGAGAGAATAAAGCGGTCGCGGTCATACCAGGTCGGGTCGGTTGGGTTGTGTTTCAGGAAGTCATTCCACAGCACTTCGGCGATATCGGCCATGCCCATCGGCGCGCCGGGGTGGCCAGAATTGGCTTTTTGTACCGCATCCATGCTGAGGGCGCGAATGGCATTGGCTAGCTCTTTACGGGACATAGTTCACTCCATGCATGATTAAAGTTTGGCGGCGAGTAGATCTTCCAGTTTGCGTTGGTCAACGGCGAACAGGCGGATGCCTTCGGCCAGTTTGTCTACGGCCATCGCGTCCTGATTATGTTCCCAGCGGAACTCAGCTTCGGTCAGCGGTTTCGGTTTTGGCAGGACGGTGGACGTCGGGATCAGTTTGCGCACCACCGGCTCCTCTTTATCCTGCAGATCTTTCAGCAGGTTTGGCGAGATGGTCAGACGGTCGCAGCCCGCCAGTGCGAGGATCTGCTCAGTGCGGCGGAAGCTGGCGCCCATCACGATGGTGTCGTAGCGGTGCTGCTTGAAGTAATCGTAGATATTACGTACCGATTTCACGCCCGGATCTTCGTCCACCACGTACGGGTCCATCGGCTGTTTGGCCTGATACCAGTCGTAGATACGCCCGACAAACGGCGAGACGAGGAACACGCCCGCTTCGGCGCAGGCGCGCGCCTGGGCAAAGGAGAACAGTAGCGTCAGATTGCAGTTGATCCCCTCTTTTTCCAGCACTTCGGCGGCGCGGATACCCTCCCAGGTGGAGGCGAGCTTAATCAGAATGCGCGATTTATCGATGCCCTGCTCCTGGTACAGCTCGACCAGGCGGCGCGCTTTGGCAATGCTCTTTTCTTTGTCGAACGATAAACGGGCGTCCACTTCCGTCGATACGCGACCAGGAATACTTTTCAGAATTTCCGCACCGATAGTGACCGCCAGTTTGTCGCTGGCCTCCGCCACCTTCTGCTCCTGGGTCTTGCCGCGTTGTTTGCCGTAGGCGATAGCGTCGTCGATCAGGTGGCTAAAGTGCGCAAGGCCCGCCGCTTTTAGCAGCAGTGACGGGTTGGTGGTCGCGTCCTCCGGCTGATAATGGCGGATGGACTCGATATCGCCGCTGTCGGCGACGACCGTGGTGAATTTTTTGATGCCGTCTAACTGGTTCATAGAAATGACTCCTTCATACCCGTCATACTTCAAGTTGCATGTGCGTTGGCTGCGCCTGCTCACCTCAGTCACTTACTTGAGTAAGCTCCTGAGGATTCTCAGGCTTGCCGCCTTCCTGCAACTCGAATTATTTAGGGTATGTACATGAAAAACTCAGGCGAGTGCGTTGGTTCACACTTCTGCGAAATACATGACGTACTTAACAAAAAAGCATAGCAGACGGGGGAGGCATTGCTTTCGGGAGTGGGTAACATGGTTGTTATAAATTGATAACAAATTTTGCCCCGCGATGGTGAGAGTTTGGCAGCCTTCAAAGTTTGCGCCGTCAGCAGGGGCGATACTAAGCGCCACTCCAGGGTGAGCATCAGGAACGTGAGTACGCCACCCTTTTTGATCGATACGTGAAAGGAACAATAAGATGGATGATCAGTTAAGACAGAGTGCCCTCGATTTTCATCAATTCCCTGTACCGGGCAAAATCCAGGTTTCCCCCACCAAGCCACTCGCCACGCAGCGCGACCTGGCCCTGGCCTATTCACCGGGCGTCGCCGCGCCGTGCCTTGAGATCGAAAAAGATCCGCTGGCCGCTTACAAATACACCGCGCGTGGCAACCTGGTAGCGGTGATTTCCAACGGTACCGCGGTGCTGGGGCTGGGCAATATCGGCGCGCTGGCCGGTAAACCGGTGATGGAAGGGAAGGGCGTACTGTTCAAGAAATTCGCCGGTATCGACGTGTTTGATATTGAAGTGGATGAGCTGGACCCGGATAAATTTATCAACGTCGTCGCCGCGCTGGAGCCGACGTTTGGCGGCATTAACCTTGAAGACATCAAAGCGCCGGAATGTTTCTACATTGAGCAGAAACTGCGTGAACGCATGAACATTCCGGTGTTCCACGACGATCAACACGGAACGGCGATCATCAGTACGGCAGCCATTCTGAACGGCCTGCGCGTGGTCGAGAAAAACCTCTCCGATGTGCGCATGGTGGTGTCCGGTGCGGGTGCGGCGGCGATTGCCTGTATGAATCTGCTGGTGGCGCTGGGCATGCAGAAGCACAATATCGTGGTCTGCGACTCTAAAGGCGTTATCTATAAAGATCGCGAGCCGAACATGGCGGAAACCAAAGCCGCCTACGCGGTGGAGGACGACGGCAAACGCACGCTGGACGACGTGATCGACGGGGCAGATATCTTCCTCGGCTGTTCTGGCCCGAAAGTGCTGACTCCGGAAATGGTCAAGAAAATGGCGCGTGCGCCAATGATTCTGGCGCTGGCGAACCCAGAACCGGAAATTCTGCCGCCGCTGGCAAAATCCGTGCGTGAAGATGCAATTATCTGTACCGGTCGCTCCGACTATCCGAACCAGGTCAACAACGTGCTGTGCTTCCCGTTCATCTTCCGCGGTGCGCTCGACGTGGGTGCGACAGCGATCAACGAAGAGATGAAACTGGCGGCGGTCCATGCGATTGCTGAGCTGGCTCACGCGGAGCAGAGCGAAGTGGTGGCCTCGGCGTATGGCGATCAGGATCTGAGCTTTGGCCCGGATTACATCATTCCAAAACCGTTCGACCCGCGTTTGATCGTCAAAATTGCGCCAGCCGTGGCGAAAGCGGCGATGGATTCCGGCGTGGCGACGCGTCCGATTGAAGACTTTGACGCTTATGTCGATAAGCTGACCGAGTTTGTCTACAAAACCAACCTGTTCATGAAGCCGATCTTCTCCCAGGCACGCGCCGACGCGAAACGCGTGGTGCTGGCCGAAGGCGAAGAGGCGCGCGTATTGCATGCGACGCAGGAGTTGATCACCTTAGGTCTGGCGAAGCCGATCCTGATTGGTCGCCCGAGCGTGATCGAGATGCGCATCCAGAAACTCGGCCTGCAAATCAAGGCGGGCGTCGATTTTGAAATCGTGAACAACGAATCCGATCCACGCTTCAAAGAGTACTGGAGCGAGTACTACGCGATCATGAAACGCCGTGGGATAACCCAGGAGCAGGCGCAGAAAGCAGTGATCAGTAACACCACGGTGATCGGCGCGATCATGGTGCATCGCGGTGAAGCCGACGCGCTGATCTGCGGGACGGTGGGTGACTATCATGAGCACTTCAGCGTGGTGCAGGAGATCTTTGGCTATCGTGACGGCGTGCATACGGCGGGGGCGATGAACGCGCTGCTGCTGCCAAGCGGCAACACCTTTATCGCCGATACCTACGTTAACGACGATCCGACGCCGGAACAGCTGGCGGAAATCACCGTGATGGCGGCGGAAACGGTGCGTCGTTTCGGTATCGAACCGAAGGTGGCGCTGCTGTCGCACTCGAACTTTGGCTCGTCCAAATCAGCGGCGGCCTGCAAAATGCGCCAGACGCTGGAGCTGGTGCGTGAACGTGCACCAGAGCTAATGATTGACGGTGAGATGCACGGCGACGCGGCACTGGTGGAGAGTATCCGCAACGAGCGGATGCCGGACAGCCCGCTGAAAGGCTCAGCGAACGTGCTGATTATGCCGAACGTGGAAGCGGCGCGTATCAGCTATAACCTGCTGCGCGTGTCGAGTTCTGAAGGGGTGACCGTCGGGCCGGTGCTGATGGGTGTGGCGAAACCGGTGCATGTGTTAACGCCGATTGCGTCCGTGCGTCGTATCGTCAACATGGTTGCATTAGCGGTGGTTGAGGCGCAGACGCAGCCGTTGTAAGAGAGGAGTCGTCTGTGTTGTCGGGTGGCGCTTCGCTTACCCGACCTACAATACCCGTAGGCCGGTGCAAGCGTAGCGCCGCCCGGCGTTAAACCCAGTCCCGAACTTTCAGAAACTCACTCAAGGCAGCCTCCGGGCTGCCTTCTTTTGGCTCAAAATTGTATTCCCAGCGCACCAGCGGTGGCATCGACATCAGAATCGACTCCGTGCGCCCGCCGGTCTGCAGGCCAAACAGCGTTCCGCGATCCCACACCAGATTAAATTCTACGTAACGCCCGCGACGATACAGCTGAAACTCACGCTCGCGCACGCCGTAATCGGTGTCTTTGCGTCGTTCAACAATCGGCAGATAGGCCTCCGTATAGCCTTCACCCACCGCCTGCATAAAGGCAAATGCGGTATCAAAATCCGGCGTGTTCAGATCGTCGAAAAATAGCCCGCCAATCCCACGTTGTTCATCCCGGTGCTTGAGATAAAAATAGTCGTCGCACCACTTTTTGTACTTTGGATAAATGTCCTCGCCAAACGGCAGACACAGGTCGCGCGAGGTGCGGTGCCAGTGAATGGCGTCTTCTTCGAAACCGTAATAAGGCGTTAAATCGAATCCGCCGCCAAACCACCACACCGGATCGGCACCCGGCTTCTCGGCGATGAAAAAGCGCACGTTGGCGTGGCTGGTCGGCACAAACGGGCTGTGCGGATGCACCACCAGTGACACGCCCATCGCTTCAAAGCTACGTCCGGCAAGTTCCGGGCGATGCGCGGTGGCAGACGCAGGCATTGCGTCGCCGTGGACGTGAGAGAAATTGACGCCCGCTTGCTCAAACACGCCGCCGTTACGCAGAACGCGGCTACGTCCGCCGCCGCCGGCCTCGCGCTGCCAGTTATCTTCCTGAAACTCACCGCCGTCAACGGCAGCCAGTTGCTGGCAAATTGTGTCCTGTAATTGCAGCAGAAACGCTTTGACCTGCTCAGTATTCGGTTTCATTTACGTCTCGACGAATGCGCTTTTTGATTATCAAACCAGTTGAAGTAACTGATCACCCCAGAAGCGATGGCATTGGCGATTTTCTGGCGAAATGCCGTAGTGCCGAGCAGGCGCTCTTCGTCCGGGTTGGTAATGAATGACGTTTCGACCAGCACAGACGGAATCGACGGTGACTTGAGTACCACAAACGCCGCCTGTTCTGTGCCTTTGCTGTGCAAACGATGCACCGGCTTAATCTTCTTTAAGATGTGCGAGCCGAGCGTCAGGCTGTTTTTGATGGTGTCGGTCTGAACCAGATCGAACAGCACCTGTTGCAGCAGATGGTCTTTATCGGTGGTTTTTTTACCGGCCACTTCGTCCGCGCGGTTTTCACGATCGGACAGGTATTTTGCCATCGCGCTACTTGCGCCACGGTTGGAGAGGGCAAAGACTGAAGCACCCGCGGCGCTTGGGTTGGTAAAGCCGTCGGCGTGGATCGACATAAACAGATCTGCGCCGTGCTGGTGAGCGATTTCCACGCGATCGTACAGCGGGATAAAGGTGTCGCCGCTGCGCGTCAGGCGCGCGTCGATTCCGTTGGCGCGTAAAATCGAGCGCACGTTTTTGGCAATCGCCAGCACCACATGTTTCTCTTTCGAGCCGTTGCGACCAATCGCGCCGGTGTCAATCCCGCCGTGGCCCGGATCGAGCATCACCACGCGTTTAGCACCCGCTTTTTTGGCTTTCGGTTTGCTGTGGCCGTTACTGGTTTTCAGGGTGCTATCGTCTTTAGCCTGCGCCTGAGCGATGCCCGTTAACGTCAAGGCCGCCAGCCCCGCTTTGAGAACCTGACGACGCGATGTGAGTGTTTTTAAAGGTTTGAATGTGCTCATGCGGCCTGAATTGTAAAAAATTGGGGGTCCTGGTGTTATATCGTATCGCGTTTCGCGTGACGACAGTCCTTGTTGAGAATTGTTTTACTTTTCATTTCAATACGTGACAGAGTGACATTATGCCAAATTTTTGCACATTTTTCGCCGCTTATTGGCTAATGGCGGCGTTCGCGCCATAATCACTGTTTTTAAACCCAAAAAGGCGGTTAATACCATGGAGATACGCGTTTTTCGCCAGGAAGATTTCGAAGAGGTGATTACCCTTTGGGAACGCTGCGATCTGCTGCGTCCGTGGAACGATCCGGAAATGGATATCGAACGTAAGGTGAATCACGACGTGAGCCTGTTCCTGGTTGCTGAAGTGAACGGCGAAGTCGTGGGCACGGTGATGGGCGGTTACGACGGACATCGCGGCTCGGCGTATTATCTGGGCGTACACCCGGAATATCGCGCGCGCGGCATTGCCAACGCGCTACTCAATCGTCTGGAAAAGAAGCTGATCGCGCGCGGCTGTCCGAAAATTCAGATAATGGTGCGCGAAGACAACGACGTGGTGCTCGGCATGTACGAGCGTCTGGGCTATGAACATGCTGATGTCCTGAACCTCGGTAAGCGCCTGATCGAAGATGAAGAATACTGAGTTTCACCCGGCCCACTATGACAGTCAGGGCCGCGTCAAATTGCCGTTTTTGTTCTGGTGCGTTTTGCTCTTACAGGCACGAACCTGGGTACTGTTTGTGGTAGCGGGAGCATCCCGCGATCAGGGCAGTACGCTGCTGAATCTGTTCTATCCCGACCACGATAACTTCTGGCTCGGACTGTTGCCTGGCGTCCCGGCAGTGCTGGCGTTTTTACTCAGCGGTCGTAGGCAACTTTTTCCACGCCTGTGGTACAGCCTGCGCTGGCTGCTGATTCTGGCCCAAGTGGTGCTGTTATGCTGGCAACCGCTACTGTGGTTTTACGGTGAGCCAATGAGCGGTATTGGCATCGCGCTGGTGGTGGCGGATATTGTCGCACTGCTGTGGCTGCTGACCCATCCGCGTCTGCGCGCCAGTTTCGCCATCGAAAAAGATTAAAGGCACTTTTTATCGATGCTGCACTCCAACAAGCGTTGAATTAACAAGAAAGGACGTTTCAATGAAATCGCTGCGTTTAGTTTTATGCGCTTTGCCGCTGGTATTAACCGGGTGTTCAACGCTCTCGTCAATCTCCTCCATCAACTGGTCGGCGGCGTATCCGTGGAACTGGTTTGGTTCCTCATTTGAAGTGACCGAAAAGGGCGTCGGGAATATCAACGCGACAACCGCCCTGGACCAGGATGCCATCCAGTCAGAGCTCAGCAGCGACTACCGCCTGCGCAGCGGTATGAAAACCGAGAACGGCACCATCGTGCATTACTTCGAAGCGCTGAAAGACGACAAACTGGCGCTGATTATCACCGGCGATAAAGGCACCGTGAACCGCGTTGAGGTGCTGGACAGCGATGTGGAAACCGACAGCGGCGTCAAAGTGGGCACACCGTTTAGCGACCTGTATCAGAAAGCATTCGGCAACTGCGAAAGCGCGGTGGCGGACGATAAAGTCGCCGTGGAGTGTAAAGCCAAAGACAGCCAGCATATTCGCTATGTTTTCACCGGCGAATGGAGCGGTCCGGAAGGGTTGATGCCTGCTGATGACACCCTTAAGAACTGGAAAGTCAGCAAGATTATCTGGACGCAGTAATTTGCGCCTGAACAAACCGCCTCGCTGAAATCCAGGTATAATAGCCGCCATCAATGCCACGAACGCGTGGCATCTTTTTTTCAGGAGGAGCGATGTCTCAGGTTCAGAGTGGCATTTTGCCAGAACATTGCCGCGCGGCGATTTGGATTGAAGCCAATGTAAAAGGGGATGTGGATGCCCTGCGTGCGGCCAGCAAAGTATTTATCGATAAACTGGCGACCTTCGAGGCCAAATTCCCGGATGCGCATCTTGGCGCGGTGGTGGCTTTTGGCAACAACGTCTGGCGCCAGCTGAGCGGTGGCGAAGGCGCAACCGAGCTGAAAGACTTTATCCCTTACGGTAAAGACCTGGCCCCGGCGACTCAGTACGACGTGCTGATCCATATCCTCTCTCTGCGTCATGACGTTAATTTCTCGGTTGCTCAGGCGGCAATTGAAGCCTTTGGCGACAGCATTGAAGTGCAGGAAGAAGTTCACGGTTTCCGCTGGGTGGAAGAGCGTGACCTGAGCGGCTTCGTCGACGGTACCGAGAACCCGGCAGGCGAAGAAACCCGTCGCGATGTGGCCGTTATCAAAGATGGCGTGGACGCGGGTGGCAGCTACGTGTTTGTGCAGCGCTGGGAGCACAACCTCAAACAGCTGAACCGCATGAGCGTGCACGATCAGGAAATGATGATCGGTCGCACCAAAGAAGCCAACGAAGAGATCGACGGCGACGATCGTCCGGCAACGTCTCACCTGACCCGCGTGGATCTGAAAGAAGACGGCAAAGGTCTGAAGATTGTCCGCCAGAGCCTGCCGTACGGCACGGCGAGCGGCACCCACGGTCTGTATTTCTGCGCCTACTGTGCGCGTCTGTACAACATTGAGCAGCAGCTGCTGAGCATGTTCGGTGACACCGATGGCAAGCGCGACGCCATGCTGCGCTTCACCAAACCGGTGACCGGCGGCTACTACTTCGCGCCGTCCGCTGAGCGTCTAATGGCTCTGTAATTGTTTTTCTCCCTCTCCCTGTGGGAGAGGGCCGGGGTGAGGGCATCAGGCCGCACCCCGCCTGGTACCCTTATTCCCTTTTCTGCTGCTAAATCACCAAACGGTATATAAAACCGTTACTCCTTTCGTACCCGTTATAAATATTATGACCATAGTTAGTCATCACATTTATAAGGGTGCGCAATGGCCGTTACTGTACTGAAAAAAGGATATCTGGCGCTGGCAGCTTCCGTGCTGCTGGTTGCACAGGCGCAGGCGACTGAGCTGCTCAACAGTTCCTATGATGTTTCCCGCGAACTGTTTGCCGCCCTGAACCCGCCGTTTGAACAGCAGTGGGCGAAAGACAATAACGGCGACAAGCTGACCATCAAACAATCTCACGCGGGCTCTTCCAAGCAGGCGCTGGCGATTTTGCAGGGTCTGAAAGCCGATGTGGTGACCTACAACCAGATTACCGACGTGCAGATCCTGCATGACAAAGGCAACCTGATCCCGGCGGACTGGCAGAGCCGTCTGCCGAACAACAGCTCGCCGTTCTACTCCACCATGGCGTTCCTGGTGCGTAAGGGCAACCCGAAGAACATCCACGACTGGAACGATCTGGTGCGTTCAGACGTGAAGCTGATCTTCCCGAATCCAAAAACCTCCGGTAACGCGCGTTATACCTATCTCGCGGCCTGGGGTGCAGCCGATAAAGCCGACGGCGGCGATAAAGCCAAAACCGAACAGTTCATGACCCAGTTCCTGAGAAACGTCGAAGTGTTCGATACCGGCGGTCGCGGGGCGACCACCACCTTCGTGGAGCGCGGTCTGGGCGATGTGCTGATAAGCTTCGAATCGGAAGTGAACAACATCCGTAAACAGTATGAAGCGCAGGGCTTCGAAGTGGTGGTGCCGAAGGTCAATATCTTTGCGGAATTCCCGGTGGCGTGGGTGGATAAAAACGTCAAATCCAACGGCACCGAGAAAGCGGCGAAAGCGTACCTGAACTATCTCTACAGCCCACAGGCGCAGACCATCATCACCGATTACTACTATCGCGTGGCGAATCCGGACGTGATGGACAAGCTGAAAGACAAATTCCCGCAGACCGAGCTGTTCCGCGTGGAAGACCAGTTTGGCTCCTGGCCTGAAGTGATGAAAACCCACTTCACCACCGGCGGTGAGCTGGACAAACTGCTGGCGACGGGGCGTAAGTAATGTTAGCCGTCTCCTCCAGACGTGTGCTGCCGGGCTTTACTTTAAGCCTCGGGACCAGCCTGCTGTTCGTCTGTCTGATTTTGTTGTTGCCGTTAAGTGCGCTGGTGATGCAGCTGGCGCAGATGAGCTGGGCGCAGTACTGGGAAGTCATCACCAACCCGCAGGTGGTGGCGGCCTATAAAGTGACGCTGCTTTCGGCGTTTGTGGCATCGATTTTCAACGGCGTATTCGGCCTGCTGATGGCGTGGATCTTAACCCGCTATCGTTTTCCGGGCCGCACGCTGCTCGACGCGCTGATGGATTTACCTTTCGCGCTGCCGACGGCGGTCGCCGGTTTGACTCTGGCGTCGCTGTTTTCGGTGAACGGATTTTACGGCCAGTGGCTGGCGCAGTTCGACATCAAAGTAACGTATACCTGGCTTGGGATCGCGGTGGCGATGGCCTTCACCAGCATCCCGTTTGTGGTGCGTACCGTGCAGCCGGTTCTCGAAGAGCTGGGCCCGGAATACGAAGAGGCCGCCGAAACCCTCGGCGCGACGCGCATTCAGAGCTTCTGCAAAGTGGTATTACCGGAGCTCTCTCCGGCGCTGCTGGCGGGTGTGGCGCTGTCGTTCACCCGCAGTCTCGGGGAGTTTGGCGCGGTCATTTTTATCGCCGGTAACATCGCGTGGAAAACTGAAGTCACCTCGCTGATGATTTTTGTGCGTTTGCAGGAGTTTGACTATCCTGCGGCAAGCGCGATTGCCTCGGTGATCCTCGCCGCGTCATTGCTGCTGCTGTTCTCGATTAACACTCTGCAAAGTCGCTTTGGTCGGCGTGTGGTAGGTCACTGATGGCGGAAGTTACTCAATTGAAGCGCTACGACGCCCCCCGCATCAACTGGGGAAAATGGTTTCTGATTGGCACCGGAATACTGGTATCCGCCTTTATTCTCGTGGTGCCGATGGTTTACATCTTCGTGCAGGCGTTTAGCAAGGGGATTATGCCCGCGCTGCAAAACCTGGCCGACCCGGACATGCTGCACGCGATTTGGCTGACGGTGATGATCGCCCTGCTTTCCGTGCCGGTGAATCTGGTGTTCGGGATTTTGCTGGCGTGGCTGGTGACGCGCTTTGACTTTCCGGGCCGTCAGCTGTTGCTGACCCTGCTGGATATTCCGTTTGCGGTCTCACCGGTGGTTGCCGGTCTGATTTATCTGCTGTTTTACGGCTCCAACGGGCCGCTCGGCGGCTGGCTCGACGAGCACAACCTGCAAATTATGTTCGCCTGGCCGGGCATGGTGCTGGTGACGGTATTCGTGACCTGTCCGTTTGTGGTGCGTGAGCTGGTGCCGGTGATGTTGAGCCAGGGCAGCCATGAAGACGAAGCGGCGATCCTGCTGGGCGCATCCGGCTGGCAGATGTTTAAGCGTGTGACGCTGCCGAACATTCGCTGGGCACTGCTGTACGGCGTGGTGCTGACCAACGCCCGCGCGATCGGTGAGTTTGGCGCGGTGTCGGTGGTTTCCGGATCGATTCGCGGCGAAACCCTGTCGCTACCGCTACAAATTGAATTGCTGGAGCAGGATTATAACACCGTCGGTTCCTTTACCGCCGCAGCCCTGCTGACGCTGATGGCTATTTTGACCTTGTTTTTAAAGAGTGTGGTGCAGTGGCGTTTAGAGAATCAGGAAAAACGCCTGCAGCAGGAGGGAAATCATGAGCATTGAGATTGCCAATATTAAGAAGTCTTTTGGTCGCACCCAGGTGCTGAACGATATCTCGCTGGATATCCCTTCCGGACAGATGGTGGCGCTGCTTGGGCCATCCGGCTCCGGAAAAACCACGCTGTTGCGTATTATTGCCGGTCTTGAGCATCAGACCAGCGGGCACATTCGTTTCCACGGAACCGATGTCAGCCGTCTGCATGCTCGCGATCGTAAAGTCGGTTTTGTGTTCCAGCATTACGCCCTGTTCCGACATATGACGGTGTTCGATAACATCGCCTTTGGCCTGACCGTATTGCCGCGCCGCGAGCGCCCAAATGCCGCGACCATCAAAGCGAAAGTGACCAAACTGCTGGAAATGGTGCAGCTGGCCCATCTCGCTGATCGCTACCCGGCGCAGCTTTCCGGTGGGCAGAAACAGCGTGTGGCGCTGGCGCGTGCCCTGGCGGTGGAACCGCAAATTCTGCTGCTCGACGAACCTTTTGGTGCGCTGGACGCCCAGGTGCGTAAAGAGCTTAGGCGCTGGCTGCGTCAGCTGCATGAAGAGCTGAAATTCACCAGCGTCTTCGTGACCCACGATCAGGAAGAGGCGATGGAAGTCGCCGATCGCGTGGTAGTGATGAGCCAGGGGAATATCGAACAGGTTGATGAGCCTGAACAGCTGTGGCGCGAGCCAGCGACCCGCTTCGTGCTGGAGTTTATGGGCGAAGTTAACCGCATGCAGGGTAACATTCGCGGCGGACAGTTCCATGTCGGCGCGCACCGCTGGCCGCTGGGCTACACGCCTGCCCATCAGGGACCGGTCGATCTGTTCCTGCGTCCGTGGGAAGTGGACGTTAGCCGCCGCACCAGCCTCGATTCCCCGCTGCCGGTACAAGTACTGGAAGCGAGCCCTAAAGGTCACTACACCCATCTGGTGGTACAACCGTTGGGCTGGTATACCGAGCCGTTGACGGTGGTGATGCGTGATGAAGAGGCTCCGTCACGCGGCGATCGCCTGTTTGTCGGCTTACAACATGCCCGAATATATCACGGCAACGAGCGTATCGAGTCGCGCGAGAGTCTTGCTCTGGCGGAGTCGGCCTGATAGGTTAATTAGACGTGGTATTTGCCGGGTGGCGCAGCGCTTACCCGGCCTACAAAACGATCCCTGTAGGCCCGGTAAGCGAAAGCGCCACCGGGCTTTTTATTGGACAGAATTCGTGAACACATTAGAACACACCATCGGCAACACCCCTCTGGTCAAACTGCAACGTATGCATCCCGGTAACGGCAGCGAAATTTGGGTCAAACTGGAAGGCAATAATCCTGCGGGTTCTGTTAAAGACAGGGCGGCGCTGTCGATGATTGTAGAGGCGGAAAAGCGTGGGGAAATCAAACCCGGCGACGTGCTGATTGAAGCGACCAGCGGCAACACCGGCATTGCGCTGGCGATGATTGCGGCGCTGAAAGGCTATCGCATGAAGCTGCTGATGCCGGACAACATGAGCCAGGAGCGTCGTGCTGCGATGCGTGCTTACGGTGCGGAACTGATTCTCGTGACCAAAGAGCAAGGGATGGAAGGCGCGCGCGATCTGGCACTCGACATGGCCCAGCGCGGCGAAGGAAAACTGCTGGATCAGTTCAATAATCCCGATAACCCTTACGCGCACTACACCACCACCGGCCCGGAAATCTGGCGTCAAACTGACGGACGCATCAGCCATTTCGTCTCCAGCATGGGGACTACCGGTACCATTACTGGCGTGTCGCGTTTTTTGCGCGAACAGCAAAGCAAGGTGACGATTGTTGGCCTGCAACCGGAAGAGGGGAGCAGCATTCCGGGTATTCGGCGCTGGCCTGCGGAATACATGCCGGGGATTTTTAATGCCCAGCTTGTGGACCAGGTGCTGGATATTCATCAGCGTGAGGCGGAAAATACCATGCGTGAACTGGCGGTGCGTGAAGGCATTTTCTGTGGCGTCAGTTCGGGTGGCGCGGTAGCTGGAGCGTTGCGCGTGGCGCAGGCGAATCCGGGCGCGGTGGTGGTCGCAATTATCTGCGATCGCGGCGATCGCTATCTATCTACCGGGGTCTTTGGTGAAGAGAGTTATTCGCAGGGGGCGGGGATTTAAGCGTCATGGAGATGATTTTATTTCGGGATAAAACCCGTGCGCAGCAGACGGATATCGTGGCTGTGCAGTCGCAGGTGGTTTACGGCAGCGTGGGCAACAGCATTGCGGTGCCGAATATCAGACAACATCAGTTGACCGTTACGGCAGTTCCAACGGTGCTGTTCAGCAATACCCCGCATTACGACACGTTTTACGGCGGCGTGATCCCCGACGACTGGTTCAGCGGCTACCTGCAAGCGCTGGAAGAACGCGATGTGTTGCGCGAGCTTAAAGCGGTGACCACCGGCTATATGGGCAGCGCCAGCCAGATTAAAATCCTGGCCCAGTGGCTTGTCGCGATCAAAGCAAAACACCCGGATTTGCTGGTACTGGTCGACCCGGTGATTGGCGATATCGACAGCGGTATCTACGTGAAGCCTGAAATTCCTGAAGCCTATCGCCAGCATTTACTGCCGCTGGCGCAGGGAATTACGCCGAATGTTTTTGAGCTGGAAGTGCTAAGCGGTCAACCGTGCCGCACCCCGGAGAGCGCTGTGGCTGCGGCAAAAAGTTTGCTGTCCGACACGCTGAAATGGGTAGCGATTACTAGCGCGCCGGTGGAGTCTGACCCGGAGAACATTCACGTGGTTCTGGTGACGAAAGACGCTGTGACGGTAACGGATCATCCGCGTGTTGCGACTGACCTGAAAGGAACCGGCGATCTGTTCTGTTCAGAGCTGGTAAGTGGCATTGTCCAGGGCAAGGACGTGGGCGATGCAATCCGCTGTGCAGGCGATCGGGTCACTGAGGTGATGAAGTACACCCAGGAAAAGGGCTTTGACGAGCTAATCCTCCCCGCATAAACAAAAATGGCGCCCGAAGGCGCCATTTTTCTGTGCGGCAAGAATTACTTCTTGATGCGGATCACCGGGGTTTCGCCCACGGTCACGCTGCCAGACAGTTTGATCAGTTCTTTGATTTCGTCCATGTTGGAGATAACAACCGGAGTCAGGGTAGACTTGGCTTTCTCTTCCAGCAGCGCCAGATCGAATTCGATCACCGGGTCGCCGACTTTCACACGCTGGCCTTCTTCAGCGATACGCTTGAAGCCTTCGCCTTTCAGCTCAACGGTGTCGATACCGAAGTGTACGAACAGTTCGATACCGCTATCAGATTCGATAGAGAACGCATGGTTGGTTTCAAAAATTTTACCGATGGTGCCGTCAACTGGCGCAACCATTTTGTTACCAGTTGGTTTGATAGCAATACCATCACCAACGATTTTTTCGGCAAATACTACATCCGGCACGTCTTCGATATTGACGATTTCGCCAGACAGCGGAGCAATAATCTCAATAGTTCCGGTGTCTTTCTTATCATCAGAAACCAGAGATTTCAGTTTATCGAACAAACCCATGATCTTCTCCTAAGCAGTAATTTGGGCCGCATCTCGTGGATTAGCAGATTGTTTTTTCTTCAATGAACTTGTTAACCAGCGTCATTAACTCGTCCGTTGTCGGTTGAGCAAGAGCCTGCTCTGCTAACACCTTCGCATCTTCGAAGTTCGTGTTACGGATAATCTTCTTAATGCGCGGGATGGAAATGGCGCTCATAGAGAATTCGTCCAGACCCATACCCAGCAACAGAAGTGTAGCACGTTCGTCGCCTGCAAGCTCACCACACATGCCTGTCCATTTACCTTCAGCATGAGAAGCATCAATAACTTGCTTGATTAGCGTGAGTACGGACGGTGACATTGGTTGGTAGAGATGTGAAATCATATCATTACCACGGTCAACTGCCAGGGTGTACTGCGTTAAATCATTGGTGCCAATACTAAAGAAGTCGACTTCTTTGGCCAAATGACGAGCAATCGTTGCTGCCGCTGGTGTTTCCACCATCACGCCCACTTCGATAGTTTCATCAAAGGCTTTACCTTCTTCACGCAGCTGCGCCTTCATGATTTCGATCTCAGCTTTCAGTGCACGCACTTCTTCAACAGAGATAATCATTGGGAACATGATGCGCAATTTACCGAATACAGAAGCACGCAGGATTGCACGTACCTGCGCGTACAGGATCTCTTTACGATCCATCGCGATACGCACTGCACGCCAGCCCAGGAATGGGTTTTCTTCTTTCGGGAAGTTCATGTACGGCAGCTCTTTGTCGCCACCGATATCCATGGTACGTACGATAACCGCTTGTGAGCCACAGGCTTCAGCAACCGCTTTGTACGCCGCAAACTGCTCATCTTCAGTTGGCAGTGAGTCACGGTCCATGAACAGGAACTCAGTACGATACAGACCAACACCTTCCGCGCCGTTGCGCTCAGCGCCGTCAACGTCACGGACGGTACCGATGTTCGCGCAAACTTCCACCTGATGACCGTCCAGCGTAATGGCTGGCAGATCTTTCAGTTTGGCCAGTTCCGCTTTTTCAGAAGCGACTTGCTCCTGAACGGCACGCAGTTGTTCGATCTCTTCGTTGGTTGGGTTGACGTAAACCAGATTGTTTACGGCATCCAGAATCAGATAGTCGTCGTTTTTCACCTGAGAGGTGACGCTACCGGTACCCACGATGGCTGGCAATTCCAGAGAACGCGCCATGATTGAGGTGTGGGAAGTACGGCCACCGGCGTCGGTGATGAAACCCAGCACCTTTTTGAGGTTCAGCTGTGCGGTTTCAGACGGCGTCAGGTCAGCGGCAACCAGGATAACTTCGTCCTGGATAGAGCTGAGGTCGATAATCGCCAGACCCAGGATGTTGCGCAGCAGGCGCTTACCGATATCACGTACGTCAGCCGCACGTTCTTTCAGGTATTCATCATCCAGTTCTTCGAGGGCAGTAGCCTGGCCTTCGATAATTTCATGTGCAGCCGCGTCGGCCGTCATGCCCTTATCTTTAATCAGGGCTATGATTTCCTGCTCCAGCTCCTCATCTTCGAGCAGCATGATGTGCCCTTCGAAGATGGCTTCTTTTTCTTCACCGAAAGTTTCGCCAGCTTTAGTTTTGATCGCTTCCAGCTGCGCTGATGCCTTGGCACGACCGCTCAGAAAACGCTCAACTTCCTGATCAACCTTGTCGGCAGAAATTTTTTTCCGGTCGATGACGATCTCGTCTTCTTTCAGCAGAAGTGCTTTGCCGAAAGCGATACCCGGGGATGCTAAAATGCCTGAAATCATAACCCTACCTTACTTGTGACTGATATTAAAAAGAACCCGGAACTTACTCGAGCTCAGCCATCAGTTTAACCAGATGCTCAACTGCTTTCTGCTCGTCTTCACCTTCCGCAGAGATGGTGACAACGGTACCCTGAGTCAGGCCCAGAGTTTGCAGCTTAAACAGGCTTTTTGCGCTAGCGCTTTTGCCGTTGGAGGTCACAGTGATCTCAGAAGTGAAGCCTTTTGCTTCTTTAACAAACTGAGCAGCAGGGCGGGTGTGCAGACCGTTTGGAGCAGTAATGGTAACTTCTTGCTGGAACATTGTATTTCCCCAACTTATAGGTTTAGTGTTGTGGAACTAAAGTCTAGCCTGGCGGCTTAACTTTAGCCTGTCTTGTTAGCGCTGACGTTTCGCTCGTCATTAAACATTATGCAGTGAAAGCAAGACTTGAACCAAATCATAAAATCGATTCAGCTTCGCTATTTCCGACATTGATTAATTTCGCGCTTCAAAATAATTGTCAGGTTAAATACCAGACCCGACGGGGTGAATCAATGCCAGGAGGAGTAAAAGTTTGATGCAGGCCACAAAAAAGCACCCTTTTGGGTGCTTTTTTACGCGTTCTTAACATGCTGGCATTACTGTTGCAGTTCTTTTTCCGTGAACAGATCGGCAAACAGTGCAGTGCTTAAATAACGCTCACCCGAGGACGGTAGGATAACCACAATATTCTTATTGGTAAAGGTTTCATCTTCCTGAAGCTTCAGCGCAGCAGCCACTGCTGCACCGGAAGAGATACCGGCCAGAATACCTTCTTCGTCCATCAGACGACGCGCCGTGGAGATCGCTTCTTCGTTAGTGATAGCGACCACTTTATCAATCAGCTTCAGATCGAGGTTGCCCGGAATAAAGCCTGCGCCGATGCCCTGAATTTTGTGCGGGCCTGGTTTTATCTCTTCGCCAGCCAGCGCCTGGGCGATGACAGGGGAGTCGGTTGGCTCAACGGCAACGGTGATCAGATCCTTTTTGCCTTTCGTGCCTTTAATATAGCGGCTCACGCCGGTCAGCGTCCCGCCTGTGCCGACGCCGGAGATAAACACGTCAACCTGGCCATCCGTATCTTCCCAGATTTCAGGGCCGGTGGTTTTTTCGTGGATTTCCGGGTTTGCCGGGTTGCTGAACTGCTGCAGCAGCAGGTATTTGGCCGGGTCGCTGGCGACAATTTCTTCTGCTTTCTGAATGGCACCTTTCATGCCTTTCGCGCCTTCGGTCAGAACCAGATTCGCGCCCAGTGCTTTCAGCAGCTTGCGACGCTCAATGCTCATGGTTTCTGGCATCGTCAGCGTTAATTTGTAGCCACGCGCAGCGGCAACGTAGGCCAGAGCGATACCGGTGTTGCCGCTGGTCGGTTCAACCAGTTCAACGCCAGGCTTCAGAACGCCACGTTTTTCGGCATCCCAAATCATGTTTGCACCGATACGGCATTTTACGCTGAAGCTCGGGTTACGTGATTCTACCTTCGCCAGAATGCGTCCATTACCGATACGGTTCAGTCGAACCAGTGGCGTATGACCGATAGTCAGCGAGTTGTCTTCGTAAATCTTACTCATGGCCTGTCCTTAACTGTATGAAATTGGGATACCGTCCCAGCATACCCGTTGGATAAGTATGCGGAAGTAAGGAAATCGCATATCTATATGCTGCAAGGAAATAATGGCTATCAGTATGGAATAAGGAGGGCATAAGCCGCCCCCCATTTACACAGTTTTGCATTACTTCCATAACGCGTGCTTAGCACGGTAGCAATCTACCCACATCGCGGTCGCGCCGCAGACGGCGACCGGCATGATGAACAGGTTAAGGAAAGGGATCATTGTGAACAGGCTGGTCAGGGCACCAAACTGCATATTGATGACCTTTTGCGAGCGCAGCGCCGTGCGCATCTCTTTAAACGGCACTTTATGGTTGTCGAATGGATAGTCGCAATACTGAATCGCCAGCATCCAGGCGCTAAACAGGAACCACAGCACCGGCGCAACGGTCTGGCCAATGCCGGGGATAAAATAGAGGATCAGCAGGACAATCGCGCGTGGCAGGTACCATGCAAACTTTTGCCATTCGCGCTTCATGATGCGCGGCACATCTTTCATTATGCCGAGTACGCCGGTATCAGGCGGTGTGGACCCCGTCAGTCGTGCTTCGAGTTGTTCTGCCAACAGCCCATTAAACGGGGCGGCGATCCAGTTGGCTATCGTTGAGAAGAAATAGCCAAAAACTAACAGGACGGAGATGACCACAATCGGCCACAGCAAATAGCTCAGCCATTGCAGCCAGTCGGGGACGTGGCTCATGATGGCCGGTACCCAGCTTTCGAGTTGCGTAAACAGCCACCAGAAAGCACCACCCATCAGCAGAATGTTGATCAGCAGGGGCAGGATGACAAAACGGCGAATGCCTGGCAGGGAGACCAGTTTCCATCCCTGAGAAAAGTACCAGATACCGCTGCGCGGAGTCGTTGTTGATGTTGAAACCATAACCAGGCTGTACTCCTTTTTTCACAACCAGTGGAATTGCACGCCTATATTATCGAGTTATGGACCAATGACCAGTTCGGAAATGTTCGAAAAAACAGCAAAAAGCACGATTTCGTTCATCTTTATGCTTTGAATGCTCTGCACACACTTGCACTTGACGTAATCGGCAAATACTCTTAGTGAGTAAATGTTTGCCGTGGTGGCAAGGTGTTAGAACAACAGAGAATATAATGATGCAGGATTTGCGTCTGATATTAATCATTGTTGGCGCGATCGCCATACTCGCTTTACTGGTACATGGTTTCTGGACCAGCCGTAAAGAACGCTCCTCGATGTTTCGCGATCGCCCACTGAAGCGCATGAAGTCCAGTCGTAACGACGATGACGGTGATGACGACATCGAAGATACCGACGACGAAGGCGTGGGTGAAGTCCGCGTTCATCGGGTCAATACAACTGCGCCTGCTGCAGGTCATGGGGAGCATGAAGCGCCTCGTCAGCCTCCACAGCACCAGTACCAGCCGCCTTACGCGTCTGCACAGCCGCGCCAGCCTGTTGCTCCGCAGCCGGTTGAAGAGCCGGTGCGCCAGCCACAGCAGCCGCCTGTGCAACAGCAACCTGTGCCACAGCCCGCGCCGCAAGCGCCGCGTCCTGTTCAGCCACTGCCGCCAGAAACACCGCCGCAGCCTGTTCACACGCAGCCAGCCCCGCAGCCTGAGCCGGTCTTTGAACCGGAGCCGGTTGTTGAAGAAGCGCCAGTGACTGAAAAGCCGCAGCGTAAAGAAACGGTGATCATCATGAACGTGGCTGCTCATCATGGCACTCAGCTCAACGGTGAAGTGTTGCTTAACAGCATCCAGCAGGCGGGTTTCAAGTTTGGCGACATGAACATTTTCCACCGCCATCTGAGCCCGGACGGCAGCGGCCCCGCGCTGTTTAGCCTGGCCAATATGGTCAATCCGGGGACTTTCGACCCGGAAATGAGCGGTGATTTCACCACGCCTGGTATCACTATCTTTATGCAGGTGCCGTCTTACGGCGATGAACTGCAAAACTTTAAGCTGATGCTGCAATCCGCCCAGCATATCGCCGATGAAGTCGGTGGTGTGGTACTCGACGATCAGCGTCGCATGATGACGCCGCAGAAACTGCGCGAGTATCAGGATCGCATCCGCGAAGTAAAGGAAGCTAACGCGTAAACGCTGCGTTCTCTTCCACTCCTCCTCAACCCCCGCCTGTCGGGGGTTTTTCTCATTGATGGTGCGATATGGACTCAATCGAACAACAACTCACACAGCTACGAACCACACTTCGCCATCATGAATATTTGTATCACGTGATGGATGCACCGGAAATCCCGGATGCGGAGTATGACCGCCTGATGCGCGAACTGCGCGAGCTGGAAACACAACACCCCGATCTCATCACCCCGGACTCACCGACGCAGCGCGTGGGTGCGGCTCCGCTGGCCTCTTTCAGCCAGGTGCGTCATGAAGTGCCGATGCTGTCACTGGATAACGTTTTCGACGAAGACAGTTTTCTCGCGTTTAACAAGCGTGTCCAGGATCGACTGAAAAGCGCTGAAGTGCTGACGTGGTGCTGCGAGCTGAAGCTCGACGGTCTGGCGGTGAGCATCCTGTATGAAAACGGCGTGCTGGTGCGCGCCGCCACGCGCGGCGATGGCACAACCGGTGAAGACATCACCACCAACGTGCGGACCATCCGCGCGATACCGCTGAAGCTGCGCGGCGAGAACATTCCCGCACGCCTCGAAGTGCGCGGTGAAGTGTTCCTCCCGCAGGCTGGCTTTGAAAAGATTAACGATGAAGCGCGTCGCACCGGTGGAAAGCTGTTTGCTAACCCGCGTAATGCTGCGGCAGGATCGCTGCGTCAGCTTGATCCACGAATAACGGCGAAGCGCCCACTGACGTTCTTCTGCTACGGCGTGGGTATTCTTGAGGGCGGAGAACTGCCTGATACCCATCTGGGTCGCCTGCTGCAATTTAAAGAGTGGGGACTGCCGGTCAGTAATCGAGTGAAACTTTGCGACTCACCGGAAGCGGTGCTGGCATTTTATCATCAGGTCGAAGCGGACCGTCCGTCACTCGGGTTTGATATCGATGGCGTGGTCATCAAAGTGAACTCGCTGGCGCTTCAGGAACAGTTAGGTTTTGTGGCGCGTGCACCGCGTTGGGCGGTGGCCTTTAAATTCCCCGCTCAGGAACAGATGACCTTCGTGCGCGACGTGGAATTTCAGGTAGGCCGTACCGGGGCGATTACCCCGGTCGCACGTCTGGAACCTGTTCAGGTCGCGGGTGTATTGGTCAGCAATGCGACTCTGCATAACGCTGATGAAATTGCACGTCTGGGCCTGCGGATTGGCGATAAAGTCGTTGTTCGTCGCGCGGGTGATGTGATCCCCCAAGTGGTGAACGTTGTCGAATCTGAACGCCCTGATGACACTCGTGCCATTGAATTTCCGACCCACTGTCCGGTATGTGGTTCCGACGTTGAGCGCGTAGAGGGCGAGGTCGTGACGCGCTGCACTGGCGGGTTAATCTGCGGGGCGCAGCGCAAAGAAGCGCTCAAACACTTCGTCTCCCGTCGGGCGATGGATGTCGACGGGATGGGCGATAAAATTATCGATCAGTTGGTCGAGAAAGAGTATGTCCACACGCCTGCTGATCTGTTCCACTTGACGGCTGGAAAGCTGACAGGACTGGATCGCATGGGGCCAAAATCCGCGCAAAACGTGGTGAATGCGCTGGAGAAAGCCAAAGAAACGACCTTCGCACGGTTCTTGTATGCTCTGGGTATTCGTGAAGTCGGTGAGGCGACCGCTGCCGGACTGGCTGCTCATTTCGGTACGCTTGAGCTGCTCGAAAAGGCCTCGATTGACGATCTGCAAAAAGTGCCGGACGTCGGTATCGTCGTTGCCACTCACGTCTTTAACTTCTTTGCGGAAGAGAGCAACCGCGAAGTGATCGGTAAATTGCTGGAAGAGGGCATTCACTGGCCCGCACCGGTTGTCGTCAACGTCGAAGAGATCGACAGCCCGTTTGCGGGCAAAACCGTGGTACTCACCGGCAGCCTGAGTCAGTTGTCCCGTGACGACGCCAAAGCGCGTCTGGTGGCGCTGGGTGCAAAAGTGGCGGGCAGTGTATCGAAGAAAACCGATCTGGTGATTGCCGGTGAAGCGGCAGGCTCGAAACTGGCGAAAGCGCAGGAGCTGGGCATTGAAGTTATCGACGAAGCCGAAATGATTAGGCTACTGGGAGAGTAACGTGGAGAAAGAACAGCTCATCGAGATTGCCAATACCGAAATGCCATTCGGAAAATACAAGGGACGTCGATTGATTGACGTGCCGGAAGAGTATTTTCTGTGGTTTGCGCGTAAGGATCAATTCCCTGCCGGGCGACTCGGCGAGCTGATGGCTATCACACTGCTCATTAAAAGCGAAGGGCTGAGCCATCTGGTTCAGCCCCTCAAGCGTCCTTAAGCTTTCGCGGCGCGGGTCTCTTCCTGCGCCAGCTTCTCTGTCTCGCGCTTGTAACGACGCGCCATCACCGCACAGACCATTAGCTGAATCTGGTGGAAGATCATCAGCGGCAGCACCATCATGCCAATCACCGACGTCGGGAAGAGAATATTGGCCATCGGGATACCGTTGGCGAGACTCTTTTTCGAGCCGCAGAACACAATGGTGATTTCATCCGCTTTATTGAAGCCAAATTTACGGGCGGCAAAAGTATTCACTGCGATCACAATCGCCAGTAACACGATGCTCACCAGCGCGATAAACAGCAGCGAACCAATCCCGACCTTGTGCCAGATCCCATTCACTACGGCTTCGCCAAAGGCGGAGTAAACCACTAACAGAATCGAGGTCTGGTCGGTTTTGCCAATCCACTTTTTGTTTCGCGCGACGAAATCCCCGGTCCACGGACGAGAAAGATGCCCAAGCACGAACGGCAGCAACAGTTGCAGGCAGATTTTACCAACCTGCTCAAGGTTACCCTCTGCGCCATGCATATTCATCAGCAAGCCAACCAACAGTGGCGAGACAAAAATCCCCAACAGGCTGGAGGCTGATGCAGAGCAGACTGCTGCCGCAACGTTGCCGCCAGCCAGTGACGTAAACGCGATGGCCGACTGGACGGTCGCGGGCAAAATGCACAGATACAGGAAGCCGGTATACAGCGCCGGATCGACGTTCACCGGTGCCCACCAGGCGAAGAGCACGCCGAGGATCGGGAACAGAATGAAGGTGCTGCACATTACCCACAGGTGAAGTCGCCAGTGGCTGCCCCCGGCGATGATCGCTTCACGAGACAGCTTCGCCCCGTGCATGAAGAACAGCAGGGCAATAGCTGCCGTTGTCAGGCCTTCGATAAACGGAACAAAACTACCGCGCGCCGGGAAGAAAGAGGCCAGCAGGACAACGGCAATCAGCGTAAGGGTAAAGGGATCGAGAACACGAAACAGTTTCATAAACGCTCCTGAAATCAGATTTCGCTATTGTGCTTTGTTCCGTTTGAGAAATAAAATCGATTTATTGCATCCATTCATGAATAAAACAGATGAATTATTCCCTTCGTCAGCTTCGTGTTTTTGTCACCGTCGCCCAGGCCCGCAGCTTTAGCCGTGCCGGGGAGATGATCGGACTGAGCCAGTCGGCAGTGAGTCATAGCGTAAAAGAACTGGAATTACAGACCGGCGTGCGCCTGTTGGATCGTACCACGCGTGAAGTGGTACTTACCGAGGCGGGGCAGCAGCTGGCTGCGCGTCTGGAGCGCCTGCTGGATGAACTCAACAGTACGCTGCGTGACGTGGGCAGGGTGGGGAAGCAGCTTTCCGGGACAGTCCGCGTTGCGGCCAGTCAGACGATTTCTGCACATTTGATTCCGCAATGCATTGCCGAAAGTAATCGCCGCTATCCCGATATTGATTTTGTACTGCACGACAGGCCGCAGCAGTGGGTTCTGGAGAGTATCAGGCAAGGTGACGTTGATTTCGGCATTGTTATCGATCCCGGTCCAGTGACAGATCTCGAATGTGAAGTCGTGCTGTCAGAACCATTTTTACTCTTGTGCCGCGAAGATGATCCTCTTGCATCGGTGCCTCAGGTGACATGGCAGTCGTTGCAGGGCGCAAATCTGGTATTACAGGATTATGCATCGGGAAGCCGACCGCTGATAGATGCGGCACTTGCTCAGCAGAGGGTGAACGCGACAATTGTGCAGGAGATTGGACATCCCGCGACGCTTTTCCCAATGGTGGAGGCCGGGATTGGCATCAGCGTGTTACCCGCGCTGGCGCTGCCGTTGCCGCAGGGGAGTAGGCTTGTTGTCAGGCGTTTCACGCCGTGCATAGAACGTAAACTGATGCTTGCGCGGCGTAAAAATCGCTCGCTTTCTGGTGCGGCTCATGCGCTTTGGGAGGTGGTACGTATGCAGGCACAGCGATTGATGGAGGCCCGCATACGCGATCCGTTATTTAATGCACCAGAGGATTAGATGTAGATATCAATCTGGTGATCGGCGGAAGGTGAGTTAACGCCTTCCATTTTGCCCTGTTTTTGATCTTGTTTTTGCTGGGCTTCTTCAGCCTGCTGGCGCTGTAATTGTGCCAGTTGGGCTTGCAGCATTTTGATCTGAGCCTGAAGCAGCTCCTGCTGTTTTTTCTTATCCTCGGTGCTGCCGCTACCGTTCGCGACATCCTTAAGTTGCTGAGTCAGCTTAGTGATTTGCGATGTCAGGCGGCTAATCTGCGAAGCGATACCGCTTGCACCGGAACTGCTGCCACCGCTGCTGCCGGTCTGCACTGAAGGAGTTGATGTCTGTATTGTTGTCATTTTAAATCCTCTCGCCATAAAACAAGCATATCGGCAAATAAACCCATAGCTTGAGGGGACCTGCCAGATCTGGGAGGGAGAAAATTCAGGAATCGCAGATAGCAAAAAAGCGCCTTTAGGGCGCTTTTTTACATTGGTGGGGCGTGCAGGATAACTCGCTTCGCTCGCCCTTCGGGCCGTCGCCTTACGGCTCCGTTGCCTCACTGCGTTCGGCTCGAACCTGCTGCAGGCTCGAATCTTGAATATCGCAGATAGCAAAAAAGCGCCTTTAGGGCGCTTTTTTACATTGGTGGGGCGTGCAGGATTCGAACCTGCGACCAATTGATTAAAAGTCAACTGCTCTACCAACTGAGCTAACGCCCCGAATGGTGGGTGATGACGGGCTCGAACCGCCGACCCCCTCCGTGTAAAGGAGGTGCTCTACCAACTGAGCTAATCACCCAAACTTCGGTACTGCTATTACAAGAGAAGATAATGGTGGGTGATGACGGGCTCGAACCGCCGACCCCCTCCGTGTAAAGGAGGTGCTCTACCAACTGAGCTAATCACCCAAATCTTATCTCTTGCTACACTGCGGTATCACTCACAAATGAATGGTGGGTGATGACGGGCTCGAACCGCCGACCCCCTCCGTGTAAAGGAGGTGCTCTACCAACTGAGCTAATCACCCCCGCTGTGTGGAGTCGCATTATAGGGAGAGTTGAAAATGAGTCAACGCCTTTTCTAAAGATTTTGTTTGTTCGTCGTAAAATTAAACAAACGGATCACAAAATGGCCCGCGCAGCATGATTTCTAAACAAATTTAGTAAACCTGCACGTCAATAAGGCAACATCATTGAGGAATCGGCCCACAGTGATAGAATATTGCCCATTGTTTTTATCCCAGCATTTGCCGGTCGTCGGCATCTTTATAACGTAAGGCCATTTCATGAAAATCAAAACTCGCTTCGCGCCCAGCCCGACAGGCTATCTGCACGTCGGTGGTGCACGTACTGCTCTCTATTCCTGGCTTTTTGCACGTAACCACGACGGTGAGTTCGTGCTGCGTATTGAAGACACCGATCTCGAACGTTCCACACCGGAAGCAATCGAAGCCATTATGGATGGGATGAACTGGCTGAATCTGGAGTGGGATGAAGGCCCGTACTTCCAGACGAAACGTTTTGACCGTTACAACGCCGTCATCGACGACATGCTGGTCGCGGGTACCGCGTATAAATGCTACTGCTCCAAAGAGCGTCTGGAAGCTCTGCGTGAAGAGCAAATGGCGAACGGTGATAAGCCTCGTTACGATGGCCGCTGCCGCCACAGCCACGAGCACCATGCCGATGACGAACCCTGCGTTGTGCGTTTCGCTAACCCGCAGGAAGGTTCTGTTATCTTCGACGACCAGATCCGTGGCCCGATTGAGTTCAGCAACCAGGAACTGGACGATCTGATCATTCGTCGTACTGACGGTTCACCGACCTACAACTTCTGCGTTGTGGTTGATGACTGGGACATGGAAATCACCCATGTTATTCGCGGTGAAGATCATATCAACAACACACCACGTCAGATTAATATCCTGAAAGCGCTGAATGCGCCGGTGCCTATTTATGCGCACGTATCGATGATTAATGGCGATGACGGTAAAAAACTGTCCAAACGTCACGGCGCTGTCAGCGTGATGCAATACCGCGATGACGGTTATCTGCCGGAAGCGTTGCTGAACTATTTAGTCCGTCTGGGCTGGTCCAGCGGTGACCAGGAGATCTTCAGCCGCGAAGAGATGATCAAACTGTTCTCCCTGAATGCAGTGAGCAAATCCGCCAGTGCATTTAACACCGATAAACTGCTGTGGTTGAACCATCACTACATCAACACCATGCCGCCGGAATACGTTGCAACCTACCTGCAATGGCACATTGAGCAGGCGAATATTGATACCCGCACTGGCCCAGAGCTGGCGGATCTGGTGAAACTGCTGGGTGAACGCTGCAAAACGCTTAAAGAGATTGCGGAAAGCTGCCGTTATTTCTACGAAGAGTTCGAGGCGTTTGATCCTGACGCGGCGAAAAAACACCTGCGTCCGGTTGCTCGTCAGCCGCTCGAAGTCGTGCGTGATAAACTGTCTGCACTGACTGACTGGACTGCGGAAAATGTTCACAACGCGATTCAGGCTACGGCAGACGAACTGGAAGTCGGTATGGGGAAAGTTGGTATGCCACTGCGTGTTGCCGTGACTGGTGCTGGGCAATCCCCAGGACTTGATGTCACCGTTCATGCAATTGGCAAAACGCGCAGCGTTGCGCGCATTAACAAAGCTCTGGATTTTATTACTGAGCGCGAAAGCCAACAGTAAATACGTCGGGCAGACGAAGAGCAAAAACGGCAGGCTATCCTGCCGTTTTTTTATGCCTGTTCTTCAGCAATACCGAGGCGGGCGAGGAAGCCCTGAATACCTTCGCGGGCCAGCAGCACGGCAAGTTTTTCTTGCTCAATGAGCGTCATACTTTCCAGTGCGCCGGTCACCTGCCGTAACAAGCTGGTGGTGTTCGCCCCCTCATATTCGGCGGACGTTTCTGCAAGCTGATAAATAGCCTGTCGGTTACGAATCGCAGGGATATTCATAATATGTTCGCGTACGCGGGCGTCGATATGGATCAATCGTGCTCGTCCGCCTTTTACACCATGCAAACTTTCGGTTTTCCACCCTTGCTTACGCACCCAGCGGTTAATCGTTTGTTTGGCGACGCCAAGGCTATCGGACAACTCTTCCGTGGTCATTTTGCTCCGTAATTTTTTCATATCAGCTCTGTTCGCGTATCCCTAAACGTTGTAACAATCCGGTAATCCCTTCCCGCAGTAACAACGTCGTCAGCTGTTTTTGCTCATCCGGGGTCATTTCATTGGCCAGTGTCAGCAGCAGAGCGTTAAGTGAGCTATTATTGGCTGTGCTTTCAATGAGCTGAGGTTCATCCGTCATCCTGGATGCGCTGCGGATAAACTCTCGCACTTTTTCGTTAACGTGAACCAGACGCGCCTTACCACCCTGAACACCTGGTCTTGGAGATGTTTTCCAACCCTCCTTGCGTACCCATTTATTGATGGTCTGTCGGCTATAGCCAGTGAGTCGCGACAACTCCTCTGGCGTCATTCGTTCCTTGATCATGCAATTACCTGAATATCAGTAGGGTTAATGAGTGGTTCATGTTATAGCACCCTTTTATGCGAAAATGTGACAGGTTTAACTACTGGCTGCGAGCAGCTTCGCATTGTGACTCATTTGCATGATTTTTCGACGATTGAAAGGGCTGCGTTGATTTTGCCGTTGACACTCTGCAATGGAATTCATATTATGCCGCCCGTCAACACGACAGCTTTACGTTGGGGCTATAGCTCAGCTGGGAGAGCGCTTGCATGGCATGCAAGAGGTCAGCGGTTCGATCCCGCTTAGCTCCACCAAATTCTTATCCAGGAGAGTTTGGAACGTAAAACACTGTGGGGCTATAGCTCAGCTGGGAGAGCGCTTGCATGGCATGCAAGAGGTCAGCGGTTCGATCCCGCTTAGCTCCACCAAAATTCAGACCCTCGCCGAAAGGCGGGGGTTTTTTTATGCATTTGTTATCATCTCCTGCCTTTTTTGTTGCCATCCGTGTATGTTTATCAATCTGACCTCAATCGAAATCAAGAAAAGCATTCATTTAAAAACCGGGAACTTGATTCGCTCAATTAATAAACTTACCATTTCTTCAACCAATGATTCGACTGGGAAATAGCCCCTTGTTGCGAGCAAAAAGTTACCTTACAAATAATTTACGAATATTTATGCTGGCATTCATTTTATGTCTGCTGGCGGTGCCTTTCTCTCGTTTTATTTCCCCTCGCTCCATTCTTGACGGCCATTACGTCTATTTAGCCTGGCTTCCCTTAAGCGTGATGCTGGCAATGATGTTATTGTTTGGTCGCCGCGCGGTTCTTCCTGTTGTCTTGAGTTTTGCCTTAACCAATTTATATTACTTCCAGCTCACTCCTCTGCAGCACGCTGTTGTGCTTTTTTGCCAGACGTTTTCTGTCTTTGCGGTCTGCGCGATCCTTGGCTTCACGATGGGTAAGCGCTGGCGCTATGGGCTGCCGAACCGGCAGATCGGATTACGCATTTTCTGGCTGGGGTTTGTCATTCCCCTGGGTATAAAGTTGTCAATGTATCTGGCTGGATATTTCTTTGATTTTCCGCTTTCAATTTCTAACTTCTTTGGCGATGGCACCGCGATTTATAATATTGTTGATATTCAGAGCCTGATTTGTGCCAGCCTGATATTTACGATGATGTTCTATTATCCGTTAAGAATGATAATTAATCCGCGCTATGCCAGAACCTTCTGGTTACGCAGCGTTAAGCCCTATCTTATTCATAAACATTCCGTATTTACATTTGGCTGGCTAATATGTCTGACGCTGGGGTTAGTGGTTTTATGCTCCCCGATTGAGGCCAGTTTTATCGCCGGCTATCTGGTTCCGGTAATCTTTATCCTTTTCACGGTTGCTATAAGTCGCTTGAGCTACGCCCTTGTTTCTCTGAGCTGGGCGATTTCCGCTTTTCTGCTCCTGTCTTACAACAAAAATTTCCTCAACGGTGTACAGACGGGCTATGCGCTGGCGTTCGTCCTGTCGGTGCTGATTTCCTTTGCCATCTGCCTGATGTACATGTCGCGGATTTACCACCGCAGCGAATGGCTAAAGAAGGGCTGGCATGAAAGGGCATTGACCGACCCGCTCACGGGCCTCGCTAATATGCGGGCGCTGGAAGACTATTTGCTGCGGCACCCGGATGCCAAAATCTGCTGTCTGCGCATGGGGAATCTGGGCTTTCTCAGCCGCCATTACGGCATGTTGATGCGCATCCACTGCAAGCGCGCCATCACGTCGGCGGTGCAGCCTTTATTGCAGGCGAATGAAAAATTCTTCCAGCTGCCGGGCAGCGAATTGATTTTAGTACTCTCAGGGCCAGATACCGGTGAGCGTTTACAGCACATCGTCGATCGGTTGAACAGCCGTAAAATCTACTGGAACAATACCGGGCTGGACATCGAATTTGGGGCGTCCTGGGGAGAGCTGGAAGGGCATGATGGCGAAAACCTTCACCACACGCTGGGGCAACTGAGCTGGCTTTCTGAGCAATCTTGCGTGACGCACAGAGTGCTGGCGCTGACCAACAGCATTGAGACGGTCGCGGGGCAAACAACCGATCGGGTATTAATGCTCAGCCGTGTAAAACGGGCCCTTGATGAGGGAGGCGTGCGTTTATATGCTCAACCAATTCAGAACGCAGCAGGTGAGGGCTACCATGAAATTTTAACCCGTCTGGAGAGCGATGGTGAAATCATTACCCCGGATCGGTTCATCCCTCTGATTGCACAGTTTAACCTCAGCCACCGTTTCGATCTGTGTGTACTCGAGAACCTGCTTAAGTGGCTCCGCGATCACCCCACGACGAATTGCGGAGCCCGTTTCTCCGTCAATTTGATGCCGATGACGCTCAATCAAAAAGAGGTGGCCGCTGAAATTGTGGGACTGTTTAAACGCTACGCGGTTGTCCCTCAGGCGGTCATCATTGAAGTCACTGAAGAACAGGCTTTTTCAGATTCAGAGTCCAGTATTCAGAATATCCAGCAGCTGCGTGAGTATGGTTTCAAAATTGCGATCGATGATTTTGGTACGGGATACGCCAACTATGAGCGGCTTAAACGACTGCAGGCTGACATCATTAAAATCGATGGTTGCTTCGTGAAAGATATCTGTACGGACAGCATGGATGCGACGATCGTGAAGTCGATTTGTAGTCTGGCGAAGACTAAATCGTTGTGTGTGGTGGCGGAATTTGTCGAAACGCCTGAGCAGCGACAGATGTTACTGGATATCGGCGTGGATTATTTGCAGGGTTATTTGCTGGGAAAACCTCAGCCGCTTGACGAACTGCAGGCGTAAAAAAACCGGGGGCGCAAACCCCCGGTTTTTTATTTGGATTACAGTACCAGCGCAGCGATAGACGCGGACAGTACGCTCACCAGAGTAGAACCGTAAACCAGTTTCAGGCCGAAGCGAGAAACCACGTTGCCTTGTTCTTCGTTCAGACCTTTAATCGCACCGGCGATGATACCGATGGAAGAGAAGTTAGCGAAGGAAACCAGGAACACAGACAGAATGCCTTCTGCGCGCGGAGAAAGCGTGCTGGCAATTTTCTGCAGATCCATCATTGCAACGAATTCGTTGGAAACCAGTTTGGTGGCCATGATGCTGCCCACTTGCAGCGCTTCGTGAGCAGGAACACCCATCACCCAGGCAATTGGATAGAAGATGTAGCCCAGGATGCCCTGGAAGGAGATACCCAGCACCGCAGCGAACAGTGCGTTCAGCGCAGCGATCAGGGCGATGAAGCCGATCAGCATCGCAGCAACGATGATCGCCACTTTGAAGCCTGCCAGAATGTATTCACCCAGCATTTCGAAGAAGCTCTGGCCTTCGTGCAGGTTAGACATCTGAATGTTTTCTTCGCTGGCGTCAACACGGTAAGGGTTGATCAGCGACAGAACGATAAAGGTGCTGAACATGTTCAGAACCAGTGCGGCGACCACGTATTTTGGTTCCAGCATTGTCATGTATGCGCCCACGATAGACATGGAAACAGTAGACATTGCGGTAGCCGCCATGGTGTACATGCGGTTACGGGACATTTTGCCGAGGATATCTTTATACGCGATAAAGTTCTCAGACTGACCCAAAATCAGGGAGCTGACTGCGTTGAAAGATTCCAGTTTACCCATGCCGTTCACTTTGGATAACAGGAAACCGATCGCGCGAATCACAACCGGCAGAACGCGGATGTGCTGCAGGATACCAATCAGCGCAGAGATAAAGACGATTGGGCAAAGCACTTTCAGGAAGAAGAATGCCAGGCCTTGATCGTTCATGCTGCCGAAGACAAAGTTCGTCCCTTCGTTAGCAAATCCGAGCAGTTTTTCGAACATTTCGGAGAAGCCTTTCACGAAGCCCAGGCCTACGTTGGAGTTCAGGAAGAACCACGCAAGTAAAACTTCAATGACGAGCAGCTGTACAACATAACGAATACGAATGTTTTTGCGGTCTGTGCTGACCAGCAATGCAAGTGCAGTAACGACAACAAGTGCCAGGACAAAATGAAGGACGCGGTCCATATTTGCTCCAAATATGAGGCAGGTTTAATTTCCGTGCACATTCTATGTAACAAGCACAAAGAAAACGAGATCAAGACCACACTATAGTTACATCCTGTGACGAGTCTCAAAAATAGTGATCAACCATACACTTCTGTTATGTTATGTAAATGAGTGAAAAGTTACGTTTGTGTGCTACGCTTCACAAATGACTGTCGATTTCATCTCCTGTGAGATCGTTTCATTGCACCCGCCCCAGCTATCGTTCTTTGCTATCAGAGAAATCACTATAAACATCTTAAATGATCTTGATAATCATTCTCATTTTGATAGCATGAAACATAGCAAAGGCTATATTTCCAGAGGCAGAAATGACTAACAGTCGCGTAGAGGGTAGCAGTGGCAGAGCAGCGCGCAAGCTGAGGTTTGCATTAATGGGACCTGCGTTCATTGCCGCCATCGGCTATATCGATCCGGGCAATTTTGCGACCAACATTCAGGCCGGGGCCAGCTTTGGCTATAAATTACTGTGGGTCGTGGTGTGGGCCAATTTCATGGCGATGCTCATTCAGGTGCTGTCTGCAAAGCTCGGCATTGCGACAGGGAAAAATCTCGCAGAACAGATTCGCGATCACTATCCGCGTCCGGTGGTTTGGTTTTATTGGGTGCAGGCAGAGATCATTGCGATGGCGACCGACCTGGCGGAGTTTATCGGCGCGGCCATCGGCTTCAAGCTGATCCTGGGCGTGTCGCTCCTGCAAGGCGCCGTGCTGACCGGGATTGCCACTTTCCTGATTTTGATGCTGCAACGGCGCGGGCAAAAGCCTCTTGAGCTGGTGATTGGCGGTCTGCTGCTGTTTGTCGCGGCGGCTTACATTGTCGAGCTGATTTTCTCTCAACCGAATCTGGTGCAGCTCAGTAAAGGAATGATTATCCCAAGCTTGCCGACGTCGGAAGCGGTATTCCTGGCGGCTGGTGTGCTGGGTGCGACCATCATGCCGCACGTCATTTATCTTCACTCTTCCCTGACGCAGCACGCCCATGAAGGTTCGCGCCAGGAGCGTTATTCGGCCACCAAATGGGATGTCGGGATCGCCATGACCATCGCCGGGTTCGTTAATCTGGCGATGATGGCGACGGCGGCGGCTGCGTTCCACTTTAACGGTCACACGGGGATTGCCGATCTCGATCAGGCTTACCTGACGCTGGAACCTCTTCTGAGCCACGCGGCGGCAACCATTTTTGGCCTGAGTCTGGTGGCGGCAGGGTTGTCGTCAACGGTCGTCGGGACGCTGGCAGGGCAGGTGGTCATGCAGGGATTCGTGCGTTTCCACATTCCTCTGTGGGTGCGCCGCTCCGTCACGATGCTGCCTTCGTTTATTGTCATTCTGATGGGACTGGATCCGACGCGCATTCTGGTGATGAGCCAGGTTTTATTGAGCTTTGGTATCGCGCTGGCGTTGGTTCCACTGCTGATCTTTACCAGCAATAAAACCCTGATGGGCGATTTGGTGAACACTACGCTGGTCAGACGCATCGGGTGGATTATCGTGGTGCTGGTGGTGGCGTTGAACCTATGGCTGTTGATCGGGACGGCGCTGGGTCTTTAAGAGCCCATGCATGAAAAAAGGAGCCATTTGGCTCCTTTTTGTATTTTAGTGGCGATGACCGCCGTGTCCGTGGCCGCGTCCATGACCGTGTGGTCCGCGACGATCGTCCCGGTCACTCCAGCCTTCACGGTAGCCACGCTCGTACGCTTTGCGATTATCCCAGCCACGATGGCGGCCATTATCATGCCTCCACCAGCGGTCTTTTCGCCATTCATAGTTGCGGTGCCAGTAATCACGGTCGCGCCAGCCACCGCCGTCCCAGTAGTTACCATAATTGTCACGATCGCCAATTTGTAATTTTACTGATGGCAACAGGGTGATTTCGCCAGCATTAGCGATCAGCGGGGCTGAAGCCAAGAGTACTGCTGCAAGAATCAGTGACCTGAACATTGTTCTTCTCCTTCACGATCGGGGCCTTAGACGGCCTGTTAACGCAATATTACGGGGCCGTAAAGCCCCGTTTAATCGCCTCAACTCCTAATTCGTCAAGGTGAGCACGTTTTGCTAAAAGTGCATTTATTTTGTCCGATTCAGGATCGCGTCAATGGCACTCAGCTCATCGGCGCTGAAATGAAGGTTAGTTAACGTACCCACGGCGTCTTCAATTTGTGCGGTCTTACTGGCACCAATTAGCACCGTAGTGACCGCGTCATGGCGCAATACCCACGCCAGCGCCATCTGTGAGAGCTTTTGACCGCGACCTTCAGCCAGCGCGTTTAGCGCGCGCACCTGACTGATTTTATCCTCTGTTATCTGATCTGGATTGAGGAAGCGGCTCCCGCTGGCTGCGCGAGAATCCGCCGGAATTCCGTTCAGATAACGGTCGGTCAGTTGGCCCCCGGCCAGCGGAGAGAACGGAATACAGCCGACGCCTTTCTCCTGCAAAACAGACAGCAACCCTTGCTCCGGCGCACGTTCAAACATGGAATATTTAGGCTGATGGATAAGACACGGCGTACCCAAATCTTCCAGGATCTCAATCGCCTGGCGCGCCAGCTCGGCCGGGTAATTCGACAACCCGACGTACAGGGCTTTCCCCTGACGCACCACGTGGTCGAGCGCTTTCATTGTCTCGCGCAGCGGCGTTTCCGGGTCCGGGCGGTGATGATAGAAGATATCAACGTATTCCAGTCCCATACGTTTGAGACTTTGATCGAGGCTTGAGATCAGGTATTTACGCGAACCCCAGTCGCCATAGGGACCCTCCCACATGGTATAGCCCGCTTTGGTCGAGATAATCAGTTCATCGCGATAGGGCTGAAAATCTTCCCGGAAAATACGGCCAAAATTACTTTCCGCCGAGCCTGGAGGCGGACCATAGTTGTTGGCCAGATCGAAATGGGTAATCCCCAGTTCAAATGCCCGCTGTAAAAGTTGGCGACTGGTGTCAATGAGCGTGGTATCACCAAAGTTGTGCCATAAACCCAGTGAAATGGCGGGCAGCTTTAAACCACTCTGGCCACAACGACGATACTGCATTGACTGATAACGCATTTTATCCGCCTGAAAAACCATTGCTTAACCCCTCTGACCTGAAATATTCCAGCAGTGTATACGTTTACACCGTGGCGCTGTAAATCAGATTACACCGCCATTTTTCGTAAAGCATTCTTTCCAGAGCCATCTTGTCGCCGTTTCTGGACAGCCATCACGCTTCTTTAATACTCAAGGTGAGGTCAACGTCAGAAGGACACCTGCTATGCGAACCCCATACTGCGTCGCTGATTATCTGCTTGAACGACTAAAACACTGTGGCGCTGAACATTTGTTCGGCGTGCCGGGCGACTATAATTTGCAGTTTCTCGACCATGTTATCGACAGTCCCGACATTCGCTGGGTGGGCTGTGCAAACGAACTGAACGCGGCCTATGCTGCTGATGGATATGCCCGCTGCAAGGGCTTTTCCGCGCTGTTGACGACCTTTGGGGTCGGGGAGTTAAGCGCAATGAACGGCATCGCTGGCAGCTTTGCAGAGTACGTTCCAGTGCTGCATATCGTCGGGGCGCCGGGGAGTGCCGCTCAACAGAAAGGCGAGCTTTTGCACCACACGCTGGGAGACGGTGAGTTTCATCATTTTTACCGCATGAGTGAACCCGTGACGGTGGCACAGGCTATTCTCACCGAACAAAATGCCTGCTATGAAATCGATAGGGTGTTGTCGGTCATGCTGCGAGAGCGGCGTCCGGGGTATTTGATGTTACCCGCAGATGTGGCAAAAAAACCGGCAATACCGCCTGTAAACGCTCTCACAGAACGTACATCTCACGCCGACAGCGCTTGCCTGAAAGCGTTTCGCGATGCCGCGGAATCACGCCTCGTTACCAGCAAACGTACCGCGCTTTTGGCTGATTTTTTGGTTCTGCGTTATGGGTTGAAAGATCAATTGCAGAAATGGGTTAATGATTCACCGATGGCTCATGCGACGATGCTGATGGGCAAAGGAATCTTTGATGAGCGCCAGCCCGGTTTTTACGGCACCTACAGCGGCGCGGCCAGCGCAGAGCAAGTCAGAGAAGCCATAGAAGAGGCGGATACTGTCATTTGTGTCGGCACGCGTTTCACCGATACGCTCACCGCCGGTTTTACGCATAAACTCCCTGCTGGAAAAACGATTGAAGTCCAGCCACACGCGACGCGAGTTGGGGACCGCTGGTTCACCGGGGTACCGATGGCTAAAGCCGTCGATATTCTCTCTTCGCTATGTCAGCAGCATCTCGTGAGCCAGACAACTCCGGCCCGGCAGGCACCACTTACTCATCAGCATCACGATGAAACCCTCACCCAGGATAATTTCTGGCATACCCTGCAACCCTTTATCCGCCCCGGCGATATCATTCTTGCCGATCAGGGAACCTCCGCTTTTGGCGCAGCTGCATTGCGCCTGCCAACCGATGTGAACTTTATCGTTCAGCCGCTGTGGGGTTCAATTGGTTTCACCCTGGCGGCGGCATTTGGTGCGCAAACCGCCTGTCCTGAGCGACGGGTGATTGTCCTGACAGGCGACGGAGCAGCGCAGCTAACGATACAGGAAATGGGGTCGATGCTGCGGGATAAACAGCATCCGGTGATTCTGGTGCTGAATAACGAAGGTTACACGGTTGAGCGGGCGATTCATGGGCCGAAGCAGCGCTACAATGACATCGCCCTGTGGAACTGGACGCAAATCCCGCAGGCGCTGAGCCAGAATAATCAGGCACAGTGCTGGCGGGTGAGCGAAACGGTGCAGCTCGCAGAGGTTCTGGAGAAAGTCGCGCACAGCGAAAAGCTGTCGTTGATTGAGGTTATGCTGCCCAAAGAGGACATCCCTCCGCTGTTGAGCGCCATCACCCAGGCGCTGGAAGCGCGAAATAACGCCTGACTATTTCTTTGGTCGCCAGGCCATCAGCATCGGTTTGCCCGCCAGCAGGAGCCAGGCGGGCAACATCACAATACACAGCAACGGCAGCAGATTAGTATCCGGGACCACCACCACGGCCATAAACAGGCTCAGCCAAGCATCACGCGTCACCACCAGTACCAGTCCCAGAATTGAACAAGAAACGGTAATGGCCGCTGGGACTGCATCGACGTGTTCATGCAACATCAGGCCCAGCGCCACGGCAATGAACACCGCCGGGAAGATACGCCCGCCACGAAAACCGCACGCCGCTGCCACCACTACGGCAGCCAGTTTCACTACCGCGAACATGAAATAGTCCGACACGCTAAAGACCTGACTAAACGACATCTGCTGCATCTCATCCAGGCCTTTGAAGAGGGTGATTGGCCCGCCAATGGCGCCCAAAATACCGAGCAAAAATCCGCCGACGCCCAGAATCAATACCGGGTGTTTTAGCTTATGAATCAACAGGTGCAGGCGCGGTAAGCACCATACAGCAACCATACCGAGTGCAATGGCGATAGCGGCGACAATGGCTCCGCTGAAAATATCCGCCAGCTGCATGTGTCCATAGTGCGGGATGGGCAGCGAAAAATGCGGCTGGAAGAACAGGCTGGTGGTCAGCGCACCGGCAGCCGCTGCCATCAGCGGGGCGAACAACCGATCCCACAGCGGAACGTCGTTATCGGAACTGAGCGTTTGAGAAAAGATCAGCGCGGCGGCGACGGGCGTGCCAAACAACGCGCCAATCGTGCCTGCCGACGCCAGAATGGTCCAGTCGAGTGCACCCACTCGTGGTAAAACGCGCGCCCCGAGATACACCGCGAGGGCAATATTCACCGCCATAATCGGATGTTCTGGCCCGAGGCTCACACCGCCCGCCAGGCCAATTACCAGAGCCAGAATCAGCCCCGGAAGGGCCGCCGGGTTAACGGGGGCGCCAATCAGTGGCTCAAGTGCAGGGTCGGGGCCTGCGTGACCTGGACTAAAGCGAATCACCAGACCCACCGCAATACCCGTTAGCGTTAACATCAGGATAATCCAGACCGGAGAGGCCGCATCGATACCGAATTGTCCAGGAAGAGAGGTCCATAATAACGTTTGCAGCACCGAGGCGACTTTCATCACCACGATTAACACCAGGCTTGACGCAATACCGATGATTAGCGCAGGCGTCGCTAACAGCAGCATGGTTCGGGCGCGCGGATGAAGCATGATGATTTCCTTGTACAAAAATAGTAAGCGTGGTTTTGCACAATCAGTTTGACGGCAATAGTGCAAAAGCTGCTGAAACGGTAAAGTTATTCTGTGACGTAGATCGATTATCCTGGGCCACACGCATTCGGGTCGTTGTTGTTATCCCGCCTTAAACTTACAGTGTCCCAAAGATTTATTCTGACTTTAGCGGAGCAGTAGAAGAATGACAAAGTATGCTTTAGTAGGCGATGTGGGCGGCACCAACGCCCGACTGGCGCTATGTGATATTAATACCGGTGAAATCTCTCAGGCAAAAGCTTACTCAGGGCTGGATTATCCAAGCCTTGAGGCGGTAGTGCGCGTCTATCTGGATGAGCATAAGGTCAGCGTAGAGGATGGTTGCATCGCCATTGCCTGTCCGATAACCGGCGACTGGGTGGCGATGACCAACCACACCTGGGCATTTTCGATTGCCGAAATGAAAAAGAACCTCGGTTTCGCGCATCTGGAAATTATTAACGACTTCACGGCGGTATCGATGGCGATCCCGATGCTCAAACCGGAACATCTGATTCAGTTTGGCGGGGATAAACCGGTCGAGGGCAAACCGATTGCCGTTTACGGTGCAGGCACTGGGCTCGGGGTTTCACATCTGGTTCACGTGGATAAACGTTGGGTCAGTCTGCCGGGCGAAGGCGGTCACGTTGATTTCGCACCGAACAGCGAAGAAGAGGGCATTATTCTGCAGGAGCTTCGCGCCGAACTGGGGCACGTTTCGGCAGAGCGCGTGCTGTCCGGTCCTGGGCTGGTCTATTTGTATCGCGCGATTGTGAAATCAGACGGTCGCCTGCCTGAAAACCTGCAACCGAAAGACGTCACCGAGCGCGCGCTGGCGGATAGCTGCACCGACTGCCGTCGCGCCCTGTCGCTGTTCTGCGTGATCATGGGACGTTTTGGCGGCAACCTGGCGTTGAATTTAGGCACCTTTGGCGGCGTTTATATCGCCGGCGGAATTGTGCCGCGATTCCTTGAATTCTTCAAAGCATCCGGTTTCCGTGGTGGTTTTGAAGACAAAGGACGCTTCAAATCCTACGTGCAGGATATTCCGGTTTACCTGATCGTGCATGACAATCCTGGCCTGCTCGGGGCTGGCGCACATCTGCGCCAAACCCTGGGACAATATCTCTGATTCCACACCGCCCTCTTCATCCGAAGAGGGCATTAGAAATGCATCAACTGCCTGAACTCTTTCACTTTGCTGCGACTCACCGGCACCTGAAACTCCAGATCCTTCAGCCGTAAAATATAGGTGTTGTTAAACCACGGCTCGATTTCGCGGATCTTATTCAGATTGACGCAAAACGAGCGGTGGCAGCGGAAGAAGTGAGACGCCGGAAGCTTGGCGCAAAACTCGGTAATATTCATCGGCATCACAAACGAATCGCGACGGGTATAGACAAACGTCATTTTCTCGTGCGCTTCGGCATAATAAATATCGTCCATCTTTGTCACGATAATCCGCTCATCTTTGATGAGATTCAGGGTGTCATTCTCGCGCGTGGCAGTGGGCGCAGGCGCGACTGCCGGGCTGTTTTGCTGTCGGAAGGCCAGTTCCAGCTTCTGCAACATACTGATGATGCGCGATTCCTGATAAGGTTTCAGAATGTAGTCGAAGGCTTCCAGTTCAAAAGCTTCAGCAGCGTGTTCTTTCCATGCGGTGACAAACACAATAAACGGCTTGTGGGCGAACTGGTTGATGTTTTGCGCCAGCAACACACCGTCCAGCGACGGGATATTGATATCCAGAAAAATGGCATCGACCCGGTTATGCTGCAAAAATTTCAGCACATCCAGCCCGTCTTCAAACGTGCCCACAATCTCCATCTCGCTGTGCTCTTTAATCAGCCAGCTTAATTCCTGTTGGGCGAGGATCTCATCTTCCACAATGATGACTTTCATGCGTCACTCCGACTCAAGGCAACAACAGCGTCTGCGTATGAACGGGCAGCCGTTCATTGGGGACATAAAAAGCGATTTCAGTGCCAGGCTCCAGGCGGCGGATATGCAGCCCTTCGCCATATAGCAATTTTACGCGGTGGTGGACATTCAGCAGGCCGATTTTATTGCCTGGCATCTCGTTTGATTCCACCCGTGAAATCACGCTGGGATCGATGCCATTCCCGGTGTCCCGTACTGCCACCCGCACGCGATTCCCACACTCTGCCACGCTGATGGTCACCACGCCTTTGCCCTTGCACGGCTGGATGCCGTGGACGATAGCGTTCTCGACCAGCGGCTGGATCAACAGACTCGGGATCACACAGTGAACCTCTTCATCGATATCATAAATAACTGTGAGCTTATCGCCGAAGCGCGCCTGCTCAATCGCAATGTAATCTTTAATCTGATACAGCTCTTTTTTGATGTCGATCTGCTCGTCGTCCTTCAATTCAATGTTGTAGCGCAGATAGCGCGACAGATTAAAAATCAGCTGGCGAGCGGTGTCTGGATTCATGCGAATCGACGATGAAATAGCGTTCAGAGCGTTAAACAGGAAATGGGGATTGATCTTACTTTGCAGGGCGCGCAGTTCTGCCTTATTTGCCATCTCACGCAATTGCTCAGCGCGGGAAACCTCCAGTTGAGTTGAGATGATTTGCGACAATCCAATGGCCATCTCCTGCAGCGAAGAGGTTATCTGGTGTGCGTGACAATAATAGATTTTCAGGGTGCCTGTAACGATGCCTTTCTCCCACAGCGGGATCACCAGCATCGAGTGGATCTCGGGCGTACGATAGGCCTCATCATTGTTTTTGATGATGATTTTACCGTAATTAATGGCCTGGCGAGTCGTTGGGCTGACGGTATCATCATTGTCGCGATAATTATGTTCGCCCACGCCGACATACGCCAGCACGTGGTCGATGTTGGTGATGGCAACTGCATCGGCGTGAATATCGCGACGAATAATATCGCAAACCTGGCGCAGGGATTCGGCGTTCACATGGCGGAACAGCGGCAGGGTTTTATTGGCAATATCTAGAGCCAGCTTCGCCTGACGCGCGGCGCTGGCCTCTTTTTCACCCTCAACGCTTTGCACCAGCAGCACGATAAAGCCGATACAGACGCTGCCGAGGATCATCGGAATACCGATTTTGGATACGATATCCAGCCCAAGCTCAATGCTTGGCGCCCAGGCCACCACAAGAATCATGGTCAGCGTTTCGCACACCATTCCGGCGGCGATACCCGCTCTCCAGTGCTGTTTTTTTGGAATTTTACGGTTAATCCAGCCGGACAAAATACCCGCGATAATACTGGTGATGAAACAGGGGATCGCCGTAACGCCACCGATATCAATCAAGTAGCGATGTGTCCCGGCAATAATCCCGGTGATAATGCCCACCCACGGACCGAACAAAATACCGCCAGACATCACTGCGATAATACGCACGTTGACCAGCGAGCCTTCAACGTGCACGCCGGACCAGGTGCTGAACAGGGCAAACAACGAGAAGATGGCAGTGACGGCCAGAAGTTCTTTTGGCGAGTGTGCGGATTTATGCAGAAGTTCGCGAAAGAGCCGGATGCGGATCAGGAAGAACAGACAAATCAGCATTAATGCCGCACGATCAAAGACCGCCAGCAGCATATTGAATATTTCGTGCACGAGTAAACCTGGGAAAACGGGAAAAATCTATGATAGGAAACCTGGCGCACAATGACCAGACATCTGGCTTAATTATCAAATGAGGAAAAACCACTCCCTTCAAAGGGGATTGATTTTTGATGACCTTAATACCGACTATTTAGCCTTTATGCTCTCTTTGGGTGTTACTTCATTGATATCGCGGCGTTAAAAAAATGGCGTCATATAAATGTTCTGAAGAGATGACTTCCGCTTTTCATCCCAGCACGCTTCCGGTTTTAGCGGGATAAATATTTTTTCGTTACCCTCTCGACAGCGGCTTTTCAATCAGGCTATTTTCTAAGCATGCCACAATCGTGGCAGCGTCGCTCGGACGGTCCGGGCGCTCACGTGAATCTGAGGAATCTATGGCTGAATCCAGTCCTGAACGCCGTTTTACGCGTATCGATCGTCTCCCCCCTTATGTTTTTAATATCACTGCTGAACTGAAAATGGCTGCGCGTCGGCGCGGCGAAGACATTATCGATTTCAGCATGGGTAATCCTGATGGCCCCACGCCGCCGCATATTGTTGAAAAGCTCTGCACTGTGGCGCAGCGCCCGGATACTCACGGTTACTCCACGTCGCGCGGTATTCCGCGTTTACGTCGGGCGATCTCTCGCTGGTATCAGGATCGCTATCACGTAGAAATCGACCCAGAAAGCGAAGCCATCGTGACCATCGGTTCGAAAGAAGGGCTGGCGCACCTGATGCTGGCGACGCTGGATCACGGTGACACGGTGCTGGTGCCAAACCCGAGCTACCCGATCCATATCTATGGCGCGGTGATCGCCGGGGCGCAGGTTCGCTCTGTCCCGCTGGTTGAGGGCGTCGACTTTTTCAACGAACTCGAACGCGCAATTCGTGAAAGCTATCCAAAACCGAAAATGATGATCCTCGGATTCCCGTCGAACCCTACGGCGCAGTGCGTCGAGCTGGAGTTCTTCGAGAAAGTCGTGGCGCTGGCGAAGCGCTACGACGTGCTGGTGGTGCACGATCTGGCGTATGCCGATATCGTGTATGACGGCTGGAAAGCGCCGTCTATTATGCAGGTGCCGGGTGCGCGCGACGTCGCCGTTGAGTTCTTTACGCTATCAAAAAGCTACAACATGGCGGGCTGGCGTATCGGATTTATGGTCGGTAATAAAACGCTGGTAAACGCCCTGGCGAGAATCAAGAGTTACCACGATTACGGCACCTTTACGCCGCTCCAGGTCGCCGCAATTGCCGCGCTGGAAGGCGATCAGCAATGCGTACATGACATCGCAGCGCAGTACAAACGTCGCCGCGATGTGCTGGTAAAAGGCTTGCACGAGGCGGGCTGGATGGTTGAGATGCCGAAAGCCTCGATGTACGTCTGGGCCAAAATCCCTGAGCACTACGCTGCAATGGGGTCTCTGGAGTTTGCCAAAAAACTGCTCCAGGATGCAAAAGTGTGCGTCTCTCCGGGCATCGGTTTCGGTGACTATGGTGATACCCACGTACGCTTTGCGCTGATCGAAAACAGCGATCGCATTCGCCAGGCGATAAGAGGCATTAAAGGGATGTTCCGCGCAGACGGGTTGTTGCCGGTAGAGAGAAAATCGGAATAGGCAATGTGCCCGTAAAAATGCGTGCATAAAAAAACAGGAGCCTAATGGCTCCTGTTTTTTTAACTGTATTTTCTTCGCTCAGATCATCAGGGCAAAGGTTCCGGCCCAGACTAAAACAATCACCGAAATGCCCATAAAGAAATATTTCACGTTCATCGCTCCGCGCATCAAAAGATACGCCTTAAAAACAAAGTCCAACTGAGTATAGAGAGTTGAAATCAGACCAAACCGGAAATAAGAATTATCCCGTAACGTCGATGACTCCAGCTCAGAATTCTGTGCGTTCCCGTTGCCAGACGGCGCTAATGTACGCCTAAATACAGGGGGGAGCAAGGGGCATTTTTTCTCATTATTTCCGTAGCTTACGACTGTCGTGGAACGGCGACAGTATAATTTCACAGCGGAATAAATAACGTTGAGCGAAGGGGTAATAAGACAATTTCGGCAGGTGATTACAGGTGACTGAAAAGGTTAGTTTCTTAGCGAAACTAACCGTTCGAAGAGGCTAGATGTAGAGCGAGGTTTCACCCACAGGGCGAGTCTTAAAGCGGCGATGTACCCAGAGATATTGTTCGGGTGCGCGCATGATTTCGTTTTCGATAACTTTGTTAATGTAGGTCGCTGCGGCTTGCTCATCCTGCGGGTAATTATGCAGTTCTGGCGAGATAAACAAACGATAGCCCGACTTATCCGCTTTTCTGATCATGGTAACCGTGAGCATTGGCGATCCGGACAGGCGTGAAATCACAAACGTGCCGTTGGTGGTGGCGACATCTTTCACCGCGAAGAAGGGCGCAAAACTGCTGCCTTTGCGTCCGTAATCTTGATCGGGCGCGAACCACACCGCTTCACCTTTCTTCAGGGCATTGACCAGACCGCGCAGATTGTTGCGGCTGATCATCGCTTTATTCGAGCGCATACGGCCACGTGTTTGCACCCATTCCATCAGCCGATTGTTATGCGGACGGTAGGTTGCCATCATCGGCTGACACAGCCCCATGACGCGGCCGCCCAATTCGAGTGACATAAAATGTACGCCGATGACCATCACGCCACGATTCTGTGCCTGCACCTGCTGCAGGTTTTCCAGGCCTTCGACATCAAACCATTTGCGCACGCGCGCGTCCGGCCAGAACCAGGCCATGCCGGTCTCCAGCAGTGCCATGCCTATGGATTTGAAATTCTCGGCGATCAGTTTGTCACGCTGCTCAGCAGTATATTGAGGAAAACATAATTCCAGATTTCTGCGGGCGATGGATTCACGGCGTTTCAAAAAGTAACGTGAAGCGCTGCCTAAACTTGAGCCAAGCACTTGTATAGCGGGATAGGGCAATTGAACGAGCAACCAGAGCAGGCCAAGACCGAACCATGTGAGCCAGTAACGTGGGTGAAGAAATGCACGTTCAAATTTGCATTGAGACAAAATAGTGGACCTATATAAAACCTGAGAAGGTAGCGCAAACGTTGCGTTACAACATACTGATTTAGACCGTAGTTTAGGGTGATGGTTTCAGGCCTTACCCAACTTTACGGCGTTGCCAGACCACTGCCGAGATAAGGCGGGTTGCGTAGAGTAGCACCCTTATACAATCTGTGCTATGACTTGTTTTTCATGAAATTATGCCGCTCTGGGACCATTTATATTATGGAATAAAAGAAGAGGGGTGATGGCTTTATTTTGTGACGAGTAAGAGTAGTGAAGAGGTGTAAAGTGTCCCCTGCAGGAATCGAATTTGCATCATAACTCATTGAATAAATTGTTTATTTATATTATATAATCTATTTTATATACACATACTTATACATGCATATTTCTCCTTGATAATTTGTCTGGTATGGGGACATTCTGAAAAGCCTCCAGCCTCCAGCCTCCAGCCTCCAGCCTCCAGCCTCCAGCCTCCAGCCTCCAGCCTCCAGCCTCCAGCCTCCAGCCTCCAGCCTCCAGCCTCCAGCCTCCAGCCTCCAGCCTCCAGCCTCCAGCCTTTTATTATTACAAATTGTTACATATTTCATTCGTCAAATTTGATGATTATCAGCGGTTAACAGCTGTTGCCAATAGTTGTTGCTCAATAATATTAAGTAATATTGGTCTATATTTGTCACAAGGTGGCATTCAATATTTTTGAATGACTCTAATTGAGGCTTCCTTTACGAATAAATTTATCTGTGTAAGTATAGAAACATCCAATCAGGACTAATTCAGAAGTAAATATTAATTATAAAGGGCAAAACTATGAGTTTTATGTCTCAAAGCGATTCGGCATATAAAAAATTAAGGCTTTTAAGAATGATGGATGTAATAAAATTAACAGGCCTACCAAAATCAACGATTTATCTAAAGATAAAAAATAAAGAATTCCCTGATCAAGTGTCTATTGGCGCTCGATCTGTCGCATGGGTAGAAACAGAAATCAATGAATGGATAGAGAGAAACATTCAGAACAGAAAGAGTAATTGCTCATAGGAGGCTGTGAAATGGTAAGTGCTCAAAATGGAAATGAACTATTGTCAATTAAAAATGAAAGTGCATCGCTTTTAAATAGTTATCAGCCAAGCATCTTTAAAGATGAATATAGTGATGCAGCATGTATTGTAAGAATAATAGAGATTTACTCTTTAAATAAATTTCGCGGAAAGGGAGAAAAACTACATTCTTTAACTGGACTGACAATCCCCGATACAGAAGCAGTTGCAGATGAAATCAATCTTTTGATGAGTCGATTTGAAAGGCTGTGTCACTGTGAAGAAGAAGAGTTATCTTTTAGACAAAGGGATGTTGCTTCTGCTGAGTACGCGTTAAAAAATGCAGGATTAAATGTTAACTCAAGAACGGTTGCTGAAGTCAAAAACAAAAATGCTGTGAAAGTGACACGTGATGCTTATGAAAGACAATACAATTCAGCAAAATCACGGCTAAAAGAACAGCAATCGCGCGTAAGTATCTTCAGAGGATTCGGAGGTTTGCTACTTGAAGAGGCTGAACATATTGGTAAGAACATTAGTAAAAAATATCAGAATTCGTTTTCCAGACAGTTAACTTCCCCAACCGAGTTTATTAATATTTTAAACGATGCAGTTTTAGTTCGGGATGTGAGATTTATCATGGCTGCTCTGTGTGCATTGGATAAAGCAGTTGATCACATTCTTAAGTGCTGCAAATTTCCAAATGACCGTTACGAACTGGATAGGGGCGGGGTTAGTCGAACTATGGCCTACCGGGAGTATTATCGTGCTGAAAATGCAATTTTACGCTCCGTAGTAAGCGATCACGAGTATGCCGAGCATGCTGTAAAATTTAATCAGTTATCCGACTTCAAGAAAAAAATCTTTTCTTAAATAATATAAAGGGAAAAATATGTACGCATTCAAAGCCGAAAGGCCGGACGCTGCACGCCGTTATCACAGTAAATTCGTATCTGGTACAAATTATCAGGATGATTCCAGCAGACGCTTTGCATTGAGCAAGCCAACTGAAAATTTATTGCGAAGCTCAATTCTTGAGTCTGGTTGGTTAATTAATAATATTACGTTGCGCGATGTTAATGCTGTTTCAGGTAATGCCATAAATATTGGAGCCAGCGAATTGCATACAGGCCGAGTTCATGGTGGCAGATTCAGTAAGATGTTAGCGGTAAATGGTACTGAGTTTTTTCTATCCGAAACGGACACTTGTGCACGAATCAGCTATTTAGATATGTCACATATTTATAATACAAGTGTTCAGGGTGAATTCGATAAAACGATCTCTACTTTTTTTAGCCAGGCTTATGCGCTGGATATGCTGCGGGTTGGTTTTAATGGTGAGTCGATTGCGGATACGACTGATCCAGAGATGAATAAAAAAGGTGAAGACGTAAACATCGGGTGGCATGCGCTGGCAAAAGACTATCAGGATGGTCAACAGGTTTTAAGCACCCCTATTACACTCGGAGATACCGGGGAATGGAAGAATCTTGACCTGCTTGCTAACCACCTCATTACAGAGCTGATTGCCGAACCTTATCGTGAAGATCCGCGCCTGGTGGTTCTGGTTGGCGCTGAACTAGCTGCTAAACAGCGCCTTAAGCTTTTTAACACAGCTGATCGCCCGGCAGATGTAGATGCCGCACAAATGGCAGTCAGTTCCGTAGCTGGCCGTTTTGCTTTTGTTCCGCCCTTTATGCCGGGCAAACGTCTTGCGATAACTACGCTGGATAATCTGCACATTTACACCCAGTCACGCACTCGCTCGTTTCGGGCTGAGTTTGATGATGAGAAATGTGAATACGTGAATTCTTATCTTCGCAATGAAGGCTATGCGCTAGGAGAGCCGGAGCTTTATGCGGCTGTTGATGAGAGTGCAGTGACTTTTTCTGACTGAGACTTTAGAAACAAAAAGACCCGCCAAAAGCGGGTCTTATGCACAGCAACAGGATTATGAAAAACCGAAACTTCGGTCTGAGGTTTAAGAATGCCAGGGTTTATCTATATGTTCAACAAACATAATTCGGTTATAAAATTCTTGCACCATGCTAATTGCTCGGGCTATATTCGCAGCGTTGCCGCAAAATCGGCAACCGGGCGTAGGAACCCGAGTAATCTAACGGCGACACAACACGCGCCAGGCGTGTTTTTTTGTGTCGTAGCTTTGACTCACCTTTATTTAATGGTGTGGCGATTAATCGTTTCTTGTCTTTTTTTGCGCCACATTGTCAGAATTATGGTAGTCCAGGCGGGGCAGCTTTCGGGCTGGCCGGTATCCGTTAGAGCCGGTATTCCTACCCCCGTCTGGGCTACCACCCATGAGTGTAGGAACTCCGGTGGTAGCTTTACACGCTATCTAACGGAGACTGCCACCATGGCTACGATCCCTGCTTTTTCTCGCCCCCAATTTACCTTTGTATTTCTCGCTGTTCGCCGTGCTGACTATGCCGCACGTCCATTCGCTGTGCGTACTGTTGCAACCTGCGAACGTGCAGCACGTCTGAAACTCGTTGCTGAATTTGTACTGAGCTTCGCCGCACGTATTCCGATGAAAAATTTCGGGGAGGTGAGCGCATGAGCCATTTACCGATTACTAAACACGGTTGCACCTTGTCTGAAGCGGGCGAGAGCCGTCTTTTACGGGCTGCGCTGGCCAGCGAATTTCTTGCCGAAGTTCTGTCATTGCCTGCAATGAGTGGGCCGAGAACAGTTTCTGCTGAAGGGGCCGCAGCCATCATGGCCTGCATTGCCGATCAGCTGGAAGGTGTGGTGAGAGAAACCAGCACCATGAAAGGAGAAAGCGATGCGCGCTAATATCGGGGTTAACTCACCAGAATTTCGGGCGGCATTTCTGCGTTCCTTCATTGCTGATGCCTATATTTCCCTGATGATACGGGTTAATGGGGAAGCCGTGTATATCGAGGATGGCGAGTGTATCGAGCTGACACCAGATCGCGTGGCTATGAATATTCTTTATCACATTGAAGCGCCCTGGATTAACGAGTTCGGCCATGAAGAGGGTCATCGCCTGGCATGTGAAGTTCTGGAGCGAATGCTGTCACCCGGTTACATGGCTGAAAATATTCACCTTTCTGCATTTGGTGTTTCTGAGCTGCGTGAAGTGTACCGGGATATCGTTTTCGGTGCGCCCGATGGCGAAATACCTCCTGGTTTCAGCATAACCACTGCGGGAGTCGGGGAGGTGCTGCTATGAAAGTTCAGTCTGTATCTACGGTTTCAGGGGCGGCAAACGGGCACTGGCCAAACATCCTTTCCGCGTTAGGGATTAATGTTCCTTCCGCTCGACGCCACGGTGCCTGTCCAGCCTGCGGCGGAAAAGATCGCTTCCGTCTTGATGACAAAGAGGGGCGCGGTACATGGTTCTGTAATCAGTGCGGCAATGGTGATGGCCTTGATTTAGTTCGCCTGGTGACTGGGCGCACAGTGAAGGAAGTCGCGGGGATGGTTTCTGAGGTTCTGGCATTGCCTGAAGTACAGGATAAACCCGCTATGCCAGCCAGGAAAAAGGCGGAGGTAAAAGCAGCCGGGGCAGACCGCTATCAGAAACTTAAAAAGCTGTCTCAAAACGGTGAATCAGCCTATCTGACTGCGAAGGGGTTACAGGGTTACGCTTTGCCACTTCTTACTGGCACCATCAATCTGGCGGGGATGTCTTTTCCTGCCGATTCGCTGCTGCTGCCTTTAACTGACATCGTCGGGAATGTTACAGGCGGTCAGCTTATTAACTCAGACGGTGATAAAAGTCTGTTACCCGGCAGTCAGCTGTCAGGTGCTTTTATTGCTGTGGCTGATGTTCCGTCTGATGCTCCAGAACAGGTCATTATCACTGAAGGGTATGCCACTGCGTTGACGGTCAGCCTCCTGGCTGACGGTTGGATCGTTGCTGCCATTGCGGCCACAAATTTGGTAAAGGTTGCGGAGCAAATCCGCATTCGATGGCCGGACACCCGGATTATCCTGGCTGGAGATAATGATCTTGTTGACGGGAAAGAGAACACTGGCCGGGTATGGGCTGAAAAAGCGGCGAAGGCCGTAGATGGCTGGGTAACGCTTCCCCCGGTACGTCATAAAGCAGACTGGGATGATTATCGTCAGGAAACCGGGAAGGAAAGGGCGCGTGAAGCCTTCCGGGAGGAAATGACATTGCACGGAAAAGGGCAAACCAGATTGCCGCAGGGATTCAGGCTCACGAAAGAATATTTGTGGTACGACAAGCTGGTGAACAAATCCGATGGTGACACTGAGATCCGCAATATCAAGATTTGCAGCCCGCTGCGTGTGACTGCTATTACCAGCGATGCGGACGGCAGCAACTATGGCCGCCTGCTGGAATGGGAGGACACCAACGGCATGAGCCGAAAATGGGCAATGCCGATGGAAATGCTGGGCGGCAGCGGAGAGGAGCTGCGGCGCATACTGCTGGTTAATGGGCTTTCTTATATCAATATCAACGGGATGGCCAGAGCGCACCTGATGGAATACATCTCCCTGTGCAAGCCTGACAGAAAAGTGACCTGTGTAAATAAAACAGGCTGGCATGGCGGCGTTTATGTTCTTCAGGATGAAGTGATCGGCAGAGAGTCACAGTCTGTCATTCTCCAGACGTCCAGCGTTCAGGGGCGTGATTTTCGTGTTACTGGCACCACGAAAGAATGGCGGGAAAATATAGGCCGCTATTGCGTCAATAATGCCCGACTGGCCTTTGCCGTAAGCCTGGCATTCGCCGCGCCGCTTTTGAAGCTGGTTGGCATAGGTGGCGGCGGTTATCACCTTAAAGGTGAATCTACAGACGGTAAAACTACGACCATGAAAGTGGCAGCTTCGGTGTGTGGTGGTACGGATTTCTGGCACACATGGCGTGCTACCGGAAACGCGCTGGAAGGAACGGCCAGCCGCCGCAATGATGCCACACTGATGCTTGATGAAATCCGCGAAGTGGACGGCAGAGAGGCGGGAAATATTGCCTACATGCTGGCAAACGGCCAGGGCAAAGCCCGCGCCCGAACTGATGGTTCGGTACGTGAAACAAACCGCTGGAATCTGTTGTTTCTTTCCACGGGCGAGCTGTCACTGGTCGAGCACGCCGCCAATGCAGGAGAGCGAACCTACGCCGGGGTTGAAGTACGCATGATCCAGATCCCAAGTGACTCGGGCAAGCATGGTGTATTTGAAGAGCTGCACGGTTTTAGTGGCGGTAAAGCGCTGGCGGAGCATCTTGAACATGCCGTTATTCATCATCATGGCTCACCCTTCCGCGACTGGCTGCATTGTCTGACAGCTGATCTACCGGAACTGACCAGCCAGGCGAAAGCGCTGCTGAAGGACTACACCCGTAGGTTGACCCCTGCGGATGCAGGAAATCAGGTTGGGCGCGCCATTACCCGTTTTGCGCTGGTTGCGATGGCAGGAGAACTGGCCACACAAGCCGGGATAACCGGATGGCCCGAAGGTGAGGCGTTCAGGGCTGCTGAGTGTTGTCTGGCCTCATGGATGGCTGATCGTGGGCACACCGCGAACCAGGAGGATAAAACCGCACTGGAGCAGGTCAGGGATTATATGACACGTAACCAGTTCAGCCGCTTTGCTGACTGGCACGACGACAAGAACCGCCCACTGTCAATGATGGGGTTCAGGAAAGTGGACAAGGGCGACAACGTGACAGAATCCACTGTGACCTTCTACGTATTGCCATCTGGCTGGAAAGAAATTTGTAAAGGGTTCGATTCGCGAAAGGTAGCCAGATTATGTGTTGAAGCGGGCTGGCTGAAAGCCGGGGAGGACGGGAGAACGCAAAACAGCATTCGCCTGCCAGAAATAGGGCTTAAGCGTGTGTACCAGTTTAATACGCAAGTACTGGGTAGCGCCGATCCCGAATAGTAATCGCGTGAGTCTTATTTTTATCAGGTAACACTGGTAACAGAGGTAACAGAGGTAACAGGCAGTAACGACGAGGCTTGCCACTGTTACCAGTCAGAAATAGCCAGTGGTAACAGAGGTAACAAAAATCAGTGTGTTACCACTCGTTACCTCTTTTTTAGCTCACTGGTAACAGATTAAATTCAATTAAATCAACGATGTTACACGTGTTACCAGTGTTACACGTTCAGAACAAGAGGTAGGGATTCAAATCCCTTATTCTGGCTGGCAAAAGAGGAACAGCGATGCGAGTGCTGAAAATTAACTGCCCGGAGTGTATGTCTGCGGCAAAGGTGAGAAAGACAAACCGGAAACACCCTAAATTGTCAGATGTATACTGTTACTGTTCAAATGTTGAGTGTGGGCATACGTTCGTAATGAATATCTGTTTTTCTCACACCATTAGCCCCAGCGCTCTAAACGGCCAGGGAAGGGTTAAAGAGCTGATGGATGCTTTACCACCTGACGAGCGACAAAGAGCTTTAGAACTTTTGCTGGAGGCTAACGAGAGCCGGTAAACGAATCGACGGGAATGGCATTAACGTTCCCGGATTCGATTCATAAAATTTCAATCGTTTAAAGAATAAAACGCATATAATTCAACGCATTATATTTTTATGTTCTCGCCCTTATTCCTGAAAAGTCTCACCTAAAATTTATTATCCATTTATTATCAATGGCTTATATGGATTTCACTAAAATCTCAGTACCTCAAAACTGAAAAAAACTGAAATTATTTTCATCGTTTTCAGTAGCTATCTCTCAGTACATCCCCAGAATTGGTGCGGCTTGGCGCTATCATTTGTAAAAAAAACAAACTGAAAAATTTTTATGATCTGAAAACCGCAGGCGGGTGCGGTGTAGTGCGATTTTGGTGATTCGGTCACAATTTTGGTAGGTACTGAGAAAAATAACTGCAAACCCTTGAAACTCATAACGTCAATGATAATATCTTATCAGCGCAAACGTACCGTTTGCCTGCGGCAGTCAAAGTTTATAGTTTCTTAGCTTCCGCTCTCGCAGTGTACATGTGAGAGCGCCTGTGCAAACGTACAGGCTGGAACGGAACCCCCACAAAGCCTGGCCGGCAACGATGGGGCTGTAGCCGTCCTCAATTGCGTCCGGTCAAAGAATAGGGGCAGTTGCTAAGGGCTTTTGACGAAAGCATCCCTATTCTTTTGCCCTCTTGAGCATGAGGGAGGCCGGATGTAATTTTGATTTCTGAGCATGGAAAGTTATCATGATTACTGATATTCCGATAAAAAAACCAAACACAAATTCTCTGCGATCTCTGCACTCTTTAAGTTCTTGCTTGAATATTTCTCTCTCAGATTTAAATGAAGCTCGTGAGATGCCTTCACATTTGAGATATAAAAAGAAGCAAGTGAAAAAAATAAATGGAGATTCTCGAGATGTTTATGACCCTCATCCCTTAATTAGACGTATACAAAAAAGAATTAACAATAGAATATTCAAAGAACTGATTATTTGGCCTGGCTTTATATATGGCTCAGTCCCAACCAACAAAGAAGAGAAAAAAGCAGGCATTGAACGGCATTATATTGCATGCGCAAAACAACATTGCAATGCTAAGACCATACTTAAAGTAGATATTAAGAATTTTTTTGATAACATACATCGAGATGTTGTTTATTCCATATTTCAGCGTGTTTTCAAATTTAAAGGTGAAGTTCTTAACTATTTGACGGATATCTGTTGCTTTGATCATAAAATCGTTCAAGGAGCGTTAACCTCAAGTTATATTGCTTCATTGTGTCTTTTTGATCTTGAGCATAATGTTGTAAATCGGGCCAGAAGAAAACAATTAGTTTACACTCGGTTGGTTGATGATATTACTGTTTCTTCAAAGTTAGTTGGTTACAATATGAATCAGATATTGGAACATATCAAATCCATGTTGGACGAAAAAGATTTGCCTTTAAACGAGGATAAAACTCAGGTTCATAACATTTCTACTGAGTCTTTGAAAGTTCATGGTCTGCGTATTTCTTTTAATGAACCTCGTTTACCTTCTGATGAGGTAGGGCGAATTAGAGCTTCTGTCCATAATTTAGAGCAGTTAGCGAAAAAAAATAACTCCATTACAAGCATAGCATATCGACTTGAATACAATAGGTGTGTGGGTAGAGTAAATAAGTTAGGGCGAGTCAAGCATGGGAAATATAAAATACTCTCCGCGAAGTTAAAGTTGATACAGCCCAAGGCAGCAAAAAGGGATATTGATAAAATTGAAAGGGCTGTACAGTTCTTAGAAAATTCTTATAAAGGTGGGAATTCTCAGAAAGACTATTATAAAAAGAAATATGATCTGGCATTTTTTAATTTAATTATTCTAAGAAGAACTGCGGGGTTCGTTTCAATCGCAGATGGTTTTAAAAAACGTCTTGAAAAGGTTAAGTATTAATGATTGGTTTTAATAAGCTCAGGGATGACTTTAAAGCTATGAATATGTCGTTCTATTTTCTTTATAGAGACATTTCTAGCGTAATATCACAACTACTTAGCAGCATTTGGGGATTTGTCACTTTAATCTTTAAAAGAGGTACAAACCAAGGTTCTTTGATAAGTCTTAAAAGAAGTTGGATTAGAGTCATCAAAAGATTTAAATGTGTATTTAAACGCGCCATAGCGCTCTTTATCACTTTGGTTATTTTTATAGTTAGTACACCTTTGTTTTTGATTAAGTTACCTTTAGTATGGCTCGGCAAACTACTTGATCGTATACCATTGGGTGACTTTGGCCGGGATAAAGAGATAAGAGGATTGATTTTAACTATTATCTCTGTATTTTTTATGGGTATTTTTTGTAGTGCGGTTGTTTCTGTTCTCACTATTTACAGTGAAAAACTCTATCAGAAAGACATTTGTTTTACTGATAAGTGTGTAACAACTTTTTTTACACATTTTAATAGTGTGTCTATTATTCTTCAGTCTGCTGCATGGTTAATTACATTAATTAGTACTATTGGCGGTATTGGTATTGCATTAATGACTTATAAAACTGGTGTGAAAAACAGTAACTTGACTAATCATATTTCACATTTGAATATGTTCAGGGATTACGTAAATGCTGAAATATCGAAAAGGAAATTTATATCACCAGATAAGGTAAATATATATAAGTGGTATAGTTTGATTTTTCCTTATTCAAAAAAAGGCGATGTCTCTATATCGCTCCAGTATAAAAATAAGATAGAGAAAATAATTGAGGTTATTACTGATGCAAATAATAAGATAACAGATCCATCTGGAAAATATGTCTATACTCATCATCAAATCAGTATGTTGGATGCTATTGGATTGCTAGGGGTGAAGATTAGTACAGGTCCAAAGAATGAGTTTGTTTTAATCGAAGAACAGGTGTTTGAGTTAATAGATTGTATAAATTTAACATTCACAGATATAAATATTGAATTATCCAGTGTAAAAAGAGCATATGTTTGAAGCTATTTATAAATAGAATCAGCGTAAGATTGGAGCATCCTTCGTCTTGCTACTAAATATTGCGCATGATTATAGGTCCCACGAATAGAGTTTTTATCAACATGCGCAAGCTGCATTTCAATCCAGGCGCTTTCGAAACCATGCTCATGCAAAATAGTGCTCATTGTATGTCTAAAACCGTGGCCCGTTAACCGACCATGATAGCCAAGTAGTTTTATCACTTTGTTGATGCTGGCTTCACTCATCGGTTTTCTGACATCATTGCGGCCAGGAAAAACGAGGCTGTAATTCCCAGTAATGGCTTGCAACTGTTTCAGAATACCCAGTGCCTGAGTAGATAATGGAACCAGATGAGGACGGCGTTTCTTCATGCGCTCTTTGGGGATTTCCCATAAGGCATTTTCTAAATCAAATTCAGCCCATTCTGCTGCACGCAGTTCGATTGTACGCACACCTGTTAGCATAAGCAGCTGTGTGGCGTACTTGGTTACTAAACTGCCTTGATAGTTCTCCAGAGCGCTAACAAAAGCAGGCAATTCACTTTCTGTCAGGAACGGGAAATGTTGCGTTTGGGGCTTGTTGAGCGCAATAGCTAAGTCAGGTGCAAAGTTATATTTGGCCCGGCCAGTGGCGACGGCATAACGTAAAACCTCACCACAACGGCGGCGGATCTTACTGGTTTGCTCCAAAGCACCCCTTTTCTCAATCTTTTGCAGAACGGTAAGCAGCTCCAGCGGTTCAATCTGTTCGATTGGACGTTGGCCGATAAAAGGGAAAATGTCCTTTTCCATGCAATTGAGAACTTCTTTTGCGTACCCTTCTGACCAGGTGGCTTTTTTTGAACCATGCCATTCCCTTGCTACAGATTCAAAGCTGTTCTCATGTGCAAACTGCAACGCAATTTTTACAGCCTTTCTGGCCTCGCTGGGGTTGATCCCTTTGGCCAACATCGAACGAGCTTCATCACGTTTAGCACGCGCTTGTGCAAGCGATACATCACCGTATACGCCGAAGGAAATCATCTTGGGCTTTCCTGCAAAGCGGTAACGATAGCGCCAACCTTTACTGCCAGTGGTGTCAATAAGTAGTGATAACCCCATACCATCGTTCAACGTGTAGGGCTTATCCTTTGGTTTTGCGCGTTTTATTTGTATGTCAGATAGCAGCATGTGTATAGAAAAAAGATCGAACTCAGTTATACACAATCTTATACGCAAAGATGTATAGATTCCATTAGAAATAATGGCACCTTATTGGACGAGTGATATGAGTGATTAGGATTTAAATCAGTGAGTTATAGAATGTCTTAGACTTACTGAGAGGTGATAATGGTGTCCCCTGCAGGAATCGAACCTGCAACTAGCCCTTAGGAGGGGCTCGTTATATCCATTTAACTAAGGGGACGAAGCGGCACGAGTATAGCCCTATTTATACTTAGCGTTAAGCTCGATACCGCCTGACTGCTTAAAGAGTCGCCGTTTAATCCGCTTTTTTTGGATTATCGACGTTGTTTTGCTGAGATTTTTCCTTTTCCTTCAGCTCAGCCTTACGCTTGTTGGACATATCATTGCGGATTTGTGCATGGCTCAGCAGGGCAAAGATAAAGGTTCCGCCACAGATATTACCCGCCAGCGTTGGCAGGGCGAAAGGCCAGAAAAAATCGCTCCAGTGTTGGGTGCCATTGAACACCAGATACAGAACTTCCACCGTGCCGACGACAATATGTGTGGTGTCTGCCAGCGCGATCAGCCAGGTCATCAGGATAATCACCACGATTTTGGCAGCCCCGGCAGAGGGGAACATCCAGACCATAGTGGCGATGATCCAGCCAGAGATAATGGCGTTGGAGAACATTTCGAGCGGGGTGTTCTTCATGATGTCCATGCCGATTTTGACAAACGCATCACGGGTAGGCTCATCAAATATTGGCATATACTCGAACGCCCAGGCGGCGACGCCCGTGCCGATGATATTCCCCAGGAGCACCACGCTCCACAGGCGCATCAGAAGCCCGAAGTTCCCCCACGTGGGCTTTTGCATAACGGGCAGAACTGCTGTGACAGTGTTCTCCGTAAACAGCTGTTGGCGCGCCATAATGACAATCACAAACCCAAAGGTGTAGCCCAGATTCTCAATCAGAAACCCGCCCGGCACGCCTTCTAGCTGGACGTGGAATATCCCTTTTGCCAGTAGCGATGCCCCCATCGACAGCCCGGCGGCAATGGCTGACCACAGTAACGCCATCGCATCGCGCTCAAGCTCTTTTTCGCCGTCCTGACGGATATGTTCGTGGATCGCCATCGCCCGTGAGGGAAGCCGGTCCTCATCGACCTCGATTTTGCCCCCGTGCTGTTTTTCTTCACTTTCCACTTCCAGCTCGTCAGTATGTTTATCGATTTTTTCTGCGTTCAGTTCGTCCATCAGAAGCGTCTCGCTGCGTTGTCATAACAGTAATCGTAGCGGTTTTCCGGCCATTGCCCGTGGGGATGCTCTTATTTTCCTGGCAATGGCAATAAACGTGATACATCGACTTCTGACACAGGATAAAATTGGCAAAGAAATGAAATGAAAAAGCCAGGCTATGCTGAGATCAGAGTGATGGCAGCTGACTGCCCGTCATTGTGTGCGTGGACATCCAGAAACGTGCTGTTACAATCACTTGCACGTATGTTAGCGGAGCGCGCGGCGTTCCGTTTCGGATGGCAGTCAACGATAGCCATACTAACAGGGAGAAATATATGAAACTTCGGCTGTCGGCGCTTGCGCTGGGCACCACGTTGCTCGTGGGCTGTGCCAGCTCGGGCGAGCAAACAGGGCGCTCCGATCCCTTAGAAGGGTTCAACCGATCCATGTATAGCTTTAACTACAACGTGCTGGACCCGTATCTGGTTCGTCCGGTTGCTGTGGCATGGCGTGATTACGTTCCGCAACCGGCTCGAAATGGTCTGAGCAACTTCACCAGTAACCTGGAAGAGCCTGCTGTCATGGTGAACTTCTTCCTGCAGGGCGATCCGTATCAGGGGATGGTGCATTTCACCCGCTTCTTCCTGAACAGCCTGTTAGGGATGGGTGGCTTTATTGATGTGGCGGGAATGGCGAATCAGAAGTTGCAGCGTGAGCAGCCGCATCGCTTTGGTAGCACACTCGGCAGCTATGGCGTCGGTTACGGCCCGTATATGCAATTGCCGTTTTATGGCAGCTTTACGATTCGTGATGACGGTGGCGACATGGTCGATACCCTTTATCCGGTGCTGTCGTGGCTGACCTGGCCGCTGTCGATTGGCAAATGGACCGTGGAAGGTATCGAGACCCGCGCTCAACTGCTGGATTCGGACGGCCTGCTGCGTCAGTCTTCCGACCCGTACATTATGGTCCGCGAAGCCTACTTCCAGAATCATGACTTCATTGCTAGCGGCGGCAAGCTGAAACCAGAAGATAATCCGAACGCCAAGGCTATCGAGAATGAGCTTTCTGAGATAGATAAAGAATAAATAAAAAAGGTGAGCAAATGCTCACCTTTTTTAATAACGACGCTTTTAGAACGCGTAGTTGAAGTTGGTACCGAACAGCCAGGCTTTACCTTCAGATTTGAAGGTGTACGCTGCAGGGCCTTCGCCCTCGGTGAAGCTGACGTTCTGACCGTGCATATAAGACGCGCCCACATCGATAGATGCATCGTCGTTAAACGCATAAGTCATACCGGCGCTCAGCCACAGACGGTCCTGATCCGGGATAGAGATGGAACGCTTGTCAGCCGGAACTGGGCTGTCATCGAACGCGATACCGGTACGGAAGGTCCAGTTCTTATCGTAGTAGTAGGTAGTACCCAGCGCGATACGATAAGCATCTTTGAAGCTTTCATCTTTATAGAACAGCGTCTGGCCGTCGTTGCCGGTCGCTTTCAGTTCCTGGAACTGGCTCCAGCTGGTGTAGGTCAGGCTGTAGTGAATAGCCCACTGTGGTGCAACGCGGTTATAACCAGACACTTCCCACATTTCAGGCAGGTTCAGCGTCAGTGCGCCGTTCTGGGTTCTGCCGCCGGTACCTGCTGGCAGGCCGGTCAGACCCATGCTGGCAAAGATGTTGCTCAGGTTCGGATCGATGGAGCTTTTATAGTCGCCGTCGAAGTCGATTTTGACTTCTGAACGGTAGGTGAAGCCCCAACGGTTGTTTTTGTCCAGCTCATACAGGATGCCTGCGTTCCAGCCGAAGCCCCACTCGTCGCCTTTCAGGTACGCGATCTGGTCGTCTGGAGAGCTAATGCCGTCCAGCATGGAGGGTGGAACCCGGCCTTGCAGCTGACTCGCCAGCAGAGGGCCGAGGGAACCTGCATAGCGTTCAATTTTCGCTTTTGCGTAAACAGCATCAAAGCCCACACCGAAGCTCCAGTTGCTGTCCAGGCGATAAGCACCGCTCAGGTTCAGGTTGATGGTCTGCAGGTCGGTCTTGCCGCCGTAAATGCCGGCCGCGTAGCTGTCGTTAAATTCTGTTGCCAGACCGTAGTTGGAGGTCACAGACGCACCCCAACCAAACTGATCGTTGATTGGCATAACAAAGTGCATGTTAGGAACCCAGGCGACTGGCGCGATGTTGTCCTGGTTAGCACTCTGCCCGGTTAAATTGGATTTCCCGGTGACGTTGACATCGGGATCGATATAGACGGCACCCATAGAGAAGGTAGGGCGATCAAACATGGTGATCAGCGCCGGGTTACGGCTCACGTTGCCTGCGTCATCGGCAATGGCGCCTTCCCCGGAATATGCACGGCCAAGGCCAGAGGAAGAAAATTCGTTAAGCTGGAAGCCCGCTGACCAGGCGGACGTTGATACGATTGCCACTGCGACTGCCAGCGCAGTCTTTTTGAACAGGGTTTTCTGGCTCATGACCATAACCTCATTGAGTTATTTTTATGCAATATATGTTACATACAGTAACAGGAGCGCGAAGTGTAGGGTCTGTGGTAACACTTAGAAATCAGACCAGTGGCGAGAGTATAGGTCGGACCAGATGGGATGTTGCAAGTTTGTTTCTGAAGTTTTTCAAAGATGTTTTTTGAAACGAGATCTATGTGGCAAAAATGCGACCACCCGCACTCATCAGAAAGGGTGATTTTTGCGCCAGATCATTTTTTAGTGTGATATCGGTCACTTATCCCCATTTGCGCCATTAACGGCTGGAGAGACCTTCAGCCAGGGCGTAAAATATCAGCAACGTATTTATCTCGCGCCGTGCGCGAAAACGCAGAGGAACTTGAGCTATGAGTAAATGCAGTGCTGATGAAACCCCGGTTTGCTGCTGTATGGATGTCGGTACCATTATGGATAACACCGATTGCACCGCGTCTTACAGCCGTGTATTTAGCAAACGTTCGGATGCTGAAGAAACCCTGACCGCGTTGACGAAACGCGCGCGCGACGTGGAATCCGATCCTTGTGAAATCAAATCGACCTTCACGGAAGTGGAAGGCGGTGTGCAACTCGACATCGATTTCATTTTTGCGTGTGAAGCCGAAACGCTGATTTTCCAGCTCGGTCTGCGTTAATTTTCTAAGTAATTATGCCGGGTGGCGGCTTTGCCTTACCCGGCCTACGAAATTGTAGGTCGGGTAAGCGAAGCGCTACCCGATAAAAAACATCTCAAATGCCTCTGCTATGCAGGGGCATTTTCTTTTTCTTCTCTGTGCCTTACCTCGCAATTTTTAGCTTCCCCGATTGGCTCAATGTAAAAATATGGTTAAAACTGTTATCAGGTCAGACCACTTTGCGCATAGGTTATTTACAGGGGACTGTTATGAGTCAGGCATTACCGCTCGTCACCCGTCAGGGTGATCGCATTGCCATTGTCAGTGGATTGCGTACTCCGTTTGCACGTCAGGCGACGGCATTTCACGGAATACCGGCTGTCGATCTGGGGAAAATGGTGGTGGGGGAGATGCTGGCACGCAGCGAAATACCCCCTGAGGTTATCGAACAGCTGGTGTTTGGGCAGGTGGTTCAAATGCCCGAAGCGCCCAACATCGCCCGCGAAATCGTGCTCGGCACCGGCATGAACGTCCATACGGACGCCTACAGCGTCAGTCGCGCCTGTGCGACCAGCTTCCAGGCCGTCGCCAACGTGGCGGAAAGCCTGATCACCGGGACTATTCGTGCGGGCATTGCGGGCGGGGCTGACTCCTCGTCCGTTCTGCCAATTGGCGTCAGTAAAAAGCTGGCTCGCGTGCTGGTAGACGTCAACAAAGCTCGCACGATGGGGCAGCGCCTCAAACTTTTCTCACGCCTTCGCCTGCGCGATCTCGCGCCTGTGCCGCCTGCGGTTGCGGAATACTCTACCGGCCTGCGAATGGGCGATACCGCCGAGCAAATGGCAAAAACGTACGGCATTACGCGCGAACAGCAGGATGCGCTGGCGCATCGTTCACATCAACGCGCGGCGCTGGCGTGGTCAGAGGGCAAACTCGCCGACGAAGTCATGACGGCCTACATTCCGCCATTCCGTGAGCCTCTCGTTGAAGATAACAACATTCGCGGGAACTCAACGCTGGCGGATTATGCAAAGTTGCGTCCGGCGTTTGACCGCAAACACGGTACCGTCACGGCGGCGAACAGCACGCCGCTCACCGACGGTGCGGCAGCAGTGATCCTGATGACGGAGTCCCGCGCTAAAGAGCTGGGTTTGGTTCCGCTGGGTTATCTGCGCAGCTATGCATTCACTGCTATCGACGTCTGGCAGGACATGCTGCTGGGGCCGGCATGGTCTACTCCACTGGCGCTCGAACGCGCCGGATTAACGATGGCTGATTTAACTCTGATCGACATGCACGAAGCCTTTGCCGCACAAACGCTCGCGAACCTGCAACTGTTGGCCAGCGAACGCTTTGCCCGCGACGTGCTGGGCCGCGCTCATGCCACCGGCGAAGTGGACGAGAGCAAATTTAATGTGCTGGGCGGCTCCATCGCTTACGGCCACCCGTTTGCGGCTACCGGCGCACGTATGATCACCCAAACGCTGCATGAACTTCGCCGTCGCGGCGGCGGTTTTGGTCTGGTTACCGCCTGCGCGGCGGGTGGCCTGGGCGCGGCGATGGTTCTGGAGGCTGAATAATGGAAACGACTTCCGCTTTTTCCCTGAAAGTCCGTCTGGACAATATTGCTGTCGTCACCATCGACGTGCCGGGCGAGAAAATGAATACCCTGAAAGCCGAGTTTGGTGTTCAGGTGCGGGCTATCCTCAAGCAAATTCGTGAAAACAAAGAGATTCGCGGGCTGATCTTTATCTCAGCCAAGCCAGATAATTTTATCGCGGGGGCAGATATTAATATGATCGCCCGCGCTAACAGTGCGATGGAGGCCGAAGAGCTCGCTCGTCAGGGACAGCAGATCATGGCTGAGATCCACGGATTGCCGATCCCGGTGATCGCGGCGATCCACGGCGCGTGTCTTGGCGGCGGTCTGGAGCTGGCGCTGGCCTGCCACAGCCGAATTTGCACGGATGATGCGAAAACCGTGCTCGGCCTGCCCGAAGTACAGCTTGGGCTGTTACCGGGTTCAGGGGGAACCCAACGTTTGCCGCGCCTGATTGGTGTGAGTACTGCGCTGGAGATGATTCTAACCGGTAAACAGCTGCGCCCTCGTCAGGCATTAAAAGCCGGGCTGGTGGACGAAGTGGTTCCTCACTCGATTCTGCTGGAAGCGGCAGTTGAGCTGGCGCTAAGAGGGCGTCAGGCCAGTCGTCATTTGCCGGTACGTGAACGTATTCTGGCAGGGCCGCTTGGGCGCGCGCTGCTGTTTAATATGGTTGGCAAGAAAACCGAGCAAAAAACCAAAGGCAACTACCCGGCGACCAAACGCATTCTGAGTGTGATTGAAACCGGTCTGTCGCAGGGCAGCAGCAGTGGCTATGCGGCAGAGGCCAAAGCCTTTGGTGAGCTGGCAATGACGCCGCAATCTCAGGCGTTGCGCAGCATTTTCTTTGCCAGCACCGACGTGAAAAAAGATCCCGGAAGTGATGCTTCTCCTGCGCCGCTCACTGCCATTGGTGTGCTCGGCGGTGGGTTGATGGGCGGTGGAATTGCATTCGTGACAGCCAGCAAAGGCAAATTGCCGGTACGTATTAAAGACATCAATCCCAAGGGCATCAACCATGCCCTGCAATACAGCTGGCAGCACCTTGATCAAAAGGTCAAACGCCGCCATATCAAAGCCAGTGAACGCGATAAAGAACTGGCGCTGATTTCCGGCACCACCGATTACAGTGGTTTTCAGCATCGTGATGTGGTGATTGAAGCCGTGTTTGAAGATCTGAATCTCAAGCAGCAGATGGTCGCGGAAGTGGAACAACACTGCGCGCCGCACACCATTTTTGCCTCAAACACGTCGTCGTTGCCGATTGGCGATATTGCGGAGAAAGCAGCACGCCCGGAGCAAGTAATCGGTTTGCACTTCTTTAGCCCGGTCGAAAAAATGCCGCTGGTGGAGGTTATTCCCCATGCGTCAACCAGCGCACAAACGGTGGCAACGGTGGTGAAGCTCGCTAAGTTGCAGGGAAAAACGCCGATTGTTGTCGCTGACAAGGCCGGCTTTTACGTCAACCGTATTCTCGCGCCTTATATTAATGAGGCCATGCGGCTGCTGACCGAAGGCGAGAAAATCGATCACATCGATGAAGCCTTAGTGAAGTTTGGTTTTCCTGTCGGTCCAATCCAACTTTTGGATGAGGTTGGAATAGACACAGGCACTAAAATTATACCTGTGTTAGAAGCGGCTTATGGAGAACGTTTTAGCCCGCCTGCAAACATTGTTTCTACGATCCTGAATGACGATCGCAAAGGCAGAAAAAATGGACGCGGCTTCTATCTTTACGCAGTTAAAGGGCGTAAAAGCAAGAAACAGGTCGACCCCTCGGTTTATGGGCTTATTCGCGCCAGCGGCCAGGGGAAACTGTCAGCACAGCAATGTGCTGAGCGCTGCGTCATGATGATGCTCAACGAAGCGGCTCGTTGTTTTGACGAGCAGGTCGTTAGAAGTGCGCGAGACGGCGATATTGGCGCCGTGTTTGGCATTGGTTTTCCACCTTTCCTGGGTGGCCCGTTCCGCTATATGGATAGTCTGGGCGCGGGTGAAGTTGTGGCAATATTGCAGCGTCTGGCATCGCTTTATGGTCCGCGGTTTACCCCGTGTGAACCTTTAATGCGGATGGCAGAAAATAATCTGCACTTTTGGCCGACAGAGGAAACTGACCTCGTAACTTAAGGTCCAACAAGAGTATATCCAACGGTGAATGAACCTGTTTTGGTGATTTTGTAAACAGATATTGACTATACTTACACCATTAAGGTAAAAAACAGCGTTTCATTCATCAGATGGATCAGGCACAATGCCCGGCCATCGGGTTTTCTACCTTTTTTGCTGTTATAGCGGGTAGTCAACGCCGGTGATCCTGGTTAACAAAAGCGGTGCAATATGCAAGTTTTTATCATGCGTCACGGCGACGCGGCACTCGATGCTGCCAGTGACTCTGTTCGTCCTTTGACCACCTGTGGCTGTGACGAATCCCGTCAAATGGCGACCTGGCTCAAGGGCCAAAAAGTGGATATCGATCGTGTACTGGTGAGCCCTTTCCTGCGGGCCGAGCAGACGCTGGATGTGGTAGGGGAATGTATGAACCTGCCTAAAGGCGTGGATGTTCTTCCTGAACTCACTCCGTGCGGCGATGTGGGTCTTGTCAGCGCTTATCTTCAGGCGCTGTGCAATGAAGGTGTCGCTTCTGCACTGGTGATTTCCCATCTGCCGCTGGTCGGCTACCTGGTGTCTGAACTGTGCCCCGGCGAAACGCCACCGATGTTTACTACCTCGGCCATTGCTAACGTCACCCTCGACGAAAGCGGCAAAGGGGTATTTAACTGGCAAATGAGTCCGTGCAATTTGAAGATGGCAAAAGCTATCTGACGTGACGAATGATCTGGCGGGTAGCCTGTGCCACCCGCCTGCCTTTCAGGGCAGCTCCGGTGGCTGCCACTCTTCAACTTCAATCAACACCAGTAGCGCGGCATCTCCGCCGTATTCTTTTGGCGCCTGATGAAAAGCCATCACGTGTGGATGCTGAGCCAGCCACAACGGCGTTTGTTGCTTAAGAATATGCTTCCCGTGGCCGTGCATCACACAGGTGCAAAACACGTGCTCGCGACGACACGCCGCAATCAGCGCGCCCAATTCCTGCTTTGCCTGCATCTGCGTCAGACCGTGCAGATCGAGAAACAGCTCTGGCGAATAATCCCCGCGACGTAACTTTTTCAGCTCAAAATGGCTGACATCTTCCCGCACATATTTCACCGCGCCCTGCGTGTTCAGCAGCGGCTGAAATTCGTCTGAAAAATAGTGGCTGTTATCGGCCTGTTCCTGCAGCAGCCGTTTCACTGGCACTTCGGTCACTTTTTTGCGGATCGGGCGGTGGACAATCGTGTCCTGAGTGATTTTGCGCGTCCCGCTCATGAGCTGGCGAAAGAGCGTCTGATCCTCCTCGCTAAGCGGCATTTTCTTTTTCATTAGTCCGTCTCATTTCTTATTTCCCTTAGTTTACCTGAGCGAGCCGCAAGCAAAACGCATTTTTTCACCTATCCCACGCCCTCGCAGTGCTGATTTATCGCCGTCTTCATGGCAAACTAGCCGCCGAAAATTAAGCAAGCATGCCCTGGAGAGAATAATGGATAAAATTTTTGTCGATGAAGCAGTAAACGAACTGCATACCATTCAGGACATGTTGCGTTGGTCCGTCAGCCGCTTTAGCGCCGCCAACATCTGGTACGGTCATGGTACGGAAAATCCGTGGGATGAGGCGGTTCAACTGGTTCTGCCGTCCCTGTATCTGCCGCTGGATATTCCAGAGGACATGCGCACAGCACGTCTGACCTCCAGCGAAAAACACCGCATCGTTGAGCGCGTGATTCGCCGCGTTAACGAACGCATTCCGGTCGCTTATCTCACCAATAAAGCCTGGTTCTGCGGCCACGAATTCTATGTTGATGAACGTGTGCTGGTGCCGCGCTCACCGATTGGTGAGCTGATCAACAACCACTTCGCGGGTCTGATCGACCATCAGCCGCAGCACATTCTGGATATGTGTACCGGCAGCGGCTGTATCGCGATTGCCTGCGCGTACGCCTACCCGGAAGCGGAAGTTGACGCGGTGGATATCTCCACCGACGCGCTGGCCGTTACCGAACACAACATCGAAGAACACGGTCTGATTCATCACGTTACGCCAATCCGCTCCGATCTGTTCCGTGACTTGCCAAAACTGCAATATGACCTGATTGTCACCAACCCGCCGTACGTTGACGCAGAAGATATGTCCGATCTGCCAAACGAATATCGCCACGAGCCAGAACTCGGCCTGGCGTCCGGGTCTGACGGCCTGAAGCTGACGCGCCGCATTCTGGCCTGTGCCCCGGATTATCTGACCGATGACGGCATTCTGATTTGTGAAGTCGGTAACAGCATGGTACATCTGATGGAGCAGTACCCGGACGTGCCGTTCACCTGGCTTGAATTTGACAACGGTGGCGAAGGCGTCTTCATGCTGACCAAAGCGCAGCTCATCGCCGCGCGCGAATACTTCAGCATCTATAAAGATTAATCCAACGGGCTTCGGCCCGTTTCACATTGCTCAAACACAGAACAACGACAACGGAGCCGTGATGGCAGGAAACAGTATTGGACAATTATTCCGTGTAACCACTTTCGGTGAGTCTCACGGCCTGGCGCTGGGTTGCATCGTGGACGGTGTTCCGCCTGGCATCGAACTGACCGAAGCCGATTTACAGCACGATCTCGATCGTCGCCGTCCGGGGACCTCGCGCTACACCACGCAGCGTCGCGAGCCGGACCAGGTCAAAATTCTCTCCGGCGTTTTTGAGGGCCGTACCACCGGCACCAGTATCGGTCTGCTGATTGAAAATACCGATCAGCGTTCCCAGGACTACGGCGCGATTAAAGACGTTTTCCGCCCAGGACACGCTGATTACACCTACGAACAAAAATACGGTTTTCGCGACTATCGCGGCGGCGGGCGCTCTTCGGCGCGTGAAACCGCCATGCGTGTGGCCGCAGGCGCTATCGCAAAAAAATATCTGTCGCAGAAATTTGGCATCGTGATCCGCGGCTGCCTGACCCAGATGGGCGACATTCCACTGGCGATCAAAGACTGGGATCTGGTCGAACAGAACCCGTTCTTCTGCGCGGATGCCGACAAAATTGATGCGCTGGACGAACTGATGCGCGGCCTGAAAAAAGAGGGCGACTCCATCGGCGCGAAAGTGACCGTGGTGGCAGACGGCGTTCCGCCGGGCCTCGGTGAACCGGTCTTCGATCGCCTTGATGCAGACATCGCCCACGCGATGATGAGCATCAATGCGGTGAAGGGCGTTGAGATTGGCGACGGTTTTGACGTGGTGGCGCTGCGCGGCAGCCAGAACCGCGACGAAATCACCAAAGACGGTTTCCAGAGCAACCACGCGGGCGGCATTCTGGGCGGTATCAGCAGCGGACAGCAAATTGTGACCAACATTGCGCTGAAACCAACCTCCAGCATTACCGTTCCGGGGCGCACTATTAACCGCTCTGGCGAAGAAGTTGAGATGATCACCAAAGGGCGTCACGACCCGTGTGTGGGTATCCGTGCGGTGCCGATCGCAGAAGCGATGTTGGCGATTGTGCTGATGGATCATTTCCTGCGCCAGCGCGCGCAGAATGCGGACGTTACGGCCCCTCTTCCACGCTGGTAAACATGAAAAAAACCGCTATTGCTCTGCTGGCACTGCTCGCCAGCGGAGCCAGTCTGGCAGCCACCCCGTGGCAGAAAATTACCCATCCGATCGCGGGCAGCGCCCAGTCGATCGGCGCGTTTGCCAACGGTTGTATTGTGGGCGCGCAAGATTTACCACTGCAATCTGATACCTATCAGGTGATGCGCACCGATCAGCGTCGTTACTTTGGTCATCCGGATCTGGTGCTGTTTATCCAGCGTCTGGGTAACCAGGTGCACAACCTGGGGATGGGGACGATGCTGATTGGCGATATGGGAATGCCAGCGGGCGGTCGCTTCAACGGCGGTCACGCCAGCCATCAGTCCGGTCTGGATGTTGATATTTTCCTGCAATTGCCGAAAACACGCTGGAGCTCGTCGCAACTGCTGAAACCGCAGGCGCTGGATTTAGTGGCGCGCGATGGCAAAAGCGTAGTGCCATCCCTGTGGTCACCGGAAGTTTCCAGCATGATCAAACTGGCTGCAAAAGATAACGACGTCACGCGCATCTTCGTGAACCCGGCGATCAAACAGCAGCTGTGCCTCGATGCCGGAACGGATCGCGACTGGCTGCGTAAAGTGCGCCCGTGGTTCCAGCATCGTGCGCATATGCACGTGCGTCTGCGTTGCCCGGCGAACAGCCTCGAATGTGAAGATCAGCCGTTACCGCCGCCGGGAGATGGCTGCGGAGCCGAGCTGCAGAGCTGGTTTGAGCCAGCAAAACCTGGAACCACCAAGCCTGAGAAGAAGACACCGCCTCCGTTGCCGCCTTCCTGCCAGGCGCTACTGGATGAGCATGTACTGTAATGGATAATTTCGTCGATCTGTTTATGGTGTCGCCGCTGTTGCTGGTGGTGCTGTTTTTTGTCGCGATGCTGGCGGGATTTATCGATGCGCTGGCGGGTGGAGGCGGATTGCTCACGGTGCCTGCGCTGCTGGCGGCGGGCATGAGTCCGGCTCAGGCGCTGGCGACCAATAAGCTTCAAGCCTGCGGCGGTTCGCTTTCCGCGTCGATCTACTTTATTCGTCGTAAAGTGGTCAGCCTTGCCGATCAGAAACTCAATATTCTGATGACCTTTATCGGCTCTACCAGCGGTGCGCTGCTGGTCCAGCACGTGCAGTCGGACATTTTGCGCCAGATTTTACCAATCCTTGTGATCTGCATTGGTCTCTATTTTTTACTGATGCCAAAATTGGGTGAAGAGGACAGACAACGTCGCTTGCACGGCCTGCCGTTTGCCCTCATTGCCGGTGGTTGCGTCGGTTTTTACGATGGCTTCTTCGGCCCCGGTGCGGGTTCGTTTTATGCGCTGGCGTTTGTCACGCTGGCCGGTTTTAATCTCGCCAAATCCACCGCCCACGCCAAAGTACTCAACGCTACTTCGAACCTCGGCGGTCTGCTGCTGTTTATTATTGGCGGCAAGGTGATTTGGGCGACCGGCTTTGTGATGATGGTCGGGCAGTTTTTAGGCGCGCGCGTCGGCTCGCGTCTGGTATTGAGCAAAGGGCAACAGCTTATTCGCCCGATGATTGTGATTGTGTCGGCGGTGATGAGTGCCAAACTTCTTTATGACAGCCACGGACAGGAGATCCTCCACTGGTTGGGGATGAACTAATGAACAGTACGCATAAATATGAGCAGCTGATTGAGATCTTCGACGGCTGTTTTGCTGATGATTTTAATACCCGTCTGATTAAAGGCGACGACGAACCGATCTATCTTCCTGCTGATGCCGACGCGCCGTACAACCGGATTGTTTTCGCGCACGGTTTTTATGCCAGCGGTTTGCATGAAATTTCCCACTGGTGTATCGCCGGGAAAGCGCGCCGCGAGCTGGTGGATTTTGGTTACTGGTATTGTCCGGACGGGCGTGATGCCACGAAGCAAGGGCAGTTTGAAGATGTGGAAGTTAAACCGCAGGCCTTCGACTGGCTGTTTTGCGTGGCGGCAGGTTTCCCGTTCAACGTCAGCTGCGACAATCTCGAAGGCGATTGCGAGCCGGATCGCATTACCTTCCAGCGCCGCGTTCATGCGCAGGTGATGGAATATCTTGAGAAAGGCATCCCGGAGCGACCGGCGCGTTTCATCAAGGCACTACAGAATTATTACCACACGCCGGAATTAAAGGCGGAACTCTTCCCGTGGCCGGAAGATCTTAACTGAGGAAAGAAGATGATCGCAGAATTTGAATCACGCATTCTGGCGTTAATTGATGACATGGTGGAACACGCCAGTGACGATGAACTGTTTGCCAGCGGTTATCTGCGTGGTCACCTGACGCTTGCCGTTGCGGAACTTGAAGCAGGCGACGATCACTCACCTGAAGCGGTCCACGCTGAAGTGAGCCGTGGTCTGGAAAAAGCGATTCAGGCGGGTGAGCTTTCGCCGCGTGACCAGTCTCTGGTGCTGGGCATGTGGGACAATTTGTTCCAGCAGGCGAATCTGAAGTAAATGTTTTGCCCGGTGGCGCTGCGAGGTAAAAACAAAACGACAACCTTTGGTTGTCGTTTTTAGTGTTTTCTCCCTCTCCCGTGGGAGAGGGCCGGGGTGAGGGCATCCAACCGCACAAGGTAAAAGCAAAACGACAACCTTTGGTTGTCGTTTTTAGTGTTTTCTCCCTCTCCCGTGGGAGAGCGCCGGGGTGAGAGCATCCAACCGCACAAGGTAAAAGCAAAACGGCAACGCCAGTTGTCGTTTTTAATGTTTTCTCCCTCTCCCGTGGGAGAGGGCAGGGGTGAGGGCATCAGGCCGCACCCAGTTTAACTAACTTACCCTTCAATAATTTCCGTACCCACAGTCGATTCGGGTTCAGTCCTGCCAGCGTAACGCCGTCCATCGGGATCGGTTCTTCACTCATCTGCGAAGCCAGAATTTCTGCCGCCAGCGGGGCGGTACACAATCCGCGCGAACCCAGCGCACCGAGCATAAATAGGTTTGGATGCACAGGTGCACTGGCTGCTGATTCCTGGTTTTCAGTCAGATCCTCATAGGTGGTCAGCGTCGCGGCGTAATCCGGTACATTGCCAATCATCGGCAGATGATCGCGGGTGGCGCAGCGAATACCGCAGCGCGCATTCGCGTCGCTAACATCGACCTCTTTTACCCACTCCGCCTGCGGGAAGCAGTCGATCAGGCGCTGGCGGTTTTGCTGCTGATCTTCTTCGCTGTACTGAATTTCCGTCTGACCGCGATGATAGCTTGCGCCAATACAGTGATGACCATTAGCCGGGTTTTGCGGTGTCAGGTAGCCGTCGTAGCACAGAACCTGGCGTAGTTTTTTCAGCTGTGGCGTCGTGGGAATATGGCTGACCTGGCCGCCAACCGGATAAACCGGTAGATTTTCTGTCTGCGGGAAGTCGCCAATGCGATGACCGTTTGCCAGTACCAGGCTGGAATGCAGCGCTTCTGAGCCACTGCTAAAGCGCAGCTGCCAGCTGTCGTCCCGACGCTCGAACGACTCAAGTTGATAGCCAAAATGCACGGTCAGCCCCTGCGACTGCGCAAGTGTCATGGCTGCCGCCGTCAGCTCTGCCGGGCACAGCCAGCCGCCCAGCGGATAATGAATACCGCCGCATTCGGTTGGCAAACCGCTATTTTCCAGAACCTGCTGCGCATCCACCGCCGTGGCAATTTGCGCGGGCATTCCCATGCTCAGCATCTGGTCGATCTTGCGCTGGCTTTTTTCATCCCAGCCGAGCTGCGTCACGCCGCACCACTGATGGTCAAATTTCACCGGCAGGGCGTCGTACAGACGGCGGGCGAAGGTAAACGCCGCCGGGAAAAACTGGCTGAGCGCCGGATCGTGGGCGGTAAGAAGGGGATACAGCGCGCCCTGGCGATTGCCGGAGGCACCTGCGGCGGGCGCGGGATCGGCGCAGTACAAAGTCACCTGCCAGCCGCGCTGAATCAGAGCGAGCGACAACAATACGCTGGCAATACCGCCGCCAATAATCGCCGTTTCACGTTTTTCCGCGCCGCTGCGGGCAAACCACGGCGTGCGTGCAGGCTGAGTATTGTCCTGTTCCATTACGCCCGTCAGCATTTCTCGCTTACGGCCAAATCCTTTGGTTTTACGCATGGTAAAACCGGCTTCCTGCAAACCACGGCGCACAAATCCGGCGCAGGTAAAGGTGGCAAGCGTCGCATCAGGGCGGGCCAGTCGCGCCATCGCCGCGAACAAATTCTCGCTCCACATGTCCGGGTTTTTCGCCGGGGCAAAGCCATCTAAAAACCAGGCGTCGACTTTCTGATTCAGTGAATCGTCGAGTTTATCCGTCAGATCGTTGATATCCCCGAGCCACAGATCGAGCGTCACTCGCCCATCGTCCAGTACTAAACGATGGCACCCGCCGATCGGCTGCGGCCACCGGGTCTGTAGCTGCTCGGCCCAGACGCGCAGTTCCGGCCAGTGTTGATGAGCCAGCCTCAAATCCTGGGCGGTGAGGGGGAATTTCTCGAAACTGATGAAATGTAATCTTTGTAGCGTAGCGTCGGGATGCGCCTCGCAGAACTGATCAAACGCCTGCCAGAGGGTGAGGAAGTTTAATCCGGTGCCAAAACCGCTCTCCGCGACCACAAACTGGCTGCGCGGATGCACAGGGAAGCGGGCACTGAGCTGGTTACCGTCGAGGAAAACATAACGGGTTTCTTCCAGTCCGTTATCATTAGAGAAGTAGACATCGTCGAAATCTCGGGAAACAGGTGTACCCTCAGCATTGAACTCAAGGTTGGCGGGTTGTATGGCGTTTTGTTTCACGTAAGTTACTCGTCTGACAGGCAGTGGCACGATCTTAACGATGTGCGCCCGATGGTGCAAATTTCCACAGAAATTGGCTGATCGGACTTGTTCAGCGTACAAGTGTACGCTATTGTGCGACTCGAAACTTTACTAGTGTGAATGACAGAGGTATTGAATGAAACGTGCAGTGATTACTGGCCTGGGCATCGTTTCCAGCATCGGTAACAACCAGCAGGAAGTCCTGGAATCTCTGCGTGAAGGACGCTCGGGGATCACTTTCTCTCAAGAATTCAAAGATTCAGGCATGCGTAGCCACGTGTGGGGTAACGTCAAACTGGACACCACCGGTCTGATTGACCGCAAAGTGGTCCGTTTCATGAACGATGCCTCTATCTACGCTTACCTCTCAATGCAGCAGGCTGTTGAAGATGCTGGTTTGAAAGAAGATGTTTATCAGAACAATCCGCGCGTGGGCCTGATCGCAGGTTCCGGTGGTTCTTCTAAATCTCAGGTATTCGGCGCAGACGCTATGCGTAGTCCGCGCGGCCTGAAAGCGGTCGGTCCTTACGTCGTGACCAAAGCGATGGCGTCTGCAGTTTCTGCGTGCCTCGCAACGCCGTTCAAAATCCACGGTGTGAACTACTCCATCAGTTCCGCATGTGCGACTTCCGCACACTGCATCGGCAGCGCGGTTGAGCAGATCCAGCTGGGCAAACAAGACATCGTCTTTGCTGGCGGCGGCGAAGAGCTGTGCTGGGAAATGGCGTGTGAGTTTGACGCAATGGGCGCACTCTCCACCAAATACAACGAAACACCAGAAAAAGCCTCCCGTACTTATGATGCGCACCGTGATGGTTTCATCATCGCTGGCGGCGGCGGTATGGTTGTGGTTGAAGAGCTGGAACATGCTCTGGCGCGTGGCGCACACATCTATGCAGAAGTTGTTGGCTACGGCGCAACGTCCGATGGCGCAGATATGGTTGCTCCATCAGGTGAAGGCGCTGTGCGCTGCATGAAGCTGGCGATGGACGGTGTTGATACCCCAATCGACTACCTGAACTCCCACGGTACCTCGACTCCGGTCGGCGACGTGAAAGAGCTGGGTGCTATCCGCGAAGTCTTCGGCGACAACAGCCCAGCAATCTCCGCAACCAAAGCGATGACCGGTCACTCTCTGGGTGCCGCTGGCGTGCAGGAAGCCATCTACTCTCTGCTGATGCTGGAACACGGCTTTATCGCCCCAAGCATCAACGTTGAAGAGCTGGATGAGCAGGCTGCTGGCCTGAACATCGTCACTAAACCGACTGAGCAGGCGCTGACGACCGTCATGTCTAACAGCTTCGGTTTCGGCGGTACCAACGCCACTCTGGTCATGCGTAAGCTGAAAGCGTAAGTTTTCCGCTGATGTGAAAAAGGAGCCTGAGGGCTCCTTTTTTTATGCGTTGACAATCGGTTGACTGAAAAGGCAAACTTCGGCTTCAACATTATCATTTTGATAATGCGTAAGCGTTTAACGTCAACCAACGCACCTTAATCCTGATCATCAGGTAGAGGGGGCGTGGCATTTCCCCGCCTTACTCTTTATTTCGGAGTAACGCATGACCGCAGTAACCCAAACCGAAAAAACGGCTTCAGCGAATGTCTCGCTGTTTCGCATCGCATTCGCGGTGTTTCTTACCTATTTGACCGTCGGCCTGCCGCTGCCGGTAATCCCCTTATTTGTGCATCAGGAGCTGGGCTACGGCAATACCCTGGTGGGCGTCGCGGTGGGGATTCAGTTTTTAGCCACCGTTCTGACCCGTGGCTATGCCGGGCGACTGGCCGATCAGCATGGCGCAAAACGCTCCGCGTTACAGGGGATGTTTGCCTGTGGGCTGGCGGGCGGCGCCTGGCTTCTGGCGGCACTATTGCCGGTGGATGCCTTCTATAAGTTCGCGCTGCTGATTGTTGGGCGCTTAATTCTCGGTTTTGGCGAAAGCCAGCTGCTGACCGGGACGCTCACCTGGGGCATGGGGCTGGTCGGGCCGACGCGGTCAGGAAAAGTGATGTCCTGGAACGGGATGGCTATCTACGGGGCACTCGCCGCAGGCGCTCCGCTGGGTCTGCTGATCCACAGCCATTTCGGTTTTGCCGCGCTGGCGGGAACGACGATGGTCCTGCCGCTGGTGGCGTGGGCCTTTAATGGCACGGTGCGTAAAGTGCCCGCGCACAAAGGCGAGCGTCCTTCGCTGTGGAGCGTGGTAGGGCAAATCTGGAAGCCGGGTCTTGGACTGGCGCTGCAGGGCGTCGGTTTCGCGGTGATTGGCACCTTTGTCTCGCTCTACTTTATGAGTCGCGGCTGGGCGATGGCGGGTTTCACGCTGACCGCATTCGGTGGCGCATTCGTTCTTATGCGCGTGTTGTTCGGCTGGATGCCGGATCGTTTTGGCGGTGTCAAAGTGGCTGTGGTTTCACTGGTTATCGAAACCCTCGGCCTGCTGCTCCTGTGGCAAGCTCCGGTGGCGTGGATAGCGTTACTGGGCGCGGCGTTAACGGGCTGCGGCTGCTCGCTTATCTTCCCCGCACTCGGCGTGGAAGTGGTAAAACGCGTCGCGCCGCAGATTCGCGGAACCGCGCTCGGCGGCTATGCGGCGTTCCAGGATATCTCTTACGGTATCACCGGTCCGCTGGCGGGCGTACTGGCAACGTCATTTGGTTATCCGTCGGTGTTTTTGGCCGGGGCGGTTTCGGCGGTGGTGGGGATTGTGGTGACGATTATCGCGTTTCGTAAGCGCTGAGCGGGGTTGTCGGGTGGCGGCTGCGCCTTACCCGACCTACAAAACCCGTTATTTCGTCCGCTGGATGTTTAACGACTCAGGCAACCAGCCAGAAGAGCGCCAGGGCAATCATCAGCGCAATGAACATCAGCCCTGGACGTGCCGACAGCGATTTCATCGTTTCGACCACCGGGGCAAACAGTGGGCTATAAATCGGCTGAATGTTGCGTGCTTCTGGCACTCCGCCATCGCGTTCGGCGCGGCGAATGAATATCTGATTGAGCAAATCCTGCACCTGCGCGGTGGTCAGCACCGTTTGCGGCGTCACCTGCCAGTTCTGCTGAGCATATTCGCGCACCGCTTCAAATTCACGCGGTTCCAGCGGCTGCTTAAGCGCCGCCTGCAGGGTATGCAGCGTCGGTGCACTTTGCGTGCTCAACGTCTGGCGCGCCTGCAGCCAGGTGACCAGATGGGTAAATTGTTTCGCCGGGATCAGCTCTCCGGCTTTCACGCCAGAAAGTTCCAGCATTGATTGCCAGATAAGTTTGTTCGATTCGCCCGTGGCGGCGGCCAGCCGTGTGACCATCTGCTTGAGCGTATTATGCTCCGCTGGCTGTAATGGGCGCTCGGTAGCAGGGCGCTGCTGCGGCTGAGGGATAGAAAGCTGGTTGCTTTGCAACAGCGTCAGCACGGTTTTCAGCTGATCTGGCGTGAGCTGGCTCAGCGCCGTCTGGCCAAATTGCTGACGAATAAAATCACTTACTGCCTGGCGATTATTTCCCTGGCTTAACAACTCGGTAAGCTGGGACACAATCTGGCGAGTCGTGTGATTTTGCTGCGCGGTATTCAGGCGCAGGTTGAGATTTTGCTCGGCGGCTGGGAAGTGACGCGACAACAACGGCGTGTCATTTTTCAGCCCTAAATCATGCTTCATTCCCGCCCAAACTTCCGCATTCTGCTGCGAGGTGAGCGCAACCAGACGGGTGATCAGTCGCTCCAGAACGGTGCGCTGCTGCGTCGATAAAGGCTGTTCGCCAATGGCGGAAGCTGTTACGGGGCCTTCACCGGGAGGGCGCGGCGGCGTACCTGAAATGGGCTGCATGGTCAAAATCCTTAAAGTCGTTACTCACCGTAAACCAGGCAAGGCGTTCGGGTATGCCTGGCGGCGAGATTATGGCACACTTGCCCGGTTAACTTCCTCTCAAACAGGTACTCTGTCGTGAAAATCCTTGTTGATGAAAATATGCCTTACGCCCGTGAGCTGTTTAGCCGCCTGGGTGACGTTAAGGCTGTCCCCGGCCGCCCGATTCCGCTGGCGGAACTTGACGATGCCGACGCCCTGATGGTGCGCTCGGTGACCAAAGTAAATGAGACGCTGTTGTCGGGCAAAAGCGTCAAGTTTGTCGGTACAGCGACGGCAGGAACCGATCACGTGGACGATGCCTGGCTGGCACAGGCCGGTATCGGATTTTCAGCAGCGCCGGGCTGTAACGCGATTGCGGTCGTGGAATATGTTTTCTCTTCTTTACTGATGTTAGGCGAGCGCGATGGCTTTGCGCTGAAAGATCGCACCGTGGGTATTGTTGGCGTGGGTAACGTCGGCGGGCGTTTGCAAAAACGTCTAGAAGCGCTCGGCATCCGCACGCTGCTGTGCGATCCGCCGCGCGCCGATCGTGGTGATGAAGGTGATTTCCGCGCCCTGGATGAACTGGTCGAGCAGGCGGATGTGATCACTTTCCATACGCCGCTGTTCAAAGACGGCCCTTATAAATCCCTGCATCTGGCTGATGAAGTGTTTATTCGCCGTCTAAAGCCTGGCACTATTCTGATAAATGCCTGCCGTGGTCCGGTAGTGGATAATGCGGCGCTGTTGAAATGCCTGGAAGAGGGGCAGGATCTGAGCGTGGTGCTGGACGTCTGGGAGCCGGAGCCGGATCTGAATGTCACGCTGCTCAATCACGTCGATGTCGCTACGGCACACATCGCGGGATATACCCTGGAAGGCAAAGCACGCGGCACGACGCAGGTGTTTGAAGCCTATAGCGCTTTTATCGGTAATCCGCAGCAGGTGTCGTTGGATTCGCTGTTGCCTGCGCCGGAATTTGGTCGCATTACATTGCACGGATCGCTTGATGAGTCTTCGCTAAAAAGGCTGGTACATTTAGTGTATGATGTGCGCCGCGATGATGCGCTGCTGCGTAAAGTGGCGGGCACTCCGGGCGAGTTCGACAAATTGCGCAAGAATTATCTTGAGCGTCGCGAGTGGTCCTCCCTGTATGTCATCTGTGACGATGCCACTGCTGCAACGTTACTGAATCAACTGGGGTTCAACGCCACATATAACCCGGCGCGTTAATGTCTTCTTAATGCTTCCTGCCAGATAATCTGGCAGGGACGCCGTTTCACTTCTGGAGTAAACCACCATGTCTGAAGGCTGGAATATTGCCGTACTGGGTGCCACTGGCGCTGTGGGCGAAGCCCTGCTCGAAACACTTGCGGAGCGTCAGTTCCCGGTGGGAGAAATTTATGCTTTGTCCCGCGCAGAGAGCGCCGGGACGTCCCTGCGCTATGAAGGTAAAACTGTTCGTGCGCAGGATGTTGCGGAGTTTGACTGGACGCAGGCGCAGCTGGCGTTTTTTGCTGGTGGCGCTGAAGCGTCGGCAGCTTACGCTGAAGAAGCGGCTAACGCAGGCTGTTTAGTTATCGACCTGAGCGGTCTGTTCTCACTGGAGCCGGACGTGCCGCTTGTGGTGCCAGACGTGAATCCATTTGTGCTGGCCGATTACCGTAACCGTAACATCATCGCTGTGCCGGACAGCCTGACCAGTCAGTTGCTTACCGCCCTGAAACCGCTGATCGACGATGGCGGTTTAGCGCGCATTAATGTGACCAGTCTGCTTTCTGTGTCTGCGCAGGGTAAAAAGGCCGTCGACGCGCTGGCTGGGCAAAGCGCCAAACTGCTGAACGGGATTCCAGTAGACGATGACGATTTCTTTGGTCGCCAGTTAGCCTTCAACCTGATGCCGATTCTGGCCGATCGCGAAGGTAGCGTGCGTGAAGAGCGTCGTATCGTCGATGAGACGCGCAAAATTTTGCAGGATGACGGTCTGATTATTTCCGCCACCTGCGTGCGTGCGCCGGTCTTCTACGGCCATGCGCAGATGGTGAGCTTTGAAGCTCTGCGCCCGCTGGCTGCTGAAGAAGCGCGTTATGCGTTTGAGCGCGGGGAAGATATCTCATTAAGTGAAGAAACCGACTTCCCGACTCAGGTGGGCGATGCTACCGGCAATGCGCGTCTCTCTATTGGCTGCGTGCGTAACGATTACGGAATGCCGGAACAGGTGCAGTTCTGGTCGGTTGCCGATAACGTTCGTTTTGGCGGCGCACTGATGGCGGTGAAAATCGCTGAGAAACTGGTGCAGGAGTACCTGTAAGGATGTCTGAAGTGGAACAAAAGCCCGTTCATAGAATTGCCCTCGGCATTGAATACGACGGCAGCAAATACTATGGCTGGCAGCGTCAGAATGAAGTGCGCAGCATTCAGGAAAAGCTGGAGAAAGCGCTCTCTCAGGTGGCGAACGAACCGATCGGCGTGCTGTGCGCCGGTCGTACCGATGCAGGCGTACACGGAACGGGCCAGGTGGTGCATTTCGAAACCACTGCGGTGCGAAAACATGCGGCATGGACACTGGGCGTAAATGCGAATTTGCCTGGTGACATCGCGGTGCGCTGGGTGAAAGATGTGCCGGATGATTTTCATGCGCGATTCAGCGCCACGGCACGTCGCTATCGTTACGTTATCTACAATCAGCGTCTGCGACCGGCAGTGTTAAGCCAGGGCGTGACCCATTTTTATGAGCCGCTGGATGCCGAACGTATGCATCGTGCCGCGCAGTTTCTGCTCGGTGAAAATGACTTTACCTCGTTTCGTGCGGTTCAGTGCCAGTCGCGCACGCCGTGGCGAAACGTGATGCACATTACCGTCAGTCGTTATGGCGCGTATGTGGTGGTGGATATCAAAGCCAATGCCTTTGTACATCATATGGTGCGGAATATAGTGGGCAGCCTGATGGAAGTAGGCGCCGGACACCAGCCGGAGAGCTGGATTGCAGAACTGCTGGCAGCGAAGGACAGAACGCTTGCGGCAGCAACGGCGAAGGCGGAAGGGCTGTATCTGGTGTCGGTAGACTACCCGGATCGCTTTGACCTTCCAAAACCGCCAATGGGCCCGCTGTTTTTAGCGGACTAACGCAGTTGCAATTTAAGGTTATTCATAATATGGACTTAATACGATTTATTATTGATTTCATCCTGCATATCGATGTGCATCTGGCGGAGCTGGTCGCGCAGTACGGCGTCTGGGTGTATGCCATTCTGTTCCTGATTTTGTTCTGTGAAACCGGTCTGGTGGTCACGCCGTTTCTGCCGGGCGATTCGCTGCTGTTTGTCGCGGGTGCGCTTTCCGCGCTGCCGACCAACGATTTGAACGTTCACCTGATGGTGGTGCTGATGATTATCGCGGCTATCGTTGGCGATGCGTTGAACTACACTATTGGGCGGGTGTTCGGTGAACGGTTGTTCAGTAATCCGAATTCGAAGATTTTCCGTCGCAGCTATTTAGACAAAACGCATGCGTTCTACGAACGCCACGGCGGCAAAACCATTATTCTGGCGCGTTTTGTGCCGATCGTCCGTACGTTTGCGCCGTTTGTGGCGGGAATGGGGCATATGTCCTATCGTCATTTCGCGGCCTATAACGTCATTGGTGCGCTGCTGTGGGTGCTGCTGTTTACCTACGCGGGCTACCTGTTTGGCGATCTGCCGATTGTGCAGGAAAATCTTAAGTTACTGATTGTTGCCATTATTGTGCTCTCAATCCTGCCTGGCGTTATCGAAATAATTCGCCATAAACGTGCGGCAGCGAAGCAAGCGAAATAAATACGCATTTGCGGTTCGACCACTTTTTTATCCAAAGTTTCGGGCTGTTATGTTTTAATGTGCAACATTCATGGTCTGTTTGCGGCAAAAATGGCATTATGCGCCGCTTACAGCAAAACTGGCATACGACCAGGTTCAGGCAGAAAGGTTATCAATGAGCTGGATTGAACGAATTAAAAGCAACATAGCCCCAACCCGTAAGGCGAGTATTCCTGAAGGGGTGTGGACCAAGTGTGACAGCTGCGGCCAGGTCCTGTACCGCGCTGAGCTGGAACGCAATCTTGAGGTGTGCCCGAAGTGTGACCACCACATGCGTATGTCGGCGCGTAATCGCCTGCACAGCGTGCTGGACGAAGGTTCGCTGGTAGAACTGGGTAGTGAACTTGAGCCTAAAGATGTGCTGAAGTTCCGTGACTCCAAGAAATACAAAGACAGACTGGCTTCTGCTCAGAAAGAGACCGGCGAGAAAGACGCGCTTGTCGTGATGAAAGGTACTCTGCACGAGATGCCGGTTGTCGCTGTGGCCTTTGAGTTCTCCTTTATGGGTGGCTCAATGGGTTCTGTGGTTGGTGCGCGTTTCATCCGTGCCGTTGAGCAGGCTCTGGAAGACAACTGCCCGCTGATCTGCTTCTCCGCCTCCGGTGGTGCACGTATGCAGGAAGCGCTGATGTCCCTGATGCAGATGGCGAAAACCTCTGCGGCACTGGGCAAAATGCAGGAACGCGGTCTGCCGTATATCTCCGTACTGACCGACCCAACAATGGGTGGTGTCTCTGCGAGCTTCGCGATGCTGGGCGATCTGAACATCGCTGAACCGAAAGCGCTGATCGGCTTTGCTGGTCCACGCGTTATCGAACAGACAGTCCGTGAGAAACTGCCGCCGGGCTTCCAGCGCAGTGAATTCCTTATTGAAAAAGGCGCTATCGATATGATCGTTCGCCGCCCGGAAATGCGCCTGAAACTGGCAAGCGTCCTGGCGAAGCTGATGAATCTGCCGTCGCCGAACCCGGACGAGCCGCGTGAAGGCGTGGTTGTGCCGGATCAGGAACCCGAAGCCTGATAACTCAAAAAGGGCAGGGCCAGACGGCGCTGCCCTTTTCACTTATTCGATTCAGATGAAAGTGCGTATCATGGAAAAAAACATTGCCCCCCAAGCCACGTCACCTCTGGTCACGTGGCTTTCTTATCTGGAAAATCTGCACAGTAAAACCATCGATATGGGACTGGAACGCGTCAGCCAGGTTGGTGCGCGTCTGGATGTGCTCAAACCTGCACCGTTCGTCTTTACGGTGGCGGGAACCAACGGGAAAGGCACCACCTGCCGCACGCTGGAATCGATGCTGATGGCCGGCGGTTACAAGGTGGGCGTTTACAGCTCTCCGCATCTGGTGCGCTACACCGAGCGTGTACGCGTGCAGAATACCGAGCTGCCAGAATCGGCGCATACGGCCTCTTTTGCCGAAATTGAAGCGGCGCGCGGTGAGATTTCTCTTTCCTATTTTGAGTACGGGACGCTTTCCGCTCTGTGGTTGTTTAAGCAGGCGCAACTGGACGTGGTGATCCTCGAAGTGGGTCTGGGCGGACGCCTGGACGCCACTAACATGGTCGATGCCGACGTCGCTGTGGTGACCAGTATTGCACTCGATCATACGGACTGGCTGGGGCCGGATCGCGAAAGCATTGGCCGTGAAAAAGCAGGCGTGTTCCGCGCGAACAAGCCTGCCGTGGTGGGTGAGCCGGATATGCCGCACACCATCGCCGATGTAGCGCAGGAGAAGGGCGCGCATCTGATGCGTCGCGGCGTTGACTGGCAGTATGAGATGACGGCTGACGGCTGGCGCTTTAGTGACGCGCAGGGCGTGCTGGACAATCTGCCTCTGCCGCAGGTTCCGCAGCCTAACGCCGCAACCGCACTGGCGGCCATTCGCGCCAGTGGGCTGGCGGTGAGCGAGCAGGCGATACGTGACGGTATCCAGAATGCACTTTTGCCGGGCCGTTTTCAGATTATCAGCGAGTCGCCTCGTCTGATCCTGGACGTAGCGCACAATCCCCATGCCGCGGCCTACCTCGCAGAACGACTCAAATCCCTGCCAAAAACCGGGCGAGTGCTGGCGGTTATCGGTATGCTTCATGATAAAGATATTGCGGGCACGCTGGCCTGCATGGAGAGTGTCGTCGATTGCTGGTATTGTGCTCCACTGGAAGGCCCACGGGGCGCATCTGCCGAACAGTTGATGGAACATCTCGCGCAGGGCGACGCTTATGAAAACGTGGCGCTGGCATGGCACGCCGCGATGGCGGATGCTAAACCTGAAGATACCGTGCTGGTGTGTGGATCATTTCACACCGTGGCGCATGTCATGGAAGTGATGGAGGCGGGGAGAACCGGTGGCAAGTAAGTTTCAGAACCGTTTAACAGGAACCATTGTACTGGTTGCGCTGGGAGTGATTATCCTTCCAGGACTGCTCGATGGGCAGAAAAAACATTATCAGGATGAGTTTGCGGCGATCCCGCTGGTGCCAAAACCTGGCGATCGCGATGAGCCCGACATGCTGCCTGCGGCCACGCAGGCGTTGCCCGCTCAGCCTCCGGAAGGCGCAGCGGAAGAGGTACGTGCGGGTGATGCAGCTGCCCCGTCGCTCGATCCTTCGCGCTTAACGGCGAACAACAATAGCGAACTGGATCCTGTCCCGGAACCTGTGGTGCAGCCAAAGCCTGTTACAAAACCGGCCGAAAAACCTCAGCCGCAGCCGAAGCCGCAGCGTGATAAAGCCAGCGAGCAAATTGCCGCCGCGACAGAGGCACCGCCGGAAAAACCGGTCCAGGAAGACAAAGCAGCGCCAACCGGCAAAGCTTATGTCGTCCAGCTCGGTGCGCTCAAAAATGCCGATAAAGTCAATGAAGTGGTCGGTAAGTTACGCGCCGCGGGATATCGCGCTTACACTTCACCTTCGACCCCGGTGCAGGGTAAAATTACCCGTATTCTGGTCGGCCCAGATGCCTCAAAAGATAAGCTGAAAAGTTCGCTTGGCGACATGAAGCAAATCTCTGGCCTGAGCGGCGTGGTGATGAATTATAGCGCGAACTAATGAGTCCCTCACCCCGGCCCTCTCCCTCAGGGAGAGGGAGAAAACCATCCTCTCGCCCCTTTGGGGAGAGGGTTAGGGGGAGGGGAATTCGCGTGCGCCAGATTGCCAGATAAGGCAACAAGGCTGACGGCGTTGAGCATTTTTTCAGCGCCTTTTTTATTTACGCGCGGGAAGGAAATCCCTACGCAAACGTTTTCTTTTTCTGTTAGAATTCGCCCCGAACTGGATGACAGGGCGTTTAATCGTGGGACACATATGGTCTGGATTGATTACGCCATCATTGCGGTGATAGGTTTTTCCTGTCTGGTTAGCCTGATCCGTGGCTTTGTTCGTGAAGCGTTATCGCTGGTGACATGGGGTTGTGCTTTCTTTGTCGCCAGTCATTACTACACTTACCTGTCTGTCTGGTTCACGGGCTTTGAAGATGAACTGGTCCGGAATGGAATCGCCATCGCGGTGCTGTTTATCGCGACACTTCTCGTCGGCGCTATCGTTAACTATGTGATAGGCCAGCTGGTCGAGAAAACCGGTCTGTCAGGAACGGACAGAGTGTTAGGGATCTGTTTTGGTGCGCTGCGAGGCGTGCTGATCGTGGCAGCGATATTGTTCTTCCTTGATACCTTTACCGGGTTTTCAAAAAGCGAAGACTGGAGCAAGTCACAGCTGATTCCACAGTTCAGCTTCATCATCAGATGGTTCTTTGACTATCTGCAAAGCTCGTCGAGTTTCTTGCCCAAAGTGTAAATCGCTTTGAGATGTGGCTTAACGAGGAAAAGACGAATGTGCGGTATTGTCGGTATCGCCGGTTTCATGCCGGTAAACCAGTCTATTTATGACGCGTTGTCGGTGCTTCAGCACCGTGGGCAGGATGCAGCAGGCATCATCACAATTGATGCCAATAACTGTTTCCGTTTACGCAAAGCGAATGGCCTGGTCAACGATGTATTTGAAGCCCGCCATATGCAGCGCCTGCAAGGCAATATGGGTATTGGCCACGTTCGTTATCCTACCGCTGGCAGTTCCAGCGCCTCTGAAGCACAGCCTTTCTACGTCAACTCTCCATATGGCATCACGCTTGCCCACAATGGCAACCTGACCAACGCGCATGAGCTGCGTCAAAAGCTGTTTGAAGAGAAACGTCGCCACATTAACACCACCTCTGATTCTGAAATTCTGCTCAATATCTTTGCCAGCGAGCTGGATAACTTCCGCCATTATCCGCTGGAAGCAGACAACATTTTTGCCGCCATTGCCGCGACTAACCGCCTGATCCGTGGCGCGTATGCCTGCGTGGCGATGATTATCGGCCACGGTATGGTGGCGTTCCGCGACCCTAACGGCATCCGTCCGCTGGTGCTGGGTAAACGCGATCTGGGCGATGGCCGTACCGAGTACATGGTCGCCTCCGAAAGCGTGGCGCTGGATACCCTGGGCTTTGAGTTCCTGCGCGATGTCGCGCCGGGCGAAGCCGTCTATATTACCGAAAAAGGCCAGCTGTTTACCCGCCAGTGCGCGGAAAACCCGGTCAGCAATCCGTGCCTGTTCGAATATGTTTACTTCGCACGCCCGGACTCTTTCATCGACAAAATTTCCGTATACAGCGCGCGCGTGAACATGGGTACCAAGCTCGGTGAAAAGATTGCCCGCGAGTGGGACGATCTGGATATCGACGTCGTGATCCCGATTCCAGAAACCTCCTGCGATATCGCCCTGGAAATGGCGCGAATCCTGGGTAAACCGTACCGTCAGGGCTTCGTGAAGAACCGCTACGTGGGCCGCACCTTTATCATGCCGGGCCAGCATCTGCGTCGTAAGTCCGTTCGCCGCAAGCTCAACGCTAACCGCGCTGAGTTCCGCGATAAGAACGTGCTGCTGGTGGATGACTCCATCGTGCGGGGTACCACGTCTGAGCAGATTATCGAGATGGCGCGTGAAGCCGGGGCGAAAAAAGTCTATCTGGCCTCCGCCGCACCGGAAATTCGTTTCCCTAACGTCTACGGTATCGACATGCCAACTGCTAACGAGCTGATAGCTCACGGTCGTGAAGTGGATGAGATTCGCCAGATAATCGGTGCAGACGGCCTGATTTTCCAGGATCTCAGCGATCTGATTGACGCGGTGCGCGCCGAGAACCCGGATATTCAGCAGTTTGAGTGCTCGGTCTTCAACGGCATTTACGTGACTAAAGACGTCGATCAGCAGTATCTCGACTATCTCGACTCGCTGCGCAACGACGATGCGAAAGCCGTGCAGATGCAAAACGATCTCGAAAGTTTAGAGATGCATAACGAAGGCTAAGTCTTCGGCAAGTGAGGGCGGGTGCCCTCACTTGCAACTCCTCGCAAAATCCTGCACAGTCTGCCCTGAATCGAGAAAGGGCGAAATCATGAAACAACTCATTGTAGGGATCTCCGGTGCCAGCGGTGCCATTTACGGCGTACGTCTGCTGGAAGTGCTGCGCGACGTGGCGGATGTCCAGACCCATCTGGTGATGAGCCAGGCTGCGCGTCAAACCCTTGCTCTCGAAACCGATCTCTCCCTGCGCGACGTACAGGCGCTGGCCGACGTGGTGCATGACGCCCGCGACATCGCTGCCAGCATCTCCTCCGGTTCGTTTAAAACTGCCGGCATGGTGATTCTGCCGTGCTCGATTAAAACGCTCTCTGGCATCGTCAACAGCTATACCGACACCCTGGTGACGCGTGCCGCCGATGTGGTGCTGAAAGAGCGCCGCACGCTGGTGCTTTGCGTGCGTGAAACGCCACTGCATCTGGGGCATTTGCGTCTGATGACTCAGGCGGCGGAGCTGGGTGCGGTGATTATGCCGCCGGTCCCGGCGTTCTATCATCGCCCGCAAACGCTGGATGATGTGATAAACCAGACCGTCAATCGCGTCCTGGATCAGTTTGATATCGACCTGCCGGAAGATCTGTTCGCGCGCTGGCAGGGCGCATAGGCCGTTGCCCGTTTTGGGTGCATGATAAGCCTGGTTGCCCCGTTGCGGGGCAATTATGCAACCGCGATCATATCCTCGACATTTAATTCGTTTTTTCCCTTTATCCCTCTCCGGTTCGTTTGGCAGACCTGCTATCTTTCCTTATTAAGGCAATATCGCAACGTTTTATTAACATATTTAACGTCGAATTTTTGACCAGTCGGCAATATGGCATAAGACCTGCAAGAGAACGCCTGTTACACAACACACAACATAAACCATAAGAAAATCACGACACTTGAGGGTAAATGTATGAAGAAGACGGTTCTGGCTCTGTCTCTGCTGGTGGGATTAAGTGCGGCAGCGAGCAGCTATGCGGCACTTCCTCAGACTGTGCGTATCGGTACTGACGCCACTTACGCGCCATTCTCGTCCAAGGATGCGAAAGGTGATTTCGTTGGCTTTGATATCGATCTGGGCAATGAAATGTGCAAGCGCATGCAGGTGAAATGCACATGGGTGGGCAGCGATTTTGATGCGTTAATTCCATCGCTGAAAGCCAAGAAAATCGATGCCATCATCTCTTCACTCTCCATTACTGAAAAACGTCAGCAGGAAATTGCCTTCTCTGACAAGCTCTATGCAGCGGATTCCCGTCTGATCGCAGCGAAAGGCTCCCCGATTCAGCCGACCATTGAGTCGCTGAAAGGCAAACACGTTGGCGTGTTGCAGGGCTCCACGCAGGAAGGCTTTGCTAACGCCGACTGGCGTGAAAAAGGCGTCGATGTCGTCGCTTACCAAAACCAGGACCTGATCTATTCTGACCTCGCAGCAGGGCGTCTGGATGCGGCATTCCAGGACGAAGTCGCGGCGAGCGAAGGCTTCCTGAAACAGCCTGCGGGTAAAGAGTTTGCCTTTGCCGGTCCATCAGTGAAAGACAAAAAATACTTCGGTGACGGCACTGGGATTGGCCTGCGTAAAGACGATAAAGAGCTGAAAGCGGCGTTCGATAAAGCCTTTGCTGAACTGCGCAAAGACGGAACCTACGACAAACTGGCGAAGAAATATTTCGACTTCAACGTTTACGGTGATTAACCATCACTGACGGGTAGCGCTCCCCAAAATGGTGCAAAATACGCACCGTTTTGGGTCGTCAAGTGCATAGTTAAGCACTTATGATGCAAAAATTTCCATCTGACGGGCTTTATGCTTTGCCTTGCCAGGGGAATTAATGGCACATTAACGACACTCCCCCGTCGTAAAATCCCGTAAGAAGACAATCTGTTGAGGATAAACATGAAAAAACTGGTGTTGTCGCTTTCTCTGGTGCTGGCCTTTTCCAGCGCTACCGCTGCTTTTGCCGCCATTCCGCAAAAAGTGCGTATCGGTACCGATCCGACTTATGCCCCGTTTGAATCAAAGAATTCGAAAGGTGAACTGGTTGGTTTTGACATCGATATCGCCAATGAACTGTGCAAGCGCATCAAAACGCAATGTACCTACGTTGAGAACCCGCTGGACGCGCTGATCCCCTCGCTGAAAGCGAAGAAAATCGACGTGATTATGTCCTCCCTCTCGATCACCGAAAAACGCCAGCAGGAGATTGCCTTCACCGACAAACTCTATGCAGCGGATTCTCGTCTGGTGGTCGCAAAGTCTTCTGACATTCAGCCAACCCTAGAGTCCCTTAAAGGTAAGCGCGTCGGCGTATTGCAGGGCACGACCCAGGAAACCTACGGCAATGAACACTGGGCACCGAAAGGGATCGAAATCGTCTCTTATCAGGGCCAGGAAAACATCTACGCTGACCTGACGGCAGGCCGTATTGACGCTGCGTTCCAGGATGAAGTGGCTGCCAGCGAAGGTTTCCTGAAACAGCCAGTCGGAAAAGATTATAAGTTCGGCGGTCCGTCCATTAAGGACGAGAAACTCTTTGGCGTCGGCACCGGCATGGGCCTGCGTAAAGAAGACAACGAACTGCGAGAAGCACTGAATAAAGCGTTTGCCGAAATGCGTGCAGACGGCACTTACGAAAAACTGGCGAAGAAATACTTCGACTTTGATGTCTACGGCGGCTAATCGCCCCGTTATATAACGTGCGGCCCCTCCCGCGTTTCGGGAGGGGAAAAGACACGGTGTGACCACTCACGACAGGGCAGGCCTTATGCTGTACGGATTTTCTGGCGTTATTTTACAAGGCGCGCTTGTCACGCTTGAACTGGCCCTCAGTTCGGTGGTGTTAGCGGTGCTGATAGGCCTGGCGGGTGCGGGAGCGAAACTCTCAAGTAATCGGGTACTGGCGCTGATTTTTGAAGGCTACACCACGCTGATTCGCGGTGTGCCCGATCTGGTACTGATGCTGCTCATTTTCTACGGTCTGCAAATCGCGCTCAACGGCGTGACGGATGCCGTAGGCATGTCGCAAATTGATATCGACCCGATGGTGGCCGGTATTATCACTCTCGGCTTTATCTACGGTGCCTATTTCACCGAAACCTTCCGTGGCGCGTACATGGCCGTACCGAAGGGCCATATTGAGGCGGCGACCGCCTTTGGTTTCACCTCCTCGCAAATCTTCCGTCGGATTATGTTCCCAGCCATGATGCGCTTTGCCTTACCGGGCATCGGCAATAACTGGCAGGTTATCCTCAAAGCAACGGCGCTGGTTTCTCTTCTCGGGCTGGAAGATGTGGTGAAAGCCACGCAGCTGGCGGGCAAGAGCACCTGGGAACCGTTCTATTTTGCCGTAGTATGCGGCGTGATTTATCTGGTGTTTACCACTGTCTCCAATGGTGTGCTGCTTCTTCTCGAACGTCGCTACTCCGTGGGTGTGAAGAGGGCTGACCTGTGATTGAGATTCTTCAGGAATACTGGAAATCGCTGCTGTGGACCGATGGCTATCGCTTTACCGGCGTGGCGATCACCCTGTGGCTGCTGATTTCGTCTGTGGTGATGGGCGGGATTCTGGCGGTGTTTTTGTCCATTGGCCGCGTGTCAGAAAACAAATACATTCGCTTCCCGATCTGGCTGTTCACCTATGTGTTTCGCGGTACGCCGTTGTACGTTCAGCTGCTGGTCTTTTACTCCGGGATGTATACGCTGGAGATCGTAAAAGGCACCGAAATGCTGAACGCCTTCTTTCGCAGCGGGCTGAACTGTACTGTGCTGGCGCTGACGCTCAACACCTGCGCCTATACCACCGAAATCTTCGCCGGGGCCATCCGCTCTGTGCCGTACGGTGAGATTGAAGCAGCGCGCGCTTACGGTTTCTCGTCGGTGAAACTGTATCGCTGCATTATTATGCCTTCGGCGCTGCGTATCGCGCTCCCGGCGTACAGCAACGAAGTGATTTTGATGCTGCACTCCACCGCGCTGGCGTTTACCGCCACCGTGCCGGATCTGCTGAAAATCGCGCGTGATATTAATTCGGCGACTTACCAGCCCTTTACCGCCTTCGGCATTGCCGCGGTGCTGTATTTGATGATTTCGTACGTCCTGATTAGCCTGTTCCGTAAGGCAGAAAAACGCTGGTTGCAGCACATGAAACCTACTTCGACGCACTGAGAAAACGATGTCTGAAAATAAATTAAACGTTATCGATCTGCACAAACGCTACGGCGAACATGAAGTGCTGAAAGGGGTATCGCTCACGGCGAATGCGGGCGATGTGATCAGTATTATCGGCTCATCCGGTTCGGGAAAAAGTACCTTCCTGCGCTGCATTAACTTCCTCGAAAAACCGAGCGAAGGCTCGATTATTGTCAGCGGGCAGAACATCAACCTGGTGCGCGACAAAGACGGGCAGTTGAAAGTGGCGGATAAAAATCAGCTGCGTCTGCTGCGCACGCGTCTGACGATGGTCTTCCAGCACTTCAACCTCTGGAGCCATATGACGGTGCTGGAGAATGTGATGGAAGCGCCGATTCAGGTGCTCGGCTTAAGCAAACAGGAAGCGCGCGAGCGTGCGGTGAAATACCTGGCGAAAGTGGGGATCGACGAGCGCCAGCAGATTAAATACCCGGTGCATCTGTCCGGCGGTCAGCAGCAGCGCGTCTCTATCGCCCGCGCGCTGGCGATGGAGCCGGAAGTGCTGCTGTTTGATGAACCGACCTCGGCGCTCGATCCAGAGCTGGTGGGCGAAGTGCTGCGCATTATGCAAAAGCTCGCCGAAGAGGGGAAAACGATGGTGGTGGTGACGCACGAGATGGGCTTTGCCCGTAACGTCTCGAACCATGTGATTTTCCTGCATCAGGGCGTGATTGAAGAGCAGGGGCATCCGGACGAAGTGCTGGCGAACCCGAAGAGTCCGCGTCTGCAGCAGTTCCTGAAAGGTTCGCTCAAGTAGTTTTGTTGCCCGGTGGCGCTGCGCTTACCGGGCCTACATAACCCGTCGGCCGGGCAAACGTAGTGCCGCCCGGCAAGTCAGACCGCATTAACCTCCAGCCGATAAACCCAGTCGTCATACCGTACACCGTCAATTTCATAGGCTTGTTTCAGCACCTGAGTGCGCACAAAACCCATCTTCTCCAGCACCCGCACCGAACCGACGTTATCCGCCAACACGTAAGCATTAATCGCTTTGACGCCCGTCTGATTGAACGCATAGTCACACACGGCGCGAAGTGCTTCGCTGGCATAGCCTTTGCCCTGCGCCTGCGGAATTACCGTATAACCGATATCTGCCTCTTCACGGTATTTTGCGCTGATTTGCAGGCCAATGTCGCCCAGCGGCGTGTCATCGTCGTGAGCACGGATCACAAAGGTATGCGGCGCCGTGAGGCGGATGGCAAACAACCGTCGCGTCTCTTTCTCAGGGGCGATGGCCGCCATATAGCGCATGATGGCGCGGTCTTCGCGCAGCGAGCGAAAGAACGCCCAGTCGGAGGGTTTAAACGGGGAAAGCTGAAGTCGGGGAGTGGTGATTGTCGCCATAGTGTCGCCATTCTGGGGAGCCTGACGTACAACTCTACCATAAGCGACACGGCAGATTTAAGCCACTACATCTCCCAGGGCTTCTTCTAAGTCATACCAGCGGAAGGCAAATCCCGACGCCTCCAGCCGTTTTGGCAGGGCGCGTTGTCCGCCTAAAACGAGCACCGAGGATTCCCCCATCATCAGGCGAATCGCCGTAGCTGGCGCGCGCAAAACCGCAGGGCGTTTTAGAGCGTGGCCCAGGGCATGGGCGAATTGCTCGTTACGCACCGGATAGGGCGAAACCATATTGAACGGGCCGCGCAGATCGTTATCCAGCAGCCAGAGAATACCGTTGACCATATCGTCGATATGTATCCACGCCAGATACTGACGGCCACTGCCCATCGGGCCGCCCAGTCCGAGTTTAAAAACGGGTAACATCTTCGCCAGAATTCCGCCTTTCGGGGCCAGCACCACGCCGGTTCTAAGCAGGCAGACGCGGGTGGTGTCGCTTTGCGCACCGCAGGCGATTTGCTCCCAGCGAGCGCAGAGTTTGTGGGTGAATTCGTTGTGCGGCGGCTCTTCTTCGGTGACGACCACTTCACCGAGGTCGCCGTAATACCCGGCCGCCGAGCCGGAAATCAGCACCGACGGCGGGGTGTCGCTGGCGTGGAACAAGTCGACCAGCTTTTGCGTAATATTCCAGCGGCTGTCGCACAAGCGCTGTTTTTGTTCTTCGGTCCAGCGCTTGTCGGCGATAGGCTCCCCGGCGAGGTTGATGACGGCGTCGAAACCGTCCAGATTCTGGTGTTCTGCAAGCCCTTTCCAGATGCCCACACTAGTGCCTAGCAGCTGACGGGCTTTTTCGGCATTACGTGTCACCACGGTGACATCGTGTTTCAGCACCTGCAAACGCGAAATGAGATGACGACCAATCAGGCCCGTACCGCCAGTCACCAGAATCTTCATACAACCTCCGGGGTTGCGCTTAGCGTTGCCAGCCTAGGGTCATCGACACCGAGTCGGCGTAACGCAGCGCGTGAAGTTTATCGATTTCCACTTCAGCATAAGTGACCCAGTGATGTTCGCGTGCGATATCGAGCACATCCTGAGTTAATTTCTCCAGCAAAGAGAAGCGGTTATTCTCCACATATTTAATGATGTTCTTAGTGATAGTGCGATAGTTCAGCGCATCGTTAATATCTTCGCTGGCGCGCGCTTTCTCTGCCGGGTAATGAATAACGACATTAATCACGATGTCCTGACGATTTTCGATCTCTTCGTCTTTGATGCCGATAAAGGTACGTAAGCGTAAGTTTTTTATACGAATAATAGCGTCTTGCTGTGACATTGCAGGCTTCCTCTGTTTATTATTCGCACCATAATACATGAGGATATTCGGCGCGCCCAATCTGGCGGATACTTAAATTTGCTGAGCCTTCTGCATCGCGCGTTCCGTCGCCGGACGGTTGCGAATTCGTTCGAACCAGTTGTTTACGGCTGGATAGTTTGCGAGATCGATGCGCTGGCGCACATGCGCGTTTATCCACGGCCAGCAGGCGATATCCGCGATGCTGTAATGGTCACCACCCAGCCAGGGGGATTTTTCCAGCCGTTTGTTCATCACGCCATACAGTCGTTGCGTTTCAACCTGATAACGTTCTATCGCATAAGGAATGGTCTGCGGCGCAAAGTGATTAAAGTGGTGATTTTGCCCGAGCATTGGACCCAGACCACTTGATTGCCAGAATAACCATTGCAATGTGTGATGTCGTTCACGCAATTCGCCGCTCAGCAGTTTTCCCGTTTTCTCCGCCAGATACAGCAGGATCTCACCGGATTCAAACAGGCTTAAGGGGCGACCACCGTCCGTCGGGGCGGCATCGACAATGGCGGGGATTTTATTGTTCGGTGAGATGGCGAGAAAATCAGGCCGGAACTGATCGCCCTTGCTGATATCCACTTTGATAATGCGATAATCCAGCTGCGTCTCTTCCAGAAATAGCGTGATCTTGTGTCCGTTGGGGGTCGGGGCAAAATAGAGGTCTATCATCTCAACTCCTGTCGTTACATTATTTCATGCCATAAAAACGAGTATAGGTGCTGATGATAAATCGTGAGTTTTCATCAAGTGACAGGGACCTAAAGAGATTATATGTTGGATGAAAACCGATCAGCCGATGAGGATATTATGAGCCAACCTGCGATTACCCTGTGGTCCGATGCCAACTTTTTCTCACCCTATGTGATGAGTGTATATGTTGCGCTGGCGGAAAAGGGGCTGACATTTAATCTCAAAACCGTTGATCTGGATCGCGGTGAGCACCTCAAACCACAGTGGCAGGGCTATGCTTTGACGCGTCGCGTACCGGTGCTGGAAATTGACGGGTTTGAGCTCAGTGAATCCTCTGCCATTGCTGAATATCTGGAAGACCGTTTTGCACCTCCAGAGTGGGAGCGAATTTATCCTCATGATCTGCAAAAACGTGCGCGTGCGCGTCAGATTCAGGCGTGGATCAGAAGCGATCTGGTACCGATTCGTGAACAGCGCTCGACGGACGTTATCTTTGGCGGGGCGACAAAGCCCGCTTTAGACGAAGCGGGCGTCGCGAGTGCCAGCAAGTTGTTTGAGACGGCGGGGAGATTGCTGGAACACGGTAATCCGAATTTATTTGGTGAGTGGTGCATTGCCGATGCCGATTTGGCGCTCATGCTAAACCGTCTGGTATTGAATGGCGATGCCGTTCCGCAGACGTTGGTGGATTATGCCTCGTTCCAGTGGCAGCGCGCTTCAGTGCAGCGTTTTGTGGCGCTTTCGGCAAAGCGCGCAGGCTGATAACCCCTGTGTGTTCAGGTATAATAGGGCAGCGATCATTTGAAAGGAGTCACAGATGAAACTGATGTTTGCATCGGATATTCACGGCTCGCTGCCCGCTACGGAACGCGTGCTTTCACGCTTTGTTCAGAGTGGTGCGCAGTGGCTCATTGTTCTGGGCGATGTGCTCAACCACGGCCCGCGCAATGCGCTTCCGGAAGGCTATGCGCCTGCGCAGGTGGCCGAAAAACTGAATCAGTACGCTGACAAAATCATCGCCGTTCGCGGCAATTGCGACAGCGAAGTCGATCAGATGTTACTGCATTTCCCGATAACCGCACCCTGGCAGCAAATCCTGCTGGAAAAGCGTCGTCTGTTTTTGACCCACGGGCATCTTTTTGGCCCGGACAATCTGCCGCCGCTTTCGACTGGCGATGTGCTGGTTTACGGTCATACTCATATTCCGGTGGCGGAACAGCGCGAGGGTGTCGTGCATTTCAACCCAGGCTCCGTCAGCATCCCTAAAGGCGGGAATGTACCCAGCTACGGTATGCTGGAGGACAATCTATTGAGCGTTATCGCACTTAATGATCAGCAAGTTATTGCGCAGGTCAGCATTAATCCGTAAGTTACACCTCAAAGTCAAACGCGCCACAAGAGCGCTTAACGAGAAGGGTTCCCGATGGTGGAGCAGCGTCATTTGGCAAGTACAGAGTGGGTTGACATTGTCAGCGAAGACAATGAAGTGATTGCACAGGCGAGCCGCGAGCAAATGCGGGCAGAACGCCTGCGTCATCGCGCAACTTACATCGTTGTTCACGATGGAATGGGCAAGATTCTGGTACAGCGACGTACTGACACGAAAGATTTTCTCCCAGGTATGCTCGATGCGACTGCCGGTGGAGTTGTTCAGGCTGATGAAGTTCTACTCGATTCCGCTCGTCGTGAGGCCGAAGAAGAGTTAGGCATCGCCGGTGTGCCGTTTGCCGAGCACGGTCTGTTCTACTTCGAAGACAAGCACTGTCGCGTCTGGGGCGGGCTGTTTAGCTGTGTTTCCCACGGCCCATTTGCGCTTCAGGAAGAAGAAGTAAGTGAAGTGAGTTGGATGACGCCGGAAGAGATCACCGCGCGTTGCGACGAATTTACGCCGGATTCACTGAAAGCGCTGGCGCTGTGGATGAGCCGCAACGCCAAAAATGAATCTGCAAAACCAGAAAAGCAGGAACAAGCCGAGTAACACTCAGCAGCTTTCCCGCAAGCACAGACTGGAAGCGATCGGTTTCTGATCGCGCCAGTCGCCGCCATTCAACCGCTCCAGCAGCGCACGTCCGGCCTCAATACCAATCTTCCGATGTGGCACTGCCATCGTCGTCAGGGGGGGCTGACAGACCCGGCTGACGTCGCTATCACCAAATCCCACTACCGCCAGATCGTCCGGCACTTTGATGCGTCTGCGCTGGCATTCATACAACACACCGCACGCCAGCTCATCAGAAACGCAGACCAGCGCATCCAGTTCAGGCCAGGCGAGTAAAAACTCCGGCAACTGCGATGCACCCGTTGAGAAATTCGGCGGCAGCGCGGCGTTAATTACTCGATTGGGCGACATATGGTGGCGCAACATGGCTTTATACCAGCCCTGCAAATGCTGCTTGAAAATCCACTGTTCCTGATTTGCACATAGCAGCCCAATGTTCTGATAACCTCGCTGAATCACCAGTTCGGTAAGTTCATACATCGCGGCAACATTATCGATACCGATATTCATATCCAGCGGCTCGGCGCGCATAGCACCCATTTCCATCACCGGAATGGAGGCGTTTTTCAGCCAGTGGCGAACCGTATCGGTGTGTTCAGCGCTGAGTAAAATCGCGGCTGCAATGTTAGAGGCGAGCAGCGTTTCGAGCAGTTTTTCTTCCTGTTCAGGCCGGTGTTGCGATTCTGCCAGCATAATCTGGTATCCGGCAGGTTGCAGGATTTGCTGTAATCCGGCAAACATCTCGGAACAACCGTCTTCGGCAAGATTCGGAACCACCATCGCGATGGTCCATGACGAGGCCGACGCCAATGCGCTCGCCGCAAGATTGGGCATGTACCCTAATTCTTGCACCGCAGCTTCAATTTTTTCTCGCAGCTTATCGGAAACCTGCTCAGGCGTGCGCAATGCGCGGGACACCGTCATAGTACCCACTCCGGCAAGCTGTGCGACGTCAGAGATCGTCACTTTGCCGGTACTACGTCGTTTTCGGGTTAGAGACATACAAATTCCTGGTGACCAGACGCGTTTTTCTTATCATCCTTCGCTTCACATGAATTTGAGTATACGCCTTAAATCCCTTTGTTTACTGTGATTTCCCGTGCGGATTACGATTTGATAGCGCTATCACAATTTTGAATGTTAGAAATTGGTAGCGCTATCTTTGTGATCTTGATCGCAGCTATCCGCGATGGGCTTGCATAAAGTTTGTTCATTGTTGACATCAGGGTGGGAGAAAAAAGTGCTCAAAAGCTGGATATATGATGCCACCATCACGTTGGAAGAGAGCGTTGAAAACTGGCCGCAGGCGCTGGAGCTTTGCGCCAGACCGCTGCTGGAAATGAACGTCATCTCGCCGGAGTACGTGACGGCTATTGTCGAACAGCATCATAAGTTAGGACCTTACTACGTGCTGGCACCAGGGCTGGCGATGCCGCATGCGCGGCCAGAAGAAGGGGCGAAAGGGCTTGGCCTCTCATTATTAAAACTGAAACAGGGAGTCGCATTTGGTGCCGGAGAGTTCGATCCGGTGGATATTATCATCATGCTGGCTGCGCCTGACAAACACAGCCATATAGAAATGATTTCCGCGCTGGCTGAATTATTTTCCAGTGATGAGGATTTAATCGAGCTTCACAACGCCACTACGCGGGAGGAGATTAAAACTATTATCGAACGCTTCTGAATTAATTATCTATCCCCGTAAATTAACTCATTACGTGTATTCGTGATGCGGGCGTACTCTACTCAAAAAAAGGTATAACAATGAAAATAATGGCGATTTGCGGCTCTGGCCTCGGCAGCAGTTTTATGGTCGAAATGAACATCAAAAAAGTCCTTAAGAAGTTAAATATTGAAGCCGAAGTAGAACACTCAGATTTGTCATCAGCAACGCCGGGGGCCGCCGATCTCTTCGTGATGGCGAAAGATATTGCCGCCAGTGCGAGCGTACCGGAAAGCCAGCTGGTGGTGATCACCAATATTATCGACATCAATGAACTCGAAGCGCAGCTCAGCGCCTGGTTCGCGAAACAATAACCCTGTTTAGGCGAGGTGGATATGTTTATCCTTGAAACGCTGAATTTCGTTGTTGATATTTTAAAAGTCCCCTCAGTGCTGGTGGGCTTAATTGCCTTAATTGGCCTGGTGGCGCAGAAAAAACCGTTCTCCGATGTCGTAAAAGGAACCATTAAAACGATCCTCGGTTTTATTGTGCTGGGCGGCGGTGCCACGGTGCTGGTGGGCTCGTTAAATCCATTGGGCGGGATGTTTGAACACGCCTTTAGTATTCAGGGAATTATTCCGAATAACGAAGCGATTGTTTCGATTGCGCTGGAGAAATATGGTGCATCGACGGCGCTGATTATGGCATTCGGGATGGTAGCCAATATTATCGTCGCTCGATTTACGCGCCTGAAATACATCTTCCTTACCGGGCATCACACGTTCTATATGGCCTGTATGATCGGTGTAATCTTGACGGTTGCCGGTTTTGAAGGCGTCGGTCTGGTCTTTACCGGCTCGTTAATTTTGGGTCTGATCATGGCGTTTTTCCCGGCACTGGCGCAGCGCTATATGAAGCGTATCACCGGTAATGACGATATCGCCTTTGGTCACTTTGGTACGCTGGGCTACGTGCTTTCCGGCTGGATCGGCAGTAAATGTGGGAAAGGTTCTCGTTCTACTGAAGAGATGAACCTGCCGAAGAACTTGAGCTTCCTGCGTGACAGTTCAATTTCTATCTCTCTGACCATGATGATCATTTACCTGATCATGGCGGTGAGCGCCGGTCGTGAATACGTTGAAGCGACGTTCAGCGGCGGTCAAAACTATCTGGTTTACGCCATCATCATGGCGATCACTTTCGCGGCGGGCGTGTTCATTATCTTGCAGGGTGTGCGTCTGATTCTGGCGGAGATCGTTCCGGCCTTTACCGGCTTCTCTGAGAAACTGGTTCCCAATGCGCGTCCGGCTTTGGACTGCCCGGTGGTTTATCCTTACGCGCCCAATGCGGTGCTGATTGGCTTCTTGTTCAGCTTCCTCGGCGGGATCGTCGGGCTATTCCTGTGCGGACAGTTTAGCTGGGTGCTGATCCTGCCGGGCGTCGTTCCTCACTTCTTCACTGGCGCAACCGCCGGGGTATTTGGTAATGCCACCGGCGGGCGTCGCGGGGCGATGATCGGTGCTTTTGCCAACGGCCTGCTGATTACCTTCCTGCCGGTGATGCTGTTGCCTGTTCTCGGCGCCATTGGTTTTGCAAACACCACGTTCTCGGATGCCGATTTCGGTGCCGTGGGCATCGTGCTGGGCAACCTGGCGCGCTATCTGTCGCCATTCGCTATCACAGGCCTTGTCGTCGCGGTGTTCGCACTTCTGGTGGCGTACAACGTGTTTGCTAAAACCAAATCTGCGGGCGGTAACGCGCAGGAAAATACCGGAGCCAAATCATGAATGTAAAAGAAGTGACCCGACTGGCGCGCGAGATCCGCGTGGAAACTCTCAAATCGCTGACGCAGCTGGGGTTCGGACATTATGGCGGCAGTATGTCGGTGGTGGAAACACTGGCGGTATTGTACGGCGCGGTGATGAAAATCGATCCGGCCGATCCCGACTGGCCTGAGCGTGACTACTTTGTATTGTCCAAAGGCCACGCTGGCCCGGCACTCTACAGTACGCTGGCGATTAAGGGCTATTTCCCGGTGGAAGAGCTGAGCACGCTGAATCAGAACGGTACGCGTCTGCCGAGCCATCCCGATCGCCTGAAAACGCGCGGCGTAGATGCTACCACTGGCTCGCTGGGGCAGGGGATTTCTATTGCGGGCGGCATGGCGCTCTCGCACAAACTGGCGGGGCGCCCAAACCGGGTGTTTAGCATCGTCGGCGACGGCGAGCTGAACGAAGGGCAGTGTTGGGAGGCTTTCCAGTTTATCGCCCATCATCGACTGAACAATCTGACTATTTTTGTCGACTGGAACAAACAGCAGCTCGATGGTGAGCTGGATGAGATCATCTGTGCGTTTGACCTGGAAGGGAAATTCCGCGCGTTTGGTTTTGACGTGGTGACGGTCAAAGGAGATGACGTGCCAGGGCTGCTGGACGCGGTTTCGCAGCCGCCAGCCGCTGATGCACGCCCTAGGGTGGTGATCCTCGACAGTATCAAAGGCCAGGGCGTGCCGTATCTGGAGCAGTTGAGCAACTCCCACCACCTGCGACTGACGGACGATGTCAAAGCCGCGCTTAACGAGACGATTCGCCAACTGGAGGCCGCACATGATTAAGGTTGCACCCGCAGGACAAAAAGACGCCATCGAGATGCGCAAAGTGTATGCCGGTTTCGTGGCCAGCCAGATTGAAGCTGGAAGCGAGATTATCGCCCTCGAAGCGGATCTGATGAGTTCGATGGCGATGGACGGCGTGGCGCGTGATTATCCGCAGCATGTGATCAACTGCGGCATTATGGAGGCCAACGTTATTGGCACGGCGGCGGGTTTATCGCTGACCGGGCGCAAACCTTTTGTGCATACCTTTACGGCATTCGCCAGCCGTCGCTGCTTTGATCAGCTGTTTATGTCGCTCGATTATCAGCGTAATAACGTCAAAGTGATCGCCTCGGATGCGGGCGTCACGGCTTGTCACAACGGTGGCACTCATATGTCATTTGAGGACATGGGGATTGTGCGTGGTCTGGCGCATTCGGTAGTACTGGAAGTCACCGATGCCGTGATGTTCGAAGACGTGCTGCGCCAGCTTATCGATCTCGATGGGTTCTATTGGGTGCGCACCATTCGTAAGCAGGCACCGAGCGTGTACGCGCCGGGGTCGACGTTTACTATTGGTAAGGGTAACGTACTGCGCGAAGGCAGCGATATCACCCTGATTGCGAACGGCATTATGGTGGCTGAGGCGCTGGAAGCAGCACGTCAGCTGGAGCAGGAGGGCGTAAGTGCCGCGGTTATCGATATGTTTACTCTCAAACCTATCGACCGAATGCTGGTGAAAAACTATGCTGAGAAAACCGGGCGGATCGTGACCTGTGAAAACCACAGTATTCACAACGGATTAGGATCTGCTGTTGCCGAGGTGCTGGTCGAAACCTGTCCGGTACCAATGCGTCGAGTGGGGGTCAAGGAACGTTATGGCCAGGTGGGAACGCAGGATTTCCTGCAAAAAGAGTACGGCCTGACGGCACACGATATTGTCTCGGCGGCGCGAGAGCTACTGTAAATAAAAAAGGCGACCATTTATTGGTCGCCTTTTTTTGCCGGATGGCGCTGCGCTTATCCGGCCTACAATACCGTAGGCCCGGTAAGCGTAAGCGCCACCGGGCTTTTTAGCCTTACGCTTGTTGCTGTGAAGACTGGATCGCGGTCAGAGCGATGGTGTAGACGATATCGTCAACCAGCGCGCCACGGGACAGGTCGTTCACCGGCTTGCGCATACCTTGCAGCATTGGCCCGATGGAGATCAGGTCAGCAGAACGTTGTACCGCTTTGTAGGTGGTGTTACCGGTGTTCAGATCTGGGAAGATGAACACGGTCGCGCGACCTGCAACCGGAGAGTTCGGTGCTTTAGATTTCGCAACATCAGCCATAACAGCAGCATCGTACTGCAGTGGACCGTCGATCATCAGGTCAGGACGTTTTTCCTGAGCCAGACGAGTTGCTTCACGTACTTTCTCTACGTCGCTACCTGCACCAGAGTTGCCGGTGGAGTAAGAAAGCATCGCCACGCGCGGTTCGATACCAAAGGCAATCGCGGAATCCGCAGACTGGATAGCAATCTCAGCCAGCTGTTCAGCGGTTGGATCTGGGTTAATCGCACAGTCGCCGTAAACGTAAACCTGTTCTGGCAGCAGCATGAAGAACACGGAAGACACCAGAGAACTGCCCGGTGCGGTTTTGATCAGCTGCAGCGGTGGACGGATGGTGTTCGCGGTGGTGTGAACAGCACCAGAAACCAGACCGTCAACTTCGTCCTGCTCCAGCATCAGGGTACCCAGAACCACGTTGTCTTCCAGCTGTTCGCGGGCAACGGCTTCGGTCATGCCTTTGCTCTTACGCAGCTCAACCAGACGCGCAACATAGCTCTCGCGAACCACTTCTGGATCCACGATTTCGATACCTGAACCCAGTTCAACGCCCTGAGACGCCGCAACGCGGGTGATTTCATCTGGATTACCGAGCAGCACACAGGTCGCGATTCCGCGCTCTGCACAAATTGCGGCTGCTTTAACGGTACGCGGTTCGTCGCCTTCTGGCAGAACCACGCGTTTACCGGCTTTACGCGCCAGCTCAGTCAGCTGGTAGCGGAAGGCTGGCGGAGACAGACGACGGCTGCGCTCGGAGGTTGCGGTCAGAGACTCAACCCAGTCAGCGTTAATGTAGCTTGCAACGTATTCCTGAACTTTCTCGATACGTTCATGGTCATCAACCGGCACTTCCAGGTTGAAGCTTTGCAGGCTCAGAGAAGTCTGCCAGGTGTTGGTGTTCACCATGAAGACCGGCAGGCCAGTCGCGAAAGCACGTTCGCACAGCTTGCTGACGCGAGCGTCCATTTCATATGCGCCAGTCAGCAGGATCGCACCGATTTCAACGCCGTTCATCGCGGCCAGACACGCTGCAACCAGCACGTCAGGACGGTCAGCAGAAGTCACCAGCAGAGAGCCTGCGCGGAAATGTTCCAGCATGTGCGGAATGCTGCGTGCACAGAAGGTCACTGATTTCACGCGGCGGGTATTGATGTCGCCTTCGTTAACCACGGTCGCATTCAGGTGACGCGCCATGTCGATCGCACGGGTGGCGATCAGGTCAAAGCTCCACGGCACTGCGCCCAGAACGGGCAGCGGGCTGCTTGCGCTCAGCTGAGCTGGGTCCACTTTCACGATTTTCGCTTTGGAAGAATCGTCGAAAATTTCGGACAGGTCAGGGCGAGTACGGCCTTGCTCATCTACCGGTGCGTTCAGTTTGTTAACGATAACGCCGGTGATGTTGGTGTTTTTCGTGCCGCCGAAGCTGCTGCGGGTCAGCTCAATACGCTCGTTCAGCTGTTCCGGGGTATCGGTACCCTGGGACATCACGAACACGATTTCTGCGTTCAGGGTTTTGGCGATTTCGAAGTTCAGGGACTGAGCAAACTGATGTTTGCGCGTCGGAACCAGGCCTTCAACCAGCACCACTTCTGCGTCTTGCGCATTCGCGTGGAAATTGGCGATGATCTCTTCCATCAGCACATCGGACTGATTGCTGGAGAGCAGAGATTCAACGTGGCTCATTTTCAGCGGTTCAGCCGCTGGCAGACCGGAATTAGCACGCACGATGGCAGTGGTCTGGTCTGGCGCATCGCCACCGGCACGAGGCTGGGCGATAGGCTTAAAGACGCTCAGGCGAACGCCTTTGCGTTCCATAGCACGGATAACGCCAAGGCTGACGCTGGTCAGGCCGACGCTGGTTCCGGTAGGGATCAGCATAATAGTACGGGACACGGTTTATCCTCTTTTGGTTACCGCCGCATCGGGCGGGGTACAAAACAGCACCGCCAGCTAGGCTGGCGGTGTGGTATCAGGCAGTCAGACGGTTCGCGTCTTGCGCGATGACCAGCTCTTCGTTGGTTGGGATAACCAGAGCCGGGCGGGTGCCTTCTTTGTTGATGAAGCCAGACTTGCCGAAACGGGCAGCCAGGTTACGCTCGTGATCAACGTCGAAGCCCAGAACGCCCAGTTTGCCCAGGGACAGTTCACGAACCATTGCCGCGTTCTCACCGATACCACCGGTGAAGATAACCGCGTCCAGACGACCATCCATCAGTGCAGTGTAAGAACCGATGTATTTCGCCAGACGGTGGCAATAAACGTCCATTGCACGTTTAGCGTCAGCTTTGGTGGTGTAGTTGTCTTCAACATAACGGCAGTCGCTGGTGACTTCGGTCAGACCCAGCAGGCCAGACTCTTTGGTCAGCATTTTGTTGATAGCATCAACGCTCATGCCCAGGGTGTCGTGCAGGTGGAAGATGATCGCCGGGTCGATGTCACCGGAACGAGTACCCATCACCAGGCCTTCCAGCGGGGTCAGACCCATAGAAGTATCAACACATTCGCCGTTGCGGATAGCAGAAACAGAACCACCGTTGCCCAGGTGGCAAGTGATGATGTTCAGCTCTTCAACCGGTTTGTTCAGAACCTTGGCCGCTTCCTGAGTCACATAGAAGTGGCTGGTGCCGTGTGCGCCGTAGCGACGTACACCGTGTTCTTTGTACAGGCTGTACGGCAGGGCGTAGAGGTAAGATTCTTCCGGCATGGTCTGATGGAACGCAGTGTCGAACACAGCCACGTTTTTGTCTTTCAGATTCGGGAAGGATTTCAGGGCTTCTGCGATACCGATCAGGTGTGCAGGGTTGTGCAGCGGTGCAAAAGAGGCTGCGTCTTTGATACCCTGAATCACAGATTCGTCGATAACGACAGAACCGGTGTACTTCTCGCCGCCGTGAACAACACGGTGACCGATTGCCGTCAGCTGAGCAGACAGTTCTGGTTTTTGTGCCAGAATAGTGTTAACGATAAAGTTCAGCGCTTCACTGTGAGCGGCGCCTGCACCTAAAGCCGCTTCTTGTTTGCTGCCGTCCATTTTCCACTTAAGGCGTGCTTCAGGAAGATGGAAACATTCGGCCAAACCAGAGAGGTATTCTTCACCGTTGAGCGCATCGATGATGGCGAATTTCAGTGAGGAGCTACCGCAGTTCAGAACCAGTACTAACTTACTCGACATGGAAGTACCTATAATTGATACGTGGCTAAAAAAACGTCAGTGAGTCTCGTAGCGTAGCGCAAGATGACCCAGACATTTATGATTAACATCATGCCAAACCAACTTTCTGGCATGATGAAAGAAATCCATATGATGCTATGCCATTTTGAACGATTTTCAGACAATGGCATAATATGCGATAATTTGACGAGTTAACGATTCTCGTCTAAGGCCCAATCAGGCTGGCACAGAATACCCGATACTGGGTAGCGATGACAAAATATTTTGAACGTTGTCATGGCTTGTTGTGGATTTGCACGAAAATTTTAATTTTTATATGTGAAGTTGAGGTACAGCCATGTCGACACCAGAAAACCCCTCCGTGAGCTTCTTTAGTCTGTTTCGTCGGGGCCAGCTCTACGCAAAGACGTGGCCTCTGGAAAAGCGCCTTGCGCCAGTGTTTATCGATAATCGCGTGATTCGCATTACCCGTTATGCGATTCGCTTTATGCCGCCGATCGCTGTGTTTACGCTTTGCTGGCAGATTGCGCTGGGCGGTCAACTCGGCCCGGCCGTGGCGACGGCGCTGTTTGCGCTTACGTTGCCGATGCAAGGGCTGTGGTGGCTGGGCAAACGTTCAGTCACGCCGCTGCCACCTACTATTTTACACTGGTTTTATGAAGTGCGCGGGAAACTTCAGGAAGCAGGGCAGGCGCTGGCCCCGGTGGAAGGCAAACCGGATTACCAGGCGTTAGCGGATACGCTCAAGCGCGCTTTCAAGCAACTTGATAAAACATTCCTCGATGACTTGTGATTGATCATCGAAACGGTCACGAAAAGAAGGCACAGTAACAATCAGTTACCGTGTCTTTTTTTTAGTGCAACGCGCAACAGGAGTCGAAAGATGGAAATGACCAACGCTCAACGTCTGATTTTGTCCAATCAGTACAAGATGATGACTATGCTTGATCCCGACAACGCTGAGCGCTATCGCCGCTTACAGACTATCGTTGAACGTGGTTTTGGCTTGCAGATGCGCGAACTGGACCGCGAATTTGGTGAGCTGAAAGAAGAGACGTGCCGCACCGTCATCGACATCATGGAGATGTACCACGCGCTGCATGTTTCCTGGACCAATCTCAAAGATGCTCAAACAATTGATGAACGCCGCGTGACGTTCCTGGGCTTTGATGTGGCGACCGAATCGCGTTACCTGAGCTACGTGCGCTTCATGGTCAACACCGAAGGGCGTTATACCCATTTCGACGCCGGTACGCATGGCTTCAATTCTCAGACGCCGATGTGGGAAAAATATCAGCGTATGTTAAGCGCGTGGCATGCTTGCCCGCGTCAGTACCATTTAAGCAGCAATGAGATTCAGCAAATTATTAATGCCTGAGGGGGTGAATGTGCAGTGTAAAGGTTTTCTGTTTGATCTGGACGGTACGCTGGTGGATTCGCTGCCGGTCGTCGAGCGCTCGTGGTGCCATTGGGCCGACAGGCATGGCATTGACCATCAGGAAGTATTGAATTTCATCCACGGCAAACAGGCCATTACGTCGTTACGACACTTCTTACCGGGCAGAAGCGAAGAAGAGGTTCAGACGGAGTTCAAGTATCTGGAGCAGATCGAAGCGACAGATGTTGAAGGTATTGCGGCGCTCCCGGGCGCGCTTGAGCTGCTCCAGCATCTTGATGAAATGCAGATCCCCTGGGCTATCGTGACCTCGGGTTCGATTCCTGTTGCCCACGCACGCCACAAGGCGGCAGGCCTGCCGACGCCTGAAGTGTTTGTCACCGCAGAGCGTGTGAAGCGTGGCAAACCGGAACCGGATGCCTTCTTATTGGGCGCAGAACTGCTGGGTATTCATCCGGCCGATTGCGTGGTGGTGGAAGACGCCGCTGCAGGCGTTCTTGCAGGACTTAACGCCGGAAGTCATGTGATTGCCGTGAATGTTCCGGCCGGTTCGCCCCGGCTTGATGAGGTGGACTTAGTGCTCACGTCGCTTGCTTCGCTTGCGGTTCATAAAGCGTCAGACGGAAATGTAACTGTCTCCCTGAAAATGTAATCCCATGATTTAGCCCCACATTGTTGGGGCTTTTTTATGGCAAAATTTCCTTCCCTTTCCCTGACAAGGATATGTTGTGAACGGTGAACTGATTTGGGTGCTCAGCCTGCTTGCTATCGCCATCATTCTCTTTGCAACTGGCAAAGTGCGCATGGACGCCGTTGCTTTGCTGGTGATCGTCGCATTTGTCCTCAGCGGTACCTTGACCCTTCCCGAAGCTTTTTCTGGTTTTAGCGATCCCAACGTTATTTTGATTGCCGCGCTGTTTATCATCGGTGATGGGCTGGTGCGTACCGGCGTTGCCACGGTGATGGGGGCATGGCTGGTAAAAGTGGCGGGCAGCAGCGAAACCAAAATGCTTGTTTATCTCATGGTGACGGTCGCCGGACTTGGTGCATTCATGAGCTCGACCGGCGTGGTCGCGATCTTTATTCCGGTGGTATTAAGCGTCTCGATGCGTATGGAAATATCGCCTTCGCGCCTGATGATGCCACTCAGTTTTGCCGGGTTAATCAGTGGCATGATGACTCTCGTCGCCACGCCGCCAAACCTGGTGGTCAACAGTGAACTGCTGCGTGAAGGCTATGCCGGATTTAGCTTTTTCAGCGTAACGCCAATTGGACTGGTGGTGCTGGTGCTTGGCGTGGTTTACATGCTGCTGACCCGCTTTGCGCTGAAGGGCGATACACAACACAAAAAAGGCGATGGCTGGCGTCGTCGCACTTTCCGCGATTTGATCAAAGAGTATCGCCTCACCGGACGCGCGCGTCGTCTGGCAATCCGCCCCGGTTCACCGCTGATTGGTCAGCGTCTTGACGATCTCAAACTGCGTGAGCGCTACGGCGCGAATATCATTGGGGTTGAGCGCTGGCGGCGGTTCCGTCGGGTCATTGTCAACGTGAACGGCGTATCAGAATTCCGTGCCCGCGACGTCTTGCTGATCGACATGTCGACGGCGGAGGTCGATTTGCGCGAGTTTTGCACGGAACAGCTGCTTGAGCCGATGGTGCTCCGCGGTGAATATTTCTCTGACCAGGCATTGGACGTGGGGATGGCGGAAGTCTCCTTGATTCCTGAATCCGAATTGTTGGGTAAAACCGTGCGCGAAATCGGCTTTCGTACCCGCTACGGCCTGAATGTCGTCGGGCTGAAGCGCGACGGTGTTGCGATGGAAGGGGCGGTGGTGGATGAGCCGCTGCAATTGGGTGATATCTTCCTGGTGGTCGGCAACTGGAAGCTTATCAGCCAGCTCGGGCAAAAAGGGCGCGATTTTGTGGTGCTAAATATGCCCATTGAAGAGAGTGACGCATCACCCGCTCACAGCCAGGCTCCACACGCTATTTTCTGTCTGGTGCTGATGGTCGCGCTGATGCTCACCGATGAAATTCCCAACCCGATAGCGGCCATTATTGCCTGCTTGCTAATGGGTAAATTCCGCTGTATCGACGCGGAAAGTGCTTATAAAGCCATTCACTGGCCAAGCATTATTCTGATCGTCGGGATGATGCCTTTCGCGCTGGCACTGCAAAAAACTGGCGGCGTGGATTTGGTCGTGAAAGGGCTGATGGACGTCGGCGGGGGTTACGGCCCGTACATGATGTTGATTTGCCTGTTTGTGATGTGCGCGAGTATCGGACTGTTTATTTCCAATACCGCGACGGCGGTGCTAATGGCGCCGATAGCACTGGCGATGGCAAAATCGATGGGCGTCTCACCGTATCCGTTTGCCATGATGGTGGCGATGGCTGCATCGGCGGCGTTTATGACGCCAGTATCTTCACCGGTAAATACGCTGGTGCTGGGGCCGGGGAACTATAAATTCAGCGATTTCGTGAAGCTTGGCGTGCCGTTCACGATTCTGGTGATGCTGGTATGCGTAGTGTTAATTCCGGTGCTGTTCCCGTTTTGACATCGGTGTGCCGGGTGGCGGCTGCGCCTTACCCGGCCTACATTTGGGTGTTTTGTAGGCCCGTGCAAGCGTAGCGCCGCCGGGCACAACAGATGATTAAAGCGGTGAATCCTGGCTAATCTCGTCCAGCGACAGATGGAAGCTTGGGACAAACACCTCCATGAAGTAATCCATCTCTGCGCTACGGCGCTGCTCCAGGGTTTTTTCCAGCCGCGTTTTCGCCAGCAGAAACTCGTTATTTCCGGCAGACAGCTCTTCCAGACATTTAAGATAAGCGCACAGGGCATCCGCCTGTTTCACCAGCAATCTTTCCTCTTCACTGCACTGATGTTCATCAATCAGTGGGGCAAAAATATCCCGCAGCTCTTCCGGCACCATATCGACCAGCTTCTGTTGGGCTATCTTCTCAATAGCCTTATATTCCTGCGCAATCTGCGAGTTGAAATATTTCACCGGTGTCGGTAAATCCCCGGTCAGGACTTCAGAAGCGTCGTGGTACATCGCCAGCAGGGCGATACGTTCAGGATTAACCTGCCCATTGAATTTACGGTTTTTGATCGCGGCCAGGGCGTGAGCAACCATCGCCACCTGCAAACTGTGTTCCGACACGTTTTCGGTGCGCACGTTGCGCATCAGCGGCCAGCGGTTAATGAGTTTCAGGCGGGAGAGGTGGGCGAAGAAATGACTTTGACTCATAGAATACCTTTTGTCTTGCACTGCGACAGCGTTCATTGTGCGGCGAGGGGAGGCAAGATGCAAATCAGGCTGCCGATGGCAGCCTGATGGAGGATTACTGATGATAGCCGGAGAGGAATCGTCCGAACCGGCTAATCGCCATTTCCAGATCATCCTCGCGCGGCAGAGTGACGATACGCACGTGGTCTGGCCACGGCCAGTTAAACGCGGTTCCCTGAACCAGTAGCACTTTTTCCTGCAACAGGAAATCCAGCACCATTTTCTGATCATCGTGAATATTGAAACGTTTAGCGTCAATTTTCGGGAACATATAGAGCGCGCCGTTAGGTTTCACGCAGGAGACGCCAGGAATATCGTTAATCAGTTCCCACGCGCGGTTACGCTGCTCGTACAGGCGACCGCCCGGCACGATAAATTCGCTGATGCTCTGGTAGCCGCCGAGCGCAGTCTGAATGGCATGCTGTGCCGGAACGTTGGCGCACAGGCGCATTGACGCGAGCATTTCCAGCCCTTCGATGTAGCCTTTGGCGTGTTTTTTCGGGCCATTCAGCACCATCCAGCCCTGACGGAACCCGGCCACACGGTAGGTTTTCGACAAGCCGTTAAAGGTCACGGTCAGCAGATCCGGGGCCAACGTGGCGATAGAGTGATGCTGTGCGGCGTCGTAGAGGATCTTGTCGTAAATCTCATCGGCAAAGATGATCAGGTTGTGCTGACGGGCGATCTCGACGATCTCCATTAACAGCTCTTTGGAATACACCGCACCCGTTGGGTTATTCGGGTTGATAATGACGATGCCGCGCGTACGTGGGGTAATTTTCGCACGGATATCGTCAAGATCAGGGAACCAGTCAGCCGATTCGTCGCACAGGTAGTGCACCGCTTTGCCGCTGGAAAGGGATACGGCGGCAGTCCACAGCGGATAGTCCGGCGCAGGTACCAGCATCTCGTCACCGCTGTTCAGCAAAGCCTGCATGGCCTGCACGATCAGTTCGGAAACACCGTTGCCGATATAGATATCTTCAACGGTGACATCGCGCATCCCACGGGCCTGGTAATGCTGCATGATGGCTTTACGGGCGGAATAAAGACCTTTTGAATCACAGTAGCCTTGCGCAGTGGGCAAGTTACGGATCACATCAACCAGGATCTCATCCGGCGCGTCAAAGCCAAATGGCGCAGGGTTACCAATGTTGAGTTTCAGGACCTTATTGCCTTCCTCTTCCAGGCGTTTTGCCTCTTTGAGAACCGGACCGCGGATGTCGTAACAGACGTTATCTAATTTGCTGGATTTTTCGATTGGGGACATGAATCGTTGACCTTTTAGCTGTTATTGCCACTCCCTGCCGTGGAAGTCAGCACGGAACAATGTACTCCCACCGCGCGGTGTTTTGAAGGGTGTACAGAAGAAGATTTTGCCGGAATGCGAAAACGAGAGGTAATCTATTTGTCTGGAGATGAGCTTATTTTGTCGTCAATAGCGCCGTGATAGTCATCTTTGGTAGTTTATTATTTTGTTTGTTGATGGATTTGTTGTATTTTACCCTGATAAAATCAGAGGCTGCGCGCGAGAAACGATGATATTGCAATGATTTCATCTGGTATCTTTCGTAAAACCGGAATGCTTCTTAATATCTTTGGTGAATGCCCGATTTTGCTTAAGGTTACGCGTGTGAAAATAATGTTAAGCATTATTAATGGATAAACCTATTCTAAATTAATTTTTATTTATTAATGGTGCGTAAATCTTAACTTTCGTTAATTTTAATAAAATTAGTTTAGCCATTAATCAACATCGATTAATCAGGAATGGTGTAATAATACTTATAAATAAAGTGGATTTGGGTTAAGATGTTGTCTCAGGAAAAGAGTGAAATGTTTACATTGCTGTGTAATTCACGCTGCTTTTTCTGAATTAGTTGATTGTTATTGTTAGAATTATCTCTACTATACTGGATAGGCAAGCCTTTACTGCTGTGCCCATGTTGCGGGAAAAGAGGGTAGTGATTTGTAAGTTCTTTAATGGAATTTACCTAAATCAGTAAAACCTCAAAATATCCTGAACATTTAAGAGAATAAAATTATCGTCATGGAACGTTGTTTCTGACTTCTGCTATACACCAGCCAATAACTATCTGTCATGTAGTCTGCCGGTCGGGCAGCTCCGCACGAGCAACTTGTAAGTGAATAGATATGATAAATGCAAATCGTCCGATAATGAATCTCGACCTCGATCTGCTGAGAACGTTTGTTGCGGTCGCTGATCTCAATACCTTTGCTGCCGCTGCAGCCGCTGTCTGCCGTACCCAATCGGCAGTCAGTCAACAAATGCAGCGACTGGAACAACTGGTGGGCAAAGAACTCTTTGCGCGCCACGGTCGTAATAAGCTCTTAACTGAGCACGGGATCCAGCTACTGGGTTACGCACGGAAGATTTTACGCTTCAATGATGAAGCATGTATGTCATTAATGTTTAGCAATCTTCAGGGCGTTTTAACGTTAGGCGCATCTGATGAATCCGCTGATACGATATTGCCGTTTTTACTAAACCGGATCAGTTCGGTTTATCCGAAGCTTGCGCTGGACATCAGTGTCAAACGAAATGCGTTCATGGTTGATATGCTAAAAGACCATGAAGTTGACCTCGTTGTCACGGCACACCGTCCTGGGCAATTTGATTGTCTGACGTTGCGAACGTCGCCGACGCACTGGTATTGCGCAGCTGAATATGTTCTGCAAAAAGGTGAACCTATTCCGCTGGTACTGCTGGATGATCCCAGCCCGTTCCGCGATATGGTGTTATCAGCGCTGAATGAAGCGAATATTCCGTGGCGACTGGCTTATGTTGCTTCCACGTTGCCTGCGGTACGTGCGGCGGTTAAAGCGGGCCTTGGTGTCACCGCTCGTCCTGTTGAGATGATGAGCCCAGATTTACGTGTATTAGGTAAATCTGAAGGATTGCCCGTTTTGCCTGATACGGAATACCTGCTGTGTCACAATCCGTCCAGCAATAACGAGCTGGCAAAAATCGTCTTTGAAGCGATGGTGAACTACCACAATCCGTGGCAATTCGAGAATGTTACTCCCGAAGGGGGGGGCGATTCCCTGGTGGTTGAAGGGGATTTTGAGTGATCCAGCGCCTAAAATTCTCGTAACAATTTGTAAGTGTAAAAAAGAACCACTCGAGCGAATTTTTCGCGGAGTGGTTTTTTTTTAGCAAAAATAGCGACATAAAATATAAGGTTATTATAAATAGATTTTTATTTTCATGTGGTTACGTGTGTTTGTTTGAATTTTAGCCATTGTGCGTTTGAACACCCTGCAGGAGGCGCTCATGTTAAAAAACCAGCAAAAATGTTGCCGTTTTTTTGATTGGATTAACAAAAGCGTGTCTCAGATCAAGAAAATACTCCCATTTAGGGGGAGGAATCAGCAGCAAATCCTGTCAAAATAGGGGGGTAATATTTCTTTTACTTCAAAACGGACACGATTCAACAGCATGCAGTTGACGTAAAGTCATCAACCCACCAGGGTTAAAGGGCATGAAATGTTAATGAGAATCGATCTATGTGATTTAATGTGAAGAAACCTTTGTTAAAGTTGACAAAAGGTTATAGAAAGGAGTAAAAAACCACATCATTTTGCTGTCTATGTCTCATTTCTGACAGTCGGTGTAAGGTTATTTGTTCCTCCCCATGAATCGATGTGATGTCCATCTGCCAGCAAGAGCAGAGCTGTAGATATCACTTTTGATGAGTAAGCAATGAGTATGTCAACATCCACAGAAGTCGTCGCTCATCATTGGGCATTCGCAATCTTTCTAATCGTTGCCATTGGTCTGTGCTGCCTGATGTTAATCGGTGGCTGGTTCCTGGGCGGTCGCGCCCGCGCAAGGCACAAAAACACCCCATTTGAATCGGGTATCGATTCGGTAGGTACCGCTCGCTTACGCCTGTCCGCCAAGTTCTATCTGGTGGCCATGTTCTTCGTCATCTTCGACGTTGAAGCGCTCTACCTGTTCGCATGGTCAACTTCAATCCGCGAAAGTGGATGGATTGGCTTTGTCGAAGCCGCAATTTTCATTTTAGTGCTACTGGCCGGCCTGGTGTATCTGGTGCGCATCGGCGCGCTGGACTGGACACCTGTGCGTTCACGCCGTGAACTGGTTAATCCGGAAAACAGTAACTCTAATCGTCAGCAGTAACAGCGAGGCAATAAGATGGATTATACGCTCACCCGCATAGATCCTAACGGTGAGAATGACCGTTACCCCCTGCAAAAACAGGAGATCGTAACCGATCCCCTGGAGCAAGAAGTCAACAAAAGCGTGTACATGGGCAAGCTCGAACATGCCATGCACGATATGGTCAACTGGGGTCGTAAGAACTCCATCTGGCCATACAACTTTGGTCTTTCTTGCTGCTACGTTGAAATGGTGACGTCATTCACTGCGGTGCATGACGTTGCGCGTTTTGGTGCCGAGGTACTGCGTGCATCACCTCGTCAGGCTGACCTGATGGTGGTTGCGGGAACCTGCTTCACCAAAATGGCGCCCGTTATTCAGCGTCTTTACGACCAGATGCTCGAGCCGAAATGGGTAATCTCCATGGGGGCTTGTGCAAACTCAGGCGGTATGTACGACATTTATTCCGTCGTACAGGGCGTTGATAAGTTCATCCCGGTGGATGTTTACATCCCTGGCTGCCCGCCGCGTCCGGAAGCTTACATGCAGGCGCTGATGCTGCTGCAGGAGTCGATCGGTAAAGAGCGCCGTCCACTTTCCTGGGTGGTTGGCGACCAGGGCGTGTATCGCGCCAATATGCAGTCTGAGCGCGAGCGTAAACGCGGAGAACGTATTGCAGTAACCAATCTGCGTACGCCTGACGAAATTTAATTTGCGCCTGTGGGCCTGGAGCAAAACCTTCGCATATCACTATACAAATAGCGCGAAGCCAGGCTTAACAGTCACCACGGACCATTTGCAATGGTGAACAATATGACCGACTTAACCGCGCAAGAAGCCGCATGGCAGACCAGGGATCATCTCGATGACCCGGTCATCGGCGAGCTGCGCAACCGTTTTGGGCCGGATGCCTTTACTGTTCAGGCCACCCGCACCGGGGTACCCGTTGTTTGGGTCAAGCGTGAACAATTGCTGGAAGCAGTAGAGTTCTTAAAGAAACTGCCTAAACCTTACGTCATGCTGTTTGACTTACACGGCATGGATGAGCGTCTACGCACCCACCGTCACGGTTTACCCGCGGCGGATTTTTCCGTTTTCTACCACCTGATCTCAATAGACCGCAATCGGGATATCATGCTCAAGGTGGCATTGTCTGAAAACGACATGCATCTGCCGACGATCACCAAACTTTTCCCGAACGCGAACTGGTATGAGCGTGAAACCTGGGAAATGTTCGGTATGACCTTCGATGGTCACCCGCACCTGACGCGCATCATGATGCCGCAGACCTGGACCGGCCACCCGCTGCGTAAAGACTACCCGGCACGCGCCACCGAATTCGACCCGTTTGAGCTGACCAAAGCCAAACAGGATCTGGAGATGGAAGCGCTGACCTTCAAGCCGGAAGATTGGGGCATGAAGCGTGGCACTGAAAACGAGGACTTCATGTTCCTCAACCTCGGTCCAAACCACCCGTCTGCGCACGGTGCATTCCGTATTATTCTTCAGCTCGATGGCGAAGAGATTGTCGACTGCGTTCCTGACGTCGGTTACCACCACCGTGGTGCTGAGAAGATGGGCGAGCGCCAGTCCTGGCACAGCTACATTCCGTACACCGACCGTATCGAGTACCTCGGCGGCTGCGTGAACGAAATGCCTTACGTGCTGGCCGTAGAGAAACTGGCCGGTATCAAAGTGCCTGAACGCGTTGATGTTATCCGCGTCATGCTCTCTGAACTGTTCCGTATCAACAGCCATCTGCTCTACATCTCCACGTTCATTCAGGACGTCGGGGCGATGACGCCGGTGTTCTTCGCATTTACCGACCGTCAGAAAATCTACGATCTGGTTGAAGCGATTACCGGTTTCCGTATGCACCCGGCCTGGTTCCGTATCGGCGGTGTGGCACACGATCTGCCGCGCGGATGGGATCGCTTGCTGCGTGAATTCCTCGACTGGATGCCGAAGCGTCTGGCTTCTTACGAGAAAGCCGCGCTGCGCAACACCATTCTGATTGGCCGTTCCAAAGGCGTTGCCGCTTACGGCGCGAAAGAAGCGCTGGAGTGGGGCACCACCGGTGCTGGCCTGCGTGCGACCGGTATTGATTTCGACGTGCGTAAAGCCCGTCCATATTCTGGCTACGAAAACTTCGACTTTGAAATCCCGGTTGGCGGCGGTGTATCCGACTGCTACACCCGCGTGATGCTGAAAGTGGAAGAGCTGCGCCAGAGTCTGCGCATCCTTGAGCAGTGCCTCAAAAACATGCCGGAAGGCCCGTTCAAAGCGGATCACCCGCTGACGACGCCGCCACCGAAAGAGCGCACGCTGCAACATATCGAAACCCTGATCACTCACTTCCTGCAAGTTTCATGGGGCCCGGTCATGCCAGCCCAGGAATCCTTCCAGATGATTGAAGCGACCAAGGGTATTAACAGTTACTACCTGACCAGTGACGGCAGCACCATGAGCTACCGTACGCGTATCCGTACGCCGAGCTTTGCGCACCTGCAGCAGATCCCGTCCGCCATTCGCGGCAGTCTGGTCTCCGACCTGATTGTGTATCTGGGTAGTATCGATTTTGTTATGTCAGATGTGGACCGCTAATTATGCACGAGAATCAACAACCACAAACCGAGGCTTTTGAGCTGAGTGCGGCAGAACGTGCGGCAATTGAGCATGAAATGCATCACTACGAAGACCCGCGTGCGGCATCCATTGAAGCGCTGAAAATCGTTCAGAAGCAGCGCGGTTGGGTTCCAGATGGCGCTATCTACGCGATCGCCGACGTGCTGGGTATCCCGGCAAGCGACGTGGAAGGGGTGGCAACATTCTATAGCCAAATCTTCCGCCAGCCGGTGGGCCGTCATGTGATCCGCTATTGCGACAGCGTGGTGTGTCATATCACCGGTTATCAGGGCATCCAGGCCGCGCTCGAGAAAAAACTCGACATCAAGCCAGGACAGACGACTTTTGACGGTCGTTTCACGCTGCTGCCAACCTGCTGCCTGGGTAACTGCGACAAGGGGCCGAGCATGATGATTGATGAGGACACTCACAGCCATCTGACGCCGGAAGCAATTCCTGACCTGCTGGAGCGGTACAAATGAAAACTGTCATTCGCACTGCTGAGACTCATCCGCTGACCTGGCGTCTGCGCGATGACAAACAGCCAGTATGGCTCGACGAATACCAGAGCAAAAACGGTTACGAAGGTGCGCGTAAAGCGCTGTCTGGCATGGCGCCGGACGAAATCGTTAATGCCGTTAAAGATTCCGGCCTGAAAGGGCGCGGCGGTGCAGGCTTTTCCACCGGTCTTAAGTGGAGCCTGATGCCGAAAGACGAATCCATGAACATCCGTTACCTGCTGTGTAACGCCGATGAAATGGAGCCCGGCACCTATAAAGACCGTCTGCTGATGGAACAGCTGCCGCACCTGCTGGTGGAAGGCATGCTGATCTCGGCGTTCGCGCTGAAAGCCTACCGTGGCTACATCTTCCTGCGCGGCGAATACATTGAAGCAGCGGAAAACCTGCGTCGTGCTATCGCGGAAGCGACCGAAGCGGGCCTGCTGGGCAAAAATATTCTCGGTACCGGTTTTGATTTTGAGCTGTTCGTGCACACCGGGGCAGGGCGTTATATCTGTGGTGAAGAGACCGCACTGATCAACTCCCTCGAAGGCCGCCGCGCGAACCCGCGCTCCAAGCCTCCGTTCCCGGCAAGCTCTGGCGTGTGGGGTAAACCGACCTGTGTCAACAACGTCGAAACCCTGTGTAACGTGCCGGCTATCCTCGCCAACGGCGTGGAGTGGTATCAGAACATCTCGACCAGTAAAGATGCTGGCACCAAGCTGATGGGCTTCTCCGGTCGCGTTAAAAATCCGGGTCTGTGGGAACTGCCGTTCGGGACTACCGCACGTGAAATCCTCGAAGACTACGCGGGCGGCATGCGCGATGGCCTGAAATTCAAAGCCTGGCAGCCAGGCGGCGCGGGGACTGACTTCCTGACCGAAGCGCACCTCGACCTGCCAATGGAATTCGAAAGCATTGGTAAAGCAGGCAGCCGTCTGGGTACGGCGCTGGCGATGGCCGTTGACCATGAAATTGGCATGGTGTCGCTGGTGCGTAACCTGGAAGAGTTCTTCGCCCGCGAATCCTGCGGCTGGTGTACGCCATGCCGTGATGGTTTACCGTGGAGCGTGAAGATCCTGCGCGCCATCGAGCGCGGCGAAGGCCAGCCTGGGGACATCGAAACACTTGAGCAACTGTGTCGATTCCTCGGTCCGGGTAAAACCTTCTGTGCCCACGCACCAGGTGCCGTTGAGCCATTGCAAAGCGCGATTAAATATTTCCGCGACGAATTCGAAGCGGGCATCAAGCAGCAGTTCAGCAATACCCACTTGATTAACGGTATTCAGCCGAACCTGCTGAAAGCGCGCTGGTAGCGATACTGAATTTTGATTAACGCTCAGATTTATTCTGAGCCAACTGGAAGCATGCTAATGGCTACGATTCATGTAGACGGCAAAGAATACGAGGTCAACGGGGCCGACAACCTGCTAGAAGCTTGTCTGTCTCTCGGCCTTGATATTCCGTATTTTTGCTGGCATCCGGCGCTGGGCAGCGTCGGTGCTTGCCGCCAGTGTGCGGTGAAGCAATATCAAAACGCGGAAGACACGCGTGGACGCCTGGTCATGTCCTGTATGACACCAGCGACCGAAGGCACCTTTATTTCGATTGAAGACGAAGAAGCGAAACAGTTCCGCGAGAGCGTTGTGGAATGGTTGATGACCAACCACCCGCACGACTGTCCGGTCTGCGAAGAGGGCGGTAACTGCCACCTTCAGGATATGACCGTCATGACCGGTCACAGCTTCCGTCGCTATCGCTTTACCAAACGTACCCACCGCAATCAGGATCTGGGGCCGTTCATCTCTCATGAAATGAACCGCTGCATCGCCTGCTACCGCTGTGTGCGTTACTACAAAGATTATGCAGACGGTCAGGATCTGGGCGTGTATGGCGCACATGACAACGTCTACTTTGGTCGTCCGGAAGACGGTACGCTGGAAAGCGAATTCTCCGGCAACCTGGTAGAAATCTGCCCGACCGGCGTATTCACCGACAAAACGCACTCCGAGCGTTATAACCGTAAGTGGGACATGCAGTTTGCGCCAAGCATCTGCCAGCAATGTTCCCTCGGCTGTAACACCAGCCCGGGTGAGCGCTACGGCGAACTGCGTCGTATCGAAAACCGCTACAACGGTACCGTTAACCACTACTTCCTCTGCGACCGTGGTCGTTTTGGCTATGGCTATGTGAACCTGAAAGACCGTCCGCGTCAGCCGGTTCAGCGCCGTGGCGATGACCTGATCACCCTCAACGCTGAGCAAGCGATGCAGGGCGCAGCAGATATTCTGCGCCAGTCGAAGAAAGTGATCGGTATCGGCTCCCCGCGTGCCAGCGTCGAAAGCAACTTTGCGCTGCGGGAGCTGGTGGGTGCGGATAACTTCTACACCGGGATCGCCAACGGCGAGCAGGAACGTCTGCAACTGGTGCTGAAAGTGCTGCGCGAAGGCGGTATTCGTACTCCTGCGCTGCGCGAAATCGAATCCTATGACGCCGTGCTGGTGCTGGGCGAAGATCTGACGCAGACCGGGGCACGCGTTGCGCTGGCGGTTCGTCAGGCGGTGAAAGGTAAAGCACGTGAAATGGCAGCGGCCCAGAAAGTGGCTGACTGGCAGATTGCGGCGATCCTGAATATCGGCCAGCGCGCCAAGCATCCGCTGTTTGTCACTAATGTCGACAACACCCGTCTGGACGACATCGCGGCGTGGACCTATCGCGCACCGGTAGAAGATCAGGCGCGTCTCGGTTTTGCCATTGCTCACGCGCTGGATAACAGTGCTCCGGCCGTTGAAGGCCTGGATCGTGACCTGCAAAACAAGATTGACGTGATCGTTCAGGCTTTGGCCGGAGCGAAAAAACCGCTGATTATTTCCGGCACCAACGCCGGTAGCCCGGACGTGATTCAGGCTGCGGCAAACGTCGCGAAAGCGCTGAAAGGGCGCGGAGCGGACGTGGGCGTGACCATGATTGCACGCGCCGTGAACAGCGTCGGTCTGGGTATGATTGGCGGCGGTTCTCTGGAAGAAGCATTAAGCGAACTCGAATCGGGTGCGGCTGACGGCGTTATCGTCCTTGAGAACGACCTGCATCGTCATGCGTCTGCGGCCCGCGTAGATGCGGCCCTGTCTAAAGCACCGCTGGTAATGGTTATCGACCATCAGCGTACGGCGATCATGGACAAAGCGCATCTGGTGCTGTCGGCAGCAAGTTTTGCTGAAAGCGACGGTACGGTTATCAACAACGAAGGCCGCGCACAGCGTTTCTTCCAGGTTTATGACCCGTCTTACTACGACAGCAACAACGTGATGCTGGAAAGCTGGCGCTGGCTGCACTCTCTGCACAGCACCGTGGAAAACCGTCAGGTGGACTGGACGCAGCTCGATGATGTTATCGACGCAGTGGTGGCCAAACTGCCACAACTGGCAGGCATTAAAGATGCTGCGCCGGATGCGAACTTCCGCATTCGCGGCCAGAAACTGGCGCGTGAACCGCACCGTTACAGTGGCCGTACGGCGATGCGTGCAAATATCAGCGTGCACGAACCGCGTCAGCCGCAGGATAAAGACACCATGTTCGCCTTCTCGATGGAAGGGAACAACCAGCCATCTGCACCGCGTTCTCAGATTCCGTTCGCATGGGCACCGGGCTGGAACTCCCCGCAGGCATGGAACAAATTCCAGGCCGAAGTGGGTGGTTCTCTGCGCCACGGCGATCCAGGTGTGCGTTTGATTGAAGCGAGCGAAACGGGTCTGGAGTACTTCACGACCGTTCCGACAAGCTTCGAAGCGCAGGAAGGCAACTGGCGTATCGCGCCTTACTACCATCTGTTTGGTAGTGATGAGATGTCCCAGCGTTCTCCGGTGTTCCAGACGCGTATGCCGCAGCCGTACATCAAGCTCAATCCGGCGGATGCCGCGAAGCTTGGCGTCAATGCGGGCAGCCAGGTCTCCTTTAGCTATGAAGGCCAGACCATCAGCCTGCCGCTGATTATTGCGGACGGTCTGACAGCAGGGCAGGTCGGTCTGCCGATGGGTCTGCCGGGCATCGCTCCGGTACTGGCGGGCGCGCGTCTTGATAATCTGCAGGAGGCACAAGCATGAGTTGGTTAACGCCGGATCTCATCGAAATTCTGTTAAGCATTCTCAAGGCGGTGGTCATTCTGCTGGTGGTTGTCACCTGCGGTGCGTTCATGAGCTTTGGTGAACGTCGTCTGCTCGGTCTGTTCCAGAACCGTTACGGACCGAACCGCGTGGGCTGGGGTGGTTCACTCCAGCTGGTCGCGGACATGATCAAGATGTTCTTTAAAGAAGACTGGATCCCGAAATTCTCGGATCGCGTCATCTTTACCCTGGCGCCGATGATCGCCTTTACCTCGCTGCTGCTGGCTTTTGCTATCGTCCCGGTCAGTCCGACCTGGGTGGTAGCGGACCTGAACATCGGGATCCTGTTCTTCCTGATGATGGCAGGCTTGGCGGTTTACGCGGTCCTGTTCGCGGGCTGGTCGAGTAACAACAAATACTCCCTGCTGGGTGCGATGCGTGCGTCTGCGCAGACCCTGAGCTACGAAGTGTTCCTCGGTCTTTCCCTGATGGGCGTGGTGGCGCAGGCCGGTTCATTCAACATGACCGACATCGTCAATAACCAGGCTGATATCTGGAACGTCATTCCGCAGTTCTTTGGTTTTGTCACCTTTGCCATCGCGGGCGTGGCGGTGTGTCACCGTCACCCGTTTGACCAGCCAGAAGCCGAACAGGAACTGGCCGACGGTTACCACATTGAATATTCCGGCATGAAATTCGGTCTGTTCTTCGTGGGCGAGTACATCGGTATCGTCACCATTTCCGCGTTGATGGTAACGCTGTTCTTTGGTGGCTGGCATGGCCCGTTCTTACCGCCGTTCATCTGGTTCGCGCTGAAAACCGCGTTCTTCATGATGATGTTCATTTTGATTCGTGCGTCCTTACCGCGTCCGCGTTATGACCAGGTAATGTCCTTCGGCTGGAAAGTGTGCCTGCCGCTGACGCTCGTCAACTTGTTGGTAACGGCGGCTGTCATTCTCTGGCAGCAGCCATAAGGGGCTATAGAACATGACCTTAAAAGAATTATTGGTAGGCACTGGCACCCAGCTTCGCAGTATCTGGATGATCGGCCTGCACGCGTTTGCAAAACGCGAAACCCAGATGTATCCGGAAGAGCCGGTATATCTGCCGCCGCGCTACCGTGGCCGTATCGTGCTGACCCGCGATCCGGACGGCGAAGAGCGCTGCGTGGCCTGTAACCTGTGTGCGGTAGCGTGTCCGGTCGGCTGTATCTCTTTGCAGAAAGCAGAGACCAAAGATGGCCGCTGGTACCCTGAGTTCTTCCGCATTAACTTCTCACGCTGCATTTTCTGCGGTCTGTGTGAAGAAGCGTGCCCAACCACGGCGATTCAGCTGACTCCAGATTTCGAACTGGGTGAGTACAAGCGTCAGGACCTGGTGTACGAGAAAGAGGATCTGCTGATTTCCGGTCCGGGCAAATACCCGGAATATAACTTCTACCGGATGGCGGGTATGGCAATCGACGGCAAAGATAAGGGCGAAGCAGAGAACGAAGCCAAGCCTATCGACGTCAAGAGCCTGTTACCGTAAGGAGAGGGGCAATGGAATTCGCTTTTTATATCTGTGGCCTTATCGCCATCCTGGCCACGCTGCGAGTGATTACGCACACCAATCCGGTGCATGCGCTGCTGTATTTAATCATTTCGCTGCTGGCCATTTCCGGCGTGTTCTTCTCGCTGGGAGCCCACTTTGCGGGCGCACTGGAAATCATCGTCTACGCCGGTGCCATTATGGTTCTGTTCGTCTTCGTGGTGATGATGCTGAACCTGGGTGGCTCTGAAATTGAACAAGAACGTCAGTGGTTAAAACCGCAGGTGTGGATTGGCCCGGCGATTCTGTCGGCCATCATGTTAGCGGTGATCGTTTACGCGATTCTCGGCGTTAACGATCAGGGCATCGACGGTACGCCGATTAGCGCGAAAGCGGTCGGTATCACGCTGTTTGGCCCGTACGTACTGGCCGTTGAACTGGCGTCGATGCTGCTGCTGGCGGGTCTGGTTGTGGCCTTCCACGTCGGTCGCGAAGAGCGTGCTGGCGAAGTGCTGAGCAACCGTGCGAATGACAGCGCGAAAAGAAAAACGGAGGAGCGCGCATGATCCCCTTAACACATGGACTGATCCTCGCCGCGATTTTGTTCGTTCTGGGCTTAACCGGTCTGGTTATCCGCCGCAATCTGCTGTTTATGCTGATCGGTCTGGAAATCATGATCAACGCTTCCGCGCTGGCCTTTGTGGTCGCCGGTAGCTACTGGGGCCAGACCGATGGTCAGGTAATGTACATTCTCGCCATCAGCCTTGCGGCTGCCGAAGCGAGTATTGGCCTGGCGCTGTTGCTGCAGCTCCATCGTCGCCGCCAGAACCTGAACATCGATTCAGTAAGTGAGTTGCGTGGATGAACATGCTCGCCTTTACCATTATTTTCCCGCTGATCGGCTTTATGCTGCTGGCGTTTTCTCGCGGTCGCTGGTCAGAAAATCTGTCCGCCACCGTGGGGATTGGCTCAATCGGCCTGGCTGCGTTGGTGACAGCGTATGCGGGTATCGACTTCTTTAACAACGGCAAGCAGGCATTTACCCTGCCGCTGTGGACCTGGATGTCGGTCGGTGATTTCAACATCGGTTTCAGTCTGGTGCTGGATGGTCTGTCTCTGACCATGCTCTCCGTGGTGACCGGTGTCGGCTTCCTGATCCACATGTTCGCCTCCTGGTATATGCGCGGTGAAGAGGGTTACTCCCGCTTCTTCGCCTACACCAACCTGTTTATCGCCAGCATGGTGGTTCTGGTGCTGGGTGATAACCTGCTGTTGATGTATCTCGGCTGGGAAGGCGTGGGTCTCTGTTCTTACCTGCTGATCGGTTTCTACTACACCGATCCGAAGAATGGCGCAGCGGCCATGAAAGCGTTCATCGTGACCCGTGTGGGTGACGTGTTCCTCGCTTTCGCGCTGTTCATTCTTTACAACGAACTGGGCACGCTGAACTTCCGCGAAATGGTGGAACTGGCACCGGCTCACTTCGAAGCAGGCAACAATATGCTGACGTGGGCAACGCTGATGCTCCTCGGTGGTGCTGTGGGTAAATCCGCGCAGCTGCCGTTGCAGACCTGGCTTGCGGACGCGATGGCAGGCCCAACGCCTGTCTCCGCGCTGATCCACGCGGCAACCATGGTGACCGCTGGTGTTTATCTCATTGCGCGTACTCATGGCCTGTTCCTGATGACCCCGGAAATCCTGCACCTGGTCGGTATCGTGGGTGCGGTAACGCTGGTGCTGGCGGGCTTTGCCGCGCTGGTTCAGACCGACATTAAACGCGTTCTCGCTTACTCGACCATGAGCCAGATTGGCTACATGTTCCTGGCGCTCGGCGTACAGGCATGGGACGCGGCGATTTTCCACCTGATGACGCACGCGTTCTTCAAAGCGCTGCTGTTCCTCTCGTCCGGCTCCGTCATTCTGGCGTGCCACCACGAGCAGAACATCTTCAAGATGGGCGGTCTGCGCAAATCTATTCCGCTGGTTTATGTCTGCTTCCTGGTGGGTGGCGCGGCGCTGTCGGCTCTGCCGATCATCACCGCGGGCTTCTTCAGTAAGGACGAAATCCTTGCGGGTGCGATGGCAAATGGTCATATCAATCTGATGGTGGCAGGTCTGGTCGGTGCATTCATGACCTCCCTGTATACCTTCCGAATGATTTTCATCGTGTTCCACGGTAAAGAACAAATTCACGCTCACGCAGGGAAGGGGATTACCCACCACCTGCCGCTGCTGGTGCTACTGGTGCTGTCTACCTTCGTTGGCGCGATGATTGTGCCACCGCTGCAGGGCGTACTGCCAGACACCACCGAGCTTGAGCACGGTCGCGTTCTGACGCTTGAAATCACCTCGGGTGTGGTCGCTATCGCGGGCATCCTGATCGCTGCATGGCTGTGGCTGGGCAAACGTACTCTGGTCACTGCGGTGGCTAACAGTGCGCCGGGCCGTCTGCTGGGCACCTGGTGGTACAACGCGTGGGGCTTCGACTGGCTGTACGACATGATCTTCGTTAAGCCGTTCCTCGGCATTGCGTGGCTGCTGAAACGCGATCCAATGAACTCCATGATGAACATCCCGGCGGTGCTGTCCCGCTTCGCAGGTAAAGGCCTGCTGTTGAGCGAGAACGGTTATCTGCGCTGGTATGTGGCTTCGATGAGCATTGGTGCGGTTGTCGTGCTGGCGCTGCTGATGGTGTTGCGTTGATTTGAGATGGGGTTTCGCCCGGTGGCACTGCGCTTACCGGGCCTACAAGACCGTAGGTCGGGTAAGCGTAAGCGCCACCCGACACAACAAACCCCATCCGAACTGAATTTTCCGTGAGAATTCGTTGAACATCGGCCTCTGCTGAGGCCTTAAAAAGGAATAAAAATCGCCATGTTACTACCCTGGCTAATATTAATTCCCTTCATTGGTGGGTTCCTGTGCTGGCAGACCGAACGCTTTGGCGTGAAGATGCCGCGCTGGATTGCGCTGATCACCATGGGATTGACGCTTGCACTTGGTCTGCAACTCTGGTTGCAGGGCGGCTATTCACTGACCCAGTCTGCGGGCATTCCGCAGTGGCAGTCTGAATTTATCCTGCCGTGGATACCGCGCTTTGGTATCACGATCCACCTCGCCATCGACGGACTGTCGCTGCTGATGGTGGTGCTGACCGGCCTGCTCGGCGTTCTGGCGGTACTGTGTTCCTGGAATGAGATTCAAAAATACCAGGGATTCTTCCACCTGAACCTGATGTGGATCCTGGGCGGCGTGATCGGCGTGTTCCTTGCCATCGACATGTTCCTGTTCTTCTTCTTCTGGGAAATGATGCTGGTGCCGATGTACTTCCTGATCGCGCTGTGGGGCCACAAGGCATCCGACGGTAAAACGCGTATCACGGCGGCGACCAAGTTCTTCATCTACACCCAAGCGAGTGGTCTGGTGATGTTGATTGCGATCCTGGGGCTGGTATTTGTTCACCACAACGCGACCGGTATCTGGACCTTCAACTACGAAGACCTGCTGAAAACGCCAATGTCTCACGGCGTGGAATACCTGTTGATGCTGGGCTTCTTCATCGCGTTTGCGGTGAAAATGCCGGTGGTTCCGCTGCACGGCTGGCTGCCAGACGCGCACTCCCAGGCACCAACGGCGGGTTCTGTCGACCTGGCGGGGATCTTGCTGAAAACCGCGGCTTACGGTCTGCTGCGCTTTGCGCTGCCGCTGTTCCCGAATGCTTCCGCTGAGTTCGCGCCGATTGCGATGTGGCTCGGTGTTATTGGCATCTTCTACGGCGCATGGATGGCATTCACGCAGTACGACATCAAACGTCTGATCGCGTATACCTCCGTTTCCCACATGGGCTTCGTGCTGATTGCTATCTACACCGGCAGCCAGCTGGCGTACCAGGGCGCGGTGATTCAGATGATTGCGCACGGTCTCTCTGCGGCAGGTCTCTTCATCCTCTGCGGTCAGTTGTACGAACGTCTGCATACCCGTGACATGCGCATGATGGGCGGTCTGTGGAGCAAAATTAAGTGGCTGCCAGCCCTGTCGATGTTCTTCGCAGTGGCGACGCTGGGGATGCCGGGCACCGGTAACTTTGTCGGCGAATTTATGATTCTGTTCGGCAGCTTCAAAGTGGTTCCGGTGATTACGGTTGTCTCCACCTTCGGCCTGGTCTTCGCGTCCGTTTACTCGCTGGCGATGCTGCATCGCGCTTACTTCGGTAAAGCGAAGAGCCAAATCGCGGCGCAGGAACTGCCGGGGATGTCACCGCGCGAACTGTCCATCGTTCTGCTGATTGTTGTACTGCTGGTGCTGCTGGGCTTCTATCCGCAGCCGATTCTGGATACGTCGCATTCCGCGATGGGTAACATCCAGCAGTGGTTTGTTAATTCTGCTTCTACTACAAGGCCGTAAATCGCCATGACAATAACTCCACAACAACTGATTGCGCTGCTACCGCTGCTGATCGTCGGATTGACGGTGGTGGTTGTGATGCTCTCCATTGCGTGGCGACGCAATCATTTCCTGAATGCGACGCTGTCGGTTCTGGGACTGAACGCTGCGTTAGTTTCCCTCTGGTTTGTTGGCCAGGCGGGCGCAATGGATGTCACCCCGCTGATGCGCGTTGACGGCTTTGCGATGCTTTATACCGGGCTGGTTCTGCTGGCGAGTCTGGCGACTTGTACCTTTGCGTACCCGTGGCTCGAAGGCTACAACGACAACAAAGAAGAGTTTTACCTGCTGGTTCTGATTGCCGCTCTCGGCGGGATCCTGCTGGCGAATGCCAACCATCTGGCGGCCCTGTTCCTCGGTATTGAGCTGATCTCTCTCCCGCTGTTCGGCCTGATTGGTTATGCATTCCGCCAGAAGCGTTCTCTGGAAGCCGCTATCAAATACATGATTCTGTCTGCTGCGGCATCGTCCTTCCTGCTGTTTGGTATGGCGCTGCTGTATGCACAGTCCGGTAACCTCTCTTTCGTGGCGCTCGGTAAGAGCCTTGGCGACACCATGCTGCATGAACCGCTGCTGCTGGCGGGTCTGGGCCTGATGATTGTTGGCCTCGGCTTTAAACTTTCTCTGGTTCCGTTCCACCTGTGGACGCCAGACGTGTATCAGGGCGCTCCGGCTCCTGTTTCCACTTTCCTGGCGACGGCGAGCAAAATCGCTATCTTCGGCGTGGTGATGCGTCTGTTCCTGTACGCGCCAGTCGGCGACAGCGAAGCGGTACGCGTAGTGCTGGGCATTATTGCCTTCGCCTCGATCATCTTCGGTAACCTGATGGCGCTGAGCCAGACCAATATCAAGCGTCTGCTGGGTTACTCGTCTATCTCTCATCTGGGCTATCTGCTGGTGGCACTGATTGCGCTACAGAGTGGCTCAATGTCGATGGAAGCCGTCGGCGTTTACCTGGCAGGTTATCTGTTCAGCAGTCTCGGCGCGTTCGGCGTGGTGAGTCTGATGTCCAGCCCGTACCGTGGTCCGGATGCAGATTCACTGTACTCTTACCGTGGTCTGTTCTGGCACCGTCCGATTCTGTCTGCGGTGATGACCGTGATGATGCTGTCTCTGGCGGGTATCCCGATGACGCTTGGCTTTATCGGTAAGTTCTACGTGCTGGCTGTCGGTGTGCAGGCGGGTCTGTGGTGGCTGACCGCTGCGGTGGTTATCGGTTCCGCAATCGGTCTGTACTACTATCTGCGTGTTGCTGTGAGCCTGTATCTGAACGCGCCGCAGCAGTTGAACCGCGATGCGCCAACCAACTGGCAGTACAGCGCTGGCGGTATTGTGGTGCTGATCTCCGCGCTGCTGGTGCTGATCTTCGGTATCTATCCGCAGCCGCTGATTACCCTGGTACAGCACGCGATGCCGCTGATGTAAGAGTGACAGACGTAAAAAAACCCGCTTCGGCGGGTTTTTTGTTTTCTCCCACTTCCGTAGAAGAGGGCCAGGGTGAGGGCAACAGGCCGCACACCACGGTTATTGCCGGGTGTCGCTTCGCTTACCCGGCCTATGTTCCTATCGCTTTTGTAGGCCGGGTAAGGCGAAGCCGCCACCCGGCAATCAGGCACAAATCACGCTAACTGTTTACGACTGATCAACGGCCCATCAATCTTCTTCATCGAACGATCCAGCACTTCCTCAATCACCGATGACAGCTCGTTAAGCTCAAACTTCGCCACATAACCGTCGGCCTTCACCTTGCGGATATGATCTTCGTTGGCGTTCCCGGAAAGGGAGGAGTGAATGACAACCGGAATGTGCTTGAGGATTTCGTCTGATTTGATTTTGCGCGTCAGCGTAAATCCGTCCATCTCCGGCATTTCAAGGTCGGTCAATACCAGTGCGATTTTATCGGTAATCGGCACGCCTTCAGCCTGTGCCTGTGCAGCCAGAACGCCGATTTTTTCCCACGCTTCTTTGCCGGTGATATGCAGCTGGGCCGGAATATTCATCGCCTCCAGCCCTTTTTCCAGCATTGAACGGGCGACTTTTGAATCTTCAGCCACAATCGCCACCGCGCCAGGCTTGATGTTGAATTTGTTGGTTTTCAGATTGGTGGCGTGCAAATCGTGGTTGGCCGGGGTGATGTCATACAAAATCTGCTCGACGTCGAGGACCATCGCCAGATTGTTAGAATCGGCGCCTTCATCCAGGCTGGCGATGCTGGTGATATACCGCCCGCTGACGGCGGTTTCGGCTGCATGCACCTGCTTCCAGTCCAGTCGCATGATATTGTCCACTGACTCCACGGCAAACGCCTGCACGCTGCGGGCATATTCGGTAATCAGCAAAATATTCAGACCCGTTTTGGGTGTACAGCCCGCGACTGCTGACAGATCGATAACCGGAATCACCTGATCGCGGATATTCACCATCCCCATGAGTGGCGATTTCATGCCTGCGGGTTTGGTGAATTCCGGCATCGGAACAATTTCGCGCAGCTTAAAGACGTTAATGCCAAACAGCTCAGACTTGTTCTCATTCATCGAGGTGCCGAGACGGAACAACAACAGCTCAAACCGGTTCGACAGGGTCAGATTCGCCCTGTCATCAATATCTTTCTGGAAATTATCCATTTTACCCTCAAGTGAGATGCTTGCCTTTTAATCGTTATCGGCACGCCGAGGGAAAAGTGAAGGGCTAAACGCAAACCTGCAAGAAATCGTGGGCCAACTCGCACTCTGCGAACACATCCCGGCATTCAGTCAGTAGCGCGGCACAGCCCTGCGCGTCGTAGCGTGAGCTTAAGTGGGTGACGATCAGTTTCTTCACGCCGGCTTCCTGCGCGAGTGCGGCGGCCTGTCGCGTTGAGCTATGTCCCCGGCTGTTGGCTTTCTCTTCCATTGCCGCCTCAAGCGTCGCCTCGTGGACCAGAACATCGACGCCGTGAGCCAGAATTAGCGCCTGCGGACAAGGGGCCGTATCGCCAAAAATCGCCACTTTTTTGCCAGCAACAGGGGCCGCAAGATAGTCCGGTCCGTTGACGACACGCCCGTCATCCAACGTCACGGTTTCACCGTTTTTCAACTGCTGGAACAGCGGACCCGGCTTGATGCCGTCCCTGATAAGCGCTGCGGCATCGAGTGCGCCAGGTTTATCGTGCTCATCAACGCAATAGCCGTAACACTCCACCGGATGATTCAGCGATTGTGCAGTGACCGTATAACGCTGGTCTGCAAAAACCACGCCTTCGGTGATTTCAATGACTTCCAGCGGATAATCGGTCCACGACCCGCTGAGGCGCAGGGTGGTTTCAACAAACTCTTTAATTCCTGCTGGGCCGTAAATCGTCAAAGGATTTGCATTTCCGGCCATCGAACGGCTGCACAGCAGCCCCGGCAAACCAAACAGATGGTCGCCGTGCAGGTGGGTAATAAAAATCTTATCCAGTTTGCCAGGGTGATAGGTGGTGCGTAACAGCTGATGCTGCGTCCCTTCACCACAGTCGAAAAGCCATAAACCGGCGTGCGTGGGGTGCTGCAAATCGAGCAGAATCGCCGTCACATTTCGTGAGCGGGTTGGCACGCCCGCGGACGTACCGAGAAAAATCAGTTCCATAACATCATCAAACTCTATGACTCTCGAGAAGTGTTTAGTATAACGGGATGAAACCCAAGAAGGAGACTGACATGATCCAGTGGCAAGATTTACATCATAGTGAACTGACCGTTTCTGCCCTGTACGCATTACTCAAATTACGCTGCGAAGTGTTCGTCGTGGAACAAACCTGCCCGTATCAGGACATCGACGGTGATGACCTGGTGGGTGAGAACCGCCATATCCTCGGCTGGAAAGATGACGAGCTGGTAGCGTATGCGAGGATTCTGAAAAGCGAAGACGATTATGACCCTGTCGTCATTGGCCGGGTGATTATCAGCGGCAAAGCGCGCGGCGAAAAACTCGGCTATGCATTGATGGAGCACACGCTAGCTTCTTGTGAAAATCAGTGGCCAGACAAGGCGTTATATCTGGGCGCACAGGCACATCTGCAACCGTTCTACGCTCACTTTGGCTTCGCTCCCGTCACGGAAGTGTATGACGAAGATGGCATTCCGCACATCGGGATGGCGCGGGAAGCGAAACAGGCGTAATGCGCGGTCGTTGTCTATAGTTAGCGGACTGAAGCACTCACATGGAGAAAAATATGTCATTTCAATCCTGGGATTCCCGTATCGACGACGACCTGGCGCTGCTTAGCGAAACGCTGGAAGAAGTGCTGCGTTCTTCAGGCGATCCGGCTGACCAAAAGTACATTGAGTTAAAAGCACGTGCGGAGCAGGCGCTGGAAGAGGTGAAAAACCGCGTCAGCAATGCGTCCGATAATTACTATTACCGGGCTAAAAAAGCAGTCTATCGCGCCGATGATTATGTACACGAAAAACCGTGGCAGGGTATTGGTGTTGGGGCTGCGGCAGGCTTGGTGTTAGGGCTTCTGCTCGCTCGCCGCTGATTCTGCGCACAAACGGTGACCCCTCCCTAAACGTGGGTACTGCTTTTTAGGCTAAGTACCCCGTATAATGTGAGGTTTTAACAGGGAGAGGTCAGCGTGCATTCGATTTCAGTCGCGATGGAACGTCTTTGCAGCTTTCTGGCGCAAGACTTTCCGGCAACCCCCGGCGTACGCCATATCGACATTGCTTTCCCGTTAAACGATGCCTTCGACCCGCTGGCCTGGCTGGGCGCTCAGGCGTGTTATCCCCAGTTTTACTGGCAGCAGCGTAACGGTGAAGAAGAACTTGCCGCCCTCGGCGCGGTGCAGCACTTCTCCTCACTTTCTCTCGCTCGCCAGTTCTTGCAGAACCCTTCGCTTCCCGACGATACCCGTATTTGCGGGCTGAACGCGTTTACCTCGGAACAAAGCCATCTTTTTCTGCCGCGCCTGCTATGGCTGCGCCTCGGTGGGGTGGCGACGTTGCGCCTGAACCTGGCAAGCGACCATTCGCTACAGGATGATGCGCAACAGGCCCGTGATTTCGTGCAGCAGCTCTGCAATCTCAAACCTATTGCATCCCTTTCGCTGCATAAGGTGCGCGAAACCCATCAGCCAGCGAAGACGGAATGGCTACGTCTGGTTTCACAGGCCACCGATACCATCGCCAGCGGTGCGTTTGAAAAAGTAGTACTCGCGCGGGCGACCGATCTGCACTTCGACCGCGGCGTGAATGCCATCGCGCTGATAGCCGCCAGCCGCCGTTTGAATCTCAACTGCTACCATTTCTGCATGGTATTCGACGCCCACAGCGCGTTTATGGGCTCATCGCCGGAGCGCTTATGGCGCAGGCGTGGCAAGCATTTGCGCACTGAAGCGCTGGCCGGTACCGTGGCCAGCCATCCTGATGACGGTCAGGCTCAGCGTCTTGGCGACTGGCTGCTGGCGGACGACAAAAACCAGCGTGAAAACATGCTGGTGGTGGAAGATATCTGCCAGCGGTTACAACACCACACACAGGCGCTGGAAGTGCTTCCGGCGCAAATTGTTCGCCTGAGAAAGGTACAACACCTGCGTCGCTGTATCTGGACTGAATTACACGACGCCAACGACGAACAGTGTTTGCAGCTGTTACAGCCGACGGCCGCCGTCGCAGGTTTGCCGCGTCTGCCTGCGCGCGATTTTATTCAGGCGTTTGAACCCTTCGACCGGGAATGGTACGCCGGTTCTGCCGGATATCTTTCCCCCGCACAAAGCGAGTTTTGCGTTGCGCTTCGCAGCGCGCGCATCACTGATTGTGCAGTGAGACTCTACGCCGGTGCGGGGATCGTCAGTGGTTCCGTGCCCGAGGAGGAGTGGCAGGAGATAGAGAACAAAGCCGCAGGGCTGAGGACACTGCTCCTTAATGATTAAGACTGAGTCGCGCATTCCCGATTCATATCAAAATTCAATCACTCTCTATTATTTATACTGTGTCTCAATATTGATACCGGACAATTTCATGTCAGTAAGTTCTTTTAACCGACGCTGGGCGACGGTGATCCTTGAAGCCCTGACTCGCCATGGCGTCAGGCATGTGTGTATTGCGCCGGGCTCACGTTCTACGCCGCTGACGCTGGCAGCGGCAGAAAACCGTGCGTTTATTCATCACACCCATTTTGATGAGCGCGGTCTTGGCCATCTGGCGCTGGGGCTGGCAAAAGTCAGCCAGGCGCCCGTGGCAGTCATTGTGACGTCCGGTACGGCGGTCGCGAATCTCTATCCGGCGCTGATTGAAGCCGGGTTGACGGGCGAAAAGCTTATTCTGCTTACCGCCGACCGTCCGCCTGAGCTGATCGACTGCGGCGCCAACCAGGCGATTCGTCAGCCGGGCATTTTTGCCTCTCATCCGTCTCAGTCCATCGCGTTACCGCGCCCGACCCAGGACATCCCCGCCAGCTGGCTGGTCTCAACGATTGATAACGCGCTGGGATCGCTGCACAGCGGGGCGCTGCACATCAACTGCCCGTTCGCTGAACCGTTGTATGGCGAAATGGACAACACCGGTGTGGAGTGGCAGCAAACCCTCGGCAACTGGTGGCGCAGCGACAAACCCTGGCTGCGCGCACAAACCCATCTCGAAAGCGCAAAACAGCGTGACTGGTTCTTCTGGCGGCAAAAGCGCGGCGTGGTACTCGCCGGGCGGATGACTGCCGCTGAAGGTAAACAGGTGGCGGAGTGGGCGCAAACCCTGGGCTGGCCGCTGATTGGCGACGCGCTCTCGCAAACCGGGCAGCCGCTGCCGTGCGCCGACCTTTGGCTGAGTAACGCCAAAGCAGTGACAGAACTGGCGCAGGCGCAGATTGTTGTTCAACTGGGATCGAGCCTCACCGGTAAGCGTGTGCTGCAATGGCAAACCACCTGCGAGCCGGAAGAATACTGGCTGGTCGATCCGCTGGAAGGTCGGCTCGATCCGGCGCACCATCGCGGGCGTCGTCTGGTCAGCAATATCGACGACTGGCTGGACGCTCATCCGGCGGAAAAACGCCAGCCTTGGGCGACGGATATCCCGATGCTGTCGCGCCAGGCCTGGGAGCTAACCGCTCAGCAGTGCGAAGGGTTTGGCGAGGCCGAACTGGCGCACCGTATCCGCCAGTACCTGCCAGAGCAGGGCCAACTGTTTGTCGGTAATAGCCTGGTGGTGCGTCTGATTGATGCCCTGTCTAAGTTACCTGCCGGATATCCGGTCTACAGTAACCGGGGCGCCAGCGGTATCGACGGATTGATCTCTACGGCGGCAGGCGTACAGCGCGCGAGCGCGAAATCGACACTGGCGATTGTCGGAGATTTATCGGCCCTGTATGACCTTAACGCGCTGGCGCTGCTGCGCCAGGTCTCCGCGCCGTTCGTGCTGATTGTGGTCAACAATAACGGCGGGCAGATTTTCTCCCTGCTGCCGACGCCGCAAAGCGAGCGCGAGCGTTTCTACCTCATGCCGCAAAACGTGAATTTTGAGCACGCCGCCGCAATGTTTAGCCTCAAATACCGCCGCCCGGAAAGTTGGGCCGATCTGGATGAAGCCATGAACCGCGCCTGGAAACAGCCCGGTGCCACGCTGATTGAGCTGGTGGTGAACGATTCTGACGGCGCGCAGAAGCTGCAAAATCTTCTCGCCCAGGTGAGCCACCTATGATCCTCGCCGGTGAAACACGCGCTGGAAAGCCAGGTTTCCCCTGGCTGGTGTTCCTGCACGGTTTTTCCGGCGATAACCGTGAATGGCAAAATATAGGCAAGAAACTGCCGGACTATCCGCAGCTGTATCTCGATCTCCCTGGCCACGGCGGTTCACAGGATATCGCGGTGACAGGATTCAAAAACGTAAGTCAGCTGCTGAGCAAAACTCTGATTAGTTACAACATACTTAACTACTGGCTGGTGGGGTACTCCCTCGGCGGCCGCGTGGCGATGTTTCATGCCTGCCAGCAGCCGGAAGGATCGGCGGGGCTGATCGTCGAGGGCGGACATCCTGGCCTGCGCGACGCCACAGAGCGAGAGGCGCGAGCCGATTCCGACACCCGCTGGGCGATGCGTTTTCGCGATGAACCCCTGGCGTCAGTCTTCCAGGACTGGTATCAGCAGCCGGTCTTTGCCTCTCTGACCGACGCGCAGTGCGACGAACTGGTTGCCCTGCGTAGCCAAAACAACGGCGCGACCCTGGCGGCCATGCTGGAAGCCACCTCTCTGGCGGTACAGCCTGATTTACGTGTGGCGCTCAGCGCCAGCAAAATTCCTTTTCACTATGTGTATGGCGAGCGCGACGAGAAGTTTGCAGCCCTCGCGGCTGAACTTCACGCCGAACGCCACGTGATTCCCAATGCCGGACACAACGCCCACCGGGACAATCCCGCTGCGGTCGCCGCGTGTCTGGCGCAGATACTGCGTCTTCGAATAAAGGACATCCCATGATCTACCCTGATGAACAAATGCTGTATGCACCCGTTGAATGGCAAGACTGCTCCGAAGGCTACACGGATATTCGTTACCACAAATCTGCCGACGGCATTGCCAAAATCACCATTAACCGTCCGCAGGTGCGTAACGCGTTTCGTCCTCTGACCGTCAAAGAGATGATGCAGGCAATGGCCGACGCGCGCTACGACGATAACATCGGCGCGATCGTTCTGACCGGCGAAGGCGATAAAGCCTTCTGCGCGGGCGGCGATCAGAAAGTGCGCGGCGACTACGGCGGATACCAGGACGACTCCGGCGTGCATCACCTGAACGTGCTCGATTTCCAGCGCCAGATCCGCACCTGTCCAAAACCTGTTGTCGCAATGGTCGCGGGCTACTCCATCGGTGGCGGCCACGTGCTGCACATGATGTGTGACCTTACGATTGCCGCTGAAAACGCTATTTTCGGCCAGACCGGCCCGAAAGTCGGCTCCTTCGACGGCGGCTGGGGCGCCTCCTATATGGCGCGTATTGTTGGCCAGAAAAAAGCGCGTGAAATCTGGTTCCTGTGCCGTCAGTACGACGCCAAAGAGGCGCTGGATATGGGCCTCGTCAACACCGTGGTGCCCATTGCCGATCTGGAAAAAGAGACCGTCCGCTGGTGTCGCGAAATGCTGCAAAACAGCCCGATGGCGCTGCGCTGCCTGAAAGCCGCACTGAACGCCGACTGCGACGGTCAGGCCGGTCTGCAGGAGCTGGCGGGTAACGCCACCATGCTGTTCTACATGACCGAAGAAGGGCAGGAAGGCCGCAACGCGTTTAACGAAAAACGCCAGCCAGACTTCAGCAAATACAAACGGAACCCGTAATGCGTCGCGCGCAGGTTTACCGCTGGCAGATACCGATGGACGCGGGCGTGGTGCTGCGTGAACGGCGGTTAAAAACCCGTGACGGTCTGTTCGTCCATTTGCAGCAGGGCGAAAAGCAGGGCTGGGGCGAAGTTTCGCCGCTGCCGGGCTTTAGCCTGGAAACGCTGGACGATGCCGAGGCGGCGCTGCTGACCTGGGTTAACGCCTGGCGCGACGGCGCTTCTCCGGCGCTGCCGGATGTGCCGTCTGCCGCGTTCGGCATCAGTTGTGCGCTGGCGGAGCTTAACGGCACGTTGCCGGAGGCGGCAGATTATCGCGCCGCGCCGCTCTGTTCCGGCGATCCGGACGAGCTGTTTGCCGCACTTGCCGCCATGCCCGGCGAGAAAGTCGCTAAGGTCAAAGTGGGCCTGTACGAAGCAGTGCGCGACGGCATGGTCGTCAACCTGCTGCTCGAAGCGATTCCCGATTTGCGTCTGCGACTGGACGCCAACCGCGCCTGGACGCCGCTCAAAGCGCAGCAGTTCGCGAAGTATGTTAATCCGGTTTACCGCGACCGCATCGCGTTTATAGAAGAACCGTGCAAAACCCGCGACGACTCGCGCACCTTTGCGCAGGAGACGGGGATTGCCATTGCCTGGGATGAAAGCCTGCGCGAGGCGGATTTCGAGTTTATCGCCGAGCCGGGTGTTAGCGCGGTGGTGATCAAACCGACGCTCACGGGCAGTCTGGCGAAGGTGCGCGAGCAGGTCGCGGCGGCCCACGCGCTGGGTTTGACCGCGGTGATCAGCTCCTCCATCGAGTCGAGCCTTGGCCTGACCCAGCTGGCGCGGATTGCCGCGTGGCTGACTCCGAACACCATTCCGGGGCTGGACACGCTCAATTTGATGCAGGCTCAGCTGGTGCGTCGCTGGCCGGACAATGCGCTCCCGCTGGTGGACGTTGAGGTGCTGGAGCCGCTGCTATGAGTTTTACCGACTGGCCGTGGCGACACTGGCGCGGGCAAAACGCCGACAAACCGGCGTTGCGCCTGAACAGTGAAGTCCTGACCTGGCATCAGCTGTGTCAGCGCGTCGATGCGCTGGCCAGCGGCTTCCACCAGCAGGGTGTGCAGGACGGTGACGGCGTGATGCTGATGGCGCAAAACCATCCCGGCACGCTGCTCGCCTGGCTGGCGCTGCTGCAATGCGGCGCGCGGATTTTACCCGTCAACCCGCAGCTTCCGCGTCCGCTGCTGGATGTGTTACTTCCGCAGATGACTCTGCGCTTTGCGCTGGCGCTGGACGGCGGGTTCGACGGATTATCGTCACTCTCAATGCAAGAATCCGCAGGCCAATACGCAGCCCAATGGCAGCCTGAGCGGCTGGCGTCCATGACGTTAACCTCTGGCTCCACTGGCCTGCCAAAAGCGGCGGTACACACCTGTGAGGCGCATCTTGCCAGCGCACAGGGCGTGCTTTCCCTGATGCCGTACGCCGAAGACGACGACTGGTTGCTCTCGCTCCCGCTATTTCACGTCTCCGGTCAGGGGATTTTGTGGCGCTGGCTGCGGGCCGGTGCCCGTTTAACCGTATGTGAAAAACAGCCGCTGGAGCAGATGCTACAGGGCTGCACGCATGCGTCTCTGGTGCCGACGCAGCTCTGGCGCTTACTGAATAATCACGAGCCTGTCGCCCTCAAAGCCGTACTGCTGGGCGGTGCCGCCATTCCGGTGGAGTTAACGCTCAACGCGCAAGAGCAGGGCATCAAAACCTGGTGCGGATACGGGTTGACGGAATTTGCGTCGACTGTCTGTGCGAAAGAAGCCGACGGCCAACCTGATGTCGGGTATGCGCTACCAGGACGCGAAGTCAGGATTGTTGATGGAGAAGTCTGGCTGAAAGCGAAAAGCATGGCCAGTGGTTACTGGCGCAACGGGGGATTAGCGCCGCTTGCCAACGAGCAGGGCTGGTTCGCTACCCGCGATCGTGGGGAATTGCACGATGGCCGTCTGACGATTGTTGGACGGATGGATAATCTGTTTTTCAGCGGTGGCGAGGGCATCCAACCGGAAGAGCTGGAGCGCGTAATCGTCGCACATCCTTTGATTCATCAGGTGTTTGTTGTTCCGCTGGATGACATTGAATTCGGTCAGCGCCCGGTGGCGGTGATCGAGTGTGCAGAAAATGCAGACATCTCGACGTTCCCCGAGTGGGTGAGCGACAAACTGGCGCGATTTCAGCAGCCGCGACACTGGCTGGTGTTACCCGCCGAGCTGAAAAGCGGTGGGATCAAAATCTCCCGTCGGGCGTTGCAGCAGTGGGTTAATGCTTTTCTGAAAGGGTAGTCTGTTAACTGACCTTAACACTGCTTGCAAAAAAGCCAGAAAGTTTCAAATCGTTACAATCTAAACGTCATACGCACTGATAGCGCATTGATCCCACGCACACTCGGGTTAAAATCGCGCGGTTTTGGGACATCTATATTTAATAAGTGCGGGATCACGACAATGAAAAAAGTGGCATTACTGGGCTTAGGCCTGATGGTTGTATCTGCGGCGGCAAACGCGATTTCAGTGAGCGGCCAGGCGGGTCAGGATTACACCCACCTCGGTTTTGGCATGGGCACGGAAACCTCCGGCCTGGCGATGACCGGCGGCTGGACGCACAACGATGACGACGGCGATGCGGCAAGCCTCGGCCTGGGCCTGAATATTCCGCTGGGACCCTTCCTGGCGACCGTTGGCGGGAAAGGTATTTATACCAATCCGAACGATGGCGACGAAGGCTACGCGGCGGCAGTGGGCGGCGGTTTACAGTGGAAAATCGGCGACAGCTTCGGTCTGTTTGGTGAGTACTACTACTCTCCGGATTCACTCTCCAGCGGTATTGACAGCTACGAAGAAGCCAACGCCGGTGCGCGCTGGACCATCATGCGTCCAATCACCATCGAAGCAGGTTATCGTTACCTGAACCTCGCCGGTAAAGACGGCAACCGCGACAACGCGCTGGCCGATGGCCCGTACGTTGGCGTGAGCGCAGGTTTCTGATTTTAGGGCGCGGCGTTCTGCTGCGCCTGTTTCTCTCTTCCCCCCACATCCGTTTGCGCTATAGTGTTTCCACTAAATAAGTGGGAGAACACGATGATAAGCGTGGAAATGTTGTCCACTGGCGACGAAGTGCTGCATGGACAAATTACTGATACCAATGCGGCCTGGCTGGCCAATTTTTTCTTTGAGCAGGGATTACCGTTAACGCGCCGCAATACCGTTGGCGACAGTCTTGAATCGCTGGTTAACGTTCTGCGCGAGCGCAGCGAACATGCGGATGTGCTGATCGTCAACGGTGGGCTTGGGCCGACCAGCGACGATCTCAGCGCACTGGCTGCCGCGACGGCAAAAGGTGAGGGGCTGGTGCTGCATGAGCCGTGGCTGGCAGAAATGGAGCGTTTCTTCAACGATCGTGGTCGGGTGATGGCTCCCAGCAACCGCAAACAGGCGGAAATCCCCGTCAGCGCCGAATTTATCAATAACCCGGTCGGCACGGCCTGCGGGTTTGCCATTAAGCTGAACCGCTGCCTGATGTTCTTCACGCCTGGCGTTCCCTCTGAATTTAAAGTGATGGTCGAGCAGGAAATCATGCCGCGCCTGCGCGAGCGTTTCACGCTGCCTGAGCCGCCGATCTGCCTGCGTCTGACCACTTTTGGCCGCTCGGAAAGCGATCTGGCGCAAAGCCTCGACCATCTTGCGCTGCCGGAAAGCGTGTCTATGGGTTATCGCTCTTCGATGCCAATCATTGAGTTAAAACTCACCGGCCCGGCCAGCGAAAAGGCAGCCATGCTGGCGGCATGGCCGGAAGTGCAGCGCGTGGCGGGTGAAAACTTGATCTTCGAAGGCACCGAAGGATTACCGGCGCAAATTGCCCGTCATTTGCAGGAGCGTCAGCTAAGCCTGACCTTAAGCGAGCAATTCACTGGCGGTTTACTGGCGCTGCAACTCTCGCGAGAAAACGCGTCGCTGCTGGCGAGCGAAGTGGTGCCCTCGCAGGAAGAGACGTTGGCACAAACCGCTCACTGGGCAGCCGATCGTCGGGTGAATCATTTCGCCGGGCTGGCGCTGTCGGTCAGTGGGCTTGAAGACGAGCATCTCAACTTTGCCCTCGCCACGCCGCAGGGAACTCATGCCCTGCGGGTGAAAATGAGCGCGACGCGCTACAGCCTGCCGGTGCGTCAGGAAGTGTGCGCGATGATGGCGTTGAATATGCTGCGCCGCTGGTTGAATGGCAAAGATGTTGCGAGCGATCACGGCTGGATTGATGTGGTGGATACTCTGTTTATTGAGTAGAACTATGTGGGGCCGTGCTGTTTGATGCGCTTTGGGAAATGAGTGGAATCGTTCCGTTCACTCTTAGTTCGCTGCTTTTTGTCTGTTTCTCTGCGGTGAACGTGTTAAGGGGGCTATCGCCGCCCCCTTAACAATCCCGGCTCCCGGCAATGAAAATCGCCGCTTCGCGGTGCCCTCAGCTTATTCCTTCAGACTTTCGGGTCGGGCGCGATCCTGCATCCATGCAGGTCGCACCCTCTCCGCGCATCCCTGCGCGTCGCCCCGGCCTTACGGAAACGCTTCGGCGATTTTCTGCCGGACTCACGATCCCTCAGCCTTCACAACTGTTTGAATGTGGCACCGGTGTTGGGTCCCCGCAGAAATCGGCGAACCGGAGGCCGGATGACAAGGGCTGGACGCCAGGGATGGCGGCCAGAGGCGAAACGCGACAGGGACGTCGAGCCGACCGCAGGCAGCAGGCCGGGAGGTGAGCGCAGTGCGAAGCACCGATTTCATGGAGGGGCGCGGGGATTGATAAGGGGGCCGCGCAGCCCCCTTATCACGTTCACAGGTTAGAGAGTGATTATGTTCTGCTGAACATAAGGTGAACGGGAAAACCTCAGGTGTTTAACAAATTGCTACCGCAATGCCTTCGCCAGCAGCGAAATCGGATGTTCGCAGCGCTTGCTGGTGGACATCTCAATCTGCCATTTACAGGTTTCGCAGTCGGTCACCACCAGGTCGGCGCCGCTTTCTTCAATTTGCCGGAACAGCGGTGCGCCGATGGCCTGCGAGGTCGGGTAGTTTTCGCTCTTAAAGCCGTACGTTCCCGCAATCCCGCAGCAGCGCGAATCCAGCACCGTAAGTTCCAGCCCCGGAATGAGGCGCAGCAGCTCCAGCGTATAGATCGCCCAGCCCATTTTCTCCATATGACAGGGCGTGTGATACACCACTTTTAGCGGCAAGGGTTTGAGCGGCAACGTCTGGCCATTATCGAGCTTGCGCCAGATAAAGCGCGTTGCCAGCTCGATGTGCTCGCGCAGGCCGCTGTTATCGACATCCAGCAGGTGCGGATACTCATCGCGAAGGGTAAAAGTGCAGGTGGATGAGGTGGCGAGCACCGGAATGCCTTTGTCGACAATCGCTTCGCGCAGGGAGGTCACGTTATGCTGCGCCTGTTTACGTGCTTTGTCGGTAAAGCCGTTGGCAATCAGCGGCACCCCGCAGCACTTCTCTTTATTCAGAAGTTGCACGCCGGTTCCCATCGCATTCAGCACCGTGACCAGATCTTTGCCCAACTGCGGGTGGTTATAGTTGACGTAACAACCGTGGAAAAACGCGGCCTGGTCGGTGTATTGCGCCTGTTCAGCGGCGACAGATTGATACCAGCGGCGGAAGGTGCCGTGGGAGTATTTTGGCAGGCTGCGATGATGGTCAATTTTAAGCGCTACGTCGAGCAATTTGCGCACGGGTTTTAACGCCGTGGCGGCGTTGACCAGCGGAGCGAACGGCGTTGAGACGCTGCCCATCAGATCCGTGTGGCTCAAAATGGCGTCGCGCAGGGTCGGCTTTTGTGTGCTGTATTGCGCCCGCGCGCGCTGAATAATGTCGCCGATTTTCACGTCAGACGGACAGGCAACTTCGCAGCGCTTGCAGTTGATGCAGTATTTGAGCGCTTCGTCGTACAGCGCGCCATCTTTCAGGCGCAGGCGCTCCCCGTCTGGCCCGGCCTGTTTCGGGCCAGGATAGCGAGGATTCACGCTGCTGACCGGGCAGACTGTGGTGCAAACGGTGCACTTAATGCAGCTTTCAAATCGGGTGTCGTTCATGGGTGTTCTCCCGCACGCTGGCAAATCTGTTCGGCAACCGCCAGTGCGGTGATGGCGCAGACGCCGCCGCCGCAGCCCTGGGCTATCGGATCAAAACCGCCGAGTACTGAGCCAATGGCATAAAGATTATCTACCGCTACCCCGGAAAGCTGCGGGCGTAAATGATCGTCGGTGATCACGCCGAACTGTTGCCACGGCTGCGGGGTGAAGAAGTCACTCTGATACCAGTCGGCGCGGGAGGCGCTCTGGCGCACGTCGAGGCCCATCACCGCCTCACGAATACCATCACGGGTGCTGAGCAAACCGTTGCTGAAGAAACTGCCGCTCGCCAGCACCACGAAACGTGCGCGAAGCGGAATATCGTCGTGATTTCGCGTCCAGACGGCGCGGGCTTTTCCCTCCTCCAGAGACACTTTTTTAACTTCATCCCCTGCCATCCACACGCCGCCCTGCGCGACAAACTGGCGCTGGAGCTGATTATGCAGACGGATTCCGGGCACCGACGGCGGAAGCGTGGGCAACAGATGCAGCGGGCAGGGCAGTCGGTCGGAGAGCCAGCGCCACAAACGGTTATCCGTCAGTCCAAAGCAGGCGGGCAGATACAGCGCATCGACATCCGCAGCCAGCGGTTTTAAGGCATCAAACAGCATCGTCCAGTGAACGTCGTTATCCAGCAAGCGGGCGATATTCACCGCGCGAAACTCGCTGGCGTTTTCGCGCAGGACATCCAGCTCCGGCAGCTCGATTTCTACGGTGTCCGCCTCGATTCCCTGATGTCGCAGAGAAGCAGCGGCGAGGTGAGCCTGAAAATCGAGAAATCCGCTGATGCCAACCACACGAACGCGCTGAGTTTGCGCGGGTGCGACAGGCACCTCTTCCGGGCTGAGCCATGCACTGCGCAATGTGCCCAGCGGTGTGACGCGCTGATGATTATTCCCGGCGTGACCCTTTAAGCGCGTGCCGCAATGGGCGAGCAGCGCCTCGGTTTCCAGTGCCAGGCGGGAAATTTTGTCGATACCCACCCGACGATAAGGATGTTCAGGCGGCAGTGCCTGTGGATTTTGCAGCGCGGTGAGTGGATTCTGCACGGGGGACCCGTCGGCCATTGCGCCGAGTAAGTCCAGTGACCCGGAGGAAAAATGCAGCGCACTTTGACCGCGCGTGATGATGGCGCAGCGCTGACCATTTTGCGTCAGTTTCAGGCCACACAGCAGTCCGGCCAGACCGCCGCCGATAATCACCGTATCAAACTTCATCGTGCTGCTCCTTTTCCAGCCCGCACAGCCCCTGATAGACCCAGCGGGTAAATTCGCTTTCGCGCAGCGCGTCGCCCCAGGCGATAGGCTGCACCCCTTTCCAGCGCTCATTGAGGAACTCGCTGAGCTGCGTCAGAGATTGCGCTGACGTGGTGACATTAAACCGTTGCAACAGACCCGCCGCGCGGCAGGCGCACAGTTCGCCCTGACAGGTCCCCATGCCTACACGGGTGCGACGGCGCAGATCGAGCAGATTGTTGACCGTCAGATTTTCCACCGCGTACTGCACTTCGCCCGCCGTCACTGCCTCGCACTCACACACCAGGCTGCGGCTCAGACGGCCCTCTCCAAGCCAGACGGGCGTGCGATCGCCGTGTCGATAAATGGCTGAGCCGCGCAGTGGGGCGGGCAGTGAGATGATTTTTTGCAGCGTTTTTTCGGTCGGCTCCTGTGAGCCAGGCAGCGGGCGTTCGGCGGTGGTGCAGGGCTGCGTATTGCCAAGCTTGCGGCACACGGCGTCCGTCGCCCATTGGGCCATTAAACGGTAGGTCATCAGCTTGCCGCCGGTAATGGTAATGAACCCTTCCAGCCCGTCGCGGGCGGCGTGATCCAGCAAGACAATGCCACGGCTGACGTTACGCCCGCTTGGATCGTCATCGCTGGCGACCAGCGGACGCACACCGGAATAAGCCCGCAGAATGCGGGTTTGCGCCATGATCGGCGCCAGTTTTTCCCCTTCGCGCAGCAGGATGTCCACCTCTTCCGCGGTGACACGGTTGCTGTCGATATCCTTGTAATCAATGTGCGTCGAGGTGGTCCCAATCAGGGAAATGGTATCGCCGGGTACCAGAATGTCGGCGTCGGACGGCTTACGGCAGCGGTTGATGACGTGATTGTTGATGCGGTGATCGAGGATCAGCAGCGAGCCTTTGGCCGGGAACATGCGAATGGACAGCTCGGCATATTCGGCAATACGCTGTCCCCAGATCCCCGCGGCGTTCACTACCACACTGGCGTACAACTCGCTGTGTTCGCCGTAGAGGTGGTCATAGACGCGTACGCCCCGCACTCTGTCGCCTTCGCGGATCAGCCCCGTCACTTCATGCGCGGTTAGAATAGTCGCGCCGTGCTCGCGGGCATCGAGCATATTAGCGGCCGTCAGACGGAAGGGGTCAACGGTGCCATCGGGAACGCGGACCGCGCCGAGCAGGGCAGGGTTCACGGCAGGTTCGATACGCCGCGCAAGTTCAGGGGCGATCGCTTCGGCGGTAATACCCGCTTCGGTGCAGGCGGTAATAAAGGTTTTCTGAAAGGCGAGATCGTCTTCGGGGAGGGTGATAAACAGGCCGCTGGTCGGCTCGATGCAGTGGCGGGCGATGCGTTTGAGGATCTGGTTTTCAGCAATGCACTCGCGCGCCGATTCGTTATCGGTGACGGCATAGCGCGCGCCGCTGTGAAGCAGGCCATGATTGCGTCCGGTGGCGCCAGTGGCAATATCGTGGCGTTCCAGCAACGTAACGCTTAATCCTCGCAGGGCGCAGTCCCGCGCCATTCCGGCACCCGTTGCGCCGCCACCAATGATAATCACATCGCTATAACGGGGATCGCGGATTGTCATTGTCTTCCCTCATGTTCGTTTTTTTACCATTTAGCCACATCAAAAATGTGGTTTGTTTGATTTCGAACACATTCGAGCATAAAACGAAATTGAAACGTGATTCCGTGCGCCTTTTTGCGCACTATGTCATATTTCTGTAACAATTCGTGCGTTGATTCACAGTAACAATCGTTGTGATTATTTAACATCGCCGCCTCTCTGGAGCTGGGGTGCTGTGATACGCCCCGGCAATTCAAAATATGGCCACGGAGGCTATTATGCTCAGTATCTTCAAACCTGCCCCGCATCGGGCGCGTCTGCCTGACGCAGAAGTTGACCCGCTCTATCGCCGCCTGCGCTGGCAAATTTTCCTCGGGATTTTCTTCGGCTATGCCGCCTACTATCTGGTGCGTAAAAACTTCGCGCTGGCGATGCCTTACCTGGTGGAACAGGGATTTTCGCGCGGTGATTTAGGATTTGCCCTGTCCGGTATTTCTATCGCCTATGGATTTTCCAAATTCATTATGGGGTCCGTTTCGGATCGTTCGAATCCGCGCGTCTTCTTACCCGCGGGTTTGATTCTCGCCGCTGCGGTGATGTTGTTTATGGGCTTTGTGCCGTGGGCGACATCGAGCATCGCGGTGATGTTTGTTCTGCTGTTCCTCTGCGGCTGGTTCCAGGGGATGGGGTGGCCGCCGTGTGGGCGTACCATGGTTCACTGGTGGTCACAGAAAGAACGTGGCGGGATTGTGTCGGTATGGAACTGTGCGCATAACGTCGGCGGCGGTATCCCTCCGCTGCTGTTCCTGCTGGGGATGGCGTGGTTTAACGACTGGAAAGCCGCGCTGTACATGCCGGCGTTTGGCGCGATTGTCGTCGCGATGATTGCCTTTGCGCTAATGCGCGATACGCCGCAGTCCTGTGGCCTTCCGCCGATTGAAGAGTATAAAAACGACTACCCGGATGATTACAGCAAAGAGCATGAAGAAGAGCTGACGGCAAAGCAGATCTTCATGAAATACGTGTTGCCGAACAAGCTGCTGTGGTACATCGCGGTGGCGAACGTGTTTGTCTATCTGCTGCGCTACGGCATTCTCGACTGGTCTCCGACCTACCTGAAAGAGGTGAAACACTTCGCGCTGGATAAGTCATCCTGGGCTTATTTCCTGTACGAATACGCCGGGATTCCGGGCACGCTGCTGTGTGGCTGGATGTCGGACAAAGTGTTCCGGGGTAATCGCGGTGCAACGGGCGTGTTCTTTATGACGCTGGTGACCATTGCGACCATCGTTTACTGGCTCAACCCGCCGGGCAATCCGGGCGTAGATATGGCCTGTATGATCGTCATCGGCTTCCTGATTTACGGTCCGGTAATGCTGATTGGCCTGCACGCCCTTGAACTGGCACCGAAGAAAGCCGCAGGAACCGCTGCGGGCTTTACCGGGCTCTTTGGTTATCTCGGTGGATCGGTTGCGGCCAGCGCCATTGTTGGTTATACGGTCGATTTCTTCGGCTGGGACGGTGGCTTTATGGTGATGATTGGCGGCAGCATTATGGCGGTGCTGTTGTTGATTGTGGTGATGATTGGTGAGAAGCGTCATCATGCCGAGATGATGCAGAAACGCGGATAATCAGACGCATGTATTGCCGGGTGGCGCTGCGCTTACCCGGCCTACAAAACCCGTAGGCCCGTGCAAGCGAAGCGCCGCCGGGCGTGTCTTTCAGGCATTACATCTCGATTTCGATATCGCCTTTTGCCCGGCAACAGCAGGGCAAAATTTCCCCTTCGCTGATAAACGCCAGCGGCTCCGTGAGCCAGTCGACCTGGCCTGCCACTAAACGACAGCGGCAGGAGCCACAGTAACCGGCGCGGCACTGGTATTCGACCTCAACCTGGTGCGATTCGAGCGCGACCAACAGAGAAGGGTGCTCTTCGCGGCACAGAACTTCTGTGCCGGAAAGGCTTAGCGTGACGCGACTCATCAGAGCTGGAAATCGCTCAGGTCGTCAGTGTTCACTTCGGAATCAATCTGACCGACCAGGTACGAACTCACTTCCACTTCCTGCGGCGCAACCTGGACGTTATCGGACACCAGCCAGGTGTTGATCCACGGAATTGGGTTGGAACGCGTTTTGAACGGCAGATCCAGGCCCACCGCCTGCATGCGGATGTTGGTGATGTATTCCACGTACTGACACAGAATGTCTTTATTCAGACCGATCATCGAACCGTCGCGGAACAGGTAATCTGCCCACTCTTTTTCCTGTTGAGCCGCCAGCACGAACAGGTCATAGCACTCCTGTTTGCTCTCTTCAGCAATCTCTGCCATTTCCGGATCGTCGATGCCGCTGCGCAGTAGGTTCAGCATGTGCTGAGTGCCGGTCAGGTGCAGGGCTTCGTCGCGAGCGATTAGACGGATAATTTTGGCGTTACCTTCCATCAGCTTGCGCTCGGCAAAGGCAAATGAGCAGGCGAAGCTGACGTAGAAACGGATCGCTTCCAGCGCGTTGACGCTCATCAGGCACAGATACAGCTGTTTTTTCAGCGCGCGCAGATTCACGGTGACGGTTTTACCGTTCACGTTGTGCGTCCCTTCGCCGAGCAGGTGCCAGTAGCTGGTCATTTCGATCAGCTCATCGTAGTAATGGGCGATGCCCTCAGCGCGTTTCTGGATCTGCTCGTTGGTGACGATATCGTCAAACACCACCGCCGGATCGTTGACGATGTTACGGATGATGTGAGTGTAAGAGCGCGAGTGGATCGTCTCAGAAAACGCCCAGGTTTCGACCCAGGTTTCCAGCTCAGGAATCGAGATCAGCGGCAGCAGCGCCACGTTCGGGCTACGACCCTGAATGGAGTCCAGCAGCGTCTGGTATTTCAGGTTGCTGAGGAAGATGTGTTTTTCATGGTCAGGCAGCGCCTGAAAATCGATGCGATCGCGTGAGACATCGACTTCTTCCGGACGCCAGAAGAAGGAGAGTTGCTTTTCGATCAGCTTTTCGAAGATGTCATATTTTTGCTGATCGTAGCGTGCCACGTTGACCGACTGGCCAAAGAACATTGGCTCTTTGAGCTGATCGTTTTTCGTCTGTGAAAAGGTGGTATATGCCATTAATGTGGGTCCTGTAGGAGTGTAATGCCGGATGGCGCTTCGCTTATCCGGCCTACAACACCACGTAATTATGTAGGCCGGAGAAGGCGTTTACGCCGCCATCCGGCAAAAGGCAAAACTAGATCTTACATGCGCCGCTTTCGCAGCCATCATCCTGAATGGACGGTGCCATATCATCCTGCGCATCTTCTGCACCGTCACGGGTGTTGTGATAGTACAGGGTTTTGACGCCAAATTTGTAGGCGGTCAGCAGATCTTTGAGCAACTGCTGCATCGGCACTTTGCCAGACGGGAAGCGCGTCGGATCGTAGTTGGTGTTCGCAGAGATCGACTGGTCGATAAATTTCTGCATGATGCCCACCAGCTGCAGGTAACCGTCGTTATTCGGCATTTCCCACAGCAGTTCATAGTTGTCTTTCAGCAGTTCATAATCCGGCACGACCTGACGCAGCACGCCATCTTTCGACGCTTTAATGCTCACGTGACCGCGCGGCGGCTCAATGCCGTTGGTGGCGTTGGAGATCTGCGAAGAGGTCTCAGACGGCATCAGTGCGGAGAGCGTGGAGTTACGCAGGCCGTGAGTTTTAATGGACTCACGTAACGCTTCCCAGTCGAGATGCAGCGGTTCGTTAACGATAGCATCCAGATCTTTCTTGTAAGTGTCGATCGGCAGAATGCCTTTCGCGTAAGTGGTTTCGTTGAACCACGGGCACGCGCCTTGCTCTTTCGCCAGCTCGTTCGAGGCTTTCATCAGGTAATACTGAATCGCTTCGAAGGTTTCGTGCGTCAGATTGTTGGCGCTGCCATCGGAGTAACGCTTGCCGTTTTTCGCCAGCCAGTAAGCGAAGTTGATCACACCAATACCCAGCGTACGGCGGCCCATTGCGCCACGTTTTGCCGCAGGAATTGGGTAATCCTGATAATCCAGCAGCGCATCCAGCGCACGAACCGCCAGCACAGCCAGTTCTTCCAGCTCGGACAGGCTTTTGATTGCGCCAAGGTTGAAGGCGGACAATGTACACAGCGCGATTTCGCCGTTTTCGTCGTTAACGTCGTACAGCGGTTTGGTCGGCAGGGCGATTTCCAGGCACAGGTTGGACTGGCGCACTGGCGCGATGGCTGGATCAAACGGGCTGTGGGTGTTGCAGTGGTCGACGTTCTGGATGTAGATACGGCCCGTTGAGGCACGTTCCTGCATCATCAGGGAGAACAGGTCCACGGCTTTCACACGCTGTTTACGGATGCTGTCGTCGTTTTCATATTGGGTGTACAGACGCTCGAACTCATCCTGATCGGCGAAGAACGCATCGTACAGGCCAGGGACGTCAGACGGGCTGAACAGGGTGATGTCCTGGCCTTTCAGCAGACGGGTGTACATCAGTTTGTTGATTTGTACGCCATAGTCCATGTGACGAACGCGGTTACCTTCGACGCCACGGTTGTTTTTCAGAACCAGCAGGCTTTCAACTTCCAGATGCCACATCGGGTAGAACAGAGTGGCCGCACCGCCGCGAACGCCGCCCTGAGAGCAGGACTTCACCGCAGTCTGGAAGTGTTTGTAGAACGGAATACAGCCGGTATGGAACGCTTCACCGCCGCGAATCGGGCTACCCAGGGCACGAATACGACCGGCGTTGATGCCGATTCCGGCACGCTGGGAGACGTATTTCACAATGGCGCTGGAGGTGGCGTTGATAGAATCCAGGCTGTCGCCGCACTCGATCAGCACGCAGGAGCTGAACTGACGAGTCGGGGTGCGCACGCCAGACATGATCGGCGTAGGCAGAGAAATTTTGAAGGTCGAAACCGCATCATAAAAACGCTTCACGTAGCTCAAACGCGTCTCACGCGGATAGCCAGAGAACAGGCATGCGGCAACCAGAATGTACAGGAACTGCGCGCTTTCGTAGATTTCGCCGGTGACGCGGTTCTGAACCAGGTATTTCCCTTCGAGCTGTTTAACCGCTGCGTAAGAGAAGTTCATATCGCGCCAGTGGTCGATAAACCCGTTCATCTGCTCGAACTCTTCTTCCGTGTAGTCTTCCAGCAGATGCGTGTCGTATTTGCCCAGTCCGACCATTTTCACCACGTGATCGTACAGCTTTGGCGGCTCAAACTGGCCGTAGGCTTTTTTACGCAGGTGGAAAATCGCCAGACGTGCCGCGAGATACTGATAATCCGGCGCTTCGCGGGAGATGAGGTCAGCCGCCGCCTTGATGATCGTTTCGTGGATGTCAGAGGTTTTGATGCCGTCGTAGAACTGAATGTGTGAACGCAGCTCAACCTGGGAGATAGATACGTTATTCAGTCCTTCTGCTGCCCAGTCGAGAACTCGATGAAGTTTATCGAGATTGATACGCTCAGTGGTACCGTCGCGCTTTGTCACCAGCAGACTCTGATTCATGTGGGTTTTTACCTGTCCGTGAATTACCGTGAAATAGAAATATCCCCCGCTTATCCACAGAATGGTCTTGTGACTAAGTCTGTGGATAAATACTACATGTAGGGGTTTTGCGATTAGAAGAACGCTATATGGTGAGTATTCTAGTATCGAATCATTTCAGTACAAGGGTTGATTTTGACGTTAAATTGAGGTTGTGAAAGGGTAAAAAAGCCTAAGTCCTCGTACTGTAAGGCCTGGACGACATGTCAATATTTAAGAAAAAAAATTCAAAATTTGATCGAGTGCTGATTTCTTCAACGAGAGGTCAAAATTGCGCAACATGATGCTGCGCAATCTTTATAAGATTATCGAATGACGTTAGTCGTTTTTTGCGGTTGTGTGCAACATATAATTAACATCTACACCCGGCGCCAGCTTGAATTTATCCGTTAACGGATTGTAATGCAGACCGGTGATGTGCTGCTCTTTGAGCCAAGTGCCATCGACCCAGCCTAACAACTCTGCTGGTTTAATGAATTTTTTCACGTCATGGGTGCCTTTTGGCACCATCCGCAGCACATATTCCGCGCCGACCACCGCCATCAGCCACGCCTTGCCGTTGCGGTTAATGGTCGAGAAGAAGACCTGTCCACCGGGTTTGACCAGCGCGGCACAGGCTTTGACAACCGACTGTGGATCAGGAACGTGTTCCAGCATTTCCATGCAGGTGACGACGTCATACTGATGCGCATGTTTCGCCGCGTGTTCTTCTACAGTCTCCTGCACATATTCCACCTGAATACCGGTTTCTAAAGCGTGCAGACGCGCCACCTGTAACGGCTCAAAACCCATATCCAGCCCGGTGACCGTTGCGCCTTCGCGCGCCATGCTTTCTGCCAGGATGCCACCACCACAGCCGACATCGAGCACTTTTTTACCGAACAGACCGCCGGAACGCTCCGCGATATAGCCCAGACGTAGCGGGTTAATACGGTGCAGAGGTTTGAACTCACCTTCGAGATCCCACCAGCGGGATGCCACCGCTTCAAATTTGGCGATCTCGTTGTGGTCAACGTTGTGAGCTACCGGGGATTTTTCGGCATTCATGGGCGCTTTTACTCCTTATTTCGCAAGAGGATCGAGTATATCAGGCTCTCCCCATGAATAAAGCATACAGGTTTACCTGTCTGAGAGCGGTTGTGTTATAATTTGCGACCTTTGAATCCGGGACACAGTAGAGGGATAGCGGTTAGATGAGCGACCTTGCGAGAGAAATTACACCGGTTAACATCGAGGAAGAGCTTAAGAGCTCCTATCTGGACTATGCGATGTCGGTCATTGTTGGCCGTGCGCTGCCAGACGTCCGAGATGGCCTGAAGCCGGTACACCGTCGCGTACTATACGCCATGAACGTATTGGGCAATGACTGGAATAAAGCCTACAAAAAATCTGCCCGTGTCGTTGGTGACGTAATCGGTAAATACCACCCTCATGGTGATACCGCCGTTTATGACACTATCGTGCGTATGGCGCAGCCTTTCTCCTTACGTTACATGCTGGTGGATGGCCAGGGTAACTTTGGTTCTGTCGATGGCGACTCCGCTGCGGCGATGCGTTATACGGAAATCCGTATGTCGAAAATCGCCCATGAGCTGATGGCCGACCTGGAAAAAGAGACGGTAGATTTCGTCGATAACTACGACGGCACCGAGCGCATCCCAGACGTCATGCCAACTAAGATCCCGAACCTGCTGGTGAACGGTTCTTCCGGTATTGCCGTGGGTATGGCGACCAACATTCCGCCGCATAACATCACGGAAGTGATCAACGGTTGTCTGGCCTTTATTGAAGATGAAGACATCAGCATTGAAGGTCTGATGGAACACATCCCTGGCCCGGACTTCCCGACTGCCGCCATCATCAATGGCCGTCGTGGTATCGAAGAAGCGTACCGTACCGGTCGCGGCAAAATTTATATTCGTGCCCGCGCGGAAGTGGAAGCTGACGCGAAGACTGGCCGCGAAACCATTATCGTCCACGAAATTCCGTATCAGGTGAACAAAGCGCGCCTGATCGAGAAAATCGCGGAGCTGGTAAAAGATAAACGCGTTGAAGGCATCAGCGCGCTGCGTGACGAGTCTGATAAAGACGGTATGCGCATCGTGATTGAAATCAAACGCGACGCCGTGGGTGAAGTGGTTCTGAACAACCTTTACTCCCAGACTCAGCTGCAGGTTTCCTTCGGTATCAACATGGTGGCATTGCACCATGGTCAGCCGAAGATCATGAACCTGAAAGAGATCCTGAGCGCGTTCGTCCGTCACCGCCGTGAAGTGGTGACGCGCCGTACCATTTTCGAACTGCGTAAAGCGCGCGATCGTGCGCACATTCTCGAAGCACTGGCTGTTGCACTGGCGAACATTGATCCGATCATCGAACTGATCCGTCGCGCGCCAACGCCTGCAGAAGCAAAAGCGGGCCTGGTTGCACGTTCGTGGGAGCTGGGCAATGTTTCTGCAATGCTGGAACGTGCGGGCGATGACGCCGCGCGTCCTGAGTGGCTGGAACCTGAGTTCGGTGTGCGTGACGGTCAGTATTACCTGACTGAACAGCAGGCACAGGCGATTCTGGATCTGCGTCTGCAGAAACTGACTGGCCTTGAGCATGAAAAACTGCTCGACGAGTACAAAGAGTTGCTGGAGCAGATCGCTGAACTGCTGCACATCCTGGGTAGCGCAGATCGTCTGATGGAAGTGATTCGTGAAGAGCTGGAGCTGGTCCGCGATCAGTTTGGCGATGAGCGTCGCACTGAGATTACAGCGAACACCGCTGATATCAACATCGAAGATCTGATCAACCAGGAAGATGTGGTTGTAACCCTGTCTCACCAGGGCTACGTGAAGTATCAGCCTCTGACCGACTACGAAGCTCAACGTCGTGGTGGTAAAGGCAAATCTGCTGCACGTATCAAAGAAGAAGACTTTATCGACCGCCTGCTGGTGGCCAACACCCACGATACGATCCTGTGCTTCTCCAGCCGTGGTCGTCTGTACTGGATGAAGGTTTATCAGCTGCCGGAAGCGAGCCGTGGGGCACGTGGTCGTCCAATCGTCAACCTGCTGCCGCTTGAGCCGAATGAGCGTATTACTGCGATTCTGCCGGTGCGTGAGTACGCAGAAGGTGTCAACGTCTTCATGGCAACCGCCAGCGGTACCGTGAAGAAAACCGCGCTGAAAGAGTTTAGCCGTCCACGTTCTGCCGGCATCATTGCCGTCAACCTGAACGAAGGCGATGAGCTGATTGGCGTCGATCTGACATCCGGTACTGACGAGGTCATGCTGTTCTCTGCCGCCGGTAAAGTGGTGCGCTTTAAAGAGAGCGCGGTGCGCGCAATGGGTCGTACGGCGACCGGCGTGCGCGGCATCAAACTGGCGGGCGAAGACAGCGTTGTTTCCCTGATTATTCCACGTGGCGAAGGCGCAATCCTCACCGTGACGCAGAATGGTTACGGTAAACGTACGGCGGAAGGGGAATACCCAACCAAGTCTCGCGGCACGCAGGGCGTTATCTCGATTAAAGTGACCGAGCGTAACGGCTCCGTGGTCGGCGCAGTGCAGGTTGATGATTGCGACCAGATCATGATGATCACTGATGCGGGCACGCTGGTGCGTACACGCGTCTCTGAAATCAGCGTCGTCGGTCGTAATACTCAGGGCGTAATCCTCATCCGTACCGCGGAAGACGAAAACGTTGTGGGTCTGCAGCGTGTAGCTGAACCAGTGGATGACGAAGAACTCGATTCTATCGACGGAAGTGTGGCAGAAGGCGATGATGAAATCGCGCCAGAAGCTGATACCGATGCCGATGATGAAGCGGCAGATGATGCCGAAGAGTAATGTCTCCTGACAGAAAAAGGGCCGGTTTCCGGCCCTTTCTTTTTTGCAGACAAGCGAGCATTGCGGCAAGCCGCGTTTACCGCTACCTTAACCACATTCCTTTTTGACCCTGCTGGCGGAGCTTCGCCCCCTTGAAATACCTCGTCTCCTTTCGTACCACGCTTAAAGTCTCTCGCTATCTGTTTCGGGCGCTGGCGTTATTGCTTTGGTTGCTGGTCGCGCTGTTCTCGGTGTTCTATATCGTTAACGCGCTGCATCAGAAGGAGTCCGAGATCCGCCAGGAGTTTAACTTAAGCTCCGATCAGGCCCAACGCTATATTCAGCGAACGTCTGATGTGATGAAAGAGCTTAAGTACATTGCTGAAAACCGTCTGACGGCGGAAAACGGCATTCTTGCCACGCGTGGGCGGGAAGACAAATCAGAAGTTCCGGACTTTGAGCCTTTGTTCCCGGATTCAGACTGCTCGGCGATGGGCAATGCGTGGCGAGGCTCTCTTGAGTCACTGTCCTGGTTTATGCGCTACTGGCGCGATAATTTTTCTGCTGCGTACGACCTTAACCGCGTGTTCCTCATCGGCAGCGAAAATCTGTGTATGGCTGATTTCGGCCTGCGGGATATGCCCGTTGAGCGGGAAGATGCGCTGAAAAGTCTGCACGAGCGTATTCTTAAATATCGTAATGCGCCGCAGGATGAGCGCAGCAATAATATCTTCTGGATAAGTCAGGGGCCGCGTCCGGGAGTGGGGTACTTCTATGCCCTGACGCCGGTGTATCTGGCCAATCGCCTGCAGGCGCTGCTGGGCACTGAGCAGACGATCCGCATGGAGAATTTTTTCACGCCGGGCAGCTTACCGATGGGCGTGACCATTCTCGACGAAAATGGTCATAAGCTGATTTCCCTGACCGGACCGGAAGATCGTTTGAAGGTCGATCCACGCTGGATGCAGGAACGCTCCTGGTTTGGCTACACCTCAGGGTTCCGTGATTTGGTGCTGAAGAAAAGCCTGCCACCGTCCTCCCTGAGCATCGTCTATTCCGTACCGGTTGATATGGTGCTGGAACGCATTCGGATGCTGATTCTCAATTCCATCTTACTGAATGTGCTGGTGGGGATTGCGTTGTTTACGCTGGCGCGAATGTATGAGCGTAAGATTTTCATTCCGGCGGAAAATGACGCCCAGCGACTGGAAGAGCACGAACAGTTTAACCGCAAAATTGTGGCCTCCGCGCCTGTCGGTATCTGTATCCTGCGTACTCAGGACGGGACAAATATCCTCAGTAATGAGCTGGCGCATAACTATCTGAACATGCTGACGCATGAGGACAGGCAGCGGCTGACGCAGATTATCTGCGGTCAGCAGGTGAATTTTGTCGATGTGTTAACCAGCAATCACACTAATCTGCAAATCAGTTTTGTACATTCCCGCTATCGCAACGAAAACGTGGCGATTTGCGTGCTGGTGGATGTCTCCTCGCGCGTGAAAATGGAAGAGTCGTTGCAGGAGATGGCGCAGGCGGCGGAGCAGGCCAGCCAGTCGAAGTCGATGTTCCTTGCGACCGTTAGCCATGAATTGCGTACACCGCTTTACGGTATTATCGGCAACCTCGATCTGCTGCAAACCAAAGAGTTACCGAAGGGCGTTGAGCGCCTGGTAACCGCGATGAATAACTCATCAAGCCTGTTGTTGAAAATCATTAGCGACATTCTCGACTTCTCTAAAATTGAATCTGAGCAGCTGAAAATCGAGCCGAGCGAATTTTCTCCGCGTGAGGTTATGAACCACATCAGCGCTAACTATATGCCGCTGGTGGTGCGTAAACAGCTCGGCCTTTACTGCTTTATCGAGCCTGATGTGCCGGTAACGCTGCTTGGCGACCCGATGCGCCTGCAGCAAGTTATTTCGAACCTGCTCAGTAACGCTATCAAATTTACCGATGTGGGTTGTATCGTACTGCACGTTTCCCGCGCCGGAGATTATCTGAGCATTCGTGTCCGTGATACGGGAACGGGTATCCCGGCAAAAGAGGTGGTAAAACTGTTCGATCCATTCTTCCAGGTGGGGACCGGCGTTCAGCGTAACTTCCAGGGAACGGGGCTGGGGCTGGCGATTTGCGAGCAGTTGATCAGCATGATGGACGGCGATATTTCTGTGGATACCGAACCGGGCATGGGCAGTCAGTTCACGATTCGTATTCCGCTCTACTCGGCAAAATATCCAGTGAAAGCACCAGCGGAAGGCTTGAGCGGCAAAACCTGCTGGCTGGCAGTCCATAACGCTTCGCTGTATGCCTTCCTGGAATCAATGCTGACGAACAGGGGTCTTCGCGTTGTGCGCTACGAAGGGCAAAGCACGGATGCAGACGATACATTGATTACGGATGTGGACGTTGACCCATCGTGGCAGGGCAGAGCCGCCATCATCTTCTGTCGCCGTCATATTGGTATTCCGCAAGAGCGTGTGCCGGGAGAGTGGACGCATAGCGTCGCAACGCCGCATGAGCTGATGCACCTGCTGGCGCATATTTATCGCGTGGAAGTGGACGAGCACGACGGCGTTAACGCGCTACCGTCGCCGGACTCAACGGTGGCGATGAATGACGATATGATGATTCTGGTCGTGGACGATCACCCGATCAACCGCCGTCTGCTTGCCGATCAGCTCGGATCGCTGGGATATCAATGCCTGACGGCCAATGACGGTGTGGACGCCCTCAATGTGCTGAGCAAAAATCACATCGATATTGTGCTTAGCGACGTGAATATGCCGAATATGGACGGCTATCGTCTGACGCAGCGTATTCGTCAGTTGGGCCTGACGCTGCCGGTTGTCGGCGTGACGGCGAATGCGCTGGCGGAAGAGAAACAGCGCTGTCTGGAGTCGGGCATGGACAGCTGCCTGTCGAAACCGGTGACGCTGGATGTGATTAAACAGACGCTGACGGTGTATGCCGATCGCGTCAGGAAATCCAGGGTATAAAAAAACCCGGTAAGCGCGAGCGCTGCCGGGTTTTTTATGAGAGGCGCAGAATCAGTCTTTATCAACCGCGCTCAGCGTAACCGAAGAGAGATAGTTCAGCAGGGCGATATCGTTTTCCACACCCAGCTTCATCATGGCCGATTTCTTCTGGCTACTGATGGTTTTAATACTGCGGTTCAGCTTCTTGGCGATCTCCGTCACCAGGAAACCTTCGGCGAACAGGCGCAGCACTTCACTCTCTTTCGGCGACAGACGTTTGTCACCGTATCCACCGGCGCTAATTTTCTCGAGCAGACGAGAGACGCTTTCCGGCGTGAATTTCTTACCTTTCTGCAGCGCAGCCAGCGCTTTTGGCAAATCGGTTGGCGCACCTTGCTTCAGGACAATCCCTTCAATATCGAGTTCCAGCACGGCGCTTAAAATCGCCGGGTTGTTGTTCATCGTCAGAACGATGATCGAAATGCTCGGGAAGTGGCGCTTAATGTATTTGATAAGCGTAATCCCATCACCGTATTTGTCTCCAGGCATGGAGAGATCGGTAATGAGAACATGTGCATCAAGTTTCGGGAGGTTATTGATAAGTGCTGTAGAGTCTTCAAATTCACCGACAACATTCACCCACTCGATCTGTTCAAGTGATTTGCGAATACCGAACAGTACAATCGGGTGGTCATCGGCAATAATTACGTTCATATTGTTCATGTATAAGGCTACCTTGCTACAGCAAGCTTTTGACGTAGGCGTCAATGTCGCTGATGTATTTTTCTGTGCCAGAAGCATCCTTCTCGCGAATAAGATGTTCCAGCGTTTCACATAACTGCTTGCCCGGAACCAGATTAAGCATGGCAAACACCCCTTTAAGCCGGTGTGCTGTCTGCGCCAGCGCAGCGAAATCCTTCGCCGCGGACTCAGTATACAACCGCTTAACATCATCTGGTACTGTATCTACAAAGAGCGAATAATATCCACTGGCATGGAGTTCGGCATTTTCATCACCACCCAACGGGGACTCCAGGATCTCTTCTTGTGCCAGCTGCTCCTCTATTAGTTGTAGTACAGCCTCCTGCATAGCATTGCTCATATTAAAGTTGACGCGCATCTGGCCAGGGCCGATTTTTCGCACGCCTGACTCATCATCGCTTAAAAGCAAGCCCGAGGCAGTAAGATTAGACGGATTATCAGTTAAAAACAGATCATATTCTTGACTCGTGAGCCTTTCATCCGGCGTTATGCAGGACGCGCCCCAGTTTTCCAGCTGGCGTACCACGATGTTGCGGATCTCACTCGAGGTCACATCCACCATGATAACCACATCATCCAGCAGTCGTTCTTCATCTTCTTCCTGCGGAGTGGCGGCCATTTTGACGTGCAGTGAATAGCGTGTGCCAAGCGACTCGCGGGCTTTAATGTTCAGATGACCGCCAAGTTTGCGCGCCAGTTGATCGCACAGCCAGAAGGTGAGGGCGTTGGCTTTGCCGTAACTGTCGCTCTGGGTATCGTTCAGGAACGGGAAGTGCAGATTGTCGACTTCGCTCAGCGTAACGCCTTCGCCGGTGTCCAGAATGCGGAACGTCAGACGATCGTCGGCGGATTCGTCAGTGCTCACTTCCAGCGTAATTTTGCCGATTTGCGTGGTGGTGACGGCATATTGGATAAGCATCAGCACAATGCGGCGCAGCGCATCACGATCGCCATGACGCTTATCGTTGGCAGGCAGGTTGTTGTTAATCAGCAGCTGCAGCCCTTTGCGCTTGATAACCGGCAGGACTTCTGGCACCACTTCGTTAATCAGATCCTGAATGGAAAACAGGGTGGCGTTGCCTTTCCAGGTGTCATTTTCCAGCATATTGGCCAGCTGGATTTCATCTACCAGGTGTACCAGCGCATCCGCCTGGCTGGCGAGCTGATGGTTTTCCGGGGTGCTGACCATCGCCGCCTGGCTGGCAAGCTCTTTCAATGGGCGTTTAAACGCGTCGCTGATGTTTTGCATAAACGCCGCGCGGCCCTGCTGGTTTTTCTCGTACAACCGCTGGGCCTGCTTCAGCTTTTTGTTCACCAGAACTTCACGGTCCTGGTCGCGAATGATAAAGATCTGCGTGCGAGAAGCGACCTGACTGCGGAACTGACGGATTTCGTACAATTCATTATTTATGGTGGCCTGAATCACCCCCTGATGCTGATCGGCCATCGCAGTGATGTTCTGTAAATTCAGGTGCGGCAGCAGGTGATCGGCAATTTTGTTGCTCATGATTGTACGATTGGCTTCCTGGTCATGCACCAGCAGTCCGAGGGGCAGAATGGAGACGATCTCTTCATTCAGCGCTCGCAAAACACGTAATTCATTGTTTGAGCCGGATGACGAAACGCTTTCGCTTTGACGTCCAGGCTGGAAGCGGAAGGTGCTGTAGCCAAACAATGCCAGCGCCAGCAGACCAATATTCAACAGCAGCGGTAACAGAATATTTTGCAGGGTATCGAGCAGCAGCGTGCCAAACGGGACTTGCCAGACCAGGCGCATCCCTGTCGAATTAAGCGGCGAGGCGATTTCAATTTTCGAGCCATTAAAGGAGATGGATGCGCTCTCGGTGCTCTCTTTTTTATCCGGTGGCGTACGCAGATTTTGCGCGGAGTTGTCGGGTTCCAGACGGAAGCTGTCCAGCTGCATATCAGGAGGAATCAGATCGTTAATCGGTAAATCGAACGCGACGACGGTGGCGAGATGCCCCGGCTGATTAAAAGTGGTACGCAGCGTAAAGTAATGCCCGTTTTGCCACGCCAGACGGCGCAGGGAAGAGAAGCTTTCGCGCTCATCAAGGGCGTTGGCCTGCTGGAGCATCTCCGCACGGCGAGAATCGACAATCGACCCAATAGTGGACTCTTTAAACCCGGAAGAGAGATCTTTAAGAGGCAGCGTGGAAATCAGGATCATGCTGTTATCCTGACCGTTCAAATAGTACATCGACCAGGGCACGGTTTCTGCGCCCCACAGGGTATCGAGATAGGTTGAGATCCGCTGCGTCATCTCAAGCGTTGCGCTATCGTGCGAGCCAAATATCAGCGCTTCGGTCTTACGGCGCGTTTTTTCAAGGTAGTAAACGTCCTGTTTCAGGCGCGTTTCCTGCAAACCTTCCCCTGATGATGCTCCTGGTGCGGCAGCGATGTTGTCGTAAATCTGCCAGGTAGCATAGCGCCAGGTATCAATACGCTTATGCACCGCGTGGGTGATGTCAACAATCTGGTAGCTTCTGTCCTTCAGCCAGGTATTGACCGCGCTTTGAACCATAACGCCCATCGTCACCAACAGCACAATGATCAAGAGAAGAAAGAAGCGGGTGATGCTCCCAGGAAGGAGGGAGAACTTACCTGGCGCTGAGGTTTCAGACTGACTCATTGATATGTTTAACCCGATTTGGCCGCACGTAAAGGGGGATAGGGCAGTATAAAGGGTAATACCTGAATTTCCAGCATCGTAGCCCGAGCAGGAGGGACTTTTTGTACATTGAATTGCGCGTGGCTGAGTGATTCAGAAAGTGTACAAGAGTGATAGAACTGTACAAATATTTGGCAAGATGCTCGAAAAATAGCACTAATTAACAAGAAATTAAAGATTGTTAAATTTCAGGAAAGAATCAGAAAGGCAATTAATGATTAATTAATAGTCGTTATAATTTCAGTGCGGTAGCACAAATCAATTCAGTTTACGTAAAGAAGAGTAAAAAAAAACCGAATGCAGTGCACTCGGTTGAATTAGGGATAAACAGACATTCAAAGCTGAATGACGGTAATAAATAAAGTTAATGATGATAGCGGGAGTTATTTTAGTGATTTGGATGGATTTTGTTTTGACAATCAGTGCGGTAATGTATTCTTTCGCTAAGTCTTTGGTATTACATGTATTAACTGGGTTGTTGCTTTAAAGTGCTATATTTTTTAGCTATTCGTGCTAATGAAAAGTTCCCTCTTATTTACAAAATGAAACATGTTCGTAGATAAATGAAACATCTTCAAAGTTTTAGTATCATAATCTTATTGGATTATTCTGTATTTTTGCGGAGAATGAAGTTGCCGACTGGTTAAGAGGGTTAATCAGTAAGCAGTGGTAATAATAAGGCATATAACAGAGGGTTAATAAAATGAAAGTTAAAGTACTGTCCCTCCTGGTACCAGCTCTGCTGGTAGCAGGCGCAGCAAATGCGGCTGAAATTTATAATAAAGACGGCAACAAATTAGATCTGTTCGGTAAAGTCGACGGCCTGCACTATTTCTCCGACGACAAAGGTAACGACGGCGATCAGACCTACATGCGTATCGGCTTCAAAGGCGAAACTCAGGTTAACGATCAACTGACCGGTTACGGCCAGTGGGAATATCAGGTTCAGGGCAACACCACCGAAAGCGACAACCAGTCCTGGACGCGTGTTGCGTTCGCGGGTCTGAAATTCGCTGACGCGGGTTCTTTCGATTACGGTCGTAACTACGGCGTGATCTATGACGTGACCTCCTGGACTGACGTTCTGCCAGAATTTGGCGGCGACACCTACGGTTCTGACAACTTCCTGCAATCCCGTGCTAACGGCGTAGCTACTTACCGTAACCAGGACTTCTTCGGTCTGGTTGATGGTCTGAACTTCGCTCTGCAGTATCAGGGTAAAAACGGCAGCGCAAGCGGTGAAAACGACACTGGTCGCAGCACGCTGAAACAGAATGGTGACGGTTACGGTGGATCCCTGACTTACAACCTGGGCGAAGGCTTCAGCATCGGTGGTGCAGCGTCTTCCTCTAAACGTACTGCTGACCAGAATGGCGCGGTTGTGTATGGTCAGGGTGACCGCGCGGATGTTTACAGCGGTGGTCTGAAATACGATGCCAACAACATCTACCTGGCAGCGCAGTATTCTCAGACTTACAACGCAACGCGTTTCGGTAACTCTCAGAACAACAGCACTGTTTACGGCTTCGCGAACAAAGCGCAGAACTTCGAAGTGGTTGCTCAGTACCAGTTCGACTTCGGTCTGCGTCCATCCGTGGCTTACCTGCAGTCTAAAGGTAAGGACGTAAGCAACAGCACCACCAACTTCGGCGATCAGGATCTGCTGAAATATGTTGATGTTGGCGCGACTTACTACTTCAACAAAAACATGTCCACCTACGTGGATTACAAAATCAACCTGCTGGATGAAAACACCTTCACCAAACAGGCTGGTATCGGTACTGATGATATCGTCGCTCTGGGTCTGGTTTACCAGTTCTAAGACACGCTCAGTAACACAAAAGGGGCCAAATGGCCCCTTTTTCTCTTCTCTTTTTGCGGTCTTACCTGCGTCATGTTTTGGTATACTCTTGCCGCCCAGGCATGAGGATAATAACCAATGGACATGACTTTTTGGCGCGCCGGACTTCTGGCGAGCGTTTTATTACTGGCGGCATGCGACTCTTCCACCTCAGCGGTAAAAACCGAAACCCCTGCGGCCACCGTGCTCGAAGGGAAGACCATGGGGACGTTCTGGCGTGTCAGCATTATCAATGTTGATACCAAACGCGCGGACGAACTACGCGATAAAATTCAGTCACAGCTCGACGCTGACGATCAACTGCTCTCTACGTATAAAAATGACTCAGCGCTGATGCGCTTTAACCTGTCGAACAGCACTTCCCTGTGGCCGGTCAGCGAAGCGATGGCCGATATCGTGACCGAGTCTCTGCACATTGGCTATAAAACCAATGGCGCAATGGATATTACCGTCGGGCCGTTGGTCAATCTGTGGGGTTTTGGCCCAACAAAACAACCTGAACATGTGCCCGATCAGGCACAAATCGACGATGCCCGCGCGCGTACCGGTTTGCAGCATCTGACGGTGATCAATCAATACGGGCAGCAGTACCTGCAAAAAGACATTCCCGATCTGTTTGTTGACCTGTCGACAGTCGGAGAAGGCTACGCTGCGGATCATCTGGCTACGCTAATGGCGCAGGAAGGTATCTCACGCTATCTGGTCTCGGTGGGCGGTGCGCTGGTGAGTAGGGGCCTGAACGCCAGCGATAAGCCCTGGCGTGTAGCGATCCAAAAACCGACCGATACCCAAAATGCGGTCCAGGCGGTGGTGGACATTAACGGCCACGGTATCAGCACGTCTGGCAGCTACCGCAACTATTACGAGCTGGATGGAAAGCGAGTTTCGCACGTTATCGATCCAAATACCGGTCGTCCGATCGAACACAATCTGGTTTCCGTCACCGTCATCGCGCCAACTGCGCTGGAGGCCGATACCTGGGATACGGGGCTGATGGTCCTCGGCCCGGAGAAAGCCAAACAGGTGGTGCGACAAGAAGGGCTGGCGGTGTATATGATAACCAAAGAGGGCGAGAGTTTTAAAACCTGGATGTCGCCACAGTTCCAGGGCTTCCTCGTCAGCGAACAAAATTAAAAAGCAAGGTTGCGGGTTTTTGTTCAGTGGCGCTCAGGCATTGTATGAGTATGCTTGTAAGAGGAGCCGATGATGAAAAACCTGACCCTGAATACCGATGAACAACGCTGGCTGGCTGTGCTGGCCCGCGATGTTAATGCCGATAACCAGTTTGTCTTTGCCGTCCAGACAACCGGCATCTATTGCCGTCCCTCCTGTCGGGCGCGTCACGCGCTGCGTAAGAATGTTCATTTCTATCCCGATTCTTTTCATGCCGAACAGGCAGGGTTTCGCCCCTGCAAACGCTGTGCGCCGGATAAAGCTGATCCACTGGCGCAAAAAATGGCCAAAATCGAAAGGGCCTGCCGCCTGCTGGAAAGTGATTCGACGCTAACCCTGAATGCACTTGCCGATCAGGTGGCGATGAGTCCGTTTCATTTTCACCGTCTGTTTAGATCGGTGACGGGCATGACGCCCAAAGCCTGGCAACAGGCGGCACGAGCCCGACGTTTGCGCACGTCTCTCACGGCGGGAGAAAAAATTACTGACTCAGTGTTAGCCGCCGGATTCCCCGACAGCAGCAGCTATTATCGAAAAGCCGATGACACGCTGGGTATGACGGCGAAACAGTATCGCAGCGGCGGAAGCGACGTGACCGTGCGCTACGCCATCAGCGACTGCGATCTGGGCCGTTGTCTGGTCGCAGAAAGCCAGCGTGGGATCTGCGCAATTCTGCTGGGCGATAATGATGATTCTTTGATCGAAGAAATCCACACGCTCTTTCCTCTGGCGCACTCAGAATCGCCAGAGGGTGAATTTGCAAAAAGGCTCCACCAGGTCATTAACAGCCTGGATAACAGCAGTAATACTTTGGCACTCCCGCTGGATATTCGCGGGACTGCGTTTCAGCAGCAGGTCTGGCAAACCCTGCGCTCTATTCCTTGCGGTGAAACGGCCAGCTATCAGCAGATCGCCAGCGCTATCGGTAAACCGAAAGCCGTGCGGGCAGTCGCGAGCGCCTGTGCGGCAAATAAACTGGCAATCGTCATCCCCTGTCACCGCGTGGTGCGAAACGACGGCGCTCTGTCCGGCTATCGCTGGGGAACGGCGCGAAAAGCGCAGTTGTTGCAACGTGAAGCAAAAAACCAGGAGGAGTGATGCTGGATCTGTTTGCGGATAGCGATCCCTGGGAAGAGCCTTTAGCGCCCGGCGCGGTGATTTTGCGCCGCTTTGCTTTAGCACGCGCAGAGACCTTATTTCAGGGCATTGAAGCCGTAGCCGCTATTTCGCCGTTCCGCCACATGGTCACGCCGGGCGGCTACACGATGTCGGTGGCGATGACCAACTGTGGCAATCTGGGCTGGGCGACGAACGAAAGAGGATATCTCTATTCGCCCGTCGATCCCAAAACGGGTCATCAGTGGCCGAAAACACCTGAGGTTTTCAGTTCGCTGTGCTATGACGCAGCGGTTGCAGCAGGCTATCCGCATTTTCGGCCCGACGCCTGCCTGGTCAACCGCTACGCGCCAGGGGCGAAACTGTCGCTGCATCAGGATAAAGACGAGCCCGACCTGCGCGCGCCGATTGTGTCTGTTTCGCTGGGCCTGCCCGCTATCTTTCAGTTTGGCGGTTTACGTCGCAGCGATCCGCTTAAACGCCTGATGCTTGAACACGGCGATGTAGTGGTGTGGGGTGGAGAGTCACGGCTGTTTTATCACGGGATTCAACCCCTTAAACCCGGTGTGCATCCGCTGGCGGGGGAGTATCGCTATAATCTGACTTTCCGTCAGGCGGCTGATAGCGAATAAAAATAAGAATTATTCTTGATGTAACCGTCGGGCAGTTTACACTGCTGGCTGTTTTTTCTTGTCCGGATTGCTTTGCATGCAACTACTTCTCCTTGTCTGGCGTCAGTACCGCTGGCCGTTTGTCGCGGTCATGGCGCTCAGCCTTGCCAGCGCCGCGCTGGGCATTGGGCTTATCGCCTTTATAAACGTGCGTTTGATTGAAATGGTCGATACCCAACTGTCGGTTTTGCCGGAGTTTCTCGGCCTGCTGCTGCTATTAATGGCAGTCACCCTGGCCTCACAGCTGGCGCTGACGGCGTTGGGGCACCATTTTGTCTATCGCCTGCGTGGCGAATTTATCAAACGGATCCTCGACACCCAGGTTGAGCGTATCGAACAGCTGGGCAGTGCGTCATTGCTCGCGGGGCTGACCAGCGATGTGCGTGCCATTACCATCGCGTTCGTGCGCTTGCCGGAGCTGGTACAGGGCATCATTCTGACTTTCGGGTCAGCGGCTTATCTGGCGTGGCTGTCGACCAAAATGCTGGCCGTGACCGCAATCTGGATCGTAGTCACTATCTGGGGCGGCTATCTGCTGGTGTCGCGCGTGTACAAACACATGGCGGTGCTGCGCGAAACAGAAGACAAGCTCTATAACGATTATCAGACGGTGCTGGAAGGGCGTAAAGAGTTGACGCTGAACCGCGAACGCGCCGAGCACATCTTCAATAATCTCTATATCCCGGATGCGCGCGAGTATCGGCATCACATTATCCGCGCCGATACTTTCCACCTGAGCGCGGTGAACTGGTCGAATATCATGATGCTGGGCGCAATTGGTCTGGTGTTCTGGATGGCGAACAGCCTCGGTTGGGCCGATACCAACGTGGCGGCGACCTACTCGCTGACGCTGCTGTTCCTGCGCACGCCGCTGCTTTCTGCCGTTGGCGCACTGCCGACGCTGCTTAGTGCGCAGGTGGCGTTCAGAAAACTCAATCAGTTTGCGCTGGCGCCGTTCCGCGCAGAATTCCCGCGCCCACAAGCCTTTCCGAACTGGAAAACGCTGGAACTGCGTAACGTCACTTTCCATTATCAGGATCATAATTTTGCGGTCGGCCCGGTGAATCTGACGATCAATCGTGGCGAACTGCTGTTCCTGATTGGCGGCAACGGTAGCGGGAAATCGACTCTGGCGATGCTCCTGACCGGGCTGTATCAACCGCAGTCGGGCGAAATTTTGCTGGATGGTCAAGCCGTGTCGGTCGAGAAGCCGGAGGATTATCGCAAACTCTTTTCTGCCGTCTTTACCGACGTGTGGCTATTCGACCAGCTGTTAGGTTCCGAAGGCAAACAGGCCGATCCTGAGCTGGTGGCAAAATGGCTTGAACAGCTGAAAATGTCCCATAAACTGGAGCTACAGGACGGGAAAATCCTCAATCTCAAGCTGTCGAAAGGGCAGAAAAAACGCGTGGCGCTGCTGCTGGCGTTAGCGGAAGAGCGTGACATCATTTTGCTGGACGAATGGGCGGCCGATCAGGACCCGCACTTCCGCCGCGAGTTTTATCAGGTGTTGCTGCCATTGATGCAGGAAATGGGTAAGACTATTTTCGCCATCAGCCATGACGATCACTACTTCATTCACGCCGACCGCCTGCTGGAGATGCGTGACGGTCAGCTCAGTGAACTGACCGGCGACGAGCGCGATGCGGCGTCGCGGGATGCGGTGGCGCGAACCGCATAAACTGTTTTGCCCGGCGGCACTGCGTTTGCCGGGCCTACAAAACCGTAGGCCGGGTAAGGCGTAGCCGCCACCCGGCACAAAACCTCTCACTATCCGCCGCTTTTTTATCCATTCCGGCTATTTGTTTATTATCATTTACATTCCCCCGCGCTATGCTTGATATCACCTTATTTCATGGATTTATGATTGATGTCGTTGATAAACAAAAACAGCGCAAGGCTGCGCGATCAGGAGCGTGCCCGACTTATCTGGCTCCTCACTACTGATAAAGCAGTCACGTCGGCGTTATTAGGTAAATTAACCCTGGCTGAGCAATATGACGTCGGTACCTTGTCCGACGATATTGCTGAGGTAGGGGCGCTGGTAGCCCATTTGCCGCCGCCGGATCTGGCGGATACCCTCGAATCTCTCCCCTCTGAAGAGCGTCATGCCCTATGGCGACTGGTGCAGGATCATGAACGTGGTCAGGTACTTCTGGAAGCTTCTGAAAACGTCTGGGACGATCTCATTGATGAGATGAGCGACCGTGAACTTCTTGATGCCGTACAGACCCTGGATATCGACGAACAGATCTACCTTGTCCAACACCTGCCGCGAAATCTGACTGGCCGGTTGCTGGCGTCGCTGCCAGCCGAAGAACGTGCCCGCGTGCGGCAGGTGATGAATTTCGATAAGGACAGCGTCGGCGCGATCATGGAATTCGAAGTGATCATGGTGCGCCCGGATGTCACGCTGGCAACCGTGCAGCGCTATCTGCGCCGACTGGGGAAAATGCCTGAGAACACCGATAAATTGTTTGTCACGGCGCGCGACAAAACGTTGCTCGGTGAGTTAACGCTGCAAACCATCCTGCTCAAAGGTACGCAGTGCCGGGTGAGTGAGGTTATGGAAACCCAGCCGATGGTTTTCTCACCCGAAGACGATGCCGAAAAAGCCGCGCGTACCTTCGAACGTGACAACCTGATCAGTGCCGCCGTGGTCGATTCTGTCGGCAAACTGATGGGCCGTGTGACGATCGATGAGATCGTTGACGTGGTGTACGAAGAAACCGACAACGATTTACGTGCGTTAGGCGGTTTAAGCGCCGAGGATGACGTTCACGCCTCCGTCGGTAAGGCGGTTAAAACGCGCTGGGCGTGGCTGGCCATTAACCTTTGCACCGCTTTTATTGCTTCTCGTGTGATCGACGGCTTCGAACATACCATTTCACAGCTGGTGGCGCTGGCCTCACTGATGCCCATTGTGGCGGGGATTGGCGGTAACACCGGTAATCAAACCATTACTATGATTGTACGTGCTCTGGCGCTGGAGAAAATCCAGCCCGGTAACTTCACGTTTCTGATCTTCAGAGAGATGGGCGTAGCGCTGATTAACGGCCTGGTCTGGGGCGGAATCATGGGCGGCATCACCTGGTGGCTTTACGACGATATGGCGCTGGGCGGGGTGATGATGCTGGCAATGGTGCTAAACCTGTTGGTGGCGTCGATGATGGGAGTCATTATCCCACTGGCTATGACCCGCTTTGGGCGCGACCCCGCAGTGGGGTCGAGCGTGATGATCACCGCCATTACCGATACCGGCGGCTTCTTTATTTTCCTTGGTCTGGCGACGATTTTCCTGCTTTAACCTTGTGTTTGTGTTTGTGTTTGTGTTTGTGTTTGTGTTTTAGGCGGGCAGGGATTATCGCCATCACGATAATTCCGCCCACTACGCCAATCGCCAGATTGCCGGTGAATACGGTGGCTGCAACGGTTACTAGCATCACCGCCGTTTCCGCGACTGGTACAGCCTTAACGGCTGCTGGCTGAACGCTGTGCCAGTTGAAGGTTTTGAACGCCACAATAGCCATGATACCGGCCAGCACCGCCATCGGGATTTTGGCCATCACTTCACTCAGTGCCGTCACCAGAAGCAGCAAAATAACCCCCGCAGCCAGCGTAGAGATACGGCTGCGACCTTTCCCCATCTCCACATTGACGATGGTTTGCCCGATCATCGCGCAACCGGCGATACCGCCATAAAAACCCGACATAATGTTCGCCACGCCCAGCCCGATGCTCTCCCGGCGCTTGCTGGACGGCGTCAAGGTCAGTTCATCAACCAGTTTCGCGGTCAGTAGCGATTCCATCAGACCGACAAACGCGATACTCAATGCGCAGGGCCAGATAATGCTCAGAGTTTGCATATTCAACGGCACCAGCAGCTGCGTCAGGCCTGGCAAACCGCCGCTCATGGAACCTTCATCGCCGACGGTCGGCAGAATTTGCCCGCTGGTCACAGTGAATATCGTTAATATCACAATGGCGATCAGCGGCGAGGGAACACTTTTGATAAAGCGTGGTGCCCAGATAACAATCAGCAATGTGAGCACAAACAGGCCGACGATCAGCGGGCTTTTGCTCCAGAAATGGGGAACCTGAGCAAAGAAAATTAAAACGCCAAGGGCGTTAACAAATCCGGTCATGACCGCTTGCGGAATAAAGCGCATCAGACGCGCCATGCCCAGTGCGCCAAACAGGATTTGAATGAGTCCGGCGAGGATCACCGCAGGCAGAATGTACTGCACGCCATGCTGATGCACCATCGGGCCGATCACCAGCGCGACGGAGCCAGCAGCAGCCGTGACCATCGCCGGGCGACCGCCGAAAACGGACATCGCCAGACACAGCACCACTGACGCAATCAGGCTCACCTTCGGATCAACCCCGGCGACCACAGAAAACGAAATCACCTCGGGGATCAGCGCCAGTGCGGTAATCACACCCGCTAATGTTTCTCGCATAAACAATTTGGGGGAGCGCAAAACGCTCGCCACACGGCCATCGTCAGGCGTCAGGGCAGGAGAGTGGGGTAATGACATAGGCATTCACTGGTTAGGGCAGGCTTCCGTGCGCGCGATCACAAAGTGCAGCATAGTAGCCACAAAAACCTCGCCTTGCCAGCCGCCTCTGTGGGTATCCCTACAATAATCCCAACATTTAATTTCACAATTACAATAATTTCTTAACCTTTAAACAATGTTTAAAAATTGTTAAGTTTGCCCCGCAGTTTATTTCACCTGCAATTTCCACCTAAAAAGCACGACTACAAGTAAGGCATAAATGATGAAAAAAATGACTGCCATGCTCTTTTCTATGGCCGTAGGGCTGAGCGCCATCTCGATGGCGGCGAAAGCTGATACCCCGAAAGAGCAGGAAACGGACGTCCTTTTAATTGGCGGCGGCATTATGAGCGCCACTCTGGGCACCTACTTACAAGAATTGCAGCCAGACTGGTCGATGACCATGGTTGAGCGCCTCGACGGCGTCGCGAAAGAGAGTTCGAACGGCTGGAATAACGCCGGTACGGGCCACTCGGCACTCATGGAACTGAACTATACCCCGCAGAAAAAGGACGGTTCCATTAGTATCGAGAAGGCGGTGGAGATCAATGAAGCATTCCAGATCTCCCGCCAGTTCTGGTCGCATCAGGTCAACAGCGGCGTGATGCACGATCCGCACTCGTTCATTAACACCGTTCCGCACATGAGCTTTGTCTGGGGCGACGATAACGTCAATTTCCTGCGCGCGCGCTATGCGGCACTCCAGCAGAGCAGCCTGTTCCGCGGCATGAAATATTCTGAAGATCATGCTCAGATCAAAGAGTGGGCGCCGCTGGTGATGGAAGGTCGCGACCCGAATCAGAAAGTGGCCGCCACGCGCACTGAGATCGGTACGGACGTGAACTACGGCGAAATCACCCGTCAGCTGGTGGGCGCTCTGCAGAAAAAAGACAACTTTAAACTGCAGGTCAGCACCGAAGTGCGCGGTTTCAAGCGCAATGCGGATAACAGCTGGAGCGTGACAGTCGCCGATCTGAAAAACAACGAAGCCGAGCACGTGATCAAGGCGAAGTTTGTCTTTATCGGTGCCGGTGGCGCAGCGCTGAAACTGCTGCAGGAGTCTGGTATTCCTGAAGCGGACGATTATGCAGGCTTCCCGGTCGGCGGCCAGTTCCTGGTGTCTGATAACCCGGAAGTGGTGAATCGCCATCTGGCGAAAGTGTACGGTCAGGCCTCTGTTGGCGCACCGCCAATGTCTGTTCCGCACATCGATACCCGTATTCTGGACGGTAAACGCGTGGTGTTGTTTGGGCCGTTCGCGACCTTCTCCACTAAATTCCTGAAAAATGGTTCCCTGTGGGATCTGCTCAGCTCCACGACCACCTCTAACTTTATGCCGATGGTGGACGTGGGCCTGGATAACTTCGATCTGGTGAAATACCTGATTAGCCAGGTGATGCTGTCCGATGATGACCGCTTCGCTGCCCTGCAAGAGTATTACCCGCAGGCTAAGAAAGCCGACTGGCGCTTGTGGCAGGCGGGCCAGCGCGTGCAGATTATTAAACGCGATCCGAAAGAGGGTGGTGTACTGCGCCTCGGTACCGAAGTGGTGAGCGACAAAGACGGCACCATTGCGGCGCTGCTTGGCGCATCGCCTGGTGCATCAACTGCCGCACCGATCATGCTGCATCTGATGGAAAAAGTGTTTAAAGACAAAGTCGCCAGCCCGGAATGGCAGGCGAAGCTGAAAACGATTATTCCTTCTTATGGCACTAAACTGAACGGGAATGTTGCCGCGACGGAACAAGAGCTGGAATACACCAGCGGCGTTCTGCAGCTTAAATACGAAAAACCGCAGGCAGCGGATGCGGCTCCACAGGCGCAACCGCAGGCAAAACCTCAGCCGGAATCCAAACCGGTCGCGGATATTGCCCTCTGAGTTAACGCAATACAAAAAGGCCGGGTATCGCTACCCGGCCTTTTTTTAACGCACGACGGCGTTTTCGACTTTCTCGTCTGCTTTCCAGACGCGGTATTTCACGTCGATATTCTCAGGCGTGTAGACCACAATCGGTAATTTGCTGTTGTAGCGCAGCAGACTGTTATCACCCAGATAGGCCGTCACGAACTGCTGGGTTTTCTTGCCATCCGGGCAGGCCATCATGGTTGAAACCGGTGACGTCACGTTATCAAACACGTAATAGTCATAGCCCCAGCCTTCGAGGGTTTTGCTCTCCAGTTTGCCACCCAGGCGATGACGGTTACAGTCCACTTCCAGGTTTTGCCCAATCAACAGCTCGACTTTAAACGCCGATTCATCTTCCTGAACCGGGAGCTGGATGACCTGGCGCTTCATGCCTTTTTCCGCCTGTGGATACGGCGCAGTCTTTTCAAGAGGCTGTGGCTTCTGCGTTTCGCTTGCGAAAGCGCTGGTGCTCATGCAGGCAGCGGTCAGAAGGGCAATGGCAAATTTAGGTGTGTTTTTCACATTCATTCCTTTTATGTCAAACAATCGATGCAAGATTAGCATAGCGTAGGCCAGTGTTTGGTTTGATTTACTTATATTTTGATTTCATAAGGTGGATTGAACTGCTTTGGTGGTGATGGTGCAGATTTAAATGCTGATATGGAATGAAAAGGACGATCGTGTTAGGGTAAGCGGAAATAATGTTATTCATCTGTAAAGGAAAGAGAGACATGGTCCGCGAAAAACTTAACACTCCGCAAGGCAGGAAGTTTTTACTGGCGCTGTTTGTGGTGTTTTTGATTGCCGCAGCTGGCGTTGGGCGAGCGACAATTGTCGGCGTGATTGAGCAGTACAACATTCCGCTCTCGCAGTGGACCACCAGCATGTATGTGCTGCAGTCTGCGATGATCTTTGTTTACAGTCTGGTATTTACGGTCCTTCTGGCTATTCCCCTTGGGATCTTTTTCCTCGGCGGCCCCGATAAGCGCTAAACACGAATACCTGATAGAAGAAGCCAGCCTGTGAGTTGGCTTTTTTATGCCTGATTGTTAGCTAATATCGTTTTATCATCGTTAAAAAGTTACTCGTGCGTTAAGTTGTTTAATGTCAGAAATATATTTAATTAACACCTATTATGTATACATTAAATAATGGCCATCCTATAAAAAACTTTCATTTATTGTATTCGTTGAGATGATTGCTTTCATTTTGTAATAACTCTATTCTTTGTCATACAAATCTAATTCACACAGTAATAGATTTAATGTAAACATTTTCAGCCCCACGAATAATGATGAAATTTTTAACGCATTTAATCTATGCGGGATTTTCTATTAAATAAATTTGATGAGTAATGCAATGAATAAAACAATTATTTCTCTGGTGGTACTTTCTGCTTTATCGATGTCTGCGCATGCAATGTCTATTGCGGATGCTGATGCAGAAGTCGCTCGCTCTGAGCGAGCCGTAGAATCTGCCCATGAGCAAGTTATTCACAATATACACAGTGTCTCTCATACGACGATGCAAGACGATCGCGATTTAATGAATGCTGCAGGTGAAATGCGTGCTCAGGCGTATGCTGACCAGCGTGCGGCAGTACAAGAAGCGCAGAATAAACAAGACACCGCTGATAAAGCTGAGATGATTGCAGAGCGAGATGCCAGAACGGCTGCAGCTCGTTTAAATACGCCGTCTGCAACGGCCAGCCGAAGCCTTGGCTGGACGATGGCGCCGGGTATCATCAAAGAATCCAACCCTGAAGGGCATCCCACTCATCAGGTTGACCCGATGGACCCTCACCACTGGACGCAAACGCCAGGCGTTGTGAAAGAGAGTAATCCGGCGGGGCATCCAACCCATCAAATTGGGCCAGCGACTCGTCTTGATAGTAGTACTGCGGATCATCAGGCAGCTAAAGCTGCGGCGAAAGCAGCAATGGCCCAACATAAGGCTGAGTTGTCTCAATACGGAATAAAACAGTCTGGCACCGCGACGTATTCAGAGCCTGCTCATGCGGTTAGCTATTCAGGCACCTCTTCTCGTCCAAATACCGGGGCGACGAATACGATGTTGTCCGGAATTAAAAATGACCCAACAGGTACGCCGACACATCAGCAATCTCCCGATATGGGCAAAAGCCTGACACAAGCGAATATTGCCCGAACAGAGCAACAAGCTGTAGCCCTTGCTGATGCGCGCCAGGCTGAAGCAGATAGTCAGGTTAAAGAGCATGCAATAGACATCGCGAACTACGGTGTCAAACGCACGGGCACAGCAACTTACAATGAACAGCCTCACGCGATGACTTACAGTGGTATCACGACGCGCCCAAACACCGGCGCGACAATCAACGTTGCCGCCAATACTCTTAAACCTGACACCCTCATTCAGGTTACCGATCGCACAACTGGTCGCAAAAGCGTGGTAAAAGCATCAACTCTGACGCCGTCTACTCAGATTAGCGTGCCGTTCCACGACGTTTTCCAGCATTCCGTAAAAGGTGGTAACAGCCATGAGAACGCCGTTTCTCACGGTGATCACGGCACGGGCACGGGTGCTGACAATGCGCATGACCACGCTTTTGGTGGACATGACGGTGCCGGTGGTGGATTCCATATGTAATTGCCGCGTTAGTAAAATTAAAAAGGCCATCAGTTGATGGCCTTTTTAATCGTTGCGATGTGAGTTCTGCTCATCATTAATAAAAATAAGCACCCCTCTCTGGATCCCAATGATGTTTTCTTTTTTCATGTCTGCCAGAATCCCCATCACGCCGCTGCGTGACAGTGCCGTTTTTTCAATAATATATTTGCAGGCATTCGTTTTCAGGCGATATTGTTCATTCTCGTTCATCAAATCAAACAGACAGTCACGAATGATATCGCGTGAACGAAGCCCGATACTATGATTACTCAGAGTGGAATGTAATCCCATAATATACAGAAGATAATTACTGTAGTCCTCCCATAACTTCTGCTCTCTGATTATCGTCATCGCACTTTTATATGGCAGGATAGCGACTTTTACCGCCGTTGCACTCATTAAATGGAATGCGTTTCCCATATAGTCTGGATGTGATATCCCCGCCACAAATGGCGCTTTCAATGTTCCTTTAAGAATGCCGTCATCGATGCGGGAAATATCGACCAGACCCTCGAGCAGTATTAAGCATGCCCGTTCTCCCTTGCGATCAAGATGAAGGAGACGATTAGCGGAAAAGTGTTCAATTTCTGCATGCGGAAGGAAGTGGTGAATCAGGCTGTCAATCTGAGCGAAAGGCTTAAAACGTGTCAGAGTGTGGAGCGGCATGACGACTTTGGGATTCATGATGTTGCCCATCAGCTGTTTACATTATTATTGCAGAAGTTATAAAGCGCGCAATCACGCGCTAAATCTGCACTAAGAATTACTCAGAAACCATCCACATATCGGCTTCATCAAACATTTCTTCGAGCATTCGGTTGAGCTTTTCACGATCGCTTTTGCTGGCATCGCTGTTTAATCCGTTAGCTTGCATGGGTTTAACCTTCACGACGGCATCCGGGAAAATCCGATGCACACGCTTTGTTAATTCATTCAGAATAATGTCACTCGCGCCGGGTAAACCTGCAACGTTGCGCTTGTCATACACCAGTTCAACAAACATAACTGCCTCATGATAACTGTTTTTATGTACAGTATTTTCACTGTAAAATGGGTGAGAGTCAAGCGGCGTGGATATGCAGGTATAAAAAAACCAACCGTAAAAGGTTGGTTTTTTTATATGTTTTGGTCGGCACGGAGAGATTTGAACTCTCGACCCTCGCCACCCCATGACGATGCGCTACCAGGCTGCGCTACGTGCCGACGTATGAAAAAGATACTACCTGTTTGCTAATTGATTGCAAGTCCGCACAGCGCTAACTGATTTAAAATTAATCAGTTAGCGATAAACCGTTTCTCATCGGTTAGTACTTGCAACAGCAGACTAAGCTGTGGTTTTTGGTCGTGTATCTTCTCACCCTGCAGGTTGTATGTCTGGTAATTCCCGTTGCTGTTCAGCACCAGAGTCAGCATAGGCGTTGTTACCGCCAGAGTATTTCCGCTGGCTGCCGTTACCCAGTTATGGCGACGTGTGGCGCTAAACAGGTCTTGCCCCTGTGAGTATTCATTAGCCGGGGTGCTGACATGCAGCAAACGTTGCATCAGCGTGGTCATTACATCTTTGTGTTCCGTCAGCATATTGATGCGCTGCGCGGGCGTGCCCGGCCAGTGAACCACGAGTGGCACGTGCAGGTTAGGGCGAGTCCAGTTCATGTCATTCGCTTCATCACCCAGCGGTACGCCGTGGCCCGCGGTAATAATGACTACCGTATTGTCCAGTTTGCCGGATTCGCGCAATGCCGTAATGACCCGTGCAATCTGAGTGTCGACATCGCCAGCTGCGCGGGCGTAGCGGCGAACAAAGCCTTTTTGATTGCTGTCATTAAGCGTGGTGCCGTTGAATGCTACCCATGAGAACCAGCGGTTATCTTCCTGCGCATAACGGTTAAGCCAGTTAACCCACTGACCGGCGGTTTGTTCGTCGGACTGATTTTTTGCCGCAGGCAGAGAGAAATCAGACAGCAGTGCCTGGCGATAGAGCGGGCTACTGAAACCGTCAGATGAGAACAGCCCAAGCTGATAACCCTGTTGGTTCAGAGACGTAATCAGCGCCGCAGGGGTACGCGAGGAAAGTACGCCGTCCATATAGCCTGCGGAAATACCGTAGAACAGACCAAAAATCCCGGCATCGGTGTTATTACCCGAACTCATATGCTGTGTGAAATTGATGTTTTGTTCAGCGAATTGTGCCAACGCAGGCATCTGCTTCTCGTAGCGTGAGTAGTTCAGGCCATCGACGGTAATGAGCAGAACGTTCTGGCCCTGGCCCATATCGCGATAGCGCAATTCACTCAGCGGATACTGAACCGACACCGCTTCCGGATTGCCTTGTTCTACCAGACGACGCTGGTATTCCTGGGCATCCAGTAGACCGTGTTTCTCAAGGAAACGACGGGCCGTCATTGGATAAGAGAGCGGCAGGTTGGCGCGCTGCATGGTAATCGGGCGATAGAAGTTCGCATCTGCCCAGATGTACATAATGTGTGAGCTGATAAACGCCACAAAAAACAGGGCGGCAATCGGCTGCGCGTAGTGACGACGTCGGGTGAGGCTACGCAGTTTTTGCCAGCTCCAGGTGGCAAACAGCATCTCAATCAGCAGGATAATCGGCACGCTGATAAACATCAGCTGCCAGTCACGTGCGGTTTCGTTCTGGTCGGGATTGATCACCAGTTCCCAGACGATCGGATTGAGATGGAGATGAAAACGGGTGAAAACTTCACTGTCGATCAGTAACAGGGTCATGCCGACAGTGGCGAGGATGGCGGATAAGAACCGCATCAGCCGCTGCGACATCACAATAAACGTCAGAGGGAACAGAATCAGCAGATAGGTGGCGAAAACCAAAAAGCTAAAGTGCCCGACAACGCTTATCCAGGAGTAAATACGCCCGGTCAACGTCGTCGGCCAGTCGGCCACTAACAGATAACGGCTGCCGAGCACCATGGCCAACAGAATGTTGAACAAGGCGAACCAGTGCCCCCAGCTAACCATCTGGGAGACTTTTTCACGGTAGCGCTGACGATTCGTCACCATAGACTGTCGTTCGTTTCCCTTAGTGCGCCTGGTCGTCGCTCACTGAAGACTGCAAAGCCTGGGCGAATGATTTTGCGATCGCCTGACGTTGAGCCGGAGCAACGCTGGTATTGATAAGGTTGGTGACCATATTTCCCAAAACCATCAGGGAAAGATCGGTCGGCGTTTTATGTTTTTCAAGTACGTTGACCATCTCACTGAGGAGTTGTTCAACGTGTTCATCACTATAGCGGGAATGTTGTGGCATAAATCGAAATCAGTTTGTTGATGAAAGGGCAACATATTACCGTAGCAACAGCTTTTTTTCCCCTTTTTTATCTTCTATTGCACACATGCGTGGGTGGTGGTTGAATACCGCCCGGTCTTAAAGGAGAGTTTATCATGAGTCTGGATATCAACCAGATTGCCTTGCACCAGCTTATCAAGCGCGATGAGCAAACCCTGGAGCTGGTGCTTCGCGATTCGTTACTGGAATCTACGCCTACCGTTACGGAAATGATGGCGGAGCTGCATCGCGTCTACAGCGCGAAAAATAAAGTCTACGGCATGTTCAACGAAGAGAGTGAACTGGCCGAAAGCCTGCGTCTGCAACGCAAGGGCGACGAAGATTTCCTGGCGTTTAGCCGCGCGGCGACCGGTCGTCTGCGTGACGAGCTGGCAAAATATCCATTTGCTGACGGCGGGATTGTCCTGTTCTGCCAGTATCGCTACCTGGCCGTTGAGTATTTGTTGATAACGGTTCTCAGTAATCTGAGCAGCATGCGCGTTAACGAGCAAATGGATATCAGCTCCACCCACTATCTGGATATCAATCACGCCGACATCGTGGCGCGTATCGATTTGACCGAATGGGAAACCAATCCGGAATCGACCCGCTATCTGACCTTCCTGAAAGGACGCGTAGGCCGCAAAGTTGCCGATTTCTTTATGGATTTCCTCGGTGCCACCGAAGGTCTGAACGCCAAAGCACAGAACAAAGGGCTGCTGCAAGCAGTGGATGATTTCACCGCCGAAGCGCAGCTCGATAAATCTGAGCGTCAAAACGTGCGTCAGCAGGTTTACAGCTACTGCAACGAACAGCTGCAGGCCGGGGAAGAGATTGAACTGGAATCCCTGTCGAAAGAGCTGTCAGGCGTCAGCGAAGTTAGCTTCCACAAATTTACGGCGGAGAAAGGCTACGAGCTGGAAGAGAGTTTCCCGGCGGATCGCAGCACGCTGCGTCAGCTCACCAAGTTTGCTGGTAGCGGCGGTGGGTTAACGGTGAATTTTGATGCCATGCTGCTGGGCGAGCGTATTTTCTGGGACCCGGCAACGGACACCCTGACCATCAAAGGCACCCCGCCGAACCTGCGCGATCAGCTGCAACGCCGGACTTCTGGCGGTAAATAACAGCCATAAAAAAACCCCGCAATGCGGGGTTTTTCTCAACTTGTTGGCGATTAAGCGCGAACGAAGTCGACGTGAGACAGTTTTGGCTTGAACGGGTGACGCTGAACAGCCTGAACTTTCACTTTTTCTTCTTTACCATCGAAAACGATAGTCAGAACTTCAGTGTAGAACCCTTCTTTAGTCTGCTGGTTCCAGACTTTGTCCTGGTCCAGTTCGATTGCGACTGGAGCAGCATCGCCACCATAGATGATAGCCGGGAACTTGTTAGCTGCGCGCAGGCGGCGGCTCGCACCCTTACCCTGCACAGAACGTACTTCTGCATTGATAGTAAACATTGATTTCTCTCTGTAAATAAGTCCTGCTACAGGCGACCCAGCAGCAGGTGAGTGTTCTGCCTCACGGATGTGAAGCGGGCGGCATTTTATACTCAAACGCCTTTCACATCAATCAAAAGTCCCTTAACCGCGCAATTCATTGGCCCGGCGGAAGCGTCCTTCGTAATCGAACACCTTTTCGCGCACCTGCCAGAACTGGCCTTTTTTACGTGCGACAACAAAATCAGGATGACGCAACAGCGCCTGATGATGAACGATATCAGCGGCGGTAATCCAGCGCAGAGGCACCCCTGGCGTGCGGGTGTGCGGGCGTATAAAGAGCTGCTCAAAGGCCATGCGCTGGGCGGGTGTATGCAGACGGAAACGTTCGCTGACGTCTGCGCCATCTTCATCGTAGTAGGTGATTTTCAGCCATTCGCCTTTCTCGTCGGCACCGGTTTGTAGTGCCATGCCGGAGCAGCGCAGCACCAGCGCGTCTTTGAGTTTCAGCGCGGCTTTCAGCATATCGTCGGGGTCGACCAGCACCGTATCGCACTCGCGACAGCGCCGCGCCGCGATGTCATTTTCAGCGTTACATTGCGGGCAATTTTTAAAGCGAAAGCGATAATCGCACTGCTCGCGATGGCCGTCGTCATCTTCAAACCAGCCCTGACAGCGACGGCCAAAATGTTCAATCAGCGTGCCGTCGGCGGTGGTTTTTCCCCAGAAAGTATTGGCGAAACCGCATCCTGGACAAAATACCTGCACCGGAACGTTACCGCTTTTGCCTTTTGGCGTACCTACCTCGGGCGAATAGAGATCGTGCGGATTCCCGGCGTAATCCAGAATCAGGCAGTCGGTCTTGCCGGGAGCCAGCCGTAGCCCGCGCCCGACAATCTGCTGATACAGGCTGACGGATTCGGTTGGGCGCAAAATGGCAATCAAATCGACGTGTGGGGCGTCAAAGCCGGTGGTCAGTACCGAAACGTTGACCAGATAGCGGAACTGCTGCGCTTTAAACGCGTCAATGAGCTTGTCGCGCTCAGGTCCCGGTGTTTCGCCGGTGATCAGCGCTGCGTCGTTAGCAGGGAGCAGGCCAGTCACTTCCCTGGCATGTTCGACGGTAGCCGCGAAAATCATCACCCCTTTGCGCGTCTGGGCGAACTCCTCAATCTGACTGATGATGTGCGGCGTGATGCGCTGCTGTTTTTTCAGCTCCTGATTCATGTCCGCTTCGCTGAACAGACCGTTACTCTGGGCCTGCAACCGGCTGAAATCATACTGAACGACGGGCATATCAAGACGCTCAGGCGGCGTAAGGTAGCCATGTTTGATCATGTAGCGCAGCGGCAGTTCATAGATGCAGTCGCGGAACAGCGCTTTTTCGTCACCGCGCACCATGCCGTGATAGTGGAACTGATAAATCCAGCCTTTGCCAAGGCGAAACGGTGTGGCGGTCAGCCCAAGCAGACGCACCTGCGGGTTCACCTCTTTCAGGTGGTTGAGGATTTGCTGATACTGGCTTTGGTCGTCATCGCTGATGCGATGGCACTCATCGACAATCAATAGCGAGAATTCACTGCGAAAATGCGGCAGATTTCGCGCCACCGACTGCACGCTACCGAACACCACTTTGCCGTGGCTCTCTTTACGCTTCAGCCCGGCAGCGAAGATATCGGCCTCCAGACCCAGCGCGCAGTATTTGGCGTGGTTTTGCGCCACCAGCTCTTTGACGTGAGCCAGCACCAGCACGCGGCCACGCGCCAGTCGCGCCAGTTCGGCTATCACCAGGCTTTTACCCGCCCCGGTGGGCAGGACGATGGCGGCAGGATCTGTGTGTTTGCGAAACCAGTCTAAGGTGGCGTCAACGGCTTCCTGCTGATAGGGGCGAAGTGTAAAAGTCATGGGCTCTCTAATTTGTTATCTCGCACATAGTATGCCACGAAACTTTTTCCCTTGAGTGGCGCAACCAGACCGCTATACTGGACAGTTCTTGACTGCTTCTTTTTCGGACATGTTGTCCGACTTCCAGCACCATAAAGGCTATAAGATTTCATGCGACTTGATAAGTTTATCGCTCAGCAACTCGGCGTAAGCCGCGCTATTGCCGGGCGTGAAATTCGCGCCAGCCGCGTTACCGTGGATGGCGATATTGTGAAAGACAGTTCTTTCAAACTCCTGCCAGAACATGACGTGGAGTTCGACGGCAACACGTTGGCTCAGCAGAACGGCCCGCGCTACTTCATGCTCAACAAGCCGGTAGGGTACGTGTGCTCTACGGACGACCCGGATCATCCGACGGTGCTCTATTTCCTCGATGTACCGGTGGCGCACAAGCTGCATGCGGCGGGGCGTCTGGATATCGACACCACCGGCCTGGTGTTGATGACCGACGACGGTCAGTGGTCGCACCGCATTACCTCTCCGCGTCATCACTGCGAAAAAACCTATCTGGTCACGCTCGAATCGCCGGTGTCTGACGATACCGCCGAGCAGTTTACCCAGGGTGTGCAGCTGCACAACGAGAAAGATCTCACCAAACCTGCAGTGCTGGAAGTGATCACCCCGACCGAAGTACGCCTCACCATCAGCGAAGGTCGTTATCATCAGGTGAAACGTATGTTCGCTGCTGTGGGTAACCGCGTGGTCGGCCTGCACCGCGAGCGCATCGGTGAGATTGCCCTTGATCCCGAGCTTGAACCCGGTGAATACCGCCCGTTGACGGAAGAAGAAATTGCCAGCGTTGGCATGACTTCCCGCTAATTTCAGGAGCACACTGTGACCACCAGGCCACACTCATCAATCAGCATCGTGTTTATCCTTGGTCTGCTGGCCATGTTGATGCCGCTGTCTATCGACATGTACCTGCCTGCACTGCCGGTGATTTCCGCGCAGTTTGGCGTACCAGCCGGCAGCGCGCAAATGACGCTCAGCACCTATATCCTCGGTTTTGCCGTTGGCCAATTGTTGTATGGCCCGATGGCGGACAGCATTGGCCGCAAGCCGGTGATCCTCGGGGGAACGCTGGTGTTTGCGGGTGCGGCGGTGGCCTGTGCGCTGGCGCAGACGATCGATCATCTGATTATCATGCGTTTCTTCCACGGTCTGGCGGCTGCGGCGGCGAGCGTGGTGATAAATGCCCTGATGCGCGATATCTATCCGAAGGAAGAGTTCTCGCGCATGATGTCTTTCGTCATGCTGGTGACCACCATCGCGCCGCTGTTGGCTCCGATGATTGGTGGCGCAGTATTGGTATGGTTTAGCTGGCACGCGATTTTCTGGATTCTGGCGATTGCCGCGCTGCTGGCCTCAGCAATGATTTTCTTCTTTATCGATGAAACTTTGCCGGTGGAACGTCGGCAGAAGTTTCATATTCGCACCACTATCGGAAACTTTGCGTCGCTGTTTCGTCATAAACGCGTCCTGAGCTACATGCTGGCGAGCGGCTTCAGCTTTGCGGGAATGTTCTCATTCCTGAGCGCCGGTCCGTTCGTGTACATCGAAATCAACCACGTCTCACCGCAGCATTTCGGCTACTACTTCGCGCTAAACATCGTGTTCCTGTTTGTGATGACCATCATTAACAGCCGCTTTGTCCGTCGGGTTGGGGCCATCAATATGTTCCGCGCGGGGCTGTGGATCCAATTTGTAATGGCTATCTGGATGGTGCTAACCGCTTTCTTTGGCATCGGTTTCTGGGCGCTGGTGGTCGGTGTAGCGGCGTTTGTCGGCTGTGTGTCGATGGTGTCATCCAACGGCATGGCGGTAATTCTCGACGAGTTTCCTCACATGGCGGGAACCGCATCGTCCCTGGCGGGGACATTCCGTTTCGGCATTGGCGCGATTGTCGGTGCGCTGCTCTCAATGGCGACGTTTAACACCGCCTGGCCGATGATTTGGTCGATCGCGTTTTGCGCCACCAGTTCGATTCTTTTCTATCTCTATGCCAGTCGGCCACGAAAATCGGCAAGCTGATGAAGAAAAGGGGCCAATGCGGCCCCTTTTTTTGACGCTCGTCAACCAAACTCTCGTTTGTTTACCCCTTGTTTGTTTCTTTTATGTAAAATCTATTTATGTAAAAAGTCACATCGTTGTAGTTAAAAAGGTTGAGTTAGATCGCAGAAACGGGTACATATAGCGCCAAAGCGAGCCTGTAACTCACAAAATAATGCCCTGTAAAATCAGACTTCATAGCTTGTAACATCAGGCTGTATGCGGTTTCTCAGGAAAATAACGGCAGGTTAGCAACGATGTGTTACTATAAATGTAAATAAATTGTGAAGGCTTTTTTGCTTCCGGGGAAAGAACGTGAATACATTACAACTCTCTATAGTCCATCGCTTGCCCCAGAGCTATCGCTGGTCGGCGGGTTTTGCAGGTTCGAAAGTTGAACCGATTCCGCAAAGTGGAAAAGAGGGCGAAAACAGTCTGGTTGCGCTGAAGTTACTCAGCCCGGATGATGAAAATGCATGGCCGGTTATGGAGCGTTTGAGCCAGGCGCTGACCGATATCGAAGTCGTCAGCTCTGTGCTGGAGTGCGAAGGCGAGCCGTGCCTGTTTGTAAACAGCCAGGATGAATTTGCGGCGACCTGTCGTTTGAAGAACTTTGGTGTTGCGATCGCCGAGCCGTTTTCCGGCCAGTATCCTTTCTGAGCGTCAGCTCAACGCTAGCAGCTGACGCGTATACTCATGCGTCGGCGCGGCAAAAACGCGCTGACAATCACCCTGTTCGACCACTTCTCCCTGTCGCAACACAATCACCTGATGGCACAACGCGCGCACTACGTGTAAGTCGTGGCTGATAAAGATATAGGCCAGCCGGTGCTTTTCCTGTAATCCCTTCAGTAATGCCAGAATCTGCGCTTGTACCGTTCTGTCGAGGGACGACGTCGGTTCATCCAGAATAATCAACTCGGGCTTCAAAATCAGCGCGCGGGAGATGGCAATTCGCTGGCGCTGACCGCCGGAAAAGGCCGCCGGATATCGATGGCGTGTCTCTGGGTCCAGTCCAACTTCCCGCATCACACGAATCACTTCATCTTCTCGCTGGCGAGCGCTCAGTTCCGGGTGGTGAACGCGCAGCCCTTCCTCAATAATTTGCAGTACGTTCAGCCGGGGATTGAGCGACGAGTTCGGGTCCTGAAATACCACCTGCATTCGTGGTCGCACGGGTAACATCTGCCTGCGGTTCCAGCTGTGAAGCGGTTTACCATCAAACATAATGGTGCCGCGAGAGGCAATCAGGCGCAGCAGTGCCAGGCCAGTGGTGCTTTTCCCGGAACCTGACTCGCCAACCAGCCCCAGCGTTTCACCTGGACGCAGCGAAAAGCTGACGTTCTTCAACACGGTATTCTCTGCCACCTGGCGGCGGAAAATACCTTTACGCACCGGGAAGGCGACGCCAAGGTTTTCGACGTTCAATAGCGGTGGGCTGCCCGCCGTCAGCGGGACCGGATCGCCCGATGGCTCGCTGTCGAGCAGGCGCTGTGTGTAAGGGTGTTGAGGCGCATGGAACAGGGCGCTCGCTGTGTTCTGTTCGACGCAGCGGCCGTTTTGCATCACCGCCACATTATCCGCCAGCTTCTTCACAATGCTGAGGTTGTGGGTGATAAACAGCAGGCTCATGTTGAGCTCATCGCGCAATTCGCGCAGCAACTGCAGGATTTGCGCCTGCACCGTGACATCCAGCGCAGTCGTCGGCTCGTCGGCAATCAGCAGTTCCGGGCGCGTCAGCAGTGCCATGGCAATCATCACACGCTGGCGCTCTCCGCCCGACAGCTGATGCGGAAAGTCCGTCAGCCGTTTAGCAGCATTGCGGATGCCGGTACGCTCCAGACAATCGAGAATCTCGCCACGGGCGGCTTCTTTGCGCATTCCCCGGTGCAGGGACAGCACTTCGTACAGCTGTTTTTCCAGGGTGTGCAGCGGGTTGAGCGACACCATCGGTTCCTGGAAGATCATCGCGATTTTATTCCCGCGTACCCCGCGCAGGGTATGTTCATCTGCGTGCAGCAACGACTGGCTGTGGAACAGGATATCGCCCTGCGGATAAACCACCGGCGGTGAGGGGAGCAGACGCAACACCGACAGCGCCGTCACACTTTTGCCGGAGCCGGATTCACCGACCAGCGCCAGCGTTTCCCCGGTGTGGATTTGCAGAGATAAATCACTCACCACGTCACGCGTCTCACCCTGCTGGGTAAAAGCGATAGAAAGATGTTCAATGCTAAGAAGAGGCTGGGTCATCTTATACCGCCTTGTTAGGATCGAAGGCATCGCGGACCGCTTCGCCAATAAAAATCAGTAGCGACAGCAATATGGCCACGGAAAGAAATGCCGTAATACCCAGCCACGGTGCCTGCAAATTGTTTTTGCCCTGCAACAGCAGTTCGCCTAATGACGGTGAGCCGAGCGGTAAACCGAACCCCAGAAAATCGAGCGAAGTCAGGGTGGTAATCGAGCTGCACAGAATAAACGGCAGAAAGGTTAGCGTCGCCACCACCGCGTTGGGCAGCATATGGCGGAAGATAATGCTGCGATCGCTGACGCCTAATGCCTGTGCTGCGCGGATATAATCGAAGTTACGGGTGCGTAAAAACTCTGCGCGTACCACGCCCACCAGCGCCATCCAGCCAAACAGAACCGTAATGCCCAGCAGCCACCAAAAGTTAGGTTGTAATACGCTTGAGAGCAAAATAATCAAAAACAGCGTCGGCATTCCGGACCAGACTTCAATAAAACGCTGGCCCCACAGATCGATTTTGCCGCCGTAATAGCCCTGAACTGCGCCTGCCACCACGCCCATCACGCTTGAACACAGCGTCAGCATCAGGCCGAACAGAATGGAGATCCGCGTACCGTAGAGAATACGTGCCAGCACATCCCCGCCGTTCGCGTCGGTCCCTAGCCAGTTTTGCGCCGAGGGAGCAGAAGGGAAGGGCGTCGAGGTGGAGAAGTTAATACTGTTCGCGCCAAAACGAATCGGCGCCCACAGCGTCCAGCCGTGGTTGTCGAGCCGATCGCGCAGCCACGGGTCCCGATAATCCGCCGGTGTGGCAAACGGCCCACCGAAATCGCTTTCGCTGTAGTTATTGATAACCGGCGTGTACCAGCGATCGTTAAAATGCACCAGCAGCGGTTTGTCGTTGGCGATAAGTTCTGAACACAGGCTCAGGATAAACAGCACGGCAAAGATCCACAGGGACCAATAGCCGCGACGGTTATGGCGAAAACGCGCCCAGCGGGCCTGGTTGACGGGGCTTAAATGCGGCATCAGCGGCCCTCAAAATCAATACGAGGATCGACCAGCGTGTAGCTGATGTCGCTGATAATATTCAGCAGCAGGCCGATCAAGGTGAAAATATAGAGTGTGCCAAACATCACGGGATAGTCGCGTGAGACGGTGGCTTCGTAGCCGAGCAGGCCAAGGCCATTGAGGGAGAACATCACCTCGATTAGCAGCGAGCCGGTGAAAAACATGCTGATGAAAGTGGCCGGAAAACCGGCGATCACCAGCAGCATGGCGTTGCGAAACACATGCTTCCACATGATTTGCTTTTCGCTCACCCCTTTTGCCCGCGCGGTCACCACGTACTGCTTGCGGATCTCATCCAGAAACGCGTTTTTGGTCAGCATCGTCAGGGCGGCAAACCCACCGATAACGGTCGCCAGCACCGGCAGGGTGATATGCCACAGATAATCGGTGATTTTCTGATACCACGGCAATGAGCTGAAGTCAGCTGACACCAGTCCGCGCAGCGGGAAGAGGTCAAAATAACTGCCGCCAGCAAAAAAGACGATCAGCAGAACCGCGAACAGAAACGCCGGGATCGCGTAACCAATGATGATGAAAGTGCTGCTCCAGATGTCAAAGCGGCTGCCGTTATGCACCGCTTTGCGTATTCCCAGAGGAATCGACACCAGATAGATAATTAGCGTGCCCCACAACCCGAGGGTTATCGATACCGGCAGGCTATCTTTAATGAGCTGGATCACCGAGGCGCTGCGAAACAGGCTGTCACCGAAATCGAAACGCACGTAATCCCAGAGCATTTTGAAATAACGTTCGTGAATCGGTTTGTCGAAGCCATAGCGATGGGTGATCTCGGCGATCACTTCGGGATCTAGCCCACGTCCGCCGCGATAGTGACTCTCACTGATATTCCCGGTGCCTGTTTGTGCGTGGCTGGCGCGTAGGCCTTCGCCACCGCCGCCGGGTAAGCTGCCGCTGTGGCCAAACTCAATGGCGGCAATGGCCTGATCGACCGGGCCGCCGGGGGCAATCTGCACGATGAAAAAGTTAATAGTAATAATCGCCCACAGCGTCGGGATAATCAGCAATAAGCGGCGAATCAGGTAAGCACCCATTTTTATTCCTTAACGCCGTTCAGCGGGCAGTCTGGCGGCTTTATTGACGTCATACCACCAGTTATCGAATCCCAGCGAGTAGATCGGGCGAACGGACGGCTTCGAGAACTTATCCCAGTAAGCGAGGCGATCTTCCCCCATAAACCACATCGGCAGCATGTAGTAGTTCCAGGTCAAAACGCGATCGAGTGCGCGGCCCAGAGGAACCAGTTTATCTTTATCTCCCTGCGCGGCGATAATCTGAGCAATCAGGTTGTCGATGACCGGGCTTTTGACGCCAGGCGCATTGTAAGAGGAGTTGATATAGTCCGACGCCCACGAAATCCGCAGATTGGTGTTGGGCCACGGTTGGGCCTGCCATAAGCGCGGCATCATGTCGTAATCACGGTTGCGCATGCGGTTGGTTATCTGCGCATTATCAACCTGGCGGATCTCCACGGTGACACCTAAACGTTCCAGATTGTGCTGGAACGGCAGCACCCACTGATTATTGCCCGCTGAAGAGAGCAGCAGCTCGAAGCTGAGCGGTTTCCCGGTTTGCGCATTCACCCGCTTCTGGTTTTTAAGCGTCCAGCCAGCGTCGTCCAGCAGTTTGCTGGCTTTGAGCAGGTTATCCCGGTCGTAGCCATCGCCTTTCGACGTCGGTGGCTCAAAGATGCTGGTAAAGACTTCTGGAGGAACCTCCGCTTTGAGTGGTGCAAGCAGGGTCAGTTCGGCGGCGTCGGGATAACCCCGCGCCGCGTACTCAGTGTTCTGGAAATAACTATTGGTGCGGCTGTAAGCCCCGTAAAACAGCGCTTTGTTCATCCATTCAAAGTCAAAGGCCAGGGTGATTGCCTGACGCACACGCCGGTCGGCAAACACCGGGCGCTGGATGTTGAACGCCAGCCAGCGGGTGTCCTGCGCGGATTCGTTTTTTTGCTCATCTTTCACGATGAAGTGGTTAGCAAAGTTTTTGCCCACGTAGCGGGTCGCCCAGTTTTTAGCGCTGACTTCCTGGCGCATATCGTACGCTCCGGCTTTGAACGCTTCGAAGGCGACATTGTCGTCCAGATAGTAGTCGTAGCGAATGGTATCGAAATTCCAGCGCCCACGGTTGACCGGTAAATTAGCCGCCCAATAATCTTTCACGCGGGAGTAGACGATGTATTGCCCCATCTTCCAGCGGGTGATGCGATAAGGGCCGCCAGCCAACGGTGGTGTGGAGATCGGGTCGCTGAGCTTATGGTCTTTCCAGAATGATTCTGGCATCACCGGGAGCGAGAAAAGACTCAGCATGTTCTCTTTGCCCGGCTCAGCCAGTGCGATGCGCACGGTAAGTGGGGCGATAGCTTTCACGGTGGCACCTTTGAACACCAGGCGAAACTGCGGCACACCTTCAGTCATAAATTTATGAAAGGTAAAAGCAACATCGCTGGCTTTGACGGGGGAACCGTCATGAAAACGTGCGCGGGGATTGAGCGTCACTTCCGCCCAGGAAAAGTCATCTGCGTAACGGACGGAATCGGCGATAAGCGGGTAGTAGCTTCCTGGCTCGTCATCAGAGGTGACAAAAAGCGTGTCATACAGCGAATCGGTACGCTCAGCGGCGACTCCGCGTAGGGCAAAACGGTTGAAATTGTCAAACGTCCCTAGCGAAGAGAGAGTGATATTCCCACCTTTAGGTGCCGCAGGGTTAACGTAATCGAAGTGGGTAAAGTTTGCCTCATACTTTGGCTCGCCAAGCACGGCAAACGCATAGCTCTCTTTAATATTCTGCGCCTGGCAAGTCACGCTGATGAACGCCATTAACAGCAAAACAAAGCGCATAGTCATTCGCAGCGTATCCCTCTTCTATTCTGGCTCACCGTCAGTGAGACTTATGGTTAGCTGATAATAAGTGACGAAACCGCCATTGTGAAATCATTCACTGTCTTTAACAAAATCAGGTTCCCATTTCAGGAATTGTGCCAGCGGCATGGGGCGGCTAATCCAGTAACCTTGCAGGTAGTTCACGCCATGTTGGCGGAGCCAGGCTGCCTGCTCGGGCGTTTCGACGCCTTCAGCAACCGTTACCATATTCAGGCGTCGTGCCAGCGTCAGCACGGCATCCAGAACCGGAGAAGTGACCGTTTCCGTACCGATGGCATTCACAAAACCGCGATCGATTTTGAGGTAATCCATCGTGAAGCGTTCCAGATAAATCAGCGCGCTGTGGCCAGTACCAAAATCATCTATCGCAATTTCAAAGCCTTCATGGTGCAGCCATTCGAATAGCGGGGCGGCTTCGAGCTGATTTATCATGTCGCGCTCAGTCACTTCCAGTACCACCTGGAAATGATCCGGCGGCAGAGAGGCCGCGAATTTACGCATGTCGTCTTTGAAGCTGTCGGCATGAAGATGACCTGGCGCGATGTTAATCCCCAGCTTCGCCCCCGGTGGCAGCACGGTTTGTAGCTGCGGAGCATCGCGGATAATCAGATCGAAAAGATGTAGCGTCAGCGGGACAATCAGCTTTTGCGCTTCGGCAAAATTGATAAACGCATCCGGCGGGATTTCTCCCATCGTCGGGTGCTTCCAGCGCATCAGCACTTCGCAGCCCTGCATCTTCAGCTCTTTCGCATCTACCACCGGCTGATAGACCACATAGAACTGGCCACGTTTTATAGCGGTCAGGATCTCTTTGCCGGGATGCAAACGAATGGTGAGGATATAAAAAGTGAGCGTGCCCGCCAAAATGCCGCATATCAGGCCAAAGAGCAGTGCAAACAGGATTTCGTAGGGCGTCCACTCCTGGGCATACAGGTTTATGGTGAGTGGGACGTCTTTCAGGGTAGCGCTGCGGATAGGGTTTTCATGCAAATCGTTGACGTTGATCAGACGGCCTGACGCGGTGGATAACGCCGTTTTGCCAATGATTACCGCGATACCGGCAAACTCATCCTGACGCGAGGTATAGAGCAAATAGGGCGTTAAATTGATATTGATTGAGGTGAATACACCACCGCCTTTGATCAGCGGATTTTGATACCAGACGACGATCGCGGGTTTGTCTGGCAGCATTGGTGTACCGGGCAGCAGTGCCATATCCACGGATTTAGTGGTATCCAGATCCGGTATCAGTTCCTTCATCGGGACGTCCATCGGCCCGGTGGCCGAAGAGCAAAATGCAGCGTTATCCCGGACCAGTAAAAAGGCGCGAACGTTAACGCTAAAGGCGGCACGGGAGGTCAGCTCTGCGCCCACGTCCTGGCAATTACTCAGGGTGAAGGGTTGCAGGGTATCAATAGAGGTTTTGAGATCGGAGAAATAGCTCTCCATGTAGACTTTAAGGTCAACAATAAGGGTATCGAACTTCACTTCCCGCTTATGGTAGCTCAGAAAAAACTGCAGCATTCCGCAGAGGAGGGCAACAATAATGCCCGCGAGGATGCTGCCTGTCAGAACTTTGCGGCTGGTGGAAAAGAAACGAGTGAGCATAAACGTCATTGTTCCTGGATCGTCGTGGTTCCGGCAGGACGACTAATCTTACGTATTTACAAGACTATAGCCTGGTTTTATATAACCAGTGATATATGAGAAAAGAGCGCGCGGGGTTAAACGGGCAAAAAAAAACACTGCCGAAGCAGTGCTTATTTTTTATCGCGTTGCCAGCCAAGGGATAACCAACAACACGACAGATTAACTGCGACTCAGTACACGGCGCGCTTCGTTATAGCGCTTCTTCCAGTAAGGCTCATTCATGCTGGAAATCGTCACACCACTACTTGTGGAAGCATGAACAAACTGGTCGTTGCCGATGTAGATACCGACGTGACGGCCTGTTGAACCGGCGCGGAACAGAACCAAATCACCGGTACGCAATTTCGTACGCGAGATGGATTTACCCATTTCCTGCTGTTCGTAAGTCGAACGTGGCAGATCTAAGCCAAACTGCTCGCGGAATGTACGCTGTACAAAACCGGAACAATCGATACCTTTTTTGGTGCTGCCGCCCAGGCGATAGCGCACGCCTTTCCAGCTAGCATACTGGTCCATAATGCGGGACTTAACGTCCAGATTACGTACCATATTCTCAAATTCATCCTGAGAGGCTTGCAGTGACGAGGCATCTTCCATGCCCACAACACGCGTCTCAGGATGCATATTCTTTGCGGTGTTTGTCGTGCTACATGCAGATAACAGTACCGCTACTGCTATTGCCGGGATTCCCCGCAAGATATATCTCAAAATCGGTTGAGATTTGACCATTTTGATTATTTTCCCTTGAAGTCCTTAACGATAAATACCGTTATAAAAATGCCAAACGTGACGAGACTAATTACCTGCGCACAATGAGACAATTCTTTATGGCCAAATCTGTGGTCTAACGCACAAACTTATTCACCCTGAGAATAATTATCTCTGTGAGGCAAAACGAGTTCGAGATTACCCGATCCCCTTAGGCATTGAAAGCAAAAATAGGGGCTTTTTTATAAGAAAATGTGATAGGCAAAGCGATTAACCGGGATTGACTAAAATAGCGGCAATTTAGGTTAAATCTTATGCAAGGCATTCATTTGTCAGGTGAATGATATTACGAGAAGATGACAAAATAGGGCATAAGCGGCGGGAAAAGCATCAGGGATCGAAATGATCCCTGATGGATGATGTTAATTTAGGTGGGTTATTTGTTTTGGTTTTGTTGCATTTTACCCGGAAGATAGCGATCAAATAACGCAATCAGACGATCGCTGAGCGGGGTCATTAAGCACCACGGCGCGCCAATCAGCACTGCAGAAAGTGAACCGATAACAATATCCGTTAGCCAATGCGCGCCAATCATTACGCGTGGGAAAGCGAAAACCACAACAATAATCAGGGCAACTGCGAAGGCTTTTTTGCCGAAATAGCGAAGCATGAATGAAGAGAAAATAAGCAACATCATTCCATGATCCCCAGGGAAGCTGTCCTTTGACGCATCCTTGGTGGAGATATGCAGTAATTCACTGACCCGATGAACATTTGGGAAGAACAGCGACGGACTGGAGCGCTTAACCGGCATCAACCCTTGCGCGAGCTGGTTAATCACCACGGCGGTGAGCAGCATCACCAGACCGATCATAATGATTCGGCGGCGTCCCGCGGCATCTTCTTTGAGCCAGAATGAGAGCATTAGGCAGCCCATTGCCAGCAGGGAACAGCCATCGAAGGCGCGATTGTTAGTGATCGCGACAAGCCACAGAATCACCTGGCTCTTGACCAGCTGTTCATTGAAGAAATGGAAGATACCGGAATCAATCGGGAACCAGAAACCGTGATTTACCGGCAGATACCAGGACAAAAAGAGCGCCACACCGGCGGCGTTGAGCAGTAATATCAGGGGAAGTTTTTTAATCATCGTCATATGCATAGCAGTTTAGTCGGGGGCAACGTTAGTGGCTTCAACTTAAACGAAGCCTCAACAAGCTCGCCTGAAGTGCGTTCCAGTCGGTGTTAACCGCACTAATTAACTCTATTCGGCTGTCAGGTGGCGCAACGTTTTGGGTTTCAATGAAGAAGTCCGCTCCCTGACGGTTAATGCGAACCAGGCCATCCTGGGTGCGCATAACGCCTTTGACGCGATCCACCGGCGCGAGCCTTGCCCACTCAAGAATACCAATGGTGTCGAAGCAGGTATCGGCATCAAAAATCCAGCCACAGGCCTGATGGCCTTGCCCGCTGTTCAGGCTGCGACGCCAGCGCTGATGTTCCGGCAGGCTCAACGCCGCCAGCCCTTTTTGTGGGGCGTGACTGTGGGCATGTGCGGCGCTGGCAGGCAGTTCGGCCATATTCCGACGCGGCAGGTCGAGCAGCGCATTATCGATTTTTCCCTGCGTCGCCATCACAAACTGACGATCGTTGCCAAAATTCTGCCACCAGAAATCAAAGGCGTCGCGGCTTTCCAGGGAAGCACGGTCCTCTTTATTCGCCACAATGATGTCTGCTGAAGCCAACTGATCGCGGAAGTTCTCATTTTTCACCGCTTTCTCATCCAGTAGCTGGCGTGGATCGAGAATACACAGCGTGGCGCGAAGATCGATCCACGGCTCATACACCGGGGCGGTGAGGAGATCGAGAATTTGCTTAGGATGGCCCAAACCGGTCGGTTCAATGATTAAACGGTCCGGCTTTCCCTGGCGCAGCAGAGTGTTCAGCCCCACCTGCATCGGCAGGCCGTTAACGCAGCACATGCATCCACCGGGGATCTCTTTGACCATCGCGCCACTGTCAGCCATCAGCGCGCCATCAATGCCAATCTCACCGAATTCGTTCACCAGTATGGCCCATTTCTCCGCCGGATCTTTATTGGCCAGCAGATGAAGGATGGAGGTGGTTTTGCCGCTGCCGAGAAAACCGGTTACGAGGTTAGTTTTGGTCACATGCGCTCCAGGAATAATTGTAATGCTGTAACAATTATCAATAATCCTGGCGAAAATTAACAGCGTTGGGAAGGGGTGAGGCGAACAGAGGCGCTTCTGTTCGCCTTAAACGCACGATGGGTTAAACGACCAGAGTCTCGAGCACTGCCTGACGCGCACCGTGTTGGACAATGCGTTGATACGCCTGATTTATCGCCTCGACAAACTGCGGATGCTGCGGTAAATCCGTGCCAAACACTTCGCTCAGCGCCAGCAGGGCGCTGACGCGTTCTTCTTCATTGCTGGTTTCCACAATCGCACGAATTTTATCGCTTAGCGGATCGCGAATATCAATGCTGTTGCCGTCGTCATCAAAACCGCTGACGTAGCGCATCCAGCCCGCAATCCCCAGTGCCAGCAGCGGCCAGGCGCTTTCTCGCGCTAAATGAACTCGCACGCCCTCCAGCATACGCTGAGGCAATTTCTGGCTGCCGTCCATCGCGATCTGCCAGGTACGATGCTGTAGCGCCGGGTTGGCAAACCGATCGATCAGGCTGTCGGCATATGCAGTCAGGTCAACGCCAGTAATTCGCAGCGTTGGAGCCTGTTCATTCAGCATCAGGCGGCGCGCGGCCTCACGGAACGCGTCGTCCTGCATACAGTCGCTGATATGCGCAAAACCGGCCAGATAACCCAGATACGCAAGGAACGAGTGGCTGCCGTTAAGCATCCGCAGCTTCATTTGCTCCCAGGGCAACACATCCTGCACCATTTGTACGCCTGCCAGCTCCCATTCCGGCCGCCCGGCCACAAAGTTATCTTCGACGACCCACTGGATGAACGGTTCGCAGCTGATGGCACAGGGATCTTCCACGCCCAGTTCGCGGGTTATTTCCGCCAGCGACTCTTGCGTGGCGGCGGGGACAATACGGTCAACCATAGTGCCAGGGAAGCTGACGTGTTCAGCAATCCACGCGGCAAGTTCCGGCGAGCGTTTTTCCGCCATCCCCAGCACCGCGTTTTTCACCACATGACCATTATCAGGAATGTTATCGCAGGAGAGTACTGTGAACGGAGCCAGTCCACGCTCGTGGCGCCGATGCAGGGCTTCCACCAGAATGCCCGGTGCCGAGTGCGGCTCAGATGGATTTTCCAGATCGTGAACGATCCGCGCATTTTGCGTATCCAGTTTGCCCGTCGCCGGATCGATGCAATAGCCTTTCTCGGTTATGGTGAGTGACACAATCGCCACCTGCGGCTCACAAAACTTCTCAATAATGGCCGCTAGCGAATCGAGTTTTGCATTCAGACATTCATTCACTGCACCGATGATAATTGGCTGATTACCGTCGGCCCCTTTTTCCAGCACAGTAAAGAGATGATCCTGTGCGCGAAGCTGGCTCATCAACGTATCTCCGCTGAACAGGCTAATCTCGCAGATCCCCCAGTCGCCTCCTTTGGCATTTAGCACGCGGTTTGTTAACAACGCCTGATGCGCGCGATGAAAAGCACCAAAACCGAAGTGAACGATGCGGGAGCGCAGCTGCTGGCGATCGAACTGCGGCAGCTGGACATGAGAAGGGAGCGCGGTCGAGGCAATTGTCTTCATGAAATACACACCTGATTAACCATTAATTAACAAGGTTAGTGTAAAGTTATATGACAGCAAATTGAATTGGTAAGCCGTAAATATCCAGATTCTGTGAGATCGATCAATCAATGTCGCCGGCTGTATTGACCGTCAGAACCAAACATGTATGGTAGTCGTCATTGCATTAAACATATTGGTATAACAACTTGAGAGGGTGTGGCAATGGAACAAACCTGGCGTTGGTACGGGCCGAATGATCCGGTTTCTCTTGATGATGTGCGTCAGGCTGGCGCAACGGGTGTTGTCACGGCACTGCACCATATTCCGAACGGTCAGGTCTGGCCGGTGGACGAAATTAAAAAGCGTCAGGCGGTGCTGGCAGAAAAAGGGCTGACCTGGTCAGTCGTTGAAAGCATCCCGGTACACGAAGAGATCAAAACCCACTCCGGTGAGTTTGAAACCTGGATTGCTAACTACCAGCAAAGCATTCGCAATCTGGCGGCCTGCGGCATTGATACCGTGTGCTACAACTTCATGCCGATACTGGACTGGACGCGTACCGACCTGGAATATCAGTTACCGGACGGCTCTAAAGCGCTGCGTTTTGACCAGATTGCTTTTGCCGCTTTTGAATTACATATCCTCAAGCGTCCAGGTGCAGCAGCGGATTATTCTGCTGAAGAGCAGCAGCAGGCGCAGCAATGGTTTAACGATGCCACCGAAGCAGACATCGAGAAGCTCACCCGCAATATCATCGCCGGTCTGCCGGGTGCGGAAGAGGGTTATACCCTGGATCAGTTCCGCGCGCGTCTGGCGGAATACGGCGATATCGACAAAAATCAGCTGCGCGAAAACATGGCCTATTTCCTGCGTGCGATTGTGCCGGTAGCAGAGGCGTGCGGTTTACGTCTGGCGGTTCACCCGGACGATCCACCGCGCCCAATTCTCGGCCTGCCGCGTATCGTTTCCACTATTGAAGATATGCAATGGCTGAAAGAAACCGTCGACAGCATCAACAACGGTTTTACCATGTGCACCGGCTCCTATGGCGTGCGCGCGGACAACGACCTGGTACGTATGATTGAAACCTTCGGCGATCGCATTCACTTCACCCATTTACGTGCAACCTGCCGCGAAGGTAACCCGAAAACCTTCCACGAAGCGGCGCACCTCAACGGTGATGTGAATATGGTGGCAGTGGTTGATGCGATTCTGAGTGAAGAGCAGCGCCGTAAGAAAGCGGGTGATTTGCGTCCGATTCCGTTCCGTCCGGACCACGGGCATCAGATGCTGGACGATCTGCGTAAGAAAACGAACCCAGGCTATTCAGCGATTGGCCGTCTGAAAGGGATGGCGGAAGTGCGCGGCGTGGAGCTGGCGCTGAAGATGACCAAGTATCCAGAGTTGTTGTAGCTTTTATCGTCGGGTGGCGGCTTCGCCTTACCCGACCTGCACAACAGGCATAAAAAAACCGGCCCAGAAGCCGGTTTTTTTGTAGGCCGGATAAGGCGAAGTCGCCATCCGGCAATAAACGCAATCAGTCCGCACGACCCATATAACGTTTTTCTTCGATATGGATACGGATTTTCTCACCAGCAGAAAGATATTCCGGAACCTGCACCACCAGACCAGTGGTCAGGGTCGCTGGTTTGTTACGCGCACTGGCAGAAGCACCTTTGATGCCTGGTGAGGTTTCTACGATTTCCAGATCTACCGTCTGCGGCAATTCCAGCGCCAGCAGCTGGCCGTCCCATGTCAGAACCTGCATATCCGGCATACCGCCTTCAGGAATGAACTGCAGCTCGTCTTCAATCTGATCTTTGGTGAAGATGTAAGGCGTGTAGTCTTCTTTATCCATGAACACGTATTCGTTGCCGTCGATGTAAGAGAAATCAACGAAACGACGGGTCAGGGTCACGGTATCTACGATATCGTCGCCTTTGAAGCGCTCTTCCACTTTCAGGCCGGTACGCACATCAGCAAAGCGCATTTTGTACAGCGTTGCTGCGCCACGGGCGCTAGGGGACTGAACATCGATATCTTTCACAATCAGCAGTTTGCTGTTGTAGTTCAGTACCATACCTTTCTTAATTTCGTTCGCTCTTGGCATTGCAATGATCCTGTTTACTGGGAGGTAAAAAATATCGCGCCAAATTACTCGCGCGCAGCCTTTCAGGCAAGAGGAATTAGTGGCTTTTGCTATCAATACGCAAAAGGTGTTACTGTGCGCGCCACGCCCGACCCTGCGGGCATCTGTCACTCATTGAGAGGGTTTATGGATTGTCGTCCAGACTGTGGTGCTTGCTGCACCGCGCCGTCCATCTCAAGCCCGATTCCAGGGATGCCAGAGGGCAAGCCTGCGAACACCCGCTGCGCTCAGCTTTCTGAAGCCAATATGTGCAATATCTTTGGTTCGCCGCTGCGGCCAAAAGTTTGCGCAAGTCTTAAGCCTTCCGTGGAGATGTGCTCGACGGACCGTCACAAAGCGATGGCGTGGCTTATTCACCTGGAGCAACAAACGGCTCCCTGAAATTATCATTCATTCAGGTTAAACCTTCTAAGTCTATTCTATGGGAAAAACAAATCCCATATTGACCCTTCTCTTAGTGCGTGTAATAGTCGTGCGGCACTTTTGTATAATAATGAGTTGGAATTTTCTTGCAGGGAAATATTATGATTCAACGATATATAATAACGACGCTATTATTTTTGGTAGTGGCACTGACCGTGTCCACCCGGACATATGCCACTACACCGGAAGAATATGAACAAGATATTGAACAGCACCTTGCGGGGCTCAAGCCTATAACTTTTCGGGCTGAAAATGAAAAAGATCATATCGTAATCTTTGTCGAAAACCAGTGTTACTACTGCGCCGATGTGCTCAAAAACGTTAAAGCCTATACGGATGTCGGTTTGACAATGTCATTCCTGACGGCTGCTCCTAAGAGCATTCGTGACAGCGTCATTGAGGACATGTCCCGGGTTTGGTGTGCTGCCGATCCGGCAAAGAGCCTGCAAAATTCGATGAAAGGTTTTTTGCCCGATAACGACAGTACGCCAGCATGCACACAGTTAATTGAACAACAGGCGGCACTCGCTGATCGTTTAGAAATCCAGGCCACACCCGCGATGATTGTGCTAAGGCCAACCCCAGTTGTTTTTATGGGAAATGTAAGACCAGAAATTATATTGAAAGAATTATCAAATTAGTAAACGTTCTGCTAATGCACGAAAGAGGCTCCGATATTTAATATGAGTAATTTGCTTCTTGGCAAAATAACCTTCGCCATACTTCTGATGCTGTGGGTATGGCGTATTTTGAGAAAGCGAAAAAAAGAAAAGTACTTTAGTTCAGCTATCTCTGAAGCTGATGCGAAAGAGTGCTATCAATGGCGATATTTCCGCTGGGGTTTTCGGCTTGTTCAGGTTATCTGCGGTGGATATTTTGTCTGGCTATCGATCACGTTTCTGCTGCAATAACTCAGCGGGTAGCGATTGATAATGGTGACACTTTGTCGCAGTGTCACCTCTTTGGGAATGAGGATATCTTCCTAAACGTCTTTAATCCGCGTCAGGCACCCAGTAGTAATGATGCACATCACCAGCGCTATCCAGAACACTGTGTGATAGCTCCAGATTTCCGCCACAATTCCAGCCAACGATCCCGCGATAATCCAGCCGACACGGGTCGTATTAGTATAAAGAGTGGTTGCTGCACCAGCCTGGCCAGGCATTAAATCCTGGAAGTAGAGCATGCCGATACCTGCAAGGATACCAATATAGATAGCGTTCAGCAGTTGTAACGCCAGCAGTAGCGCCGGGGTATGAACCGTCAGCATCCCGACGTAAAACAGCAAGCCTGCGACGACCGCAATCCGCATCAAAAAACGCTTTCCGAAGCGCTTCGCGTAGTAACCGGCGATCAGCATCGTCGGGATTTCCAGACCCGCCGCCGTGCCCATCATGATGCCCGCCAGTTTTTCCGGCAGGTGCAGTTCATCAATAATAAACAGCGGCATATTGATGATATAGAGGCTGTTGGTGCCCCACATCAGCGTGCAGACGACAAACAGCAGTAGGGCATCGCGACGGTTACGGCGCGGGGCTTCCAGCGCACCCGTTGCCAGTTTCGGCTCTTTGCGCATCGACGGCAGGAAAAACCACACCATGGCCCCGCACACCACAAACGCCACGGCTGCACTCAAATACATCACCGTAAAGCCAAAACCCATCGCCAGCGCGTAAGCCAGCGGCGGGCCAATCACCCACGCCAGCGAGACCTGGGCGCGCAGGATGGAGCTGAACATCACTGCTTCGCGGCCCGTGTGATCCGCATGTTCGCGCGCAAGGGCAAACATCTGCGGGTTGGCGGTCGAGCCAAAGCTGCTCAGAAACACCCCGACAAACAGCAGAACAAAATAGTTTCGGTTCCAGGCAAACAGCACGCAGGCAAACACGCCGAGCAGGCAGCAGAAGACAATCAGGCTTTTGCGATCGCCTTTCCTATCCGATCGTCCCGCCAGAAACTGGCTGACGAGAATGCCGATGATGGCACTGCCGGTAAAGAAAAAGCCGACCATCGCCGGACGGGCGTGGACTTCGTTAGTCAGAAACAGGCTCAGCGTTGGCGTCTGTAACGCACCGGCGATCCCGGTAAGAAAGGCAACAATCAAAAACGCCGATGACGTCAAATCAAATGGCTTTGGTGAGGCGGCAGCGGGGGAATTGTGCATGGTTTGATATCGGTGATGTGAAGAGTCGCGGAGTTTACGCCGCTTGTCAGAAAATAAACAGGTGGTGCGGTCAAATTACCCACGAAAAATCAAAATAGCATTTCAAAATTATATCTGGCTGAAGTGTGCTGAAGCGAAGCGGTAAACGTCCTTGTCCTATCAGCAAATGTTGAAGAAATGTGCTGCACTTCTAAATTCTGAAACGTGAAATGTAACTTTCCTTGCAAGCCATAACATTAAGCGCAAGACTTCTTGAAACGTTTCAGCGCTATCTTGTTTTAACTGACGGAGCAGGTTAGCGCATTTTTTCTCATTAAGGCTGAAACGATTCAATTCAGCGAGAGAGGAGAACCATGTTCCAGTTATCAGTGCAAGACATCCATCCGGGCGAACAGGCCGGTAATAAAGAAGAGGCCATTCGCAAGATTGCCGCTGCCCTCGTGCAGGCGGGCAACGTGGCAGACGGCTATGTAGACGGCATGCTGGCGCGTGAGCAGCAGACCTCCACCTTCCTCGGCAACGGTATCGCCATCCCGCATGGCACCACCGATACCCGCGACCAGGTGCTGAAAACCGGTGTTCAGGTTTATCAGTTCCCGCAGGGGATTTTGTGGGGCGAAGGGCAGGTGGCTTACGTGGCAATCGGCATCGCCGCCAGTAGTGATGAGCATCTGGGCTTGCTGCGTCAGCTGACGCATGTGCTGAGCGACGACTCTGTTGCTGAACAGCTGCAATCCGCGACCACCGCAGAAGAGCTCCGCGCTCTGCTGATGGGTGAAAAACAGAGCGAAGCGCTGAAGCTGGACAACGAGACGCTGACGCTCGACGTGGTGGCTTCCGATCTGGTGACCTTACAAGCGCTGAACGCCGGTCGTCTGAAAGAAGTGGGTGCTGTCGAAACCGCTTTCGTCGCCCGCGTGATTAACGATAAGCCGCTGAATCTGGGCCAGGGCGTCTGGCTGAACGACAGCGCGGAAGGCAACGTGCGCAGCGCTATCGCCGTGAGTCGTGCCGCAACGGCATTTGAAGCCGATGGCGAACACGCCGCTCTGTTGGTGACCGTCGCGATGGCCGATGAACAGCCGGTTGCCGTGCTGAAACGCCTGAGTGACCTGTTGCTGAATAACAAAGCTGAACATCTGCTGAAAGCGGATGCAGCGACGCTGCTGGCACTGCTGACCAGTGACGATGCCCCAACCGATGACCTGCTGACCGCTGAGTTTGTGGTGCGCAACGAACACGGTTTGCACGCGCGTCCTGGCACCATGCTGGTCAACACCATTAAACAGTTCGAAAGTGAGATTACCGTGACCAACCTGGATGGTTCGGGCAAACCGGCCAATGGCCGCAGCCTGATGAAAGTCGTCGCACTGGGTGTGAAAAAAGGCCACCGCCTGCGCTTCACTGCCCAGGGCGCGGATGCTGAACTTGCGTTGAAAGCGATTGGCGATGCCATCGCGGCCGGTCTGGGGGAGGGCGCATAATGAGCAGACGTGTCGCGACTATTACGCTGAATCCAGCTTACGATCTCGTTGGCTTTTGCCCTGAAATTGAACGCGGTGAAGTGAACCTCGTTCGCACCACCGGTCTGCACGCTGCCGGTAAAGGCATCAACGTGGCTAAAGTTTTAAAAGACTTAGGCATCGACGTGACCGTGGGCGGTTTCCTCGGCAAAGACAACCAGGACGGTTTTCAGCAGCTGTTCAGCGAGCTGGGTATCGCCAACCGTTTCCAGGTGGTTCAGGGCCGTACCCGTATTAACGTCAAGCTGACGGAAAAAGACGGTGAAGTGACCGATCTGAACTTCTCAGGTTTTGAAGTCACCGGCGCAGACTGGGAGCGTTTCGTGAACGATTCCCTGAGCTGGTTGGGTCAGTTCGATATGGTTTGCGTCAGCGGCAGTCTGCCGTCAGGCGTCAGCCCGGAAGCGTTCACCGACTGGATGCTGCGTCTGCGTAGTCAGTGCCCGTGCATTATTTTTGACAGCAGCCGTGAAGCGCTGGTGGCGGGTCTGAAAGCCTCTCCGTGGCTGGTCAAACCCAATCGCCGCGAACTGGAGATCTGGGCGGGCCGTAAGCTGCCAGAATTAAAGGATGTAATTGAAGCAGCCCATGCGCTGCGTGAACAGGGTATCGCTCACGTGGTCATTTCGCTGGGTGCGGAAGGCGCGCTGTGGGTTAACGCGTCTGGCGAATGGATCGCCAAGCCACCGTCGGTGGAAGTGGTCAGCACCGTAGGTGCCGGGGATTCAATGGTGGGCGGCCTGATCTACGGCCTGCTGATGCGCGAATCCAGTGAGCATACTTTACGTCTTGCTACCGCTGTTGCCGCCCTGGCCGTAAGTCAGAGCAATGTTGGAATTACCGAACGTACCCAGTTGGCCGCGATGATGGCGCGCGTTGACTTACAACCTTTTAACTAACAGCAGGAGAGGCATAATGAAAACGCTGCTGATCATTGATTCCGGTCTCGGACAAGCTCGCGCCTATATGGCGAAGACCTTGCTGGGCGCGGCGGCACACAAAGCGCATGTTGAAATGGTCGATAACCCAAATGATGCCGAACTGGCGATTGTTTTGGGCGATAAAGTTCCTGCTGACAGCGCGCTGAACGGCAAAAAAGTGTGGCTGGGCGATATCAATCGCGCAGTGGCACATCCTGAATTATTCCTGAGCGAAGCAAAAGGCCATGCGGCTGTTTATACCGCACCTGTTGCTACCGCTGCGGTTGCATCTGCGACTGGCCCGAAACGCGTCGTGGCCATCACCGCTTGTCCAACGGGCGTGGCGCACACCTTTATGGCGGCTGAAGCCATCGAAACCGAAGCGAAAAAACGCGGCTGGTGGGTGAAGGTTGAAACCCGCGGTTCCGTGGGGGCAGGCAACGCGATCACACCTGAAGAAGTGGCGGAAGCGGATCTGGTTATTGTGGCCGCTGATATCGAAGTAGACCTCGCGAAGTTTGCCGGTAAGCCAATGTATCGCACCTCTACCGGACTGGCGCTGAAGAAAACGGCGCAGGAATTTGATAAAGCACTCGCGGAAGCGAAGCCTTATCAGACGACGGGCAAATCTGAGTCCTCAGCAACCGAAGGCAAAAAAGAGTCTGCGGGCGCCTATCGTCACCTGCTGACCGGCGTGTCATACATGCTGCCGATGGTCGTGGCGGGCGGTCTGTGTATCGCGCTGTCCTTCGCGTTCGGTATCGAAGCCTTTAAAGAGCCAGGCACGCTGGCGGCGGCATTGATGCAGATCGGTGGCGGTTCGGCGTTTGCGCTTATGGTGCCGGTGCTGGCGGGTTATATTGCCTTCTCCATCGCTGACCGTCCGGGTCTGACGCCGGGTCTTATCGGCGGTATGCTGGCCGTGAGCACCGGTTCTGGCTTTATTGGCGGTATCATTGCCGGTTTCCTGGCAGGTTACGTGGCGAAAGCCATCAGCTCTAAGCTGAAATTACCGCAGAGTATGGAAGCGCTGAAACCGATCCTGATAATCCCGCTGATTTCCAGCCTGGTGGTTGGCCTGGGTATGATCTACCTGATTGGTAAACCGGTTGCCGGTATCCTCGAAGGCCTGACCCACTGGCTGCAAACTATGGGTACAGCGAACGCGGTACTGCTGGGCGCAATCCTTGGCGGCATGATGTGTACTGACATGGGTGGCCCGGTCAACAAAGCGGCGTACGCGTTTGGTGTTGGCTTGCTGAGTACCCAGACTTATGCCCCGATGGCGGCAATCATGGCGGCCGGTATGGTGCCACCGCTGGCGCTGGGTCTGGCAACCATCATTGCACGTCGTAAGTTTGACAAGGCGCAGCAAGAGGGTGGTAAAGCGGCTCTGGTTCTGGGGCTGTGCTTCATCACCGAAGGTGCGATTCCGTTCGCAGCCCGTGACCCGATGCGCGTTCTGCCTTGCTGTATCGTGGGTGGCGCGGTGACAGGTGCAATCTCGATGGCGATTGGCGCGAAACTGATGGCACCGCACGGTGGTCTGTTTGTTCTGCTGATCCCTGGCGCGATTACCCCGGTTCTGGGTTATCTGTTCGCGATTATCGCCGGTACGCTGGTGGCGGGTCTGTCTTACGCGGTGTTGAAACGCCCGGAAGTCGAAGCGGTTGCTAAAGTAGCCTAAACCTATTGTCGGGTGGCGCTTCGCTTACCCGACCTACAAAAAAAGTCGGGTGCTTACGCTGCCCGGCTTTTTTATTTACGCTTCCGGCTTAATTTCCGGTGGATGGACATCCAGATGATTCTGTCCATTGCTGCCATTTTCCATGATGTCTGATTCTGGTGACATTTTTCAATGTTATCATGGGTAAACTCCGCTAATGCAGAGTTTCCGTGAGCATGACCTTTTTATGAGGCGCTTCCAGGAGAGAGAAGCTTCAGAATGCTATGATCTATTTTCACAACAATAAAGAATTAAGAAATAGATATGCTCTCAATAATTTTCTTCATACCCTCAGGCTTTGTCTAATAATATTAATCGACTCTGATGTTTCTCGTATATTTGCCCGTGCACTATCGACCAGGCTAAGCTACCTCGCTAAAAGAATGCAGTCTTGAGGATTATCGAGGCGGTTTATTTAGTCGTCTAACATAAACCTCAGGCGCTGAAGAAACACGACCAGAACGGCAACTGACCAGCCCACCATCAGTGCTCCTACCAGCCCTTCAGATGCTCCGATAAGACGCCATTCTCCTGACAGGGTGACATCCCCGTAACCGACGGTGGCATAGCTGACCAGTGAAAAATAGAGGCTGCTTTCCCAGGTGCTGAGCGCACCGGAGTGGAAATAGTAGAGGGCAAAAACACCGGCTTCCAGGATATGGGCAACAAGGGCCGTGGAAACAACGAGGATGTTCCTGAGGATGATTCGAAACGCAGATGTTCTGGTGAATTTCACATACCTCATGATCCACAGCATCCAGAGGGAGTGAATAATTACCGTGATAATCAACAGCATTAATATACTGAAAACCATAAATGGGATGCCTATTTAGTTTAGTGTGAGTAATTACTCCTCGTCTTAAAGATGATAGCCGCTAATGCCGATGATGTGATAGAGGTAAATGAGAGTTAAAAATTGGATAATATTTTAATAAAACAATCAGGTAATATTATAGATAATGACACGCATTAAATGTTTAATTCCATCATGCTAAATAATTAAGATGGTTTCCCCCAGATGCGGCAGGGGGAAATGGCTGACGGGCTCTATGGATACCGGGATAACGATGACTTCTTCCTGAAAATCAAAGCCGCGTTCCCCGGTAAAGCGCGATGAACCTTTTTTATGCGGCTTGTTCAGCCGTTTGCTGGGCTTTCAGCCAGGCAATCTCTTCCGCCCAGATATCGGGGTTCACCGTTTCGAGCACCATCGGGATGCCGTCAAAACGGTCGTCCTGCATAATAAAGCGGAACGCGTCATGACCGATGTTGCCTTCGCCAAGGCTGTGATGGCGGTCAACGCGACTGCCGAATGCGCTCTTGGCGTCGTTCAGGTGCATACCGCGCAGATACCTAAAGCCCACGATACGTTCGAACTCCGCAAAAGTTTTTTCACACTCTTCGCGCGAACGCAGGTCATAGCCAGCGGCAAACGCGTGGCAGGTATCGATACATACGCCAACGCGGGATTTGTCTTCCACACCGTCGATGATCGCTGCCAGATGTTCAAATTTGAATCCCAGATTGCTGCCCTGACCGGCGGTGTTTTCAATGACTGCCGTCACGCCCTGAGTCTGGGCCAGCGCAATGTTGATAGACTCGGCGATGCGCGCCAGACAGGCGTCTTCGTCGATTTGCATCAAATGGCTGCCTGGATGGAAGTTCAGCAGCGTCAGGCCAAGCTGCTCGCAGCGTTGCAGTTCATCAAGAAACGCATCACGGGATTTTTCCAGCGCTTCTTCGACCGGATGGCCCAGGTTGATGAGATAGCTGTCGTGGGGAAGGATCTGACCCGGCCCGAACCCATACTTTTCGCAGGCGGCTTTGAAATCATCAATCACTTCAGCGGTGAGCGGTGCCGCGCGCCACTGACGCTGATTTTTGGTGAACAGGGCGAAAGCGGTCGCCTCGATTTCGGCGGCGCGAATGGCGGCATTCGCAAGACCACCTGCTGCGCTCACGTGCGCTCCAACGTATTTCATAAGGGACTCCTGTTAACCCGAAACGCTTATGATAGCGGGTTAACAGGATAAGGATGTAGTGGTTTATGCCATCAGGCTATGAACCGCCAGGTTAATCGCGCCCCCGCCAACAATCAGCCAGGCGAAGAGCATCAGCGCCATCAGCAGCGGTTTTGCGCCGGCTTTTTTCAGTGCACTCACGTGAGTGGTCACGCCCAGTGCCGCCATCGCCATCGCCAGTAAAACCGTATCCAGCGTGACCAGCATATCAACCACTGCTTTTGGCAGCAGATGGAAGGAGTTAAAAATCGCCACCACGATAAACAGAATCGCAAACCACGGAATGGTGATTTTACTTTTCTCGCCTTTGCCCGCTGGAGTCAGCTGTTTAACGCGTGCCGCCAGAATCAGCAGGAACGGGGCCAGCATCATGACGCGCAGCATTTTAGCAATCACTGCTGCATTTTCAGCGTCCGGGCTGATGGCATGGCCCGCTGCGACCACTTGTGCCACTTCATGCACGGTCGAACCAATGTAGATGCCGTACGCTTCCGGGGTGAACCAGTGTGCCAGCAGCGGGTAAATGGCTGGATACAGGAAAATTGCCAGCGTACCGAAAATAACCACGGTGGCTACCGCAACGGTCACTTTACTGGATTCCGCTTTGACCACCGGTTCCGTAGCCAGAACTGCCGCTGCACCGCAAATACTGCTACCTGCGCCAATCAACCAGCTGGTTTGTTTGTCGAGACCAAACACTTTTTGGCCGATAACGCAGGCTAGCAAGAAGGTACTGGTCAGCGTCAGCACGTCGATGGCGATGCCGCTCACGCCGACATCCGCAATTTGCGCGAAGGTCAGGCGAAAACCATAAAGAATAATCCCCAGGCGCAGCAGATGCTGTTTCGCGAACAAGACGCCGCCGTCGCATGAGCTCCAGATTTTAGGGTAAACCGTATTCCCGACGACCATCCCCAGTAGGATCGCCAGCGTTAATGCGCTGAAACCTGCCCCGGCGATGGCTGGAATGCTGCCGCCCCATAATGCCGCGCCGGTGATGAGTGCGCTCAGCGCAAGCCCCGGAACGTAATGCCACAGCGTACGATGATGATGCACAGTGAGTTCAGTCATAGCCTTCTCCTTTCAATGGTTAAAAGGTTACGGCGCTCTGGCTTAAAAATAAAATTGATTATATATTTATAATTAATCTTTATAAGTGGTAAGCAACGCGCTTACCCGCGCGGAAGGCCACTATGCACATTACATTGCGTCAACTCGAAGTCTTTGCCGAAGTCCTGAAAAGCGGGTCAACCACGCAGGCTTCGCAGCGCCTTGCGTTGTCCCAGTCAGCGGTCAGCGCGGCGCTGACCGATCTGGAAGGGCAGCTTGGGGTGCAGCTTTTCGACAGAGTAGGGAAACGGCTGGTAGTGAACGAACACGGGCGACTGCTTTACCCGCGCGCGCTGGCCCTGCTGGAGCAGGCCGTCGAAATAGAGCAGTTGTTCCGGGAAGACAACGGCGCGATCCGCGTGTATGCCAGCAGTACGATTGGTAATTATATTCTGCCGGAAGTGATAGCCCGCTATCGCCGCGATTTTCCGACGCTGCCGCTGGAGATGAGCGTCGGTAACAGCCAGGATGTGATCAACGCGATCATCGATTTCCGCGTCGACATCGGGCTGATCGAAGGCCCATGTCATAACGTGGATATCATTGCCGAACCCTGGCTGGAAGATGAGCTGGTGGTGTTTGCCTCTCCCGCATCGTCTCTGCTGCAGGGCGAAGTGACGCTGGAGCGCCTGGCGCAGGCGCCGTGGATTTTGCGCGAGCACGGTTCCGGTACACGCGAAATTGTCGACTATTTGCTGCTTTCACATCTGCCGCAGTTCCAGCTCGGGATGGAGCTTGGGAATTCCGAGGCCATCAAGCACGCCGTACGACATGGGCTGGGGATCAGCTGTTTATCCCGCCGGGTGATAGCCGAGCAGCTTGAGAGCGGGTCGCTGATTGAAATCCCGGTCCCGCTGCCGAAGCTGGTGCGCACGCTGTGGTGCATTCACCATCGCCAGAAACACCTGTCGAACTCGTTGCAGCGCTTTTTGCGCTATTGCGAAATGTAGACCAGGCTCTGCTTTACTTATAATTCCTGGGCAGTCATGAAGCTCTCTTATAACAGAGCATTTCTGCCGGAAGGTTCGCGGATCGTCTGCTACAATCTCGCCTCATTTTTTGAATGGACAGCATTTTCATATGGTTTCCGAAACTAAAACCACAGAAGCGCCCGCGCTACGCCGCGAACTCAAGGCGCGTCACCTGACGATGATCGCTATTGGCGGATCAATCGGTACAGGTCTTTTTGTTGCCTCTGGTGCAACTATTTCAGCGGCAGGCCCCGGTGGCGCGCTGTTTTCTTACATGCTGATTGGCCTGATGGTGTACTTCCTGATGACCAGTCTGGGCGAACTGGCCGCTTACATGCCGGTCTCTGGCTCCTTCTCTACTTACGGCCAAAAATACGTTGAAGAAGGCTTCGGCTTCGCGCTGGGCTGGAACTACTGGTACAACTGGGCGGTGACCATCGCCGTTGACCTCGTGGCTGCGCAGCTGGTGATGAACTGGTGGTTCCCGGACACGCCAGGCTGGATCTGGAGCGCCATCTTCCTGGCGGTGATTTTCCTGCTGAACTACATCTCCGTGCGCGGTTTTGGCGAAGCGGAGTACTGGTTCTCACTGATTAAAGTCGCGACCGTGATCATCTTTATCATCGTCGGCGTAGCAATGATTGTCGGCATCTTCAAAGGGGCACAGCCTGCGGGCTGGAGCAACTGGCAGATAGGCGAAGCGCCGTTTGCCGGCGGTTTTGCGGCGATGATCGGCGTGGCGATGATTGTCGGCTTCTCCTTCCAGGGCACTGAGCTTATCGGTATCGCAGCCGGTGAATCTGAAGATCCTGAGAAGAACATCCCGCGCGCGGTGCGTCAGGTGTTCTGGCGTATTCTGCTGTTCTATGTGTTCGCGATCCTGATTATCAGCCTGATTATTCCTTACACCGATCCAAGCCTGCTGCGTAACGATGTGAAAGACATCAGCGTCAGTCCGTTCACGCTGGTATTCCAGCATGCGGGTCTGCTCTCTGCGGCGGCGGTGATGAATGCGGTAATCCTGACGGCGGTGCTGTCGGCGGGTAACTCCGGGATGTACGCGTCAACGCGTATGCTTTACACCCTGGCCTGCGACGGTAAAGCGCCACGTATTTTCTCTAAACTGTCTCGTGGCGGCGTACCGCGCAATGCGCTGTATGCGACCACGGTAGTGGCGGGTCTGTGCTTCCTGACGTCGATGTTTGGCAACCAGACGGTTTATCTGTGGCTGCTGAACACCTCCGGTATGACCGGTTTCATCGCCTGGCTCGGTATTGCCATCAGTCACTATCGTTTCCGTCGCGGCTACGTGATGCAGGGACATGATATTAATGACCTGCCGTATCGCTCCGGGTTCTTCCCGCTGGGTCCGATCTTCGCCTTTATCCTGTGCCTGATCATTACGCTCGGCCAAAACTACGAAGCCTTCCTGTCTGACACCATCGACTGGGGCGGCGTGATGGCGACCTATATTGGTATTCCACTGTTCCTGATTATCTGGTTTGGTTACAAACTGACGAGAGGAACCCGCTTCGTTCGCTACAGCGAAATGGAATTCCCAGGACGATTCAAACAATAATCGCACTTCCTCTCTTTTAGCCCGCTCATTCGAGCGGGCTTTTTTATCTCCACAATATGCATAAAAGACATAATTGTTAACAATTGAATTGATAATAATTATCGTTTGTTTTATCGTTATCGCCGTTATCAAAAGGATGAAGGAGTCAGCGTCGCGTTGTGGGTCAGACGATGACGTTACTGCCACACCTGCAAATAAACACACAGCCGACCAGCCAAAGAAGCCGGCGGTATGCAATGCACTGTGAGCAATAATTATTTGATATTGTTGTGTTTACCTCATGGAGATATGGAATGTTTAGGTTAAATCCCTTCGTACGGGGAGGACTTTGTGCGTCTGCAATGTCCCTGGCGTTACCGGTTATCGCGGCTGAATCTGGCGATACGCTGGTTGTCACGGCGTCTGCCACCGAACAAAACCTCAAAGATGCGCCAGCCAGTATCAGCGTCATTACTCAGGAAGATCTGCAGCGTAAACCCGTTCAGAATCTGAAAGATGTGTTACAGGACGTGCCAGGCGTGCAGCTCACCAATGAAGGGGATAACCGTAAAGGGGTCAGCATCCGTGGGCTGGACAGCAGCTACACCCTGATTCTGGTGGACGGTAAGCGCGTCAACTCCCGCAACGCCGTCTTCCGCCATAACGATTTCGATCTCAACTGGGTCCCCGTCGATGCTATCGAGCGCATCGAAGTGGTGCGCGGCCCGATGTCCTCCCTGTATGGCTCCGATGCGCTGGGTGGCGTGGTGAACATCATCACCAAAAAAATCGGCCAGAAATGGACCGGCACCCTGACGGCAGACACCACTATTCAGGAACATCGCGATCGCGGTGATACCTACAACGGTCAGTTCTTTACCAGCGGTCCGCTGGTGGATGGCGTGCTGGGGCTAAAAGCCTATGGCAGCCTCTCTAAACGTGAAAAAGACGATCAGCAGGAATCCTCGACCTCTGCGACGGGCGAAACACCTCGCATCGAAGGATTCACCAGCCGCGACGCCAACGTCGAGTTCGCCTGGACGCCGAATCAAAACCACGATTTCACCGCAGGCTACGGTTTCGACCGTCAGGACCGCGATTCAGACTCCCTCGACCAGAACCGCCTCGAGCGCCAGAACTACTCCCTGAGCCACAACGGGCGCTGGGATGTCGGTAATAGCGAGCTGAAATTCTACGGCGAGAAAGTGGATAACAAAAATCCAGGCAACAGCAGCCCAATCACCTCGGAAAGCAACAGCATCGACGGGAAATATGTCCTTCCGCTGGCTGAAATCAACCAGGTGCTGACCTTCGGCGGGGAATGGCGTCACGATAAGCTAAAAGATCCGATCAACCTGACCGGCGGCTCCAGCAGCAACACGTCCGCCAGCCAGTACGCCTTGTTTATCGAAAACGAATGGCGCATCTTTGAGCCGCTGGCGCTGACCACCGGTGTGCGTATGGACGATCACGAAACCTACGGCGACCACTGGAGCCCGCGTGCGTATCTGGTGTATAGCGCCACCGACACCGTGACGGTGAAAGGCGGCTGGGCGACGGCATTCAAAGCGCCATCCCTGCTTCAGTTAAGCCCGGACTGGACCACCGGCTCGTGCCGTGGTGCCTGTGAAATTGTCGGTAGCCCGGATCTGAAACCCGAAACCAGCGAAAGCTTCGAACTGGGTCTTTACTATGCCGGGGAAGAGGGCTGGTTAGAGGGCGTGCAGGCCAGTATTACCACCTTCCAGAACGATGTGGATGACCGAATCAGCATCAGCCGCACCGCGAACGTGAACCAGGCGCAGAGCTACCCGAACTACGTTGGGCTGAATGCCGACGGCGAGCCGATTTTCCGCTACTACAACGTCAATAAAGCGCGTATTCGCGGCGTGGAAACTGAGCTGAAATTCCCGCTGGCGGAAGACTGGAAAGTGACGCTGAATTACACCTATAACGACGGACGTGATATCAGCAACGGCGGAAACAAACCGCTCTCCGAGCTGCCGTTCCATACCGCGAACGGAACCATTGACTGGCAGGCGACGCAGGACTGGTCGTTCTACATGCAGGGTAACTATTCTGGTGAAAAACGCGCTCTCACCGACGGTGCAGCGACGCCTGGCGGATATGTGGTCTGGAATACCGGTGCAGCGTGGCAGGCCACCAAAAATGTGAAACTGCGTGCTGGCGTGCAAAACCTGCTGGATAAAGATCTGAGCCGCGACGACTACAGCTACACCGAAGATGGCCGTCGTTACTTTATGGCGGTGGATTACCGGTTCTGATAGCGGGTTTGCCGGGTGGCGGCTTCGCCTTACCCGGCCTACCTGGTTTTGTAGGCCCGGTAAGCGCAGCGCCACCGGGCAACAAACAGGCACTTATCCGAACAAATGCTCCGCATGGAAGCGGAGATGATCCTCAATAAACGACGCAATAAAGTAATAGCTGTGATCGTGTCCCGGCTGAATACGCAGGGTCAACGGCCAGCTTTTCTGTCGCGCTACTTCTGCCAGAACGGCGGGCTGCAGCTGATTTGCGAGGAACTGATCCGCATCGCCCTGATCGATAAGGGTCGGGATCGCGTGTTCCGCATGACTTGCCTGCATCAGCGCGCAGCTGTCCCATTCCTGCCACGTTGTTTCATCATTACCCAGATAATTCGAGAACGCTTTCTGCCCCCAAGGAACGTGCGTCGGGTTAACGATAGGCGCAAATGCCGATACGCTGGTGAACGTGCCAGGATTTTTTAGCGCCATAATCAACGCCCCGTGGCCGCCCATCGAATGTCCGCTGATAGCCGCGCGATCGCTCACCTCAAACTGTGCCTTGACCAGAGCAGGCAATTCGTCGCGGATGTAATCGTACATCCGGTAGTGGTTCGCCCACGGCTGTTGGGTGGCGTTAAGATAGAAACCAGCACCTTTACCCAGATCGTATCCGGCGTCGTCGGCGACATCATCCCCGCGCGGGCTGGTGTCGGGCATCACCAGCGCAATGCCTAATTCGGCGGCCACGCGCTGTGCCCCTGCTTTAGTGGTGAAGTTTTCATCGTTACAGGTGAGACCGGAAAGCCAGTACAACACCGGCGGTTTAACATTTTCTGTCGTCGGCGGGAGGAAAATGCTAAACGTCATGGCGCAATTTAGCGTGGTGGAGTCGTGCCGCCAGCGCTGCTGCCGACCTTCAAAACAACGGTGCTCTTCGAGCAGTTCCATGCAAGGCTCCTGATAGGTATTGATATTCACTCAATCCATAATACAGATTATTCATTCACCTGTGAGTAACTTTCACTTCCGCTCAAACGTCAGATGTTGCATCATGAATTAACTAAATTTTAACAATTGAGGCAATCATGGCGCTGCGTATCGCGCTCAGCGGATTTGTGGTGTTAGTGGTAGCGATGGGGATAGGGCGTTTTGCCTTTACTCCTCAGGTTCCACTGATGATTGCGGCTGGACAACTGACGCTAACCAGCGCCGGGCTGGTGGCCGCCATGAACTATCTGGGCTATCTGGTCGGCGCGTGGGATGCCATGCGTGCGCACCGGTTTGTCGAAGGGCGTCTGTACCTCGGGATTTTTGGCGCAGTGGCACTGACGCTACTGTCAGCCGTGGCGGATAACGCTGTTATTCACGGCCTGATTCGATTCGTGATCGGCTGCATGAGCGGCTGGTCGATGGTACTGATTGCCGCGTGGACCAACGAACGGCTGGCGCACTACGGCAAGCCGGGACTCAGCGCGGCAGTCTTTGCCGGGCCGGGGGCGGGGATTGCGCTCAGCGGCCTGCTGGCGGTTTACATTCAGGCGCGCTCGCTTTCAGCCGGAGCGGCGTGGCAGATTTACGGCGTGCTGGCGCTGATATTAATTGTGCTGGTGGCGCGCTATCTCCCGCGTGGTGGGCAGTTGCATCGCCCTGGCACCACGCCGGAACCGCTGGTCTTGACCCCTGATTTACGTCGCTTGGTCTGGAGCTACAGTCTGGCTGGTTTTGGCTACATTCTGCCCGCCACTTTTTTATCGCAGATGGCGGCGGTGCGCTTCCCCGGTAGCCTGTTTGCGCAGTTTGTCTGGCCAGTGTTTGGTGCAGCTGCCGTGGCTGGCATTGCGTTAAGCATTGCGCTGCGCCATGTTTCAACGTCGAACCGCCGCCTGTCGATAGTGCTGTGGTTACAAGGGGTGGGCGTCTTTGCCGCCTGGCTGATGCCGGGAATCAGTGGGCTGGTTACAGGGGCGCTCTTGGTCGGTGGTGGATTCCTGTGCGCCGTTCAGTTGTCCCTTCTGTGTGGGCGTGAACTTGCGCCGAATCACACCCGTTACATGGCCGGATTACTGACCACCGGGTATGCGCTGGGTCAGTTGGTTGGCCCGGTCACGTCGGCGATATCCACCTGGTTCACCCATCAGCTGGAACCCGCGCTGGGCCTTGCGGGTGTCGCGCTGATCGTCGGGGGGGCATTGGTCTGGGATCGACAAGCCGAAAGGCAGCAACAATTGCAATAATAATCGCCGTGAATACTGGATTATGTGCGCCGCCTCACGCACAATGAGCGCACACTTTTGCTTCAAAGAGGGCAAAAGGCAGCCACACCTGCAGGAGACAATAATGCCATCACTCAGTAAAGAAGCCGCTCTCGTTCATGAAGCGTTAGTCGCGCGTGGTCTTGAAACCCCGCTGCGTCCGCCCGTTAATGAACTGGACAAAGAAACACGCAAACGTCTTATTTCCGGGCACATGACCGAGATCATGCAGTTGCTGAATCTCGATCTGAGCGATGACAGCCTGATGGAAACGCCGAATCGCATTGCAAAAATGTATGTCGATGAGATTTTCTCCGGCCTGGATTACGCCAACTTCCCAAAAATCACCGTCATCGAAAACAAGATGAAGGTTGATGAAATGGTGACCGTGCGCGATATCACGCTGACCAGCACCTGCGAACATCATTTTGTGACCATCGACGGTAAAGCCACCGTGGCCTATATCCCGAAAGATACGGTGATTGGTCTGTCGAAGATCAACCGCATCGTGCAGTTCTTCGCCCAGCGTCCTCAGGTTCAGGAACGTCTGACACAGCAGATCCTGACGGCGCTGCAAACGCTGCTCGGCACCAACAATGTGGCTGTATCCATTGATGCCGTCCATTATTGCGTGAAAGCGCGTGGCGTTCGTGATGCAACCAGCGCGACCACGACTACGTCGCTGGGTGGTCTGTTTAAATCCAGCCAGAATACTCGCCAGGAGTTTCTGCGCGCCGTACGTCACCACAACTAATTACAGGGCAGGATAAATGGAGCGTAATGTCACGCTGGATTTTGTACGTGGCGTTGCCATCCTCGGTATCCTGCTGCTGAATATCGCCGCGTTTGGTCTGCCAAAAGCGGCGTATCTCAATCCTGCCTGGTATGGCGAAATCACCCGCAGCGACGCCTGGACGTGGGCGATCCTCGACCTTTTCGCACAAGTTAAATTCCTTTCTCTTTTTGCACTCCTCTTCGGCGCAGGGCTGCAGCTGCTGCTCAAACGCGGCAAGCGTTGGATCCAGTCTCGCCTGACGCTGCTCGTTTTACTCGGGTTTATCCACGGTCTGTTTTTCTGGGACGGCGATATTTTGCTGGCTTATGGATTAGTGGGTCTGATTTGCTGGCGAATGATTCGTGACGCGCACGACGTGAAAAATCTGTTCAATACCGGCGTCATTCTGTATCTCATCGGTATCGGCGTGTTGTTGCTGCTGGGGATGATTTCTGGCGGAGCGACCAATCGGTCGTGGATACCGGATGCCGCGAATCTTCAGTATGAACAGTTCTGGAAACTCAAAGGTGGTATCGAAGCCGTCAGCAATCGTGCCGATATGCTCGGCGATAACCTGATCGCGCTGGGTGCACAGTACGGCTGGCAGCTGGCCGGGATGATGCTGATGGGCGCGGCGCTGATGCGAACCGGCTGGCTGAAAGGGGAGTTTAGTCTCTCTCATTATCGCCGGACAGGGGCTGCCCTGGTGTGCATTGGCGTCGTCATTAATCTTCCCGCGGTTGTCGCGCAGTGGGTGCTGGACTGGGATTATCGCTGGTGTGCCTTCCTGCTACAGGCCCCGCGCGAGTTAAGTGCACCGTTTCAGACTATCGGCTATGCGGCGTTGATTTACGGCTTCTGGCCGCAGATGGCGCGCTTCAAGGTGGTGGCTGCCGTGGCGTGTGTGGGCCGAATGGCATTGAGCAATTACCTGCTGCAAACGCTCATTTGCACCACGCTTTTCTATCGATTCGGTCTGTTTATGAAATTCGACCGACTCCAGCTGCTGGCATTTGTTATTCCGGTCTGGGGGATAAACATGGTGTTTTCTGTTATCTGGCTGCGCTTTTTCCGCCAGGGCCCGCTGGAATGGCTGTGGCGTCAATTAACCGCACGTGCTTCAGGTGTATCATTGAGTAATACATCCAGATAACGATCTGGATCACAATCATTAACAAAACGGATGTAACCGTTTTCATCTGTGTGACCTTCTTCACGTAGTCCCCTCTTCGTCACTGCCAGAATAGCCTCCTTGCTAAACACAGGGGGTGTCTGTGAGTTGCTGCAATCCATATAAGGATGGTGAATATGATCACCATTCGTGACGTAGCCCGCATCGCGGGTGTTTCTGTCGCCACTGTCTCCCGCGTACTGAACAACAGCGCGCTGGTGAGTCCTGAAACTCGTGAAACTGTGATGAAGGCGGTGACGCAACTCGGCTATCGCCCGAATGCTAACGCCCAGGCTCTCGCCACCCAGGTGAGTGACACCATTGGCGTGGTGGTGATGGACGTGTCAGATGCCTTTTTTGGTGCGCTGGTCAAAGCCGTGGACGTTGTCGCCCAGCAGCACCATAAATATGTGCTGATCGGTAACAGCTATCACGAGGCTGAAAAAGAGCGTCATGCCATTGAGGTGCTGATTCGCCAGCGATGTAACGCCCTGATCGTCCATTCAAAAGCGCTCAGCGATGAGGAGTTGGCTGGGTTTATGGATCAAATCCCCGGGATGGTGCTCATCAACCGTGTGGTGCCGGGCTACGCCCATCGCTGCGTGACGCTGGATAACGTCAGCGGGGCGATGATGGCGACGCGTATGTTGCTCAATAACGGCCATCAGCGCATCGGCTATCTGGCGTCCAGCCATCATATTGAAGATGACGATATGCGCCGGGAAGGGTGGCAAAATGCTCTGAAAGAAGCCGGAATTACGCCCGCTGACAGCTGGATTGGCACTGGATCGCCTGATATGCCGGGAGGGGAGGCCGCAATGGTTGAACTGCTCGGACGTAACCTGCAACTGACCGCCGTCTTTGCCTACAATGACAGCATGGCTGCAGGTGCGTTGACCGCCCTGAAAGACAACGGCATTGCCGTGCCGCAGCATCTGTCATTGATTGGTTTCGATGATATCCCGATTGCCCGTTACACCGACCCGCAGCTTACCACCGTGCGTTACCCGATTGCGTCAATGGCTCGCCTGGCCACTGAACTGGCGTTACAAGGGGCCGCAGGACAGCAGGATCTCAGCGCAACACACTGTTTCATGCCGACTTTAGTGCGTCGCCATTCGGTTGCTATTCGGCAAATTGTGGCTCCGATCACTAACTGATTATGTTGGATGATGTAACCGTTTTCAATCTGTGAGTAAATTCACAGTATCTTAACAAGCCGCTGACTATGATGTCAGCGTTTTAGGGACTGAAACGCTATGTAACGGTGATTAATCACTTTCACTATAGCCAAAGTGCCACAAACAACCAATAAAACGCATTACTGGAGCGTTACCGAACACGGAAGATAGAAATTTTATAAGTGAACTTCGGCTGTCAGTAACGTTTTCTTAACATCTGCCCGCCGACCGTTATTCACAAGAACTACCCTGCATAAAAAAAACCGGAGATACCATGAATAAGAAGGTTTTGACTCTGTCTGCTGTTATGGCAAGCATGCTTTTTGGTGCGGCTGCGCACGCTGCGGATACCCGTATTGGTGTGACAATCTATAAATACGACGACAACTTCATGTCTGTTGTGCGTAAAGCTATCGAGAAAGATGCTAAAGCAGCGCCAGATGTTCAGCTGCTGATGAATGACTCCCAGAACGACCAGTCCAAACAGAACGACCAGATCGACGTTCTGCTGGCGAAAGGTGTGAAAGCCCTGGCCATTAACCTGGTTGACCCGGCTGCAGCAGGTACAGTGATTGAGAAAGCGCGTGGCCAGAATGTGCCAATCGTATTCTTCAACAAAGAGCCATCCCGCAAAGCGCTGGACAGCTATGACAAAGCCTTCTACGTCGGTACTGATTCCAAAGAGTCCGGTATTATCCAGGGCGATCTGATCGCAAAACACTGGGCTGCTAACCCGAACTGGGACCTGAACAAAGACGGTCAGATTCAGTTCGTGCTGCTGAAAGGCGAGCCGGGCCATCCGGATGCTGAAGCGCGTACCACATATGTTATCAAAGAGTTGAACGACAAAGGTCTGAAAACCCAGCAGCTGGCATTAGACACTGCAATGTGGGATACCGCTCAGGCGAAAGATAAGATGGACGCATGGCTGTCTGGCCCGAATGCTAACAAAATCGAAGTGGTTATCGCCAACAACGATGCGATGGCAATGGGTGCAGTTGAAGCGCTGAAAGCACACAATAAATCCTCTATTCCGGTCTTCGGCGTGGATGCACTGCCAGAAGCGCTGGCACTGGTTAAATCTGGCGCAATGGCCGGTACCGTGCTGAACGATGCCAACAACCAGGCGAAAGCGACCTTCGATCTGGCGAAAAACCTGGCCGATGGTAAAGCAGCGGCAGAAGGCACCAACTGGAAAATCGAGAACAAAATTGTTCGCGTACCTTACGTGGGCGTAGACCAGTCAAACCTGGCTGAGTTTATCGGTAAATAAGTTAGATATTGCCTGTTCTCACAGGGCGCAATTCTTTGCGCCCTTTTATAACGCGATATGCGAGGCCGTCAAGGTATAATTATGGTCAGCACAAATACTCAGTCCTCAGGTGAATTCTTGTTAGAAATGAGCGGTATTAACAAGTCTTTTCCGGGCGTTAAGGCTCTCGACAATGTTAATTTAAAAGTACGTCCTCACTCTATTCATGCGTTGATGGGAGAGAACGGTGCAGGTAAATCGACATTATTAAAATGCCTTTTTGGAATCTATCAAAAAGATTCTGGTAGCATTCTTTTTCAGGGGAAAGAGATCGACTTCCATTCCGCCAAGGAAGCACTGGAGAATGGTATTTCGATGGTTCACCAGGAATTAAACCTGGTGCTTCAACGTTCTGTTATGGACAATATGTGGTTGGGTCGTTATCCGACCAAAGGCGTATTTGTCGATCAGGACAAAATGTATCGTGATACGAAAGCGATTTTTGATGAACTGGATATTGATATCGACCCGCGCGCACGCGTAGGCACGTTATCCGTTTCACAAATGCAGATGATCGAAATTGCCAAGGCCTTCTCCTATAACGCGAAAATCGTGATTATGGATGAGCCGACCTCATCACTGACGGAAAAAGAGGTTAATCACCTTTTCACCATTATCCGTAAGCTGAAAGATCGCGGCTGCGGCATCGTTTATATCTCGCACAAAATGGAAGAAATCTTCCAGCTGTGCGATGAAATCACCATTCTGCGTGACGGTCAGTGGATCACCACTCAGCCCCTTGAAGGGCTGGATATGGACAAGATCATCGCGATGATGGTGGGCCGTTCCCTGAACCAGCGCTTCCCGGATAAAGAGAACAAGCCGGGTGAAGTGATTCTTGAAGTGCGTAACCTCACATCCCTGCGCCAGCCGTCTATTCGTGATGTGTCTTTCGATTTGCACAAAGGCGAAATTCTGGGCATCGCGGGCCTGGTCGGTGCAAAACGTACCGATATCGTGGAAACCCTGTTTGGTATCCGTGAAAAAGTCGCGGGTACGATTACGCTGCACGGAAAGAAAATTAATAATCACAACGCCAATGAAGCCATTAATCACGGTTTCGCCCTGGTGACCGAAGAGCGCCGCTCAACGGGGATTTATGCTTATCTGGATATTAATTTTAACTCGTTAATTTCTAATATTCGGAACTATAAAAACAAAGTCGGTCTTTTGGATACTTCCCGCATGAAAAGTGATACCCAGTGGGTTATCGATTCAATGCGTGTGAAAACGCCAGGACATCAAACGCAAATTGGCTCACTTTCCGGCGGTAACCAGCAGAAGGTTATTATTGGTCGCTGGCTATTAACCCAACCAGAAATTTTAATGCTTGATGAACCGACTCGTGGTATTGACGTAGGTGCAAAATTTGAAATCTATCAGCTGATTGCTGAACTGGCGAAAAAGAATAAAGGGATTATTATTATTTCTTCCGAAATGCCGGAATTGTTAGGGATCACAGATCGTATTCTGGTTATGAGCAATGGTCTCGTTGCCGGAATTGTTGACACCAAAACGACAACGCAAAACGAAATTCTCCGTCTTGCGTCTTTGCACCTTTAAGATCAGGGGCTCCTCATGAGTGCGCTAAATAAAAAGAGTTTTCTCACTTATCTGAAAGAAGGCGGTATTTACGTTGTTCTTTTAGTGTTGCTGGCCATTATTATTTTCCAGGACCCTACGTTCTTAAGTTTGCTTAACTTGAGTAACATTTTGACCCAGTCCTCAGTGCGTATCATCATCGCCCTCGGGGTGGCCGGGCTGATTGTGACTCAGGGTACTGACCTGTCAGCCGGGCGTCAGGTCGGTCTGGCTGCGGTTGTCGCGGCCACGCTCTTGCAGTCGATGGAGAACGCCAACAAGGTGTTCCCGGAAATGGCGACCATGCCGATCATTGTCGTCGTGCTGATTGTCTGCGTGGTTGGCGCCATCATCGGTCTGATCAACGGTATTATCATCGCCTACCTGAACGTGACGCCGTTTATCACCACGCTGGGCACGATGATTATCGTTTACGGTATCAACTCCCTGTACTACGACTTCGTCGGCGCATCACCGATTTCAGGCTTCGACAGTGGCTTCTCGACGTTCGCGCAAGGTTTTGTGGCGCTGGGCAGTTTCCGCCTTTCCTACATCACCTTCTACGCGCTGATCGCCGTCGGTTTTGTCTGGGTACTGTGGAACAAAACCCGCTTCGGTAAAAACATCTTCGCTATCGGCGGTAACCCGGAAGCGGCAAAAGTATCTGGCGTGAACGTGGCTCTGAACCTGCTCATGATTTATGCCCTGTCCGGCGTGTTCTATGCCTTCGGTGGTTTGCTCGAAGCAGGCCGTATCGGCTCGGCGACCAACAACCTCGGCTTTATGTATGAACTGGATGCGATTGCAGCCTGCGTGGTGGGCGGCGTATCCTTCAGCGGCGGTGTGGGTACCGTAGTCGGCGTGGTGACTGGTGTTATCATCTTCACCGTTATCAACTACGGTTTGACCTACATCGGCGTGAACCCGTACTGGCAGTACATTATCAAGGGCGCGATCATCATCTTCGCCGTTGCCCTGGATTCACTGAAATACGCGCGTAAGAAGTAATCTTCACGACGCTTATGAGGCCCGCTGACTCAGCGGGCCTTTTTATTTAGTAGAGTTTTTGCGGCGTGAAAACGCCGTAATGGGAAGTTCTGAACACCGGTGCCGCAGGCCGGGTTTTATCCTCCAGCGCCTCAATAAAGGTTCGCCCCCACCACAGGCTGTCGTAGCGCAGAACCTTCTTCAGCATCAATCCGTGACGCCGTTTGCGCTCATGCAGCGGCATCGAGAGCGCAGAGTGCAGAGCATCGCTGGTTTCGTTGGCATCGTAGGGATTAACAATAATCGCTTCGCTCAGTTGTTCCGCCGCACCGCTAAACATCGAGAGGATCAGCACGCCAGGATCGTCGACATCCTGCGCCAGGATAAAGGCCTTGGCGCTCAGGCTGGTGCCTTCCGATAGTGGTGTAAACAGCGCCACCTGGGCTTTGGCGTACAGCTCCTGAATCAACGTCTGGCTGCACAGGGTGTTGTGGATGTAATTCACCGGATACCACGAAAAATCACCGTACTGGCCGTTTAACTCACCGCAAAACCTTTCCAGACGCGTACAGAGATTGCTGGTCGAACGAGGATATTCACGCGACGGATCGGATATCTGTAGCAAACTGACATTGCGGATGTACTGCGGATGGTGGTTCAAAAAGGTTCGCATCGCATCCAGCCGGTAATGAATACCGCTAATATCGCTGATTACATCGTTGCTGATAATTATCTGACATGGATAGTCATCAACCTGACGATGTATGGGCGGTGCCACGTTCTGAGCATCAGCCACAATCCCGCAGGGGAAAATGCCGATGCGGATGGTTTTGCCATTGAGCTGAATAAGGTCAGGCGCCAGACGTGTGACCCGATGGTATCGCAGCACGTAGGTCAGAAAATTACTGACGTCGGCGCTCGACTGAAAGCCAATCACGTCATACTCCAGTAACGCGTTCACCAGCCAGTTATGCTCCGGGATGCTGCGCAGGACGTCACCCGGCGGGAAGGGTTGATGCAGGAAAAAACCGCTCATATTGTGATGCCCTCCATCACGCAGCATTTTGCCCACCGGGAGCAAATGGTAATCATGCACCCAGATAATCTCTTCATCGCGGAGATCTTGCGCGATATCCTCTGCGACGTTTTGCGCATTCATTTTATAGGTCGTGAAATACTCTTTTTGATATTCCGCAAGGTCGGGGCGATTGTGAAATACCGGCCACAAGACTTTATGGATGTATCCGTGATATCCATTCTCGTATTCGTTGGCGGAAAACGGTCTGCTATATACGGTAAAAGTATTAATATCATGGCGGCTTCGTTGTGGTCCTTTTCGGCTGGTCTCTATTTCACCGTCCCATCCGTACCATTTAGCGGAATAATTAATGGCTATTTTTTCCAGAACGTCCAGTAGCGGATCGGTAAATGTCGTCTTTCGCGTAATGCAACGGTTCGAAACAATAATCAACGTAGACATAATATATCCAGTGAATCTGGCCTCGGGGAAATGATATTCGAGAATGGAATTAACTCAGGGTGGATTCTTCCTCTGTCACGATACTTTCGAACCAGGCTAATTCCGACAGTTTGCAGGCGATCCACTGCTGCGAAAACGCGTGTCCCAGGCTGTCGGTCAGATACTGACACTGGGCAAACTGTTCGATGGCATGCTGCTGAAACAGTGGCAGGGCCGGGGCGGCGTTCTGCGGGTCGGCAAGGTCGTGCTCGTCGAAGCACTCCAGTCCGTACAACATGCCGGTAAGAATGGTCGCGACCACCAGATAGGGGTTGGCATCGGCGCCTGCAAGACGATATTCGATGCGCCGATTGCCCTCGTCAGAGCACGGAATACGCAGGGCGGCGGAGCGGTTGTTATATCCCCATGAGTTAAACAGGGGCTCATCGAGGTTCTTGCGCAGACGCCGAAATGCGTTCACACCGGGCGCGAGGATGGCTACCGAAGCAGGCATCAGCGCCAGCTGACCGGCAATGCACAGGCGCATCATGCTGTTGAGCTCATCGGCGGAGGAGGCAAACACGTTTTCTCCGTGTACATCCTGCAAACTGAAGTGAAAATGCAGACCATTGCCAGACTGTAGGCTGTAGGGTTTCGCCATAAAGTTGGCTTTAAGACCCTGTTTTTCAGCGACATAACGCGTCAGGCGGCGCAAGGCCAGTACGTTATCACAGGCTTCTAAGATGCGGGAACTGTGCTTAAGATTCAGTTCAAACTGGCCAGATTCGGCCTCTGCCACAATACCGGTCAGCGGGATTTGCTGAACCTGCGCGAGCTGCTCAAGGTCATTAAAAACGGCGCTACGGGCTGTGGAATTCTCCATATTAAAACATCCCTGGCCGCGGATATCCTCTGGCTGCGGGCTGGAGAGATAAAACTCAATTTCGGGGGCGACCACCGGATAAAGCCCATGCTGATGAAAGCGCGAAAGCACGTTCTGCAGAATAACGCGCGGTTCCAGCTGACACGGAGCCTGATGGTTGTCGGTCATCGTCAGCAGGATCTGCGCGGTATGCAAGGGGTCCTGAGGCGAAGGGCGCAGCGTGCCCGGCACTGGCAGGCACAGGTGATCGGGTTCGTCATGAAGGGGTTGTGCTGGGGAATGACACGAAACCTTGCCTTTCTGATCCATCGAATAGACGGAAAGCGGAAAATAACATCCTTTTGAAAGCGTAAAAAGACTCTCAACAGAAAGACGTTTTCCGCGCATCGTGCCATTGATGTCATAAAGATAAACATCCACATGTTGAGTCAGTGGATAATCACTTAAATAATCGTTAACTTCCGACTGTAAATAACCGGGCAGAGATGCGACCGGGAAATTAAGATATGAGCGGATATTTTTCAGAAATAAAGTACTGATGATGGAGTTCATAATTGCGCTTCAGTGAGGCCGTGATGGCGATGAATCCAGCATAAAATAGCCGTTTATTTTAAGATATAAACGGGCTGTAAAAATGCCACTCACTACTATAAAGAAAATATAAAAATGACTTATTTTTTCTCTTTCTTTTGCAATTCAAGAAGCTGTTCCGGCGTCACCGCTGGATAATCCTGCGCATCTTCAGGCACCTGATGCATCGCCGGAATCGGAACTAACGGGCCGAGGAAACGCGGTTCACGTTTGAACAGATAGAGATCGGCCAGCGCGCCAAAGCGGGCGCCAAATTCACGTACCCGAACGCTCCACATATCTTTCGGTGAGGGAACGGCATAACACTGGGCCTGAATGCCCATGTGCAGGGCGATAAACAGTGCCCGTTCGCAGTGGAAGCGCTGGGTGATAATAATAAAATCGTTGGTATCAAAGACCTTGCGCGTGCGGACGATGGAATCCAGGGTACGGAATCCGGCGTAGTCGAGCACGATATCTGCCGGATCGACACCTGCGGCAATCAAATCCTTTCGCATGGTCATCGGCTCGTTATAACTTTGTTGGGCGTTATCGCCACTCAGCAGCAGGTAATTGACCTTTCCGCTGTTATAGGCGTTAAGCGCGCCCTGAATGCGGTAGCGATAATACTGATTGATAACGCCAGTACGGTAATACTTGGCGGTACCCAGCACCACGCCGACCTGGCGATAAGGTAAATCCTGCAGATCATCAAAGATGTAAGGGGCGGTTTTCCAGCTCATCCAACGGTCGAGGCCAAGTGCAGTCAACAGCAGAATGCCGACCAGGACAAACAGGCTGTAAAACACGCGCTTTAACATGAAGATGGCTCGTTCCGTGAAGGGAAATTTCACTCAGGCTACTTTACCCGCCTGGTAAGCGCAAGAAACAGCGGTTTGATTGGGGGGATTTTCATCAGCAGAGCGGGCATTTCTGCCCGCACAGGGTAATTACGCCAGCAATGTCCGGTCGATGCTGGTACAGCCCAGCGCTTTCAGCGTGGCGGCGGTGGCGTCCCACTGGATCAACGGTGCATCGGCAATTTCAGCCAGAATCGCGCGCTGAATATCCGGATAGTCGTACCCGTTCAGGCTCAGCAGATTCAGTGCGCCTTGCAGCGGTGGCAGCGTCGGGTTGAAGGCGGCGTTTTCAGCGTAGCTCCCGGAGAAAATTTGCCCATCACGCAGCTCCAGCGCCACGCCGCTCGGTGATTTGCTGTAAGGGGTGTGGCTTTTGTTCGCCGCAGCGATTGCGGCCTGGGACAGCGCATCACCTGTCAAAGCGTAGCCGTGATCCTGGTCATCCATCAGCAGAGTTTTGATATCCAGATCTTTCGGGCCAAAGGCATCCGGCAGATAGTCACCCAGCGTATGTGGCTCACGGCCAGGCAGATTGATGCGCAGTTGCAAACCGCTGTTCAGCTCATTCATAAACTGGCGGCAGTGACCGCAAGGAGTGTAGTTCACGGTGATGGCTTGCAGCGCTTTTTCACCGCGCAGCCAGGCATGGCTGATGGCGCTTTGTTCGGCGTGGACGGTCTGTTGCATGGTCGCACCCAGGAACTCCATGTTCCCGCCGAAATACCAGGTCCCGCTCACGCCGCGCGCAATGGCACCAACGTTAAAGTGGGAGAGATCGGCTCTGGCGCAGGCGGCAGCCAGCGGCAGCAGTGCGAAAGCCAGCGCGTCTTCGTCCAGTCCCGTTGCCTGTTTAAGCGTCGTGACCTGCTCTGCGCTCAGCAAGGCGGGGAAGTGCGTATCCGCCAGAACCGGAGCCAGGGCTGATTGCAAATTCTCTGCTAACTGGGCAAAAGCAGTTTGAAAACGTGGGTGCATGGCAATGCCTCATAAAGGTTAATGGATCGGTAGTGTACGGAGCCACCAGGGCTTTATATGTGATCCACTTCTCATTATGTATGCAACTTATGAAAACAAAATGAAATTTGCGCGACACATCGCAAATTTTAGCCAACGATCGCCAGAATAATCGGGAACAGGAAGGGAGCGATGAGCGAAGTCATGATCCCGCAAATTACCAGCGCCAGCGAACTGAACGCGCCTTCCTGATAGTCCAGTTCGGCACAGCGCGCAGTGCCAAGGGCGTGCGAAGCGGTACCCATCGCCAGGCCGCGCGCAGCTTTGGTCCGGATACGCATTAAATTTAGCAAAGTATGACCAAACACCGCGCCTAAAATACCGACAAAAATAACGCACATGGCGCTGATCGCTGGTATCCCGCCGATGCTGCCGCCAACGGCCATTGCAATGGGGGTGGTCACGGATTTCGGCAGAATAGAGGCGGCAATTTGCGGAGATGCGCCCATCAGCAGCGCCACTGACGTGCCAGTGACCATTGCCACCACGCTGCCAATCAGGCAAATGGTGATGATTGACTTCCAGCGTGCGCGGATTTGATGCAATTGCTCATACAGCGGGAACGCCAGTGCCACAACGGCAGGCTGGAGTAAATCGTTCAGAATCTTGCTACCGGCAAAATAGCGCTCATAAGGAATACCGGTGAACAGCAGGAACGGAATAATGACCACCATGGCAACGAGCAGCGGATTGAGCAACGCCATCTTAAAGCGTGCCGCAAGTTTACGCGCAGCGAAAAACACCACCAGGGTCAACGGCAGCGACCACCAGATATTGGCTATCATTCTTTTGTCCCTTTTTGCCCAATGACTTTGCGTTCGCCGTGCACCAGATGCGAGCTCCAGCTCACCACCAGGAACACCACCAGCGTACTCACCGCACATGAGACCAGAATCGGGCCGTACTGGGCTTTAAGCAGATCGTAATATTGCATCACCCCGACACCGATAGGCACAAACAGCAGCGCCATATAGCGGATCAGCACGTAGCAGCCGGGATTGACCCATTTAGCGGGCAGGATTTGCAGCGCCAGCAGTAAAAACAGAATCAGCATCCCGATAATACTGCCAGGTATGATAATAGGCAGCAGGGAGGCGATGAAAATCCCGGCGTAAAGGCAGGCATAAATCAGCACAAATGCACGCAGGTACTGCCAGAGGGTATTGAATGTTTTGGTCATGGTGAAAGTCCTTGATGGAACGAATTCATCATACAATTAAACATAGAAACGTGCTACGGATCACAACATGAAATTTGAGCATACCAGACATTCCTTTTTGGAACGTTAGGCATTTCCACAGCATTCACAGTAAAAGCCAGTTAAAACAGTGTAGTTGCGGTGACTATTTTTGAAGCGATGATATGATAAAAGGCATTATCGTGGTCAGGAGATTCCGGTGAAAGATTTCATTTTTTTCAAAAAGGGAACACAGATTTCGGCAGTGGAGAAACGTAACGCTGAGGCCGCAACGCTTCTGAAAGAGCAGGGCTATGAACAGCAGTTTGAAGAGGTTACGGCATTGGATGCCGCAAGCGCCCTGATGCGTTTCAACGATATAAAAAAAGAAGAAGATCTGAACTGGTACGCCTTCGCAATGGGGCCGGCTTTCACGATACTCATTGTTATCGTGTTGGGCATATTGGCCTACTGGTTTGTGAGATAGACTCGCGTTAAAGCCTTTGCACGCCTGTAGAGAGCGGCTACTATAGCGCGTCTTTTTTCACAGGTACTGAGAATGCGTGTTTTACTGGCGCCGATGGAAGGCGTGCTCGACTCATTAGTGCGCGAGCTGCTGACCGAGGTTAACGATTACGATCTCTGCATCACCGAGTTTTTGCGGGTGGTCGATATGCTATTGCCAGTAAAGTCGTTTTACCGACTCTGCCCGGAGCTGCATCGCCAGAGCCGCACCTCATCCGGCACGCTGGTACGCATTCAGCTATTGGGACAATACCCTGAGTGGCTGGCGGAAAATGCCGCCCGCGCCGTTGAACTGGGTTCATACGGTGTGGATCTCAACTGCGGCTGCCCGTCGAAAATGGTCAACGGCAGCGGCGGTGGGGCGACACTCCTCAAAGATCCTGAACTCATTTATCGTGGCGCGAAAGCAATGCGCGAGGCGGTGCCAGCCCATTTACCGGTCACGGTGAAAGTGCGCCTGGGCTGGGACAGCAGCGACCGCCAGTTCGAAATTGCCGATGCGGTACAGCAGGCCGGAGCCACAGAGCTGGCCGTTCATGGGCGAACCAAAGATGACGGCTACAAAGCCGAGCGTATTAACTGGCAGGCGATCGGCGAAATCCGCCAGCGACTCTCTATTCCAGTAATCGCTAACGGCGAAATCTGGGACTACGAAAGCGCGCAGGCGTGCATCAAAGAAACGGGCTGCGAGTCGGTAATGATCGGTCGCGGCGCGCTCAATGTGCCCAATCTGAGCCGGGTGATTAAGTACAATGAACCGCGTATGCCCTGGCCTGACGTGGTCACGCTGCTGCAAAAATATTCTCGTCTGGAAAAGCAGGGCGATACCGGGCTATATCATGTGGCACGTATTAAGCAGTGGCTGAGCTATTTACGCAAAGAATACGCCGAAGCGCTGACGTTATTTCAGGAGATTCGCACTCTGCAAACGTCGGCGGATATTGCGCGGGTCATTCAGTCCAAATAATCTTGCCCCGACAGGCCAAAGCCTGTCGGGGGACCCTCAGAAAATCATTTTAAAGACGCCTGTCACAACCAGTAAACCAATCAGGAAAATAATCAGGATAATCCACAGTAGTATTTTCATTCCCTTCTCCATTGGCATGAGTTCAAATCCATTTAAGTGTAGCAGCCTGACAGCACGCCTAATTCATCAGTGCGATGAATGAATATAATTAACTAATTCATAACGAGAATATTTTTCTGATTATGTGCGTGTGTTTCAAAGTGCGGGTTGCCACGGGTTACTAAAAAAAAGAAAAGCATCAGGCGTAATTTGCGTCTTTCTATTTTGCGTGAATGGCGTGATGAAACGTTCAATTATTTATTCTTTGAGTTTACCTCTCTCTTTACTTCTTGTGGCGTGTGCTCCTGGCCACGACACGGCAGCTTCACTGAAACCGCAATCGCCAGTGACCCAAATCAGCACTCAGTTTAGCCATACCCAGTGGCCCAAAAACGAATGGTGGAAAGATTTCCACGACCCTGAGCTGGATTCCCTGATTGCGAAAGCGCAGGCCGATGCGCCGGATATGCAGATTGCGCATCAGCGTATCGCGCTGGCCGAAGCACAGGCCAAAATGGCAATGGCAGCGGGTGGCCCTCAGGTTGATTTCTCTGCTGATGCCGAGCGGCAAAAAATGTCAGCTGAAGGGCTGATGGGTCCGTTTGCCTTCACCGATCCAGCGGCGGGCACTACAGGGCCGTGGTACACCAACGGTACTTTTGGCCTGACCGCGGGCTGGGATTTGGATCTGTGGGGGAAAAACCGCTCTCAGGTCGAGGCACGCATTGGCAAAGTCAACGCGCAGAAAGCGGAGATGGAACAGACCCGGCAGCTGCTCGCCAGCAGCGTGGCGCGTTTGTACTGGGAGTGGCAAACGCAGGCCGCCATCGGTAATGTGCTCACCCACATCAAGCAAGAACAAGAGTCGATCATCGCCGTCGATCGCGAGCTGTATCAGCAGGGCATCAACTCTTCTGTTGAAGGCGCCGTCACCGATATCAACGCCAGCAAAACCGAGGAACAGATGGCTGAAGTCCACGGGAAAATGAAAGCCATCGAAGCGTGCCTGCAGGCGTTGACCAATACCTCGTCGATGAAGCTGGCCCCGCACGACCTGCCGAAAATTGAGGCTTCGCTACCGTCGACGCTCGGTTACGAATTGCTGGCACGCCGCCCGGATCTGCAGGAAGCGCACTGGTATATCGAAGCCTCTATGAACGAAGTGGATGCGGCGAAGGCGGCCTTTTATCCTGACGTCAACCTGATGGCGTTCCTGCAACAGGATGCCCTGCACTTAAGCGATTTGTTCCGCTCGTCGGCGCAACAAATGGGCGTAACGGCAGGTTTGACGTTGCCGATTTTCGACAGCGGACGCCTGAATGCCAATCTGGATATCGCCCAGGCGCAAAGCAATCTGTCCGTCGCGAATTACAACAAAGCGGTGGTCGATGCGGTGAATCAAGTCGCTCGCACAGCCAGTGAAGTGGACACGCTGATCAGTAAGACCCAGCAACAGCAGAAAATTGAAGCCGATACCGCGCGCGTGGTAGCCCAGGCGCAGGCTCGCTTTAACGCCGGGATCATTGCTGGTTCGCGCGTCAGCGAAGTGAAAATTCCTGCTCTGCAGGAGCACATCGCTGGGCTGACGCTGCAAGGCCAGTACGTCGATGCCACGCTGCAACTCACCTCCGCGCTGGGCGGCGGATACCACCACAGCTAAACGCGTGCGGGAGTAATACTTTTACTCCCGCGCACTATCCCGATGCTTGCGCCACAGTCGCCAGGCTACCACCACGACCACCACCACGATTAACCAGATCCAGTGCTTCAGATGCTTATCGAAATTATGCAACCACGGGCCGATCACTTCCCCGCCGACGTACCCAAGCGTGGTAAAAATCAGCGCCCAGGCAATGGCCCCGATGATGTTGAGCGGCAGGAAGATTTTCGGCGGCAAACGACTGGCACCAATCAGCAGCGGGCCGATAATACGAAAACCGTACATAAACCGGGTGCCGATAACAAACAGGTAAGGATGACGCTGAATCAGCCGCTGGGCGCGGTTGATTTTTTTCTGATGCTTTGAGAAACGTTTGAGCAGGGTCGGGCCAAAGCGTAATCCCAGCAGATAGAGCAGTTGATCGCCAATCATCCCTCCGAGCGCCACGGCGGCCACCACCAGCGGAAAACGGAGTAAACCCTGATGGGCCGCCACCCCTCCGAGAAGCGTAATGGTTTCACCTTCCGCCACGCTGCCTATCACCAGCGCCGCATACCCGTATTGTTCAATCAGACTATTGATATCCATAAGGTCAGCGTTGTCTCCCTCTGTGAACCTCCTTTAAGCATACACCCTGTGAATCAATGGCGCGGCAACCAGCGTGATTTGCCCGTAAGCGGCATTTTTATTGCTGGTCATAAAATAATCTAAAGCTGAATTATACTTAGGGTATCGCCTGACGGGCCGACAATGAGGGGGCTGTATGAACCATGTCTGGGGGCTGTTTTCCCATCCCGATCGTGAGATGCATGTCATCAGAAGCGAGAACGAAACGGTCGCGCATCACTACACGCACCATGTCCTGCTCATGGCTGCCGTACCGGTGATCTGCGCGTTTATAGGCACAACACAAATTGGCTGGAATTTTGGCGATGGCACTATCGTGAAGCTTTCCTGGATGACCGGGCTGGCGCTGGCGATAGTGTTCTACGGACTGATGCTGGCAGGCGTGGCGGTGATGGGGCGGGTTATTTACTGGATGGCGCGTAACTATCCGCAGCGTCCGTCGCTCACGATGTGCATGGTCTTCGCCGGATATGTGGCGACACCGCTGTTTATGAGCGGCATCGTGGCACTTTATCCGCTGGTCTGGCTGTGCGCGCTGATTGGGACCATCGCGCTGTTTTACACCGGCTATCTGCTGTACGTCGGTATTCCGACCTTCCTCAACATTAACAAAGAAGAAGGTTTAAGCTTCTCCAGTTCAACTCTCGCCATTGGCGTGCTGGTGCTGGAGGCGCTGCTGGCACTCACGGTCATTCTGTGGGGTTACGGCTACCGTCTCTTCTGAGGTAAAAGCATTGCTGGCGTAAATGCCAGCAATGCAGCATCTGTTCATGATTCTCCACTGGCGACAACTCAGCAGGGCCGCTATGATGCCTTGGCCAGCCTGTTTCGCTCGATGTGACAGGAGGCGTACGTCATCACGTGCATGAATAATTATCAGAAGTCTCACCATGCTGAAATTCCGAATTTCTTTGCTTAGCCTTGCGCTGATCCTGGCTGTGCCTGTTGCCGCGCCAGCGATTGCTAAAACAACTGCAGTCACCACTGCCGCTCAACCGGAAATTGCCTCCGGTAGCGCAATGATTGTCGATCTGAATACCAATAAGGTGATCTATTCCAGTCATCCGGATCTGGTGCGTCCGATTGCGTCTATTACCAAATTAATGACCGCGATGGTGGTGCTTGATGCACGACTGCCGCTGGATGAGAAACTGAAAGTCGATATTAGCCAGACGCCAGAGATGAAAGGAATCTATTCTCGCGTGCGTCTGAACAGCGAAATCAGCCGTAAAAATATGCTGCTGCTGGCGCTGATGTCCTCGGAAAACCGTGCGGCCGCGAGCCTCGCGCACCATTATCCGGGCGGGTATAACGCGTTTATCCGCGCGATGAATGCGAAAGCCAAATCACTGGGCATGACCAACACCCGTTTTGTCGAGCCGACCGGTCTGTCGATTCATAACGTCTCGACCGCACGGGACCTGACGCAGCTTCTGCTGGCCAGCAAACAGTATCCGCTGATCGGCCAGCTCAGCACCACGCGCGAAGAGATGGCAACCTTCTCCAATCCGGCGTACACGCTGCCGTTCCGCAATACTAACCATCTGGTGTATCGCGATAACTGGAATATTCAGTTAACCAAAACCGGCTTTACCAATGCGGCAGGTCACTGTCTGGTGATGCGTACCGTCTTTAACGGTAAACCGGTCGGGCTGGTGGTGATGGATGCATTCGGGAAATACACCCACTTTGCTGATGCGAGTCGTTTACGCACCTGGATTGAAACCGGGAAAGTCACACCCGTTCCTGCGGCGGCGATGAGCTATAAAAAGCAAAAAGCGGCGCAGATGGAAACCGCGCAAAACGATTGATCGTCTGCTGTGGTTATGTTGGTTGTGGTTTTGTAGGCCGGGCAAACGCCGGGCCTACAAGGTCAAAGCAAAACGGCAACTTCGTTGCCGTTTTTAGTGTTTTCTCCCTCTCCCGTGGGAGAGGGCCGGGGTGAGGGCACCAGACCGCACAAAAGCTATTCCGGCAGCGTCCAGTCACCGTCATTCAGCGGACGCTGCATAATCAGCGTATCCCGCCAGTTCCCTTTCTTATAGCCCACACTTCTGAGCTGTCCGGCCACTTCGAATCCATGTTTTTTATGCAACCGCAGAGAGCCAGCATTGTTATGCCCGTCTCCGACCACGGCAATCATCTGTCGCCACGGACCTTGTTCGCAACGGGCGATAAGTGCGTCCATTAATGCACTGCCAAAGCCACGCCCCGTCGCGCTGGCATCAACGTAAATCGACTCTTCCAGCGTGTAGCGATAAGCCGGGCGCACACGATACAGCCCCGCGTAGCAATATCCGACCACTACGCCGCGATACAGCGCCACCAGCCAGGGTAAACTGTCAGCGGCAATTGTGCTCATACGCTGGCGCATTTCATCAATAGTCGGGGGCACTTCTTCGAACGAGGCGCGCCCGTTGAGCACATGCCAGGCATAGATCGCGGCAATGGCATGAACGTCGTCAGGTTGGGCGTCTCGTACCTCAACTTCACAAGCAGATAAGATATCAACGGCCGACATGGTGGGCTTGCTCCTCAGAATAAAATGCCGGAGAAAGGTTTCTCCGGCGATGTGAAACTACTCTAGTACGATTGTTAAGAGCTTAACAACAGTTTCAATGGGGCTTTACTCTTTGATCAGCAGCTTGCGTCTCGCCATGCTCTGCATCTGACGCCTCTTTCCAGTATTTGTGCTTTGTGGTCTTACCAATGCCGGGATTCATGCTATTGGTTGGGTCATTCTCGCGATAAAAATGTTTAAGCGTCTCAGGGGCTTCATACAGATGCCCCACGTTGTGTTCCGCCGGGTATTGCGCCCCGCGCGCGCGCAACAGTTCCAGCATCTGTTCTTTCAGCCCATGCGCGTCCACGCCTTTTTTGACAATGTAATCCTGGTGGAAAACGTGACACATAAAGTGGCCATAATAGAGTTTATGCACCAGCTTGCTGTCGATTTCCGGCGGCAGATGTTCAAACCATTCGGTGTCGTTACGACGCAGGGCGATGTCCAGCGCCAGAATATCTTCCACTTCGTCGGCGTGAACCGCCTGGTAGCGAATCGCTGCGCCCGCCGCGGCAAAGCGGTGTAAGAACGCCTTGCTGCCTTCTTCCGGCGTACAGGCGAAGAAATCGCCTTCGGCAGTTTTAAAGTAATCTGCTAGCCAGGTCTGCGCTTCGGTAATTCCATCGCCCGACATCTTCAGCAGCAGGTGATGTTCGTACTTATCGCGCCAGCTTTTCATGCGCGGCGGCAGATGCGCCGGGAAGGCGGTGCCGAGCTTCTGCATAAAGCGGTCGGTGAAGTGCGGTTTGAACAGCGACACTTTACCGAGCATCGCGTCGGCGCGGCCTTTCATGGTGAAGAAGAACGGCATTTTGTCGGTGCCGAGCTTGTCGATCATCAGGAACGTGTCTTTTCCGTAGCGCTCGGCGATATCGTAAATATCGCGATGCATATACTCGCCCGCCACCGGCAGATTCTTGAACTCACCTAAAATATGGCGACGGATTTCGGTCAGCACGTCCGGCTGGTTGGTGCCGATATAAAAGACCTGCTGATTTTTCTCTGCCGGGAAAGTGTCGAGGCGTACGGCAAACACCGCCAGTTTGCCCGCGCAGCCGGAGGATTCAAACAGACGATCCGGGTCAGCGTTATAGCGCGCTGGGGTATCGGCCTCGATATCACGCACGCGTTCAACGTAATCATGATCGTGGGCGTGACGGCCATCGTGTTGCACGTCGGCGTCGTTGACACGCTCGTCGTCGAGCTTGCTGAGGATCTGCTCCGGCGTGACGCCAAGATTGATCCCCAGATGGTTCACCAGCTGGAGCTTGCCGTTTTCATCAATACGCGCAAACAGCGACATTTCGGTATACGCCGGGCCGCGCTGCACCAGCGAACCGCCGGAATTATTGCAGATCCCGCCAACCACCGACGCGCCAATACAGGAGGAACCAATCACCGAATGCGGCTCACGACCGAAAGGCTTGAGCGCTTTTTCCAGTGAATATAGCGTGGTGCCAGGATACGCCAGCACCTGCTCGCCTTTATCCAGCAGATGCAGTTTATCGAGGCGCAGGGTACTGATAATGACGATATCCCGGTCGTAATCATTGCCGTTCGGCGTTGAGCCTTCCGTCAGGCCGGTATTCGCCGCCTGCATCAGAATAATTTTGTCGGCGGCGACGCAGGCGCTGAGGACGCGCCACAGTTCCAGCAGCGTGCCGGGGAACACCACCGCCAGCGCTTCGCCCTGACCAGAACGGAAGCCCTTGCGATAGCGGGCGGTTTTTTCCGGGTCAGTCAGCAGGTGAGAGTGACCAACCAGGCGAGACAGTTCGTTAATGAAAGTGTTGTTATTTTGTGTGCGAACAGACGTCATCTTCCACTCCTTGTGGTGGGGCAAATTTCTCGCTGTAAAGCATAGCGCGATTAACTGTTAAGCGAACAAGTATTCATGAGAAAAATCAGAGAATAACCCTGCAACGTTTAAAGGGTTTGTGGCACACTGCGCTTTTCGCACGGTCTGGCCGAGTTTTCCGGCGGTTGATGATGAGAGAGTACAACAACATGAAATGGCTTTGTTCTGTAGCTGTCGCAGTAAGCCTGGCGCTGCAACCCGCGCTGGCTGAAGATCTGTTTGGCAACCACCCGTTAACCCCGGAAGCCCGTGACGCCTTCGTTACCGACTTGCTGACCAAAATGACGGTCGACGAAAAAATCGGCCAGCTGCGTTTGATAAGCGTCGGCCCGGATAACCCGAAAGAGGCGATCCGTGAGATGATCAAAGAGAGCCAGGTCGGGGCGATTTTCAACACCGTCACCCGCGAAGATATCCGTAAAATGCAGGACCAGGTGATGCAGCTCAGCCGCCTGAAAATTCCTCTCTTCTTCGCCTACGACGTGGTGCACGGCCAGCGTACCGTCTTCCCGATAAGCCTGGGGTTGGCCTCGTCCTTTAACCTCGATGCGGTCAGAACCGTGGGGCGCATTTCCGCCTATGAAGCCGCCGACGACGGTCTGAACATGACCTGGGCACCGATGGTCGATGTCTCGCGCGATCCGCGCTGGGGCCGTGCGTCCGAAGGCTTCGGGGAAGACACCTATTTAACCGCCACTCTCGGCAAAACGATGGTTGAAGCGATGCAGGGTAAAAGCCCGGCGGATCGCTATTCAGTGATGACCAGCGTTAAACACTTCGCTGCCTACGGCGCAGTGGAGGGCGGGAAAGAGTACAACACCGTCGATATGAGTCCGCAGCGCCTGTTCAACGACTACATGCCGCCGTACAAAGCCGGGCTGGACGCGGGCAGCGGCGCGGTGATGGTGGCCCTGAACTCCCTCAACGGCACCCCGGCGACCTCCGATTCCTGGCTGCTGAAAGATGTCCTGCGCGACCAGTGGGGCTTTAAGGGTATTACCGTTTCCGATCACGGCGCGATTAAAGAGCTGATTAAACACGGTACCGCCTCCGATCCGGAAGACGCGGTGCGCGTGGCGCTCAAAGCCGGGATCAACATGAGCATGAGCGACGAGTACTACAGCAAATACCTGCCAGACCTGGTGAAAACCGGCAAAGTCACGATGGCGGAGCTGGATGACGCCACCCGTCACGTGCTGAACGTAAAATACGACATGGGGCTGTTTAACGATCCGTATAGCCACTTAGGGCCGAAAGATTCTGACCCGGTTGATACCAACGCCGAAAGCCGCCTGCATCGTAAAGATGCCCGTGAAGTGGCGCGCGAAAGCCTGGTACTGCTGAAAAACCGCCTCGAAACCCTGCCGCTGAAAAAATCTGGCACTGTCGCTGTGGTCGGCCCGCTGGCTGATAGCAAACGCGACGTGATGGGCAGCTGGTCCGCAGCGGGTGTCGCCGATCAGTCCATTACCGTGCTGACCGGTATTAAAAACGCGCTGGGTGAAAACGGCAACGTGGTGTACGCCAAAGGGGCGAACGTCACCAACGACAAAGATATCGTTACCTTCCTGAACCAGTACGAAGAGGCGGTGAAAGTCGATCCGCGCTCTCCTCAAGAGATGATCGACGAAGCGGTCAATGCGGCGAAACAGTCTGATGTGGTCGTGGCGGTTGTCGGCGAAGCGCAGGGTATGGCGCACGAAGCGTCGAGCCGTACCGACATCAACATTCCGCAGAGCCAGCGTGACCTGATTAGCGCCCTGAAAGCGACCGGTAAACCGCTGGTGCTGGTGCTGATGAACGGTCGTCCACTGGCGCTGGTGAAAGAGGATCAGCAGGCAGACGCGCTGCTGGAAACCTGGTTCGCCGGAACTGAAGGCGGTAACGCCATCGCCGACGTGCTGTTTGGCGATTACAACCCATCGGGCAAACTGCCGATGTCCTTCCCGCGTTCCGTTGGTCAGATTCCGGTCTATTACAGCCACCTGAACACCGGTCGTCCGTATAACGCGGATAAGCCGAACAAATACACCTCGCGCTACTTCGACGAAGCTAACGGCCCACTGTATCCGTTCGGTTATGGTCTGAGCTACACCACCTTCAAGGTGTCGGACGTGAAAATGTCTACGCCAACGATGAAACGTGACGGCAAAGTGACCGCCAGCGTGGACGTGACCAACACCGGTAAACGCGAAGGCGCAACGGTGATTCAGATGTACGTTCAGGATGTCACCGCGTCCATGAGCCGTCCGGTGAAACAGCTGCGCGGCTTTGAGAAGGTTGACCTGAAGCCGGGTGAAACCAAAACCGTGAGCTTCCCGATTGACGTCGATGCGCTGAAGTTCTGGAATCAGCAAATGAAATATGATGCGGAAGCGGGCAAGTTCAACGTCTTTATCGGCGTAGATTCTGCGCGGGTGAATAAGGGCGAGTTCGAGCTGTTGTAGTGGTGGTTTCCCCCTCACCCTCTCCCTAAGGGAGAGGGAACCGCACTGAGCTGGTTTTATCCCTCGAGGGAGAGAGGACTAAATTCGCCCTCTCCCTCGAAGGTGAGGGGACTTAATTCTCCCTCTCCCAGTGGGAGAGGGCCGGGGTGAGGGCATCAAGCCGCACAACCCCCAATCCCTCACTCCCCGCCCAATCTGTGACCCACCCCGCAACATTCCTCCCTCTCATCCCAAAATCTCACCGAAACGCACTTTTCACCCCCTCAGCCACCCGCCAAACGTGACCCCATTCACACTTCATTTTTCCCTCACCGATGAAAACGTGAACAAGATCAAATGCGCAACCTGCCGCGTCGGGCAGGCGTGACTCTCTTCACTCTTCCCACAAAACCCCGCTAAACATGCCACTTACCCGGCGCAGAAAACCCGTTTAATCCCTGTCACATCACAGCAGACAGGTATTCACATGAAACTCTCATTAGAAAATGTCTCCCTCGATCGCAGCGGCCAGACGCCGGTGACGTCCACCCTCCAAAGCCTAATTGACCAACTTGCCGCAGCCGGAGGCGGCACGCTGGTGGTCACGCCGGGAATTTACCTCACTGGTACGCTGGTGCTGCCGTCGAATTTCACCCTACATCTTGAGGCGGGTGCACGGCTGCTGGCCAGCCAGAATGCGCGCGATTACCACGCCGCCGAAACGCAAAGCATGGCCGAGCTGTCTCGCATGGCGCTGATCTACGCCCGCGATGCGCGCAACGTGACGCTGAGCGGTGCGGGCTGTATCGACGGCAACGCCACAGCCTGGTTTGAAGCACAGGCGGATTCTCAGGGCTATCGCCAGCCGAAAGAGCAGCGTCCGCGCCTGCTGGTGCTGGAAGGGTGCGATCAGGTACGCATCACCGATATCACCCTGTACGACTCGCCGATGTGGACCGCCCATCTGGTGAGCTGTAACCACGTGTTTATCCGCAATATCAGCATTGATAATGATCTGACGCTGGCGAATACCGACGCGCTGGATATCGACAGCTGTCAGCATGTCCACATTAGCGACAGCTATTTTAGCGCTGCCGATGACGGCATCTGCCTGAAAACCACCGCTAAAACGCCGGAGCTACAGCAGCCGATTTATAACGTTACAGTGAACAACTGCATCATTCGCTCCAAAAGCTGCGCGATTAAAGTCGGGACCGAAACCTTCGCCGACATCACCCATCTGGCGGTCAGCAACTGCGTGATCTTTGAATCCAACCGCGGTATCGGCCTGGTCTCCCGCGACGGCGGCCATTTCAGCCACATGAGCTTCAGCAACATCATTTTCGACTGCCGCCACGCCAATCCGTGTCACTGGGGGAAAGCCGATCCGGTGTTTATCTCCGTGCGCCACCGCGCGCCGGACGTTACGCCGGGCGATATCAGCCAGATTGTCTTCGCCAGCCTGAACGGTGTGGGTGAGGGGGCGATTAATCTGCACAGCGAAACGTCGGGTGCGATCCGCGATATCACCTTTAACGGTCTGACCTTCAATCAGCAACTCGCCGTATCCGACGAGCAAGGCTACTACGACGTTCGCCCGCCGTGTAACCCGGAGCGTCCAACTGGAATGGGGCTGGATAACGCCTATCTGGTGAATCTACAAACCGGGCGCGCCCACGGTGTGGAAATGTACCCGCACGGCCTGCCTGCTATTTACGCGCACGGCGTCGACGGGTTGCATCTTCATGCCATCACCATTACGCGCCCAACGCCGCTGCCGACGGGCTGGGACCCAGAGAATATCCGGAGTTCAAAATGATCAAAAAAGTGCGGGAAATCAAACTGCGGAACTACGTCTGCTACGGTCTGGCGGATGTGATCGGTTCCGGGGCCTTTACGCTAGTCAGTGCGTGGCTGCTGTTTTTCTTAACCACCTTTTGCGGCCTGACGCCAATCCAGGCGGGCTCGCTGTTTGCGGTGGCGAGAATTGTCGACGTGATCATGTGTCCGGTGATTGGCTACGTTTCCGATAACTTCCACAAAACGCGTTTAGGGCGTCGGTTTGGCCGTCGCCGTTTCTTCCTGTTAGCCAGTATTCCGCTGGTATCGGTCTACAGCCTGTTATGGGTAGAAGGCTTCAACTACTGGATGTACCTGCTGTTCTACATCCTGTTTGAAATTGTCTACACCATGATCATCATCCCGTACGACACCCTGTCAGCGGAGATGACGTCGGATTTCAAAAAGCGCTCAAAACTGACCAGCGCACGCATGTACATCGCCCAGCTCGCGGGCTTTGCGGCGGCGTTTCTGCCGGGGCGTCTGGTGGCGTACTTTGGCCCTGACTCGTCCGATTCGTTCTTCTACACCGGGGCGATTTTTACCGTCTCCTTTATGATCGTGCTGTTCTTCGTTTACTTCGGCACCTGGGAACGCTCGCTGGAAGAGATCCAGCAAAATGAGCAACACGACGAGGACGAAGAGAAAGAGCCGTTCGCCACCCGCGCGTACCATATCTATTACGATTTCGTTTCGACGTTAAAAATCAAAACGTTCCGTTCGCATCTGGGGATGTATCTCGGTGGCTCGGTGGCGCAGGATATTTTCAACTCAGTCTTTACCTACTTTGTGGTTTTCGCCCTGATGACCTCGTCGGTGATGGCTTCTAACCTGCTCGGCGTGGTCAATGGCCTGCAATTCTTCGGCGTGGGCATCGCGACCTGGCTGACGTTGCGCTACTCCCCGTCACGCGCGTTTGCTACCCAGGCCACGATGGCGCTGGTGGCCTTTGCCCTGTTTGTCTCGGCGTACTTCAGCGGGACCAGCGGGATGACGCTGCTGTACGTCGGTGCAGCAGTGGCTGGGCTGGCGCGTGGCGGTATCTACGCTATTCCGTGGAACAACTACACCTTTGTTGCGGACGTGGATGAAATTCTCACCTGCCGCCGTCGGGAAGGGATCTTCGCGGGCTTTATGAGCCTGCTGCGGAAAGCCTCGCAGGCGCTGTCGATTTTCCTCGTCGGCGTGGCACTGCAAATATCCGGTTTCGTCTCCGGACAAAGCGCACAGCCGCAGTCGGCCATCAACATGATTCTGGTGATCATGATTGTGCTGCCGGTCATTTTGACGCTGTGGGGGATCTGGTCGGCCTTCCAGTTCAAAGTGAACAGCCGCACCCACGCGATTCTCAACGAAGAAGTGGCGCGCCTGAAGCAGGGCGGCAGCAAGGCGACGGTCAGCGCGGAGAACAAAGCGGTGATCGAAAGCCTGACCGGGATGCCGTACGACCACTGCTGGGGAGAAAACAGCGTCGGATATATGAATCGTAAACGCATGAATGCACGCACGCTGCGAGACAAAATGGCATGACGGAACAAGGACTTTTTATCCAGCAGGGCCTGTGGGCCAGGCTGGGGTTGCCCAGGGAATTGTGCTGGGGTTTTGTCGGGATTTTTCTGTTTATCACCGGGGCCACCATCGAGCAGAGTTGGCTGGCATCGATGCTACAGCACCGGGGTTTTGATGCGGTACACATCAGCCTGCTGTCGTCGGTGTTTGGTTTGTGCGTCGCGGCGGTATCGTGGTTCTCCGGGATTGGCGCGGGCGTGCTCGGTCTGCGCCGCCTGATGTGGGCCGCGACGCTGATTTACTTCATCGGTTCGATTCCGTTTATCGGCTACGCGCTGCCGCACGGGAATTATCCCTTGATGGTCGCGAGCTACGCCCTGCGCGGCGTGGCGTATCCGCTGTTTGCGTACTCGTTTCTGGTGTGGATTAACCAGCGCTGCGAGCCGGGCATTCTTGGGCGCGCGGTGTCGTGGTTCTGGATAGCGTTCGGCGTGGGGATGACCATCGTTGGACCGTGGTACTCCAGCCTGATGCTGCCGCGAATTGGCGAAACCTCCACGCTGCTGAGCGGATTTGCGTTTGTTGCAGCAGGCGCATTCTGCGCGCTGGTGCTCAATCGCGATCGCCCGACCTGGCAGCGCGAAGGCCATCTCGGCGCGGCCTTTGCCGAGGGAATTCTGGTGCTGGTGCGCGAGCCGAAAATGCGTCTGGCGGTGATCGTCAAAACCATCAACGATATCGGCAAGTTTTCGCTGGTGATCCTGATGCCGGTTTACCTCCCGCGTTTCGGGTTTAGCATCGCCGAGTGGCTCACCGTCTGGGGGCTGGTGAATGTGCTCAACATCTTTGCTAACTACTTCTTCGGCTGGCTGGGCGACACCATCGGCTGGCGTAACACGGTGGTCTGGTTCTCTGGCTCCCTGTGCGGCCTGGCGATGCTGGCGGTGTGCTACGCCCCGGTACTGTTCGGTGACAGCGAAACGGCGCTGTTTCTGGCCCTGGCCCTGTACGCCATCGGGCTGGGAGCCTTTGGCCCGTTGAGCGCGCTGATCCCGTCGCTGCTACCGGAGAACAAAGGCGCAGCCATCTCGTGCCTGAATCTCGGATCGGGGCTGAGCAATTTTGTTGGCCCGCTGATTGTGACGCTGTGCGTGTCACCTTTTGGCGTGGAGGGGACGCTGTGGGTGATTGCGGTGCTCTATTTTGCCGCCAGTTTGCTGACGGTTCCGCTCCGGTTGCCAGAAGAAGGATGATTTTCCGATTTTAGTCTACGCTTTTCTCTCAAGCCCCTGATAAAGGCGGCAAATTAATGAGGAAAGTGGAATGACAATCGCAAAGGGGATATGGGGTTCAGCGGCGTTACTGGCGGCGCTGAGCTTGCCTTTACAGGCGGCAGAGCCGGTAAAGGTGGGGTCTAAGATTGATACGGAAGGGGCGTTGCTGGGCAATATTATCCTGCAAGTGCTTGAAAGCCACGGCGTGAAGACCGTCAATAAAGTGCAGCTTGGCACCACGCCAGTGGTTCGCGGGGCGATTACCTCTGGTGAGCTGGATATCTATCCGGAATACACCGGTAATGGGGCTTTCTTCTTCAAAGATGAAAACGACGCGGCGTGGAAAAACGCCAGCGCGGGCTACGAGAAGGTGAAAAAACTCGATGCCGAACAGAACAAACTGATCTGGCTGACGCCTGCGCCCGCCAACAACACCTGGACCATTGCGGTTCGTAAAGACATCGCCGAGAAAGGCAAGCTGACGTCGCTCGACGATCTCAGCCGCTATCTGAAAGACAAGGGCGATTTCAAACTGGCAGCCTCGGCGGAATTTATCGAACGCCCGGATGCGCTTCCGGCCTTTGAAAAAGCCTATGATTTCAAACTCGACCAGAAGCAACTGCTGTCTCTTGCGGGCGGCGATACGGCGGTGACCATCAAAGCCGCCGCGCAGCAAACGTCGGGCGTGAATGCGGCAATGGCCTACGGCACCGACGGCCCGGTGGCGGCGCTGGGTCTGCAAACCCTGACCGATCCGAAAGGCGTGCAGCCTATCTATGCCCCGACGCCGGTAGTACGTGAGGCGGTGCTGAAAGAATATCCGCACATCGGCGAGTGGCTGAAACCGGTATTTGAAAAACTCGATGAGAAAACCCTGCAACAGCTGAATGCGAGTATTGCGGTGGAAGGGCTGGATGCCAAAAAAGTGGCGGCAGATTTCCTGAAGCAAAAAAGACTCGTGAAGTAACAGGACAACGCTTTGCCAAAAACATGTCATAACCGCGTACTGCTGCTGCTCGCGTTTGTCGGGCTGGCAGCGTGCGCGCTTCCGTTCGTCAATTTTGCACCGAACCGGCTGATGTCCGGCGAGGGGCTTTCAGTCTGGCAGGTGTGGGCGGTTTCGCCCTTCCTGCTGGCGCTCTCTCTGGTATGCGTTACCGTGCTGTCTTTTTGCGCCGGGCGCGTGCCGCTCATTCTCACGCTGATAGTTTGCGAACTGCTTTTTGTGCTGCTGGCCTGGAGCGCCGGACTGGCGGCGAATCATCTTGCCACAGCCGACACTCCGCTAGCGCGTACCTCGACAGGCAGCGGTTTGTGGCTGTGGATGGCGCTATGCCTGCTGGCCTGTAGCGATGCGATCCGCCGTCTGACGACGCGCCCGGTGTGGCGCTGGCTGCTGAATGCGCAGATCTGGATTTTGCCGCTGGCGCTGCTGTTCAGCGGTGAACTGAACACCCTTTCGCTGCTGAAAGAGTACGCCAACCGTCAGGAAGTGTTTAACGATGCGCTGTTGCAGCATCTGACCATCCTGTTTGGCACACTGGTTCCGGCGCTGCTCATCGGCGTGCCGATCGGCCTGTGGTGCTACCGTCATCCTAAACGCCAGGGGCCGGTATTTACGGTGCTGAACGTGATCCAGACCATCCCGTCCGTGGCCCTTTTCGGTCTGCTGATTGCACCGCTCGCAGGCCTGGTCAAATCTTTTCCCGCGCTTGCCGCCATCGGAATCGCGGGGACCGGGCTAACCCCTGCGCTGATTGCACTGGTGCTGTATGCATTACTGCCGCTGGCGCGCGGGGTGGTTGCCGGATTGAGCCAGGTGTCGCCCGATGTGCTGGAAAGCGCCAGCGCGATGGGGATGAGCGCCAGCCAGCGATTCTGGAAAATCCAGCTTCCGCTGGCGCTACCGCTTCTGCTGCGCAGCCTGCGCGTGGTTGCGGTGCAAACTGTCGGGATGGCGGTGATAGCCGCGCTGATTGGGGCCGGTGGCTTCGGGGCGCTGGTGTTCCAGGGCTTGCTCAGCAGCGCGCTGGATTTGGTGTTACTCGGCGTCATTCCGACCATTGCACTGGCGGTGGTAGTGGACGCACTCTTTGCCCTGTGGCTGGCCCTGCTGAAGGGGAAAAATAATGATTGAATTTCACGATGTGAGCAAAGAATTTGCCGGGCAGACGGCGGTAAAAAACCTGAATCTGCGCTTTGAAGAAGGGGCGTTTTCGGTGCTGATCGGCACCTCCGGTTCAGGGAAATCGACCACCCTGAAGATGATCAACCGGCTGGTGGAACACGACAGCGGGCTGATTCGCTTTGCCGGGGAGGAGATCCGCAGCCTGCCAGTGCTGGAGCTGCGCCGCCGGATGGGCTACGCCATTCAGTCGATTGGCCTGTTTCCGCACTGGACGGTGGCGCAAAACATTGCAACCGTGCCGCAACTGCAAAAATGGTCGCGGCAAAAAGTGGCCGACCGGGTGGATGAGCTGATGGCGCTGCTGGGGCTGGAGCCATCGCTTCGCGAGCGCTATCCGCATCAGCTGTCCGGTGGGCAACAGCAGCGGGTCGGGGTGGCGCGTGCCTTAGCTGCCAATCCTGAAGTACTGCTGATGGATGAACCCTTTGGCGCGCTGGACCCGGTGACCCGCAGCGCGCTGCAAACGGAGATGACCCGCATCCACCGCATTCTCGGGCGCACGATTATTCTGGTGACGCACGATATCGACGAAGCCCTGCGCCTCGCCGATCGTCTGGTTTTGATGGACAGCGGGGAAGTGGTGCAACAGGGCACGCCGCTGGAGCTGTTAACGCGTCCTGCGACGGACTTTGTACGCGAATTCTTTGGCCGCAGTGAACTGGGCGTGCGGCTGCTGTCTCTGCGCACCGTTGGTGAGTATCTGCGCCCGCAGGATGGCGCTGTCACTGGGGAGCCGCTTCAGGCACGGATGAGCCTGCGCGATGCGCTGTCGGCGTTTGTCGCCCGTCAGTGCGAAGTGTTGCCGGTGGTGGATGAGCAAGGCTTTCCGTGTGGAACGCTGCATTTTCGGGATTTACTGGCGGGAGAGGTGGCACATGAAATGGCTACGTGATCCGCTCCTGTGGCTGGTGCTGCTGTTCGTCGCGCTATTATGGCTAATGCCTTACAGCGGTGGGCTGTTTAGCGCGTTGTTCCCCGGATTGCCGCGCCCCGTTTATTTGCAGGAGAGTTTTATCAGCCTGACGCTGGCCCATTTCTGGCTGGTGGGCGTTTCGAGCGCCATCGCGATTGTGATCGGCGTTGGGGCCGGGATTGCAGTGACGCGACCTATGGGCCGTGAGTTTCGCCCGCTGGTGGAGACGATTGCTGCAATTGGACAGACATTTCCCCCGGTGGCGGTGCTGGCGATTGCAGTACCGGTGATTGGCTTTGGTCAGGAACCGGCGATTATTGCGTTGATTTTATACGGCGTGTTGCCGATTTTGCAGGCGACGCTGGCCGGATTGACGGCTGTGCCTGCGGCGGCGACAAGCGTGGCGGAAGGAATGGGCATGAGTGCGGGGCAACGTCTGCGAAAAGTGGAGTTGCCGCTGGCGGCACCGGTGATTCTGGCTGGGGTGCGCACGTCGGTGATCATCAATATCGGCACGGCGACCATTGCGTCAACGGTCGGGGCGAACACCCTGGGCACGCCGATCATCATCGGATTAAGCGGATTTAACTCAGCCTATATTGTGCAAGGTGCGGTGCTGGTTGCGCTGGCAGCGATTGTAGTCGATCGCGGGTTTGAACGGCTGGCGCAGTATCTCAGCCGACACCGCCACGCACGATAAATGAGTAGCCGGCGAGCATAACGCCGCCAATGCCACTGATGGCCATTAAAGCGAAGAGGGTGATTGCGGCCACTTTGGTTGCCTTCATAATGTGCTCCTTTTGTTAACCGCCCAATTATACGGTGAAGCACACCTGTTAATGAACCATTAAATGCCGTTAAGACATTTACGGGCCGAGGGTAATGACGGGATAGCCGTGTTCGCGCCATTCATTCAGCGACTGCTGTTGGGCGGCAGTGGGGATATCTCCGCACCAGACCAGCAGGGTTTGCCCTTCGAAAAGCTCCGGGCGAAGCTGAGCTAATGAATGCGCCAGCACGTCTACACGCCAGCCTTGCTGCGTGGCTATCCAGGCTTCGAGCCATAAGCGGGTGGTGTCGTGAACATTCCAGCCGACCACCAGGGCGTCCTTTCCGCTCTTCTTGCGTGCCGTCGACAGGCACACGGAAATGTAATTGATCAACATCCCATCGAGCATGCTCAGCAGCGCCTGCAGTGCCGGTTGCTGAGAAAGACGGCGACGAAGCGGTATAAACAGATGTGTGATTAACGTCTGGGCGGGATAACCCCGGCCCTGCTCCTTGATCCAGGTTCGCAGACGCTGAAAGTTACCGGCCTGTAGCAGCCGGAGCAGTGTTTCCTGATGTTCACGCCACTCGGCCAGACTATCGGCATCGTGTTCACATAACAACGATTTGACCTTGCTGACCTGAACGCCGTTATCGATCCAGCTTTTGATCTCGCGGATCCGGTCGATATCCGCTTCGTTAAACAGACGATGTCCTCCGTCCGTTCGCTGCGGTTTTAGCAGCTCATACCGCCGCTGCCATGCTCGCAGCGTCACAGGATTGATATCACAAAGCAGTGCCACTTCACCTATCGTGTAAAGCGCCATGTTCGCCCCCTGGCTTGCGCATCCCCAGAATAACTGTAGACGCTGATTCGCGAACCAGGAAGAATCGACCGTTTTTTGAACAAATAATGCGAAGGGTGGAAGTTGTACCGCTAAAGGATGTGATGACGGGCACGAATTGCAGCTTTTTTGGAATGCTTCAAAGAAAGTTAATGTGTATCAGTGTATGTTACGCGTTTTTAGACAGTGCGGTTTGCAGTCATGTACGAATTTAATCTGGTGTTGCTGCTGCTTCAGCAGATGTGCGTTTTCCTGGTCATCGCGTGGCTGATGAGCAAAACGCGGCTGTTCATTCCCCTGATGCAGGTCACCGTTCGCCTGCCGCACAAGCTCCTCTGCTACGTCACCTTCTCGATTTTCTGCATTCTTGGCACCTATTTTGGCCTGCACATTGAAGACTCGATTGCCAACACACGCGCCATCGGGGCGGTGATGGGCGGGCTGCTCGGCGGCCCGGTGGTGGGGGGATTAGTCGGGCTGACGGGCGGATTGCACCGCTATTCGATGGGCGGCATGACCGCGCTCAGCTGTATGATCTCGACGATCGTCGAAGGGCTGCTCGGCGGCCTTGTCCACAGCTATATGATCAAGCGTGGTCGCCCGGATAAAGTCTTTAGCCCGCTGACCGCCGGAGCAATTACGCTGGTGGCGGAGCTGGCGCAGATGCTGATTATTCTGCTTATCGCCCGCCCGTTTGAAGATGCTTTGCATCTTGTAAGCAGCATCGCTGCCCCGATGATGGTGACCAATACCGTCGGCGCGGCGCTGTTCATGCGCATCCTGTTAGATAAACGTGCGATGTTTGAGAAATATACCTCGGCGTTTTCGTCGACGGCGTTAAAGGTGGCGGCCTCGACGGAGGGTATTCTGCGCCAGGGCTTTAACGAAGAGAACAGCATGAAAGTGGCGCAGGTGTTGTATCAGGAGCTGGACATTGGCGCGGTGGCGATCACCGACCGTGAAAGGCTGCTGGCCTTTACCGGCACCGGCGACGACCACCACCTACCGGGCAAACCGATATCTTCAGCCTATACGCTACGGGCCATTGAAACCGGCGAAGTGGTGTACGCCGACGGAAATGAAGTGCCGTACCGTTGTTCGCTGCACCCGCAGTGCAAGCTGGGTTCGACGCTGGTGATTCCTCTGCGCGGTGAGAATCAGCGGGTGATGGGCACCATCAAATTGTATGAAGCCAAAAACCGACTGTTCAGCTCCATCAACCGTACGCTGGGAGAGGGGATTGCCCAGCTGCTTTCGGCGCAGATCCTGGCGGGGCAGTACGAGCGGCAAAAAGCGCTTCTGACTCAGTCAGAAATCAAGCTGCTGCACGCTCAGGTGAATCCGCATTTTCTGTTTAATGCCCTGAATACACTCAAGGCGGTAATCCGCCACGACAGTGAACAGGCGACCCAGCTGGTGCAATTTCTGTCGACCTTTTTCCGCAAGAATCTGAAGCGCCCTTCAGAAATTGTGACCCTGGCCGATGAGATTGAACATGTGAATGCCTATCTGCAAATTGAGAAAGCCCGGTTCCAGTCGCGTTTGCAGGTGTCGTTGTTCGTCCCGGACGCGTTGGCCCATCAGCATCTTCCGGCATTTACCCTACAGCCAATTGTGGAAAATGCCATCAAACACGGCACCTCGCAGCTGCTGGGGACCGGCGAGATTCGTATCTCCGCCAGCCAGTTTAATCATCATCTGGTGCTGGACATTGAAGACAACGCCGGGCTTTACCTGCCTGGCGCTGAGTCAGGCGGGCTGGGAATGAGCCTGGTCGACAAACGTCTGCGCGCGCACTTTGGCGATGATTGCGGCATTACCGTAAACTGCGAGCCGGACAGTTTTACCCGTATTACCTTACGATTGCCGCTGGAGGAAAACGCATGTTAAGCGTGCTGATTGTCGATGATGAGCCGTTAGCGCGGGAAAACCTGCGGGTTCTGTTACAAGAACAGAGCGACATTGAAATCGCGGGTGAGTGCGCCAACGCCATCGAAGCCATTGGCGCGGTGCATAAATTGCGCCCCGACGTGCTGTTTCTCGATATCCAGATGCCGCGCATCAGCGGTCTGGAAATGGTCGGAATGCTCGATCCAGAGCATCGTCCGTACATCGTTTTTCTGACCGCATTTGATGAGTATGCGGTCAAAGCTTTTGAAGAACATGCTTTCGACTATCTGCTGAAACCGATCGAAGAGAAGCGACTGGAGAAAACCCTTAACCGCTTGCGCCAGGAGCGTACCGCGCAGGACGTGACGCTCCTGCCGGAGCATCAGCAGGCGCTGAAATTTATCCCCTGCACCGGACACAGTCGTATTTACCTGTTGCAGATGGACGATGTGGCGTTTGTCAGCAGTCGCATGAGCGGGGTGTTTGTTACAAGCTCCGAAGGCAAAGAGGGCTTTACGGAGCTGACCTTGCGCACGCTGGAGAGCCGCACGCCGCTGATCCGCTGCCATCGCCAGTATCTGGTGAACATGGCGCATCTGAAGGAGATTCGTCTGGAAGAGAACGGCCAGGCGGAACTGGTGTTGCGCGCGGGGCAGACGGTGCCGGTGAGTCGGCGCTATCTGAAAACCCTGAAAGAGGCGATTGGGTTGTAAAACTGGTACACTGCGCCCCATCGCATCACCGACAGTTGAAGGCTCTATGTTAAGTAACGATATTCTGCGCAGCGTGCGCTACATCCTGAAATCCAACAATAACGATCTGGTTCGTATTCTGGCGCTGGCGGAGGTCGAGACGACCCCGGCGAATATTGCCAGCTGGATAACCAAAGAGGACGAAGAGGGCTTCGTTCGCTGCCCGGACATCATTCTGTCTTCGTTCCTGAACGGGCTGATCTACGATAAGCGCGGCAAAGACGAGTCTGCGCCGGTGCTGTCACCTGAGCGTCGCGTGAATAACAACATCGTGCTGAAGAAGCTGCGTATCGCGTTTTCGCTGAAATCCGACGACGTAATGGCGATCATGACCGAGCAGAAATTCCGCGTGTCGATGCCGGAAATCACCGCCATGATGCGTGCGCCGGATCATAAGAATTTCCGCGAGTGCGGCGACCAGTTTATGCGTTATTTCCTGCGCGGGCTGACCCATCGGGTGCATGGCGCGAAGCCGTCTGCCTAAGCCCGGCGACGCTGCGCCTGCACGGGCTACGGGTTTAGTAGGTCGGGTAAGGCGAAGCCGCCACCCGGCAAAATAGGCAAAAAAAAGCCGGAGATAATCTCCGGCTTTTTCGTTTATTTCACCTGCTGACCCGGCTTCGCGCCTTCGTCAGGGCTTAACAAGAAGATGTCTTTCCCGCCAGGGCCTGCGGCCATCACCATCCCTTCCGAGATACCGAAGCGCATTTTGCGCGGCGCAAGGTTAGCGACCATCACCGTCTGGCGACCAATCAGCACCTGCGGGTCCGGATACGCAGAACGAATGCCGGAGAAGACGTTACGCTTCTCACCGCCCAGATCCAGCGTCAGACGCAGGAGCTTGTCGGAGCCTTCCACGAATTCCGCGTTTTCAATCAGCGCAACGCGCAGGTCGACCTTAGCGAAATCATCAAAGGTGATAGTTTCCTGAATCGGATCGTCTGCCAGCGGGCCAGTTACTGGCGCAGCGGCCGCTTTCACTTCTTCTTTCGACGCTTCAACCAGAGCTTCAACCTGTTTCATCTCAATGCGGTTATACAGCGCTTTGAAGGTATTCACTTTATGGCCGAGAAGCGGCAGCTGGATTGCATCCCAGGTCAGTTCGGTATTCAGGAACGCTTCAGCACGTTCGGTCAGCTGCGGCAGTACCGGCTTCAGGTAGGTCATCAGCACGCGGAACAGGTTGATGCCCATTGAGCAGATTGCCTGCAGATCCGCATCGCGGCCTTCCTGCTTCGCAACTACCCACGGAGCCTGTTCGTCAACATAGCGGTTAGCCAGGTCGGCCAGGGCCATGATTTCGCGCACCGCTTTACCGAACTCACGCGCTTCCCACGCTTCGCCGATGGTCGCTGCCGCGTCGGTGAAGGTTTTGTACAGAGCCGGGTCAGCCAGTTCAGCCGCCATCACGCCGTCGAAACGCTTGGCGATAAATCCTGCGTTACGCGACGCCAGGTTCACCACTTTATTGACGATGTCTGCGTTCACGCGCTGCACGAAATCTTCCAGGTTCAGGTCGATATCGTCGATGCGCGAAGAGAGCTTCGCGGTGTAGTAGTAGCGCAGGCTGTCAGCGTCGAAATGGTTCAGCCAGGTGCTGGCTTTGATGAAGGTCCCGCGTGATTTGGACATCTTCGCGCCGTTCACCGTTACGTAGCCGTGCACGAACAGGTTGGTTGGCTTGCGGAAACCGCTGCCTTCCAGCATCGCTGGCCAGAACAGGCTGTGGAAATAAACGATGTCTTTACCGATGAAGTGATACAGCTCAGCGCTGGAATCTTTTTTCCAGAACTCTTCAAAGCTTGTTGTGTCGCCACGCTTGTCGCACAGGTTCTTGAACGAGCCCATGTAGCCGATTGGTGCGTCCAGCCAGACGTAGAAATATTTGCCCGGTGCGTCAGGAATTTCGAAGCCGAAGTACGGCGCATCGCGGGAGATATCCCACTGCTGCAGACCGGATTCGAACCACTCCTGCATCTTGTTTGCCACTTGCTCCTGCAACGCACCGCTGCGGGTCCACGCCTGCAGCATTTCGCTAAACGACGGCAGATCGAAGAAGAAGTGTTCAGAATCACGCATCACTGGGGTCGCACCGGAGACCACGGACTTCGGCTCGATAAGCTCGGTCGGGCTGTAGGTTGCGCCGCACACTTCGCAGTTATCGCCGTACTGGTCCGGGGATTTACATTTCGGACAGGTGCCTTTCACAAAACGGTCCGGCAGGAACATGCCTTTTTCCGGATCGTACAGCTGAGAGATGGTGCGGTTTTTGATAAAACCGTTCTCTTTCAGACGGGTGTAGATTAGCTCTGACAGCTCGCGGTTCTCGTCGCTGTGCGTCGAGTGGTAGTTGTCATAGCTGATGTCAAAGCCAGCAAAATCGGTCTGATGCTCCTGACTCATTTCGGTAATCATCTGCTCCGGGGAGACGCCCAATTGCTGTGCTTTCAGCATGATTGGCGTGCCGTGAGCATCGTCCGCGCAGATGAAGTTTACCTGGTGGCCGCGCATTCGCTGGTAACGGACCCAGACATCAGCCTGGATATGCTCCAGCATGTGGCCGAGGTGGATTGAGCCGTTTGCGTACGGCAGGGCGCACGTTACCAGAATTTTTTTCGCGACTTGAGTCATAGTGGGCATTACTTCTTTTACAGTAAAAAGGGTTTTTGATAGTACCAAAAGGGTCATTATTAAGTAAGCACAAACCACGGCCTTTCAGGTAAACTTGTTCAACTAAGGTCTTATTCACAAGAACAAAGGAGTCGGGATGAGTTCTCAATCCCAGGCCAAATCGCCGGAAGCCTTACGAGCAATGGTCGCCGGGACGCTGGCTAATTTTCAGCATCCAACCCTGAAGCACAATCTCACCGCGCTGAAAGCGCTGCACCACGTCGCGTGGCTGGATGATACGCTGCACGTCGAATTGCAAATGCCTTTCGTCTGGGCCAGCGCCTTCGAAACCCTGAAAGAGCAGTGCAGCTCTGACTTGCTGCGCATCACCGGGGCGAAGGCGATTGACTGGAAGCTGACGCACACCATCGCCACGCTCAAGCGTGTGAAAAATCAGCCGGGCGTCAACGGCGTGAAGAACATTATTGCCATCAGCTCCGGCAAAGGCGGCGTGGGGAAATCCTCCACTGCCGTGAACCTGGCGCTGGCGCTGGCCGCCGAAGGGGCCAAAGTCGGTATTCTGGATGCGGATATTTACGGCCCGTCGATCCCGAACATGCTGGGTGCGGAAAATCAGCGTCCTACGTCACCGGATGGCACCCACATGGCGCCAATTATGGCCTATGGCCTGGCGACCAATTCGATTGGTTATCTGGTAACAGACGATAACGCGATGGTCTGGCGTGGCCCGATGGCCAGTAAGGCGCTGTTGCAAATGCTGCAGGAGACCATGTGGCCAGATCTCGATTATCTGGTTCTGGATATGCCGCCGGGTACGGGGGATATTCAGCTGACGCTGGCGCAAAACATCCCGGTGACGGGTGCAGTCGTTGTGACGACGCCGCAGGATATCGCGCTGATTGACGCCAAAAAAGGCATCGTGATGTTCGAGAAAGTGGAAGTGCCGGTTCTCGGCGTGGTCGAGAACATGAGCGTGCATATCTGTAGCAACTGCGGGCACCATGAGCCGATCTTCGGCACCGGTGGCGCAGAGAAACTGGCCGCGCAATATCACACCCAACTGCTGGGGCAAATGCCGCTGCACATTACGCTGCGTGAAGATCTCGACAGCGGTAAACCGACCGTGGTGAGCCGTCCTGAGAGTGAGTTTGCGGGAATGTACCGTCAGCTGGCAGGGCGCGTGGCTGCGCAGCTGTACTGGCAGGGTGAAGTGATTCCGAGCGAGATCGCGTTTCGTGCGGTTTAATTTTTAGATTGTTGTGCCGGGTGGCGGCTTCGCCTTACCCGGCCTACAAAACCCGTAGCCCCGCAGCGCAGCCAGACCGCACCAAACCCGTAGGCCCGCGCAAGCGAAGCGCCGCCGGGCGCAAGACCGCACGGAACCCGCATCATTACCGCAACCGGTAATGCATCAGGTAATACTCTCCGTCCGGAGAATCCCCCGTCGCTTCGATATGCCAGCCGTGCCGCTGGTAAAACGCCACCGCCCGCTCATTTCTGACCAGACACTTAAGCGATCCTGTACTGGTGAACCTTTGTTGTACGTGTTCCAGCATCAGGCTCCCTGCGCCACCGCCCTGATACTGCGGGTCGACAAACAGATTATGCAGAAAATTATCGTTGCTCCAGACCGAAGCAAACCCGACGCGATGACCATTTTGCATCGCCACCCAGATCTGCTCGTCGCGCGTGGCTGCGTCGAAATCCTCAAGCTTCCAGTCGGCGCTATCCAGCCACGGCCACGCTTTACGACGGGCCTGTAAAAAGAGGGTACGCAGGAAAGGCCGATCGCTTTCCTGCCACAGTCTGACGGTGATGGGATCAGCGGTGATAGAAAATATCCCCGTTGTACGCTTTGAGAATTTTCCCGTCAGTATCATTAATCAGGACATAGTTCTCGCCCATGTAAGTCCAGTGCGTTCCCGCGTCAGGCGCAGGCAGATTACGCAGCTGAAATTGCTTAATGATGTACTCAGGCGTTTGATACATCGCCGGGGCCGTGTCGCCAATTTTGAATTTTGTGAAATCGGCAATGAACTCTTGTTCTTCGTAAGCCTGAATGCCGGAAGGCGCAGCGGCCGGTTGCGGAGCGGCATATACGGCACCCGCCAGTGACATCAACACACCCAGAAGCAGTAATTTACTCTTAGCCATTTTTTCTCCAGTTAACCCTTTTGCTGATACCTCAGCCCGCTGTGGTATCACAGCGCAGCAAGCGTCCCATTTTAGGTATCACCGCCGCAGATGTTTGAAAAAAAATGTAACAAATCTGAACAGCTTTGCCCAGGCGTTACTGACACGAGGGGTAAATGAATAATCCGAATTTTAGCGTGGACACGCTTTATTGCGTTGGCGCGGTGGCGGAGAAAAAGGGGGATTTTGAGGGAAGATAAAGAGGAAGAACAAAACGAACATTACCCCCGCACCAGGCGGTGCGGGGGTAAACGAAAGTTACTTCGCCAGAATTTCGTGCGCCGTGCGTTCGACCAATGACAGCAGGACTTTCACATCATCCAGCGTCACCGTTGGATTCAACAGCGTCAGCTTCAGACAAGTCACGCCGTTGTGCTCAGTCACACCGACGTTCGCACGACCGGAATCGAGCAGGGCGTCACCAATTTTCTGGTTCAGCAACGCGATGGTAGCCTCGTTCAGCTCAGCGTTAGGACGGAAGCGGAACAGCACGCTCGCCAGCTGAGGCTGCATGACCAGCTCAAGGTTATCCTGAGTTTGTACGTACTCCGCCACATCCTGCGCCAGCGTTACGCCGTTGTCGATGATCGCCGCGTACTGCTCCTGACCCAAGGCTTCCAGGCTCATCCACAGCTTCAGCGCGTCGAAACGGCGCGTGGTCTGCAGTGATTTGGAGACCAGGTTCGGTACACCCGCTTCTTCGTCAAACTCGGAGTTCAGGTATGCCGCCTGGTAGCGCATCAGCTCGTAATGACGCTCTTCTTTCAGCAGGAATGCACCACAGCTGATGGTCTGGAAGAACTGCTTGTGGAAGTCCAGCGTGATGGAATCCACCAGCTCGATGCCGTCCAGATAGTCGCGATATTTATCGGACATCAGCAGCGCGCCGCCCCAGGCCGCATCCACGTGCACCCAAATCTGCTGTTCTGCGGCCATCTCAGCGATAGCACGCAGCGGATCGATAGCGCCTGCGTCGGTAGTCCCGGCGGTGGCAACAATCGCCAGAATCTGCTCACCATTGGCATTGCACTGGGCAATTTTTGCCGCCAGATCGTTCAGGTCCATGCGCGAACATTCGTCGGTTTTCACCTGAATGACCGACTGGTAGCCCAGACCGAGCAGCGCCATGTTCTTCTGCACCGAGAAGTGTGCATTTTCAGAACACAGCACGCGGATCTTACGCAGATCGCCAATCAGGCCGTCCTGCTGGATAGAGTGGCCCTGACGCGCGAAGAACGCGTCACGTGCCAGCATCAGCCCCATCAGGTTGCTCTGAGTGCCACCGCTGGTGAACACGCCCGCATCACCGGCCTGATAGCCCACGCGGGTACGCAGCCAGTCGATCAACTTCATTTCAATAATGGTCGCTGACGGGCTTTGATCCCAGGAGTCCATGCTCTGGTTGGTGGCGTTGATCAATACTTCCGCCGCCTGGCTTACCACCAGGCTCGGGCAGTGCAGGTGCGCCACGCACTGCGGGTGGTGAACCGACAGACTGTCTTTCAGGAAGTACTCGACCGCGCGGGCAATCGCCGCTTCGTTGCCGAGGCCTTTCTGACCGAAGTTCAGAGAAATGTTATCGCGCAATTCGGCGACGGTTTTCCCCTGATACATCTCAGACTGTTGCAGCCATTGCATCACCGCCTGAGAACTCTGCTCGATGGCCTGCTGATAGGCCTCGATGCTTTGCGCCGACGACGACAGAATTGGGTTTACATCAGACATCGTTTTCACTTACTCCGGTGAAACGGGGCGAACGCCCGCAGCAAGCAGCGCCTGCTCAAATTTATCCAGGAACACGTTCAGTTCCTGCTCGTTGATCAGCAGGGACGGCAGCAGACGCAGAACCACGCCATCACGACCACCGCGCTCCAGAATCAGGCCCGCTTCGAAGCATTTCTTCTGGATCAGGGCAGACAATTCGCCATCACCCGGGAAGCAGCCCATGTGGTCTGGCGCTTCGTGCGGTTTCACGATCTCGATACCGATCATCAGGCCCAGGCCGCGCACGTGGCCGATCACCGGATAACGTTTCTGCAGCTCTGCCAGCTGGCCTTTCAGCCATTCACCCTGAGCGGCGACTTTGTCAGCGATATTCTGCTCTTTCAAAATTTTCAGCGTGGTCAGGCCGGTCGCCATTGCGAGCTGGTTGCCACGGAAAGTGCCGGTGTGATGTCCCGGAGCCCAGGCATCGAACTGTTTTTTGATACCGAGGACGGCCAGCGGTAAACCGCCACCGACGGCTTTAGACATCACGATGATGTCCGGCTCGATGCCTGCGTGTTCGAAGGCGAACTGTTTGCCGGTACGGCAGAATCCAGCCTGAACTTCATCAAGAATCAGCAGAATGCCGTGTTCCTGAGTCACTTTACGAATGCGCTGCAGCCACTCAGCCGGAGCCGGGTTCACGCCGCCTTCGCCCTGAACCGCTTCTAAAATCACTGCCGCAGGTTTACGCACGCCGCTTTCGACGTCGTTGATCAGGTTATCGAAGTAGTAAGTCAGCGCTTTCACGCCCGCGTCACCGCCGATACCCAGCGGGCAACGGTACTGGTGCGGATACGGCATGAACTGCACTTCTGGCATCATGTTATCGACCGCTTCTTTCGGTGACAGGTTACCTGTCACGGACAGCGCGCCGTGGGTCATCCCGTGATAACCGCCAGAGAAGCTAATGATGCTGCTGCGCCCGGTGACTTTTTTCGCCAGCTTCAGCGCGGCTTCTACCGCATCTGCGCCGGACGGGCCGGTGAACTGCAGGCAATATTCTTTGCCCTGGCCTGGCAGCAGGGAGAGCAGGTATTCCGAGAACTCGTCTTTCAACGGAGTCGTCAGATCGAGCGTATGTAACGGCAAGCCGCTGGTAATGACATTTTGGATGCTTTTCAGCACATCAGGATGGTTATGGCCAAGCGCGAGGGTGCCAGCGCCGGCAAGACAGTCAAGGTATTCTTTATTATCTGCATCGGTTATCCACACGCCGTCTGCTTTAGTGATAGCTAAAGGCAGCTTGCGAGGATAACTCCTGACGTTCGATTCAAACTCGGCCTGACGGGCCAGATAGGTTTCGTTGCTTTTGTGGGCATCTGCGGTGTCAATACGGACTTTATCCGTCATCATATCACTCCTACAATCGGGGCAGTCTTATGCGCCTCGATTGAATAAATAGTTAGTTAAGGATGTAGCGAGTAAAAAACGCGGCCAATATAGAGCCTTTTGGCGCGTGGCTCAATGGTTAATTTGTTTACTGTTTTGTTACAAAAGAGGGGGGTTAAAGAGTAGCCAATAACTCGATGTTTTTGATAGCAAAAATCTGCCGCTTCGCAGTCCAAACCCCTCACCATGCGCGATACAAAAAAGGCGGCACGTTAGCCGCCTTAACATTACTTCTGCGTAAACTGCAATAAACCATGATCGCGACCGTGGGTTCTGTTCCAGGACGCGTCGGTGATGCCGTTATCATCGAGGGTGACCGAGAGAACGTATCCCGCCCCTTTGATTTCATAACTATTCGCATTAAAACGTTTCACGACGGCTTTCTTACCGTTGATTTTCGCGGTGAAAAAACCGTTACTAACCGTGGCGTTAATGCCATTGGCGGTAAATGACGCCTCACGCAGCGGGTCCTGCACTTTGGCACTTTGCGCGTGTTGCACGGCGTTAGCGGCATTCTCCATAGCCTGTTTTTCGGCCACGGCATTCATCGCCGTGGTGCGGTTTTGTTCCGCCAGATAACAGGTATCACGGCTAACGCCCTGCGCTTCACACTTCGCCATGCGTTCAGCAGGGGAGGTGCAGGCAGAAAGCGCGGAAACCGCCAGGGCAATCATCAGTAACTTCTTCATTTATTAACCTCATTACAATGAACACAATTTAAAGCCAGGGAAAACTGACGGCAGGAGAAATAATCGCTATACAGGGTGCCGAGCCAAAAACCGGTCAGCGTCAGTAAAATATAAAGAACGGCAGAACAAATTATTATTTTAGTCACGATGGCTATCATCAAAGATTACAGGTGAAATATTTAATTAAGATGAGCCGGTTTATCAAAACCCAATTCCAATTCCCGCGCCCATCGCAAAATCATTATTCGTGGAGTCACTGACACCTGCTTTAATGACCGTTGAAGCCCCGGCATGGAATGATGCGCCCACGCTCAGCGCCTGTTCATCTTTGAACGTCCCCGCGCCTGCGGAGAACATCACCGATTGTCCTGCTTCCACCTGAGGCATCGACGCAATCGCAATGGCAGAAGCCGCGCCGCTGCGGGACTCTTTCTTATTGTCGTCGACTTCGTCTTTCAGGTTTTTGAACTGGCTGTTGCTGCTGGCCTGCTGCTGGTTGAAGAACTGTTTTGCGTCCTGAAGATCTTTTGCAACGTTCGCAGACTGTTGGGTGACGGTGTTTTGCACCTGAGCCATTTGCTTATTCACGTCGGTTTTAGTTTGCTGAAGATCTTGTTCAACGCTGGCCGACTGCTGGGTGGCAGTCGTCTGAACATGATGAATTTTACTGTTCAAGTCTGTTTTGGTGTGCTGTAAATCTTTGTCGACGCTGGCCGTTTGCTGATTAGCAGTCGTTTTCGTGCTGTTAATTTGTTTATCTAAATCTGCTTTGGTTTGCTGCAAATCATTATTCACCACCAGCACTGCATCTTTGGTACTATTCAGGTCGTTATCCACGCTATTAATATGCGAATTGAGTCCTTCAATAGCCCTGTCAGTATTCACTTTATTTTGGGTGATCTGGCTCTGATGATCGTTAATAAGATCGACATTAGCCTGGTGCGCGGCTTCGACGGAATCTCCCCACGCTTGATCATAGATTACCGGTGCAGCCAATGCGCTACCGGCGCAGGACATAGATAATACAAATAAAGCGATGGCGGTTTTACGAGCAAGCATTAATTTCACAATACAAATCTCAACGATAAATTTAAAAACAAGCAAAAGATCCTCAGTTTTGACGCAGCCAGATACCGACGCGTGAAACCGAGTCGGGTGTTGCTGTTGATGAGGATGTCATTCTTTGATGGTTAGGATATTGCTAACGAAGCTGAACTATCGCCTAACGGACTCAGGTGAGTTTTGATGCAGATCACAAGTCTGTTTTATAGGTAACTCACTGAAAGTAAACATTAATTTAACCTAATGCATTGTTTTTTATTGTTTTGTTATCGGGCCGGGGCAAGGTGCATTGGGCTGATATTGTGAGCTTAAAAAGGATTAAATCTAAATAATCAAAGAGATTAAATGTATACAAAGTGAATGAATGTGAGCGCTATTTTTTTTTAGTTATTTTTATCATTGTGGGCAATAAATAAACCGTTTTGAGAAGGCTTGTCAGCGCAGGCCACATCCTTTACTCTTCTGGAATTACATCAGTTATATGTAATTTGACTCGGGGTGCCCTTCCTTGTGAAGGCTGAGAAATACCCGTACCACCTGATCTGGATAATGCCAGCGTAGGGAAGTCAGATGCCTTTCACGGTTATCGCTTCTTCACGCAAGGCAGGAGCGAAACCATGCAGCCTGACCTGCTCGATTTACACGTCTTACATCACTTCCGCACGCGCTCTCCGCTCACCCACTGCATGACCAACGATGTGGTGCAAACCTTTACCGCTAACGTTTTACTCGCGCTTGGCGCGTCTCCGGCGATGGTTATCGAAGCCGAAGAAGCAGAGCAGTTTGCCGCGCTGGCCGATGCGCTGTTGATCAATGTCGGGACGCTGACTTCGCCACGCGCGCAGGCCATGCGTCGGGCGATCGAAAGTGCGGTTGCCGCCGGAAAACCCTGGACTCTCGATCCCGTCGCCGTTGGCGCACTGGCGTTTCGCACCCGCTTTTGCCAGCAAATTCTCACCCTCAAACCGGCAGCCATCCGTGGGAATGCGTCGGAAATCCTCGCTCTCGCCGGAATGAGCGCGGGCGGTCGCGGAGTAGATACCACCGATACTGCTGCCAGCGCGTTACCCGCAGCGCTGGCGCTGGCTCGCCAGACCAACGCGATTGTCGCGGTCACAGGAGAAGTGGATTACGTCACCGACGGCCAGCGAACCAAAACTATCGTTGGCGGCGATCCCATGATGACCCGCGTGGTCGGCACCGGCTGCGCCCTGTCGGCGGTGGTCGCGGCAAGCTGTTCGCTGCCGGGCGACAGGCTGGATAATGTTGCCGCCGCATGCGGATGGATGAAACGCGCGGGAAGCGTCGCGCTTTCGCAAAGCACCGGGCCGGGCAGTTTTACCAGCGCCTTTATCGACGCACTCTGGAACCTGGAGGCGCAGGCATGAAACGTATCAACGCACTCACCATTGCAGGCACCGATCCGAGCGGCGGGGCGGGCATTCAGGCCGATCTCAAAACGTTCTCGGCGCTCGGGGCCTACGGCTGCTCGGTCATTACCGCGCTGGTGGCACAAAACACGCGCGGTGTGCAGTCGGTGTATCGCATTGAGCCGGATTTTGTCGCGGCACAGCTGGATTCCGTGTTCAGCGATGTGCGCATAGATACCACCAAAATCGGTATGCTGGCTGAGACGGATATCGTCGAAGCCGTCGCCGAACGTCTGGCGCGGTATCAGGTGCAAAACGTGGTACTCGATACGGTAATGCTGGCCAAAAGCGGCGATCCGCTGCTCTCGGCATCTGCCGTTGAAACCCTGCGCAAAAAGCTATTGCCGCAGGTGTCGCTGATTACGCCGAATCTACCAGAAGCGGCGGCGCTACTGGATGCGCCACATGCCCGCACCGAGCATGAAATGAAAGAGCAGGGCCGCGCATTACTGGCGCTCGGCTGCGACGCGGTACTGATGAAGGGCGGTCATCTGGAGGATGCCGAAAGCCCAGACTGGCTCTTTACCCGCGACGGTGCACAGCGATTCACCGCCCCGCGCGTGATGACTAAAAACACCCACGGTACGGGCTGTACGCTCTCGGCTGCGCTGGCGGCACTGCGTCCACGCCATGAAAACTGGGCCGATACGGTGCAAGAGGCCAAAGTCTGGCTTTCGCTGGCGCTCGCTAAAGCCGATAGTCTGGAGGTCGGTCACGGTATTGGCCCGGTTCACCATTTTCATGCATGGTGGTAACGGGTTGAGCGAGTATACTGGCTAGAGATTTTCGGCCAGGAAAACAGAGATGGAACAAGCGCATACCCGGTTAATTGCTCAACTGAATGAACGGATCGCGGCGGGGGATAACACCCCGCTGTACCTCAGGTTTGCTGAGACGGTCAAAAACGCCGTGCGCAGCGGAATACTGGAGCATGGCAATATTTTGCCGGGCGAGCGCGATCTGAGCCAGTTGACCGGGGTGTCACGCATTACGGTGCGCAAGGCGATGCAGGCGCTGGAAGAAGAGGGCGTGGTGACGCGTTCTCGTGGCTACGGCACCCAAATCAATAACATCTTTGAATATTCGCTCAAGGAAGCGCGAGGATTTTCCCAGCAGGTGGTTTTGCGCGGTAAAAAGCCCAATACCCTGTGGGTGAATAAGCGGATCGTTAAGTGTCCGGACGAGGTGGCGGCGGAGCTTGCCATCGCGCCGCAAAGCGAGGTGTTTATGCTCAAGCGCATTCGCTACGTGGACGACGATGCCGTGTCGATTGAAGAGTCGTGGGTGCCGGTTGGGCTTATCCACGATCCCGACGCCATCGGTATTTCCCTGTATGACTATTTCCGCAGTCAGAATATCTTCCCGCAGCGCACGCGCTCCCGCGTTAGCGCCCGGATGCCGGACAGCGAATTCCAGTTACACATCAAAATGGACGAAAAAATACCGGTGCTGGTGATCAAGCAAGTTGCGCTTGACCAGCAACACCGGCCGATTGAGTACAGTATTAGTTACTGTCGCAGCGACTTATACGTCTTTGTGTGCGAGGAGTAGTTCCTCGCGCGTCGGCGCACAATCGCCACCGCGATGGCTCACCACCCACGCCGCGACTGCATTTCCCAGCGTGATCGCCTCCGGCAATGTCCAGCCTGCCGCCAGCCCGGCCAGGGTTCCGCCTGCGTGACTGTCTCCCGCACCAATGGTATCCACCACCGTCGCGGTAAAGGCCGGAACATATCCTGTGTTTTCGCCGTCGTAATACCAGGCGCCGTCTTTATCGTGACGCACAATCAACGGGCAGCCGTAGCGGTCTTGCCACGCTTCGCCCAATGATTCCACTGCTACGCCAAGGCGCTCAGCGGCGATCTGCGCTTCCTGACGATTGAGCGACACAACCGGTTTGCAGGCCATAATTCGCGCCATCAGCACATCAGGGATATCCGCGATCCGCGGACCGAAATCGATAAACGCGGTGACGTCGTTCAGTTCTTCCAGCCAGCGCGTCAGTAGTTCACCACACGGCGAGGCCAGCTGATAGCCTGAAAGATACACCAGGCTTTTTGCCGGAATCACCAGCGCATCCAGCCAGCTCTGCTGCCACTGGTTTTCCACACCGCTGAAGGACATAAAGGTGCGTTCGCCGTCAGGCTCTACCAGCGCCAGACACCAGCCGTTATCGCCACTGTCGGCTTCCACTGCGCTGTGCAGATCCTGTTTCGCCATTGCGTTGCGAATAATATCGGCCCACACGCCGTGCCCGACCGGCAGCGCGTTTTGCGCTTCAATGCCGAGGCGTTTAAGCGCGATGGCGATATTCAGCGCACAGCCGCCGATGTTCACGCCCTGCTGTTTTAATTCGATGTCACACCCGCGCCAGGGCAGGGCGTAGGCGTCGGCGATCACATCAATAACCGCCGCGCCCAGCACCGTAACCGGGCGCTGTGCCGTTAATGTTTCAAGACTGTGAGAAAGTCCGGTTGTCATGCGCCCTCTCTTTGTTCCCGATAGTTCAGCAGATGGTCGCAGTAGTAGTTGAAATCAAGCTGATTCACTGCGTCCAGCTCGGCTTTCAGCGCCGGATCAATTGCCTGAACGCCGTGCAGCGCGCCGCAAATGGCGGTGGCCATCGCGCCGATGGTGTCCGTATCGCCGCCGAGATTCGCGCACAAAATCGCGCAGCGGTTTGGGTCGGTGCCGGCCAGTTCGACCATTGCAATCGCCGCCGGAACGGATTCGATGGTGCTGGTGCCCGCGCCGATTAGCTGATAAATCTGCTCGCTGGCGGAATCAATGCCGTTAGCCTCGCGAACGGTTTTGAGCGCCAGTTCCAGACGTGCGGCCAGAGACGCGCTAAACGTAGTGGTTTTGGCCTCCTGGGCATAACGCGCGATGCCGGGCAGGGCATCGACAATGTTTTGCCAGCTTTCGCCGTCGATGGCGCGGGAGATGGCCCAGGCGATCACCACCGCCCCGGCAATGGCCAGATCCGATTTGTGCGTCGGGCTGGACGCCAGCGCCACCTGCTCGACGAAATGCTCAAGGCGGGTCGCCGGGAGCAGACAGCCCAGCGGTGAAGCACGCATTGCCGCCCCGTTGGTGACACCATTGTTTTCCAGCTCGCTCACCGGCTTGCCCGCGCGAATGGCATTCAGCGCAATTTTCGACGTCGGGCCGAGTACGTTCTTGTTAAAGGCATCAAACTCTTCCGCCCACAGCAGGATATGTCTGCCGATGGCGTCTGGGTTGATCTGTCCGTCGCATTCGATAATCGCATCCGCCAGGCTCAGGGCCATCGACGTATCATCCGTAAACTCCGCGCGGCCAAAATAACAGGCGGCATTATTCTCTGCCGGACCGGGTAAAAAGCGGTCGATCCAGCCAAAGTGGGCTTTCACGCGGCTTCTGGGCCACAGTTCCGACGGCATGCCCATCGCATCCCCCAACGTCTGCCCGTACAGGGCACCGAGAATACGTTCTGCTTTCATTTAACTTCCCCTCGTGTCAGCGCGGTATCGCCATCGACCACCTCGATTGCGGTGATCTCTTTGTCCGATTCGCGGAAAAACAGCATAAACAGCACGGCGATGACGGCAATCATGATGCCACCAAACGCCCACATTCCGGCCCAGTTGAAGGTCAACCCGTTCACAGGCTCTTTATAAGCAAACATTTTTTCCATCATCACGCCGCCCAGGCGGTAGCCCAGCAGGCTGCCAAAGCCCTGACAGCACAGTGTAATCAGCCCTTGTGCTGCGGTGCGCATATGCACCGGCGCTTTTTTGTCCACATAGATATAGGCAGTGACGTAGTAGAAGTCGTAACTCACGCCGTGGAGCAAAATGCCGAGGAACAGCAGGGCGTAAGTGAAGTACTGGTCCGCGCCGCCGAAGACGAAGAAGCCGTAGCGGATGGCGGCGGTGATCAGGCCCAGCAGCAAGACCTTTTTGATACCAAAGCGCTTGGTGAAGAACGGCAGCGCCAGCATAAAGAAGATTTCAGAGAACTGACCGAGCGTCATCCAGCCGGTGGCGTTTTTCATCCCCACTTCGGTGAGATAGCCCGTGGCGAAGATGTAATAGAACGCCAGCGGCATCGCAAACAGGAACGAGCAGAAGAAGAACACGAGGAAGTTTTTATCGCGCAGCAAAATCAGCGCGTCCAGCCCCAGCATCACTTTGATGTCCAGCTTGCCGGTACTCTTCGGTGGCGTATTCGGCAGTGTCAGGGCAAATACGCCCAGCAGCGCGGAGCTGGCTGCCGTCATCAGCAGAGGAATATTGGTGTCCGAAATGTCGTTAAAGCCGAGCATTTCCGGCAGGAATCCGCAGGCCAGACCGGAGGCAATCCAGCCAATCGTCCCCATCACGCGGATGCGCGGGAAATCGGCCTCGACGTCGTCGACGTTAGCAAAGGCAATGCTGTTGGTCAGCGCGATGGTCGGCATGTAGGTCAGAGAGTAGAGCAGCAGCAACGGGAAGAAGGCGCTGAATTCGGTCTGCTGGGCGGCGAAGTACATCAAAATCGCCCCGGCAAACATCAGCACCGCCAGCACTTTTTGCGCGGCAAAGAAGCGGTCCGTCAGCGAGCCGACGAGGATCGGCGAGAGGATCGCCGCGATGGCCGTACAAGCATAAGACCAGCCAATTTCCCCGGCGGTAAAGCCGCTTTTACTCAGCCACAGCCACAGCGGCACAAACCACGCGCCCCAGATAAACCATTCAACAAACATCATGAATGACAGTTGGACTTTCGTTTTCATTGTTTAATCCTGCATGTCAGAGAGGGTACGCCTTTAACATACCACTCAATAATACCTTTTAAATACCTTTGGGGCGAATGTTTGATCAATGTAACAGTTTTGTTGTACACGAAACGAGCCAGCAGATTGTGCTGAAAAAAGTTGCGAATGCTGGAAATTAGGTTAAGTCGGGTCCAGGCTTAGTCTGCTCACAAATTTGTGGGTATGGATATCACGCTCCGACATGATGTCGGAACTTACGGGAGCATCGCTATGACTGATATTGCGCAGCTGCTTGGCAAAGACGCCGACAGCCTATTACAGCATCGTTGTATGACTATTCCAGCCGATCAGCTCTACCTGCCGGGCCACGACTATGTTGATCGGGTGATGATCGATAACAATCGCCCGCCTGCGGTTCTGCGAAACATGCAGACCCTGTACAACACCGGACGCCTCGCCGGGACGGGCTATCTGTCCATTCTGCCCGTTGACCAGGGCGTCGAGCACTCTGCGGGGGCCTCGTTTGCCGCTAACCCGCTCTATTTCGATCCGAAGAATATCGTGGAGCTGGCGATCGAAGCTGGCTGTAACTGCGTGGCGTCCACCTACGGCGTGCTGGCCTCCGTGTCGCGCCGCTACGCGCACCGTATTCCGTTCCTCGTCAAGCTGAACCACAACGAAACCCTGAGCTACCCGACCGAGTACGATCAGACGCTATACGCCAGCGTTGAGCAGGCGTTCAACATGGGCGCCGTGGCGGTCGGGGCGACGATTTACTTCGGCTCCGAGCAGTCCCGTCGTCAGATTGAGGAGATTTCAGCGGCGTTCGAACGCGCGCACGAGTTGGGGATGATCACGGTGCTGTGGGCCTATCTGCGTAACAACGCGTTTAAGAAAGATGGCGTGGATTACCACGTGTCTGCGGATCTGACCGGCCAGGCGAACCATCTGGCGGCGACCATCGGCGCGGATATCGTGAAGCAGAAAATGGCTGAGAATAACGGCGGCTACAAGGCGGTGAACTTCGGTTACACCGACGACCGCGTTTACAGCAAGCTGACCAGCGATAACCCGATCGATCTGGTGCGCTACCAGCTCGCCAACTGCTACATGGGGCGTGCAGGGCTGATTAACTCCGGCGGCGCGGCAGGCGGCGAAACGGATCTGACCGACGCGGTACGCACGGCGGTTATCAATAAACGCGCGGGCGGCATGGGGCTCATTCTCGGTCGTAAAGCGTTTAAAAAATCGATGGCCGACGGCGTTAAGCTGATTAACGCGGTGCAGGATGTGTATTTGGATACGAAGGTGAGTATCGCGTAGCCTGTTGCCCTCACCCTAACCCTCTCCCACGGGGAGAGGGAACTATGACTTCTCCACTTCCTGTGGGAGAGGAGACTATGACTTCTCCACTTCCTGTGGGAGAGGGGACTATGTCTTCTCCACTTTCTGTGGGAGAGGAGACTATGACTTCTCCACCTTCTGTGGGAGAGGAGACTTTCTTTTCTCCCTCTCCCTTTGGGAGAGGGCCGGGGTGAGGGGACCAGACCGCACCGCACGTAAAACCGAAACCCTTTTTCATTTCATTCAAACACCCATCCCGATCAACTTCACACTTCCCCTGTCTTTTGTGAAAAGTGTCACTCCTCCCCGTGCATATGCCCAATAAATGACCGATGCTTAGCGGAATTTGTCTAAGGCAGCGGATGAATTTTGCGCTTAAAGTTACTTTCGAAACGGCTTTTCAAATTACGACGTCGCTCTGAACCTCTGTTGTTTTAAGGACTGATAATGAAAATAGAATCTGTAAACGTCACCGTCTTCCAGCATCCGACGCGACGGGTCTCCGACAGCGCCGGGCATTCGCACCCAGGCCCGGAAAGCATGGCCAAAATGGCAATGCTGAGTATTACGGCGGACGATGGCACTAAAGGGTATGCTTTTGCGCCGCCGGAAGTGGTGCGCCCTTTTGTAGTCAATACCTTCTTTCGCAAAGTGCTGGTCGGCCAGGATGCGTTCAACCGCGAAAAAATCTGGCAGGAACTGGCGCACTGGCAGCGCGGGAGCGCACATCAGCTCACCGAGCGCGCCCTCGGATTCATTGAGCAGGCGCTGTGGGATCTCATTGGCCGCAAACTGAATATGCCGGTGTGGAAACTGCTCGGCGGTTATCGCGATAAAGTTCCGGCTTACGGCAGCACCATGTGCGGGGACGATCTCCCGGGCGGTCTGTCGACGCCGGACGAGTACGCGAGCTTTGCCGAAACCCTGGTGGCGCGCGGATACAAAGCCATCAAACTGCACACCTGGATGCCGCCCGTCTCGTTTGCACCGAACCCGAAAATGGACGTCAAAGCCTGCGCCGCCGTGCGTGAAGCGGTCGGACCGGATATCGATCTGATGATTGACGGATACCACTGGTACAGCCGCACTGAAGCGCTGTACATCGGCAAAGAGCTGGAAAAACTCAACTTCGCGTGGTTCGAAGAGCCGATGGAAGAGGAGAGTATGGCCTCCTACGCATGGCTGGCGGAAAACCTGTCGATTCCAATTATTGGCCCGGAAAGCCTGGGCGGAAAACACCACAGTCGCGCCGACTGGGTAAAAGCCGGGGCCTGCGACATTCTTCGCGCAGGAGCCAACGGCGTAGGCGGGATTTCACCGACGCTGAAAGTGGCGAACCTCGCGGAATCCTTCGGCATGGACTGCGAAGTTCACGGCAACGGCGCGGCAAGCCTGGCGGTGATCGGTGCGATTAAAAACTGCCGCTGGTATGAGCGCGGCCTGCTGCATCCGTTCCTGGATTACGACCAACCGGCTGCCTATCTCCACAGCCTCGTCGACCCGATGGATGAACACGGCATGGTCAGCCTGCCGAATCGTCCGGGACTTGGCGAAGACATTAACTTTGCATATATCGAAGCCAATACAGTCAGCCACGACTGAACAATAAAAATGCCCGATGGCGCTGCGCTAATCGGGCCTACGTGGCCCCGTAGGCCGGATAAGGCGTAAGCCGCCATCCGGCAAAACGTACCCTACAGGCGATATATACATGAAACAAACTCCTCTGTTGAGGGCGTGCTTACTCGCGCTCTCGCTGATGACGGGGAGCGGGGCGGCATACGCGAAAACGCCGCCCGACCAGCTCATCATCGGCATGAACATGAACAACCTGCTGACGCTCGATCCGGCCGCGATGACCGGCAACGAAGTGGTCGGCATCGTGGTGAATCTCTACGATTCGCTGGTGGAACTCGATCCGAATGAACTGACCAACGTCAGGCCCGCGCTGGCGAAATCCTGGGATATTGCGCCGGACGGCAAAACCCTGACTTTCCATCTGCGCGATAACGTCAAATTCCACTCCGGGAATCCGCTCACCGCGCAGGATGTGGTTTGGTCAATGCGCCGCCTGCTGCACCTGAATCTGGCGCAAGCGTCGGTGTGGAAATCTTACGGTTTCAGCAAGAAAAATATCGATAACCAAATCAGCGCGCCCGACGACTACACCGTGCAAATTGTGCTGCCCAAGCCGAACGATCCGCAGCTGGTGATTTACTCTCTTGGGGCGCTCGGCAATCTCGGCGTGCTCGACAGTAAAACGGTGCAATCTCACGAAGTGAACAACGACTGGGGGAATCGCTGGCTGACCACCAACGAGGCCGGTTCTGGCCCGTTTATGCTCGATACCTGGCAGGCGAAGGATGTTCTGCGCATGCAGCGCAACCCGCACTACTGGCGCGAAGAGCCGAAAATGAACCGCATCGTGTTGCGCCATTTTCAGGAGTCGCAAACCCTGCGGCTGATGATTGAGAAAGGCGATCTGGATATTGCCAGTAACATGGCGGTGTCCGATATCAACGCCCTGCGCAAAGACCCTCAGCTGACGGTTGAAGCCGTGCAGAAAGGGACCGTTTATTACGTGGCGATGAGCATGAAAGAGGCGCACTTCGCCAACCCGAAAGTGCGCGAAGCGGTGCGCTATCTGATTGATTATCAGGGTATCAACAAAGCGCTGATGCCGGGCTACGGCGTACTGCATCAGCGCCCGATCAAAGCCGGAATGCCGTCGACGCTGCCGGACCCTGGCTATCGGCTGGATATTCCACGCGCCAAAAAGCTGCTGGCCGAAGCGGGCTATCCGCAAGGTTTCGACACCACCCTGCGCGTGCTGGCGGATCAGCCGTTCCTCAATATCGCCATTGCCGTGCAGTCCACGCTGATGCAGGCGGGGATCAACGCCAAAATCATTACCGGCACCGGGAACCAGATCTACGGTGCGATGCGCGAGCGTAAGTTCGACATGCTGGTTGGGCGCGGCGGAAGTGGTGTCGAGCCGCATCCGCACTCCAGCCTGCGTGCGCTGGTTTATAACCCTGACAACAGCGACGAAGCGCGACTCACCAACTTCCAGGGCTGGCGCACCAGTTTCTACGACAAACCACTGAACGAGATGATCGACAACGCGCTGCTGGAGCGCGATCCGCAAAAACAAATCGCCGATTATCAGCAGATCCAGGTCCGTTACGACCAACTGATTCCGGCGATGGTCCCTCTGTCGCAGATGGTGGATTCGGTCGTGGTGCGCAATGAAGTCAAAAACTTCCAGTCGCACCCGTCGGCCACCACGTTCCTGCGTGAAGTCTACAAAACCGGAGGTGAACAATGAGCGTCGCGATCCTCTCGCCCGGCTCCCGTACCCGCCGTTTCTCGAAGCGGCTGACGCAGGTGCTGGTGACGCTGTTTGGCCTGCTGCTGCTGACCTTTTTTATCGGTCGCGTGATGCCGGTTGATCCGGTGCTGGCGATTGTCGGGCCGGACGCCGACCACAGCACCTATCAGCAGGTTTATCACCAGCTGGGCTTCGATCAATCCTTGCTGACGCAATTCGGCATTTACCTGAACAATCTCCTGCATGGTGATTTGGGGAATGCGCTGCTGACCGGCAAACCGGTGACGGACGATATCCTGCGCGTCTTCCCGGCGACGCTGGAGCTGGCAACGATGGCGATCGTCGTTGGTGCGGGCCTGGGCATTCCGCTCGGCGTGCTGGCGGCGGCACGGCGCAATAGCCTGTCTGATTATGTGGTGCGCATTATTAGCCTGGCGGGTTATTCCACGCCGATTTTCTGGGTCGGGATGATGGGGCTGCTGCTGTTCTACGCCTGGCTCGGCTGGGTGGGTGGTGCCGGAAGGCTGGATTTGGGGCTGGACGGTATCGTGCCGCGCCGGACCGGGCTGATGACCGTCGATGCACTCCTGGCGGGCAACAGCGCCGTGTTCTGGAACGCGATCAATCATCTGGTGCTGCCCGCGTCATTGCTCGGCTTCCACTCGCTGGCCTACATCAGCCGTATGACCCGCAGCTTTATGCTGGCGCAGCTCTCGCAGGAGTTCATCATCACCGCGCGGGTGAAAGGCTTAACCGAGCGGCAGGTTATCTGGAATCACGCGTTTCGCAATATCCTGGTGCAGCTGTTAACGGTGGTCGCGTTGGCCTACGGCTCGCTGCTGGAAGGCGCGGTGCTGATTGAAACCGTCTTCTCGTGGCCGGGTTTTGGTTCTTATCTCACCGGCAGCCTGCTACTCGGTGACATGAATGCGGTAATGGGCTGCGTGCTGCTGGTGGGCGTCATCTTTGTGATGCTCAACCTGCTCTCCGATATGCTGTATCAACTCTTTGACCCGAGGACGAAATCATGACCGTTTCTCTGGATACGCCGCTGGGGGCCGCTAACCGCGAAAGCCGCCAGCGTATCAAACGCAGCCTGAACCGTGGGGCCGGTTTTGTCGGCAAAATGGCGCGCAACCCGCTGACGGCAATCGGTGGCGGGATTGTTCTGCTGCTGCTGATCGTCGCCGCCTTTGCCCCGCTGATTGCACCGTATAACCCGCTGGTGCAAGACCTCAACAATGCGCTGGTCGCGCCGAATGCCCGGCACTGGTTTGGCACCGATGAGTTTGGCCGCGATATTTTCAGCCGCCTGGTGTACGGCTCGCGCATCACGCTGTATATCGTGCTGCTGGTGTCAGTCACCGTCGGGCCTTTAGGGTTGCTGCTGGGCGTCACCGCCGGATATTTCGGCGGCAAAGTCGATGCGGTGCTGATGCGGGTGACGGATATCTTTATCTCTTTCCCAAGCCTGGTGCTGGCGCTGGCGTTTGTCGCCGCACTCGGTCCGGGGCTGGAGCACGTGGTGATTGCCATTACGATTACCGCCTGGCCGCCGATTGCCCGTCTGGCGCGGGCGGAAACGCTCTCGCTGCGCCAGGCCGATTTTATTTCGGCGGTGCGTTTACAGGGGGCGTCCCCGGTGCGTGTGCTGTGGCGACATATTGTTCCCCTGTGCCTGCCGTCGGTGATTATTCGTATCACCATGAATATGGCCGGGATCATTCTGACCGCTGCGGGTCTCGGCTTTCTCGGCCTCGGCGCGCAGCCGCCGGAGCCGGAGTGGGGCGCGATGATCTCCAGCGGGCGCACCTACATGATGGAGTGCTGGTGGGTAGTGACTATTCCGGGGCTGGCGATCCTGATCAACAGCCTGGCGTTCAACTTCTTAGGAGATGGCCTACGTGACATCCTCGATCCTCGCAGCGAATAACGCTCCACTGCTCGACGTGCGTGACCTGCACGTCGATTTTATCAACGGCGGCGCGGTGACCAACGCCGTGCGCGGCGTCTCCTTCCAGCTCGGGCGTGAGAAGCTGGCGATTGTCGGTGAGTCGGGTTCCGGGAAATCCACCGTCGGGCGCGCGCTGCTGCGTCTGCATCCGGCGAAGGCGCGGATCAGCTCCACAAAGATGCAGTTTGGCGATGTCGATTTGCGTGCGGTCAGCGAGGCGCAAATGCGCGGCATTCGCGGCAAGCGCATCTCGATGATCATGCAGGACCCGAAATATTCCCTCAATCCGGTGGTCTGCGTCGGCGATCAGATTGCCGAAGCTTGGCTGACGCATCATCCGGGGCGCAAAGCCGAGGCGAAAACCAAAGTGCTGGAGATGCTCGACGTGGTGCGCATCCGCCAGCCGGAGCGGGTCTATCACCTGTATCCGCACGAAATTTCCGGCGGACAGGGGCAGCGCATCATGATCGCTATGATGCTCATAACCGATCCCGAGCTGGTGATCGCCGATGAACCGACCTCTGCGCTCGACGTTTCCGTGCGCTTGCAGGTGCTGGGATTGCTCGACGATCTGGTTAAGTCGCGTGGTCTGGGGCTGATTTTTATTAGCCATGACATAAACCTGGTGCGCAGTTTTTGCGACCGGGTGCTGGTGATGTATGCCGGTCGGGTGGTGGAGTCCATCGCTGCCTGCGATCTGCACAACGCGCAGCATCCTTATACCCAGGGTCTAATCAGCGCATTGCCGGAACTTAACCATCGCCGTCCGGTGCTGCCCGTATTGCAGCGCCAGGCCAGCTGGCTCACCGAGTAAGGAGTAGAGATGATCGAGATTAAAAACCTCAACCTGGCGTTTGGCGAGGGTGAAAAGCGTAATCAGGTGCTCGACGAGGTGAACATTAGCGTCGGGGAAGGGGAGATTTACGGGCTGGTGGGGGAATCAGGTTCCGGCAAAACCACGGTGCTGAAATGTCTGGCCGGGTTGTTTACCCACTGGGACGGCGAACTGGCGATCGACGGTATTCCGCTGGGGCGAAAGATCAACGCCGAACGCTGCCGCCGGGTGCAAATGGTGTTTCAGGACCCGTATGGATCGCTGCATCCGCGTCATACTATTGGCGATATTCTGGAAGAGCCGCTGCAAATTCACGGCATTTCGGACCGCGATCGGCGCATTCATGGTTTACTCGACAAAGTAGGGCTGAACCGGGCGTTTCGCGATCGCTATCCGCATCAACTTTCCGGTGGTCAGCGTCAGCGCGTGGCTATCGCCAGGGCGCTGATTCTGGAGCCGCAGGTGCTGCTGCTGGATGAACCCACGTCGGCGCTGGACGTGTCAGTGCAGGCGGAGATTTTAAATCTGCTGGCAGAACTGCAGCGCGAATCGAATCTCACCTATCTGATGGTGACGCACGATCTCGGCGTGATTGCCCATCTGTGCCAGAAAGTGGCGGTGATGCAATACGGCAAGATTCTGGAAACGTTGACCGTAGATGAGCTGGTCGCCGGAAACGCGAAAACCGACTATACGCGAATGCTGGTGAACGCCAGCCAACAGTACACCCGCGAGATGGCGCGGGAAGTGGCGGCGTATTGAGTGAGGCTTTTATGGCCGGGTGGCGGCTGCGCCTTACCCGGCCTACAAGGTCAATGCAAAACGGCAACATCGTTGCCGTTTTTTATGTTTTCACCCTCTCCCTGTGGGAGAGGCCCGGGGTGAGGGCACCAGACCGCACAACCCTTTAGGCCCGTGCAAGCGTAGCGCCACCAGGCAAAGAAGTTAGCGCAACAGCACACAATCCGGCGGCAACCGGCACTCCAGCGCGCCGGAGAGCAGGGAAATGCGGAAATGCTCGCCGCTGAGCGGTTCGCCGTCGAGGTTAAAGGTCATTCCGTGTGGGGCGATAATTTCAAACCACGCCGACTGTCCATCGAGCACGTTCGGGCTTTCTTCAGGGCGGGTCAGGGTGGTGAACAGCGCGGGCAGCATTCCGTCGCTGGTGAAAATTCGCAGCTGTAACAGACCATCGTTGATCAGCGCTTCAGGGCAAAGCTGTTGTCCGCCGCCCGCCTGACGTCCGTTACCAATCCCAATAACCAGCGCGTCGCCCTGCCAGTGGAAATTTTCACCGTTAATTTCGCAGCGGTCGGGCTTGAGCATATCCATGCGCATCAGCCCGTGAATCAGATACGACACCCCGCCAAGCGCAGCTTTGAGTTTCTCTGGCGTTTCGCTGGTAATACGCGTGCCAAATCCACCTGTCGCCATGTTGATGAAACAGGTTTTATCATTGACCTGGGCGATATCGACCGCGGTGGCTTTCCCGACGATCGCCAGCTGTAAGGCTTTATCCATGCTTTCTGGAATACCCGCGCTGGTGGCGAAATCATTGGCGGTACCAAGGGGTAAAATGCCCATCACCGGGCGCTGCGCGGCATTGCGTTCTATCAGTGCGCTTGCCACTTCATTAATCGTCCCATCGCCGCCACCGGCGATCACCGTTGCGACGCCCAGCCGACAGGCCTCGTCAATATAGCGAGCCGCGTCGCCTTTTTCCCAGGTCACACGGACGTGAATTTGTGCGCCACTTTCACGCAAATCAGCAATCGCCTGGCGCAGAAGGTCATTGCCCGCACTTTTGCCGTTGAGGATCAGTAAACTATCCGGATATGTCGACATCCAAGGTTGCTCCCTATTTAGCTCTATCAAGAGTGTATCTCAGGGAGGGAAAAAGCGCGTAAGAACAGGATGAAAGGCAAAAAATAAGCCTGCGTAAGGGAGATTACGCAGGCTAAGGAGGTGGTTCCTGGTACAGCTAGCATTTATGGGTTATGTTTTTCAGCGGAGGGGATAATACCCTTATTGAACGAAGCGGTATGTGATCCGTTTCTAAGAATTATCCCATGCTGAAAAAATACCCTAACTTAACTATTTGTTGTGCGGATTGCGGGTGCTTTCGCCATCAAAATTGCGCATCAACAGGGCGTATTCCAGCTCCACTTCTTCCGGCACTGGCAGCCATACGGTGTGCCCGTCGCCAGGCGCCACGGTGATGGCTTCGCCTTTACCGTTTTCCAGATGCTCCAGCGTGAAGTTGATATTACCTTGTGGGGTCATCAGCTCCAGGCTGTCGCCTTTGGTGAATTTGTTTTTCACCGCGACTGCCGCCAGCGGGCCTTTACGCGCACCGGTGAAGTCGCCGACAAACTGCTGGCGCTCGGAAATCGAGTAGCCGTGTTCGTAGTTCTGGTAATCGTCATGGGTATGACGGCGCAGGAAACCTTCGGTGTAGCCGCGATGCGCCAGACCTTCGAGGGTTTCCAGCAGGGTGGTATCGAACGGTTTACCCGCCGCCGCGTCGTCAATCGCTTTGCGATAGACCTGTGCGGTACGGGCGCAGTAGTAGTAAGACTTGGTGCGGCCTTCGATCTTCAGGGAGTGCACGCCCATCTGCGTCAGACGTTCGACGTGCGCAATCGCGCGCAGGTCTTTGGAGTTCATGATGTAGGTGCCGTGTTCATCTTCGAAGGCGGTCATGTATTCGCCCGGACGTTTGGCTTCTTCAATCATAAACACGCTATCGGTCGGCGCGCCTACGCCTAATGTTGGCTCCACGGTTTTCACCGGGATCGGCTCGTGTTTGTGAACGATATTGCCGACATCATCTTCTTTGCCTTCCTGGACGTTATATTCCCAGCGGCAGGCGTTAGTGCAGGTTCCCTGGTTCGGGTCGCGCTTGTTGATGTAGCCAGAGAGCAGGCAGCGGCCAGAGTAGGCCATGCACAGGGCGCCATGAACGAAGATTTCGAGTTCCATTTCCGGCACCTGGGTACGGATTTCTTCGATCTCTTCGAGCGACAGTTCGCGTGACAGGATCACGCGGGTCAGCCCCATCTGTTTCCAGAATTTAACTGTTGCCCAGTTGACGGCGTTCGCCTGCACAGAAAGGTGAATGTCCATTTCCGGGAAGTTCTCGCGCACCAGCATGATTAAACCTGGGTCAGACATGATCAATGCATCAGGACCCATTTCCACTACCGGCTTGAGATCGCGAATAAACGTTTTCAGCTTGGCGTTGTGCGGCGCGATGTTCACGACCACATAGAATTTTTTGCCCAGGGCATGCGCTTCGTTGATGCCGAGCTGCAAATTCTCGTGGTTAAATTCGTTGTTACGCACGCGCAGAGAGTAACGCGGCTGGCCCGCATACACCGCATCGGCACCATAGGCGAAAGCGTAACGCATATTTTGCAGCGTTCCCGCCGGGGAAAGGAGTTCTGGTTTAAACATGTTTGTTCTCGTTCTGATGACAGGTCAGATCCGCTCGCACCAGGTGCAGCGGTAAGGGGAGATCCCGTACTTTAAGGGCGGGCATTGTAGCGCTGTGGGGGAGGGAGGTAAAGCGCCGGGTAGCGGTGGCACCAGCCGGCGAGGGTATGCGGGTCAGGTAAGATCTTTTACCGTCTGGCTCGCGCCATTATTTTTTACCGAGGCGATGCCGGTTTCCCGTGATTGCTCGGACGCATACAGCTGGCTTGAGCCAATCACCTGATGGTTTGCCGCCTTCAGATTGAAGTGGAATTTACCGTTCGCCGCCGTCTTTTTCTCGTAGCGCTCGTCGAGCGGGCTATTCGTGCGCACAGAGGCAATGCCGTTTTCTGCAGCCCCCTTTGTGGTGTACAGCTCACTGGTGAGGATAATCTCTCCGTTCCCCGCTTTCAGAACAAACCTGAACTGCCCATCACTGCTTTTGCTTAGTTCGAACCAACCGGCCATAAGAACTCCTTGATTGAAAATGAGTTATCAAAACAGGCGACAGCTAAACGCACCGACAAAGAGAGTATGGATGATAATGCGAGACTTTCTAGTGATGAAAAACCCGCCTGCGGGCGGGTGAGATTTGACGTGGCGTAAAGGGATTACGCAATCCGGCAGGCGTCCGCCTCCCAGCGATAACCCACGCCATACACTGCGCGAATAAACGACTGGTCTTCATCGAGCGCTTCCAGTTTACGGCGCAGATTCTTGATATGGCTATCTATGGTGCGGTCCGTGACTACGCGATAATCGTCGTAAAGATGATTTAGCAGCTGTTCGCGGGAGAACACTTTTCCCGGTTCGCTGGACAGCGTCTTCAGCAGGCGAAACTCTGCGGGCGTCAGGTCCAGCAGTTTGCTGCGCCAGCTCGCCTGGAAACGGCTTTCATCGACAATCAGCGGGCTTTCGGCGTCAAGGACCTGTAAGTCACGCTGCGGACGGCAGCGGCGCAGAATGGTCTTCACGCGGGCAACCACTTCACGTGGGCTGTAAGGTTTGCAGATGTAATCATCGGCACCAATTTCCAGCCCAAGCAGGCGGTCGATCTCCTCGATTTTGGCTGTCACCATCACAATCGGCACGTCGGAAAAACGGCGGATTTCGCGGCACAGGGTTAGACCATCGGTGCCGGGCAGCATCAAATCCAGCAGGATCAGATTCGGCGGCGTCTGGCGCACATACGGCAGCACCTGATCGCCGTGGTTAATGAGCGTTGGGGCATAACTTGCGGCGCGCAAATAGTCGATTAGCAACTGCCCAAGCTTAGGCTCGTCCTCCACGATCAGAATGCGTGGCGTATTTTCGTCAATGGGTAGCTCAGTCATACTTCTCTCGATAAATCGCGTTCCAGCGGTAGGTCTACTGTAATGCTAACCCCGCCAAAAGGCGAATGGGCGGCGCTGATCGTGCCGCCGTGCGCCTCGACGATGTTAACGCAAATTGCCAGTCCTAAGCCGGAGCCGCCGCTGGCGCGGTTACGCGAGCCTTCAGTGCGGTAAAAACGCTCGAACAGTTTTTCCCGTTGGGCATCGGTCACACCAGGAGCCGTATCGGCAAAGGTCAGGGCGAAACGTCCGTCTTCCAGTCGGCCCGAAATGCGCAGTGCGCCGCCGCCGTCGGTATAGCGCAGGCTGTTTTCCAGCAGATTATTGAACAACTGCATCAGGCGGTCCGGATCGCCGAAGACCACGGCGCTGTCCGGCAGCGACAGCTCGATTTTCAAATTGCGACTGGCAAAGCGTTCGCGGAATGCACCGGCGGTCACTTCCAGAATATTAATCACATCAACGGGCGCTTTTTGATAGGCCAGCGCCCCTTCGTCAGACATCGAAAGCTGATGCAGATCGTCCACCAGCTTGGTCAACGTCCCCACTTCCGCCTGCAACGAGGTGACGGACTCCGGCGTAAACTGGCGCACACCGTCCTGAATCGCCTCCAGCTCACCGCGTAAAACAGCCAGTGGCGTGCGTAATTCATGGGAAATATCGGCCATAAAATCGCGGCGCATCTGCTGATTTTTCTCAAGCGTGCTGGCGAGCTGGTTAAAATCCTGCGCCAGTTTGCCCAGTTCATCCTGGCTGCGGGTATCCACGCGGGTAGAAAAATCGCCTGCCGCCAGTTTGTGCGTGCCTTCTACCAGTCGCTTGACGGGAGCCAGCAGGCCGCGCGCCAGCGGGAATGTCGCCAGTGCGGCGAGCAGGGTCGAGAGGGCGACAATCAGCCAGCTGGTCTGGCGCTGCTGACGGTCAAAGTTGATATCGGTGTTGCGCGTCAGCCGCTCGACCGGCGAAGCGATCACCCAGCCGACGGGAGTGCCATTAAACAAAATCGCCCGTTTGGTGCCATCGGGCGGAACGGGCGCACGCGGGCCGACCAGCACATATTTGTCCTGATCGATAACCCAGAATTGGGTGCGCCAGCCGTGCGGGGGCATACCGGGGCCTGGACGATCGTCGTCGTTATCATGCTCCAGCGAGCGCAAGATCTGAAACACAAAGCGATCGTTATTGCGCAAGAAACGCCAGTTGCCGTGCAGCGCGTACTGCTCGCTGATTGCGTCGCTCAGCAGCTGAAGGCGCTGTTCGTTGCCGCGTTTAATGTAGTCGATAAATCCGCGTTCAAAGCTGACGCGTACCGCCCAGTGCATGGTGATGAGCAGCACAATACAGGTGGCAAAAATTGCCAGAAACAGCTTTCCCGTAATGCCGGGACGCCAGAATTTCATGACTCACTCCTTTTGCGTCGGCTGATGACGACGTTCTTACTGGTATCATCCGGGACACGTGCGAAAATAACGGCGGGCAGGGCAATTATCACCGCCATGCTGAGATAGGTGTAAAGGAACACCTGATGCGCAACCGTGGTATCGACACTGAGATGATGCTGACCGTACATGCCGAGCAGCAGGCCGGCAACGGTGACGCCGACGCTCATGGAGAGTTGCATGATCATTGACAGCAAACTGTTGCCGCTGCTCGCCAGTTCGTCGGGCAGATCCTTCAGCGTCAGGGTATTCATCGACGAGAAGCGTGTGGAGTTGATGACGCCCTGGAAGAACAGCACCAGCGGTAGGGCGTAGTACCAGCCCATCAGCGCCACGGCCATAAACAGCAGGCTGATCAGCGCCAGCCCAAGGGTGGCAGTGACCAGCACCCGGCGATAGCCGAAGCGGTTAACCACCTGGACCACAATGCGCTTCATCCCCATGCTGCCGAGCACCATCGGGATCATCATTAACCCGGCGTGGAACGGCGAAAAGCCCATCCCAATTTGCAGGAACACCGGCGTCATAAACGGCAACATACCGCTCCCGAGGCGTCCGGCGAAGCTGCCGAACAGCCCGAGGCGGAAGGTGTGATTGCGAAACAGCGACAGGCTAAAGAGTGCCTGATCGTTATCGCGGGCGTGCCACAGATACCAGAGAATCGAAATAATGCCGATGGCGACAAGTAAGCCCAGCGTCAGCGGCGAAATCCCCAGACCTTTTTGCCCGTCGAGCGCCAGCGTCAGCGTCGCCATGCCTGCCGCCAGCAGCACAAAGCCGAAGATATCAAAGCGCCGGGTCTGCATTTTGTAGTTCGGCATCAGCGAGAGCGTAGCAATCGCGCCGATAATGCCGACCGGGAGATTAATCAGGAAAATCCAGTGCCAGGAGGTGTATTCCACCAGAATACCGCCGAGCGCAGGCCCGAGCAGCGGCCCCACCTGACCAGGCAACGTCACGAAGGTCATCGCCGCCATATATTGCTTGCGCGGCACAATTTTCATCACCGTTAGCCTGCCGACAGGCACCATCATCGCTCCGCCAACGCCCTGTAACACGCGGGCCATCACCAGCTCGTTCAGGGTGTCGGCCTTCGCGCAAAACAGCGAACCGAGCGTGAACAGCACGATGGCGGTGAAGAAGATATTCCGCACCCCAATTTTGTCCGCCATCCAGCCGCTGGCGGGCAGCATGACCGCCACCGTTAACACGTAGGAGACAATCACCATGTGCATGTGCAGCGGACTCTCGCCCAGACTTTTTGCCATCGAGGGGAGGGCGGTGTTGACGATGGTCGTGTCCAGCGATTGCATAAAGAAGCCGAAGGCGACAATCCACAATTGCCAGCGGACATTGTTGGGCAAATCAGTCATTTACTCGATTACCGTTTCTCTGTTTTTACGTGAAAAACGCACCCGCAGGCGGTCGAAGAACAGGTAGACCACCGGGGTGGTATAGAGCGTTAATAGCTGGCTCATCACCAGCCCGCCGACGATAGTGATCCCCAGCGGCTGGCGCAGTTCCGAGCCGTCACCGCCGGAAATCACCAGCGGCAGCGCGCCAAACAGCGCCGCCAGCGTCGTCATCATTATCGGGCGAAAGCGCAGCAGGCAGGCCTGGAAGATGGCGTCCTGCGGCGACATGTTGCCGTTGCGCTGCGCGTCGAGCGCAAAATCGACCATCATGATCGCGTTTTTCTTCACTATGCCTATTAATAGCATGATCCCGATAAGCGCAATTAGGCTAAAGGGCGCTCCGAACAACTCCAGCGCCAGCAGCGCCCCGACGCCCGCCGACGGCAGAGTGGAGAGGATGGTCAGCGGATGGACGTAGCTCTCATACAGAATGCCGAGCACGATGTAGACGGTCGCAATCGCCGCCAGAATCAGGATCACCTGCGAGTTCATCGTCTCCTGGAACACCTGCGCGGTACCGGCAAAGCTGCCGCGCACGGTCGATGGCACGCCGAGCTGAGTCATAGCGCGGTTGATCGCGTCGGAGGCCTCAGACAATGACGACCCGGTCGGCAGGTTAAACGACACCGTCGACGCCGCCGACAGCCCCTGATGGTTCACCGACAGCGGTGCATTGGCAGGCTGCCAGCTGGCGAAGTAGGAGAGGGGGATCGATTTGCCGTCGTTGTTGATGACGTACATTTTATCCAGCGCACTGATGTCCTGGGTGTAGCGCGGATCGACTTCCATTACCACTTTGTACTGGTTCATCGGCTGATAAATGGTGGAGATTTGGCGCTGACCAAAGGCGTTATTTAGCAGGCTGTTGGCTGCCTCAACGTTGATGCCCAGACGCGCCATAGTTTCGCGGTCATAGGTCAGGTTCATCTCTGCGCCGTTGTCCTGCTGGTCCGAGTTCACATCTGCCAGTTCCGGCAGTGCCGCCAGCGCTTTACGGATTTTCGGCTCCCACTCGCGCAGGGCGGCCAGATCGTCCGAGAGTAGCGTGTACTGATAGCTGGCATTGGCCTGACGACCACCGACGCGGATATCCTGAACGGCCATCAAAAACAGATTTGCCCCCGGCTCTTTAGCGAGTTTCACGCGCAGGCGGTCGATCACCTGCTGCGCGGTTTCGTTGCGCACGCCGCGCGCTTTCAGGGTGATAAACATCATCCCGCTGTTGACGCGCGATCCGCCGGTAAAGCCTGTGACGTTATCGACCGCCGGGTCTTCACGAATAATCTTCATGAAATCCTGCAGTTTCACGCGCATCGCCTGGAACGAAATGCTCTGGTCCGCCTGAATCCCGCCCATCAGCACGCCGGTGTCCTGCTCCGGGAAAAAGGTTTTTGGAATGCTGATATACATCCAGACGTTCAGCGCGATGGTGCCGATCAGCACCAGACCGACAATGCGCGTATGATTCAGCACCCATTTCAGCGAGCGGCCATAGCCCTCCTGCATCGCTATCAGCAGGCGTCCAAAGCCTTTTTTACGCGGCTGCGAGTGGGGCTTGCTGCGCTTGAGCATCCAGCCGCACATCATTGGCGTCAGGGTAAGTGAAATCACCAGCGAAATGCCGATCGCCACCGACAGCGTCACGGCAAACTCACGCAGTAACCGGCCAGGTAATCCGCCCATCAGCAGCAGCGGCAGGAACACCGCCACCAGCGACAGGCTCATGGAAAGCACCGTAAAACCGACTTCGCGCGTGCCCTGAAGGGCGGCTTGCAGCGGCTTCATGCCCGCTTCGAGATGGCGCGAAATATTTTCGAGCACCACGATGGCGTCATCGACCACAAATCCGGTGGCGATGGTCAGGGCCATCAGCGACAGGTTATTGAGGCTAAACCCGCACAGGTACATGGCGGCAAAGGTGCCAATCAGCGAAACAGGCACCGCCACGGCGGGGATCAGCGTTGCGCGACCAGAGCGCAGGAACAGGAACACCACCAGGATAACCAGCCCAACGGAGATAATCAGCGTCTGCTCGACTTCCTCCAGCGAGGCGCGAATGGTTGGCGAGCGGTCCTGGGCAATCTGCAAATCAATGGCTGCCGGGATCGTCTCTTGCAATTCCGGTAGACGCTCGCGGATGCTGTTTACCGTCTGGATGATATTGGCTTCCGGCAGTTTGCGGATCATCAGCAAAATAGCCGGTTTGGCGTTGGTCATCCCGGCGTTGCGCACGTCCTGTACCGAGTCGGTGACGCTGGCGACATCGCTCAAACGCACCGCCGCGCCGTTGTTGTAGTGAATGATCAGCGGCTGATATTCGGCGGCGGTTTTGAGCTCGTCGTTAGTCTGGATTTGCCAGCGATGGCTGCTGTCTTCAATCGCCCCCTGCGGCCTGCGCACGTTGGCATTGCTGATAGCCGTACGCACATCGTCCAGCGACACGCCCTGGTTAAACAGCGCTTGCGGATTTAACCCGACGCGCACCGCGGGCAGGGAGCTGCCGCCCACGTCCACGTCACCGACGCCGTCGATTTGAGCGATAGTCTGCGCCAGCTGCGTCGAGGCAAAGTCGTACAATTCACCCTGCGAATAGGTATCCGACGTCAGCGTTAAAATCATAATTGGCGCGTCGGACGGGTTGGCTTTGCGATAGGTCGGCCGGCTTGGCATCCCACTTGGCAGCAGGCTTTGTGCGGCGTTGATCGCGGCCTGCACGTCGCGGGCCGCGCCGTTGATATCGCGGTCAAAGTTAAATTCAAGAATGATGCGCGTGCTGCCGAGTGAACTGCTGGAGGTCATTTCACTGACCCCTGCAATACGCCCGAGCGAGCGTTCCAGCGGCGTCGCCACCGACGAGGCCATCGTTTCCGGCGAGGCGCCGGGCAGCGAGGCGCTGACCATGATCACCGGGAAATCCACCTGCGGCAGCGGGGCCACCGGCAATAACCGGAAGCCAAGCACGCCGCACAGGGTGATGGCGAGCGAAATCAGGATCGTCGCCACCGGGCGGTAAATGAAGAGGGCGAAAAACTTCACTTACGCCTCCTCTTCACGCTTAGGGAAACGCGCTTTGAGCTTCAGCGCCAGATTATCAAACAGCAGATAAATCACCGGCGTGGTAAACAGCGTCAGCACCTGGCTGACAAGTAAACCACCGACCATGCCAATCCCGAGCGGACGGCGCAGCTCGGCGCCCACGCCGGTACTCAGCATCAGCGGCAGCGCACCCAGCAGAGCGGCCATTGTTGTCATCAGGATCGGGCGAAAACGCAGCAAACAGGCCTGGAAAATGGCCTCGCGCGGCGCCATCCCCTGTTCGCGCTCGGCGGCAAGGGCAAAGTCGATCATCATGATGGCGTTTTTCTTGACGATGCCGATCAGCAAAATGATGCCGATAATCGCAATCACATCCAGCTCGCTGCCCGAGAGCATCAGTGCCAGCAGCGCGCCCACGCCCGCTGTCGGCAGGGTAGACAGAATCGTAACCGGATGGATAAAGCTCTCGTACAGCACACCGAGCACGATATACATCGCCACCACCGCCGCGACGATAAGCCAAATGGTATTTCCGAGCGCGGCCTGGAACGCCAGCGTGCTGCCCTGGAACTGGGTCTGAATATCGGTCGGGAAGTTGAGGGTTTTCTCGGCGTTGAGGATCGATTCCACCGCCTCGCCGAGCGAGTAATTGTCCGGCACGTTAAACGAAATGGTGGTGGACGGGAACTGGTCGAGGTGGTTAATCGACAGCGGCATAAAGCGCTGCTCGATGGTGGCAATAGCGCTCAGCGGCACAATCCCGCCGTCTTTGCTGGTCAGGCGAATGGAATCCAGCGCGGCAAGGCCCGGCGTCTGTTCAGTATTGTGCTCCAGCACCACGCGGTACTGGTTGGCCTGGGTGTAAATGGTGGAAATCAGCCGCTGACCGAAAGCGTTATACAGGGCATTATCGACATCAGCCATGCTAATGCCCAGACGACTGGCGGTGTCACGATTGACGTTCACATACGCAGCCAGACCTTTGTCCTGCCAGTCACTGCTCACGTCTGAAAGTTGCGGCAGTTCCTGGAGTTTGCTGACCAACTGCGGAACCCAGGTACTGAGCGCCTCCAGACTGTTGGCCTGCAACGTAAACTGGTACTGGGTTCGGCTCACGGTGGTATCGATGGTCAAATCCTGGGTCGGTTGCAGATAAAGCTCGACGCCAGGCACGTTCGCCACAGAATTTTGCAGCCGTTCGATCACCGTGTTGACGCGATCGTCACGGTCGTCCAGCGGCTTAAGGTTGATCTGCAAACGGGCGCTATTCAGTGACGGGTTAGTACCGTCTACGCCGACAAACGAGGTCAGGCTCTCGACTGCCGGATCTTTCATAATAATCTCGGACACCTGCTGCTGGCGCTGGGCCATGTTGGCGAACGATACCGACTGTGGCGCCTGAAGGGTGCCCTGAATGATGCCGTTATCCTGAATCGGGAAAAAGCCTTTCGGGATGAAAATCCACAGCATCACGCTTAAGGCCAGCGTCCCCAGCGCGACGCTCAATGTCGCCCACGGATGATTGAGTACTTTAGTCAGTACGCGTCCATACGCGGCAATAACGCGTTCAAACAAGCGCTCGGAGGCGCGAGAAAAACGGTTTTGCTTACGCAGGGATTCATAGCTCAACATGCGGGCGCACATCATCGGCGTCAGCGTCAATGACACCACGGCGGAGATGAGGATCGCCACCGCCAGCGTGACGGCAAATTCGCGGAACAACCGGCCGACGATATCGCCCATGAACAGCAGCGGGATCAGCACTGCAATCAGCGAGAAGGTGAGGGAGATAATGGTAAAGCCGATCTCGCCTGCGCCTTTTAGCGCTGCCGCCAGCGGTTTCTCGCCTTTTTCGATATAGCGCGAAATGTTCTCGATAACCACGATGGCGTCATCGACCACAAAGCCGGTGGCGATGGTCAGGGCCATCAGCGTCAGGTTATTGATCGAAAAATCGAGGAACACCATCACCGCGAAGGTGCCTACCAGCGACAGCGGCACCGCCACGGCAGGGATGATGGTGGCTGGCACGTTGCGCAGGAAAACGTAGATAATCATCACCACCAGCGCAATCGCCAGCATCAGCTCAAACTGAGTATCGCTGACCGAGGCGCGGATATTGGTGGTGCGATCCGACAGAACTTTCACGCTCACGGATTTTGGCAGGCTTTCGATAAGCTGCGGGAGCATGCTGCGGATGCTGTCGGCGGTGTCGATAATGTTCGCGCCCGGCTGGCGCTGGACGTTCATTACAATCGCCTGCTGCTTGTTGGCCCACGCACCGAGCCAGCTGTTTTCCGCGCCCTGTTCTACCGTCGCCACGTCGCCGAGGCGAATCGGCGCGCCGTTCTGGTAGGCCACAATCAGCTGGCGGTACTCATCGGCGGACTGCATCTGGTCATTCGCTGAGAGCGTGACCGCGCGCGTTGGGCCATCCAGCGAGCCTTTCGCCGAGTTGACGTTGGCGTTGGTGATGGCGATGCGGATGGTTTCGCTGGTTAATCCGAGCGCGGCAATCGCCTGGGCATTGAGTTTCACGCGCACGGCAGGGCGCTGGCCGCCGGAGAGCGTCACCAGACCGACGCCGGAAACTTGCGAAATTTTCTGCGCGACGCGCGTTTCGACCATATCTTCCACCTGCGTCATCGGCATGGCGGAGGAGGTGACGGCGAGGGTCATGATCGGTGGATCGGCAGGGTTCACTTTGCTGTACACCGGCGGATTCGGTAGATCCGACGGGAGCAGATTCGTGGCGGCGTTAATCGCGGCCTGCACTTCCTGCTCGGCCACGTCGAGCGGCAGAGTGAGCTGGAATTGTAGCGTTACTACCGACGCGCCGCCGGAGCTTTGCGACGACATCTGTTTTAGGCCAGACATCTGACCAAACTGGCGCTCCAGTGGGGCGGTGATCGCGGACGTCACCACGTCCGGGCTGGCACCTGGATAGAGGGTGACAACCTGAATAGTCGGATAATCCACTTCGGGGAGCGCCGAAACGGGCAGGAAGCGGTAGCCGATAATCCCTGCCAGCAGGATAGCCACCATCAGCAGCGTGGTGGCGACAGGGCGCATAATGAACAGGCGTGACGGCCCACCTGTGGAGCTCGGTGGCAACACCTGCATCAGGAAGTCGCTCCCTGTTTCGCGTGTTCGCGTTTCGCCGGTTTATCGCCGGTGGCCGTGTCGCTGTGCGCTTCAACCACTTCCACTTTTGCCCCTTCGGTCAGACGGTCGATGCCGTCTGTCACCACGCGATCGCCTGCGGAAAGCCCGGCACTGATAACCACCGTCTGGCTGTCCTGAATGCCCGGTTTCACCAGATGTTTGCTGACTTTATTGTCGCTGTTCAGTACCCAGACGAAGTTGCCTTCGTTGCCCATTTGCAGCGCGGCGGTGGGAATGACGACGGCGTTTTCTTCGGTGGCGACCAGCATACGTGCGTTGACGAACTGGTTCGGGAACAGGGCGTCGTCCTGGTTATCAAAGCGGGCTTTTAGCTTGATGGTACCGGTGGTGGCGTCAATCTGGTTATCCAGACTTAGCAGTGTACCGTCGCTCAGTTTGGCTTTATTCGCGCGATCCCAGGCTTCTACCACCATTTTCTGACCGCTTTTTTGCGCCTGAACCACGGTCGCAATCTCGCTTTCTGGTAGCGTGAAAATTAAATCAATTGGGTGAGTTTGGGTGAGGACCACGATGCCGGTGGTGTCGCCGCTGGAGATCTGGTTGCCGATATCGACCTGTTTCAGGCCGACGCGCCCGTCAATCGGCGCGGTGATGCGGCTCCAGTCGAGCTGTAGCTGTGCGCTGGCAACGGCGGCTTCATCGGCTTTGATCGTGCCCTGCGCTTCGCTGACCAGCGATTGTTGGGTATCCAGCTCCTGGCGGGAGACGAGGTTCGTTTTGACCAGCTGCTGATAGCGCGCCAGATCGCGCTGGGCGTTGGCAAGCGTCGCTTTATCTTTGGCGAGCTGTCCCTGGGCCTGAGCAAGGGCGACTTTGAACTGGCTAGGGTCAATTTCTGCCAGCAAATCACCGGCTTTTACCTGCTGGCCTTCCTGGAAGTGGATTGCCATCAGCTGCCCGTCGACGCGGCTGCGCACAGTCACGGTATTGGCGGCGGTGACCGTTCCCAGCCCGGATAGATAACGAGGAACCGATTTGCTGACGGCGGTTGCGGCCTGAACCGGGGCCAGCGCGCCACCGCGCATACCGTGGCGTCCACCGCCTGCGGGGCGTTGTGATGCCGTGTTTGCACCGCCCGGCGCGGGTGTGCCCGTCGATTGACTGTGCCAGTACCACGCAGCGGCAAGCGCCACCACAATGACACCGACGGCGATTGCCCAGCGGAATTTGTTGCTGCCTTTCATCGTTATACGTTCTCTTCCTGAAACACTTCGGGGAATGATACTAGTTTAGTCAGGCAACGCCGTGGAAAAATGGAGGAAATATGAAAGACTGTCTGGATTTGTCCGAGATAAAAATAAACAGCAACGAAGGTAAAAGTAAAATGACAACCTTTGGTTGTCATTTTTAGTGTTTTCCCCCTCTCCCTTGGGAGAGGGCCGGGGTGAGGGCATCAGGCCGCACCAACGACCTACAATCTTGTTACGGCTGTTCCCCCTCACCCTAACCCTCTCCCTCAAGGGAGAGGGGACGGTCCGCAGCCGTAGGCCGGGTAAGCGTTAGCGCCACCCGGCAACAGCATCAACTGAACATCACCTTCGCCCAACGGGCTAATCCTGCGGTAACGGAACCGAAATCATCACCACCGGCAATCGGAATACCCGGCAACTGTTCCGCCAGCGCTTTTTTGATCAGCGGTGAACGCGCGCTACCGCCGGTCAGGTAGATCACGTCCGGCTTTTCGTTACCGTTTTCCAGCGCCAGTTGGACTTGCTCCAGAATGCGCTGCAACGGCTGAGTAAGCGCCGTTTCCAGCCCTTGCTGAGAAATGGCGGTCGCCAGTTCATCGCTGATAAACGGCAACGTGACGGCGTGATCGACAGCTTCAGAGAGCGCGATTTTACTTTCTTCGGCGCTGCGTACCACGCGATAGCTCAGGCGCTGACGCCAGACTTTATGCAGCAGGGCCACTTTGTCGCCGTCCTGGGCATCACGCACCAGGTCATTGAGGAAGCGTCCGTTGGCGGTGCTGTAGAAATCGCTCTGTGCCGGAACATCGTTAATGGCGACGGCGTTCCACCACGGCAGAATCGGCAGCGCGGTGCCTTTTTCGGTTTGTCCGCCCATCCCGAGCAGCGGCATCAGGCTTTTAAACGCCAGCGCGATGTCTAAATCGTTGCCGCCAACGCGGCAGCCGCTGTGGCCTAACAGGCTGTTTTCGCGGTCGCGGCGCTGGTGCCACTGTGGCCCCATCAGCAGCAGTGAGCAGTCGGTGGTACCGCCGCCGATATCGACAACCAGCACGCGTTTTTCTTCGCGCAGCGTGGCTTCAAAATCCAGCCCCGCAGCAACCGGCTCATACTGGAACACCACATCGCGAAAACCGGCGCGATGGGCCGCACGCTCAAGGATACCCTGCGCCTGCTGGTTGGCTTCATCGCCGCCAAGGCCTTGGAAGTTAATCGGACGCCCGATAACGGCCTGAGTGATGGTTTCCGTAACCTGAGTCTGCGCCTGATTGCGAATGTGCAGCATCATGGCGCACACCAGATCTTCAAACAGCGCGACCTGCTGGGGCTTTAGCCCGCTGGCACCAAGGAAGGATTTGGGTGATTTAACGAAGTAAACTTCTTCCGGGTCTTCGATGTACTGCGCGAGAGAAGACAGGCCGAACTGTACGCTGGACGGCGTCACGTCGATATCTTCATCACGGTTGTAATTCACGGCGCGACGCAGCAGCGCCTGGGTTTCTGTGCCCGTTGCCGGAACCTGATGATGGCGATACAACCACTCGCTCACGGCTTCGCGCGTTGGCGCGCACAGCATCGACGGCAGCAGAGAACTCTCTTTTTCCATTTTCAGCAGACGGGGCTGATTGTCATCCATCACTGCCACTGAGCAGTTTGCGGTACCGTAGTCAAAACCAATAAACACTGACGTAATCCCCATGCCGTTGAGAAGGGGCGAGACTTTAGCGAAATGTCTCGCTCTCGACAACAGGAATATGAAAGCAAAGCGCGCCGGGCCTGGTCAGGTTATGCTGTGAAAGACAACAAAAGGAGCAACGATGTACACCCTGAACTGGCAACCGCCGTATGACTGGCAATGGATGTTTGGTTTTCTCGGCGCGCGTGCGGTGGTGGGCGTGGAAACCGTAACGGACGAGTATTACGAGCGCAGTTTCACCTGCGACGGGCATCAGGGGCTGTTTCGTGTTACGCCCAACGAGAATGACTGCACGCTAGAGGTGACGCTCAGTGACGGGCTGATTCCGGTCGCGCAGACGTGCCTGGAGCGTATTGAACGTTTATTCGATCTTGCCTGCGATCCGCAGCAGATTGCGTCCACGCTGGGTGACCTCGGCACGGCGCGTCCGGGGCTACGTCTGCCGGGTGCGATGGACGCATACGAACAGGGCGTGCGGGCAATTCTTGGGCAACTGGTGAGCGTGTCGATGGCTTCTAAACTTGCCGCGCGGGTGGTGGCGTTATGCGGTGAGCCGCTGAAAGATTTCCCGCACTACACCTGTTTCCCAACGCCTGCTGCGCTGGCCGCCGCCGATCCGCTGGCGCTCAAGGCGCTGGGAATGCCGGTTAAACGTGCTGAATCGCTGATTCATCTCGCGCAGTCGGTGGTGGAGGGGACATTTCCGCTCCAGCCGCCGGACGATATAGAAGGGGGGATGAAAGCGCTTCAGACGCGACCAGGAATCGGGCGCTGGACCGCGAACTATTTAGCACTGCGCGGATGGCAGGCGAAAGATGTGTTTTTGCCGGATGATTATCTGATTAAACAGCGCTTCGCTGGCATGACACCGGCGCAGATCCGCAACTATGCTCAGCGCTGGCAGCCGTGGCGTTCTTACGCGCTTCTTCACATTTGGTACACCGATGGCTGGAAACCTTCAGTTGATAGCGAAGTAACTGGTATTCAGCAGTAGCTCCAGCGGCTGTGGTTCGGAAATCGAATCGCCGTAGATATAGTCGATTCCAATGCCGGACAAGGTGTCCATCATCAGCGGCTGATTGCTCGGCCCGGCGATGGTTTTCATCCCCAGTCGCTGGGCGTGGCCCTGGATAATGGTCACCATCATTTCGTCCATCAGATTACCGTGAACGTTGGTCACTAATTCCGGGTCCAGCAGCAGATAATCCGCCATGTGCGCGCTCAGATGGTTGAAGACATCCATATCGCGCCCGACGTGGCTTAGCACGATACGACAACCCGCCTGACGCAGTTTTTGCAGCCCGTCCTGAATATTGGCATCCTGGTTTTGCAGCGTTTCGACCGGGATCACCAGATGCAGCAAGCGTCCCGGCAGCGGGCTTTGCTCCAGCAAATCAAGCAATTCGTCAACCAGCGTGGTACTGGACAACCCTTCTGGCGAGAGCGGCAATGCCACGCCCATGCCTTTATTAGCAACCTGGGCCGCAAAGGTGCGGAAAAATTCCTGGAAAATACGACGGTCGAGAGCGTGCAGGAGATCCGGCTCCGCCAGTCCTGAGCGGAACGCGTGTTCTTCCTGCACTTCGCCCTGGCTGGTCCACAGGCGCAGGGAAACCAGCCAGAAGGTGCTGCTTTCCGGAATACGCGGCGAGGCGACGCTGCGGCCAATCATCAGCAGGTGATTATCTTTGATCATGTGCCACTGCTCATCGAGCGACATCGTGCTGCGCCCGCTGTGCATTCTTTCCTGCTGCGGTTCATACACCGTGACCACGCCACGGCCGTTATTTTTTGAGGCGTAACAGGCGATATCGGCCTGAGACATCACTTCGGCAGCCAGGCTGTTGCTATCATCAATCAGCGTGATACCGGCGCTGGCCCCGATGCGGTGCAAACGGCCTTCCCACATAAAGTGGTAATCGTTGATGGCGTGAATAATACGACCCGCGATATAACGTGCGCTTTCGACATTGCAGTCCGGCAGCAGCAGGCCAAATTCATCGCCGCCCAGACGTGCCAGCACGTCGCTTGAACGCAACATGCTCAGCATCAGGGACGACAGTTCACGCAGCAGGGCGTCGCCCGCCGCATGACCTGCGGTGTCGTTCACCGCTTTAAATCGGTCGAGATCGATAAACACCAGCGCGTGGCGCTGATGGGTGTCATGGACGTTTTGCAGCATACGCTTGAGGTTGCTTTCAAAACTGCCACGGTTTGCCAGATGGGTCAGGGCATCGTGCGATGCGCTGTAGCTCAGTTGGCGCAGCATTTTGCGCGATTCGGTGACGTCCTGAATGACCAGCACCGAGCCGATATTCTGTCCGTCCAGCGTGCTTAACGGCGTAATACTGTAGTGAATATCAAAGGTCCCGCTATTGCGGCTGTGCAGCACCACATCCTGATTGATGTCGGAACGAGACATATCGCCGCTATGAATGTTTTCCATCGGCGGCCCGTTCTCGCCAAAGGTAATGTGCAGCACGTTGAGGATCGGCTGTCCCATCGCCTCTTGCTGCGTCCAGCCGCTCATTTTCTCAGCGACCGGGTTCATAAAGGTGACATGCATATCGATATCGGTACAGAGCACGGCTTCACCGATGGAGTCGAGGGTGATGTGCAGGCGCTCTTTTTCCTGGAACAGGGCTTCGTTAAGTTCCTTAACTTCGGTCATGTCCATATTAATGCCGAGCAGGCGTTCGACTTCACCCTGTTTGTTAAGCACCCGATTGGCCAGCGATCGGATATGGCGCACGCCTTCTTTGACGCGAATACGGAACTCAAGCTTAAACGGAACGCGGGCCATCAACGAATCACGGATTATCTGTTCGGCCTGTTCTCTGTCTTCGGGAATGATACTGTCGTGCCACAGCTGCCAGGTCGGTTTGATGTGCGCCGGGATCTCGTACATCTCGAACATCCGTTTGTCCCAGCTAATGACATCAGGCTGTAAATCCCACTCCCAAATGCCGATTCCGCCCGCTTCGTTGGCCAGCGTAATGCGCTCCATCAGGCGCTTATTGACCCATTCAGTGTGTTTGAGGTCGTTAATATCCTCAATCTGCGCGATGAAATAGAGCGGGGAACCGTCCGTATGACGCACCACGGAAACGGTCAGCAGCGCCCAAACCACTTCACCGTTGCGGGTGTAGTAGCGCTTCTCCATCGAATAGCTGTTGATGTCGCCACGGACCAGCTCATCCAGGCTTTCAAGATCGTTGTTTAAATCTTCCGGCCAGGTCAACTGCTGAAAAGTGAGGGCCTGGAGTTCAGGCTGAGAATAGCCGAGGAACTGGCACAGGGCCTTATTGGCCTGGAGCCACTGGCCTTCGATACCCACCAGCGCCATACCAATGGCGGAATACTCCATTGCATTGCGAAAGCGTTCTTCGCTCTCGGTGATGTGCTTGCGCTCGGCGCGAAAAGCGTACATCACCATAGTCATTACGTTGGCAGGCAGGAGCATCATCAGGAACGGCAGCCACGGCGCGTTGAGCATGACGTCGGTATTCTGGGCCGTAATCAGCATCGGTTTGGTCGCGATCATCAGCGACACCATCATCACCGTGACCAGAAAGACGAGGAAGGCTTCCATACGCGGCAGGCGCACGGCGCTCCACATCAGCAGCACGATCACACAGGTAAATGGCCACGGCAGGAAAGTAATCGCAACCCAGCTCAGAACCAGCGTAACGGCCATCGTGAGGAGTGTTTCCAGCAGCAATTTAGGGTTGCGGTGACGCAGTAAATAGTGAGGTTTGAACAGCAGCCCTAGCGGGACCAGAGCCAGCGCGCCGATCGATTCTGAAAGCACCCAAACAAAAAAGTTACGCAGCGGTTCTGCGCTCGGAACCAGCAGCCAGGCCAAAATCCCCCCCAGCAAAGGAGGCACCAGGGCGCTGCCGATTGCCAGACGTATCCAGTCGCCGAGATTTTTAAGCGGGTTGTACCAGGGCAGTAATTTGCGCAGCAGTAGCGCGCCGACGCACGCTTCGATAACGTTGATTGCCGTATACCAGAAGCTAATCGTCTCCCATGAGAACAACATCCACGACGCAAAAATATTGCTGAAGGTGCAGGCGAGGGCGATTCCAGGCCACATTTTTCCGGCGTGGCGATAAAACGCGACCATCATGATCGAGGTCGGGAACCATAAAGGTGCCAGTATAGTTCCGAAACGCGTCAGTTCGAGCGAGAAAAGGGTAAAGATAAAGGTAACCAGACCAAGACTGACAAGCCGTAGTAAAGGATGTGGGGTAGTCACCAAAACACGTTGGTATTGTTTATTCATTACCGCTTTATCCAGAGACGCCATGCTGCCAGGAACCAGGTCCGCACGAGTGAGAATTTTAATTTGGATTATGCTAGTACAAACAATTTACAATTCATATGCCGACTGCTCATAATTTGTCATCATAGAGTTATTAAACACTTAGTCTGCATAAAATTCATGATTAACGCTGTAAATTTGAGCGTTAAAATTTGGGTCAGGGCGAAAACATGTATTTGGAATGACTCTCGCATTACCTGCGCTTTCGACTAGTATCAGACACACGAAATCCCTATAATTGCCGCGTTTGACGCTCAGGCGTCGTCCTTCCTTTACATCCAGGTTAATCAGGTCGCTAAATTTATGACTGATAAGTCTCATCAGTGCGTCATCATAGGCATCGCCGGCGCATCGGCTTCAGGTAAAAGTCTTATTGCCAGTACGCTTTATCGCGAACTGCGTGAACAAGTTGGTGATGAGCACATCGGCGTCATTCCCGAAGACAGCTACTATAAAGATCAATCCCATCTGTCGATGGAAGAACGCGTAAAAACGAATTACGACCATCCCAATGCCATGGATCACAGCCTGCTGTTCCAGCATTTGCAAATGATCAAAAACGGCACGCCTATCGATCTGCCGGTCTATAGCTATGTCGATCACACCCGTACGCAAGAAACGATTCACATTGAGCCGAAAAAGGTCATCATTCTGGAAGGCATTCTGCTGCTGACCGACGCGCGTTTGCGTGAAGCGATGAACTTCTCGATCTTCGTCGATACGCCACTGGATATCTGCCTGATGCGTCGTATCAAGCGTGACGTCAACGAACGTGGTCGCTCAATGGACTCCGTGATGGCGCAATATCAGAAAACCGTGCGTCCGATGTTCCTGCAGTTTATCGAACCGTCAAAACAGTACGCCGATATCATCGTGCCGCGCGGGGGTAAAAACCGCATTGCTATCGATATCCTGAAAGCGAAAATCAGCCAGTTTTTTGAATAATTCGCGCGAATTGTGTACCGTTCAAAGATAACCGGGTTTGCCCTGAAGCCATTGCGGCTTCGGGGTTTGATGCACGAAAGGAGAAAGTGTCATGCGTCTTTGTGACCGAGATATAGAAGCCTGGCTGGATGAAGGGCGTCTGTCTATCACCCCGCGTCCGCCAGTGGAGCGCATTAACGGTGTCACCGTTGACGTGCGTCTGGGCAATAAATTCCGCACATTTAGCGGCCACGTCGCTCCCTTTATTGATTTGAGCGGGCCGAAAGACGAAGTCAGTGCTGCACTTGATCGTGTGATGAGTGATGAAATCGTGCTGGCTGAAGGCGAGGCGTTCTATTTGCATCCGGGCGAACTGGCGCTGGCGGTGACATTTGAATCTGTCACTTTACCTGCCGATTTAGTCGGCTGGCTGGATGGCCGTTCTTCTCTGGCGCGCCTGGGGCTGATGGTCCACGTGACGGCGCACCGTATCGATCCCGGCTGGTCTGGCCGCATCGTGCTGGAGTTCTTCAACGCCGGAAAACTGCCGCTGGCTTTACGCCCTGGTATGATGATTGGTGCGTTGAGCTTCGAGCCGCTTACCGGCCCGGCCGATCGCCCTTACAATCGCCGCCAGGATGCGAAATATCGCGACCAGCAGGGTGCGGTTGCCAGTCGTATTGATAAAGACTGATTTTTAGGCTTCACCGAGGATGCCATGAGAAGAGTTCTGACAACGCTGATGATTTTGCTGGTGGTGCTGGTTGCTGGCCTTTCAGCGTTGGTTCTGCTGGTGAACCCCAATGATTTCCGTGCCTATATGGTGCGGCAGGTCGAAGCACGAAGCGGGTATGAACTGAAGCTGGATGGGCCACTGCGCTGGCATGTCTGGCCGCAGCTCAGCATTCTTTCCGGTCGCATGTCATTGACAGCACCCGGTGCGTCGGCACCGCTGGTTTCTGCTGACAACATGCGTCTGGATGTGGCCCTGATGCCGCTGATTTCCCATCAGTTGCAGGTGAATCAGGTGATGCTCAAGGGCGCTGTTATTCAGCTCACGCCGCAGTCTGAAGCCGTGCGTAAACCGGATGCACCTGTTGCGCCGCGCGCAAATTCACTGCCTGACGTCGCCGAAGACGCCGGGTGGTCGTTTGATATTGCCAGCCTGAAAGTCGTTGATAGCGTGTTGGTCTTCCAGCACGAAGATGAAGATCAGGTCACCGTGCGTAATATCAATCTCAAGATGGAGCAGGACCAGCACCATCTGGCGACGCTTGATTTCTCGGGACGCATTAATCGCAATCAACGTGACATGACTTTGTCGCTGAATGCAAACCTGAACGCCTCTGATTATCCGCACCAACTTACCGCAGACATCCAACAGCTGAACTGGCAGTTGTCAGGTGCCGATCTTCCGGCGCAGGGCATCACCGGACAGGGATCGTTACAGGCGTTGTGGCGTGAAGAACAAAAGCAGCTGGAACTGAATAACCTTAACCTTCAAGCGAATGACAGCTCCCTGAAAGGGCGTGCCAGCGTACTGCTGGGCGAACAGCCGAAATGGGTGTTCGATCTGCAGTTTGACAAGCTCAATCTGGAGACTCTGCTGCCACCGCAACCGGTGACAACGGCAGAGAGTGATACTCAACTGGGGGCCACGCCACCAAAACAGACGCGCCCAGTGATTGCATCGAGCGATGAAGCGCCAGATTACAACGGGTTACGCAGCTTCACTGCGGATATTCTGCTCAAAGCCAACACGGTGCGCTGGCGGGGAATCGATTTCACTAACGTCAGCAGTCAGATGTTGAACCATAACGGATTGCTGGTGATTTCCGAGCTCAGCGGTCAGATGGGGGCGGGGCATATCTCTCTGCCTGGACTGCTGGATGTTCGCAAAGATATGGCCAAGGCGGAGTTCCAGCCGCGTCTTGAGAACATCGAGATCGGTACCATTCTGCAGGCATTCAATTATCCGATCGCGCTAACCGGTAACTTGACGATGGCGGGCGATTTCTCCGGCGATAAAATTGACGCCGATGCATTTCGCCGTAGCTGGCAGGGGCAGGCCCATGTCGACCTGACCAACAGCCGTATGGAAGGTCTCAATTTCCAGCAGCTTGTACAGCAGGCCGTGGAGCGCAGCAGCAATGTCAAAGCGCAAGAGAACTTTGAAAGTGCGACCCGACTCGACAACTTTACAACCGATATGACCCTGGATAATGGTCAGCTCAGCCTTGATGATATGCAGGGGCAATCCTCGCTGCTGGTTCTTTCCGGCAAAGGTACAATGGACCTGGTAAAAGAGACGACGGATACCCGCTTTAATATTCGCGTGCTGTCTGGATGGAAAGGTGACGGGCCGTTGATCGAGGCCCTGAAAGAAACGCCGATTCCACTCAACGTCTACGGTAAATGGCAGGAGCTGAATTATAGCCTGCAGGTTGACCAAATTCTGCGTAAACATCTGCAGGATGAAGCGAAACGCCGTCTGAACGAGTGGGCGGACAAGAACAAAGATTCGCAGGACAGTAAAGATGTGAAGAAGCTGTTGGATAAGCTTTGATCTGAGACGCATTGCTGAAAATTTAAGCATCTGAGGTTGTTCCGTTCACCTCATGTTCAGCAGAATATAATTACCCAATAAACAGTGAACGTGATAAGGGGGCTGCGCGGCCCCCTTATCAATCCCCGCGCCCCTTAAGGAAATCGGTGCTTTGCACTGCGCTCACCTCCCGGCCTGCTGCCTGCGGTCGGCTCGACTCGACGTCCCTGTCGCGTTTCGCCTCTGGCCGCCATCCCTGGCGTCCAGCCCTTGTCATCCGGCCTCCGGTTCGCCGATTTCTGCGGGGACCCAACACCGGTGCCACATTCAAACAGTTGTGAAGGCTGAGGGATCGTGAGTCCGGCAGAAAATCGCCGAAGCGTTTCCGTAAGGCCGGGGCGACGCGCAGGGATGCGCGGAGAGGGTGCGACCTGCATGGATGCAGGATCGCGCCCGACCCGAAAGTCTGAAGGAATAAGCTGAGGGCACCGCGAAGCGGCGATTTTCATTGCCGGGAGCCGGGATTGTTAAGGGGGCGGCGATAGCCCCCTTAACACGTTCACCGCAGAGAAACAGACAAAAAGCAGCGAACTAAGAGTGAACGGAACGATTCCACTACCGCTACAGAAAGCCTGAGCAACAAATCACACCTCAAAATCCAAATCATCTTCCCCGCGCAGCGGAATCAACTGCACCTTCTGTACGCGATGGCTCTCTACTTGCAACGTCTTCAGCACATAATCCCCCACCTGAACCTCTTCGCCCGGCTGCGGAATACGCTGTAAGTATTCCATCAATAAACCCGCGATGGTGTGGTATTCACGCTTCTCATCCAGCGGCAGCGGAACATACTGAACCAGATCTTCCAGCGGCATATGGCCGTTGGCAGTCCATGAACCATCAGCATTTTTCTGGATGTCGTGACGAGCGTCGATCTCATCCACTTCATTAGGCAAATTCCCGGCGATGGTCTCCATCACATCGCTCAGCGTCACCAGCCCTTCCACGGAACCAAACTCATCCACCACGAAGGCAAAGTGGGTGCGCGCATTGCGGAACTGTTCGAGTGCGGAGAGCAGAGGCAGAGTTTCCGGGAACACCAGCGGCTGGCGGATCAGCGCGCGTAAATCCAGCGGCTCACCGCGCAACGATTGCTGTAACAGGTCGATGACATGCACCACGCCGAGCAAATCTTCCTCTTCTTCACCGCCGGTGACGACCACGCGGGTGTGCTGGTTTTTATCCAGCAGGGCGCGGATCTGCGCTTCAGGAGAGTTCAGGTCGATATGCTCGATATCGTGGCGCGATGTCATAATGCTGCTAACCGAGCGCTGATTAAGATTAAGCACACGCTCAATCATCCGCCGCTCCTGCGGGTTAAATATCTGGCTATCATCGTGGTCGGCAAGCAGTGAGGCTGATTCTGCATCCAGCTCGGCGTCCTCTTTTTTGCCGCTCAATAAGCGCAGAACCGTTTCTGCCGTACGCTGACGCAAGGTCTGATTGGCAGAGAGAAAACGGCGGCGGTTGAAAATCGCCAACTGATTCAGGGATTCAATAATCACCGAGAAACCAATCGCCGCGTACAGATAGCCTTTCGGAATATGGAAGCCAAAGCCGTCTGCGACCAGGCTAAAGCCGATCATCAGCAGGAAGCTCAGACACAAAATCACAATCGTCGGGTGGCTATTAACGAAGCGCGTCAGGGCCTTGCTCGCCATCACCATCAGGGTGATAGCAATAATCACCGCAGCCATCATGACGGCCAGATGGTCGACCATACCCACGGCGGTAATCACCGAGTCGAGGGAGAAGACGGCGTCCAGCACCACGATTTGCGCGACTACCGGCCAGAATTTTGCCCCACGGCGCTGCGTGGTGTGTTCACTGTCCTTGCCTTCGAGCCGCTCATTCAGCTCAACCGTGGCCTTGAACAACAGGAACAACCCGCCGAACAGCATGATCACATCACGCGCGCTAAAGCTCAGATCGTGGAACGTGAAGATAGGGGTGGTCAGCGTGACCAGCCAGGAGATCGAGGCCAGCAGCAGCAAACGCATCACCATTGCCAACAGCAAACCGGTTACGCGCGCACGATCGCGCTGCGCCGGGGGCAGTTTTTCGGCAAGAATGGCAATAAAGACCAGATTATCGATACCGAGGACTAATTCGATGACGACAAGCGTCACCAGCCCGGCCCAGATTGATGGATCGGCAATCCATTCCATAGTAATAGCAGTACCTTCAGTTATATGACATTTGTCACACTTCGATCATGGATAAAGCACGCGGAAATTGCAATGCTCTCCTGAGATTTCTCTTAATCATGATGTGCTAAATAGCCATCGGCATTAACCCTGATATTTGTATATGGAAGTGAAAACATCCATTCCCCCCAATAATTAGGAAATATCGTAGCAGGTGTTTTAATTATATTAATTGTCAATATAAAGATATTCCTAAAACTGCAAAACTTTGCGCTTAATATTATTCTTAAAAACCAATATTCGGACAGTTGTCTCCTTGCCTGCTATTAGGTTAGCTGCAACAATTCTCCTGCATCAAATGCAAAATCTTCTTGCTGCTATTTTTGTATCGGTCTTCAGGACGGTAATTCATTACTGCTCAGGCATTGAAAATGCTCGAAACATTTATCCTGAAGAATCTGATTTAAGAGGGTGTCTATCCATAATGCATTGTTTTGTCAGTATATTGGTAACTGAAAGCCAAGGGCGGTAGCGTGCCTGAAAGCGTGTGAATCAGCCTCGATTATTCTGTCAATAGCCAATGGATGAATAAGCTTTTTTTAGGACTGATGCCAGTTATATTTCTTTTCGATTAACTGCAATCTAAATGTCCAAACAACCCGCGCTTATTTAAATTGCACAGGATAATTACTCTACCAAAGTGATAAATAATCAATGATGAAATCCAAAATGAAATTGATGCCATTATTGGTGTCTGTGACCTTGATGAGTGGTTGTACGGTCTTACCCGGCAGCAATATGTCAACGATGGGCAAGGATGTGGTCAAACAACAGGACGCCGATTTTGATCTCGACAAAATGGTGAATGTTTATCCACTCACTCCACGCCTCGTCGAACAATTACGCCCGCGTCCCAATGTCGCCCAGCCAAATATGTCTCTGGACCAGGAAATCGCCTCTTATCAGTACCGCGTTGGGCCAGGCGATGTGGTTAGCGTGACTGTCTGGGATCACCCTGAATTGACGACGCCAGCCGGACAATACCGTAGCTCCAGCGACACCGGTAACTGGGTACAGCCTGACGGCACGATGTTCTATCCCTACATCGGCAAAGTCCACGTGGTGGGTAAAACCCTCGCAGAAATTCGTAGCGATGTTACCAGCCGCTTAGCGACGTACATCGCCGATCCGCAGGTGGACGTGAATATCGCCGCATTCCGCTCGCAGAAAGCCTATGTTTCGGGCCAAGTGAACAAATCCGGCCAGCAGGCCATCACCAACGTTCCGCTGACTGTTCTCGACGCGATTAACACCGCGGGCGGCTTAACGGATGCCGCCGACTGGCGCAATGTGGTGCTGACGCACAACGGCAAAGAGGAGCGCATTTCGCTCCAGGCGTTGATGCAAAACGGTGATTTGAGCCAAAACCGTCTGCTTTATCCGGGCGACATTCTGTTTGTTCCGCGTAACGACGATCTCAAAGTGTTCGTGATGGGCGAAGTGAAAAAACAGAGCACCCTCAAAATGGACTTCAGCGGCATGACCCTGACCGAAGCGCTGGGTAATGCAGAAGGCCTGGATCTGACATCCTCCAACGCCAGCGGCATCTTCGTGATTCGTCCGCTGAAAGGTGAGGGCAGTGCGAAAGGCAAGATTGCCAACATCTACCAGCTGGATATGTCCGATGCGACCTCCCTGGTGATGGCGACCGAATTCCGCCTCCAGCCATACGATGTGGTGTATGTCACTACCGCGCCAGTCACTCGCTGGAACCGTCTGATCAACCAGTTGCTGCCAACCATCAGTGGCGTTCGCTACATGACGGACACGGCGCGCGACATTCATACCTGGTAATCCGCGATGTTTAACAAAATTCTGGTGGTATGCGTGGGGAACATTTGTCGTTCCCCGACGGCTGAAAGGTTGCTTCGTCATTATCAGCCCGATCTGGTAGTGGACTCCGCAGGGCTGGGAGCGCTGGTGGGTAAAGGGGCTGATGAACGCGCAACGAGCGTGGCAAAGGAACACAACCTCTCTCTGGACGGGCATTTCGCCCGCCAGGTTTCTGGCCGCTTATGCCGGGAATACGACCTGATCCTGGCGATGGAAAAACGTCACATCAACGCCTTGTGCGAGATAGCGCCAGAGATGCGCGGGAAAGTGATGCTGTTTGGTCACTGGGACAGTGAGCGCGAAATTCCCGATCCGTATCGCAAGAGCCGAGAGGCATTTGAGGCGGTTTATACCTTACTAGACCAGTCTGCCCAACAGTGGGCGCAGGCACTGAACGTTCAGCAGGGATAACAATGACAGAAAAAACAAAACCGTCTGCCGCCCCGATTTCGGGCAGTGATGAAATTGATATTGGTCGTCTGGTCGGGACGATTATCGAGGCGCGCTGGTGGGTGCTGGGTATTACTGCGGTATTCGCGCTGGCTGCCGTGATTTATACCCTGTTCGCTACGCCTATCTACAGCGCTGATGCGCTGGTGCAAATCGAGCAAAACTCCGGTAACTCGCTGGTGCAGGATATCGGCTCGGCGCTGGCCAATAAGCCACCGGCATCCGATGCAGAAATCCAGCTAATCCAGTCACGTATGGTGCTGGGCAAAACTGTTGACGATCTCGACCTGGATATCGCCGTCACCAAAAATACCTTCCCGGTGTTTGGTGCAGGCTGGGACCGCCTGATGGGCCGTCAAAACGACACTGTGAAAGTCACCACCTTTACCTTGCCTAAAGGCACGGCGAAAGATGTTTTCACCCTCACCGTGCTCGGGCCGAAACAGTATGAGCTCAAAAGCGATGCGGGTTTTAGCGCACGCGGCGAAGTGGGACAGATGCTGACTAAAAACGGCGTCACCATGATGGTAAGCGATATTCAGGCTGCCGACGGCGGCGAGTTTACGGTCAGCAAATTCTCGATGCTGGGGATGATCAACAACCTGCAAAATAACCTTACCGTCACCGAAAACGGCAAAGATACGGGCGTTTTGAGCCTGACCTTTACCGGTGAAGATAAGGATATGATCCGCAACGTGCTGAACAGCATTACGCGCAACTACCTTGAGCAAAACGTCGAGCGTAAGTCAGAAGAGGCGGCGAAAAGCCTGGCCTTCCTGGCCAAACAGCTGCCGGAAGTGCGCACACGTCTGGATGATGCCGAAAACAAACTGAACGCCTATCGCCAACAGAAAGACTCTGTCGATCTGCCGCTCGAAGCCAAATCGGTGCTCGATTCGATGGTCAACATCGATGCACAGCTGAACGAACTGACGTTCAAAGAAGCGGAAATTTCCAAGCTTTATACCAAGGTCCACCCGGCCTACCGTACGCTGCTGGAAAAACGTCAGGCGCTGGAAGATGAGAAAACCAAACTCAACAACCGCGTGACCGCGATGCCGAAAACCCAGCAGGAAATTGTGCGTCTGACGCGCGATGTGGAATCCGGCCAGCAGGTGTATATGCAGCTGCTGAACAAGCAGCAAGAGCTGAAAATCACTGAAGCCAGCACCGTCGGCGACGTGCGTATCGTTGACCCGGCGATCACCCAGCCGGGCGTGCTGAAACCGAAGAAAGCGCTGATTATTCTGGGCAGCATGATCCTCGGTCTGATGCTCTCCATCGTGGGTGTGTTGCTGCGCTCTCTGCTCAATCGCGGTATCGAAAGCCCGCAGGTGCTTGAGGAAAATGGCATCAGCGTTTACGCCAGTATTCCGCTGTCGGAATGGCAAAAATCGCGCGATAGCGTCAAAACGGTTAAAGGGATTAAACGCTACAAACAGAGCCAGCTGCTGGCGGTGGGGAACCCGACGGATCTGGCGATTGAAGCGGTGCGTAGCCTGCGTACCAGCCTGCACTTCGCCATGATGCAGGCGAAAAACAACGTCCTGATGCTGACCGGGGTCAGTCCGTCGATTGGTAAAACCTTCGTCTGCGCCAACCTCGCGGCGGTGATTAGCCAGACCAACAAACGCGTGCTGCTGATCGACTGCGATATGCGTAAGGGATACACCCACGAGCTGCTCGGTACCAATAACGTCAACGGCCTGTCGGAAATTCTGCTCGGTAAAGGCGAAATCAGCCAAAGTGCCAAGCCGACGTCAATCACCAACTTTGACCTCGTGCCGCGTGGTCAGGTGCCGCCCAATCCATCTGAACTGCTGATGAGCGAGCGTTTCACCCAGCTGGTGAAATGGGCAAGCGAAAACTATGACCTGGTGCTGATCGATACTCCGCCAATTCTGGCTGTAACCGATGCCGCAGTGGTGGGCCGCCATGCCGGTACGACCCTGATGGTGGCGCGTTATGCGGTCAATACCCTGAAGGAAGTGGAAACCAGCCTCAGCCGCTTCGAACAGAACGGCATTGAGGTGAAAGGGGTGATTCTGAACTCCATATTCCGTCGCGCGACCGGGTACCAGGATTACGGGTACTACGAGTACGAATATAAGTCTGACAGTAAATAATCGTTTCCCCTCACCCTAACCCTTTCCCGAAAGGAGAGGGAACTAAAACCCCTCATCCTTCGGGAGAGGGCAGGGGTGAGGGCAACAAGCCATTCGGGGAATAAAATGACAACATCACGCCCTTTGATCTCCATCTATATGCCTACCTGGAATCGCCAGCAGCTGGCGATCCGCGCGATTAAATCGGTCTTACGTCAGGACTACGACCACTGGGAATTGATCGTCGTCGATGATTGCTCGTCGTCTTATGAGCAGCTGCAAAAATTTGTCACCGAACTGAACGACCCGCGCGTGATGTACACCCATAACGATATCAATTCCGGGGCCTGCGCGGTGCGCAATCAGGCCATTATGCAGGCGAAAGGGGAGTTCCTGACCGGTATCGACGATGACGACGAATGGACGCCAAACCGTCTGTCGATTTTCCTGTCGCACAAACATCAGCTGGTGACACATGCTTTTTTATACGCCAATGATTATGTCTGCCAGGGCGAAGTGTATTCGCAACCCGCCAGCCTGCCGCTGTATCCGAAATCGCCGTATTCGCGCCGCCTGTTTTACAAACGCAATATCATCGGTAATCAGGTCTTTACCTGGGCGTGGCGCTTCAAAGAGTGTTTATTCGATACCGAACTGAAAGCCGCACAGGATTACGACATTTTCCTGCGCATGGTGATGGAGTACGGCGAACCGTGGAAAGTGGACGACGCCACGCAGATTTTGCACATCAATCACGGCGAAATGCAGATCACCTCATCGCCGAAAAAATTCTCCGGCTACTTCCATTTTTACCGCAAGCACAAAGACAAATTCGACCGTGCCAGCCGGAAGTATCAGCTGTTTACTCTGTATCAGATCCGCAATAAACGCATGAACTGGCGCACGCTGCTGACGCTGTTTTCCGTGCGTAATTCCAAGCGTTTGGCCGACGGTCTTCGGGGGAAATAATGATTCTGGAAGATTGCCGTGCCAACGGCTGGAGCCTGCGTCCATGTTGCATGGTTATTGCGTACCGCATCGCACATTTTTGCTCTGTGTGGCGCAAAAAAAATGTGCTCAACAATTTATGGGCCGCACCGGTTCTGGTGCTGTACCGCATCATCACCGAATGCCTGTTTGGCTATGAAATCCAGGCCGCCGCGACTATCGGACGCCGTTTCACCATTCACCACGGCTACGCCGTTGTTATCAATAAGTTCGTCGTCGCAGGTGATGATTTCACCATTCGGCACGCCGTCACTATCGGCAATCGTGGCCCGGAAAGCCTGGCCTGCCCGGTGATTGGCAACAACGTTGAACTCGGCGCTAACGTGGTGATGATTGGCGATATTACCGTCGGCAACAACGTCACAATTGGCGCAGGCAGCGTGGTACTGGACAGCATTCCGGATAACGCCCTGGTGGTCGGTGAAAAAGCCCGTGTGAAGGTCATCAAATGAATATTCTGCAATTTAACGTTCGCCTCGCAGAAGGCGGGGCGGCTGGCGTGGCTCTGGATCTGCATCAGCGCGCGCTGCAAAAAGGGTTACAGTCCCGCTTTGTGTATGGCTACGGCAAGGGCGGCAAAAAAAGTGTCAGCCACGATAACTATCCGCACGTGCTGAAACAGACGCCGCGTCTGACCTCTATTGCCAACATCGCGCTGTTTCGTCTGTTCAACCGCGATCTGTTTGGCAATCTGAATAACCTGTACCGCACCGTGACGCGTACCACCGGACCGGTGGTTCTCCATTTCCACGTCCTTCATAGCTACTGGCTGAAACTGGAAGAGGTGGTCGCGTTCTGTGAAAACGTGCAGGCGCATAAACCGGATACCACCTTTGTCTGGACGCTGCACGATCACTGGAGCGTCACCGGGCGCTGTGCCTTCACCGACGGTTGCGAAGGCTGGAAAACGAACTGCCAGAAATGCCCGACGCTTGCCAACTATCCACCGGTCAAAGTGGATCGCGCGCATCAGCTGGTCGGCGATAAACGTCGGCTGTTCCGCGACATGCTGGCGCTCGGCTGCCAGTTTATCTCTCCGAGTCAGCATGTTGCTGACGCGTTCAACAGTCTGTATGGACCTGGGCGCTGCAAAATTATTAATAACGGTATCGATGTCGCGACGGAAGAAATTCTGGCGGAACTGACGCCGGTTGCCGTCACGCCGGGCAAGCCGAAAATCGCGGTGGTTGCTCATGACCTGCGCTACGACGGTAAAACCAATCAACAGCTGGTGCGCGACATGATGGCGCTCGGCGACAAAATCGAGCTGCACACCTTCGGCAAATTCTCACCATTCGAGGGTCCGAACGTCACCAACCACGGCTTTGAAACCGATAAGCGCAAGCTAATGAGTGCCCTGAACGGGATGGACGCTCTGGTGTTCAGTTCACGCGTGGATAACTATCCGCTGATTTTGTGTGAAGCGCTGTCGATTGGTGTACCTGTCATCGCCACCCACAGCGACGCCGCGCGCGAAGTGCTGGAAAAATCGGGCGGGAAAACCTTCAGCGAGCATGAGGTGCTGCCGCTGGTGCAACGACCAAAAGCCGAGATTGCCCAGGCAGTTTTTAACACCAGCCTGGAATCGTTCCGCAACCGCAGCCGTAAGGCGTACAGCGGCCAACAGATGCTGGAGGAGTATGTCTCGTTCTATCAGAATCTGTAGTTATCTGCTGTTACCGCTCATCTATCTGCTGGTCAACGTCAAAATAGCCCAACTGGGTGAAAGCTTCCCGATAACCATTGTCACCTTCTTGCCGCTCTTGCTGCTGCTGTACGTCGAGAAGATTAGCGTTAAGAAGCTGATGATTGCCCTGGGGCTGGGTTTTGGTTTAACGGCATTTAACTACATCTTTGGTCAGTCGCTGGATGCCAGTAAGTACGTGACCTCCACCATGCTCTTTGTCTATATCGTGATTATTATTGGTATGGTCTGGAGTATTCGCTTTAAAACAATTTCCCCGCACAATTATCGGAAGATCCTCAGGTTCTTTTATATTGCCGTGGCGTTCATTGTTGTGCTTGCTGCACTGGAAATGGCGCAAATTATTTTGACCGGCGGCAGCAGTCTGATGGAGATTATTTCGAAATATCTCATTTACAGTAATAGCTATGTCATGAACTTCATTAAGTTTGGTGGCAAGCGAACCACTGCGCTCTATTTCGAACCGGCATTTTTTGCTCTGGCACTAATCTCAATTTGGCTCAGCATCAAACAGTTTGGTATCAAAACGCCCAAGACCGATGCTATGATTCTTGCAGGGATTGTTCTGTCAGGTTCCTTCTCTGGGGTAATGACATTTATCTTGTTTTACCTGCTTGAATGGGCCTTTCAGTATCTCAATAAAGACGCGATTAAGAAAAAACTACCGTTAGCAATAATTTCGCTAACCGTATTTTTAGTGGGTATTATTTTTGCATTTCCCTACATCTCGACGCGTCTGGGGGATTTAGGTACGGAAGGTTCATCGTCCTATTATCGCATTATCGGTCCGCTGGTGATGGTTGGGTATTCGTTAACCCATATTGATGGTGTAGTCAGATTTGGCTCACTTTACGAATATGTTGCATCATTCGGAATCTTTAACGGTGCGGATGTCGGTAAAACCATAGACAATGGTCTGTATCTGTTAATTATTTACTTTTCCTGGTTCGCCGTGCTGTTAACGCTCTGGTACCTGTTTAAAGTGTTTAAAATGATGATTAACGCATTTGGTGATAATCAGAATTTTCGTGTTCAGCTTTATCTTTTTACACCAGTGTCGCTGTTCTTTACTGGGTCAATATTTAGCCCGGAATATGCATTCTTAATTGTCTGTCCGTTTATTTTGCGTAAAGCGCTCAATATTACGAACGTATGACGAAACGAGGTGGTTTATGTTTCTTAGCGTCATTACTGTCGCCTTTCGCAACCACGAAGGGGTCGTAAAAACCTGGCGCTCGCTGCGCAATCTGGCACGCGATCCGAGCATCACCTTTGAATGGGTAGTGGTGGACGGCGGTTCGAACGATGGCACGGCGGAGTTTCTGGAAAAACTCAACGGTGAGTTCAACTTACGTTACATCAGCGAGAAAGATAACGGCATTTACGATGCGATGAATAAAGGCATCGAGATGGCGCAAGGGCGCTATGCAATCTTCCTCAATTCGGGTGATGTTTTCCATGAAGATGTGGCGCTGTTTGCCCGCCAGCTGTCGCGTCAGAAAGAGGACGCGATGTTTATCGGTGATGCGCTGCTGGACTTCGGTGATGGCAATAAAATTCGGCGTAGCGCTAAAAGCGGCTGGTATATCTACCACAGTTTACCGGCCAGCCATCAGGCGATTTTCTTCCCGACTGCCGGTCTGAAAAAACAGCCGTATGACTTGCAATATAAAGTGTCATCAGATTATGCGTTGGCCGCCAGTTTGTATAAATCTGGATATCCGTTCCGCCGCATAAAAGGGCTGGTGTCGGAATTCTCAATGGGCGGAGTGTCAACCTCGAATAATCTGGAATTATGTCAGGATGCCAAAAAAGTGCAGCGCAATATATTACGCGTGCCGGGCTTCTGGGCGGAATTGTCCTATTTATTACGTCTGAGAACGACAGGCAAAACGAAAGCCTTATATAACAAAGCGTAGGTATAAGGAAAGGTGATGCAGGATCTCAGTGGTTTTACCGTCCCGAAAGGTTTTCGCGGTGGTAATGGAATTAAGGTGCAGCTCTGGTGGGCCGTGCAAGCAACATTATTTGCCTGGTCTCCGCAGGTGTTGTATCGCTGGCGAGCTTTTTTGTTGCGTTTATTTGGCGCGAAAATTGGTAAAAATGTGGTTATTCGCCCGTCAGTGAAAATTACCTATCCCTGGAAATTAACCCTCGGTGATTACGCCTGGGTAGGTGATGACGCGGTGTTATATACCCTTGGTGAGATAACGATTGGCGCAAATTCCGTGGTGTCGCAGAAGTGTTATTTGTGCACCGGGAGCCATGATTTTATGAGTCAGCATTTTGATATTAATGCCACGCCAATTGTGATCGGCGAAAAATGCTGGCTGGCGACAGATGTTTTTGTCGCACCTGGTGTTTCTGTTGGCGATGGCACGGTCATTGGTGCCCGCAGCAGCGTTTTTAAATCGCTACCGGCAAATAAGATTTGCCGTGGCAACCCCGCAGTGGTGATACGCGAACGCGTTGAAACTGAATAATTTCTGATTGATAAGTACAGAGGAATATAAACATGTCTAAAGTCGCTCTCATCACTGGCGTTACCGGTCAGGACGGTTCTTACCTGGCGGAATTCCTGCTGGAGAAAGGTTACGAAGTTCACGGTATTAAACGCCGCGCCTCTTCGTTTAATACCGAGCGTGTGGACCACATCTATCAGGATCCTCATGCCGCCAACCCGAAATTCCATTTGCACTACGGCGACCTGACCGACAGCTCCAACCTGACGCGTATTCTGCAGGAAGTGCAGCCGGATGAAGTGTACAACCTGGGCGCAATGAGCCACGTAGCGGTCTCCTTCGAATCCCCGGAATACACCGCAGATGTCGATGGCATGGGTACGCTGCGCCTGCTGGAAGCGATTCGCTTCCTCGGCCTGGAAAAGAAAACCCGTTTCTACCAGGCGTCCACCTCTGAGCTGTACGGCCTGGTACAAGAAATCCCGCAGAAAGAGACAACGCCATTCTACCCGCGCTCTCCGTATGCGGTCGCCAAACTGTACGCCTACTGGATCACCGTGAACTACCGCGAATCCTACGGCATGTACGCCTGTAACGGCATTCTGTTCAACCACGAATCCCCACGTCGTGGCGAAACCTTCGTGACTCGCAAAATCACCCGCGCGATCGCCAACATCGCTCAGGGCCTGGAATCTTGCCTGCACCTCGGCAACATGGATTCCCTGCGTGACTGGGGTCATGCGAAAGACTACGTGAAAATGCAGTGGATGATGTTGCAGCAGGATAACCCGGAAGATTTCGTGATTGCGACCGGCGTGCAGTACTCCGTGCGTCAGTTCGTTGAAATGGCGGCGGCACAGCTTGGTATCAAACTGCGCTTTGAAGGCACTGGCGTAGAAGAGCGCGGCGTGGTGGTTTCTGTCACTGGTCACGATGCGCCGGGCGTGAAACCAGGCGATGTGATCGTCCAGGTTGACCCGCGTTACTTCCGTCCTGCGGAAGTGGAAACCCTGCTCGGCGACCCGACCAAAGCGCACGAAAAACTGGGCTGGAAACCGGAAATCACCCTGCAGGAAATGGTCTCTGAAATGGTTGCCAACGATCTTGAAGCAGCGAAAAAGCACTCTCTGCTCAAGTCTCATGGCTACGAGGTTGCCATCGCGCTGGAGTCCTGAGTCATGACCAAACAACGTATTTTTGTCGCCGGTCATCGGGGAATGGTGGGTTCCGCCATTGTTCGTCAGCTGGAGCAGCGCGGCGACGCTGAACTGATTGTCCGCACCCGCGACGAGCTCAACCTGCTCGATGGCCAGGCGGTGCAGCAGTTTTTTGCCGAAGAACGTATTGACCAGGTGTATCTGGCGGCAGCGAAAGTGGGCGGTATTGTCGCCAACAACAGCTATCCGGCGGATTTCATCTACGAGAACATGATGATCGAGAGCAACATCATTCACGCCGCGCATCTGCACAACGTGAACAAGCTGCTGTTCCTCGGCTCATCCTGTATCTACCCGAAGCTGGCCAAACAGCCAATCGCCGAAAGCGAGCTGTTACAGGGAACGCTGGAAGCGACGAACGAACCCTACGCGATTGCAAAAATTGCCGGGATCAAACTGTGCGAATCCTATAACCGCCAGTATGGCCGCGACTATCGCTCGGTGATGCCGACCAATCTGTACGGTCCGCACGATAACTTCCACCCGAGTAATTCGCATGTGATCCCAGCGCTGCTGCGTCGGTTCCACGAAGCGACGGCGGAAAACACCCCGGATGTGGTGGTGTGGGGCAGCGGGACGCCGATGCGCGAGTTCCTGCACGTGGATGATATGGCGGCTGCCAGCATTCACGTGATGGAGCTGGACCGCGAGGTGTGGGCTGAGAACACCCAGCCGATGCTGTCGCACATCAACGTTGGTACTGGCGTTGATTGCACCATTCGCGAACTGGCGCAGACCATCGCCCAGGTGGTGGGCTACAAAGGACGCGTGGTGTTCGACGCCACTAAGCCCGATGGCACACCGCGTAAATTGCTGGACGTGACGCGTCTGCACCAGCTCGGCTGGTATCACGAAGTGTCGCTCGAACAGGGACTGGCCAGTACGTACCAGTGGTTCCTTGAAAACCAGCACCGCTTCCGGGGGTAATTATGTTTTTAAGTCAGGAAGATTTTGCCACGGTAGTACGTTCCACTCCGCTGATTTCCATCGATTTAATCGTGGAGAATGAACGCGGCGAGTTTCTTCTCGGCAAGCGCACCAATCGCCCGGCGCAAGGGTTTTGGTTCGTGCCGGGAGGACGCGTGCAGAAAGATGAGACCTTAGAAAATGCTTTCGAGCGTCTCACTCTCGCGGAGCTGGGGCTGCGTCTGCCGATGGCGGCAGGCCAGTTTTACGGAGTATGGCAGCACTTCTATGACGATAACTTCTCCGGCACTGATTTCAGCACTCACTACGTGGTGCTGGGTTTTCGCCTGAAAGTGAGTGAGGCAGACCTGCGTCTGCCTGATTCTCAACACGACGATTACCGCTGGCTGGAACAGGGCGCGTTGCTGGCGAGTGACAACGTTCACGACAACAGCCGCGCGTACTTCCTCGCTGATCGTCAGGCCGGAGTGCCAGGCATATGAAAATTTTGGTGTACGGAATCAACTATTCGCCGGAGTTAACCGGTATCGGCAAGTACACCGGTGAGATGGTGGAGTGGATGGCCCGTCAGGGCCACGAGGTGCGGGTCATTACGGCCCCGCCTTACTACCCGGAATGGAAGGTCGGCGAGCGTTATTCCAGCTGGCGCTATCGCCGCGAGCAGGGAGCCGCGACCGTCTGGCGTTGCCCGCTGTATGTGCCAAAACAACCCTCGACGCTGAAACGCCTGCTGCATTTGGGAAGCTTTGCCCTGAGCAGTTTCTTCCCGCTGATGGCGCAGCGTCGCTGGAAGCCGGATCGCATTATCGGCGTGGTGCCAACCCTGTTTTGTACGCCAGGTATGCGCCTGCTGGGCAAACTCAGTGGCGCCCGCACCTTGCTGCACATACAGGATTATGAAGTGGACGCCATGCTCGGCTTAGGTATGGCCGGGAAAGGCAAGGGTGGAAAAGTTGCGAAACTGGCCAGCGCCTTTGAGCGCAGCGGTCTGCATAACGTCGATTATGTTTCGACCATTTCGCGCTCGATGATGAATAAAGCGCAGGAGAAAGGCGTTCCGGCGCAGAAAATTGTCTTCTTCCCGAACTGGTCCGAAGTGGCGCGTTTTCGCGACGTGACGCAGAGCGATGCGCTGGCATTACGTGCGCAGCTCGGTTTACCTGTCGATCAAAAAATCATTCTTTACTCCGGCAACATCGGGGAAAAACAGGGACTGGAAAGCGTTATCGACGCCGCGCAGCAGCTTGATAAACATCCGTGGGTGTTTGTGATTGTCGGGCAGGGCGGCGGTAAGGCCCGGCTTGAAAAAATGGTCAGCGAACGCGGCCTGAAGAACGTTAAATTTTTCCCGCTTCAGTCTTACGAGGCACTGCCTGCGTTGCTGAAGATGGGTGATTGTCATCTGGTGGTGCAAAAGCGCGGCGCAGCCGATGCGGTTCTGCCGTCCAAACTGACCAATATTTTGGCCGTCGGCGGCAACGCGGTGATCACCGCTGAGCCTGAAACCGAGTTAGGCCAGCTGTGCGAAAGCTATCCGGGGATCGCCGTTTGCGTGGAACCGGAATCGGTCAATGCGCTGGTGACCGGGATTGAACTGGCTCTCGCCATGCCGAAAGAGAACACGGTGGCGCGTGAATATGCCGAACGCACGCTCGAGAAAGAGAACGTGCTTAGCCAATTTATTGCAGATATACGGGGATAAATCATGAGTCAGAATAAATTGTACCCGGTGGTGATGGCGGGTGGCTCTGGTAGTCGGCTGTGGCCGCTGTCTCGCGTGCTTTACCCCAAGCAGTTCCTGTGCCTGAAAGGGGAGCTCACCATGCTGCAAACCACGGTTTCGCGTCTCAACGGCGTGGAGTGCGAAAGCCCGGTGGTGATTTGCAACGAGCAGCACCGTTTTATCGTTGCCGAGCAGCTGCGTCAGCTCAATAAGCTGACCGAAAACATCATTCTTGAACCCGCTGGCCGCAATACCGCGCCGGCGATTGCCCTGGCGGCACTGGCCGCCCAGCGCAGCAGCCCGGACTGTGACCCGCTGATGTTGGTGCTGGCTGCAGACCACGTGATTCAGCAGGAAGACGCCTTCCGTGACGCGGTGCGTGCTGCCATTCCGTATGCCGAAAGCGGCAAACTGGTGACCTTCGGCATCGTGCCGGATCTGCCGGAAACAGGATATGGTTACATTCGTCGCGGCGATGTGACCACCGGGGAAGGCGACAGCGTGGCCTTTAACGTGGCGCAGTTTGTCGAAAAACCGAATCTGGAAACGGCGCAGGCTTACGTCGCCAGCGGCGAATATTACTGGAACAGCGGCATGTTCCTGTTCCGCGCAGGGCGTTATCTAGAGGAACTGGAGAAGTATCGCCCGGATATTCTTCGCGCCTGCGAAAAAGCGATGGCGGTGGTTGACCCGGATCTCGACTTTATCCGCGTGGACGAAGCGTCATTCCTCGCCTGCCCGGAAGAGTCAGTGGACTATGCGGTGATGGAGCGCACGGCGGACGCGGTAGTGGTACCGATGGATGCGGGCTGGAGCGATGTTGGCTCGTGGTCGTCACTGTGGGAAATCAGCGCTCATACGGCGGAAGGCAACGTCCATCATGGCGATGTCATCAGCCATAAAACCGAAAACAGCTATATCTATGCGGAGTCTGGTCTGGTGACCACCGTGGGCGTGAAAGATTTGGTGGTAGTGCAGACCAAAGACGCGGTGCTGATTGCCGATCGCAACTCGGTGCAGGACGTCAAAAAAGTCGTCGAGCAGATCAAAGCTGATGGTCGTCATGAGCATCACATTCACCGCGAAGTGTACCGTCCGTGGGGCAAATATGACTCCATCGATGCGGGCGAGCGTTATCAGGTCAAGCGCATCACCGTGAAACCCGGTGAGGGGCTATCCGTGCAGATGCACCATCATCGCGCCGAACACTGGGTGGTGGTGGCAGGCACGGCAAAAGTCACCATTGATGATGACGTCAAATTGCTCGGCGAAAACGAATCTATCTATATCCCGCTCGGTGCGACCCATTGCCTGGAAAACCCAGGGAAAATTCCTCTCGATCTGATCGAAGTGCGCTCCGGTTCCTACCTGGAAGAGGACGACATTGTCCGCTTCCAGGACCGGTACGGACGGGTTTAGCCCGAGCGCGTTGTTCGCCGGATGCGCGTTGCTTATCCGGCCTACAAAAGACCACGGACCTGTAGGCCGGATAAGCGCAGCGCCATCCGGCAAATAACGACAAAGACAATTTTGACCATTTTGGGTCAGGGCCGACTGTTGCCTGAAAAAGGGTAAAACCATGAATAAATTAACCTGTTTCAAAGCCTACGATATTCGCGGCAAATTAGGCGAAGAGTTGAATGAAGACATCGCGTGGCGCATTGGTCGCGCGTACGGCGAATATCTGAAACCGAAAACTATCGTACTGGGCGGCGATGTGCGCCTGACAAGCGAAGCGCTAAAACTGGCGCTGGCGAAAGGGTTGCAGGACGCGGGTGTGGATGTGCTGGATATCGGCCTGTCCGGTACCGAAGAGATCTATTTCGCCACCTTCCACCTCGGTGTAGACGGCGGCATCGAAGTCACCGCCAGCCATAACCCGATGGATTACAACGGCATGAAGCTGGTGCGTGAAGGCGCACGTCCAATCAGCGGCGACACCGGCCTGCGCGACGTACAGCGTCTGGCCGAAGCCAACGATTTCCCGCCGGTGAACGAAGCCGCGCGCGGAACCTACAAACAAATCGATCTGCGCAAAGACTATATCGATCATCTGCTCGGCTACATCAACGTCACAAATATCACGCCGCTGAAGCTGGTGATCAACTCCGGTAACGGCGCCGCTGGCCCGGTGGTGGATGCCCTCGAAGCGCGCTTTAAAGCCCTGAACGTGCCGGTAACGTTCGTGAAAGTTCACAACACCCCGGACGGCAACTTCCCGAACGGTATTCCTAACCCGCTGCTGCCCGAGTGCCGGGACGATACCCGCAATGCGGTGATTGAGCACGGCGCGGACATGGGCATCGCCTTTGACGGCGACTTTGACCGCTGCTTCCTGTTCGATGAGAACGGCCAGTTTATCGAAGGCTATTACATCGTCGGCCTGCTGGCTGAAGCCTTCCTCGAAAAAAATCCGGGCGCGAAAATCATTCACGATCCACGCCTCTCCTGGAACACCGTCGACGTAGTGAGCGCGGCGGGCGGCACGCCGGTGATGTCGAAAACCGGTCACGCGTTCATCAAAGAACGGATGCGCGAAGAAGACGCGATTTACGGCGGCGAAATGAGTGCCCATCACTACTTCCGCGATTTTGCCTACTGCGACAGCGGGATGATCCCGTGGCTGCTGGTGACGGAACTGCTGTGCCTGAAAGGACAAACCCTGGGCGAACTGGTTCGCGACCGCATGGCGGCGTTCCCGGCGAGCGGCGAGATCAACAGCAAGCTGGAACTGCCCGCCGAGTCTATCGCCCGCGTGGAGCAACATTTTGCGCTGCACGCGCTGGAGATCGACCGCACGGACGGGATCAGCATGTCGTTCCCGCAGTGGCGCTTTAATTTGCGCTCGTCGAATACGGAGCCGGTGGTGCGCCTGAACGTGGAGTCGCGCGCTGATGTTCCGCTGATGGAGGCGCGAACGCAGGATATTTTGGCGCTGTTGAAGGCGTAATGGCATTTCGTCGCCCGCTACATTCCCCTCACCCCGGTCCTCTCCCCAGAGGGGCGAGGGGGAAAAGACCGCACCGAGCGATCCCCTCTCCCCTTTGAGGAGAGGGTTAGGGTGAGGGATGTAGTGGGGAACTTAAAGGAACAACGATGACAAATCTAAAAAAGCGCGAGCGAGCCAAAACGAATGCATCGTTAATTTCAATGGTGCAGCGTTTTTCTGACATCACCATCATGTTCGGTGGGCTGTGGGTGGTGTGTCAGGTCAGCGGGCTGTCGTTTTTATATATGCATTTGCTGATGGCGCTTTTGGCGCTGGTGGTCTTTCAGATGATCGGTGGGATGACCGATTTCTACCGCTCTTACCGTGGCGTCAAAATCACCACCGAACTGATGCTACTCCTGCAAAACTGGACGCTCAGCCTGATCTTCAGCGCCGGGCTGGTGGCGTTCAGCAGCGACTTCGATAACAGCCTCAAAACCTATCTGTGCTGGTATGCGTTAACCAGCGTCGGAATGGTGGTCTGCCGCTCCCTGATCCGCTTCTTCGCCGGGTGGCTGCGCAATCGCGGCTACAACAAGCGTTATGTGGCGGTGGCCGGGGATTTACCCGTGGGCCAGGCGTTGCTGGACAGTTTCCGCAAAGAGCCGTGGCTGGGCTTTGACGTGGTGGGGGTTTATCACGACGCCAAACCGGGCGGCGTAACGGCTGACTGGGCGGGCAACTACGAACAGTTGATTGAAGATGCCCGCGCGGGAAAAATTCACAACGTCTATCTCGCCCTCAAAATGAGCGAAGAGTCGTGCATTAAATACCTGATGCGCGAGCTGGCCGATACGACCTGCTCGGTTATCCTGATCCCCGATGTGTTTACCTTCAATATCCTGCATTCGCGTATCGAAGAGGTAAATGGCGTACCGGTTGTGCCGCTGTATGACACGCCGCTGTCCGGGATCAATCGCCTGCTGAAACGCGCGGAAGATATTGTCCTTTCCTCTCTGATCCTGCTGCTGATTTCGCCGGTACTGTGCGGGATTGCGCTGGCGGTCAAACTCACTTCACCTGGCCCGATTATTTTCCGCCAGACCCGCTACGGAATGGACGGCAAGCCGATCATGGTCTGGAAGTTTCGCTCAATGAAAGTGATGGAAAATGCCAGCGTCGTGACCCAGGCCACGCAGAACGATCCGCGCGTAACCCGCGTCGGGAACTTCCTGCGCCGCACGTCGCTGGACGAACTGCCGCAATTTATCAACGTACTGACCGGCGGAATGTCGATCGTCGGGCCGCGCCCCCATGCCGTCGCGCATAACGAGCAGTACCGCGCGCTAATCGAGGGCTACATGCTACGTCACAAAGTGAAGCCCGGCATCACCGGATGGGCGCAAATCAACGGCTGGCGCGGTGAAACCGACACGCTGGAAAAAATGGAAAAACGCGTTGAGTTCGATCTGGAGTACATCCGCGAGTGGAGTGTCTGGTTCGATATCAAAATCGTGTTTCTGACGATTTTCAAAGGTTTTGTCAACAAAGCGGCGTACTAACATGAGCTTACGTGAAAAAACCATCAGCGGTGCTAAGTGGTCAGCGATGGCCACGATCATCATCATCGGCCTCGGGCTGGTGCAGATGACCGTGTTGGCACGCATTATTGATAATCATCAGTTTGGTTTGCTGACGGTATCGTTAGTGATTATCGCCCTGGCCGATACGTTGTCGGATTTCGGTATTGCCAACTCGATTATTCAGCGTAAGGAGATCAGCCATCTTGAGCTGACCACTCTTTACTGGCTTAACGTCGGGCTGGGCATTGCGGTGTGTGTGGGAGTGTTTTTGCTGAGCGGTGTTATTGGCGATGTGCTGAATAACCCGGACCTCGCGCCGCTCATTCGCACGCTGTCATTTGCATTTGTGGTGATTCCACACGGTCAGCAGTTCCGCGCGCTGATGCAAAAGGAGCTGGAGTTCAACAAAATCGGCATGATCGAGACCTCATCGGTGCTGGCCGGGTTTACCTTCACCGTGGTCAGCGCCCATTTTTGGCCGCTGGCGATGACGGCGATCCTTGGGTATCTGGTCAACACCGCGGTGCGTACGCTGCTGTTTGGCTTCTTTGGCCGCAAAATTTACCGTCCGGGCTTTCATTTCTCGCTGGCATCGGTGTCATCCAATTTGCGTTTTGGCGCATGGCTGACCGCCGATAGCATCATCAATTATGTTAATACCAACCTCTCTACGCTGTTTCTGGCGCGTATTCTCGGCGCCAGCGTCGCGGGCGGCTATAACCTCGCTTACAACGTGGCGGTGGTGCCGCCGATGAAACTTAACCCCATCATCACCCGCGTGCTGTTCCCGGCGTTTGCCAAAATTCAGGACGACACCGAAAAGCTGCGCGTGAACTTCTACAAGCTGCTGTCAGTGGTGGGGATTATCAACTTCCCGGCGCTGCTTGGGCTGATGGTGGTTTCAAACAATTTTGTCCCGCTGGTGTTTGGCGAGAAGTGGAGCGGGATTATCCCGATTCTGCAGCTGCTGTGCGTGGTGGGGCTGCTGCGTTCCGTCGGCAATCCGATTGGTTCGCTGCTGATGGCCAAAGCACGCGTTGATATCAGCTTCAAATTCAACGTTTTTAAAACCTTTCTGTTTATTCCGGCGATCGTGGTAGGCGGCCATATGGCGGGTGCGATTGGCGTGACGCTGGGCTTCCTGCTGGTGCAGATCATCAATACGGTTCTGAGCTATTTCGTGATGATCAAACCGGTGCTCGGCTCCAGTTATCGCCAGTACATCCTGAGCCTGTGGCTGCCGTTTTACCTGTCGCTTCCGACACTTGCGGTGAGCTACGGATTAGGGTTTGTGCTTAACGGACATCTGCCGCTGGGTGCGCTGCTGGCGGTACAAATTGCCGCCGGTGCGCTGGCGTTTGTGGTGATGATTGTGCTGTCCCGCAACGCGCTAGTGGTCGAAATGAAGCGCCAGTTTTGTCGCAGCGAGAAGATGAAGACGTTACTGAGGGCGGGGTGATTTCCCCCTCACCCTAACCCTCTCCCTCAGGGAGAGGGGATAGTCTGTGCATATTTCACCCTCTCCCGTGGGAGAGGGCCGGGGTGAGGGCATCAGGCCGCACCTGTTATGTGAAGAACCCCTTTTAGAGGTCATTATGAAATTATTGATTCTTGGCAACCATACCTGCGGCAACCGTGGCGATAGCGCCATTCTGCGCGGTTTACTGGATGCAATTAACACCCTTGAGCCTGAGACAGAAGTGGATGTGATGAGCCGCTACCCGGTGAGCTCGTCGTGGTTACTGAATCGTCCGGTGATGGGTGATCCGCTTTACAGCCAGATGAAACAGCACAATAACGCGGCGGGCGTAGTGGGGCGTGTGAAGAAGGTGCTGCGCCGACGCTATCAGCATCAGGTGCTGCTGTCGCGTGTGACTGACACCGGCAAGCTGCGCAATATCGCCATTGCGCAAGGCTTTACTGATTTTGTGCGCCTGCTGTCGGGTTATGACGCCATTATTCAGGTCGGCGGCTCGTTCTTCGTCGATCTGTACGGCGTACCGCAGTTTGAACATGCGCTCTGTACTTTCATGGCGAAAAAGCCGCTGTTTATGATTGGTCACAGCGTTGGACCATTCCAGGACCCGCAGTTTAACCAACTGGCGAACTATGTTTTTGGTCACTGTGACGCGTTGATTCTGCGTGAATCCGTGAGCCTCGACCTGATGAAACGCAGCGAGATTGATACGTCGAAAGTGGAACACGGCGTGGATACGGCCTGGCTGGTGGATCATCAGGAGCAGAATTTTGTTGCCAGCTACGCGGTGCAGCACTGGCTGAACGTCGCGGCACAGCAAAAAACGGTCGCCATTACCCTGCGCGAACTGGCTCCGTTCGATAAACGTCTGGGAACGACCCAGGCGGCCTACGAACAGGCGTTCGCCGAGGTGGTGAATCGCGTGCTCGACAGTGGCTATCAGGTGCTGGCGCTCTCGACCTGTACCGGAATTGACAGTTACAACAAAGATGACCGCATGGTGGCGCTGAATTTACGTCATCTGGTGAACGATCCGTCGCGCTACCACGTGGTGATGGATGAACTCAACGATCTGGAAATGGGCAAGCTGCTTTCTGCCTGCGACCTGACGGTGGGGACGCGCCTGCACTCCGCGATTATCTCGATGAACTTTGGCACGCCTGCCATCGCCATCAACTACGAGCACAAATCAGCGGGCATTATGCAGCAGCTCGGGATGCCAGAAATGGCGGTGGATATTCGCCATCTGCTCGACGGTTCCCTTGGCGCAATGGTCGGCGATACGCTGGGTCAGCTCCCAGCCATCAATGAACGCCTGGCGCGTGCGGTGAAAGCCGAGCGGGAAAATGGCATCAGCATGGTGAAATCCGTCCTCGATCGCATCGGGGAGGGCAAATGAAGGTTGGTTTCTTCTTACTGAAATTCCCGCTCTCGTCTGAAACGTTTGTGTTGAACCAGATCACCGCGTTTATCGATATGGGATACGACGTGGAGATTGTCGCACTGCAAAAGGGCGATACGCAGAATACCCATGCCGCCTGGACGCAGTATGATCTTGCGGCGAAAACCCGCTGGTTGCAGGATGAACCCCAGGGGCGACTGTCAAAACTGCGCTACCGCGCCACGCAAACGCTGCGTGGCCTGCATCGCCCATCCACGTGGCGGGCGCTGAACGTGTCGCGCTACGGCGCGGAGTCGCGCAACCTGATCCTCTCCTCAATTCGCGGGCAAACGTCGCAGCCGTTTCGCGCCGATGTGTTTATCGCCCACTTCGGCCCGGCCGGTGTAACGGCGGCAAAACTGCGCGAACTGGGTGTGATTGATGGCAAAATCGCGACCATTTTCCACGGGATCGACATCTCCAGCCATGAAGTGCTGAACCACTACACGGGCGAATATCAACAGCTGTTTCGTCGCGGCGACATGATGCTGCCCATCAGTGACCTGTGGGCCGGGCGACTGAAAAACATGGGCTGTCCGCCTGATAAAATTACCGTGTCGCGGATGGGGGTGAACATGGATCGCTTTACCCAGCGCCCGGTGAAAGTGCCGGGAAAACCGCTGCAAATTATCTCCGTGGCACGTCTCACTGAGAAAAAAGGGCTGCACGTGGCGATTGAAGCCTGCCGTCAGCTCAAGGCGCGCGGGTTTGATTTCCACTATCGCATCCTCGGCATCGGCCCGTGGGAGCGCCGTCTGCGCACGTTGATCGAGCAATATCAGCTCGAGGGATATGTTGAGATGCCGGGCTTTAAACCCAGCCATGAAGTGAAAGCGATACTCGACGATGCCGATGTGTTTCTGCTGCCCTCCGTGACCGGCACCGATGGCGATATGGAAGGTATCCCCGTGGCGCTGATGGAGGCGATGGCGGTCGGTATTCCGGTGGTCTCGACCGTGCACAGCGGCATTCCGGAACTGATCGAGCCGGGCCATTCCGGCTGGTTGGTACCTGAAAATAACGCGGCGGCGCTCGCCGATCGACTGGCGGCGTTTGGCGATATTGGACAGCAAGAGCTGGAACCTGTGCTGCACAACGCCCGGCAGAAAGTCGAAACTGAATTTAATCAGCAGGTCATCAATCGCCAACTTGCGAGCCTGCTGCAAACGCTGTAAAGCCGAGGTCTTATGCTTAAGAAGATAACCCGACGCAACTTTGTGACTTCCTGCTCATTGCTGGCGGCAACACCGTTGCTCACCTCGCGGCTCGCGCGGGCGGCTGGCCGTGGCACGGTCGATATCAGCCAGTATAATCGCAATGACTGGATCGCCGCTTTCAAGCAGGCCTTCATCGACGGCGATACGGTGGTGGTCCCGGCAGGGTTGACCTGCGAGAACATCAATACCGGGATTTTTATTCCTGATGGTAAAACGTTGCTGATCCGTGGAGCGCTGACCGGCAACGGGCGCGGGCGTTTCGTGTTGCAGGAAGGCTGTAAAGTGATCGGCGAAGGGAAGGGACGCACCGAAAATATCACCCTCGACGTGCGCGGCTCCGATTGTGTTATCCAGGGTCTGGCGATGAGTGGCTTCGGACCGGTCACGCAGATTTATATTGGTGGAAAAAACGATCGTGTGATGCGTAATCTGCTCATCGACAATATCAGCGTGTCACAGGCTAACTACGCCATTCTGCGCCAGGGATTCCATAATCAGGTCGACGGCGCGAGGATCACCAACAGCCGTTTCAGCCATCTGCAGGGCGATGCGATTGAGTGGAATGTGGCGATTAACGATCGCAATATTCTGATTTCTGACCACGTGATCGACAACATCAACTGCACTAACGGCAAGATCAACTGGGGTATCGGCATCGGCCTCGCCGGAAGTACCTACGATAACGACTATCCTGAAAAACAGGCGGTGAAGAACTTTGTGGTGGCGAACATCACCGGCAGTAACTGCCGCCAGCTGGTTCATGTTGAGAACGGCAAACACTTTATTATCCGTAACATCAAAGCCAAAAACATCACTCCTGATTTCAGTAAGAAAGCGGGGATTGATAACGCCACGGTGGCGATTTACGGCTGCGATAATTTTGTCATCGACAATGTTGATATGGTCAACAGCGCCGGAATGCTCATTGGCTACGGGGTGATTAAAGGCAATTATTTGTCGATCCCGCAAAACTTTAAACTGAACGATATCCGCCTGGATAACCGACAGCTGGCGTATAAACTGCGCGGTATCCAGATTTCGTCCGGCAATTCGACCTCGTTTGTCGCCATCACTAATGTCGAAATGCAGCGCGCTACGCTAGAGCTGCACAACAAACCGCAACACCTGTTTTTGCGTAACATCAAGGTGATGCAAGAGGCCGCTGTGGGGCCAGCGCTGAAAATGAATTTTGACCTGCGTAAAGACGTGCGCGGTAAATTCATGGCGAAGGACGAGACCCTGCTGTCGCTGGCAAATATCCACGCAGTTAATGAAAACGGGCAGAGCTCAGTGGATATCGACCGGGTGGATCAGCAGGTGGTGAATGTGGAGCGGCTAAACTTCAAATTGCCCCACAGATAGAATTTACGTCGGCCATTTTGCGATTAATCTGGATCAAAACTGTGACGTATTCGGACAACAACTACTGTAATTTGTGGGTCGAAAGCGTACCATCGGGTCCAGAATTACCGCAAAACATGCTGGCGAAAACAGGTTTAACAGCTATAATTCGGCAACCATTTTAAGGTGGAAGAAATAATGATTAATTTGAAAGCAGTCATTCCGGTAGCGGGTCTGGGCATGCATATGCTGCCAGCCACGAAGGCGATTCCTAAAGAAATGCTACCGATCGTCGACAAGCCGATGATTCAGTACATCGTTGACGAGATTGTTGCTGCAGGGATCAAAGAAATCGTTCTGGTGACCCACTCTTCCAAGAATGCGGTAGAGAACCACTTCGACACCTCTTACGAACTCGAAGCGCTGCTTGAGCAGCGTGTTAAGCGTCAGCTCCTGGCCGAAGTGCAGTCCATCTGCCCGCCTGGAGTGACCATCATGAACGTTCGCCAGGCACAGCCGCTGGGCTTGGGACATTCCATTCTGTGTGCGCGTCCGATTGTCGGCGATAATCCGTTTATCGTGGTGCTGCCAGATATCATTCTGGACAATGCGTCTGCCGATCCGCTGCGTTACAACCTTGCCGCTATGGTCGCGCGTTTCAATGAAACGGGGCGCAGCCAGGTGCTGGCCAAACGCATGAAAGGCGATCTGTCCGAGTACTCTGTGATTAAAACCAAAGAGCCGCTGGATTCAGAAGGGCAGGTGAGCCGTATCGTTGAGTTCATCGAAAAACCCGATCAGCCACAGACCCTGGCTTCCGATCTAATGGCAGTGGGCCGCTACGTGCTGAACGCTGATATCTGGGCCGAACTGGAAAAAACAGAACCGGGCGCGTGGGAACGTATTCAGCTGACTGATGCTATTGCAGAACTGGCTAAAAAACAGTCTGTTGATGCGATGCTGATGACCGGTGACAGCTACGACTGCGGTAAGAAAATGGGTTATATGCAGGCATTCGTGAACTACGGGCTGCGCAACCTGAAAGAGGGCGCGAAGTTCCGTAAGAGCATTGAGAAGATGCTGACGAACGAGTGATTATTTAGTCCTGCTAAGTTTGCAGTAAAGTAGCGGCAACCGATCATCCTGAGCGAAGGTAAATGCTCAAGAATGATAGTTGCCGTTTTTTGTTTTTAAAGTTCCAGAATTACAAAGAGTTACCTGTTGTTTTTTTGGACTACTTGATAAGGATTTCTACTTGTTTCTGGGGACGATAAGGACGACAATTAACGTTCTTCTGTGGTTATCCACTGGTTTTTTTACGTCCGGAAACTGACTGCAGAACACTCATTTTAAGCAATCGCTCAGTGCACTGGTAGCTGTAAAGCCAGGGGCGGTAGCGTGTCTTTTTTTGTATAAATTCATATTATCTTGAATTCAGAACATCCCTATCTCGATATATTCAATCTACGGAATAGCTAACGTGAAAATTCTTGTTACAGGCGGTGCCGGTTTTATCGGTTCAGCTGTAGTACGGCATATTATTAAAAATACCCAGGATGAAGTGGTCAATGTCGACAAATTGACCTATGCCGGTAACCTGGAATCGCTTGCTGAAGTGAGTGATAACGAGCGTTATGCGTTTGAGCAGGCAGACATCTGCGACAAAGCGTCAATGGAGCGCATTTTTGCGGCTCATAAGCCTGATGCGGTGATGCATCTTGCGGCGGAAAGCCATGTGGATCGTTCTATCACTGGCCCGGCGGCGTTTATCGAAACGAATATCGTTGGGACGTATGTCCTGCTGGAAGCCGCGCGTGCTTACTGGTCTGCGCTCAATGAAGATGCTAAGGCCGCATTCCGCTTCCACCACATTTCGACTGACGAAGTGTATGGCGATCTGCCACATCCTGACGAGCAACCGGCGTCAACCGAACTGCCACTGTTTACTGAAACAACAGCTTATGCGCCGAGCAGCCCGTATTCTGCTTCTAAGGCTTCGAGCGATCACCTGGTTCGCGCATGGCTGCGCACCTATGGTTTCCCGACCATTGTGACTAACTGTTCTAACAACTACGGTCCTTACCATTTTCCTGAAAAACTGATCCCGCTCGTGATCCTGAATGCCCTGGACGGTAAAGCGTTACCTATTTATGGTAAAGGCGACCAGATTCGTGACTGGCTGTATGTTGGAGATCATGCTCGTGCGCTGTATACCGTGGTCACGGAAGGCAAGCCTGGCGAAACGTACAATATCGGTGGTCATAACGAGAAGCAAAACCTTGATGTCGTTCATACCATCTGCGATTTACTGGACGAAATCGTGCCGAAAGAAGGGTCATATCGCGATCAGATTACCTATGTTGCTGACCGTCCAGGCCACGATCGCCGCTATGCCATTGATGCCCATAAAATAGCGGCTGAGCTGGGCTGGAAACCACAGGAAACCTTTGAGAGCGGAATCCGTAAAACCGTGGAGTGGTATCTCAGCAACCAGGATTGGGTGAACAACGTGAAAAGCGGCGCCTACAAAACCTGGATCGAGCAGAATTACGGGGAACGTCAGTAATGAATATTCTGCTTTTCGGCAAAACAGGGCAGGTGGGCTGGGAGCTGCAACGCGCTCTGGCCCCGCTGGGCAACGTTATTGCACTGGATGTTCATTCCAAAGATTTCTGCGGTGATTTTAGCAACCCAGAAGGTATCGCTCAAACGGTACGTCGGATTAAGCCAGATGTCATTGTGAATGCTGCAGCTCATACTGCGGTAGACAAAGCTGAATCAGAACAAGAATTTGCGCAGCTACTGAATGCAACTAGCGTTGAAGCGATCGCAAAAGCCGCGGCAGAAATTGGTGCCTGGGTGATTCACTACTCAACGGATTATGTGTTCCCTGGCGACGGTGAAACTCCGTGGCAGGAAACTGATGCGACCGCACCGCTAAACGTATACGGTCAGACAAAACTTGATGGTGAAAAAGCGTTGCAGGCTCATTGTGCTAAGCATCTGATTTTCCGTACCAGTTGGGTGTACGCCGGTAAAGGCAATAATTTTGCGAAAACAATGCTGCGTCTGGCAAAAGAGCGGACTGAATTATCGGTAATTAACGACCAAGTGGGGGCGCCAACAGGAGCTGAACTTCTGGCGGACTGTACCGCTCATGCTATTCGTACTGCACTGGTAAGGCCTGAGGTAGCAGGGCTATATCATCTGGTAGCGTCTAACACTACAACCTGGTATGAGTATGCTGCGTTAGTGTTTGCTCAGGCGCGTGAGGCGGGTATAGAGTTGGCAATCGAACAGCTGAACGCGGTTCCTACGTCGGCCTACCCGACGCCAGCAAAACGCCCTCAAAACTCGCGACTGAATACAGAAAAGTTCCAGCGTAACTTTGATCTGGTGTTGCCGTCCTGGGATATTGGCGTGAAACGGATGCTCGCTGAGCTATTTACTGCTCAATCTATTTAATAATTTTAAATGCCCTGATATGGGCATTTTGCGTTTATAGAGAAAAATGATGACTACGCGTAAAGGTATTATTCTGGCTGGTGGTTCTGGTACTCGTCTGTATCCGGTAACGATGGCCGTAAGCAAACAACTGCTGCCTATCTATGATAAGCCAATGATTTATTACCCGTTGTCCACACTGATGTTGGCTGGAATTAAAGACATCCTGATTATCAGTACTCCGCAGGACACCCCACGTTTCGAACAGTTACTCGGCGACGGTAGCCAGTGGGGTCTTAACCTGCAATATAAAGTACAGCCAAGCCCGGATGGTTTGGCACAGGCCTTTATTATCGGTGAAGAATTTATCGGCGGCGATAGCTGCGCACTGGTTCTGGGCGACAATATATTCTACGGTCACGATCTGCCAAAACAGCTTGAAGCGGCCCTGAGCAAAGATAACGGAGCTACAGTTTTCGCCTATCACGTGAACGATCCTGAGCGTTATGGCGTGGTTGAGTTTGATAAGAGCGGTACCGCAATTAGTCTGGAAGAAAAACCGCTGGAACCGAAGAGCAATTATGCCGTGACTGGGCTTTATTTCTATGACAACGATGTTGTAGAAATGGCGAAAAACCTAAAACCATCTGAGCGTGGCGAGTTGGAAATTACTGACATTAACCGTATCTACCTGGAGCAGGGGCGTTTATCTGTTGCCATGATGGGACGCGGCTATGCGTGGTTGGATACAGGTACACATCAGAGCTTAATTGAAGCCAGTAACTTCATCGCGACCATTGAAGAACGTCAGGGGCTTAAAGTCTCTTGCCCGGAAGAGATTGCTTATCGTAAAGGGTTTATCGATGCAGAACAGGTAAAAAAACTGGCAGAGCCATTGAAGAAAAATGCCTATGGTCAGTATCTGCTGAAAATGATTAAAGGTTATTAATTCACCCTCTTAAGCAGTTTAGTTAAAGAAATCAGAGATATTCATGAAAATAGAATTAATTCCACTGCAACAACACGGAGACGAACGTGGATTACTCGTCGCTTTAGAAGAGGAACGTAATATACCATTCCTTATCAAGCGTGTTTATTACATGTTTGATACTTTGCAGGGGATTAGGCGTGGATTCCATGCTCACAAAAAAACACGGCAACTAGCTATAGCGATAAAAGGTTCATGTTCATTCCTTTTTGATGATGGGGAAGAGAAAAAAGATATTATTTTAAATAACCCAGCTCAAGGACTCATGATTGAGCCGGGAATTTGGCATGAAATGTATGATTTTAGTGATGATTGTATTTTGATGGTTTTGGCTGACGATATATATAACGAATCTGATTATATTCGAAACTACCATGATTTTATTGATTATGTAGAGCGAAATTATTGGTAGGCCTGTTAACAAAGCAACAAATGAACAAAGCAATAAAGCACATTCCACTCCCGAAAACATTTGCTTTTGGGTATGTTGCTACAATTATCGAGTGAATTAGAAAAATGGAAAAAGTTGATTTTTTAGATCTCAAGAATATAAACCTGAAATATGAGCAGGAATTAAAAGATGCCTTCAATCGTGTCCTTAATTCTGGTTGGTATATCATGGGACAGGAATTGACGCATTTTGAAGAAATGTACGCCAAATACTGTGGGGTTAAGCATTGTGTCGGTGTGGCAAACGGCCTTGATGCCCTCATTTTGGTCATCCGCGCCTGGAAAGAAATGGGGAAATTGACTGAGGGTGATGAGATTATAGTACCTGCAAACACTTACATTGCCTCTGTACTTGCTGTCACTGAAAATGGGCTAATTCCTGTTTTTGTTGAACCGAATGCGGCTTCATTTAATTTAGACCCTGATAAAATCGAGCAGGCAATAACTAAGAAAACAAAAGCGATTCTGCCGGTTCATCTTTATGGACAAATTTGTGACATGCCGGCAATTAGAAAAATTGCTGTTAAACATAACTTGCTTGTACTTGAAGATTCCGCTCAATCACACGGTGCCAAAATTGACGGTATTATGTCTGGAGCTTGGGGTGATGCTTCTGGATTCAGTTTCTATCCAGGTAAAAATCTGGGGGCACTCGGGGATGCAGGTGCCATAACGACAAATGATTCAGAACTAGATAGCACTCTTCGCTCATTGAGAAACTACGGCTCACATAAAAAATATCATAACATTACATGTGGTGTTAATAGCCGACTTGACGAGTTACAGGCAGCACTTCTGAGTGTGAAATTGCGTCATTTGGATGACGACACTGAGATAAGAAGAAGCGTTGCGGAAAAATATCTTAAGGGAATTATAAATGACAAAATCACCCTGCCAAAGATAGTTTCTGCAGAAAATCACGTATGGCATCTATTTGTCATTAGATGCACTGAGCGTGATGCTTTGCAAAGTTATTTGGCGGAAAATGGGATTCAAACGTTAATACATTATCCGATTCCTCCTCATAAACAAGAAGCCTATAAACAATATAATCACCTGAGTTTACCTATTACTGAACAAATTCATGAGGATGTACTTTCGTTGCCGATAAGTCCTGTTATGACTTTAGAGCAGGTAGAGTTTGTTATCGCGGTGCTTAATAAATTCTAATATGAAAAAATTCCTTACAGTAACTATTTTCTCCGGTTTATTTACCCTTTTGAAAATGCTTTCTGGTTTTGTCATTGGCAAAGTCATTGCTATATATACTGGGCCATCCGGGATTGCCATGATTGGCCAACTCCAAAGTATTATCAGTATTATGAGCGGGGTTGTAACTGCTCCTGTAGGGAATGGTGTTGTTCGATATACTGCAGAGAATCATGAGAAAGGTTATTTTCAATGCACGCCATGGTGGCGTGCATCAATAAAATTGTCTCTCATTCTTTATATCGTTATTGCTTGTGTGTCGATAATTCTTTCTAATTATATATCTTTGTATTTTTTTTCGTCCACTGAGTATTCTTGGCTAATTATACTGGCTTGTTCCGCACTTCCACTTTCAATTGCTAACACTTTACTTGCATCAATACTCAATGGCCAGCAAAACTATCGCCAATACATTATCTCTGGGATGGTCTCAGTTGTAATATCAACAACGATTTTGATATTAATGACGGTTGCATATTCATTGAAAGGTGCATTAATTTCTGTTTCATTGAATACAGCAATTGCCGGTATCGTCCTTGTTATCTACTGTAGAAGGAAAGAGTGGTTTTCGCTCTCATCTTTCAGTGGTGTAGTAACTAAGGCTTATACTAAAGGAATATTAAATTATTCGTTTATGTCATTTGTGTCTGCGTTGTCTCTACCTATTGCACTATTAATTGCACGTAAGTTAATGATAGCCGAAACAGGATGGGAAAATGCTGGCCAGTGGCAAGCGGTCTGGAAAATATCTGAAGCGTATCTTGCAATAATGACCATTGCACTTAGCACATATTTTATGCCAAGATTGTCAGCTATAAATGAAAGTATGGAAATTAGAAAAGAAGTTAACAATTTGAGCCTGGTGATAGTTCCATTTACGGCAGTTATAGCATTTGGTATCTATATATTTAGAGATTTGAGTATTTCCCTGCTCTTTACAAAAGATTTTTATGAGGCAAGAAATCTATTTTTATATCAGTTGATAGGTGACGTCGTTAAAATTGCAAGCTTCGTATACGCCTACCCAATGTTAGCTCAGGGAAGAATAAAGACATTCATAACCTCAGAGATATTGTTTTCATTATCATTTATATTCCTAGTTCATGTATTCCTTAATATATGGGGCATTCAAGGCGCTAATATTGCATATATGATAAATTACAGTATATATTTTTGTTTTACTTTCATTTTCACAAACTTTATCAACCCAAAGATTAAATAGCGGTAAAATATTCGGATGAAAATTGCAATACCAGTGGTTGGATTTAGTCGTGCAGGTGGTGAGAGAGTATTATCACGAATAGCAACGGAATTGATCATTAGAGGTCACGATGTTTACTTCGTTGCGCCAGATAATGGTAGCGAACCTTACTATCCAACGTCTGCCACGATTTACCGGAGTTTTAAAGAAACGAAGTATAATAAAGTTGTCAATTATTTAATTACATATTATAAGATCTTTAAAAAATGTGCAGAATTAAAACCTGACCTTGTCTTGGCTAATTACAATCTGACTGCATATATTGCGTATTTCCTACCCAAAAAAATAATTAAAGTATATTATATTCAGGCGTACGAGACATTATTAAGCCAAAGTCGACTTAGAAAGTTGATTGCATATCTTACTTATAGTTTGCCGCTTAATAAAATCGTAAACAATGAGAATATTTTACCTGAAAAAATAAATGATTATATTGACGTCATACCTGCGGGCGTTGATACTCAAGTTTTTTCATCGCGCAATAAAATGAATTCAAGACATTCTATTGGTATAATTGGACGTAAAGAAAAACATAAAGGAACATCAGAGTTAATTGATGTACTTATTGATTGGATTCCTGGAAAAGATTGCATATTGAATATTGGAGTTTATCTTGACGAGAGAGATGCCCATCGGCTTGAGCAAGCAGGAGTAAGATATAATCACATCCCTATCAATAATGATTCGGCGTTGGCTGATTTCTACCGCAGCAATGATCTAATGATTGCTACTGGGCTCGTTGAGGATGGGGCATTTCATTACCCTTGTGCAGAAGCAATGGCGTGTGGTTGTCTGGTTATATCCAATTATGCACCGTTGGTTAACACTGACAGTGTTCTCAAGATAAAACAATTCAGCAAAGAACTTATTCGTGAAAAGCTTGATGTTTTTTATAATTTAGTACCTGCGCAAATCCAGCATGAAATCGAGGGTAACAATATTATCGATAAGATCTACTCATGGGATATTGTTGGCGATAAATTTGATAAAGTTTTAGTCGAAATAAAGAAAAAAAGCGATGGGAATAAATGAAAATTACAGCCACAAAAATACCAGACTTGTTAATAATTGAACCAAAAGTCTTTCGTGATGAGAGGGGCTTCTTTATGGAGAGTTTTAACCAAGCCAGTTTTAATGAATCGGTAGGAAAAGAGGTTTTATTTGTACAGGATAACCATTCAAAGTCTTCAAAAGGTGTATTGCGTGGGATGCACTATCAGCTAGAACCAGCAGCGCAAGGTAAGTTAGTCCGCTGTACTAGCGGAGCGGTTTTCGATGTTGCAGTCGACATACGACCACAGTCTAAAAACTATGGAGAATGGGTAGGACTCATTTTATCGGAAGAGAATAATCTGCAATTCTGGATCCCAGAAGGATTTGCCCACGGTTTTCTTGTATTAACGGAGACTGCCGAATTTATGTATAAAACTACAAACTATTATAATCCATTATTCGAGCGTGGTTTCGCGTGGAATGATTCCCATGTTGATATAGATTGGCCAGAAGTAGAAAATATTGTTTTGTCAGATAAAGATAAATTACAACCAGTCTTCGATAAAAAGTAGTCTATACAAAATTTGTTAATGAACGGTCGTCAACTTAAAAGGCTGCTCTATGCGTGTATTTGACGTTTGTGGTACCCTGTATGCCTCTAATACCACTTTTGATTTTATTATTGAATATCATAAATATCATCGTAATAGACTAAAGTTTTTTTGGACACGGATTTTATTATCTCTTCCATTTAAAATTTTAAATAGAATGAAATTCCTCTCGATTAGACGAAATATGATTTACTCTTTAAAAGGAGAGAGCAAGCATGAGTTGTTTTATTTCTCACAAATTTTTGTAGACAGATATCTGGGAAATAAACGAAAACAGGAAACAATGCAATTATTGCTTAATGACCCGTTAAATTCCGTCTTGATGTCTGCTTCTATAGATCCAGTAATAATAGCAATATCAAATCATCTCAATGTAAAAGCATACTCCTCAGTGCTTGAATATAATGATGAAGGAATGTGTACAGGAAAACTGGATGTTGATCTCAAAGGCATTAAATCTAATCAAATAACGGAAAGTAATTTGGAATTAGTGGCTACTGATAATATGAGTGATATTGACCTTATAAAAAACAGCACTCTTTCGTATATAATAACAAATAAAAACAATAAGGATGGCTGGTTAATATTATTGTCTAAGAATAATGTAGATTTAGGTAAGGTTATTTTTCTATGAAATTTTACTTCCCTTTATATTATCTTTTTATTTCACGAATTAAAACCAAGCATGAAAGAGTTAGTTGGCTGATAATTTTCCCGCTTTTTCTTTTGCTCACGGTTTGTTTATTTAACGGCAGTATATTATGTTTTTTTATTGCTTTCGTTATGACAATGTCATTGTATGAAATTGGTTATTTCGATAATGATTTTAGAACAGTTGCAAAAGAGAAAAATCCTACTATTCGCGCAGACGAAAATAGAGATTGGCTTAAGAAAAGACTGTTTTCTATTATTACCGTTAGAATAATTATTACAATAGTATTGTTTATTTTTCTTTTTAATAGAAGTGACAGTCATCAGCAAATCCTTTTATCGGTCTTGATCGCAATCTTAATAGCAGGTTTTTATTTTCACAATACTCTCCGTTCTCGTTGCAATGTGGTTACCTATTTTATAATTGTAACAGCTCGTTATCTCATTCCCGCTGTTGCAGCAACAGATAGTATCTATTATCAATCCATGATTCCTTTCATGATTTTTGTTTTTCCTCTATTGAGAACTGTTGAACATGCATGTAAGGATAAATATTCGTTCCCGGCGATTAAGAAAATTGTTCGGAATCCGGATGTTTTCCGTGTTAAATGGTATATAGCATTAACATTCATTTTGGTCATTGTATACTTTTTATCCGCTAATAGCATCATACTCAATTTTGTTGCACTCAGTACTTATTTTCTTATATATCGCGCTGCCACTTTATATGTTTCGAAATCTACAAGAATTTTAAGAACCAAACATCAATCATATAATTGGGATAAAGATGAAAAATAAAAAAGCAGCCATAGTTATACTTTTCAATCCTATATTAAAACAAATTTCGGCATTGGTTACTACACTAAAGAAACAGTGTGATTTTGTTATTCTTGTTGATAATACTCCTACAAGCGTCCAAAGATCTATAGACATTAATACGTTCTCTGATAATGTTTTTTATGATAATTTAAATGAAAATATGGGCATTGCATATGCTCAGAATCACGGATTTTTTAAAGCAATTGAACTTGGGTGTGATATATTCTTTACGTTTGACCAAGATTCATCAATTGAGGATGATTATATATCGAAAATGTACAATGAATATCAGGAAGCAAATAAAAGCATTAAAAAAATTGCTGCATTAGGTCCTCTGATTATAAACGAACGTAATAACAAAAAATATGATCGAGAAATAAATCTAGGAAAGGAAATTATTAATGGAGTTTATCAAGTTGAAAGCATCATTTCTTCTGGCGCATTGATACCATTAAATGCGCTAAAATATATCGGGTTAAATAAATCTGAATGGTTTATCGATTTAGTCGATATTGAATGGTGCTACAGAGCTCGCCATCTTGGATGGAATGTACTTTCCACAATAAATGTTGACTTGCAACATCATCTCGGGCAAACAGATGTCAACGTGATGGGAAAGGTCAGTTTTGCAAAATGCAGTCCTTTCAGATTATATTACGTATATAGAAACTGGCTATTGTCAAATAGAGAAATTGCGTTCCCGTTAAAATACAAAATAAAAAAAATGTTCGTAATGCCTTGTAAGTTCATAATATACACATTTAGTGACAATGGCTTTATTAGACTTAAATTTATGCTCAAAGGGATTGTTGATGGACTTAAGGGTGTTACGGGTCCATATCGTTAATACTCATTATATATATGACAAATTTAATTTATGAGAGAAGAAATTGGCTATAAAATATTTTAAACTTTATTTGTTATTTGTTTTTATTACGGCCATTTCTTTTTTCTTTGGTCTTAGATTGTTAGGTCAGGATAGTGATTTCTTATCTTACTCAACATTTTATGATAGTATATCAAATGATTTCTCATTTTCTGATACACGATTTGAATATGGCTTCGTGTTATTGAATTTATTATTCAAAAATGTATTCAATGCTGATATTCACGTAATGCTTGTTGCGCTGGCATTTGTATCGTTGGCTATCAAGGAATTTCTGTTTATTAAAGGGAATAATGCATTAATTATTACCATTTTTTATCTTTTGGGAATGGGATTGCTGCACGAAATGACACAGATACGAGTTGCAATCGCAATAAGTTTTGTATTACTTAGTTTTTACTATAAGTCTATAAACCGGCTCTATATTTCATTTGCTATTTTTTTATGTTCCATAATGTTCCATTATTCAATGGCATTTTTTGTAATGGGATTTATAATACCGAATTCATGGTTCCTCATGAATAAACTAAAAATCCCTATGATATTTATTTATGCAATTATTGCAGCCATTACTTTGTATGTTATACAGGGTATCTTGGTTTCAAATATAAGTATAATCAGTTTATACGCTAGTCGTGCAGATAATGAGAGTTTTAACTTCGCTTCTGTAAGATTTATAGGGTTAGCTTTCCCATTATTGATAGGAGTCTTCTCATTCAATGAATTGAGTGTATTCCAAAAAAGATGCTTCATAATCTCTTTAGCTGCTTACGCTGTATCTATTCCTGCATCCTTGATTCCAACAGTAGCTAGTAGGATATTTGAGTTAGGTTGGGTGTGCTTTTATTTTTGGGTTCCAGGTATCTCTTCAAAGAAAAGAAAGTATACAGCCTTGTTTTTCCTTGCACTAGTTAGCTTATATTTTGCAATTAGAAACGTTTATCTTGAACCAATATTTGGAATGCAATAACTGCATTGGTTAAAAATTTTGGAAATGCAAGATAAACTCCAGTCAATATTGAAATGTAATGAAGTGTATTATTTGAGCTAAAGAATAATGATGATGTTCATTAGACAAAGAAAGTAAAAGAATCAAGCATGATAACCAAACAATGAATACAAATTTATTGCGCAATGAATGTTAAATAGACTGACTTAGTATAAATGTTAATTTTATATGTAATTTTGAGATGAAGAGTATTATTTAATGAATAACGATAGTCATCGAATATTGTTGTATTTTGTTAATGTTGATTGGTTTTTTATTTCTCACCGTTTGCCAATAGCTCTTAAAGCGCTTGAGAAGGGGTATCGGGTGGTGATTGCTTGCCATTTTACAGCCCATCAAAAACAGCTTGAATCAATGGGGTTCTTAACCTACGAAATTCCATTTAGTAGAAGCGGGATTGGCATAGTTTCAGAGTTAAGGACTCTACTAAAGGTTAGAAAGGCAATTAAGCTATTTAAGCCAACAATCATTCATGCAGTGACCATAAAACCTGTCATTTATTCTGGCTTGATGCGTAGAACTGTACTTAAAAAAATCGCTATGGTTTCAGCCATCTCTGGTTTAGGCTATGTATTTACCTCTAAAACTCTACGTGCACGATTAATAAAATTGGCAGTTTCGATTTTGTACAAAATTGCACTTTCAGGTAACAGTAGAATTGTTATTTTCCAGAATACTTCGGATGAAAAAATACTAACCAACATTGTTGGTTTGAGAAATAATGATAAAGTTTTAATTAAAGGCTCCGGTGCCGATCTTAATATATATAATTACCGACCTGAACCAATAAGTCCTATAGTCAAAGTCGCAATGGCATGTCGACTTTTGAAAGATAAAGGTGTTTATCAATTTATTGAAGCAGCAAGAATTGTCAAAAGCAACCATTCTAATGTTGAGTTTATTTTAATTGGTACTCCCGATGTCGACAATCCCAACTCGGTGTTAAGTAAAGAAATAGATATGTGGATTGCCGAGGGAGTGATAAAATATTTAGGCCATAGAACTGACATTGCTGATCTTTTTTCGGATTCAAATATAGTCTGCCTCCCTTCTTATTACGGCGAAGGTGTCCCAAAAGTACTCATCGAAGCGGCTGCATGCGGGCGAGCCATCATCACTACCATTAATCCAGGTTGCCGTGATGCGGTTATCGATGGCCAAACTGGGATATGTATACCGATCAAGAATTCTGAAGCTCTAGCAGAGGCGGTGATATTCTTAGTTGAACAGCCGGATCTTAGGCATAGAATGGGACTAGCAGGTAGACAATTTGCAGAACAGGAATTTGATGTTTCCTCTGTAGTGAATAAACACCTAAACTTGTATGATAGTTTGAGTTAATATTATCTTACTTTTTGTAAAAAATAGAAGTTTTTAACTTTCTGTTTAATATAACCTTTTAATTTCAGGTATAAACTTTTACTACTGTAGTGAAAACTCAATTTTCACTATCTTCTGCATCATAAGCTGAGTTAACATTCCAATATATTCAAGCCGCGCATGAGTCGCGGTGACCACACCTGACAGGAGTATATAATGTCCAAACAACAGATCGGCGTTGTCGGTATGGCAGTGATGGGGCGCAATCTGGCGCTCAACATCGAAAGCCGTGGTTATACCGTCTCCGTTTTCAACCGTTCCCGTGAAAAAACCGAAGAAGTGATTGCCGAGAACCCGGGCAAGAAGCTGGTTCCTTTCTATACGGTTCAGGAGTTTGTTGAATCTCTGGAAACGCCACGTCGTATCCTGTTAATGGTGAAAGCAGGCGCTGGCACTGATGCTGCTATCGATTCCCTGAAGCCGTATCTTGATAAAGGTGACATCATCATTGATGGTGGCAATACCTTCTATCATGACACTATCCGCCGTAACCGCGAATTGTCTGCTGAAGGCTTCAACTTCATCGGTACCGGTGTTTCCGGTGGTGAAGAGGGCGCCCTGAAAGGCCCGTCAATTATGCCAGGCGGTCAGAAAGAAGCGTATGAGCTGGTTGCGCCGATCCTGACTAAGATCGCGGCAGTTGCTGAAGATGGCGAACCGTGCGTCACCTATATCGGTGCGGATGGTGCAGGTCATTACGTGAAAATGGTTCACAACGGTATCGAATACGGCGACATGCAGCTGATTGCTGAAGCGTATTCTTTACTGAAAGGTGGTCTGAACCTGTCCAACGAAGAGCTGGCGCAGACCTTTACCGAGTGGAACACTGGCGAGCTGAACAGCTACCTGATCGACATCACCAAAGACATCTTCACCAAGAAAGACGAAGAGGGTAAATACCTGGTTGATGTGATTCTGGATGAGGCGGCAAATAAAGGTACCGGTAAATGGACCAGCCAGAGCTCCCTGGATCTCGGTGAGCCGCTGTCTCTGATCACGGAATCCGTGTTCGCGCGCTACATCTCCTCTCTGAAAGAGCAGCGTGTTGCGGCCTCTAAAGTGCTGTCTGGCCCGCAGGCGAAACCTGCCGGTGACAAAGCCGAGTTTATCGAGAAAGTTCGCCGCGCACTGTACCTGGGTAAAATCGTCTCTTACGCACAGGGCTTCTCTCAGCTGCGCGCTGCGTCTGATGAAAACAACTGGGATCTGAATTACGGTGAGATCGCGAAAATCTTCCGTGCTGGCTGCATCATCCGTGCACAGTTCCTGCAGAAAATCACCGATGCATACGCTGAAAATGCAGGTATCGCTAACCTTCTGCTGGCACCTTACTTCAAGAAAATCGCTGACGAATACCAGCAGGCGCTGCGCGATGTTGTCGCTTATGCTGTCCAGAATGGTATTCCGGTACCAACCTTCTCTGCAGCAGTGGCGTACTACGACAGCTACCGTGCAGAAGTATTGCCTGCGAACCTGATTCAGGCGCAGCGTGACTACTTTGGCGCGCACACTTACAAGCGTACCGATAAAGAAGGTGTGTTCCACACCGAATGGCTGGATTAATCTGATTTAACTCAGTTCCATAGCAAGGCCCGGTCATTGTTACCGGGTTTTTTTTATTGCTCTCCTCCCCGTGTCCTCTTGCTTTGCACAACACCACCTGCCTGGCGAAGAATAAATGACGGTTTTATCCCGCTCACGCAACAAGGACTTTGCCTTGACAGTGCATAAACATAAGAGGTAAAAACCTCCACAGTTGTTTACTGCGGTGGCGCTGCTAGGGCCTCCTGACACTCATACTTGAAGAAGTAGAACGAATGAAAATTACAATCTCCGGAACGGGCTATGTCGGTCTCTCAAACGGTATTCTGATTGCGCAGAACCATGAAGTGGTCGCGCTGGATATCGTGCAGGCCAAAGTGGACATGTTGAACCAGAAGATCTCTCCGATAGCTGATAAAGAGATCGAAGAATACTTGGCTAACAAGTCGCTCAACTTCCGTGCAACGACCGACAAAGAAGACGCTTATCGTGGTGCAGATTATGTGATTATCGCCACCCCAACGGATTACGATCCAAAAACGAACTACTTCAACACCTCCAGCGTCGAGGCCGTCATCAAAGATGTTGTTGCTCTCAACCCAAGTGCGGTGATGATCATCAAATCAACCATTCCGGTCGGGTTTACCCAGTCCATTAAAGAGAAACTGGGTATTGATAACGTGATCTTCTCCCCAGAATTCCTCCGCGAAGGTAAGGCGCTTTACGACAACTTGTATCCATCGCGTATTGTTATTGGTGAGCGTTCCGAACGTGCGGAGCGCTTTGCTGCGCTGTTGCAGGAGGGGGCGATCAAGAAAGATATCGATGTGCTGTTCACTGATACGACTGAAGCTGAGGCAATCAAGCTCTTCGCCAATACCTATCTGGCGATGCGTGTCGCCTTCTTCAACGAGCTGGACAGCTATGCGGAAAGCCTGGGATTGAACACCAAACAGATCATCGAAGGTGTTTGTCTGGATCCGCGTATTGGCAATCACTATAACAATCCGTCCTTCGGTTATGGTGGCTATTGCTTGCCTAAAGATACCAAACAGCTGCTGGCTAACTATCAGGCGGTGCCAAACAACCTGATTTCAGCGATTGTTGAAGCGAACCGTACGCGCAAAGACTTTATCTCTGACTCGATTTTGGCTCGTCAGCCAAAAGTCGTCGGCGTGTATCGTCTCATCATGAAGAGTGGGTCGGATAACTTCCGTGCTTCATCGATCCAGGGGATTATGAAGCGCATTAAAGCGAAGGGTGTTCAGGTTGTTATTTATGAACCGGCGATGAATGAGGACGAGTTCTTCCATTCGCGAGTGGTTCGCGACCTGGATGCGTTTAAGAAAGAAGCGGATGTGATTATTTCGAATCGCATGGCGGAAGAGCTGGCGGATGTGGCGGACAAAGTTTACACCCGCGATCTGTTTGGTAGTGATTAAGTCATATAATTTTTTGATAAAATAATGTTGGTGGCCAGTTATCTAACTGGCCACGTCTTAGCTTAGACGTTTGGCCGCTATAAGAACTAAATTCTTTTAAACATATTACTTTATCTTTCATCGGCTGAGGTTTTTAATGTCAAGTTATACTTTAAGATTTGTAACATTTGATGAAATATATTTAGCTAAATCATGGGGCTGGCTTAATGATGTTGAAATAAAAAAGCTTACAAATACCCCTGACTTTACACAGACGCAACAAAGAGCATTTTTTGATTCGTTACCAAGAGATGATTATAAAGTTTGGGGGATGGAGTGCAACGATTTCCCTATAGGTGTGGTGGGACTCAAGAAAATAACCTCATCGAGTGCTGAGTATTTTGGCTATATTGGCGAAAAAAATTATTGGGGAAAAGGACTCTTTACTTCCATTCTTGATTTTATAAGGCTCGAAGCGAAACGCTTAGATATTAATCTAATTTATTTAAATGTTTGTTCTGATAACCAACGAGCAATACGTGCTTATCAGAGAGAAGGATTTATTGTCTCGACACAAAGAGATGATTTAATAGAAATGACGATGAGGGTAGCGTAAGTGTTTGTTAAAAAATATCAAAGCGAAGATAGTATTATCTGGAACGAGTTTGTGTCTTTAGCTAAAAATAGTCATTTTTTCTTCCTAAGAAAATATATGGACTATCACTCTTCCCGATTTATTGATCATTCATTGATGATTTATGATGACAAAGATTCACTTATTGCGCTTTTGCCTGCAAATATCTCTGAAGATCAGTTGATTTCTCATCAAGGATTAACATTTGGCGGCTTATTAATCAAAGCATCTGCAAAGCAGAACGAGATATTATCTGTATTTGAAACTTTGCAAGAATATTTGTCTGTCAATAAGTTAACATCACTGATATATAAGCGGATACCATATATTTATCATGATATGCCTTGTGACGAAGATTTATATGCGCTATTTCGAATCGGTGCTAAATTGATTCGCAGAGATGTTAGCTCAACAATAAAATTAGAAAAACAGATAAAGTATTCTAAAGGGCGAAAATGGATTGTTAAAAAAGCATCTGAATCAGGCATGGTTTATCAAGAAAGCTCGGATATCAATAGCTTCTGGAGTAATTTAACGACAGTATTGCAGCGAGTTCATGGTGTAAACCCGGTGCATACTGTCGACGAAATTAAATATCTTCATGAAACATTCCCTAAGAATATAAAATTCTATACCGCTTCTTTAAACAATGAAGAAGTATCTGGGGCCGTCATTTTTGAAGTTGGGAATACTGTTCACACCCAGTATCTGTTTAACTCAGAACAGGGGCGACAGGTCGGTGCGCTTGACGGGCTCATTGATTATCTTGTGAAAAATACTTACGCAGATCGAGCTTATTTTGATTTTGGAATTTCCAATGAGGAGCAGGGTAGAGTGTTAAATGAGGGATTGATCTCGCAAAAAGAGGGTTTTGGAGCAAGAGCAGTTGTTCATGATTTCTATGAAATCTACCCACGGTGTGAGTGATATATCAGCTCCTCATGAGCTTATATTTTATATTGGATTAAACACTCGAATAAAACCGCCTTCGGGCGGTTTTATTATTTTTAAATCTAATCTTTTTAACTAAAAGAAGTTGGCATCCCTGAGGATGCCAACTGACCGAAATAAAACTCAGGCCTTATAAAAATCGCGATACCAGTCCACGAAGTTCTTCACGCCTTCTTTTACAGAAGTCTGAGGTTTGAAACCAATCACCTCATACAGCGCTTTGGTATCCGCGCTGGTTTCCAGTACGTCGCCCGGCTGAATCGGCATCATATTCTTGTCAGCTTCGATGCCCAACGCCTCTTCCAGCGCCGTGATGTAATCCATCAGTTCAACCGGCGAGCTGTTACCGATGTTATAGACGCGATACGGAGCAGAACTGGTTGCTGGTGTCCCTGTTTCCACCGTCCAGTTGGCATCGGCCTGCGGAATTACATCCTGCAGACGGATAATGGCTTCTGCGATGTCGTCAATGTAGGTGAAATCACGCTTCATCTTGCCGTAGTTGTACACATCAATACTTTTGCCTTCGAGCATCGCTTTCGTGAACTTGAACAGCGCCATATCCGGGCGACCCCACGGGCCATACACCGTAAAGAAACGCAGACCCGTCGTTGGCAAATTATAAAGATGCGAATAGGTATGCGACATCAGTTCGTTAGCTTTCTTGGTCGCTGCGTAGAGGGACACTGGGTGATCGACTGAATCATCGGTCGAGAAGGGCATTTTGCGATTCAGGCCGTAAACCGAACTGGAAGACGCATACAGCAGATGCTGAACCTTGTTGTGGCGGCAACCTTCCAGTACGTTCAGATGGCCGATAAGGTTGGCATCCGCGTAGGCATGCGGGTTTTCCAGCGAGTAACGTACACCGGCCTGGGCCGCCAGATGAATCACACGATCAAATTTCTCGTTGGCAAACAACGCTGCCATCCCTTCACGATCGGCGAGATCGAGCTTGTGGAAGCTGAAATTGTCTGAGGTCAGGAGATCCAGTCGCGCTTGCTTCAGATTCACATCGTAATAGTCGTTGAGATTGTCAATCCCGACAACCTGATGCCCTGCGTCCAAAAGACGCTTGCTGACGTTTGAGCCAATAAAACCTGCTGCACCGGTGACCAGAAATTTCATATCCATCCTCTTTAGATTCAAAGTCGCTAACTGCATAGCGTAATACAATGGCGCTCATCATACCCCTAAGCCGGATGTAAGCAAAACTTCACCAGTCAGCAGATAACTCACAGGATTCTTATAGAAAATTTGCCAACAAGCGATACACTAGCTAAATATTATTTTTGCGTAGATATTTCGTTAAGGATTGTATGTCCCAGAACAGCAATAATGAGGTCAGAAGTCAAAATGACCCAGAACAGATAGATTTAATTGATTTGGTGATGCAGCTATGGCGTGGGAAGTGGACAATTGCTGCATTTGTTGCCGTCGCGATAGTGCTTGCTGGTGTATACATCGCCTTTGCCAAAGAGAAATGGACCTCTAGTGCAATCATCACGCAACCCGATGCTGCACAAATTGCTACCTATACCAACGCGCTTAACATCCTTTACGGTTCTTCTGCTCCAGGCATGTTGGATACACAACTTCGTGTTGTCGGACGTTTTAACTCTGCTTTCTCGGCGTTAGCGCAGTCGCTTGATAACCAGGAAGCGCCTGAAAAATTAACCATTGATGCCGCTGTTAAAGGTCAGCCATTGCCTCTGAATGTCTCCTACGTGGGCGAGTCGGCTGAAGCCGCGCAGAAACAACTGGCACAGTATATTCAGCAGGTTGATGAACAGACGGCTAAAGAGCTGGATGTTGACCTGAAAGACAATATTAAACAGCAAATCACAGCCCTGAATGATTCTCTGGAAAACCAGGAAAAAGTGGCTCAGGAACAAAAAGACCTTCGAATCAAACAAATCGCTGAGGCGGTGAAGTTCGCTGAGGCGGCGAAAATCACCGCACCTCAAATCCAACAAACCCAGGACGTCACGCAGGACACCATGTTCCTGCTGGGTAGCGAAGCGTTGAACTCCATGATTCAGAATGAGTCAACTCGTCCGCTGGTCTTCTCCCCGGCCTATTATCAGACCAAACAGAACTTGCTGGATATTCAGAATCTGAATGTTGATCCGTCAACCATCCATGCCTACCGTTATGTGATGAAACCAGACCTGCCTATCCGTCGCGACAGCCCGAAGAAAGCGATTACGCTGATTCTGGCCGTGCTGCTGGGCGGGATTATCGGTTCCGGTGTGGTGCTGGGGCGCAACGCGCTGCGTAACTACAAACCAAGAGCCTAATAAGCAGGCAAAAAAAGACCGGGTTTCCCCGGTCTTTTTTATTTGTGTCGCTTACGCAAATTCTCAATCACCGCCGTTAAATCCAGCTCCTGATCCTGGAGCAACACCAGCAGGTGATACATCAAATCCGACGCTTCATTGGTCAGCTCATCGCGATCGTTTACGGTTGCCGCCAGTGCCGTTTCAACGCCTTCTTCCCCGACTTTCTGCGCAATGCGCTTGGTTCCGCTGGCGTAAAGTTTCGCCGTATATGAACTTTCCGGATCGGCAGTTTTACGTTCCGCAAGCAGTTGCTCAAGCTGATACAGGAACAGCCACTGGTGGTTCGCGTCGCCAAAACAGCTGCTGGTGCCCAGGTGGCAGGTTGGCCCGATCGGGTTTGCCAGCACCAGTAGGGTGTCGTTATCACAGTCAGGGGTAATGCTCACCACATTGAGGAAATGGCCGGACGATTCGCCCTTGGTCCACAGACGCTGTTTGGTGCGCGAGAAAAAGGTCACTTTTCCACTTTCAAGCGTCGTACTCAGCGCATCCTGGTTCATATAGCCCAGCATCAGGACTTCGCCAGAGACGGCATGTTGCACAACCACCGGCAATAATCCGTCCGTTTTTTCCCAGTCCAGCTGCGCCCGTTGTTGTTCAGTTAACATACCCTAATCTCCACGCCCTGATTGACCAGGTACGTTTTTAACTCGCCAATATTGATAATCTGTTTATGGAACACCGATGCGGCCAGCGCACCGTCGACATCCGCATCGCGGAAGGCTTCCAGAAAGTGCTCCATCGTTCCTGCGCCGCCGGAGGCAATCATCGGTACGCGGCATACCGCGCGCACTTTTTTGAGTTGCTCCAGGTCATAGCCGTTACGCACGCCGTCCTGGTTCATCATGTTCAGCACAATTTCACCCGCACCGCGTTTCTGCACTTCCTGCACCCATTCCAGCGTTTCCCACTGGGTCACCCGGGTGCGGTTTTCGTCGCCGGTATATTGATTGACGTGATATTTGCCGGTGGCGGCGTCATACCAGGTATCAATCCCGACCACGATACATTGCACGCCAAAGCGATCTGCCAGACGGGTAATCAGCTCCGGGTCTGCGAGAGCAGGGGAATTGATGGAGATCTTGTCTGCGCCGAAAGAGAGGATTTGCGCGGCGTCTTCCGCCGATTTAATCCCGCCCGCCACGCAAAATGGAATATCGATAACTTCTGCCACGCGCTCGACCCAACTCTTATCTACCACGCGGCCGTCGCTGGAGGCGGTGATATCGTAAAACACCAGTTCGTCCGCGCCTTCGTCAGCGTAGCGTTTGGCGAGTGGTACGATATCGCCGATGATTTCGTGATTACGGAACTGCACGCCTTTCACCACCTGGCCGTCGCGCACGTCCAGACATGGGATTATCCGTTTTGCCAGCATTGAATCGCCTCCGTCACAGTAAACTTCTCTTCCAGTAAAGCGCGACCGACAATCACGCCGCGCACGCCGGTTCCGCGCAGTGCGGCGATATCCGCTAGATCGCCAATACCCCCCGATGACTGGAAAGCCACCTGCGGATAACGGGCGCACACTTCCTGATACAGCGAGACGTTGGAGCCCGCCAGCGTGCCGTCGCGGGAGATATCCGTACACAAAACATGTTTCAGTCCAACGGGGAGATAAATCTCGACCAACTCCTCCAGCGTAACGCCAGAGTTTTCCTGCCAGCCGCTGACCGCCACCTGCTTGTTGCCATGCTCGTCAATACGCACATCCAGCGCCAGCACCAGTGCGTCGGCGCCGAAGCGGCGGAACCAGCCTTTGACCTGTTCCGGGTCTTTGACCGCCGTTGAACCGACCACCACGCGCGCGACTCCCGCTTCCAGCAGTGCGGCGACATCCTCTTCAGAGCGCACGCCACCACCCACCTGCACCGGGATGTTGACGCCTGCGACCAGGGTTTTCAGCAGTGCGATCTGGCGTTTAGCCGGATCTTTTGCGCCTGTGAGATCGACGAGGTGCAACACTTCTGCGCCCTGCGCCGCATAATCCTGCAAGCGCGGCAGCGGATCGTTACCGTAGTCGCGCTGCTGGCCGTAATCGCCCTGATGGAGACGGACAACCGTGCCGTCAATTAAATCTAATGCGGGAATGATCATCACATCTCCAGGAAGTTTTTCAGCAACTGCGCGCCCGCCGCACCCGAACGCTCGGGGTGAAACTGCACGCCAAAGAAGTTATCTTTGTTGACCGCTGCCGTGAACGGCTCGCCGTAATTGCACTGGGCGATGGTGTACGGGTTCAGCGGCATGGCGTAGCTGTGCACGAAGTAGAAATACGCCCCATCTTCGATGCCACGAAACAGGCGGTCGCCCGCTTTTGGATACACGCGGTTCCAGCCCATGTGCGGCAGCGGCAGGCCGAAATCAGTCATCTTCGGCACGTCTTCTTCAATAATGCCCAACAGGTCTACGCCGTTGCTCTCTTCGCTACGACGCCCGAGGATCTGCATCCCCAGGCAAATCCCCAGCACTGGCTGGGTGCAGGCTTTAATCAGCTCGACCAGCTCGCGCTCGTGGATTTGGTTCATCGCCGCCTGCGCGGTCCCGACCCCTGGTAAAAAGAGTTTGTCGGCGCGTAGCACCACATCCGGGTCACGGCTGACGACGGGATCATAGCCGTGGCGAGCGATGGCGGATTTCACCGAGTTAAGGTTGGCGCATCCGGTGTCCAGAATAACCACGTTCATCACAGCACTCCTTTTGACGAAGGCAGGGTATCGCCCTCCACGCGGATCGCCTGGCGCAGCGTACGGCCAAAGACTTTGAACAGACTCTCGACGCGGTGGTGATCGTTTTTGCCTTTGGTTTTCAGGTGCAGCGTTACGCCCATTGTGTAAGAGAGCGAGCGGAAGAAGTGCTCGACCATCTCGGTGCTCAGATCACCGACGCGCTGATAGGTAAAATCGGCTTTATATTCCAGGTGCGGGCGACCGGAAATATCCAGCGCACAGCGGGCCAGACATTCGTCCATCGGCAGCACAAAGCCAAAACGGTTGATACCGCGCTTATCGCCCAGCGCCAGCTTCAGCGCTTCGCCCAGCGCCAGGCCGGTATCTTCCACGGTGTGGTGATCGTCGATGTACAGATCGCCTTTGACGTTGATCTCCATGCGGAACCCGCCGTGGGTCGAGATCTGATCCAGCATGTGATCGAAGAAGCCGACGCCGGTGTGAATTTTGCTGCCACCTTCGCGGTCCAGCCACACTTTCACGTCAATTTGCGTCTCTTTGGTGTTGCGCTCGACGTGGGAGTAACGGTCGCGCTTCGTCAGTTGCTCGCCAATCGTCGCCCAGTTTAATTCGCTGCGGTTATAGCGTAGTCCCTGAATGCCCATGTTTTCGGCGAGCTGAATATCGGTGGCGCGATCGCCAATCACGTAGCTGTTGGTTTTATCCAGCACGCCTTCGGCAAGATAACCCTCGACCAGCTTCACTTTCGGTTTGCGGCAGTCGCAATTATCCGCCGGAAGATGTGGGCAAATCAGCACCTCATCAAAGGCAATGCCCTGCGAGGTAAGGATCTGCATCATCAGGTTGTGCGGGCCATCGAAATCGGCCTGCGGGAAGCTGTCGGTGCCCAGTCCGTCCTGATTGGTTATCATCACCAGCTTGTAGCCCGCTTTCTGCAGCTTAAGCAGAACGGGAATCACATCCGGTTCAAAAGCCAGTTTGTCGAAACGATCGACCTGATAGTCACTCGGTGGCTCCGAAATGAGGGTGCCATCGCGATCGATAAAAAGGGTCTTCTGGCTCATACTTTCTCCGCTTTCAGGGCGTCAATTACGCGCTGACTCTCTTCCCGGGTGCCTACGGTAATGCGCAAACAGCCGCTCAGGGAAGGTTGTTTGTTTTGGTCTCGTAAGATAATGCCCTGATCCCACAAAGATTTAAATACGGCGCTGGAGGCGGTAAAGCGCACCAGGATGTAATTGGTTTCAGAGTCGAAAACCTGCTCCACGCACGGCAGCGTTTTCAGGGCGCTGATCAGATACTGACGTTCCACCAGGATCTGCGCCACACGCTCGCGCATCGCATTGATACCCTGCGGAGCCAATGCCTGGGCGGCGATGTCGGCGACCGGCGTAGACAGCGGATACGGGGCGATCACTTTCATCAGCAGATCGATAACGTCTTTATTGGCCAGCGTGAATCCGCAGCGCAGACCGGCGAGCGCAAAGGCTTTCGACAGCGTGCGCAGCACCACCAGATTCGGATACTCTTCCAGCCAGCCTGCGAGCGTTGCCTGCGGACAAAACTCAATATAGGCCTCATCGGCGACAATAAGCGCTTTACCGCGCGTCATCTCCAGCAGGGTACGGATGTCTTGCGGATTAATGATTTGTCCGGTCGGGTTGTTCGGGCTGCAGACGAAAATGACTTTCACACCGTCAAGATTCTCGGCAATGGTTGGGAGATCGAGCTGCCAGTCATCCAGAGACAAAATGTTGCGACACTCGACGCCAAAGGTTTCGGCGCTGACGCTGTACATGCCGTAGGTTGGCTGACAGTAAAGCACGGCATCTTTGCCTGGCTCGCAGAAGGCACGGATCAGCAGCTCGATACCCTCATCGGCCCCACGGCTCACCAGCACTTGCTCCGGCTTGACCCCGGCATACTGGGCGTAATTCTCAATCACTGCGGCTGGCTGGCACTCCGGGTAGCGGTTCAGGGTCTGCTGTGAAAGTTCAAACGCGACCGCCGTCGGAAATTCGTTGGCGTTCAGCCAGACATCACCATTGCCGCCCAGACGGCGAGCAGATTGATAGGGCGTCAGTCGACGAACGTTTTCGCGGGCTAATTCTTCAATGCTCATGCTTGCTCCTTCAGGGCGGCAACGCGCAGCGTCACGGCGTTTTTGTGGGCGGTCAGGCGCTCGGCGGCGGCCAGCGTTTCAATGGTGGAGGCGAGGGTGGCAAAACCTTCGCGGGACAACTCCTGCACGGTCATGCGTTTCTGGAAGTCCGCCAGCCCGAGGCTGGAACAGGTTGCGGTGTAGCCGTAGGTCGGCAGCACGTGGTTAGTTCCTGAGGCGTAATCACCGGCGGATTCTGGCGACCAGTCACCGAGGAACACCGAACCGGCGCTGGTAATGCTATCGACCAGAGAACGCGCGTCGCGGGTCTGAATAATCAGGTGCTCAGGACCGTACTGGTTAGAAATCGCGATGCACTGCTCCAGCGACTCCGCCACGATCAGGCGGCTGGCGGAAAGTGCCTGGCGCGCCGTCTCGGCACGCGGCAGTTCTGCCAGCTGGCGTTCAACCGCTTCGCCCACACGTTTCGCCATGTCGGCGTCCGGTGTCAGGAGGATCACCTGGGAATCGGGACCGTGCTCGGCCTGAGAAAGCAGATCGGAAGCCACAAAATCGGGCGTCGCGCCGCTGTCGGCAATCACCAGCACTTCCGACGGACCGGCAGGCATATCAATCGCCGCACCGTCCAGACGCTGGCTGACCTGGCGTTTCGCTTCGGTCACATACGCATTGCCTGGCCCAAAAATTTTATCGACTTTCGGCACAGACTCGGTGCCAAACGCCAGAGCGGAAATGGCCTGAGCGCCACCCACTTTAAAAATATCCTGAACACCGCACAGTTTTGCGGCATACAGAATCTCATCGGCAATCGGCGGTGGGGAGCAGAGCACCACTTTCTGACAACCGGCAATACGCGCCGGGGTCGCCAGCATCAGGACGGTGGAAAACAGCGGCGCCGAACCGCCGGGAATATACAGCCCGACGGAGGCGACAGGACGCGTCACCTGCTGGCAGCGAACGCCGGGCAGGGTTTCAACATCGACAGTTTGCAATTTTTGCGCGGTATGGAAGGTGTCGATATTTTTCACCGCCACGGCCATCGCCTGTTTGATGTCGTCGCCCAGACGTTCGCACGCGTCGTCGATCTCCTGAGTCGTCACCTTCAGTGCGCCGACCTCAGTCTTATCAAACTTTGCGCTGTATTCGCGCAGCGCTTCATCACCACGGGCTTTAACGTTATCCAGGATCTCCGCCACGGTGCGGGTAATGCTCTCTGAGGCGGAAATAGCCGGGCGCATCAGCAGTTCGCGTTGTTGTTCAGTGCTGCAGGTGTTCCAGTCGATGATGGAGTTAAAGCTCATAATCGTCTTCCTTTTTGCCGGATGGCGCGTTGCTTATCCGGCCTACGGGTCTTGTAGGCCCGGTAAGCAAAACGCCACCGGGCAACATGAGTGGAATTACTCCATCATTTTCTCAATTGGCAGCACCAGAATGGAGCTGGCACCCAGGGCTTTCAGCTTTTCCATGGTTTCCCAGAACAGGGTTTCGCTGCTGACCATGTGCATCGCCACGCGCTGCTGATCGCCCGCCAGCGGCAGAATGGTTGGACGTTCCGCGCCTGGCAGCAGGGCAATCACTTCATCGAGACGTTCGGTAGGGGCGTGCATCATGATGTATTTCGATTCGCGCGCCTGAATCACGCCCTGAATACGGGTCAGCAGGCGGTCGATCAACTGCTGTTTAGCGTCCGGCATTTCGCCGTCGCGCTGAATCAGGCACGCTTTCGAGCGATAAATCACTTCCACCTCACGCAGGCCGTTGGCTTCAAGCGTCGCGCCGGTTGAGACCAGGTCGCAAATGGCATCGGCCAGACCGGCACGCGGAGCCACTTCAACAGAACCGTTCAGCAGACAGGATTTGAACTGCACGCCTTTTTGATCGAGGTAGCGTTTCAACAGGTGAGGGTAAGAGGTGGCAATTCGCTTGCCGTTCAGCCCAGCAGGACCGTCCCAGGCTTCATCGACGGCGGTAGCCAGCGACAGGCGGCAGCCGCCGAAATCCAGACGACGCAGGGTGAAATAGCGCGGGTCTTCGCCCTGTGCACGACGGGTCAGCAGCTCTTCTTCCAGCACGTTTTCGCCGATGATACCGAGATCAACCACGCCATCCATCACCAGACCAGGGATATCGTCATCGCGAACGCGCAGGATATCGATCGGCATGTTCTCGGCGAGGGCGATTAAGCGCTGCGTGTGCAGGTTAATTTTGATCCCGCAGCGGGAAAGCAATTCGCGTGAATCGTCGCTCAGGCGGCCTGATTTTTGAATAGCTATGCGTAAACGTGAGTTATCTAACATGTTGTTGTCCTTATTACCCTGTCTGGATACGGTCCAAAAAAAAGCCCCCGGAAGATGATCTTCCGGGGGCTCTCTCTTGCGTTCTCGCACCACTGGAAGATCTGAATGTCTCCCAGCACACATCGCCTGAAAGACTAGTCAGGATGATGGTGATGATGGTGGTTTTTAAAAGGAACGCGTGTCATATAAATTCTCTGTGAATGCTTATGCATCTGATGTCTTTTAACCTAAACCATATCCACAGCGTTTAGCAAGGGCTTTTTTCTATCATTAATTCATTTCATATTGATGCTATGAATTGTCAGTTCCGCAGTGCTGGCGTAGCCTTAAGTCAGACGCGTATAAGCCAGGAGAGAACGCATGAAGAAGGTCGCAATTGTCGGTTTAGGATGGTTAGGTATGCCGCTGGCAATGTCATTAACGGCACGAGGCTGGCAGGTGACCGGTAGCAAAACCACGGTGGATGGCGTCGAGGCCGCGCGCATGTGCGGAATAGAGGGTGTCGAGTTACGCCTGGAACCGGAGCTAGTTTGCGATACGGACGATCTCGATACGTTGATGAACGTGGATGCGCTGGTTATTACGCTTCCCGCTCGTCGCAGCGGCCCAGGAGAGACTTTTTACCTTCAGGCGATGCAGGAAATTGTGGATAGCGCGCTGGCCCATCATATTCCGCGCATAATCTTTACCAGTTCAACGTCGGTGTATGGTGATATTGAAGGGACGGTCAAAGAGAGCACCGCGCGGGCGCCTGTCACCGCCAGCGGCCGGGTGCTGAAAGAGCTGGAAGACTGGCTGCATAATTTACCCGGTACCCAGGTGGATATTTTGCGCCTCGCGGGCTTGGTTGGGCCGGAGCGTCATCCGGGACGCTTCTTTGCCGGTAAAACCGCACCAAATGGTCATCATGGTGTCAATCTTGTGCATCTTGAGGATGTTATCGGCGCAATTACACTCCTGTTGCAGGCTCCAAAGGGCGGGCACATCTATAATATATGTGCGCCCTATCATCCGGCGCGTAGCACATTTTATCCCGTGATGGCCCGACAGCTTGGGCTTGAGCCGCCGCAATTTCGCGATGCATCCGGGGAAGGGCAAGGCAAAGTGATTGATGGCAATCGTATTTGTCGTGAACTGGGATTTGAGTATCAATATCCCGATCCGCTGGTAATGCCAATGGAATAACCCCGCCAGCGGGTTCTATCGCACACCTTTTGGGGGCGAACATGAAACCGCTGCTGGATGTTCTGATTATCCTCGATGCACTCGAAAAAGAGGGGAGTTTTGCCGCCGCGTCGGCGAAGCTCTACAAAACCCCCTCGGCCTTGAGCTACACCGTTCACAAGCTCGAAAGTGACCTCAATATCCAGCTGCTGGACCGCAGCGGGCACCGTGCGCGTTTCACGCGAACAGGCCAGATGCTGCTCGAAAAAGGGCGCGAAGTTCTGCATACGGTGCGCGAGCTGGAAAAGCAGGCAGTGAAATTGCACCAGGGCTGGGAAAACGAGCTGGTCATCGGGGTGGACGATACCTTTCCTTTCTCTTTACTCTCGCCGCTGATTGAAGCGTTTTACCAACGCCACAGCGTTACCCGACTTAAATTTATCAATGGCGTGCTGGGCGGTTCCTGGGAAGCGCTGACACAAGGGCGTGCGGATATTATCGTCGGCGCGTTACGTGACCCGCCTCAGTCGAGTGATTTTGGTTTTTCCCGCATTGGCACCCTTGAACAGGTGTTTGTGGTGGCGCCACATCATCCCCTTGCTCAGGAACCCGAGCCCATACCGCGTCGCGTCATAAAAGGTTGCCGTGCGATTGTGGTGGGAGATAGCTCTCTGCCAGAGTGCGCTATCTCTTCGCAATTGCTGGAGGATCAGGAAGCGATTACTGTTTTTGATTTTAAAACCAAACTCGAACTGCAAATTAGCGGGCTGGGCTGCGGCTATTTACCGCGATATCTGGCACAGCGATTTATTGAAAGCGGGGCGTTGGTGGAAAAACAAGTACTGGCGCAAACCAACAGCGAATCGGTGTGGGTGGGGTGGAATGAGCAAACCGCCGGGCTTGCCAGCGCGTGGTGGCGAGATGAGATTTTAGCAAATAGTGCTATCGCTGCCGTTTACACTTTGCCGGAGGGCGGAATATCAACCGCTTAGTAAAAAGAAAATCGTGAACGGCTTATGAATCTATTGCCTTTTATGCCAAAGATGGGGCAAAATGCGCCGCTGCAAAAAAATGAGATTAACCGACGATATAAAAGGCGTCGGTTATTTTTTTTGCATGTAACAAACGCCATTTAAAAACAAAGAGGCCGGGCTTCGTACCGGATAGATACTTACTAAAATCCGACAGTTGTTGTCGCTGAGGAATCCAGAAAATGGGGCAATCTTTTGCTTACGTGGCGGTTTTCACCGTAAAGGAGAAAACTAATGTCGCATAACGCTACTCCAAAAACCTCTCGCGTGGAATTACGTAAAACACTTACGTTGATTCCGGTTGTCATGATGGGCCTTGCCTATATGCAGCCAATGACGCTGTTCGATACGTTTGGTATCGTTTCAGGCCTCACTGACGGTCACGTTGCAACGGCGTATGCCTTTGCGCTGATCGCTATTCTCTTTACCGCGTTGAGCTACGGCAAACTGGTTCGCCGTTTCCCGTCCGCTGGCTCTGCGTACACCTATGCTCAGAAATCCATTAGCCCGGCTGTCGGCTTTATGGTGGGCTGGTCATCACTGCTGGACTACCTGTTCATGCCGATGATCAACATTCTGCTGGCTAAAATTTACTTTGAAGCGCTGGTGCCTTCCGTACCGTCGTGGATCTTTGTTGTCGCACTGGTGGCCTTTATGACCATCTCTAACCTGCGCAGCATCAAGACCGTCGCTAACTTCAACACCCTGATCGTGATTCTGCAGATGGGCATCGTGGCGGTTATCGTCGGGATGATCATCTACGGTGTGGCGCATGGTGAAGGTGCAGGTACGCTGACCAGCACCCGTCCGTTCTGGTCTGAAGGCGCACATGTGGTGCCGATGATTACCGGTGCAACCATCCTGTGCTTCTCGTTCCTCGGCTTTGACGGTATCTCTTCTCTGTCTGAAGAGACCAAAGACGCAGAACGCGTGATCCCGCGTGCGATTCTGCTGACTGCGCTGCTGGGTGGCCTGGTGTTTATTGGCGCCTCTTACTTCCTGCAGCTGTACTTCCCGGACATCTCGCGCTTTAAAGATCCGGATGCGTCTCAGCCAGAAATCATGCTGTACGTGGCAGGCAAAACCTTCCAGTGGGGCGTGCTGATTTTCTCCAGCGTCACCGTACTGGCATCCGGTATGGCTGCTCACGCAGGCGTTTCTCGTCTGATGTACGTGATGGGTCGCGACGGCGTGTTCCCGACTCGCTTCTTCGGCTACATTCATCCGAAATGGCGTACTCCGGCATGGAACGTGCTGCTGGTTGGCGCGATTGCTCTGCTGGCGATCAAATTTGACCTGGTCACCGCAACGGCGCTGATTAACTTTGGTGCGCTGGTGGCATTCACCTTTGTGAACCTCTCCGTGATCTCTCAGTTCTGGATCCGTGAGAAGCGAAACAAAACGCTGAAAGACCACTTCAACTACCTGTTCCTGCCACTGTGCGGTGCGATGACGGTTGGTGCTCTGTGGATTAACCTGGAAGAAAGCTCCATGATTTTGGGTCTTATCTGGGGTGGTATTGGTCTGGTGTATCTGGCTTGCGTGACCAAAAGCTTCCGCAACCCGGTTCCGCAGTACGAAGATGTCGCGTAATCACTGAGCGTGATACAAAAAAACCGGAGCACATGGCTCCGGTTTTTTTATGCCTGAAATGTTCAGACGATCTCTTGCGCGTACTGATACAAAGCCTTCAGTAGCGCCTGTTTCTCTGCATTGCCTTCATACTGCGTATACAGCATTTCCAGCTCCTGCGCGTAGCTCTGCAAGAACTCAGGTGTAAAGACGTTGCGACGATGCTCCAGCCAGCGCTCCTGCTCGGCCTCATCCAGGGTGCCAGGGAAGTTACGCGCCCGATAGTTAAACATCAGTTTTTCGATGCGCTTATCGGCGAAGGTAATATCCAGCGCCGGTAAATTCTGCGGGTCTGTCTGCAACACGATGTTCATGGCGGCGCGGTCGGCATCGCTGAAAAAGCCGTTATAGAGCTGCGCATCGACGTTATCCGACGGCACAAACGGCTCGGCTTCGGCGAAGATCGCCACCACTTTTTCGCGCACCTGCGGGTTTTCGCGCAACACCTTCAGATTATCGAGGCACAGCTGGCGATTCACGCCCAGCCGGTCGGCGTCTTCCGGGCGCAGCGTATTTGCCTGCGCCAGCACCGGGCATTTATTGATATGCACCAGCTTCACGGGAACGGCGGCGTTATCGCCGAGCTCGCTTTTCGGCGTGTATAAACGCTTGCGCAGGGTGTCGCTGTCCAGCTCAAGCAGGGGAGAAATATCGCCCGCCAAATCAACCATAATCACCGCATTGCGATTATCGGGATGCCACGCCAGCGGTGCGACCCAGCTTGTATTTCCCCGCCAGGCGCCAAACATACCGGAGATATGCACCAGCGGTTTCATTTGTGGAACGTCAATCAGGGTCATTAGTTTCTGCTTGCTGCGATGGCTCAGCAGATAGTCAAACAGTTTAGGCTGTGCGGTTTTGACCAGTTTGGCCATCGCGATGGTGGCATAAACGTCGGCCATTGCATCGTGGGCGTTGCTGTGCTCGATGCCGTTGGCGCGCGTCAGATGCTCCAGGCGGAAGCTTGGCAAACCGTCGTCATTCTCAGGCCATTTGATCCCTTCAGGGCGCAGGGCGTAGCAGGCGCGCATTACATCCAGCAGATCCCAGCGCGAATTACGGTTTTGCCAGCTCCAGGCATAAGGGTCATAGAAATTGCGGTACAGGATATTGCGCGTAACTTCATCGTCGAAGCGGATGTTGTTGTAGCCCACCACGCAGGTATTGGGCACGGTAAACAGGTCGTGAATACGACGGGCAAACTCGGCTTCATTCACGCCTTTCTCACGCGCTTCCTGCGGCGTAATGCCGGTCACCATCACGGCACCAGGCTGGGGAAGATAGTCGTCAGCAGGCTTACAGTAAAAAACCTCCGGCTCACCGATGATATTAAAATCCGCATCGGTGCGGATCGCCGCGAACTGCGAAGGCCGGTCCAGCGACGGGCTGGTGCCAAAGGTTTCGTAATCGTGAAAGAGAAAAGTGGGAAGCGCGGCGGAATCAGACACCAGTAATACCATCCTGTTAAAAAGTGACTTTACTATGGTAAACGATCGGCGGCGACACGCCGAACAAAAAGCGATTTTCAGCGCCAGAATTGCGCGCTGGCTTCCGCTAAATCTTTGCGTCCCGTCACATTTTTTTGCAATTTAAACAGGTAACGAAGCGAGAACTTCCGTAAAAAGGGCAACGATTTTAAATGACCTGAGGAAATACCGTTGAAACGCCGTCTGTTTATTGCTGTTTCTTTACTCGCTTCGAGTATTACTTCTGCTCTGGCTGCCGATCCACTGGACTATTCGCCGCAGCCCCCGGCCATTCAGGCAGGGTCATGGGTGCTAATGGATTACACCACGGGTCAAATTTTAACGGCCGGTAATGAACATCAGCAGCGCAATCCGGCAAGCCTCACCAAACTGATGACCGGCTATGTGGTCGATCGTGCGATCGACAGCCATCGTATTACGCCGGATGACGTTGTTACCGTCGGGCGCGACGCGTGGGCGAAAGGCAATCCGGTGTTTGACGGTTCATCGTTGATGTTCCTGAAAGCAGGCGATCGCGTGACCGTTCGCGACCTCAGCCGTGGCCTGATTGTGGATTCCGGTAACGACGCCTGTGTGGCGTTAGCTGACCACGTAGCGGGCGGTCAGCCGCAGTTCGTCAGCATGATGAACGACTACGTGCAAAAGCTGAATCTGCGTGATACCCACTTTGAAACCGTGCACGGCCTGGATGCGCCAGGGCAGCACAGTTCGGCTTACGATCTGGCGGTGCTGTCGCGCGCGATTATTCACGGTGAGCCGGATTTCTACCACATGTACAGTGAAAAGAGCCTCACCTGGAACGGCATCACCCAGCAAAACCGCAACGGCTTACTGTGGGACAAAACCATGAACGTTGACGGGCTGAAAACCGGGCACACTTCAGGTGCGGGCTTCAACCTGATCGCCTCGGCGGTGGACGGTCAGCGTCGCCTGATTGCAGTGGTCATGGGCGCCGATAGCCCGAAAGGTCGCGAAGAACAGGCGCGTAAGTTGCTGCACTGGGGCCAGCAAAACTTCGATACCGTGCAGATCCTGCGTAGCGGCAAACAGGTCGGGACTGAGCGTATCTGGTACGGCGATAAAGAACACATTTCACTTGGTACCGAGCAGGATTACTGGCTGGCACTGCCAAAAAGTGAAGTCGCGAATATCAAAGCCAAGTATGTCCTCGATAAAAAAGAGCTGGAAGCGCCTATTGCTGCCCATCAGCGCGTCGGGGAAATTGAGCTGTACGACCGCGATAAGGTCGTCGCGCACTGGCCGCTAGTCACGCTGGAAAAAGTCGGTAAGGGCGGTCTGTTCTCGCGTCTGAGCGACTATCTGCACCACAAAGCCTAATGCTCATAAGAGCAGACTGGCGCTCCTGCGAGTCTGCTCACATAATAAACATCTCGTGTTTGCCGGACATAACGAATCTGCTTTATAGTGTATAAATATACAGTAATAAACGGAGGCAGTATGGACTACAGCATCAAGCAGCAACCTAAGCGTAAAATTGCCGGTTTTCATCTGGTTGGCCCGTGGGAGCAAACCGTCAAACAAGGTTTTGAGCAACTGGCGATGTGGGTCGATGGCAATCAGATTCAGCCACTGGAATGGGTGGCGGTTTATTATGACAATCCCGATGAAGTGCCTGCCGAAAAACTTCGCTGCGATACAGCTGTCACTGTCGGCGAAGATTTTCAAATCCCTGCCAACAGCGAAGGGGTGATCCTCACTGAAATCGCGGCGGGGGACTATGCCGTCGCCACGGCGCGAGTCGAAAACCATGACTTCGGCACACCGTGGTACAGCTTCTTTAACAGTCTCCTCGAGGATAACCGCTACGGGATCGCACCGAAGCCGTGTTTTGAGCGCTATCTGAACGATGGCAATGTCGATGGTTACTGGGATATCGAAATGTACGTTGCAGTGCAAAATAAGGTCGGTTGAGTCGCACACCTGTTATTTGTAGGGTTTTTCTGCCGGACGTGATGCGTCTGGCAGAAAACACAGTACAATTGTGATTCGCCGTATAGCTGGAGAGCGGGTGTGCGTCCCGACAAATCATTAACTCCCTTTGAAATCCGTTTGTACCGGAATTACCGCGTCGTGCATGGTTGCCGCATCGCATTGGCGTTTCTTCTCACCTTCCTTCTGGTGAGGTTGCTGCACATCCCTGAGGGCACCTGGCCGCTCATCACGCTAGTGGTGATCATGGGGCCGATCTCTTTCTGGGGGAATGTGGTGCCGCGCGCCTTTGAGCGTATTGGCGGCACGATTTTTGGCTCCGCCCTGGGGCTGATTGCGCTAAAGCTTGAACTCATTTCGCTCCCGATCATGCTGCTGTGGTGCGCCGGGGCGATGTTCCTGTGCGGCTGGTTAGCACTTGGTAAAAAACCGTATCAGGCGCTGCTGATTGGGATCACCTTATCGGTGGTGGTTGGCGCACCGGCGGGGGACATGGCCACGGCCCTGTGGCGAAGCGGTGATGTGATTCTGGGTTCGCTGTTGGCGATGCTATTCACCGGTATCTGGCCGCAGCGGGCATTTTTGCACTGGCGCATTCAGATGGCCAACTACGTCACGGCTTTCAACCGCGTCTATCAGGCAGGGTTTTCGCCCAACCTGGTCGAACGCCCAAGGCTCGAAAAACACCTGCAAAAAATCCTCAATGATGTCGTGAAGATGCGCGGCATTATCGCTCCCGCCAGCAAAGAGACGCACATTCAGAAATCCATTTTCGAGGCCATTCAGACGGTCAGTCGCAATCTGGTGTGTATGCTCGAACTGCAAATTAACGCTCACTGGGCGTCGCGCGCCAGCCACTTTGTTCTTCTGAATGCGCATACGCTCAAGGAAACGCAGCAGATGACGCAGCAAACGCTGTTAACCATCGCTCACGCGCTGTATGAAGGCAATCCGCAGCCGATTCTGGCGAACAGCGAACGGCTGAATGAAATCACAGCGGAGTTGAGGCAGTTGATTAATGAACATCAGGGTGACAATGTGGCGGAAACGCCCATTCACGGCTATGTATGGTTGAGCATGGAAATGGCGAGACAGCTTGAACTGTTGTCGCATCTCATTTGCCGGGCGCTGCGCAAATAAAAAGCAGCCATAGCCTGATGTGACGGCTGCTGCTTCGATTCAGCAGCGATTGGGGTTATGATAGGATTAAACGATATACCATTTGTCATTCGCAGCGGCTGTCAGTAAGGTTATCTGCACAGCGGTTGCTTAAACGAATCCGAATCTTACATTAGCAGGGGTATTAAAATGGAAACTACCAAGCCTTCGTTCCAGGATGTTCTGGAATTCGTCCGCCTGTTCCGCCGCAAAAACAAACTGCAGCGTGAAATCCAGGACGTTGAGAAGAAGATCCGTGACAACCAGAAACGCGTTCTGCTGCTTGATAACCTGAGCGACTACATCAAGCCGGGCATGAGCGTTGAAGCTATTCAGGGCATTATCGCCAGCATGAAAACCGACTACGAAGATCGCGTAGACGACTACATCATCAAAAATGCTGAGCTGTCCAAAGAGCGTCGCGACATCTCCAAAAAACTGAAAGTGATTGGCGAAATCAAGAACGGCGAAGCCAAAAGCGAGTAACTTTCGCGAAAATTGATAAGGCCTCTCTGCGAAAGCTGAGGGGCTTTTTTTATGGCCGATATACATGCCCAGAAAAGCAAAAAGCCTGCTTTAAAAGCAGGCTTTTCAAATTTGGCTCCTCTGACTGGACTCGAACCAGTGACATACGGATTAACAGTCCGCCGTTCTACCGACTGAACTACAGAGGAATCGGTTAGGAGGCTTATCTTAGCGGCGAAAAAACTTTTGTCAAACCTGATCTTACACTCATTCATTCAACTGCTGATTCTGTCGTCAGTTTGTCGTCATTCTCAACAATTTTTTGTGGAAAATACTTTGCAGGATTAGCGTTTCTCCCTCATCATTTGAAATGGAGTTTCAACTTTCTCTCGTTAAGGTCCATTTTGAACGTCACTTCCGCTCTGCGCCAGGCCGTTAAACGTACGCCCTGGTATGCCAAACGTAAAAGCTATCGTGTTCTGTTCTGGCGTGAAATCACCCCCCTTGCTGTGCCTATCTTTCTGGAAAACACCTGCGTTCTGCTGATGGGCGTGCTCAGTACGTTTCTGGTGAGCTGGCTGGGTAAAGAGGCGATGGCGGGCGTGGGGCTGGCAGACAGCTTCAATATGGTAGTGATGTCGTTCTTTGCCGCCATCGATCTTGGTACGACGGTGGTTGTCGCCTTTAGTCTCGGCAAACTCGATCCGAAGCGTGCGCGCGAGGCGGCTCGACAGTCGCTGATGATCATGACCGTCTTCTCGATAATTCTGGCAGCGGTAATCCACTATTTCGGTAAAGAGATTATCGATATCGTGGCAGGGGAGGCGACCGATGAAGTGAAAGGGTTGGCGCTGACCTATCTTGAAATGACGGTACTGAGCTATCCGGCGGCGGCTATCGCCTTGATTGGTAGCGGTGCACTGCGCGGTGCGGGCAACACTAAAATTCCGCTGCTGATTAACGGCGGCATGAACATTCTCAATATCATCATTAGCAGCATACTGATTTACGGGCTTTTCTCATGGGATGGTCTGGGATTTGTCGGAGCAGGGCTGGGGCTGACCATCTCGCGGTATATCGGCGCAATAGCGATTGTCGCGGTGCTGATGATGGGCGTAAACCCGGCGCTTAAACTCTCGTTAAAAAGCTATTTCCGCCCGTTCAATTTCGCCATTATCTGGGAAGTGATGGGGATTGGTATTCCTGCCAGTATCGAATCTGTATTGTTTAACGGCGGGAAACTGTTGACTCAAATGTTTGTCGCCGGGATGGGTACCGACGTTATCGCCGGTAACTTTATCGCGTTCTCGATTGCTTCGCTGATTAACCTGCCAGGGAACGCCCTCGGATCGGCATCGACGATTATCACCGGGAAACGGCTCGGCAAAGGGCAAATCGCCCAGGCGGAGCGCCAGTTGCGTCACGTATTCTGGCTATCAACAATTGGACTGACAATTATCGCGTGGGGAACCGCGCCGTTCGCGGGGCTGATGGCCTCATTCTACACCCATGAAGATGACGTCAAAGAGGTGGTCAAAATCCTCATCTGGCTGAATGCCGCGTTTATGCCCATCTGGGCGGCGTCGTGGGTGCTTCCTGCGGGGCTTAAAGGCGCACGTGATGCGCGCTTTGCGATGTGGGTGTCGATGCTCGGCATGTGGGGCTGTCGCGTAGTGGCGGGCTATGGGCTTGGTATTATGCTCGGTATGGGGGTTGTCGGCGTCTGGCTGGGGATGTTCCTCGACTGGGCGGTGCGCGGCGCACTGTTTTACTGGCGTATGGTCAGCGGGCGCTGGCTATGGAAATACCCGCGAATCAAGAGCGAAAATGCGACGCCGGAACCTTCAGAACGCCTGACAAATGTGCGAACTGAAGAATAAATCAGCAAACGAACTTTTTTATGCATTCTGTCTTTGACAATGACAGGTGGCATCGATAATATGCGCCCCGTTCACACGATTCCTCTGTAGTTCAGTCGGTAGAACGGCGGACTGTTAATCCGTATGTCACTGGTTCGAGTCCAGTCAGAGGAGCCATATTTAAGAAGCCTGCTCAGGAAACTGAGCGGGCTTTTTGCTTTTCTGCGTTCGGTGGAATTGCCGGGTGGCGGCTACGCCTTACCCGGCCTACAGGACCGTACAGATTATCCCGCCTGCACGCGTATCGGCGCGGTGGCTTCAAACAGCCACGGTCGCGCATCGCTATTGACCAGCGGCGACAGAACCTCTCTCACCTGCTGATGATAATCATCCAGCCACTGCTTCTCTTGATCGTTGAGCAACTGCAATTCAACCTGGCTTAAATCAATCGGGATAAGCGTCAGGGAAGCAAACTTGCAGAAGCCCGGAATGCTCTCAACAATCTCCACTTGATTTTCAATGCGAATACCGTGGCTGTCGGCCTGATAATACCCCGGCTCGATGGTGATGATACTCCCCGCAGTCAGCGGCCACGGGTTCACTTTCTTGGCGATGCGCTGCGGGTTTTCGTGGATCAGTAGCTGATGCCCCACGCCGTGCCCGGTGCCATGATCGTAATCCAGTCCCAGTTCCCACAGCGGACGACGAGCGAACGCGTCCAGTTGATGCCCCTGCGTACCCGACGGGAATTGCAGCGTAATGAGCGATAAAAAGCCTTTTAGCACGGCGGTATAGTGCAACCGCTGCTGCGCATCCAGCTTGCTGTACGCCAGCGTACGGGTCGCATCCGTGGTGCCGTTATGATACTGGCCGCCAGAATCATTCAGGTAGAAATGGCCGCTGGTAATTGCCTTATTTGATGCGGCGCTGGAGTGATAATGGCACATTGCCGCGTTACTGGCGGAGGCGGAAATCGTCTCGAAACTTTGCTCGATAAAGCCTTGCTGTTGTTCACGGAATTTAAGCTGCTGCGCCTGCGCTTCCAGTTCGGTCAGCGGCTTGCCTGCCGCCTCGCGCTGCGGTACTTCATGCGACAACCACGCGATAAAATTCACCCACGCGGCACCGTCCTGCTGATGGCATTCGCGATAGCCTTCCAGCTCGACGGGGTTCTTGTGCGCTTTCATAAGCGTCACCGGATCGGCCTGCCAGAGGATCTCTCCCTGCGGCTCAATCGCAAAACGCAGCGCAACCGGAGCAGAATCCGCATCCAGCCACACGCGTTTGCCTTCGCTGACCTGTTTGCAGCGGTGCACAAAATCATCCTGCGGCGAAATCACTATCCCATCGACAGCAGAAGCGGGCAGTTCGCGAAGTTTGTCGCCATCGACGAACCATTCGACGTCACCCTCGCGGCTCAGCAATGCAAAGGAGAGCGGCACCGGGCTGGTGTGGATATCAGACCCACGCACGTTCAGCAGCCAGGCGATGTTGTCCGGCATGGTTATCGCCAGATAATCCGCGCTGTTATCCTGCAGCAATTGCGCCACACGACGACGTTTGTCGGCGCTGCTTTCACCGCTGACCGCAACGGGCATCTCGCGGATCAGGCCCGCCGGGGCAGCGGGGCGATCGCTCCATAATGTGTCGAAAGGTGACGCGTTGAGCGGGACAAATTCGCAGCCGGTGACGGCAAGCTGTTGGTATTCGTTGTGGGTCATCAGCAGAGGATCAAAGGCGATGCGCATTCCGTCGCTCGCATTCGCGTCAAGCCACTGGGCCAGCGGTTCGTTGTGCAGATGATGGATCGCAAAATCATCCATATTGACCTGCACGCGAGCCTGTACCTGATAGCGACCGTCGACAAACAGCAACGCGCGATCTTTCAGAACCAATGCCAGCCCTGCAGAGCCGTCAAAGCCGGTCAGCCACGCCAGCTTTTCGAAATGCGGTGCGCAGTATTCGCTCTGCCACGCGTCGGTGCGCGGCACGATCATCCCGTCGAGATTGTTTTCCTGTAGCCACTGGCGAAGCGCCGTAAGCGGTGTGGTGGTGTGCATGGTTTTTCCTTGTTGTTATTAGCGGAACGGCGGTTCGTTGAAGGTGCGCAGTTTGCGTGAATGCAGCTTGTCGCCTTCTGCACGCAGTAAATCTATCGCGCGAATACCGATCTGCAAATGCTCGGAAATCGCCCCTTCATAAAAGCGGTTAGCCTGGCCCGGCAGTTTAATCTCGCCGTGCAGCGGTTTGTCCGAAACGCACAGCAGCGTGCCGTACGGAACGCGGAAACGGTAGCCCTGAGCGGCAATGGTGGCGCTTTCCATATCAATCGCTACCGCGCGGCTTAAGTTAAAGCGCAGCGAAGAGGCAGAGTAGCGCAGCTCCCAGTTACGGTCGTCGGTGGTGACGACGGTCCCGGTGCGCAGACGTTGTTTGACCTCTTCGCCTGGCATCCCGCTTACCTGTTTGGTGGCGTCGTACAAGGCGCGCTGCACTTCGGCGATGCTCGGGATTGGGATATCCGGTGGCAGCACTGCGTCGAGCACGTGGTCGTCGCGCAGATATGCATGGGCCAGCACATAGTCGCCAATCAGTTGGCTTTCACGCAGGCCGCCGCAGTGGCCAATCATCAGCCACACGTCCGGGCGCAGTACCGCCAGATGGTCGCAGATGGTTTTGGCATTCGACGGGCCGACGCCGATATTAATCAGCGTAATACCCTGGCCGTCTGCGGTGATCAGGTGCCAGGCAGGCATTTGATGCTTTTTCCATGCCAGATCGGAAATCGCCATTTCCGGCGCTTCGGTTTCGGCGGTGATCCAGATCCCTCCAGCACACGAGAGCGCTACGTACGGGCTATCCGGATCGAGGATCTGGCTGCAGCCCCAGCGCACAAACTCATCCACGTAGCGGGTGTAGTTGGTGAAAAGCACAAAGGGCTGGAAATGTTCAACCGGCGTGCCGGTGTAGTGACGCAGGCGCGCCAGCGAGAAATCAACGCGGCGGGCATCAAAGTGCGACAGCGGGGAAAACTCCGCTGGATGGTAAATGCCATCTGCCGTTTCATCACCAATCTGTGAAAGCTCGGTGGTCGGGAAATGGCGCGTCAACCCGGCGCTCATCGAACGGTCCAGCGTCAGCGCCGAGCCATCAATGACATACGGATACGGGATTTCATGCAGCGAGGGTTCTACGGCGATATGCGCGTCGTAATCCTGATACAGCAGCGTCAGCTGTTCCTCAAGATAAGGGCGGAACAGAGAAGGGCGGGTGACGGTCGTGGAATAACAGCCGGAGTGGGTAAAGCGAGCATACGCGCGGGTTTTGGGCGTATTGGTGGTGCCACCATCCCAGGTGACCGAGAGCGAAGGATAAACAAAAAGGCCGTCGATTCGGGCCTTTTCATCAGGAAGCGTTCCGTTCTCAATGTACTCGCTAATGGCGGTGCGCAGGGCGTTGACAGATTGTTCGTACAACGCCTCCAGCTTTTCCAGCGCCTGAGCAGGTGTCAGGCTTAAGCCCTTATTATTCATGTCTGTCTCCTTGATCCACAGATGTGCGACGTCACTCGATAGTATGTCACACACATGTGAAAAAAAAGTCAGGACATCATCAGTGAGCGTCTTTCATCAGCAGCGCCGTTGTGGCCGAAATCAGACAGCCCGCGAGCAGGTAAATCGCCACGCTTTGCCAGTTGCCGCCGGAGAAGGTGACTAAGGCCGCGGCGATAAACGGCGTAAATCCGCCGCCGACCACGCTTGCCACCTGATAGCCCACGCCTGCGCCGCTGTAGCGGTAGCTCGCGCCAAACATTTCGGTGAACATCGGCTGCTGCACGCACACCACCATGTCGTGGGCGATGTTAGCCAGCATGATGGCGAAGAACACTATCCAGAACAGCGATTGCGCTTCCAGCGCCATAAAGAACGGCCAGGCGCTGAGGCTGCCGATCAGCGCTCCGGTGATGTAAACGCGTCGACGGCCAAACCTGTCTGCAAGCCAGGCGAAGCAGGGGATGGTCAGGCAGCTAATCCCGCCGACCAACAGGCCAATATTCAGAAAAAGCTCACGTGGCAGGCCGAGGTTTTGCGTCGAATAGTTCAGGGCAAAGGCGGTAACGATATACATCGTCAGCAGCTCACACAGGCGCAGGGCGATAATTTTCAGGAATGCACCGGGATGCTGCATCAGTGCTTCCATCACCGGCAGGCGTTTTTTCGCAACCGGTGGCTCACTTTGCTGCTGTTCAAATTCTGCTGACTCTTCCATGCCGTTGCGGATCCACAGCGCCGCCAGCACCAGCACAATGCTGAACAGGAACGGAATGCGCCAGCCCCAGCTCAGGAACTGCTCGTCAGTGGTCAACTGGCTGATAAGTGAAACCAGCCCGGTAGAGAGCAGCAGGCCCACGCCGTAACCCACCTGCACGCCGCTGCTGTAGAACGCTTTTTTATTTTTAGGCGCGCTTTCGACAGACAACAGCGCCGCACCGCCCCATTCGCCGCCCACGGCAAAACCTTGAATCGCACGCAGCGTCACCAGCAGGACCGGAGCCCACCAGCCAATCATGTCGAATGACGGCAAAATGCCAATCAGCGCCGTGGCGATCCCCATCATCCAGACGGTGAGCATCAGCATCCGCTTACGGCCCAGTTTGTCACCGAAATGGCCGAAAATCACGCCGCCCAAAGGGCGGAATAAAAACCCGACGCCGAAGGTGGCAAACGCGGCGAGCGTACCCATCGCGGGGCTGACCTGCGGGAAAAATTCGCGGTTAAATACCAGTGCGGCGGTGATGCCATAGAGCAGAAAGTCATACCAGTCGACGACGGCACCGGCAAAGCTGCCGAGTGCGGCGCGCCGTGCGCGATTGAGCGAGGGTGTCTCCGTATTAGGGCGTTCGGAGATGAGGGTGGAGTCCATGTTTTGTCCTGTCTGTACCAAATTTTTCATTATTAGTATGGGAAAAGGTTACTCACATCGTGCCCGCTCATTGAGCGGAATCAATGAGACTACCCCGACAGGCGGCAGCTGAAAACGATTTTATCCGTCGCGTGCATTAAAATTTCCAAAACGCGGCGAAGGAGTTTCCAGAAAGGGATTACAGTATTAGGTATCGCAGAACGATTTTGCAGAGGATTTGACTATGCAACGGATTCGAATGGTTTTGATTATCGTCATGGTCTTGCTGGCACTTCCCGCGTATGCGGAGCCTGGCGTTTACGGGGAACAGCGCATTACCGGCTGGTGGAATAATTTCACCAGCGATGTGTCTCAGACGTGGAATGAGCCGCAAAATTACGATCTCTATCTGCCTTTTCTGAGCTGGCATGCGCGCTTTATGTACGACAAAGAAAAAACCGATAACTACAACGAAATGCCGTGGGGTGGCGGTTTTGGGGTATCTCGTTACAACGAACAGGGGAACTGGAGTTCCCTCTACGCGATGATGTTTAAAGACTCTCATAACGAATGGCAGCCGATTGTTGGCTACGGCTGGGAGAAGGGCTGGTATCTGGATAATGCGCAGGATGTCCGTTTAGGACTGGGTGTAACGGCCGGGATCACGGCGCGGAAGGATTTTGCTAACTATGTTCCGCTGCCGATTATTTTGCCGCTGTTCTCCGCCGGTTATAAGCGCCTGAATGTGCAATTTACCTATATTCCCGGCACCTATAACAACGGCAACGTGCTGTTTGCGTGGTTGAGGTATGGGTTTTAGATTCGGAGACTGAAGCCGGGTGGCGGCTGCGAGGTAAATGCAAAACGGCAACATCGTTGCCGTTTTTAATGTTTTCTCCCTCTCCCTGTGGGAGAGGGCCGGGGTGAGGGCACCAGACCGCACGGTCTTAAAGGGTGATGATCTTCTTAACCGTCGCATTCGACAGCGCCAGCATTGAAATCAGCACCGACGCCACAAATGTCAGGACGATCAGCAGCAGTTTTGTGGTTAGTGATGTCACCGGAATCAGCGATGTCAGCAGATGGAACACGGAATAATGCAGAATATACACCCCGGTCATGGTTTTGCTGACGGCGGCTAAAATGGCCTCTTTGAATTCGATATTTTTACGAAAACGCACGCCGTTGGCGGCAATGACCAGCGCCACAATCAGGAAGTAAATTTGCGAGCCGGTGAGAATGAACGCATTTCTGTCCGCCTTGAAAACGGCGAAGAAAAAATGGCGCTCATAAAACCAGGTGAACAGATAAATCACAGGGATGGCCGCCACCGCCGTTTTCACCACCTTGTCTTTACTTATCCACGCGGATATAACCGGGTCGAAGAATATCTGGCCGGTCAGATAAAACAACAGCCAGGTCCAGAGCCGATATTGCGGGGCCAGCGAGAGTAAATGTTTGTCGGGATAAAGCGCCGACAGCAAATCGTAACCGTAAGAAAACAGCAGCAAAGTGCAGGTTACGCCTATCAGCGTTTTTCGCCGCTGGCTTAACCATTCGATGAGCGGGTGGAAGGTATAAATCACGATAAAGGTAAAAACAAACCACGGCTGGATTAAATAGCCGCGCTGATACGGCTCCCACAGATAATAAACCGTCATCCAGAACAGAAACACTATCACCACAGCTTTGATCTTCGATAGCTGCCAGCGCTGGTCATGCCTTGACTGGGCATCCAGATAACCGGCGACAACAAAAAACAGTGGCGTGGCGACGGTCGAAATAAAAGTCAGAAAACCGAGCACCCAGTGGTAATCGTAATCGTAATTATCTCGGGTGTGATAAAGCGTGAAAAATGTTACCGCCGTCATGCATCCCAGCGTTTTAATAATATTTAGCCCGGTTGGGTTCATTGTGGGGCAGCCCTCTCCGTAGGGTGGAAACAGGCATAAATAACCGGAAGTACCAACAGGGTCAAGACAGTGGCAAAGCCTAGCCCGAACATAATCACTACCGCCATGCTCTGGAAGAACACATCGCGCAACAGCGGAGCGAGCCCCAGCACCGTAGTAAACGCGGTCAGCAGAATAGGCCGTAGGCGCGACGTTGCGGCATCAACAATCGCCTCGTGCTGCGCTTTATGCTCTTTCTGCTGCTCGATTTCCTCGACCAGCACGATGCCGTTGCGGATCAACATCCCGCTCAGACTCAGCAGACCAATCAGCGCCATAAAACCAAACGGAATACCGGTGAGTAAAAATCCTGGCGTCACGCCAATCAGTGCCAGCGGCACCGTCAGCCAGATGGCGACCGCATTTTTCACCGAGCTAAACATCAGGATGGTGATAATAAACATCACCAGGAAACCAATTGGCAGCGTAGTGAAAAGACCTTGCTGCGCCTCGCTGGAGTTTTCCGCGTCGCCGCCCCATTCGATGCTGTAACCGTGCGGCAGGGAAAGGGCATCAATCTGCGGTTTTACCCGCGCCAGTATATCGCCGGATGTTTCGTTACTGAGCGGGTCGGGATCGGTCTGCACCGTCAGCACCCGGCTGCGGTCCCGGCGCAGGATCAGCGGATCTTCCCACTCCAGCGCAAAGCCGCTCACCACGTTGCTCAGCGGAATATATTGCTGACGATTTTGGCTCCACACCAGCACGTTATTGAGATGGTTCGCGTCCTGACGCTCGCTTTCTGGCGGGCGCACGATAACGGGCAGCAGGTCCGAGCCTTCACGGTATAAGCCGATACGGCTGCCGGAGAAATTCATCTCCAGCGCGCTGTCGATATCCTGTTTATCCACGCCCAGTTCGCGCCCGGAGGCGGCGACGTACTGTGGGCGAATCACTTTGCTGCGATTTTGCCAGTCATTGCGCACGCTGTCGGTGGCCGGATCTCGCGCCAGAATATCATCCACCTGGCTTGCAATCTGCCGCAACCTGTCAGGGTCCGGCCCTTTGATCCGCACTTCGATGGCGCTATCGCCGGACGGACCAAACATCACCCGTTTGGTGCTGGCGTTAATCTCCGGATAGTGGCGGGCGATGTCCTCGTCAACGTGGCGTGTCAGCGCGGCGATATTGCGCTGGTCGTCCATCCGCACCATGATTTGCGCGTAATTGCTGTACTGCCGCTGGCCGCTGTAGGTCAGAATAAAACGCATACTCCCCTGACCGATGGTCGAGACGGTGGTGACCACGCCAGGCTGGCCGTTGATTGATTTTTCAATGTCGCTGGTGATTTTCTCGGTCTGAGCAATGTCGGTGCCGTAGGGCAACCACAGATCGACAAAGAAAATCGGCGTGTTTGACGACGGGAAGAAGTTTTGTCGCACCGCGCCGAATCCCCATACTGCGCCTGCAAGCAGGATAACCATCAGCGTCAAAGTGATCGTTTTGCGCACCATCAGCGCGTTCAGCATCTGCTGATACAACCGGTAGAACCGTTGGTTATACGGGTCGACATCCGCAGGCGTATCGGCCACTTTCTGGCCTTTAAACAACCACCATTTGATCATCACCGGCGTGAGGGTGAGCGCGGAAAACCAGCTTAACAGCAGGGAAATCAGCAGCACCTGGAACAGGGATTTACAGTATTCTCCCGTCGAATCCTGCGAGAGGCCAATGGGAGCAAAGGCTAAAATGGCGATAACCGTAGCGCCCAGCAGGGGCAGCGCCGAGCGGCGGATCACGTACTGAATGGCGGTCATCAGCGTCGAGCCACGCTGTCTGGCAATCAATACTCCTTCGACGATCACGATCGCATTATCGACCAGCATGCTCAGAGCGATAATTAAAGCGCCCAGAGAAATACGCTGTAACTCAATCCCCCACAAATACATGATAAGCAAGGTGCCCAGCACGTTGAGCGCCAGCGACAGGGCGATAATAATACCGCTGCGTAAGCCCATAAAAATCAACAGCACGCCGATGACAATCGCCAGCGCCATCAGGAAGTTAATAATAAAGCCGTTCACCGAATGGCTCACTTCTGCGGCCTGGTCGTAAAACAGATCGATGTTAATGCCCGCCGGTTTTTCCGCCGACATGTGCTTCAATTTTGCTTCAAGGGCGCGCCCCACGTCGGGAACGTTCACGCCCGGAATAAAGGAGACGCCCATAGTCACCGCCTGGCGGCCATTCGCGTGATAAATACTCGATGGCGAAACGCTCAGCCCGCGTGAAACCGTGGCGATATCGCGCAAGCGGGTTGCCGCCCCGACGCCTGGCGGGGTAATCATCATATCGCCAAGTTCATCGATATTCTGAAACTCGCCCGTCGGATGCAGGCGAATAGATTCGCTGCCTGAGACGATTTCACCGGCACTGGAGACGCTATTCGCACGGCCCAACAGCGTGGAGATCTGCCCAAGCGTTATTCCGCGGGCGGCCATTTTGGCAAGATTGATATCGACATTAATCTGCTGTGGGACCGCGCCGCCAATTGCCACTTTTCCCACGCCGGGGATCAGCACCAGCTCGCGCCTGAGCTGTTCGGCGTACTGCGCCAGTTCGGGATTCGTAAAGCTGTCGCCAGAGATGGCAAAGAAAAAGCCAAATACATCGCCAAAATCGTCATTCACAAAGGGTGTGACCACCCCCGGAGGAAACTGACGCGATGCATCGCCCACGCGACGACGCAGCTCATCCCAGATTTGCGGCAGTTCGTTTGAGTGATAGCGCGAGGCGATATTAACGGTTATTTGCGATAGCCCGTTCGAGGAGATCGAACTGACGTTATCGAGATACGGCAGTTGCTGCAGCGCATTTTCCAGCGGCAGCGTGACCTCTTCTTCCACCTGTTGGGCAGACGCGCCGGGGTAGTGGGTGATGACCACGGCAGTTTTGATGGTAAACGCCGGATCTTCCAGCCGACCAATATTAAGCAGGGCAAAAATACCACCGACGCCCAGCAGCAGAACGGTCAGCCAGACGCGGATCGGGTTGTCGATAAACTGGCGCGAGATATCCATTACAGACCTCGCTCACGCGTCCAGATGCGCACCTGCTGCCCCGCATGTAATTCGCCGACACCCGCCGCGACCACGCGTTCACCGGCGTTCAGCCCTTCGGTGATAATCACCCCCTGCGCGGTCACTTGCCCGACCGCCACTTTGCGATCCTCAAGCTGTAAATTGTCGCCATCGCCTTTCACTACCCAGACATGGGGTTCGTTGCGTGCGCTGCTATTCGGGTTGAAAACCGCTTCCACCGGAACGGCCAGAGCATGACGTCCTACGCTTGCCGGAAGGTTCGCCAGATTGACCGTCACGGTGCCGCTCACGCCGCCCACTGCCGGGAAATCGTCGGGCCGCGGCATGGTTAAAATCACCTGCCACGTCAGGGTGTTGCTGTCGCTACTGCCCGTGTGTTCTTTGTAAACCGCGCTAAATTCGCGATCCGGTAGAGAATTAATTTTCACCACCGGGCGATAGTCAGCGTTACGGATATCCAGGGTTTTAAACAGATTTTCAGGAATGCTAAACACCACGTCCAGCAAGTCGGTTCGGGTCAACGTGACGATGGGTTGACCGGCGGAAACGACCTGATGATTGCGTACCTGAACGGTGGCGGCCGTGCCCGCAAAGGGTGCTGTAAGCGTCATCTGGCTCAGCTCTTCCTGGGCAATTTTGAGTGCGGCGTTGGCAGAATCACGGGTAGCGCGTTGCACGTCCATCTCGGCTTTTGAAATGGCCTGACGGCCAGCCAGCGTCTGAAAACGGTCGAACTGGCGCTGCGCCAGCGTGGCGGAGGTCTGTCTGTCTCGAACTCGCTGTTGCGCTTCACGCGCATTGAGGCTGGCCAACTGCTGCCCTTGTTTTACGCTTGTCCCCTGGCGGATATCGAGCGTTTCAATCTGGCCGCCGCGTTTAAACGACAGGTCGGTGGCGTCGCCGGATTCTATTCTGGCAGGAAACACGCGCTGTTGTGCCTGGCCCGCATCCATCACCACGGCGACTTTAACCATTCTCGGCTGAGGTGGAGCTTCTGCCGGTTTTTGATCGCAGGCGGTAACGAGAAGAATAATTATCGGTATAAGAGAAATGTAACGATTCACGCTATTCCCCTGATAAATAAAAAATCTATTTATTACCCACACTTACTTTATTCGGCAAAGGATGACACCACCAGATAAGTAAATAGCCCTACGGCTGCACTGGACATAATGGCCAGCACAATAAACAACGCGAGGCGAATCAGGCTATATCCAAACATCTTTCCTCCCTTAGCGTTAATCGCAAGCCCGGAATGTCTGTTTATGAGCATAGTCTGTGAAAAAGGAAAAGGTTATAGAGCGCCTAAAATTGGCAGGCTGGCGAAATTCATACCTTTGAATGAGGTATGCGAATGACCTTAACGCTTAAATCATTATTATTCAGAGAATTAATTCGCGGCCAAAAAATAGCGAGTGTCCTGTGCTACGTTTAATAACATCTCTTTCCAGTTGGCCATAAAAGGATGCTCACTATGTACAGAAATATTCTGGTCCCGGTCGATGTCTTTGAAATGGGGCTGGCCGATAAGGCCCTTGCTCATGCGCAGTTCCTCGCGCAGGCGGCCTCAGCCGATATCCATTTACTTCATGTGATTCCAAAATTTTCGCCGGAGCTGACCCGAGGGTTTATTTCCGATGCGCGTAAAATGGATGACTATATGATTAATAACGCAAAAGAAAAACTCTCGGCACTGGCACAAAAAACGACGTTTCCTCAGGATCGCATTCACTTTCATGTCCGTAGCGGCAATGTGCGCGATGAAGTCACTCTCCTGGGGGACGAACTTAATGCGGAAGTGATCATTATCGGATCGCGCAATCCCAATATTCAGACCCATTTACTCGGCTCGGATGCGGCCAATATTGTTCGCTATGCGCACGTTCCGGTATTTGTCGTGCGTTAAAGGCGAAAGGGACAGCGGGCGATTTTCGTTGCAGGAATTGAGGACGGATTGATGAATACAGATAAACCGGGCCAACCTTTTTACCGGCTCTCCGTAGAAGAAACCCTGGCACAAACCAACAGCTCAGCAGACGGAATTACCGGCGCGGACGCGGCGGCTCGCCTGACGCAATACGGTGAAAATGCCTTACCGCAAAAACCGGGAAAGCCCGCGTGGCTGCGTTTTTTAGCCCATTTCAACGATGTACTGATTTATGTCCTGCTGGCGGCGGCAGTGCTGACCGCCGTCATGGGCCATTGGGTCGATACACTGGTGATTTTGGGCGTGGCGGTCATCAATGCGCTGATCGGCCATATTCAGGAAAGTAATGCAGAAAAATCCCTTCAGAGCATCCGCAATATGCTCTCCAGCGAGGCCGTTGTGGTTCGTCAGGGGAATCATGAAACAATTCCTACCACCGCGCTGGTACCGGGCGATATCGTGGTCATTCGCGCAGGCGATCGCATTCCCGCCGACCTGAGAGTCATTGAAGCGCACAACCTGCGGGTGGAAGAGGCCATTCTGACGGGGGAATCCACGGTGGTGGAAAAAGGCACCGACAGGCTGGAAGGGGAATTACCGCTGGGGGATCGCACCAATCTACTGTTCTCTGGCACTACCGTCAGTTCCGGCGGCGGTAAAGGGATTGTGGTCGCAACGGGAGGCGAAACGGAGCTGGGCCACATCAACCAAATGATGGCGGATATTGAAAAACACCGCACGCCGCTGCTGGTGCAGATGGATAAACTCGGCAAAGCCATTTTCATTATTATCCTGGTGATGATGGCGGCCCTGTTTGTCTTCAGCCTGCTGTTCCGCGATATGCCGGTTTCCGAACTGATGTTGTCCCTGATTAGCCTTGCGGTAGCCTCCGTGCCGGAAGGTCTGCCTGCGATTATCTCGATTATTCTGTCGCTCGGCGTGCAGACGATGGCGAAGCAGAAAGCGATTATCCGCAAACTGCCGACGGTCGAAACCCTGGGTGCGATGACGGTGATTTGCTCCGATAAAACCGGCACCCTGACCATGAACGAGATGACCGTCAAGGCGCTGATCACGGCGGATAAAATTTATCGCGTCGAAGGCGACAGCTATGAGCCGGTGGGAAATATTCATCCGATTGACGATCCGACGCCGGTGACGGTGGTTCACGGTTCACTACTGGAACGATATTTGCGCACCGTTGACCTTTGTAACGACAGCCAGTTGATGAAAGACGAGCAGGGGCTGTGGAAAATCACCGGCGGGCCGACCGAAGGGGCGTTGAAGGTGCTGGCCGCTAAAGTCCCGCTTCCGCCTGTGCAGACGGAGCTGCGCAGCAAAATCCCGTTTGATTCCCTGTACAAATACATGTCGACGCTACACCGCATCGGTGATGAAGAGATGATTCTCATCACCGGTGCACCGGACGTGCTGTTCCGACTTTGCCAGCATCAGCAGACGGAATCCGGGCTTGAGCCGCTCAATCAGCCCTACTGGGAAGCGCAGATCGAGGAGTATGCCCGCGAAGGTTTACGCATGGTGGCGGCGGCGTGGAAACCGGCGGGCTTTGAGCAAACCACCCTTGACCATCCGGATTTGCAGCAGGGCGTTATTCTGCTCGGTATCGCCGGGATGATGGACCCGCCGCGACCGGAGGCCATTACCGCCATAGGCGACTGCCTGCGGGCGGGGATTCGCGTGAAAATGATCACCGGCGACCATCCGCAAACGGCGATGAGCATCGGGCAAATGTTGGGAATCGGCAATGCCGGGAGTGCGATTACCGGGCGTGAACTGGAGGTGATGGACGATCATCAGTTGAGCGAAGCCGCGCAGAAATTTGATATTTTTGCCCGTACCAGCCCGGAGGATAAATTCCGCCTGGTGCAGGCCCTGCAAAGTAAGAAAGAAGTTGTCGGGATGACCGGGGATGGCGTCAACGATGCGCCTGCCCTGAAGCAGGCTGATGTCGGTATCGCGATGGGCATCAAGGGCACGGAGGTGACCAAAGAAGCGGCGGATATGGTGCTCACGGACGATAACTTCGCCACCATCGCCAGTGCGGTTCGGGAAGGCCGTCGGGTCTACGATAACCTGAAAAAAACCATTCTGTTTATCATGCCGACCAACCTGGCGCAGGGGCTGCTGATTATTATTGCCTTGCTGGCGGGTAATCTTATTCCGCTGACGCCGGTACTGATCCTGTGGATGAACATGGCGACCTCCGCCACGCTGTCGTTTGGCCTGGCGTTTGAAGCCGGTGAACCGAACATTATGAAACGTCCACCGCGCAACCCTAATCTGCATGTGATGGACGGGTTTGCCATCTGGCGCGTGGTGTTTGTCGGCTCAATGATCGCCGTCAGCGCATTTGTGCTGGAAGCCTGGCTGCAACCGCGCGGTTATTCACCGGAGTTTATCCGCACCGTATTGTTGCAAACGCTGGTGACGGCGCAATGGTTCTACATGCTGAACTGCCGCGTCTCTGACGGATTCTCGTTGAGCAAAGGCCTGCTGGCGAACCGGGGGATCTGGATTGTGAGTGGGGTGCTGCTGGTGTTACAGCTGCTGATTATTTACGCACCGTTTATGCAGATGCTGTTTGGTACAGAATCCCTGCCGTTCCGCTACTGGGTGATCACCTTTATTATCGGGTTCGTGATGTTCTTGATTGTTGAGGTCGAAAAGCCGTTAACGAGGAAATGGCGGGTAGAAGCGAAACGTTAGCGTTGTAGGCCGGGTAAGGCGATTTCCCTGGCGCAGAAAAGCAAAAAGCCTGCTTTAAAAGCAGGCTTTTCAAATTTGGCTCCTCTGACTGGACTCGAACCAGTGACATACGGATTAACAGTCCGCCGTTCTACCGACTGAACTACAGAGGAATCGTGTGAACGGGGCGCATATTATCGACCCCGATAACGCTTGTCAAAGGAGAGATTGGCCTCGCGTGATCGTTTGCTGACAATTTCAGCAAAGTGTTCCCTTTCTCGGCAAAAACGCACGATTGTGGTGCAGGCATACCTCTTATGGGGCAGATCCTAAACCGCTGTTTCAGTCATCAAACCGCGTTGAGTGATTAGATTTCCTTATTTTCAGCCGCTTAGCACACTCATCGGTCCTCCTGCAAAAACTGGCACCCATATTGCAAAAACCTTCTCAACAATGAGCGCCAGTACCGGCACTGTATTTTAACAGGGGGCAAAATGAATTTAAGACGACTGAAATACTTCGTAAAAATCGTCGATATCGGTAGCCTGACCCAGGCCGCGGAAGTGTTGCATATCGCGCAGCCTGCGCTGAGCCAGCAGGTGGCCACTCTGGAAGGTGAACTGGACCAGCAGCTGTTGATCCGCACCAAGCGCGGCGTCACGCCAACCGAAGCCGGTAAGATCCTCTATACCCATGCGCGCACGATTTTACGTCAGTGCGAGCAAGCGCAGCTGGCCGTCTGCAACGTCGGACACACCCTGAGCGGGCAGGTGTCGATTGGCCTGGCGCCGGGAACGGCCGCCTCATCCATTACCATGCCGCTGCTGCAGGCGGTTCGCGCCGAGCTGCCGGAAGTGCTGGTTTATCTGCATGAAAACAGCGGGTCAGTGCTGAACGATAAGCTGCTGAACGGCCAATTGGATATGGCGGTACTGTACGATCGCTCGCCGATTGCCGGGATCACCAGCCAACCGTTGCTGAAAGAAGACCTGTATCTGGTCGGCACGCGGGATTGTCCGGGCCAGAGTATTGATTTAACCGCTGTCGCTGAGATGAATCTGTTCTTACCTCGCGATTACAGCGCCGTGCGTCTGCGCGTCGACGAGGCGTTTTCTCTGCGCCGTCTGACCGCAAAAATCATCGGTGAGATCGACTCCATCTCCACCCTGACCGCCGCCATTGCCAGCGGAATGGGCGTTACTGTTCTGCCGGAATCTGCTGCACGCTCGCTGTGCAGCGCTGCGAACGGCTGGATGGCGCGGATCACCACGCCGTCCATGAGCCTGCCGCTTTCTCTGAATATGTCCGCGCGCGGATCGCTGTCGCCGCAGGCGCAGGCGGTAAAAGAGATCCTGATGTCGCTGGTCAGCCGTCCTTCGCTGGAGAATCGTGAGCTGCAGCTTGTGAGCTGATATTCCATAAAGGAATAAGATGCTGGTTTTTATTATTTGTTCTCCAGGTCTGCTGACTCTAACAATAGGGTCATGTCAGATGCGCCGGAGTGAATCGTGAATTTCCAGCAACTTAAAATTATCCGTGAGGCGGCCAGGCGGGACTACAACCTGACCGAAGTCGCCAACATGCTTTACACCTCTCAGTCAGGCGTCAGCCGCCACATCCGCGAGCTGGAAGAAGAGCTGGGGATCGAGATTTTCATCCGTCGCGGCAAGCGTCTGCTGGGGATGACCGAGCCCGGTAAGGCGCTGCTGACCATCGCGGAGCGCATTCTCAACGAAGCCAGCAACGTCCGTCGGCTGGCGGATCTTTTCACCAACGATGCGTCCGGGGTGCTGACCATTGCCACTACCCACACGCAGGCACGCTACAGTTTGCCGCCGGTGATTAAGGCGTTTCGTGAGCTTTTCCCGGATGTGCGTCTGGAGCTGATTCAGGGCACCCCGCAGGAGATTGAAGTGCTGCTGCAAAACGGCGGGGCGGATATCGGTATCGCCAGTGAGCGCCTGAGTAACGATCCGCTGCTGGTGGCCTTCCCCTGGTTCCGCTGGCATCACAGCCTGCTTTTGCCCGCCGATCATCCGCTTCATCAGGTTTCGCCTCTCACTCTCGAAGATATCGCCAAATGGCCGCTCATTACCTATCGTCAGGGCATTACCGGGCGCTCGCGCATTGATGAAGCATTTAATCGCAAAGGGCTGACGCCGGATATTGTGCTGAGCGCGCAGGATTCTGATGTGATCAAAACGTACGTGGAGCTGGGACTTGGAATCGGGCTGGTGGCTGAGCAGTCGGGCGGGGAGCGCGAACTGGGTGATTTGGTGCGTCTGGATACGCGCCATCTTTTCGACGCCAACACCGTCTGGCTTGGGCTTAAACGTGGGCAACTGCAACGCAACTATGTCTGGCGCTTTATCGAACTGTGCAATGCTGGACTGTCGGTGGATGAAATTAAGCGTCAGGTGATGGAGACGGAAGAAGTGGCGATTGATTATCAGATTTGATGCAAAAAAAAGCCTGCTTAATCGCAGGCATTTTTATGTGACCCGCCGGAATCAGACGTCCAGCTTGCGCCCCGTCAGCCATTCCACCATCGCCGGATCGCGATGCGAGAAGAATGCGCTGGTGGCAGTATCAAGCGCGGTAATGTGCAGCATATCTTCAGCGCTCAGTTCAAAATCGAGAATACTGATGTTCTCGACCATTCGCTCTTTTCGCACGGATTTTGCCAGCGAAACAATGCCGCGCTGAAAAATCCAACGCAGAACAACCTGACCCACGCTTTTACCGTATTTCTCACCTATCGCGGTTAAAACAGGGTGCTGGAACAGGCCGTTTTTCCCTTCTGCAAAAGGTGCCCAGGCTTCTGGCTGGATACCGCGACTTTGCATCCACGGCGCCGCCTGGAGCTGCTGGTTGAAGGGGTTCACTTCAATCTGATTGACGGCCGGAACCACTCGATTAAACGCGATAAGATCGGCAAGCCTGTCCGGATGGAAATTACTCACGCCAATCGAGCGAATTTTCCCGGCCTGCTGCAACTCTTCCATTGCACGCCACGCGCCATGAACATCGCCGTAGGGTTGATGAATCAGATACAGGTCAACATAATCCAGCTGCAGACGGTTCAACGATCGTTCGAACTGGGCTTTCGCGCCAGCGTAATGCGTGTCCTGCAGCCACAGTTTGGTGGTGACAAACAGTTCATCGCGGGCGATGCCGCTTTGCTTAAGCGCGTTCCCGACCTGGGTTTCATTTTGGTAGGAAGCGGCGGTATCAATCAAACGATAGCCTGTTTCAATGGCATCAACGACAGCGCGTTCGCATTCGGCGGCATCCGTCATCTGGAAAACGCCAAAGCCCAGCAGGGGCATTTCAATACCGTTATTCAGTGTGACCGTATTCATGACTTTTTCCTTCCGCTCTGTGGGATAACCAGCATAGCGCAGAGTGATTTATTCGATAATAGAGGGAATGCGCAAAGCCTTATTAGGTTGATTCATGAATTCTGCGTGCATGTTACCCATCGCTGCGGTCCGGCAACTGACACAGCCTCGAAAATTACAGGTATAATCCCACTCATTATTCAACTGGTTTAGATACGAAGATGACAAAACTCACCTTACAAGAGCAGATGCTCAAAGCCGGATTAGTCTCCAGCAAAAAAATAGCTAAAGTCCAGAGAACGGCTAAAAAATCACGCGTTCAGGCTCGCGAGGCCAGAGAAGCGGTGGAAGAAAATAAAAAGGCACAGCTTGAGCGTGATAAACAGCTGAGCGAACAGCAAAAACAGGCGACGCTGGCAAAAGAGTTTAAAGCGCAGGTGAAGCAGCTGATTGAGATGAACCGCATCGATATCTCAAGAGGCAACATCGATTTCAACTTCACCGACAATAACCTGATCAAAAAAATCGCTGTCGATAAGACCACACAGGCGCAGCTGATCAGCGGTCGTCTGGCGATTGCGCGTTTAGTGCTGGATGCCAGCGGGAAGAGCGAATATGCAATTATCCCCGCGATCGTTGCCGACAAAATTGCCCAGCGCGATGCGGACAGTATTGTCTTAAACAGTGCGTTGAGTCAGGAAGAGCAGGACGAAGACGATCCGTATGCGGATTTCAAAATTCCTGACGATTTGATGTGGTAATGATTTTCGTGCTCAGAACGGTGGAGTATGGCGGGCGCAGACCCGCTCTCCGCTGACGGGGTGCACGAAATCCAGCTCGCTGGCGTGCAGCATCAGCCGTGGCGTCTGTTCTGTGCCTGGCAGCAAAAGTCCGCCGTACAGATCGCAGCCTAAAATAGGGTGGCCCAACTGCTGGCAGTGAATGCGCAGTTGATGGGTTCGCCCGGTTTCCGGGATTAGCGCGACTCGCGTTAACGCCAGAAACGTGCCGTCTTCCTGTTCACGATTCATTCGTTCAATAACCCGATAGCGGGAGCGAGCGGGTTTGCCGTGAACGCTGCAAATCGACATCAGCGGGAACAGCGCTGGGTCTTTGGCAATCGCCGCGTCTATCATCCCTTCGTCATTGTCCAGATGCCCGCAGAGCAGGGCGCTGTAGATCTTGGTCACCGCGCGCTGGCTGAACTGCTGGCACAGCGCCGCGTTAATGACTTTATTACGCGCAATGACCATCAGCCCGGATGTGCCGAAATCTAATCGATGGACCAGCGTGCAGTCGGGGAACTTCTTTACCAGCCGGTGATGCACTGAATCGAGGTTTTGCGGATTTTTCCCCGAGAGACTCAGCAGACCGCTGGGTTTATTGATAAGCAGCAGATGCTCGTCCTGATAGAGAATGTCAATCTCGTCATGGCACGGCGGGGCAACAAAAGTATCGATAATGGTGGACATCAGTCGGCCTGGCACAAGAATGGGGGGCGATCATAACGAATTATCAGCACGCTGGCGAATACAGCAAAAAGCCCGCTCAGGTTTCCCTGAGCGGGCTTCTCTAAATATGGCTCCTCTGACTGGACTCGAACCAGTGACATACGGATTAACAGTCCGCCGTTCTACCGACTGAACTACAGAGGAATCGTGTGAACGAGGCGCATGTTAATGGCCTCGCCATTTTGTGTCAACACTAAATTCAACATACTGATTCAAATGATTAATTAAGACTCAACCTGCTGTTTTAGTGTACTTGAGAAGACGAATGACCGTCAGACCCTGCATTTTCACGCAAACGTTGCAAGGGAACTTGCTGGTAAAAATGGCAAAAACGCTGCCACAACGCCGGGAAGCGCGGGGCGAACAGTTCAGGTGCGCTGAAGAAATATTCCGACAGTACGGCAAAGCACTCCGCCGGATCTGTCGCTGCATACGCGTCAATGCTGGCCGCGCTTTCACCTACCAGATCGATCTCATCCTGAATATTGTTCATGGCGGCGTGCAAGTCATGCTCCCAGCCTGCCACTTCGCGCAGAGGGATAAACGGTACACCGCTGGCGCGATCGCCGTTGCGGGTGTCCAGTTTATGGGCTACTTCATGCACAATCAGGTTAAAACCGGAGGCATCAAAGGAATCCTGAATATCAAGCCAGTTCAGGATGATTGGCCCTTGCTGCCAGCTTTGACCAGATTGCACAACGCGCTGATTGTGCACCAGCCCAATATCATCTTCCCACTCGTCATCGACGACGAAAGGGGCGGGATAAATCAGCACTTCATGGAAGCCATCCAGCCACTCAAAGCCGAGCTCAAGCACCGGCAAACAGAAGAGCAGGGCGATACGCGTGCTTTTGAGCGCATCCAGCTCAAAACCTTGCAGCGGGACGAGGCGTTTTTGCTGTAAAAAACGATCGGCTAGTTGAACCAGTCGGGCGAGCTCGTCGGGGTCAAGACTGGCGAGAACAGGAATTGCCAGCGCCTCTTCCCACGGGAGAATCGCGTTCGGTGCGGTTTCGTTCGATTTCCAGGGCCACTTAATCATCACTTCGCTCGCAAACTCATCACTTGAACAAAAATGCAGGATAAGGTTCTGTTAAAATGCCAAATTACCTGGCATCATGGCAACCACTAAAACGGAGAGATGCCGGAGCGGCTGAACGGACTAGTCTCGAAAACTAGAGTAGGGGCAACTCTACCGGGGGTTCAAATCCCCCTCTCTCCGCCACTTCATCACGTAATCTTATTCATACCTTCTTCGGACAACCAGCCGTATCAGTCATTCTGGCTGAAATAAGCATCAAGATGCAGCGGAAGGTCGCAGGAGTCTAGCCTGTGTACTTTCTCAAGTCATTGATGTTTTATGCAACTTGAGAGAGAACTCTAGCTTTTAAGTCATTTATACTCATATCGGCAAAGTGTCCCGACGTTACGTTTGTTGCTTTTCATGCCGGTGTGCAGATAGAGCGATTTCGCCTCATGCACCCAGAAACTGTCACCTGCCTGCATCTGTTCATTAAAAATCCCCGCGTCAGGGTAAAAAGTGCGTAGTTGCCCGCTGCTGAGACCGAACCATTGTCGAGAAACTGCTCTGAACTGTTGGGTATTCAGCAGCTTGCCGCCCAGACGGGCACAGTGTTCACGCGCGTTGGCGAAGTTTTTATCCAGAATGCCGTCACCCGTCAGCCAGATATTGAGGTGAAAGACGTGAGTTTGAGTATGACCTGTTTTGAGGTTCTTCAGCGTTAACGTCATCTCTCTTTCATTAGCCTGCGGTTGCCTGACCATCTGAAGCTGGACCCGTCCTTCCACAGGCTGTGCTTTAATCCTGATCCAGTCATGGTTCACGCTAAATTGCAGATCGTTGAGATTGAGAAATTTGCTATTACTGCTCATCGTGACATGTGCCCCGGTAAAACCGGTCGTCAACATATCTGCAGTACGGAACCCCGGCATGCTGGGGGAGTGAAAGCTAATTTTGCTGAAATAATCAGTTTTTTCGACAGGCGTGGGGGCAGCCGTCACGGTCATCGGTAGCAGAAGGGGGAAAAGAGAGGCGGTCCGGTGCATGATCTTCATTTGAAACCTTAAGAAATTAAACATTTACCGCGTTTCTGTTTTTACATGGCTGCCTGTGTTTACTGCGCCTGATTGTAGGGAAGGGAGAGTGTAGAAGTGTAAATAACTCTTCGGCTTACGTAAGTTATTGTGGAACTTATTCAGCCCGTCGCGACTGGCGCGCTATAAGTGCGAAGAGCAACGTAAAAAGAGGTAAACAAACAGTTGCGAAATCTAATGATAAGTTAAAATCATTTTTTTCTGCTTAGGGGATAATATGCACATCCTGGATGCTTTACTGGCCTTTTCAGCCTACTTTTTTATCGGCGTGGCAATGGTGATTGTTTTTCTTTTTGTCTACACCAAAGTGACGCCACACGATGAATGGCAGTTGATTAAAGATAATAACGCAGCGGCTGCCCTGGCATTCAGCGGAACGCTGCTGGGTTTTGTCATTCCTCTCTCCAGCGCGGCAGTGAATTCGGTCAGTATTCTGGATTATCTTATCTGGGGCGGCGTGGCCTTTGTCGTACAGCTTCTGATTTACGCAGGGGTCAGGCTTTACATGCCAGCGCTGGGAGAAAAGATTTCCAGTAATCATATTGCTGCGGGTGTGTTCATGGGCGTTTTTGCTTTGGCGGGTGGCATTCTTAATGCGGCGTGTATGACCTGGTAGAGACAACGCATTACGGAAATAAAAAAGCCAGGCAGCGATGTCTGGCTTTTTAGTTTTAGGACGACTTAGCGCTGCGCGCAGCCTGCGCACTGCTTGTTCTGGATCTGCTGGAAGAAGTCGTTGCCTTTGTCATCCACCAGGATAAACGCCGGGAAGTTCTCGACTTCAATTTTCCAGATGGCTTCCATTCCGAGCTCAGGATACGCCACGCACTCCAGACTCTTAATGCTGTTTTGCGCCAGTACCGCCGCCGGGCCGCCAATGCTGCCGAGGTAGAAACCGCCGTGCTTGTGGCATGCGTCTGTCACCTGCTGGCTGCGGTTGCCTTTCGCCAGCATCACCATGCTCGCACCGTGGGATTGCAGTAAATCCACATACGAGTCCATACGCCCTGCGGTAGTTGGGCCTAAAGAGCCAGAAGCATACCCTTCAGGTGTCTTCGCCGGGCCCGCGTAGTAGATCGGGTGATCTTTCACGTACTGCGGCAGTTCTTCGCCGTTATCCAGCAGCTCTTTCAGCTTCGCATGGGCGATATCACGCGCCACGATAATGGTGCCATTCAGGGACAGACGGGTGGAAACTGGGTGGGCAGAGAGTTGCGCCTGGATTTCACTCATCGGCTGATTCAGGTTAATGCTGACCACTTCGCCTTCACCCTGCTGGCGCAGTGATTCAGGAATATACTGGCCCGGATTGTGTTCCAGTTTCTCAATCCAGATCCCGTCGCGGTTGATTTTGGCTTTGATGTTACGGTCGGCCGAGCAGGAGACTCCCATGCCGACAGGGCAGGAAGCACCGTGGCGCGGCAGACGGATCACGCGGATATCGTGGGCGAAGTATTTCCCGCCGAACTGCGCACCCAGACCCAGGTTCTGCGCTTCCAGCAGCAGTTCCTGTTCCAGCTGAACATCGCGGAACGCCTGACCGTGTTCGTTACCTTCCGTCGGCAGGCCGTCGTAGTAGCGAGTCGAAGCCAGTTTCACCGTTTTGAGGGTGCTTTCCGCGGAAGTTCCGCCAATCACAAAGGCGATATGGTATGGAGGGCAAGCCGCTGTTCCCAGGGAACGCATCTTCTCGACCAGGTAATTTTTCAATTTGGCCGGGGTGATCAGCGCTTTGGTTTCCTGATAGAGGTAGGTTTTATTGGCGGAACCGCCGCCTTTCGCCATGCACAGGAACTTGTATTCATCTCCGTCCACGCTGTAGAGGTCAATCTGCGCAGGCAGGTTGGTGCCAGTGTTCACCTCTTTATACATATCCAGCGCCGCGTTCTGAGAGTAGCGCAGGTTATCTTCGATGTAGGTGTTATACACGCCCTGGCTCAGGGCCGCTTCGTCACCGCCGCCGGTCCAGACGCGCTGGCCTTTTTTACCCATGATGATCGCCGTGCCGGTGTCCTGGCAGGTCGGCAGCACGCCTTTGGCCGCGATTTCAGAGTTGCGCAGGAACTGCAGGGCGACGTATTTATCGTTCTCGCTGGCTTGTGGGTCGTTCAGGATTGCCGCAACCTGTTTCTGGTGCGAAGGGCGCAGCATAAATGCGGCATCGTGAAACGCCTGTTGAGCGAGTAAAGTCAGAGCTTCGGGCTCGACCTGAAGAATTTCCTGGCCGTTAAAGTGGGCAACAGACACATGCTCTTTGGTCAGCAGATAGTATTCGGTGTCGTCGTGTGCGAGGGGGAAGGGATTCTGATAGTAAAAGGCTTTGTTCGACATTGCGTATCACTCCATAAAATTAAACCGCCGGAGGGGGTCCCCCGGCGGTTAAGAATCAGAACATCATGGACATCCACGGATAACCAATCAGCAGCAGGGCCGCCAGGAAGATGGCGCCAAAGATAGTACCGAGACGCCAGTAATCTTTGGTCGGGAGGTAGCCACTGCCGTAGTAAATCGGGCTTGGGCCGGTGCCGTACGGGGTGATAATCCCCATGATACCCAGCGAGGTCACCATCAGCAGGACGAACACTTCCATGTTGATGCCTGGGATAGTCGCGGCGATGGTCAGCATCGCTGGCAGCAGTGCGGTGGTGTGCGCGGTGGTGCTGGCAAACAGGTAATGGAGCAGGTAGAACGCCAGCAGCAGGACGATAGTCGCAACACCCGGCGAGATACCGCTCATCAGCAGGCCGCCTTCTTTACCCAGCCAGGCGATGAAGCCGGTGGAGGACAGGCCGTCCGCAAGGGCAACCAAGGTTGCGAACCAGACGAAGGTGTTCCACGCGGCTTTGTTGCCGGTGATGTCGTTCCACTCCAGCACGCCGGTCCACAGCATCAGGCCAACAATCAGCAGGGCAGCCAGGGCCGGTTCAATCCACGCGGCGGCGAAAATCCACATCATCAGCGCACAGCATACGAAGACCAGCAGAAGGATTTCGTTACGCGACAGTTTGCCCAGTTTCTCCAGTTCACGACACGCCCACAGCGGCACTTCGTCGTTGATTTTGACTTCTGGCGGGTAGAACCAGTAGGCCAGCAGCGGCATCACCAGAATCAGCAGCACGCCCACTGGCAAGAAGGCGATGAACCAGGTACCCCAGGAGATGTTGATGCCAACGATGCTTTTCACCAGCGCCAGAGCCAGCAGGTTAGGCGCCAGCGCAGAGAGGAACATGGAGCTGGTGATACAGGCCGCGGTGATTGCTACCCACATCAGATAAGAGCCAATCTTCCGTGAACTTGGGTCGTTCGGTTTTGAACCGTACAGCGGCGGCAGGTTAGCGATGATCGGGTAGATAGTCCCGCCGCTGCGCGCAGTGTTGGATGGAGTGAACGGGGCCAGCAGCAGATCGGCGAAGGTGATCGCATAACCCAGCGTCAGGCTGCGACGGCCGAGATATTTCACCAGAATCAGCGCCAGACGGCGGCCGAAACGGGTTTTATCGTAGCCCGCGGCGAACATGAACGCGCCGAAAATCAGCCAGACGGTGGAGTTACCGAAGCCGCTCACCGCCCATTTAAAGGAAGCACCGGCCAGTTTGAATTTCGGATCAGCCAGTTGTTCCGGGCTGAACAGCACCCACTGGCTACACAGTGCGATGGCGACGACACCGGTCAGGCCAATCACGGCACCCGGCAGCGGTTCGAAGATTAAACCGACGATCACACCTACAAAGATAGCGAAGTAGTGCCAGGCATAAGGTGGCAGCCCTTCAGGAACCGGCACAAACAGGAGCAGCACGGCAACAATAATCGGCAGTGCCATCATTAGCAGACGTTTGTTGTTTCCGTCTTTCGGCTTGCTCGCCACCGGGGGCGTTACAGCTGTTTTATCATTCATAGGTTTGCTTCTTAAGTTGTCAAAAATTCGGTTTTGAAGAAATAACGCTGCGCCTTTTTTAATTTATTTACTTTCTTTAGTTATTTAAGGTGCGTTCTGGTTATTTCGTAAATAGCGATTTAACGCGATTCACGATGCGTTAAATTAAAAATTGATGATGTTTATATACTGCGCCTTTCGATGCCAGTGGAATTGATCGCGATCAATAAAATAGAAATGCAGGAGTATTTTTATACTAATTAAAATAACCACATTGAGTTATGTGGATATTATCTCTGTCGACTGTTTGAATTCGTTGAATAGATATTGCGCGAAAATGATTATTAAATAAATAACCATGATTAATCAATGCGTTGGGTTGTTTTGTCTCAAATAAAAAAGTAACTAAAAGGTTAACGATGTTTATATTATTGTGAACGCAACACCCTAATATCAATAACACCAATGTAGTAATAATGTTATTGCAGGGATTAAATACTTTTATAACTAACGTAATTACTTTAGTAACTAAAAATATCGTTATATTAATACCATGACATCGGCAAAAAAATTAACCAGAAACAAAATCCGATAAAGAATTCTCAGATTTCAATTTTAAAAGTTTGGAGTTTCTATTATGAGCACTAACGAACGAATCCTTAGTCCTTTCACATTACCGAATGGTACCGAACTCAAAAACCGCTTGTTAATGGCACCGATGACCACCTGTACCGGTTATTACGACGGCACGGTGACCAGCGAGCTGGTGGAATACTACCGTGCGCGCTCCGGCAGCATCGGTACCATCATCGTTGAATGCTGCTTTGTTGACGATCTGGGCCTGGCTTTCCCTGGCGCTATCGGTATCGATAACGATGAGAAAATCGCCGGGCTGGCAAAAATTGCCGACGCGATTAAATCTAAAGGCTCTAAAGCGCTGCTGCAGATCTACCACGGCGGTCGCATGGTCGACCCGAAACTGATTGGTGGCCGTACCCCGGTCGGCCCAAGCGCCGTGGCCGCACCGCGCGATGGCGCAGCTACTCCGGTGGCATTAACCACTGAAGAAGTGGAAGGCATGATCGGCAAGTTCGGTGAAGCGGTTCGTCGTGCAATTCAGGCGGGCTTTGACGGCGTCGAAATTCACGGCGCGAACACCTATCTGATTCAGCAGTTCTACTCCCCGAACTCCAACCAGCGTGAAGACGAGTGGGGCGGCAGCCGCGACAACCGCGCAAAATTCCCGCTGGCAGTGCTTGAAATCACTCACAAAATGGTTCGTCAGTATGCGGATGACGCGTTCATTATCGGCTACCGCTTCTCTCCAGAAGAGATGGAAGTCCCCGGTATTCGTTTTGACGACACCCTGTACCTGCTGGAAAAACTGGCCGCACGCGGTCTGGATTACCTGCACTTCTCCGTTGGCGCAACGCTGCGCCCGTCCATCGTCGACACCCAGGACCCAACGCCACTTATCGAGAAATACCGCGCCATGCGTTCCGAAACGCTCGCGCAAATTCCGGTGATGGGGGTGGGTGGCGTAGTGAACGCCGCCGATGTGAACGAGGCGCTAGACCACGGTTACGATCTGATTGCCGTGGGGCGCGCGACTATCGCCTATCCCGACTGGACCGACCGTATTCGCGACGGCGAAACGTTGGAGCTGTTTATGGACAGCACCCAACGCGAAGCGCTGAACATCCCAGAACCGCTGTGGCGTTTCTCGCTGGTGGAAGCGATGATCCGCGACATGAGCATGGGCGAATCGAAATTTAAAGCTGGCCTGTTCACCGAAACCGTGCAGGACGATGTCAACGAATTAGTGATTAACGTGAGTCTCGAAACGGACCGTATCGCTGACATCGAACTGGCATCTGGCCCGACTCAGGATGTGGAATTTGTCAGCAGCTTTGAAGAGATCCGCAGCCGTATTCTTGATGCCAACACCCCGCACGTGGATGCCATCACCGGCGCGACCAGTCAGAGCGAAGCCGTGAAAAAAGCGGTTTCCAAAGCGATGCTGAAATCCAGCAAAGTACTGGCGGCAGAAGAGGGCGTCGATCCGAACGAAGCGAAACAGTTTGATGTCGTGGTTGTCGGTTCCGGTGGTGCTGGTCTGGCGGCCGCTATTCAGGCGCATGATGAAGGGGCCAGCGTGCTGATCGTCGAGAAAATGCCCACCATCGGCGGGAACACCATTAAAGCATCTGCCGGGATGAACGCCGCAGAAACACGCTTCCAGCGCGTACAAGGCATCCAGGACAGCAAAGAGCTGTTCTACCAGGAATCCCTGAAAGGCGGTCACAACAAGAACAATCCAGAACTGCTGCGATGCTTTGTTGAAAACGCGCCAGAAGCGATTGAATGGCTGGCAACTCGCGGGATCATGCTGAACGGCATCACGACCACCGGTGGGATGAGCATCGAACGTACTCACCGTCCAAAAGACGGCTCTGCGGTAGGCGGATATCTGATCAGCGGTCTGGTGCGTAATGTCAACAAACGCAATATCGACGTGATGCTTGATACCTCCGTCAGCGACATTATTTTTGAAGATGGCGAAGTGAAAGGGGTGCGTCTGACCACCGAAGAGAACGAAACGGTCACCGTTTCAACTCGCAGCGTGATCATGGCGACTGGCGGTTTCAGCGCCAACAGCAGCATGGTCGTTAAATATCGCCCGGATCTGGACGGTTTTGTCACCACCAACCACAAAGGGGCCACCGGTGGTGGTATCGCGCTGCTGGAACGTATTGGCGCAGGTACTGTGGATATGGGCGAAATTCAGATCCACCCGACCGTGGAGCAAAACACGTCGTATCTGATTTCCGAATCCATTCGTGGCGGTGGCGCTATCCTGGTTAGCCAGAAGGGCAGCCGTTTCTTCAACGAAATGGAAACCCGCGACAAAGTCTCGGCGCAGATCATCGCCCTGCCGGAAAAATACGCCTACATCGTGTTTGATGAGCATGTTCGCGCGAAAAACAAAGCGGCGGATGAGTACATTGCCAAAGGTCTGGTCACCAGCGCCAGCTCGCCAGAAGCGCTGGCAAAAACGCTGGGCATGGATGAAAACACCTTCCTCGACACGCTGGAGCGCTACAACGGTTTTGTCGCAAAACAGCATGACGATGATTTTGGCCGCACCACTGCACTGCGCGCGCCAGTCAACGAAGGCCCGTTCCACGCAATCCGCATCGCCCCAGGCGTGCATCACACGATGGGCGGTGTGACCATTAACACTCAAACCTGCGTGTTGAATAGCGACAAACAGGTGGTTCCGGGCGCATTTGCGGCGGGTGAAGTGGTCGGCGGCATCCACGGCGGGAACCGTATCGGCGGTAACGCCGTGGCAGATATCATTATTTTTGGTACTCTGGCCGGACATCAGGCGGCGATGCGCGCGAAACAGTAATATCAATGCCCGGCGGTTGCCGGGCACGGTTTTGTAGGCCGGATAAGCGCAGCGCCATCCGGCAATTTAACCGAGGGGCATTTCCATGTCTGATAACCGCGTCTACAGCTATACCGCCACCCTGATGGGCTCCCCCATTCTCCTGAAGCTTTTCTCCAGTAACGAAGCGCTCGCCTCACGCGTGTTTCGCCTCATCAAACAGTACGAAGATCTGCTTACCGTCAACCGCGCACCCTCGCAGGTGATGGACATTAACCACGCTGCCGGAAAACACGCTGTCAGCGTCAGCCGTCCGGTTTATGAATTGATCCGCGTGGCGAAAGCCGCAAGCATGCTTGAGAACAGCGCCTTCAACCTCGCGATTGGCCCGCTGGTAAAACGCTGGAAGATTGGCTTCAAGGGCGACAGCGTGCCGCCCGCAGAAGAGATTACGGCACTGCTGGCGATCACCAATCCAGCCGACGTATTGCTCGACGACAATGCCAGCAGCGTGTTTCTGACCCAACCGGGTATGGAGATCGATCTCGGTGCCATCGCCAAAGGCTACATCGCCGACCGGGTGCGAGACTACCTGCGCAAAGAGGGCGAAACGCTCGGGTTGATTAACCTTGGGGGCAATATTCAGACCCTCGGTGCGCCGGAGGGCGGCTGGTCACTCGGCATCAAAACGCCCTTCGGCGGCGCGGATGAATTAGTGGGATCGCTGGTGGTGGAAAATAAATCGGTGGTGACATCGGGCACTTACGAACGCTTCTTTGAACATGACGGTAAGCGCTATCACCACATTCTTAACCCGCGTACCGGCTATCCGCTGGATAACGAACTCGACAGCGTGACGATTATCTCTACCAACTCCATCGACGGCGATATCTGGACCACGCTGATTTACGGGATGGGCGTGGAGAAGGGCTGTGCCGCGCTGCGCACGCGGCCTGATATCGAGGCGGTCTTCGTCACCAAAAGCAAAGAGGTCGTGCTCTCGTCAATGCAGCATTTCCGCTTCCAGCTGCTGGATAACCGCTATCGCCTTACTGGCAATATTGCCTGAGCAGCCCGACCTGTTCCGGCTGTAATCGGTAGCGATACACCGGGCGCCCGGTGGCCCCGTAGTGGATGCTGGTGAAGAGAATCGTAATCTGTGCCAGCCAAATCAGGTATTTACGACACGAAACGCGGGAGATACTGACCGCGTTAGCCAGGTCGTCGGTGGAAAATTCCGCATCGGGGTGCCCGTCAATCCACTGACAAATCGTGCGCAGGGTCTGCGGGGTCAAGCCTTTCGGCAGACGCTTGCTGTCCGCCAGCTCCGGCGCGCCGCCGTGCAGAATACGGTCGACATCCGCCTGCTCGTAATACTGATGCGAGCCCATCAGCTGCTTCTTCTCCTTCCAGCCGTTCAGCGCTTCTTCAAAACGCGGGAACTGGAAAGGCTTAATCAAATAATCCACCACCCCGTAATGCATCGAGGTCTGGATCGTCGTGGCATCAGAGGCCGAAGAAATCATGATAACGTCGATCGGGCGACCAGAGGCGCGAATCACCGGCAGCAGATCCAAGCCGTTATCCTGCTGCATATAGACATCGAGCAGCACCAGATCGACAGGCTGCGCGGGATTATTAATGACCGCTTCGGCCTGGTTCAGCGTGGAGGCTACGCCGCAGCAGCTAAAACCCTCAACCCGGTTAACATACAGACGGTTAAGGTCGGCCACCATGGCATCATCATCGACAATTAAGACATTTATCACGCGATTTTCCTCTCGCTATCCCAGGGGATCTGAACAAAAAATTGAGTAAATACGCCTGGCTCAGATTCGACGGTAATATCACCGCCGAGTTTTTCGAGCTGTTGGCGAGCAAGGAAGAGTCCCACACCCCGGTTTTCACCTTTAGTAGAAAAACCCTTCGTAAAAATATTTTCCAGCCGCGCGGGGTCAATTCCTGGGCCGTCGTCACTGATTTCACAGCTTAGCCAGCCATTCTGATAATGCATCAGCAGGCCGACTTCGCCTTCGGCCTGGCTGCTCATGGCATCCAGCGCATTTTCGATAAGATTGCCCAGCACGGTAATTAGTACTGTGACCTGCTCGGTATTGGGCGTGTCTGGCACCTGGCACTCGTCCGCCAGCTTCAGGGTAAATCCCGCTTCCTTGGCGCGGTTGATTTTCCCCAGCAGGAATCCGGCGATGACCGGTGATTTAATTTTATTCTGAATCGCGCCGATATCAGTCTGATAATTCTGCGCGGTCTGAAGAACATATTCTTCCAGCTTATCGTAACGTTTCATATGCAACAGGCCGAGGATCACATGCAGCTTGTTCATAAATTCGTGGGAATGGGTGCGCAGGGCATCGACGTAACTCACCATGCCATCCATCCGCTGCATTAACTCCCGGACTTCAGTTTTGTCGCGAAAGGTACTGATTGCGCCAATCACCGCGCTTTGACTCCTGACCGGGAAGGTATTGCACAGCAGCAAACGCCCGTTGCAGTCGATCTCCTGATCCTGTAGCGCTTTTCCGGTCTGCGAAACCCGACGCAGAGAGGCGAGCATCGGCATGTGGCGCGGCTCGTCGGCGCTGTGTGCGGGCAGCAGCAGGATCTGGCGGGCGGCGTGGTTAATCATCGTCACGCGGCCCTGGCTGTCGACCGCGATCACACCCTCTTTCAGTGATTGCAGCATCGCCTGACGTTGCTCGAACAGGGCGGAGATTTCGTAAGGCTCAAGCCCGAACAAAATCCGTTTGAGCAGATGCACCAGTCCCCAGGTGCCGAGCGTTCCCATCAGCGCGCTGAACAGCACTGTCCAGATGACGTTCCAGCGGCTGCGGCTGATCTGCTCATCCACTTTGTTGAGCGAAATACCAATGGCGACTACGCCGATCTGCTGATGGCGGTCATTATAAACCGGGGTGAACACGCGCAGGGCCTCGGCCAGTACGCCGTGGTTGACCGAGACATTTTCCTTTCCTTCAAGCGCTGGTTTGATGTCCTCGCCGATAAAATGTTTACCCAACAGGGTATTGTCCGGGTGGGAATAACGCACGCCCTGCATATTGGTAACGACAGCGAAGAGCAGATCGTTGCGGCGGGCGATCGCGTCAGCGACAGACTGAATTGGGCTGTTTTCCGGCGAGAATTGCAGACCGCGTTTCACGTCGGGGCTGTCGGCCAGCGTGCGGGCAATCGCGAGCGCGGTGTCCTTTACGCCATCGCGGGTCGCGCGGGTAACCTGCACAAAGTAGAGCGCAAAAATGACCAGTAAAACCGAACCAATCACGCTGCACACCATCAGCGTGACCAGCGTGTTGAGCTTCATTGGGCGCTTGCGCGTCGTGGCTAAAGGCTGCAAATCGCTCATCGAAACCCCGTGGATAATTAGAAAGGGGTAATTATCGCTGATGACGGCGCTTTCTTAAAGCGATGTAAAAGCTGACGAATGCTGCGCTTTTCGTGACCCCCCTCGCAGGTCATCCATATAAAACACTTTATAGTGTGGGGGAATTCATAACAAGGAGGCAGTTTATGAGCGTTAAGCTGAACGGTTTGGTCACGGAGAGACGTCACGCGGATACGGCGGATATCGACAGGTTGTCGACCCTGGACATGCTGAATGTCATTCATCAGGATGATAAGTACATTACCGACTCCATTACTCCTTTTTTACCCGTCATCGCCCGCGTAGTGGATAATGCTGCGGCCACAATGAGCCACGGCGGACGGCTGTTTATTGTCGGCGCCGGACCATCTGGCCGAGCGGCGCTACATGCGGCGATGGAGTATGCGCCGGGCAAACATCCGGTTATTGGCCTTGATGCCGGAGACGGCGCAGGAAATTACGATCGCGGTGTGGCCGATCTCCAGGCGATGAATTTTGGCGAGCACGACATGATGCTTGCGCTCTCCGTCAGCGGTAAAACGCCGTGGGTCTGGGGCGCGATGCGCCACGCCTGGTCCCTGAGCTCACCGGTTGCCATCATTACCTGCGACGAGCAAAGCGAAGCCGCGCATCTGGCGAGCATGGTGATAGCGCCACAAACCGGGGCAGACGTGGTGGCAGGCTGGAATAACGCTAAAGCAGGCATGGCGCAAAAACTGATCCTGAATATGATCGCCACAGGATTAGCCGTCCGTACCGGCCGGGTTTACAGCAATATGCGCGTGGATTTGGAAGCCAAAAGTATCAAGTGGTCTGAAAGGCAGATTGCGATTGTGATGGAAGCCGGAGGATGTACGCGTACCGTCGCCAAAACGGCGCTGGAAAGCTGCAATCACCATTGTAAAACTGCCGTGCTGATGGTCATGACCGGGCTGGACGCCTGGCAGGCGCGTGATTTACTTGACCAAAACAACGGATTTATTCGCGTCGCGTTGCAGGAAGCGCCGTAATCCTTGAAATTATGAACAAAAAGGCCGCTGCTGCGGCCTTTAGTGTTTGAGATATTCTGAAGTTTAATTGCGTCCGATCAACTTAAGGTAAATCCAATCGCCTTTACCGTCGCATGACAACGCAAAGAGTGTCAAAATGTGACTTTATTCACACTTTTGAGCACGCAATGTGAGAGCGGTAACGTCTTTACCGCTGCAGTAAAGGTTAAACATGGAACAGAACAACACTCGTGGCCTGGGAGGCAAACTCGCTCTGTGGGCGTTTTACGCATTTTGCGGATACTTTGTCTGGGCGATGCTCCGCTATCTGTGGGTGGTCAGTAAAATCCCCTCGACGCCGGATTTGGTAATGGAAGGTGATTTGGGATCAACCAGCGGGAAGTGGCTCGGCGCTATTCTTGGTTTTCTGGTGCTGGGCTCGGTGGGGCTGATTCTGGGGGCCATCGCCTGGTACACGCGCCCGCGCGGCAGCAACGAGTGAAAGGCCTGCACAAAGTTGTTAAGGTGAGCGTTTTATGAAGGAGAAATCATGGAACGTACCGACTGGCAGCAACGCTTCGAAGCCTGGTTAACCGCGCATCATCCCACGGATGATGCCGCACATGACATTTCACATTTCCGCCGTGTATGGATGACCGCCCAGCGCATGATGGCGGGTCAGTCCGTCGATGCGCTAGTGGTGCTGGCCGCCTGTTATTTCCATGACATCGTCAGTCTGCCCAAAAATCATCCTGAACGCAGCCAGTCTTCGCAGCTGGCGGCGCGCAAAACCCGACAGATCCTCTCTGATTATTTCCCCGATTTCCCCGAGAGCCTTATTCCCGCAGTGGAACATGCGGTTGAAGCGCACAGTTTCAGTGCCGAGATTGCACCGCAAACTCTTGAAGCCAAAATAGTTCAGGACGCCGACAGGCTCGAAGCGTTGGGCGCAATTGGTCTGGCGCGCGTCTTCGCCGTATCAGGTTCGTTGGGCGTGGCGTTGTTCGATGCCGACGATCCGTTTGCCGATGCGCGCACGTTAAACGACAAACAGTTTGCCCTGGACCATTTCCAGACCAAGCTGTTGCGCCTGCCGGACACCATGCAAACCGAACCTGGGCGTGAGCTTGCCCGTCATAACGCTCACTTTTTAGTGCAGTTTATGGCGAAACTGAGCGCGGAGTTGCAGGGGGATTGCCTCGGTATGGATGCGCAGGTCCTGAGCCGATTCCAGCGCACGCTGTAAAGCTGAACTATGGTAATCTGTCCTCAGTCTCTTTCGTCCGGTTAAAGGTATGCAGGAAAAACGATCAGTGTTACAACCCGCTTTCGCGCAGGCAGAGAAATCAACGGCCACGGTGCAGGCTTTACTCAGCAAACTGCTGACCATCTATGATGCAAAAACGCTGGTGAACGAACTGAATGCCCAAGGGGAAAGCCACTGGAGCCCGGCGATCCTCAAGCGACTGGTCACCAGCGATCGGGCAGGGCACCGCCTTAGCGAAGGGGAATTTACCTTCCTGCAAAACCTGCTTCCACGCCCGCCTGCTGCCCATCCGAACTACGCTTTTCGCTTTGTTGACCTGTTTGCCGGTATCGGTGGCATTCGTTACGGCTTTGAGGCGATCGGCGGACAGTGCGTGTTTACCAGTGAATGGAACAAACACGCGGTACGCACTTACAAAGCCAACTGGTATTGCGATCCCAACACGCACCATTTCAATGAAGATATCCGCGACGTCACCCTGAGCCATAAACCAGGCGTCAGCGACGAAGAGGCTGCGGATAATATCCGGCAAAATATTCCGCCACATGACGTGTTACTGGCGGGCTTTCCTTGCCAGCCGTTTTCCCTTGCGGGCGTGTCGAAAAAGAACGCGTTGGGCCGCGCCCACGGTTTTGCCTGCGATACGCAGGGCACGCTGTTTTTTGACGTAGTACGGATTATCGACGCCCGCCGTCCGCCCATTTTTGTGCTGGAAAACGTCAAAAACCTCAAAAGCCACGACGGCGGAAAAACCTTCCGCATCATCATGCAAACGCTTGATGAACTAGGCTACGACGTAGCAGATGCGCAGGACATGGGCGCAGACGATCCTAAAATCATTGATGGCAAACACTTCCTGCCGCAGCACCGTGAGCGCATTGTGCTGGTGGGATTTCGACGCGATCTGAATCTGAAAGGCAACTTCACGCTGCGTGATATTCCGTCACTCTATCCGGCACATCGGCCTTCCGTTGCCGAGCTGCTGGAGCCGGTGGTTGACGCTAAATTTATCCTCACGCCAGTGCTGTGGAAATATCTCTATCGCTATGCCAAAAAGCATCAGGCGAAAGGCAATGGCTTTGGTTTTGGGATGGTTGATCCGACCAATCCTCGCAGCGTGACCCGTACGCTGTCGGCCCGCTATTACAAAGACGGGGCCGAGATCCTGATCGACAGAGGTTGGGATAAAGCGCTGGGTGAAGTGGATTTCGACGATCCCAATAATCAACGTCATCGCCCGCGTCGCTTAACGCCGCGCGAGTGCGGGCGTCTGATGGGTTTTGAATCCCCGCAGGGTTATCATTTCCGTATTCCGGTCTCAGACACCCAAGCTTATCGCCAGTTTGGTAATTCCGTTGTCGTGCCTGCGTTTGCGGCGGTGGCGAAACTGCTCGAATCGCGCATCAAATTAGCCGTAAAGCAACGCCTGAGTGAGGCCGTCAATGACGGATGTGCACAATAAGGCGACCCGCAGCAAAAACATGCGTGCCATCGGCACGCGTGATACCGCTATTGAAAGACGGCTGGCAGGACTCTTGACCCACAGCGGTTTTGAGTTTCGCGTCCAGGATGCGGCGCTGGCAGGCCGCCCTGATTTTATCCTCGATGATTATCACTGCATTATCTTCACCCACGGCTGCTTCTGGCATCATCACGACTGTTATCTGTTTAACGTCCCTGCGACGCGCACCGATTTTTGGCTGGAGAAAATTGGCAAGAATGTGGCGCGTGACCAGCGAGATATCGCCACGCTGATGGCGCAGGGCTGGCGTGTTCTTATCGTCTGGGAATGTGCGCTGCGGGGCAGATTAAAACTTGATGATGCTTCGCTGACGGAGCGGCTGGAAGAGTGGATCTGCGGCGGCGGTCAAACCGCGCAGATCGATACGATGGGGATAAGCCCGATTACAACTTCTCCACCTCACACGGCGTAACCACCGGTTTAGCCGGGAACAGATACTTCCCGAGCGTCACCAGCACTACTGCCATGATGATCACTCCCAGCGCTAACCACTCAACGGACGATAAGACCTCGCCCGCAAACGTGGTGCCGAGTAATACAGCGACCACCGGGTTAACGTAAGCGTAGCTGGTGGCAACGGCAGGGCTGACGTTGCGGATCAGGAACATATAAGAGTTAATGGCGATAATCGAGCCAAAAATGGCCAGATAACCGACCGCCAGGAAGCCGGAAAGCGCTGGCATCGCGGTCAGCTTTTCACCGGATACGGTTGAGGCTATCAACAGCACAATGCCCGCTGCCAGCATCTCAATGGCGCCTGCCATCATCCCGGAAGGGAGTTCCACCCGTGAACCCAATACCGAACCAAAGGCCCAGCTCATGGAGCCAATCAGAATTAACACCGCGCCCCACGGATTGCCGCTCAGATTCCCGCCGCTGTTGAGCAGAATAATCCCAGCCAGCCCAATGCCGATGCCCATCCACTCCAGTTTGCGCGTGCGGATGCCGAACAGACGGCTAAAGCACAGCGTAAATAGCGGCACTGTGGCAACCACCACCGCCGCAATTCCGGACGGCACGTTCTGATGCTCTGCCACCGTCACGCCGCCGTTACCCACGGCAAGCAATAACAGGCCGATAAGCGCCGCGTTCATCATTGGGCGCAGCGAGGGGAGTTTATGCCCACGCATCAGCAGAAATGCCAGAAGCAGCACGCCAGCAGAGAGAAAACGCACGCCCGCCATCATCAGCGGTGGCCAACTCTCCACGCCGATACGAATCACAAAATAGGTCGAACCCCAGATGATGTAGAGCGAAAACAGCGCTCCAATAAGGGGTAATAATTGCCGGAAACGCATAATCCCTCACAGCGATTTAAAAAGGTCGCTCATAGTAAACGTGAAAACTATCGGGCTGGCGAGTCCTTTAATTGTATCGATGGTGTGAATTATTTGTTGACTTGAGCTGCCTGTTTCAGGGTTTCGCTTTTTGCTCCATACTATTCACTTAATTATCAAAATAAGAAGGATCAGATTTTGGCAGGAAGTAGCTTATTAACATTGCTCGATGATATTGCCACCTTGCTGGATGACATTTCGGTGATGGGAAAACTGGCGGCGAAAAAGACGGCCGGTGTGCTGGGGGATGACTTATCGCTGAATGCGCAGCAGGTCTCGGGCGTGCGCGCCAACCGTGAGCTACCGGTGGTATGGAGCGTAGCGAAAGGATCGTTTATCAACAAAGTGATTCTGGTGCCGCTGGCCCTGTTGATCAGCGCGTTTATTCCATGGGCGATCACGCCGCTGCTGATGATTGGCGGTGCGTTTCTGTGCTACGAAGGCGTCGAAAAAGTGCTGCACTCGTTTGGTTCGCATAAGGACGAAGAGACCCCGCAAGCACGCCAGAAGCGTCTGGAAGCGCTTGCCGCGCAGGATCCGATGGCTTTTGAGCGCGATAAAGTGAAAGGGGCGATCCGCACCGACTTTATTCTTTCGGCAGAGATTGTGGCGATTACGCTGGGCATTGTCTCCGAATCCCCGCTGCTCAACCAGGTGCTGGTGCTTTCAGGTATCGCGATTCTGGTCACCGTGGGCGTGTATGGCCTGGTGGGCGTGATCGTCAAACTCGACGACATGGGCTACTGGCTGGAGAAAAAATCCAACGCGCTGGCGAAAGCGGTCGGTAAAGGCCTGCTGGTGCTGGCTCCGTGGCTGATGAAATCACTCACCATTATCGGCACGCTGGCGATGTTCCTGGTCGGCGGTGGGATTGTGGTTCACGGCATTGCGCCGTTGCACCATGCGATTGAGCATTTTTCTGCAGAGCACGGGGCCGTGGTAGCGGCGGTATTACCGGTGATAGCGAATCTGGTGATCGGCTTTATCATTGGTGCCATCGTCATTGCGGCCGTAAAGGGCATCGAAAAAGTGCGCGGAGTTTCGCACTAATTGCTCCACAGATGATTATGCAAAAACACCGTTCCTCGTCTAGATTGAAACAGTTTCACCCTGATACTGGAGGCGGTTATGGTCTTTGTGGTCAGTGATGAAGTTAAGTCAAAAAACGGTGGTCCACCGATGATTGTCACCGGATATTCCAGTGGCATGGTGGAATGTCGGTGGTACGACGGGTACGGCATCAAGCGGGAAGCGTTTCGTGAAGACGAACTTCTGCCCGGTGATGGACGACAACGGCGAGACACGGCTTAATCACGCAACGCCCGGCATGTCCGGGCGTTTTTGTTGACTATCATTGTACGTAATGCTTGTCTTAGGATATCGGAACCGCCGGGCTTTGCTTTTGTGCGGATGTTGCAAGTTTTCAGCAGGGAGTGTCTGTGCAGCGCGATGTTTTTAAAGCCAAAACACATTTTCTGGAACGGCTGCGTCACCACCCAGGGAAAATCGTCAATCTCTGCTTTGTGGTAGTCCTTGTTTTTTCAACGATCCTGACCTGGCGAGAAGTGGTGGTGCTGGAAGATGCCTACATCTCAAGCCAGCAAAACCATCTGAAAAATGTAGCCAGCTCGCTCGACAGACAGCTCCAGTTCAGTATTGATAAACTGCTCTTTTTTCGCCATAGCATGGGAGATGCGCTGCAAACGCCGCTCGGCTTTCGCGTATTGCAGGATGCTGTTGGCAGCTTTAATCGCTTACGCGCCGAGCCTTTCTGGCAACTGGATGTCGATCAGCAGCGCACGCTGCCCATCAGCGGCGTCTCTGATGCTACCGTAGAGCGCACCACGCTCCTGGCGCGAGACAATCAGCGCATCGGCAATGAACTCTCTGCGGCGCTGGAAGTCGGGTATTTACTGCGCCTCGCCACCTCGACCACCGGGAAGGAAAAACGCGTCTATTATGTCTCGCGGGCAGGCTTTTTTCTCTCGACCGAACCCACCGCGCAAAATCATACCGTGATATCCCGTTACTATGATTTGGTCACGAACCCGTGGTTTACCCAACAAACCGAACGACAAAACCGCTCACGTGGCGTGCGCTGGTTTATGGCGCCCTCGTCCGGCGCTCAGGAAGAGAGAGTCATCACCGCCAGCCTGCCGGTCTATCTGGATCACTACTGGTACGGCGTGCTGGCGATGGATTTTACCCTCCCGACGATGAAGCAACTGCTCACGGATGCCGTGGATAAACGCACGGACGGGGAATATCAGCTCTATGACAGCCGCCTGAATTTGATTACCACCTCCGAGCCACCGGAGGGGCTGATTAATCAGTTCGACGAGCGCGAGCGGGCACAGATTGCTCACGCCATTGAAGGCGATACTCAGGGCGGCATTCGTTTGAACTCGCGCTATATCAGCTGGGAGCGGCTGGATCATTTTGACGGCGTGGTGCTGCGCGTCCACACGTTACAGGAAGGCGTTAACGGCGATTTCGGCAGTATTAGCATTGCGCTGGCCCTACTGTGGGCGCTCTTCACCGCGATGCTGCTGATCTCGTGGCTGGTAATCCGCCGGATGGTCAGCAACATGTACAGCCTGCAAAACTCGCTGCAATGGCAGGCGTGGCACGACCCGCTGACCCGGCTGAACAATCGCGGAGCATTGTTCGACAGAGCAAAAACGCTGGCCGAAGAGTGCCGTCAACAGAAGATACCGTTCTCAGTGATTCAGCTCGATCTGGACCATTTCAAAAGTATTAACGATCAATTCGGTCATCAGGCCGGTGACAAAGTGCTGTGTCACACCGCCGGACTGATTGCCAGAGCCTTGCGTAGCACCGACGTCGCGGGTCGCGTGGGTGGCGAGGAGTTTTGCGTTGTACTGCCGGGCGCGACGACGCAGCAGGCTGCTGAAGTGGCCGAGCGCATTCGCGCCTATATCAGCAGTAAAGAGATTCTGGTGAAAAAGAGTACCACCACGCGGATCAGTGCTTCATTGGGCGTGAGCAGCACAGAGGAGAACGATAATTTCGACTTTGAGCAGTTGCAGTCCATTGCCGATGGGCGTCTCTATGTGGCGAAACAGCAGGGGAGAAATCAGGTGGTGTGGCGCGACGCGGATAAGAAATGATCCAGCCCTTCACGCCAGCCTTCCGGCCCTGGTTGGGTGGTGTGATAGACCCGCTCAGGAATATCATCCTGCAGCTGGATCCCGTGGCGGTTAATGCCTTTCACCACCACGGCGTAATCGACATTATCGAGCAGAGGGGCGTCGTTGGGTCCGTCGCCCAGCCCGATAGTCGTCGGCACAAATCCCTCGCGCTTGCGATACTCGTCAATCAGCCAGTTTACCGCCTGATCCTTTCCACCGCGTGCGTCCAGAATGTGCCAGAAGCGTGCGCCCTGGACGAATTTAAAGCCTAATTGCACCAGTTCAGCTTCAAACTGTGCCATACGCTCATCGCTGTCACGCCAGATAAGCGTGACGGAAGCCTCATGCAGACGCGCTAACGCCGAACGTTCCCGACTCAGCCCGGTCCACTCGCCGATCACCCGTTCATCGACATCATCGAAAGTGGTGAACTTATACCCCGCGCGTTCGCGAATCGGATCGATCAGGCTGCAAATTTCGCTGTGCGGCGTACCGTTAATCAGGCGCGGTGCATTCGGGTGATCGTCCCAGCGCACATCCAGCTGCACCACCGCCCCGTTTTCGGCAATAAAAGGCAAACCTTCCAGCCCCAAATCCTGCTGGATTTCGAGAGTTTCCGCTGCCGTTTTACTGCTGCACAAAATCACCGGGATTTGATGGTCCTGCAATTTATTCAGCCACGGCGTAGCGGGGCGCCAGTCGTAGGTGTGGATATCCAGCAGCGTACCGTCCAAATCGGTAAAAATTAGCAGCGTCTCCTTGAGTAAGGACATAGCGTCTCCTGAGTGATTCACCTGAGATTAATCCTAAAACGAATTTCGCATCAGCTTACCCATTTCTGGAACCGATCCCGCTGACCCGCGCACAGTAAGGGGCGCGATTCATAATCAAAACTGACGGTTATCGCAAAATACATTTGCGATAGGAATATATCCTTGTCATGCAATTTTATTGGGGATAAGGTAAATCCCACATCAGATTTCCTGGTGTAACGAATTTACAAGTGCTTCTTGCATAAGCAAGTTTGATCCCGGTCATCCCCATGACCGGGATTTTTTTCGCCTCAACGATTCACTTCGCTGATGCTGAAGTCATGAATGTCGAGCTCAAACGCCTCGGCCAGTTCGCGGTAGGTGTGATAATCCCGCCCATCGATACTGACGCGCGTGGGGTCATCCTCGGCGCGACGAACTTCACCTTCGCTGATTTCATTTATCGCGGCCAGCAGGGCATCGACATCGACGCTGACTTCGCGTTTCGCGGTGTCGCTGTACTCTTTCGCGGTCTTCATTCCTCATACCTCATTTCGCCGTCTCCAGCGTTAAGTATAGACTGCCCACAAAAGCGCCACTCACGCTCGCGCCCGCTGTCAGTTGCTGCGTTTTGTTCTACACTGGCTCAAAACCACAGGAGGATTTTATGAAGGTCAACGATCGGGTCACCGTCAAGACGGACGGCGGACCGCGCCGCCCAGGCGTAGTACTGGCAGTGGAACAGTTCAACGAAGGCATCATGTACCTGGTGTCGCTGGAAGATTACCCGCTCGGAATCTGGTTCTTTAACGAGATTGGCCATTCAGATGGCATCTTTGTGGAACTGTCCGACTCTGAATGAATCGCTGCGCGTCGGGTAAGCGTCGACTTGCCCGGCCGTAGAAAACGAAAAATCTCTGGCAAGGCCAGAGATTGATGTTGTGTGAAGAGATAAATAATTAGCGCATATTGACAAAAATACCGTTGGTCACATTATCCGTCAGACGAACAACATGATAGATAACCTGTTTATTATGCGTTTTTATTTTCCTTTTAATATTACCCTTGTGTGACGATACCGTTTTAGCTTTGATATTCATCTGATCGGATATTTGAATTGTCCCTTGTCCCGCCATCCACATTCTGAGCATACTCGATTCAGTGCGGCTTAATGATAGCGTGGGTAAGTTAAATTCCGCTACACTCTTTGTCTCTTTATTCAAATAATCACCCAAAATGTCATCCAGCGACTCGGGCTTAATTGATTTAGAACTGATCAATAAATTTTTACGTACCAGCAAATATTCATCAAAATGGATATTCGCAATAGCCATAAAAACAATAAACAAGGTTTTAGGATGTTGATTAATGATCTGCTTAATGTGCTGACTGTTGGCTGGATCGTGAATGAAACAGTCCTCATTAATAAACACCACGCCAGGCTTGTAAGTGTCACAAGCGGCTTCAAGTTCACCAACATCATGCACATCGTTGATGTCTCGCTTTTTAACCCCTCTGCTTGCCAGATACCCGGTTAGCCCTAGCCGGGTGTAACTGCATAAATCCATAATGATCGTTGACATGGCATACCCTCACTCAATGCGTAACGATAATTCACCACCTGCCTGAGAGCTCATAACAGCCATACGGGATGGAATAAAAAGTATATACCCTTCATACTTCAAGCTGCAGGTGCGTTGGCTGCGCCTGCTCACCCCAGTCACTTACTTGAGTAAGCTCCTGGGGATTCTCAGGCTTGCCGCCTTCCTGCAACTCGAATTATTTCGGGTATTACCTGTGAGCAATACAAAGACTTTCAGGCGGACTCACTATCCCGTAAAGTTACGTATAATTTGCCAGGAATCATCTTAAAGTAAAGTAAATGTTGAGTATTGTGAGGGGCATAAAAACAAATAAACCGCACCAGATATATCCTGGTAGATGTTTTTCATGTTTTATTTTAAGAATATCCTTAGAGAGACAATATAAACATCAGGGATTATTATTTTGGGGTAGTTCGTGAACAATATCGGCCAACAAATTATATAGTTCACCAAATAAATGTTCGCAGAAAGGAGCGATAAGTGGCATTAACAGCGCCATCAATATCATGCCAACGGTCAGCGTAACCGGGAAACCGATGACAAATACGGAAAGCTGTGGTGCCATGCGGTTCAACAAGCCCAGCGCGAGGTTGACGGTCAGGAGCAGGGTAATGACCGGCAGCGCCAGCATCAGCCCGTTGAGGAAAATCAGCCCTGCGGCACGCGTCAGCGCCAGAAACGCGTTGCTGTTGACCGGATTTCCGCCGACCGGCAGCGTGTGGAAGGTGTCAACCAGCATTGAGATGAGCCACAGGTGGCCGTTGAACGATAAGAACAGCAGCATCGCCAGCATATCAATGAGGCGTGCCAGCACCGGCATGTTGAGATGGCTGGCCGGATCGACAAAGGTGGCGAACGACAAACCCATCTGCAGGCCAATCAGCTCACCGGCGGTACGAATCGCTGCAAACGCCAGCTGCATGGTAAAGCCAATCGCCACGCCGATCAGCACCTGCTGCAGCGCAAGCCAGATTGCCTGCGGGGAGAAAATCGGCACGTCAACCGGCGGCAGTGAAGGCGCAATGACAAAGGTAATCAGCAACCCCAGCCCGACTTTAGCGCGCTTGGGAATCGATTTTTCGCTGAGGATTGGCGCCGTCATGATCAGCGCCATCACGCGTAGCAGCGGCCAGAAATAGAGCCCAAGCCACTGGATAAACTGATCGCTGGTGAAGTGTAGCATTCAGATTTTCAGCCGATGATGTACGGCAGATTGGTAAACAGATTGCGCATGTAATCCAGCAACAGGTTTAACATCCACGGCCCGGCGACGATAATGGTCACGAAAACGGCAATGATTTTTGGAATGAACGACAGCGTCATTTCGTTAATCTGCGTCGCTGCCTGCAAAATACTGATCACCAGACCGGTGACCAGAGCCACTAACAGCAGAGGCGCGGCAACGGAAATGGCGACTTTCATCGCTTCCGTGCCCATCATCATGACCGATTCAGGAGTCATCGAGGGCGCCTCAACTGTAGAAGCTCTGCGCCAGTGAACCGACCAGCAACTGCCAGCCGTCGACCAGTACAAAAAGCATTATCTTAAAAGGCAGGGCAATGGTGGCGGGGGGCACCATCATCATACCGAGCGCCATCAGGACGCTGGCAATCACCAGGTCGATAATCAGGAACGGGATAAAAATAGTGAAGCCAATCTGGAATGCAGTTTTCAACTCACTGGTCACGTAAGCGGGCAACAGAATGCGCATCGGCACCGCTTCCGGCCCTTGCATTGGCCCGGCATTTGCCAGTCGGGCAAACAGCGCGAGGTCAGCTTCGCGAGTCTGACGCAGCATGAATTCACGCAGCGGCTGAGCGCCTTTTTCCAGCGCTTCCTGCATCGAAATCTTGTCTTCACTGAACGGCTGATAGGCGTCGGCGTAAATCTTGTCGATAACCGGCGACATAATAAAGAAGGTCAGAAACAGGGACAATCCGAGCAGCACCTGGTTTGGCGGCGCAGAGGGCGTACCAAGCGCATTTCGCAGCAAACCAAAGACGATGATGATGCGGGTGAAGCTGGTCATCATCAGCAAAATGGCCGGGATAAAAGTCAGCGCGGTAATGAAAACCAGCGTCTGCACCGGCAGGGACCAGCTCTGTCCTCCACCCGCGATAGGCGTAGAGATAAGACCAGGCAATTGCGCATACACGGAAGGAGCAAACAGGCCAAGGCCTGCAAGCGTAAGGGACAACACACGGCGCATCACGATCTCCCGGTACGCTTAAGCAAACTCTTCATAACGGACTGAAAATCCGCTGGATTCTCTGCGTTCTCTGACACTGTTTCCGGCGCAGGAGGCAGTTTATGCAACACATTGATCTGTGATGCGGTTACGCCCAACACCAGGCGGGCGTCTTCAACATCAACGATAACGACGCGTTCGCGTGGGCCGAGCGACGTACTGGCGCTGACTTTCAGGCCGCGCGCGTGGGCGGTTTTACCCGCCAGGCCAAAGCGTTTAGCCAGCCACGCCGCGATCAGAATAAAGGCAATAATACCGAACAGCGCACCGCTGACTTGCAGCAGCGGCGAGCCGGGAACCGCAGAGGGTTGTGATACCGTTGCCTGAGTTTTCATGCTTAACGGCTCAGACGACGCATACGTTCGGATGGGGTGATGATGTCAGTAATACGCACGCCGTATTTATCGGCCACGACGACAACTTCGCCCTGAGCAATCAGATAGCCGTTGATCAGAATATCCAGCGGCTCACCGGCCAGACCGTCAAGTGCCACGACGGAACCTTGCGTCAGACGCAGCAGTTCTTTAATGGTCATGCGGGTACGGCCCAGTTCGACGGTCAGCTTGACCGGGATATCCATAATCAGGTCGATGTCCTGCAGCGTGCCGCTGACGTCGCCGCCGCCCAGCTGTTGAAACACCGCGTCCGCCGCGCTTTTGCTCGGGGTTGCCTGTTGCTCGTTTAACGCATCAGCCCACAGATCGTCCAGTGCTCCGCTGTTTTCATCGGACGGATTGTTCATGTCACTCATTTGGGCTGTTCCTCATTCAGCGAATTCAATATCGGATTGATCAAGTGCTCAACGCGCAACGCGTACTGACCGTTCACAGTGCCATACTGGCTGGTCAATACCGGTACGCCATCCACATGGGCAATAATGCGGTCGGGTTTTTCTATCGGCAGAACATCGCCGGGTTGTAATTTCAGGATCTGGGACAAGCGCAGCGGGATATCCGCAAAGCTCGCCACCAATTCAAGCTGTGAGTGCTGAACCTGACGTACCAGATTCTCGCGCCAGTTTTGATCTTCATTGCGCGAGTTTTCCAGAGGCGGGTTCACCAGCACTTCGCGCAGAGGCTCGATCATGCTGAACGGCAAGCAGATATTAAATTCACCGGTCAGATTGCCGATTTCCACGTGGAACGGCGTATTTACCACGATGTCGTTTGGCGAGGTGGTGATGTTGGTGAACTTCACCTGCATCTCCGAGCGCACATACTCCACTTCCAGCGGGTTAATCGCTTTCCACGCGTCGCTGTAGGATTCCAGCGCCAGCTTCAACATACGGTTGATCACGCGCTGTTCGGTATGGGTGAACTCGCGTCCTTCGACTTTCGTCGGAAAACGTCCATCACCGCCAAACAGGTTATCCACGGCAATAAACACCAGGCTCGGAGAAAACACGAACAGCCCGGTGCCGCGCAGCGGTTTCAGGTGGATCAGGTTAAGGTTGGTTGGCACCGGCAGGTTGCGTGCAAACTCATGATAAGGCTGAATGCGGATCGCCCCGACGGTGATGTCCGGGCTACGACGCAGCAGGTTGAACAGTCCCATACGGAACTGACGCGCAAATCGTTCGTTGATGATCTCCAGCGCCTGCAGGCGCTCGCGCACCACGCGACGCTGGGTATTCGGGTCATAGGGGCGAATATCAGGTTCGCCGCCCAGTCCCGGTTGAGGATCATCGTTCTTGTCGCTGTCGCCATTAAGCAGCGCATCGATTTCCGCTTGAGAAAGAATACTATCGCCCATGTCTCTACCGCAGGATGAAAGCTGTGTACAGAACGTCAGTGACTTCCTGCTTAGATTGACCGGTTACCAGTGGCGGTGCCAGCGTCTGCTTGATGGCTTCAACCAGCTTTTGCTTACCGTCATCGGTTGCCAGCCCGGAGGCGTCCTGGCGAGAGAAAAGCAGTAACAGACGGCTACGTACTTCTGGCAGATATTCGCTCAGACGGGTACGCGTCGCTTCGTCTTTCAGACGCAGGGTAATGCCGATATACAGCACGCGATCCGCATCACCGAGGTTAACGGTGAACGTATCCAGTGCGAAAAAGACCGGGGCCGGAGGCGGCGGGGGTTCTGCTTTGGCAGCGGCTGACGGCGCTTGTTGTGCACGCCAGTAACTATAGCCAGCGGTCGCGCACGCGGCGAGCGTAATTAACACCAGCAGCGGGACCCAGATGGAGCGCTTGCCTTTTTTGGTGATAGCGGAGTCAGTCATCTGATACGAGCTTCCTGTTTGGTACAGCTAATAGAGTGATTATCCCGTGTCCTGCTTTGGTCAAAGCGTGGAAAAGACGGAGATAATCACGCTACCTCTGGCGTTTAGGCAAAGATGTCTACGGCGCCGTTTCCACGCGCTGCGGACTGCAATGCAGCAGGGGTTGCCAGCAGTTCATCCGTTTCATCATTAAATCCACCGGTCTGGCCGGAACGGGAAGCCTGCTGTTGCTGCTGGGATGAAGACTGTTGCTGCCCGGCGAAGCTTTCACTGCTGATGCTGCTTTGCGACAGCTGAATGCCGTTTTCCGCCAGCTGCGTGCGCAGCATAGGCAGGGCGGCTTCCAGTGCAGCACGTACGTGGCCATGAGCCGAAACCATCTGTAGCTGAGCCTGGTTTTCATCAAGTTTAAGCGAAATTTGCACTTGTCCCAGGTCTTCCGGATGCAGGCGCAGTTCAGCGCTTTGCTGGCCCTGTTTGGTGAACAGCGTAACGTGCTGGCTGATCGCCTGCTGCCATTCGTGCGTGCCCAGCGGCTGGCTGATAACCGGCGCAGTGGCTACGGTCGCAGCGGGCGGGGCGCTCACGTGACTGGTCATGATGGGCGCGAGCGTAGCCGTTGGTGACGAAGACGACGCAGAGCTTACCGCTTCCTGCTTCGCAGCTGCTGCGGCGGCGACGGGCGTTAACTGTGCACCGGCGGACAAGGCACCGTTGTCAGTATCCGTGTGGCTCTCCTGCGCTTTGCCGCGCAGAGGCACATCCGCGCTCAACAACGAACCGCGTCCCGCAGCCGTTTGTGCGGTCGTCGGCTGCGTCGTCACCGGACTGGCATCAACTGCCTGTGATGCTGCGGCAGTGGCCGTTTGTTGATGCGGCAACATAGCCATCAGCGCACTCAGCCCGGCCAGCTCTTCTTCGCTCAGATCCGCTTTGGCATCGTCTTTCTGTGCCGTTGCTGTGAGTGATTTCAGCGCATCGCCGTGAGTAGCAGGCAGTAATCCTGATACCAGGCTTTGCAAAGTTGCGGTCTGAGCCGTGTCATCGGCGGCAGTGAGCACATCCTGGCGCGCCAGCAAAGCGGCGAGTTTGGTCGGAACGGCGCTGTCACCGTCCTTCAGGAGTGCAGCTTTTGACAGCTTGCTGCCAGCGGCCTTGAGATCGGCCAACGTCAGCGGCGCCTCTTTACCCTGGCCTGCGGTGTCGGTTAAAGCGCCCGCCAGCAAAGACAGAAAATCTTGTGCGCCGTCAGCGCCTTTTCCAGCCTGCGTACCGCCGGACAGGTCAGTGTCGGTCATCAGCAGTTGTTGCAGTGTGATCATTCCGGTTTCCTCATTGATGCGCGCTGGGCAAACTCATCCATTTTCTTCTGATCAAGGCGGTTCTCGGCGAGCAGTGTCGCGCTAGCCTGGCGGTTCTGTAACGTCGTCCAGGCCTGCAAACGTTGCTTTTTCTCACGCCAGAAATTCAGCGCCTTATCAACTTTCTGGTCCCACTGGGACAACTGCTGGCGATGCTGTTCTATCGCCTTTTCCAGCGTCTGGATAAACTGCTGATAGTTAATCCAGCGCTGACTGCCAATGCCCTGTGTCATATCGGTATTGAGGTTGGTGCGATATTCATGCTGATAGTCGATTAACATCGTCAACTGTTCTTCAGCCTGCTGATAACCTCGTCGCATTGCGCCAAGCTGCAATGCGGCATCATCAACTTCTTTTTCAGCCAGATCTTTTAGCGTAGCTAACGCGCCATTTTGCGCCATGATCTTCGCCCTCCACCTGTGTTACACCTGCGGGAAAATAATCTCTAAAGCCTGAAGCGAGTCTTCCCAGTCGGCACGTTCAAAAATACCTTGTTGCAAGAAAGCTTCCAGCTGCGGCCAGAGCGTTATCGCTTTGTCGAGCATCGGATCGCTGCCTTTGGCATAAGCCCCGACGCTCACCAGGTCGCGGTTGCGCTGGAAGCTTGAAAGTAATTGTTTAAAGTTACGCACGCGGGCGTAATGTTTTTCGGTAATCAGGGCGGTCATCGCACGGCTGATCGAGGCTTCGATATCAATCGCCGGATAGTGGCCCGCTTCCGCCAGATGGCGGGAAAGCACGATATGACCGTCGAGGATCGCACGCGCCGAGTCGGCAATCGGGTCCTGTTGGTCATCGCCCTCGGTCAGTACCGTATAAAATGCAGTGACGGAACCGCCGCCGCTCACGCCATTACCCGCGCGTTCAACCAAGGCAGGCAGTTTGGCAAACACCGACGGTGGATAGCCTTTGGTCGCCGGTGGTTCGCCGATCGCCAGCGCGATTTCACGCTGCGCCATCGCATAACGGGTGAGGGAATCCATAATCAGCAATACGTGCTGGCCGCGATCGCGGAAATCTTCGGCGATACGGGTGGCGTATGCCGCCCCTTGCATACGCAGAAGGGGAGACACATCCGCCGGAGCAGCAATCACCACCGAACGCGCACGTCCGTCGGCGCCGAGAATGTTCTCGATAAAATCTTTAACTTCACGACCACGCTCACCGATAAGGCCAACGACAATCACGTCGGCTTCGGTGTAACGCGCCATCATGCCGAGCAGCACCGATTTCCCGACGCCCGAACCGGCAAACAGGCCCATACGCTGCCCGCGACCGACGGTCAGCAGGGCGTTGATCGGACGCACGCCGGTGTCCAGTACGTGTTCAATCGCCGTTCGTTGCAGCGGGTTCACGGGCTGAGTGACCAGCGCGCCGGTTTCGGTGGTGTCGGGAGCAGGCAGTCCGTCGAGCGGTTTACCCGCACCGTCAAGCACGCGGCCTAACAGCGCCGGACCGAGGGGCAATTGTTTGCCGCTGTGCAGCCCGTCGCCGGTATTATTTTTGGCGTACACCCGCGCGCCGGGCAGAATGCCTTCTACCTCTTCGAGCGGCATTAAAAACAGACGTTGTCCGTTAAAACCGACGACTTCGCTTTCGACTTCGCGGGTTTCATTGGCGTCCTGGCGTTCGATCACGCAGGTCGCGCCGAGCGGCAACTGAAGGCCAGTGGCTTCCAGTACCAGCCCGGTGGCACGGGTCAGACGCCCATAACGACGGACAGACGGCAGTTGCGCCATCTTCGTTTCAAAGTTATCGAGAGTGGTGAGCCAGCGCGTGAGACGGGCGGTCATCAGACAACTCCCGGCGCAGCCAGACGGCACAATTCCTGCCAGCGCGTGGCGACGCTGGCATCGAGATCGCCTTCATCAGCCGATACTTTGCAGCCGCCGTGGTGTAACGATGGATCGCCGCGCAGACGCCAGCCGTGCAGGCTCAGCGTCGCGCCGAGCATCTCTTCGACGCGCTGTAAATCATCGGGATGCACGCGCAGCTGCGGTTTACCGCTGAACAGCGGTTCCTGCTGGAGCAAACCCTGAATCTGTTTAATCAGTGCGGAGTTATCCACCGCGGGCGTATGGCCAATCACCTGACGCGCGGCTTCCAGCGCCATTTGCATCAGACGCGAGGCAATCACGCTATCGAGCGCGTCGAGCGTGTTTTGAAACTCGCTCACCAGCTGCTGCATCCGCGCATGTACCGGGGCTTGCTGCTGGCGAGATTGCTCAAGGCCCTGTTCCAGACCCTGCGCTTTACCTTCCTCATAACCCTGCTGGTGGCCCAGCTGGCGGCCTTCGTTCATTCCGGCGGTGTAGCCTTGCTCATGCGCCTGCATTTGCAACTGCGCCAGCATTTGCGTGCGCTGCTCTTCTTCGCTCAGCTCTGGCGCATCGTCCGTCACGTCTTCCTCGCTGGCCTGAACCAGCGCGGGCATAAACTCCGTCATGGGTGGCGCCAGATCGTCCGGAGTCCAGCGCTTCCACGGCAGTTCATTAGACATATGCATCGTCTCCGCTGCCAATCACCATCTCGCCAGTCTCGGCCAGACGACGAACGATGAGCAGGATCGCTTTCTGTTCGTTTTCCACCTGAGACAGACGAACCGGGCCACGGTTGGCAAGGTCGTCGCGCAGGATATCCGCCGCACGCTGAGACATGTTGCGCAGGAATTTCTCGCGCAGCGGCTGCTCGGCACCTTTGAGGGCGATAAGCAGAGATTCGGAGTCCACTTCCTGGAGCAGGCGCTGGACGCTGCGGTCGTCGACTTCGACCAGGTTTTCGAACAGGAACATCTCGTCGATAATTTTCTGAGCCAGCTCGCCGTCGAATTCGCGAACGGCGGTAATAACCGCTTCTTCCTGCTGCGTTTTCATCAGGTTGATAATTTCTGCTGCCGTTCTCACGCCGCCCATTTTGCTGCGCTTGAGGTTCTGGCCGTCGAGCAGGCTGTTCAGCACTTCGGTCAGTTCTGCCAGCGCGGCTGGCTGGACACCGCCAAAGGTAGCGATACGCAGCATCACGTCGTGACGCAGGCGTTCGTCGAACAGCGCCAGAATATCTGCCGCCTGGCCACGTTTGAGGTGAACCAGGATGGTAGCGATAATCTGCGGGTGCTCGTCGCGAATAAGGTCGGCGGCGCTCTGCGGCTCCATAAAGTTGAGCGTTTCGATGCCGCTGGCGGTATCGCGCGTTTCGAGAATATCTTCCAGCAGGCTGGCTGCACGTTCTTCGCCCAGCGCTTTGACCAGGACCGAACGCAGGTAGTCGTTGGCGTTGACGTTGAGCGCAGCGAACTGTTCCGCTTCCTGCTCAAACTCGGCCAGTACTTCTGTTAGCTGTTTATTGGAAATCTGACGCACATTCGCCATCGCCGCACTGAGCACCTGAACTTCGCGCTGGGAGAGGTGTTTAAACACCTCCGCCGCACGATCTTCACCGATGGTCATCAGCAGAATGACGCTTTTATCTGTACCGCTAAGATTACTCATCTTCGTTACCCATCCACTGGCGGATCACCAGCGCGACGACGCGTGGATCGTTATCTGACATTTCACGAATACGCTGGCTCATCACCTCAGCGCCCATGCGCTGATTGGCGCGGCGTTGCTGCATTTGCTCGTCTTTGCTCAGACGAACTTCAACAGCATCTTCCGTTTCCTGACGCGTATTCATGCTTTCTTGTGCGGCTTTGAGCTGTTCTGCGCGGCGGTTCAGCTGTGGACGAACACCTTTACGCCACAGCAGCCATGCGACAATCAGCACCAGTAACCAGCGGCCTGCGGACATCAGCTGATCGATAAACGATTGCTGTTGCCAGAATGGCAATTCGCCACCTGATTCGTCGCTTGCTGTGAACGGCGAGTTAACCACGTTCAGGGAGTCACCGCGTTTTTCGGAGTAGCCCATCGCTTCGCGGGTCAGGTCTTCGATCTGTTTCATCTGATCGGTGGTCAGCGGCAGTGGCTTTCCATCCGGCAGCGTTTTGTAGTTCACCACCACGGCAACGGACAGGCGCTGCACATCGCCGACGTTCATTTTGGTGTGGCGAATGGTGCGGTCCACTTCGTAGTTCGTGGTTTCATTACGGCTGGAATTACGCGGACCGGCGTTTGCCGCCGTCGACGTGGTCTGCTGTTGACCATTATTCTGCTGAGCGTTTTGCTGGTTCGCCGGAGGTGTTGAAATTGGCGCCGCGTTTGCCGGGGCAGGGGTATTCGAGAGCGCGCCTGGAACGCCGCCTGGATTCTGGCCACCAATCTGGTCGGTGGTATTCAGCTGGCGAGAACGCATCACCGCCTGAGCCGCATCGCCGTTCGGGCTGTACTGCTCTTCGGTCTGCTCTTTATTGGCGAAATCAATCTGGGCGGTGACTTGCGCGTGTACGTTACCAGTGCCGACGATCGGACCAAGAATCGCTTCGATACGACGCTGGACGCGGCCTTCGACATCGGTAGCATATTTAAGCTGCGCGTCATTCAGGTCGCGGCTGCTGGTGTTGGATTGCGTCAGCAGATGACCGCCCTGATCGACCACCGTGACGTTACCCGGCGGCAGACCTGCGACGGCGCTTGAGACCAGATGAGTCACGGCGCTGATTTGTCCTTCGTCCAGTGCGCGGCCAGGCTCAAGATTGACGGTCACTGAAGCAGTAGGGGATTTTTGTTCGCGCACGAACAGAGACGGTTTTGGCATCGCCAGGTGTACGCGAGCGCTTTTCACCGGGCCGAGCGTTTCAATGGTGCGGGCCAGTTCGCCTTCCAGCGCGCGCTGGTAGTTGATCTGCTCGCTAAACTGGCTGATACCGAATTTTTCCTGGTCCAGCAGTTCAAATCCGACCGCGCCGCCTTTCGGCAGGCCTTGCTGAGCCAGACGCAAACGCAGTTCGTGAACTTTGTCGGCCGGCACTTCCAGCGCACCGCCGTTATCCGCAAAGCGGTAAGGGATGTTCATCTGGGTCAGCTGGGTAACGATAGCCCCGCCGTCCTGATCGGAAAGATTGCTGTAAAGGGTGCGGTAGTCCGGGCTTTTCGCCCACAGGACCATCGCCACGAGAATCGCAATAGCGGCAGCGCCTGCCACGATCAACGGGATTTTAGGGTTCGCACGCAGGCGATTCATCCACTCGAGCGATTTATTTTGCGGTGCTGCAGATGCTGTCGCAGTCATAGCGCACCTCTAGGCTCGATGTGGATTACGTGATTCGTGTAGTGAAACAAAACTGACTCCCGGGTCGGCAAACACGACAAAAGGTCCATATTGATGGCCCAGCCATTATTTGATGATTCGGGATTTTCTATGCGTCAAATAACCTGGTTTTTTAACGCTATTTACCGCCATTATCTTATTGACAAGGTGCTAGTCTTGACCGCGTAAAAAACCATCCAGGGGAGAGTCATGGCTATACAGGGCATTGAAGGGGTGATCGGTCAGTTGCAGGCAACGGCGATGACGGCCCGCAATCAGGACGTTTCGGCGGATACGCAATCGACGGTCAGCTTTGCAGGGCAACTGCACGCCGCACTCGATCGCATCAGCGACACACAAAACGCGGCCCGCGTGCAGGCAGAAAAATTCTCCCTCGGCGAACCGGGTGTGGCGCTCAATGATGTGATGACCGATTTGCAAAAATCATCGGTCTCTTTGCAGATGGGGATTCAGGTACGTAACAAACTGGTAGCGGCTTACCAGGAAGTGATGGGCATGCAGGTGTAGTTCCTGCGACGAAAACCATCTTACGCTGGCGGCTTTAACGCTTTAATGCCACAATCTTTTTTTCTTCGCAGGCAGGAAAGATGATGAAAAAAAGTATTGTGGTTGGCGCACTGCTGGCGTTAACCGGTTGTGTACAGGTCGATAATTATCAGGACGTGATCAAGCATCCTGTTCCTTCAAATCTGGCGGGTTACTGGCAGTCGAAAGGGCCGCAAAGTAAAATGGTCAGCCCGGAAGCGATTGCTACGCTGGTGGTGACGGAGGAGGGCGATACTCTCGACTGCCGTCAGTGGCAGCGCGTGGTGGCGGTACCCGGTAAAATCATGCTGCGTTCCGATGATTTTTATAATGTCACCCGCAAGCTAGATATCTACCCGCTTGAACGCAATGGCAACACCCTGGAATATGATGGAATGGAATTGCAGCGCGTCGACCGTCCGACGGTAGAATGCGCCGATTACCTGACCAAGAATCCGCTTGAGAGCCAGGTGAAGTAGATTTTTTCGCTTATCCGGCCTACAGATCGGACTGTAGGCCGGGTAAGACGCAGCCACCACCCGGCAAAATTTCCCCAGGCTACAACACATCCTCCATTACCCAGATACTCACGCTGCCGCCTTTGCAGGTGAATGTCCCTTCGCCGTCGGCGGCGGTGGTGACGGTTTCTTCACGGTTGCTAAGGAAGTCTCGCCAGCTCCTGTTACCGTAATTCTCCCCCAGACACAGCACTTTTTCGCCATCGTCCCCGTTGGACATCACGACGACACAGCCCGGATCTTCATCCGTGCCGCTGCGGCTGAAGGCGATACAGTTCGGATGATCAAACCATAGCGTCTGCACGCCGTGGGCAAAGCGCTGGCGTGCGAGGATCAGTTCGTGGAGCTGTTCGATAACCGGCATCACGATAGGGTAGGTTTCACCATCGCCGCCGGTATCTTCATAGCTGGCGCCGAATAAATCTGGATAGAACACGCTCGGCACGCCATTTTCACGCAGCAAAATCAGGGCGTAGGCCAGCGGTTTAAACCAGGATTCGACCGGGGCTTCCAGCGCCTGTAACGGCTGAGTGTCATGGTTGGCGACCAGCGTCACGGCGTGGAACGGATCGGCTTCGACCAGCGTGCCGGTGAAAATCTGGCTCATGTCGTAGTCGCGGCCCTGGCGGGACGCTTCATGAAATTTCATCTGCAATGGTGCATCGAACAGCATGGTTTTGCCTTCCACCTGCTCGATATATTGCTGCAACTTGTCGACTTCATGCGACCAGTATTCCGCCACAATAAAAAGCGGCTTGGGCGCAACTTCCTGCACGTGTTCGATCCACTCTTTATAGAACCATGCGGGAATATGTTTTACCGCATCGAGGCGAAAACCGTCGCAGTGCGTTTGATCCATCACCCAGCGCGCCCAGTATTTCAGTTCTTCGGTGACCGCATGATTGCGAAAATCGATGTTTTCGCCCATCAGGTAGTCGAAATTCCCCATCTCATCATCGACCTGATCGTTCCAGCCGTCGCCGGTGTAGTCATTCACGATTTTGAAGATGCTGTCTTCGTTGGGGTTTTCAATGTGATCGATGCCGCTGAAGCATTTGTAATCCCAGATAAACTCGGAATACTGCCCGGCGCGAACCGGGAAGGTGTACCGCGTCCAGGCCTCACATTCGATCACCTCGTCGTCAATCTGCGTTCTATCCTGCTCATTCACCCGCTGCACGCGGATCGACTCTTTCTCATCTGCGCCCATTTTGTGGTTCACCACCACGTCCAGCAGTACGGCGATCTCATTGCTTTTTAACGCGTTAATCGCTTCCAGCAACTGGGCTTTATCGCCGTATTTGGTTGACACTGAACCTTTCTGATCAAACTCACCGAGATCGAACAGATCGTAAGAGTCGTATCCGACGGAATAGCCGCCCGATGCGCCTTTGTACGCCGGTGGCAGCCAAATCATGTTAATGCCGATTTCGTTGAGATTCGGGGCCAGTGCGGTCACTTCCCGCCACAGTTCACCGCCCGTGGGGTAATACCAGTGAAAACATTGTAATAGAGTGGGGTTTTTCATCTTCCGTGCTCCAGAATAAGGACACAGACAGTATGGTTGAGATAGGAAGAGTTAGCGGGTGAAATATGAAATTTCATTCACCCGCTGGGGTCTTGGTCGTCGCCAATCTAGAGATCATTGGGGAAAAGAATATTACCTGATAAACGTCCGTAGGCCGCATTGAGATTATGTTGTCGGGACGTTTGCCCAACCAGAGCTCTTAACTCTTCCATGCGCTGATTTAATAACGCTTTTAACTCAACTTCATTATCAAGGATCTGTTTCAGAATAGGGCGGATTTGCGCCTGTAAATGGGGCGCAATTTCGCTGGCATCCTGGAATCGTGTGAGTTTTTCTACGGCCGAAAGGTAATCGACTTCGTAAGCAATAAGCTCATCCCAACGCCCAGATTTTGTCAGAACCAGCATTGCGGTGCTGGTGGCTAACAACTGCTGATAATGCTGGAGCAACCCGAGATTGGCTTCCATTAGTAATTGTCCCGCACGTTTTGAGAATGTGGGCCTATCTCTTTCCAGGCGTCAGCAATGTTATTCAGCAACTCAACCACTTCATTGATGGCATTGATATCATTATGAAGATTGGCCTGTAAAAGACGCCTTGTCATGTAGTCGTAAAGGCTATCAAGATTTGTTGCCAGGTCTCCGCCAACGTCATGGTTGATACCTGACTGCAAACCGTTGCTGATAATGTTGATAGCCTTACTCAACGCCTGCCCTTTACCGGGAATATCCCCTTGCTCAATCAGTATCATGGCTTTTTTCATGGCGCTTAATGCGCCATCAAAAAGGAGCACCACCAACTGATGCGGGCTGGCGCTCAGGACGGCGCTTTCTACGCCGACCTGAGCATATGCCTGAATCCCCGATTTTGTATACATGGTAAAACCTCAACTCATCATTGATTAACTGTTCATGGCGTTGAACTGTTGGGTCAGATAGCTGCCTGTTGAATCCATCTGAGAAACAAGCTGACTCAAACTGGTAAATTGCGTTTTGTAACGCGCCATGGTGGCGGTAATTTGGTCGTTGACGCGATCATATTGATCAGAAAGTTGTTTCAGCGTTTTGTTAATACCGTCGGTGGCATTTTTGACTGAACCGTCGGTGCCTAAAATACTCTTCAACAAGCTGCTGGTTTGCGTCGCGAAACCGGTGGTTTTGCCATCGCCAGACAGGAATGAGACCACATCTGCGGATTTCTCGGTCAGCGCTTTATTCAGTTTGGTACTGTCAACGGTCAGTTTGCCGGTGATATCCTGGGTGATACCTAACTGAGACAGCGTGGCTAACTCACCGCTACCCTGTGCTGCCGACAGTTTTGAACGCAGCTGGGTCTGAATACTGCGCAGCGTACCGTCGCCCAGCAGATCGCCGTTGCTGGTGTCTTGCGCGCCGTTGCCCTGATCCACTTTTGTATATTTCGTCTGATTACCAATCGTGGTTTGCAGCGAGTTATACGCATCGACAAACGCCTGAACCGCATCGAGCATTGGCTGGTTGTCTTTAACCACCGTCAGAGTTTCCGGGCTGCCTTTATTCGTTTTGGTCAGATTCAGCGTAACGCCTTCTGGCGCATCAGTAATCGTGTTGCTGCTACGGGTAATTTCAATCCCGTTAATTTTGACCACCGCATCGGATGCTGCAACTTGCTCAGTCATCGCATTACTGGATGCTGCCGAATCGTAGCTCACGTATTTAGCCAGTTCGGCGTCATCCGTGGTGACCGTCATTTTATTCGTTGTGCCGCTGTCACGAGAGGTCAGCGCCAGATAATAGCTGTTGTCATCCGCTTTAATGATACTGGCGGTCACGCTGCCCTGTTTAGCGTTAATCGCGTCACGAACATCAGAGAGGCTCGTTTTATCGCTGGCCAACGTCACTGTCAGTGGATCTTTCTGACCCGGCTGCGTGATCGTCAGGGTGCGCGAGCTCATGCTGCTATCACCGAGATCGGTATCTTTGCTGGCCACTTTCGGGCTGAGCAAGGACTGTGAAGCGGCTAATCCAGTCACTTCAACAGAATAGGTTCCCGCAGTCGCACTGGTTGAGAGTGTGGTACTGAACGCCGAGTTGGTGCTGGACACCTTAGCCTGAGCAATAGCTGAGGTATTTTTTAACGCGTCAGAAGCCGTTTGTAATTTGGTTAACGAGGCCTGAACAACGTTCCACGCAGTGAGTTTTGCTTTATAAGAGGTTTGCTGCGTAGTAATAGGTGTCAGTTTGGTTTGCTCAGCTGTCTGTAAATTGTCATACAACGTACTGAGTCCCAGATTGGTACCTGCGCCGAGCGAACTGATACTTGCCATAACACTTCATCCTTTATTGAGACAATCACTGGATGGTCTATCGGCAGAAACGAAAAAAAGATTAGCGTTATTTTGCAAAAACAATGCGCAAATAAAGGCCGCAAATAATGTGTAGTTTGGGCTTTTAAAAAAATGATCTTTTTTTCTAAAGGTTGAGAACGCAGTGTCGATAATCAGAATGACGGTAAGAAAGCCGTGGGCAGTTGCCTGAATCTGATAACTAATTCGAAGGAATACATCATGGCTGTTATTAATACTAACACCCTTTCTCTGATGACTCAGAACAACCTGAGCAAATCTCAGTCTTCTCTGGGCACCGCGATCGAGCGCCTGTCCTCCGGCCTGCGTATTAACAGCGCAAAAGATGATGCAGCGGGTCAGGCGATTGCTAACCGCTTCACCTCTAACATCAACGGTCTGGGCGTTGCTGCACGTAACGCTAACGACGGTATCTCTCTGGCGCAGACTGCTGAAGGCGCACTGGGCGAAATCAACAATAACTTGCAGCGTATCCGTGACCTGACCGTTCAGGCGCAGAACAGCTCTAACTCTGCATCTGACATCGACTCCATTCAGGCTGAAGTTAACCAGCGTATGGAAGAAGTTAACCGCGTTACCACGCAGACTGACTTCAACGGCATCAAAGTACTGAACACCGGTACTGGCTCAAGCAGCTACAGCTTCCAGGTTGGCTCTAAAGATAACGAAACTATCGCTATCAACCTGAGCAGCTCTGATTCCTTCAACCTGTACAGCGCAACTGGCGCGACCTTTGATACCTCTGGTCAGACTATCAACGGCACTGCGCGTACGACGAAAGCTGAAGGCTTCGACGTTCTGAGCGGTACTGTTAACTCCACCGGTGGTGTTAACGGCGGCCCACTGGCTGACATCGATGCGGCAATTAAATCTGTTGATAACCAGCGCAGCCTGCTGGGTGCGTCTCAGAACCGTTTCGAGTCCACCATCACTAACCTGAACAACACCGTAAACAACCTGTCAGCTGCACGCAGCCGTATTCAGGATTCTGATTACGCGACAGAAGTGTCGAACATGTCTCGTGCGCAGATCCTGCAGCAGGCAGGTTCTTCTGTTCTGGCACAGGCCAACCAGGTTCCGCAGACCATGCTGTCCCTGCTGCGTTAATTCATTAATTAACGTTATCAAAGCGCCGCTTGTCGGCGCTTTTTTCTTTTATAATCAATCAAAAAGCGTTAAATAATATTTAAAACGCTAAAGTTTGTATGAGTCCTGTCGATAACCTTTATGAAGGCGATGAAGCCGCTGGCGGCATGCCAACCCATGACTCATATTGAAGGATACATACCATGGCAGTGATTAATACTAACACCCTGTCGCTGATGACTCAGAACAACCTGAGCAAATCTCAGTCCTCCCTGGGCACCGCGATTGAGCGTCTGTCTTCTGGTCTGCGTATCAACAGCGCAAAAGATGATGCTGCTGGTCAGGCGATCGCCAACCGCTTCACCTCTAACATCAACGGTCTGGGCGTTGCTGCACGTAACGCTAACGACGGTATCTCTCTGGCGCAGACTGCTGAAGGCGCACTGGGCGAAATCAACAACAACTTGCAGCGTATCCGTGACCTGACCGTTCAGGCGCAGAATAGCTCTAACTCTGCATCTGACATCGACTCCATCCAGGCTGAAGTTAACCAGCGTATGGAAGAAGTTAACCGTGTAACTCAGCAGACCGATTTCAACGGCATCAAAGTGCTGAACACCGGTACTGGTTCAAGCAGCTACAGCTTCCAGGTTGGCTCTAAAGATAACGAAACTATCGCTATTAACCTGAGCAGCTCAGATAGCTACAACCTGTTCAGCACCGCTGGCGCAACTGGCGCAACTGGTGGCATGGTTAACGGTAACGCGCGTACCACTTCTGCAGAAGGTTTCGACGTTCTGAGCGGTACTATCACTTCTGGCGGTACTACCGATGGCAGCCCACTGGCTGACATCGATGCGGCAATCAAATCTGTTGATAACCAGCGCAGCCTGCTGGGTGCGTCTCAGAACCGTTTCGAGTCCACCATCACTAACCTGAACAACACCGTAAACAACCTGTCAGCTGCACGCAGCCGTATTCAGGACTCTGATTACGCGACAGAAGTGTCGAACATGTCCCGTGCGCAGATCCTGCAGCAGGCAGGTTCTTCTGTTCTGGCACAGGCCAACCAGGTTCCGCAGACTATGCTGTCCCTGCTGCGTTAATTATCTTAGCGCAAATCAAAGGCATCTTCGGATGCCTTTTTTTATGTGCAATCGAAAGAGATAGCCGCTTTTATGTTTGCTGTTTTTCGCCTCATATTCCCCCTCGTCGCGCACAATAACCTGTTTTCATTTCTGTCTTCTGAACGTTGTGACGTGCAGGCATAAAAAGGAACCAGGATGCAAAGTTACTTACTCAGTGTTGATAAATTCGACGCTTATACACCCTATACCGTTGAGATTCTCGACCTGGTCGATTTCTGGTTGGCGCAGGACATTCACATTGACTTGTGCACGCAGTCTGCCGGCAGGGCCATGAATGGAAAGCTGGATGAGCTTAAAAAGACAGGGCGTTTCCGGGTCATTAGCGAAGAACAAGGCGACATCGCTCCAGCGTATGATCTAATTTTTATCTGGCGCGGATTCGTGAGTCAGAAGCTGATGACCGCGCTGCATGAGCAGCGTCTGAGCGGCCCGATAGTGTTCCGCCACTTCAGCGATTACAACGATCTTTACATTCCATACGGCGTACAGCTTGAAAACGATCTTGCGTCCCTGACGCTTGGGCTTTCTACACTGACGTGCGAGCAGTTAAAACTAACGGGTATCGCCGAGGACCAACTGGCACTGATGCCGTGGCTTGTTCCACAGCGATTTATAGATTACCAGGCACAGGCCCGTTCGACAGAACTAAAGCAGATCCTGTACGTTGCGCCTGAAATGTCTGCTGAAATATATGAATTACAACAAAAGGCAGCCGACATTGGGGTAACGCTGCACTGGCTGGATGAAAAACAGCAGCTGAATCTTGTTGAACCGGAATGGTTGTCACAATACGACGTTATTATTGCTAACGAGTCTTTAGTCGCCAAATCTCTGGCTCTTGGGATCCCCGTATTTTTAGCCGTTAATGGCTATGTGGACGATTATATCGATGCCGATAACATCGCAGCCCATGAGCACAATCACTTCAGCGGGATGTCGCTGCGCAACTCCCCGGATAGCGATGAATGGCTCTCATTACTGCAAAATGGTTATCAGGCTGCGGCGCGCTGGACGCGTGATAACCGCGTGCAGTGGTCAAAAACCTGGGGAATTAAAGAGGTCCTTGCGCGGATCTTTACGTCGTCTTTCCCGGTTAAAAAAACGGTTTTGGATCAAAAATCGTGCGATGCGCTGACTTTGCACAGAAAGGCGCTTCTGGCGCACCAGTCGCTGAAATACTCGATGAGCCGCTGGCTGGAAGACCGCAAAATTAGCGATGCACGCCGGGATGCGCTGCTTTCGATAGCGGTTGACGCGCCGGGCGCTGACAGTATTGGCGTGGTAGTCATTTCTCGCAACGGGGATGCAGAAGCTTGTCAGCGGACGCTGGCCTCAGTGTCAATGCAGTCCCTCCCGGCTGAAAGCGTAGATGTAATAGCTGAACAGAATTTTGCCTCTGGCGACAGACCGTTAATCGGCGTTGGCAAGGGCTGGGCTGAAAGTCTGAATGCACTGCTTAATCAGCGTAAAGCCGATGCGCTGTTGGTGGTTCCTGCGGGCTTCACGCTAACTGATGATGCTCTGCTGCATTTTGCCGCCTTTCGCGTGAAAAACCAGAAAGCGTTGGCAGTGTACTGTGATGAGATGCTGGAATCGGCTCACGAAGAGCCGCTGCTGACGCTGCGTCCGGGGAAGAATATCGATCTCCTGCGTGCAACGCCTTATCCGGGCCAAACCTGGCTAATCAACCGTGAAGCCGCACTTCAGGTAGGAGGAGTCGACAGTCGTTTTCAGGAAATGGCGCTGATTGATCTCATCTGGCGTTTTGTGGAAGCAGGGGGATCCGCTGCGTTTGACCGGGTTGCTGAAGTTCTGGTATCGGCGGACAGTTTGCCTAAGGTGTGGCAAACCTCAGCGAAAGTATTGGCTGAACACCGGTTGGTCGTCATTGAGCATCTTGAGCGTCTGGGGATTACTGCTTCACTGGAAGAAGGGAATGATCTACCCCGTCCACGCATTCGCTATCACTGGGATGTTAAACCGCTGGTTTCGATCATCATCCCGACCCGCGACCACGTGGCGTTACTGCGTCGGTGCATCGAAAGCCTGATGGAAAAAACGCAGTACTCACAGTACGAGCTGTTGATTGTCGATAATCAGTCAGTGGAGGCGGATGCATGCGATTTTCTCGGGCAGCTTGAACGGCTGGGGATAGACCAGGTTCGCGTGCTGCGTCATGACGCACCGTTCAACTTTGCACAAATGAATAATCTGGCCGCGCAATACGCGCGAGGCGAAATCCTGCTGTTCCTGAATAACGACTGCGAAATTATTGATGGAAACTGGCTGGAGGCAATGGTCGAACATGCGCTACGTCCTGAAATTGCTCTGGTGGGTGCTCGTCTGGAATATGCAGATGGTCGCGTACAGCATGGCGGTTACCTTACCGGTATTCAACAGGGCGTGGGCGTTGCATTTGAAGGGGTTGAGGGTGACAGCAGCGGGTTCGAGCACTTCCTCAAAACACCCCATAACCTGAATGCCGTTAGCGCGTCCTGCATGATGGTAAGGAAAGACGTTTTCTTCTCCCTGAATGGTTTCACTGAAGAGGTATTCCCGCTTTATTTTGCCGATGTAGACCTCAGTTTGCGTGCGCAGGCCCAGGGTTATCTGAATATCTGGACGCCTTATGCAAGGGTAAAACACATGGGGGGAGCCACGCGGCTACTCAGCCAGAAGTTCCACGTTCAGGAACGCCCGCTGGTAGAGGACTATTCCGCACTGTATCAGGAATGGCGACAAGCGTTACTGGCCGATCCTTCATATCATCCACTGATGCAAAAAGCGGGCACACCTTTTACATTGAGTGAAAACACGGCTCGATTCCATGAGCCGCTTCCGGGCCGTCCTTTACCCGTGATTCTGGCGCACCACATCAACTGGCAGGGGAATGGGCACCATCGCGTGTTGCAGCCGTTCAAAGCAATGGAGCGTCATACGCTGCTGGAAGGGGGGCTGGTTAATGCAATTCCCGGTCTGATGGAAGTGGCACAGCTACAACCTGATGTGGTTTTACTTGAACTGCCGACAGGAAGTCGCTTCCCGGATGTGATGCAGCAAATGCGAAATATCTCAGGGGCAAAAATTGTCGTTGAATATGATGACTATCTCCTGAATCTGCCGATGAAAAATGGCAATAACAGTAAATTCCCACAGCATATGGCAAAGAGTCTGCGCAAGATTATGGACAGTGCGGACTGGGTGGTGGTGTCTACCGCGCCTCTGGCAGAAGCCTACAGTCGCTTCCATTCTGATATCCGTATCGCGCAAAACCGCCTGGCACCGGACCAGTGGGGGCATTTACGCAGTCTGAGTGGGACAGGTAAAAAAGTCCGCGTCGGCTGGGCAGGGGGCAGTTCTCATGCCGGAGATCTGGAGATCCTGTTGCCTCTCATCAAAGAGCTGGAGCATGAGGTCGAGTGGGTCTTTATGGGAATGAAACCCAAAAATGTGCGCTGCGAATTCCACCCTGGCGTGCCATTCGAAATGTACCCCGAAAAACTGGCAAGCCTGAACCTGGATCTGGCGCTGGTACCACTTGAAATCAATCACTTCAATGAGTGTAAAAGTAACTTACGGCTTCTGGAAATAGGCACCTGTGGGGTTCCGATTATTGCCACGGATATTGAACCTTATCGCTGCGATCTGCCGGTAACGTTGGTAGAAAACCGCTTCAAAAATTGGATGAGCGCGATTCGGGCGCACATCAGCGATGCGCAGTATCTTGCCTCTCAGGGGGATAAACTACGCGAAGCAATTCATCGCGACTGGTATTTGCGAAATAACGGTCTTGATGACTGGCGCAAAGCCTGGTTGATGGACAGGAAGTAAAAAAGTAAAGGCACCTGCAAAGGTGCCTTTCTGTTTCTGCGTTACGCAAGCCAATGTGCGGCATGAAGGGATAAATCATCGCGCCATAGCATACCGTTTTGTCTCACCTGATCTTTAAGTGCATCCCCTGCGTTCAAGCGAGCGCGCGGATCTTGTACGTACGCGGAGATGGCTTCAATCCAGCTATTATTAGTGTTTTTCACGCGAGTCACCCGATACTCATTGCGCATACTAATGTTATCGCTGCAAATGACCGGATAACCGCAGGCACCAAACTCAAGCAGGCGGATCACACTGCGGTGACGGTTATAAGCGGTGTCCGCGAACGGCTCCAGGACAAGGTCAAGATTCAGAGAGGCTAGTTTTTGCGGATAACACTCTGGGGTTACGGAAGGATGATACTCAGTAACATGAGCGCGCAGTGACGGCGGGCAATATCCCATCAATACCCACTCTACGCTTTTGGATAGCTGCACGATGGCTTTGTGAATGATTTCGAGGTCCGTGATATTTTCGCCATCACCTATCCAGCCGATGCGGGGTTTGTGGCCATATCCACGCGCGCTTATAAGATTGTCCCAGTGCGTCGGGGATAAACGCGGTGTAACGATGCGAATGTCATGATGCCAGGTCGCGCATGTTTCTGCCACCATCGGCGAGCTGACTACCAGGCGGTCTGTGTGACGCAGGGTGGCCTGCAACGCTGCGCTCAAATCGCCGGTTAGTGTCTCGCGTAAAGTCGATTTTGCCGACAGTGCTGGAAGATAATTATCCAGCGTGAAGACGGTGAACTGTGATGTTGCTTTACGCACTCGTTCCAGCCATTCCTGAGCGGCCGGTGAAATCGTCTCCTGCAAAATCAGGCTTGCGGGAGAAATACGCGCCATTTCACCGATTGATGGCGGTACGAAAGGAACCAGCGTTTCGGCAACAGCTTCATCATTGAACAGCGTTAATTGATTGATGAAATGCTGCTGGTGGCGATGAGTTCTGCCAGCAGTTATCGCAAGGAGCGTCGGGATCGGATTCCAGTGCAGCGGTTTCCAGGTTCCCGGTGCATCAGTCTGAAGCTGGAATCCGGTATTATTCAATGACAAATTGGGGTTGTAGGCCGGATCGTTGGCAATCAGTGGCAGCCATTTCTGATACATCGCATCTTGCTCACCCATAAAACGCTGACGTTTTTTTTCCTGAGTAGCTTTATCCACAGATTTTTGGCTGACGCTGCCCTCATGCATCACTACTGAATACGGCGTCCATACTGTCAGATAACCGGCTTCACGTACTTTGAGGCAGAAATCCACATCATTGTAGGAGACGCGGAACTGTTCTTCGTCGAGGCCACCAACTGCCTCGTAAACCGATTTACGGACCAGCAGACAGGCGGCTGTCACCACATTGTAGTTTTGATCGCAGTGCAGACGATTCATATAACCCGGTTTGTCTTTTTCACTGTTAATGAAGGGGTGATCCGCAGGGCCTCTTAATCCCATTACCACGCCTGCATGCTGAATATTACCGCTTGGGTATAGTAACCGGGCTCCCGTTATCCCCACTTCAGGGCGTAAACCATGATTCAGAAGATGGTCGAGCCAGTTGTTTTCAATCACACCCGTATCATTGTTCAGCAACACCAAATATTCGCCACGCGCCTCACGGGCTGCCATGTTATTGATTGCGGAATAGTTAAAAGGGTGAGGGTAGCGCAAAACGCGAATGCGCTGCGGATCGATAGTTGAAATCCCGTTTAGCCACTCAAGCGCTTCTGGCGTTTCACTGTTATTGTCGACGATCAGCACTTCGTAATTCGGATAACGTGTTTTTTCCAGCAGGGTAGTGACACAGTGAACGAGGATCGGCAACTGATCTTTTGTCGGAATAATAATGGAAACCAGCGGTTGCTGCTGATGATGATAACGTAAGGCATAGAGCCCTGGACGCTCTGATTCCACTTCCCCTGCAGGATAACCGCGCTGGCGAAGATGATTGCGCAGGATAGTTTTTTCTTCATCGAGAGCAATCGTGAACTGGCCGTGCGAGGCGACTAAAGGTTCTGGAATATGCCCCGCAAACTGAATGCCTTTTTGCTCAATCAGGCGGACGATATATTCAAATTGCCATGCCTGGCGGTACATTCGATTAAACCCGCCAAGCGACATCAGCGTTGAGCGCTTGAAAATCCAGTGACGGGACATTTCTGCCGGGTTACTCAGGAGCAAATCGAGGTTAAAGTCCGGGCGCAGCGTGGTCCCTGTGATTTTGTTGCCAACGATATTCACTTCGTCAGCATAAATAGCATCGCAGCCCGAAGCGCCTTCCAGAGCCAGATCGAAAGATAACAATCCGCTGACCAGAAGTTGTTCGCCGGCCTCTAATACCATGACCCAATCGTGCGAACTTGCCGTCAGAAAATCGTTGATACGGGAAACAGCATTTAATACCGTCGCATCTATTACAGACGTCGGATATCGAGTGGGTGAAACACTGTTACCCACAATAACGGGATGAAGCGTCAGCCCAAAACCCTGCCACGCAGTGATACTATCCACTGTACGTTCAAGCGCATCTGCGTGCCCATTTTCGCGGATAAATACGCAAAGTGACTGTTGGATAGCGCGCGATGCCTGGAAAGAGGCAGCCAGCTCTTGATGTTGCGGGGGGAGAGTTCGTGATTCGACCCACTTTGTTATTTGCTCGCTGTGGTAATCCTGAGCGCTACGGTGCATCGCGTGCTGCAATGCATGCACAAGATTGACCTGATGCACTTCATTCGGTGAGTGCAACGCAGCAATCGTTACATGCTGGTTTTCTTCTTTCGAACCTTTATACCAACCCAATTTTTTGATCAATTGCGGCATCAAAGAGTAGGTTCTGGTGACCTGCTCCTGCTGCGATTTTGCCATTTGGCTGATTTGCGAGTCAGATATCCGGAATGAAGAGAGCGGTTCGCTGATGAACGCGAGGTCTCCTTTACGGAATAACTTAATCATTAGCGCGGCATCGGCAAAATAAGGCATTTCCTCGTTATCAATATTGAATATTTGATCGCCAAGTGCGAGTAGATCGTCGCGATAGCACAGGAAAACGCTGGGCTCACCAATAAAGTTAACCTGATAATCACACAGGAAGGAAATAAGATCATTTCCGCTGAGAAGCGTGTCCTGCTGGAAAGGAAACGCGGTGGCGACAATATCAGGTAATATATTCCCGAGTTCATCAATGCGTGTTCTACGTGAAGATGCCAGGACAATTTCAGGATTATCGTTTAGGGCTTTTACTAATCGGGATATACAGTTTTTAGCGATGAGATCATCATCATACAGAAATTTAATGTATTTCCCTTTTGCATGGCTGAGGCAATGCAAAACATTTCCGGTTTCCAGCAGACGTTGAGTGTTTTTATGATAACTAATTGGCTTACCTGAGGAGCGGGCAAGGTGCTCGCACGTCACGCGGATAGCGTCGTTGTCACCATCATCGCAAACAATAATTTCAGTATTCGGCCAGTCCTGATCTATTGCGCTCTGGAGTGCTTGTTCGAAGAAATCGGCCTTGTAAGCCGGAATGAGAATACTGACTAATTCATGCTGAGACATATTTTTTCTCGTCATTATTATTTTCTTCTTCGAATGACCTATCCTGAGGTTCTATTTGAACACGGATATAATGCTTACGGCCCTGTGCGTCTTTGAAGAATGCGTTTTTCAACGTTCCGTGAGTCAGTGACCTTAATAAATCAATGTGTTCTCTGAGCGATCCTGTTTTGTCTAAATCAAGCTCGCAGCATTTCCTGAAATCAGCAATGCTATTGTAATTACCTTCAGATTCTGGACAAGTCGTCGGGTAATCACCTGAAATAAGGTTAATAATATTCTGGTCAAGCAAGGTTTTTTCTTCAGCGATAATCTTGCGATACACCTCGAATGAGGTATCGCTTTCTGCAATCTGGATGACCGACTGATAAATAATCGCACCGTGATCGACTTCGTTGTCCATCAGATGAATGGTCACTCCCGCAGGGAGTTTGTTCATTATTGAGAAAACCTGGGGAAACCACCCTCTGTTGTAAGGATTAACACCCGGATGGACATTAATACACCTGACATGGGTGACCAGTTTTTCAGGGAAAATCTGCTTACAGTGAAGGCTAAACACAAGGTCGGTTGTCGCTATAATGTCATCCACAGTGAGACTGTCCCGCAGATCGCTTGATTTAGCACCTAACGCTGCCATTGCTTCCGGCTGTGGGTTTTTCGCAGAGTAGCAAAGCTTCATCTGAATCCCTTTCAGCTCAGGCACATTCTCCATAAGGCGCATGAAATGCTTCGATAACTCAGGGTTGTCAGAAATGACGAGGATTGCAGATGGCAGCTGTTTGGTATGATTTTCGATCATGATGAATCTCAGTCGATGAGAAAAATGTGCAGATCAGCAACCTCAGCGATGATGTTAAACACCGGTTGATTGATTCGCTGCGAACAGATGAGAGATTTTTGTTATTTTATCGCTGCCGAACTCTCCCCATGACGAAAACAGCAGGGCAATTTGCATTCTTTTTAGCCTATAGCGTGTTTTGCTGCGGATTCAGCAGTGGTTTGCCGGTAATAAGGACACCAAATTGGCGTTTGTTCGAGCGATCATTGACGTCATTAACTTATAAAATAGGGATTAAACGACTTATATGTGACGCCAGAAATGAACAATAAAATATTCGTGACGAGTCCTTTGCTGCCACCACTGGAGGAATTCATCCCCTACCTTGAAAAAATGTGGTCCAGCAGAACGCTCACCAACGGCGGAAGTTTTCATCAGGACCTTGAGGCATCTTTAGCGGATTATCTTGGCGTCAAGTATGTAAGTTTGTTTTCAAATGGCACACTGGCTTTATTGACAGCGTTGCAGGCATTGCGTGTGACGGGCGAAGTTATCACAACGCCTTATTCTTTTGTCGCCACTTCACACACGCTGTTATGGAATGGTTTAACCCCCGTCTTTGCGGATATCGACCCTCTCACGTTTAACATCGATCCTGAGAAAATAGAAGCGTTGATCACTCCTCAGACCACCGCAATTATGCCCGTACATTGCTACGGTATTCCGTGCCAGGTTGATAAAATCCAACAAATTGCAGATATATATGGCCTGCGGGTTATTTATGATGCCGCTCATGCATTTGGTGTTAAAAGCAACGGCACCAGCGTACTGAATAATGGTGACCTCTCTGTATTGAGCTTCCACGCGACCAAAGTGTTCAACACCTTTGAGGGCGGGGCGATCATATCTCACGACCTTAAAACCAAGCAAAGAATTGATTATCTTAAGAATTTTGGTTTTGCCGGTGAAACCAAAGTTGTCGCGCCAGGCATTAACGCAAAAATGAGTGAAGTCTCTGCGGCTTTTGGTTTGCTTCAGCTAAAGCATATTGATCGTGCTCTGCTTGCTCGAGAGCAAATTTATCAACGCTATATGCGCGAATTAGCTCTCGCTACCGGCCTGTCGTGTTATCAATTTGCCGATGATTACGAGTGGAACTATGCATACTTCCCGGTTCTGGTGGAGGAGCATTTCCCCTTAAGCCGGGATGAACTCTATGAAATGCTTAAAGAAGAGGACATCTATGCGAGACGCTATTTCTATCCGTTAATTAGTTCGTTCTCTATGTATCGACATTTAGATTCAGCTGCGCCCCAAGAATTGCCTGTGGCCAACCAAATTGCCGAAAAAATCCTTTGTCTTCCTATATTTCCCGACATGACTAATGAGGAGCAGGGGAGAATAATTGAAACTGTACTTCGCCTGAGCCAGAGGAAATGTTCAGAAGATGTTAACGTGCAACAGGTTGCCTGAGTGACAGCACTTTAACGCTTAATAAAGCAGAGGGCAGATACCCTCTGCAATGTTAAATAGTCCATTACTGCAAATAACCCCTCATTTCACCCACTATTCACCCGATTAAAACCCCTCCAGAATCGGATAATCATGCCGATAACTCAATTAACGCAGGGCTGTTTATCGTGAATTCACTCTATACCGCTGAAGGTGTAATGGATAAACACTCGCTGTGGCAGCGTTATGTCCCGCTGGTGCGTCACGAAGCATTGCGCCTCCAGGTGCGATTGCCGGCGAGTGTGGAACTGGACGACCTGCTACAGGCGGGCGGTATCGGGTTATTGAATGCAGTTGACCGATACGACGCTCTGCAAGGAACGGCATTTACGACTTACGCAGTACAGCGTATTCGTGGTGCGATGCTGGACGAACTGCGCAGCCGTGACTGGGTGCCGCGTAGTGTTCGCCGCAATGCCCGCGAAGTGGCGCATGCGATGGGACAGCTCGAACAGGAACTGGGACGCAACGCGACGGAAACTGAAGTGGCGGAGCGTCTTGGCATTGCTGTTGAAGATTATCGCCAGATGTTGCTCGATACCAATAACAGCCAACTCTTCTCTTATGACGAGTGGCGCGAAGAGCATGGCGATAGCATTGAGCTGGTGACTGATGAAAATCAGCAAGAAAACCCGTTACACCATTTACTGGAAGGTAATTTACGCTCTCGCGTAATGGAAGCTATTGAAGCTTTACCGGAACGTGAGCAGTTGGTGTTAACACTCTATTACCAGGAAGAGCTGAATCTTAAGGAGATCGGCGCGGTTCTGGAAGTGGGGGAGTCTCGGGTGAGCCAATTGCATAGTCAGGCCATCAAACGCTTACGGACCAAACTGGGTAAGTTATAGGCGATGTTCGCCCGAAAAGTGCCGCACAACGTATTGACAACCAGGAGTTATCATGACGGTGCAGCAATCTAAAAGACGGCCTTTAAGCCGCTACCTAAAAGACTTTAAACACAGTCAGACGCATTGCGCCCATTGCAATAAGTTACTTGACCGTATCACGCTGGTTCGTCGTGGCGAAATCGTGAATAAGATCGCGATTTCTCGTCTCGACACCCTGATGGATGAATCCACCTGGCAGGTGGAGCAGCAAGAGTGGGTGGCCCTGTGCCGGTTCTGTGGCGATCTGCATTGCAAAGAGCAAAGCGACTTTTTCGACATCATCGGCTTTAAACAATTCCTGTTTGAGCAAACAGAAATGAGTCACGGGACCGTGCGCGAATATGTAGTTCGTCTGCGTCGCCTGGGCCAGCATCTGACTATGCAAAACATCTCCCGCGATCTGCTGAAAACCGGTTATCTGGATGAAAATCTGGAACCCTGGTTGCCCGCCACCAGCACCAACAACTATCGCATCGCCCTGCGTAAGTACGCGCAATATAAAGCGCAAATGCCGGGCGTGATGAAGCAGAAAGTCTACGCCGGGACAACTTCTGATATATATTAAAATTGAATAAGATGTAGCGGACTCGTGTTTGACGTTATAAACGAAAGCCCTACACTACTCAAAAAACCACTATATCGGGGTCACTATGAAATTAGCACTTCTGGGTCGTCAGGCGCTGATGGGCGTCATGGCTGTTGCACTGGTCGCAGGGATGAGCGCGAAAACCTTCGCCGCTGAAAATCTGCTGAATAAAGTGAAAGAACGCGGCACGCTGCTGGTTGGGCTGGAAGGTACTTATCCGCCATTCAGTTTCCAGGGCGATGACGGCAAGCTGACCGGTTTTGAAGTTGAGTTTGCTCAAGAGCTGGCGAAACATCTGGGCGTCAAAGCCGAGCTTAAACCGACCAAATGGGACGGGATGCTGGCGTCACTGGATTCCAAACGCATCGACGTGGTGATCAATCAGGTGACCATCTCTGATGAGCGTAAGAAGAAATATGATTTCTCTACGCCGTACACCGTGTCCGGCATTCAGGCGCTTGTGAAGAAAGGCAACGAAGGCACGATTAAATCGGCCGCCGATCTGAAAGGCAAAAAAGTGGGCGTCGGTCTGGGCACTAACTATGAAGAGTGGCTGCGCCAGAACGTTCAGGGCGTCGACATCCGTACATACGATGATGACCCGACTAAATATCAGGATCTGCGCGTTGGCCGTATCGATGCCATCCTGGTTGATCGCCTGGCAGCGCTGGATCTGGTGAAGAAAACCAAAGATACGCTGGCGGTCGCGGGTGATGCGTTCTCCCGTCAGGAAGCCGGTGTCGCTATCCGCAAAGATAACCAGGACCTGGTTAAAGCCGTGGACGGTGCTATCGCCGATATGCAAAAAGACGGTAGCCTGAAAGCGCTCTCCGAGAAGTGGTTTGGGGCAGATGTGACGAAGTAAGTCTTTCACTAAAAAAAGGCGCTTTTAAAAGCGCCTTTTTCATTTCTGGCACTCTTGCGTGCATAATAAAAATAACAAACAAAAACAGCGTTACCGGAGGTTTCATGTCACTGCAAAATTTAACGCGTTTTCCGCGCCTCGAGTTTATCGGCGCGCCAACGCCACTGGAGTATCTGCCGCGTTTTTCTGACTATTTAGGACGCGATATTTTTATCAAACGTGACGATGTGACCCCAATGGCAATGGGCGGGAACAAGCTGCGTAAGCTGGAGTTCCTGGCGGCCGACGCTCTGCGCGAAGGCGCGGATACCCTGATCACCGCTGGTGCGATTCAGTCAAACCACGTGCGTCAGACGGCGGCGGTGGCCGCGAAGCTCGGACTGAACTGCGTAGCGTTGCTGGAAAACCCAATTGGCACGCGCGCGGAAAACTATCTGACTAATGGCAACCGTCTGCTTCTGGACTTGTTTAATGTGCAGATTGAAATGTGTGATGCGCTGACCGATCCGGCGGCACAGCTGGAAGCGCTCGCGACGCGCGTCGAAGCTCAGGGCTTTCGTCCGTACGTGATTCCGGTCGGCGGCTCAAACGCGCTGGGTGCGCTGGGCTATGTAGAGAGCGCGCTTGAAATCGCCCAGCAGTGCGAAGGGGCGGTGAGCTTGTCTTCGGTGGTAGTGGCATCCGGCAGCGCCGGGACGCACGCTGGGCTGGCGGTCGGACTGGAGCAACTGATGCCGGACGTCGAGCTGATTGGCGTCACCGTATCGCGTAGCGTGGCCGATCAGAAGCCAAAGGTCGTGACTTTGCAGCAGGCAGTTGCGCAGCAGCTGGAAGTGCAGGCGAAGTCGGATATTCTGCTGTGGGACGACTATTTTGCCCCAGGCTACGGTACGCCGAACGAAGAAGGGCAGGAGGCGATCAAACTGCTGGCGCGTCTGGAAGGCATTCTTCTGGATCCGGTGTATACCGGTAAAGCAATGGCGGGGCTGATCGACGGCATTACCCAGAAACGCTTTAAGGATGAAGGGCCGATTCTGTTTGTCCACACCGGCGGAGCGCCAGCGTTGTTTGCCTATCATCCTCACGTCTGAATTGCGGGTCGGAAAAAATAATGCAAGAAAGTATTCAACTGGTTATTGATTCGTTGCCCTACCTGCTCAAAGGGGCGGTGTTCACGCTGCAACTGAGTCTGGGAGGGATGTTCTTTGGCCTGGTGCTGGGCTTTATCCTGGCATTGATGCGCATGTCGCCGATCCTGCCGGTACGCTGGCTGGCGCGGTTTTACATCTCAATATTTCGCGGTACGCCACTGATCGCTCAGCTGTTTATGATCTACTACGGCCTGCCGCAGTTTGGTATCGAGCTGGACCCGATCCCAGCGGCAATGATTGGCCTGTCGCTGAATACCGCTGCGTACACCTCTGAAACGCTGCGAGCGGCGATTTCCTCTATCGATAAAGGCCAATGGGAAGCGGCGGCCAGTATCGGCATGACGCCGTGGCAAACGCTGCGTCGGGCCATTCTGCCGCAGGCGGCACGCGTGGCGCTCCCGCCGCTCAGCAACAGCTTTATCAGCCTGGTGAAAGACACGTCACTGGCGGCGACGATCCAGGTGCCGGAACTGTTCCGTCAGGCGCAGCTCATCACCTCGCGCACGCTGGAAGTTTTCACCATGTATCTGGCAGCTTCGCTAATTTATTGGGTCATGGCGACAGTGCTTTCGGCACTGCAAAACTATTTTGAGAACCAGCTTAACCGCCAGGAGCGAGATCCGAAATGAGTGCTATCGACGTCAAAAACCTGGTCAAAAAATTCCACGGGCAAACCGTGTTGCATGGTATTGATCTGGAAGTGCAAGAGGGCGAGGTGGTGGCGATTATCGGCCCAAGCGGTTCCGGTAAAACCACCCTACTGCGCAGCATTAATTTGCTGGAGCAGCCAGAAGGGGGAACTATTCGTGTCGGTGATATCACCATCGATACCGGAAAGTCCCTCGGGCAACAAAAGGGGCTGATACGCCGCCTGCGCCAGCATGTGGGCTTTGTCTTTCAGAGCTTCAATCTGTTCCCGCATCGTACGGTGCTGGAGAACATTATTGAGGGGCCGGTCATCGTAAAAGGTGAGCCGAAAGAGGAAGCGACCGCGCGTGCGCGGGAACTGCTGGCGAAAGTTGGGCTATCGGGAAAAGAGACCAGCTATCCACGTCGTCTCTCGGGCGGACAGCAGCAGCGCGTAGCCATTGCGCGTGCGCTGGCGATGCGCCCGGATGTTATCTTGTTCGATGAACCGACGTCAGCACTGGACCCGGAACTGGTTGGCGAAGTGCTGAACACTATTCGCCAGCTGGCGCAGGAAAAACGCACCCTGGTTATCGTCACTCACGAGATGAGCTTTGCCAGAGATGTCGCCGACAGGGCGATTTTCATGGATCAGGGGCGCATTGTGGAGCAAGGTCCAGCAAAAGAATTGTTTACTAATCCGCAATTACCTCGCACACGTCAGTTCCTTGAAAAGTTCCTGACACGGTAGTCTGGCTAAAGCTGATTTGCTCCGGAAAGATAATTCGGAGCAAATTATTCTCCATAATACGGATTATGTAGATATATTTATTCTGTCTGGCATCACTTAAAGTACTGGAAATGAAAGCTATTCTCAATTGGGGCGATATTTTATACATATAAATAAGATTTATGTGTTAGGTTATATTCACCATAATAATGATTATCTTTTTCAGGGGCTTCATTCAGTAAGTATGAGGGATACAGACTTTTTCACATGGCGACGGAATTGCTTCCTGCGATTCCAGGAAATGGGCACGGTTGACGAGGTTTATAACGAACTTCAGCAACAAACACAGGCACTCGAATTCGATTATTACTCACTCTGTGTTCGTCACCCGGTTCCGTTTACGCGGCCTAAAATTTCGGTTCATTCAAGCTATCCGCCTGAATGGATGTCGCAATATCAGTCAGAAAACTATTTCGCTATTGATCCGGTATTAAAGCGAGAGAATTTCATTCAGGGACACCTTCCCTGGACGGATGACTTATTCTCTGAAGCGCAACCATTATGGGATGGGGCTCGCGACCACGGTATCCGCAAGGGGATTACCCAATGCTTAATGCTGCCTAATCACGCGTTAGGCTTTCTGTCTGTTTCCCGAACCAGTCAGTTTGGCAAAATGATGGACAGCGAAGAAATAGAGTTGCGTCTGCAAATGTTAGTGCAAATGGCGCTGACGGCGTTGCTGCGCTTTGAACATGAAATGGTGATGCCACCTGAGATGAAATTCAGCAAGCGTGAGAAGGAAATTCTGAAGTGGACGGCGGAAGGAAAAACGTCGGCTGAAATCGCCATTATTCTGTCAATTTCAGAGAATACAGTTAACTTCCATCAGAAGAATATGCAGAAGAAATTTAACGCGCCGAATAAGACGCAAATTGCCTGTTATGCGGCGGCAACAGGATTCATCTGACAACACTTTCACTGTTCTGCGTGCCAGACACGAAAACGGCTGAATGCAATGCATTCAGCCGTTTCTTTATTACTGGCGGTAAGCCTGTTTAATTTGCTTAACCGTACCGGCAAATACATCTGCCTGCCCCTGATCTTCCATCTGGGCAATTTGTTTTTCCATCTTAATGATCACACGACCCGCGTCAGCCTGGCCCATCGCCTGCAACATAAGGGTCAGTAGGGCTTTCAGACAGGATACTTCCTGCGCCAGTTCTTGGTTATTTTCGGCAGTGGCGAATTCAGGTGTGCTCATTGTTATTCCTCAGTACAAAACGGCGCTTGAGCGCGACGATGAAAGTTATGGCGGCGGAGTATACCACAAGACAGAGGGAAAAAAGCAGTGGTTATTTTTTGTTCAAATGTGCGCTTTGTTTATTTGGGTAAACTAGCATTAAGTAGAATCACTTTAATGTTTTAACCTCTCTTAATTGTTTATAGGTAGTGTGCGTACTGTTAATTATTGTTACAAAAATATAAGCGCTGTTTTTCCCTTGCGCTGGTGGCCGCTTTTTTCGTAACTTTTTGAATACAGAAGCTTAAAAATTACGGTTATTCAGCTTTTCAAATGAGATTTTCTTTCCACTTGCTGTACAGGCTAATTTCCAAAAACGAGAAAGAAATCGAATGGCGCATTTTTTAGCGTTTCAAACTTGGCACGAAAACCGTTAATATAAGCCAAATTAGCAGTCAGTCGCGTTATCCCTATTTCTGGAGACATTCCTTTGATCAACGTTCTTCTTGTTGATGACCACGAACTCGTGCGCGCAGGGATACGACGCATACTTGAAGATATAAAGGGTATTAAAGTCGCAGGCGAAGTCTGTTGTGGCGAAGATGCCGTAAAATGGTGCCGTACGCACTCAGCCGATGTGGTGCTGATGGATATGAACATGCCCGGCATCGGTGGGCTCGAAGCTACGCGCAAAATCGCGCGGGCCTACGTTGATACCAAAGTCATCATGCTAACCGTCCACACGGAGAACCCACTGCCGGCGAAAGTCATGCAGGCGGGGGCCGCAGGCTACCTGACTAAAGGTGCCGCGCCACAGGAAGTGGTTAATGCAATTCGTTCAGTGTTCTCCGGACAACGCTATATCGCGTCGGATATCGCTCAACAGATGGCGTTAAGTCAAATTGAACCGGATAAGACCGGATCGCCGTTTGCCAGTTTGTCTGAGCGTGAATTGCAGATTATGCTGATGATCACCAAAGGCCAAAAGGTGAATGAGATTTCCGAGCAGTTGAATCTCAGCCCGAAAACGGTGAACAGCTATCGTTACCGAATGTTCAGTAAACTGAACATTCATGGCGATGTCGAACTCACTCACCTGGCTATTCGTCATGGTCTGTGCAATGCAGAGACCCTAACAAGTCAGTGAGTGATGTGTTCGATTCAAAATCTTTCCTGAAAACCGTGACCAGCCAGCCTGGCGTCTATCGGATGTATGACGCGGGCGGCACGGTTATCTATGTAGGCAAAGCGAAAGACCTGAAAAAGCGTCTTTCCAGCTATTTCCGAAATAATCTGGCCTCCCGCAAAACTGAAGCTCTGGTGGCGCAGATCCAGCAGATAGACGTGACCGTAACTCATACGGAAACCGAAGCGCTGTTGCTGGAACATAACTACATCAAACTCTATCAGCCGCGTTATAACGTCTTGTTGCGCGATGATAAATCCTATCCTTTCATTTTTCTCAGCGGTGATACTCACCCGCGTCTGGCGATGCACCGTGGAGCGAAACACGCGAAAGGCAAGTATTTCGGCCCGTTCCCGAACGGTTATGCCGTGCGTGAAACGCTGGCATTGCTGCAAAAAATCTTCCCGGTTCGCCAGTGCGAAAACAGCGTTTATCGCAACCGCTCGCGTCCCTGTCTGCAATATCAGATTGGGCGCTGTCTCGGCCCGTGCGTGGAAGGGCTGGTCAGCGAAGAAGACTACGCGCAGCAGGTCGATTACGTGCGTTTGTTCCTTGCGGGTAAAGACGATCAGGTGCTGACGCAACTGATAGCGCAGATGGAAAAAGCCAGCCACGCGTTAGCGTTTGAAGAGGCAGCACGTATTCGCGATCAAATTCAGGCGGTGCGACGCGTCACTGAGAAGCAATTTGTGTCGAACAATGGCGACGACCTGGATGTGATTGGCGTCTCCTTCGACGCCGGGCTGGCATGCGTTCACGTTCTGTTTATTCGTCAGGGCAAAGTGCTGGGCAGCCGCAGCTATTTCCCAAAAGTACCGGGTGGCACCGAACTGGGCGAAGTTGTCGAGACCTTTGTCGGTCAGTTTTATTTGCAGGGCAGCCAGATGCGCACGTTGCCAGCGGAAATCCTGCTCGACTTTAATCTTAATGATAAAACCCTGCTGGCAGATTCCCTATCCGAACTGGCTGGGCGACGCGTTAATGTTCAGACCAAACCACGCGGTGACCGCGCCCGCTATTTGAAGCTGGCGCGTACCAACGCTGCGACGGCGCTGACGACCAAACTTTCCCAGCAATCTACCATTCATCAGCGTCTCATGGCTCTGGCGACGGTGCTGAAACTCCCTGAAGTGAAGCGGATGGAGTGTTTCGACATCAGTCATACGATGGGTGAGCAAACGGTCGCCTCCTGCGTGGTGTTTGATGCGAATGGGCCAGTGCGCGCCGAATATCGTCGCTACAATATTACCGGTATTACGCCGGGCGATGATTATGCCGCGATGAACCAGGTTCTGCGTCGTCGCTACGGCAAGGCGATTGAAGAGACGAAAATCCCGGATGTCATCGTGATCGATGGCGGGAAAGGGCAGCTAGGCCAGGCGAAAGCGGTTTTTGCCGAGCTGGATGTGCCGTGGGATAAACATCATCCGTTACTGCTCGGTGTCGCCAAAGGAACCGATCGCAAAGCCGGTCTGGAAACGCTGTTCCTTGAGCCCGAAGGTGAGGGATTCAGTTTGCCGCCGGATTCGCCTGCACTGCATGTGATTCAGCATATTCGCGATGACTCGCACGATCACGCCATTGGCGGGCATCGCAAAAAACGGGCAAAAGTGAAAAATACCAGTACGCTGGAGACGATCGAGGGCGTCGGGCCAAAACGTCGCCAGATGTTGTTGAAGTACATGGGTGGATTGCAAGGATTACTCAACGCCAGTGCAGAGGAAATTGCAAAAGTGCCGGGTATTTCGCAAGGGCTGGCAGAAAAGATCTACTACTCGTTGAAACATTGAGGGCTCTGTAGCAACATAGAGCTAAATTTTACTGACAACAGACAGTTACCGTCACTATGCGATTTAACATCCCTACGTTGCTCACGCTTTTTCGCGTCGTACTTATCCCGTTCTTTGTGTTGGCTTTTTACATGCCGTTCACGTGGGCTCCTTTCGTATGTGCGCTGATCTTCCTTGTGGCCGCAGTGACGGACTGGTTTGATGGCTATCTGGCGCGACGCTGGAATCAGAGCACGCGCTTCGGTGCATTCCTCGATCCTGTTGCCGATAAAGTCATGGTCGCCATTGCGATGGTGCTGGTGGCAGAGCATTACCACACCTGGTGGGTAACGCTGCCGGCGGCAACGATGATTGGTCGAGAAATTATTATCTCTGCGCTGCGCGAGTGGATGGCTGAGTTGGGCAAACGTAGCAGCGTGGCGGTCTCCTGGATTGGTAAAGTGAAAACTACCGCGCAGATGGCCTCTCTTGTGTGGATGCTGTGGCGTCCGAACGCCTGGGTCGAGTGGGCGGGAATTGGCTTGCTGTGGGTCGCTGCGGTGCTGACGCTGTGGTCAATGCTGCAATACCTCAATGCCTCGCGCGGCGATCTGCTTGATCAGTGATCGTTTCGGCGTAATTTTCAGCAAACGATCCTGGGAAGCAAAAATAACATTGACTCAAATCGTCATATAAGTAGAATGCAACGCATCGAACGGCGGCACTGCTTGCCGGATGATAATGAAATCAAGTGATTACAAATAGCTTGGTGACATGCGGGAATAGCTCAGTTGGTAGAGCACGACCTTGCCAAGGTCGGGGTCGCGAGTTCGAGTCTCGTTTCCCGCTCCAAATTAAAAGCATCGGCAATTGCGGGTGCTGGTCGCAAGACAAAAGATTTAAGGCGCGTTAGCAAAGCGGTTATGTAGCGGATTGCAAATCCGTCTAGTCCGGTTCGACTCCGGAACGCGCCTCCAATTTCTTCCCGAGCCCGGATGGTGGAATCGGTAGACACAAGGGATTTAAAATCCCTCGGCCATAGGCTGTACGAGTTCAAGTCTCGTTCCGGGTACCATGGGAAAATAAGAATAAAATCAATGATAAGCAGTGTCGTGAAACCACCCTCGGGTGGTTTTTTTGTTTTTATACTACGGCAATGTCTTTATTCTTCCTTTCCCATTTCCTCAACCTGCGTGATTAAGAAAGATTCCAGTTCTGTATTTTAAAGCGCAACTGACCGGAAATCCCCGGAGTGGAGGGGCGCAGGACTCCCGTCGTGTCAACGGTGCCGCTGACGACAGGAATGGTGACTTCGCATTCGTGGCCGATCATTTGGTTAGGATTCAACGGAATATCCGCGCTGGCAAAGCCGGAATCCTGCCAGGCATATTTGATCTTCCAGGGCGTTGTTTCATCTGTAGGCGGCACGATTTCCAGGATCAGCGAATTGCGGAACAGATAACCGCCTTCAAAATGCTCGTTAAACCAGAAGCGTTTTTCAATTTCATAATCCGGGATTTTAACTCCCAGCATCAGGCTATATGCCAGGGACGGTCGGCTTTTCTTCACCCGCGCGCGGCGGGATAAAAATACGCTGGAGAGGTACTGCGACGAATGCTTTTGATCCCGCCACTCTTTCTGCGTCAGACAGGCGACGGAGTCTTCTTCTGCGATACGGCGGGTGAGGGACCAGGGTTTTCCTCTCGGTGATGCGATGGTTTCAATCTGATAAATGGCATCAATTTTCGAGGCATCGTCACCGGCGGCTTTCACTGCTGCTGTAGGAAGACGGATCTCGTCAAGGTCCAGCCAGATATCAACGCGTACGTCGCCAAACAGAAAACGCGACAGATTCTGGAACGCCTCTTCGCTGTTCACAATCCCGAAATAACCTGAATGTGCGCGATAGGCGAATGCCTTAGCACAGGGCGCGCCGATCGTCCCGTCGTTGTTCAATCCGTTTAACGTGGCATTTTCGATTTTGACCAGCCCATCGCTGCCGTTACCGACGAAGGTGCGCGATAACCCTGCGGCAACCTCATAATCCAGGCGATTGGTGCCCACCATAGTGAAAATACGCCCCGAGGCGAGACGTGATTCCGGGATCAAATCGACCCGGTTATACTTAGCGTAAGCTTGCCCAAGCGCAAGATACTCACTCATGCGCTGCTGATTAAAGTTAGTCACGCTACTCTGCCAGGGCAGATCAGGAATATTTATCCCTGCAAAATCAATTCCGTTATGTGGAGTGGCATAGGTAAAGAACTTATCGACGCTTGTCACCATCTTTTCTGGATCGAGAGCGGTATTTTGTAGAAATGCGCGGCACACCAGTCCGCCCATTGAATGGGCAACCAGATAACAGCGGAAATCGGCGGACGTCTGCACGCCGCTGTTAGGGTTGCTGATGAGCAGTCGCTGCACTTTGGCTAACAGCCGAGAAAGGCCAATTGCCGCTTCCTCCATGCTCGGCGTTTTGCCTGTTCCCAGTAGCGTGGACGCGTCGTCATAGTAGCGATACACAATAATGGATTTATCATCCAGCACATTACCGGTAGGTTTTCCCGTCGAGTCAAATTCCCAGCCTTCGTCGGTAAAATCCAGGCCCTGCTCAAAAACGTCGCTGTAGCCAAATTCAGACGCAAGACGAATGACCGGTGATTCGAAAAAGAACTTTCGCGGACGGTCTTTTTGGCTCGCTGAGGCACGCAGCATCGTAGAGCCTAAATTGAAGCCATTAAACGGATCAGCCGTAGTTTCATTTATTTCACGGCGACTCATTGCATAGCCACGAACATATATAATTGGCAGGAAAGGCATTTTAGTATTGGCCATTATCTTTCTCCCCCTATACTTAGTCTGCTATTTTTGTGAATTAAATGCGATTAATTATCATAAAAGCCATAAAGTATTCTTCTGGATCAAGGGTAGTCAGGCATGACAATACTTCAAGAGTCGAAAAGGCGTATTAAAAAATAAAAGTATTCATCAGGAAGTACTAAGAAAAAAGCTTAGTACAGGGGGGATTGTTTTCAGCAGAAAGTATGATGTCAGGAAAGAAAGGACCCTCCATAGTTATCACCATAACAAAACTGTCATGTTTTATAAAAGGTCCACTGACAGTTAAGTGTCACTAATATATTGCCTTTGTGAAAGCGACAATCTTACAGAGTTATTAATCATTTATTAGCTGAATATATAAACGTTGTGTTTATCCCCGGAAATCCTTTGGGATAATTAATCTGACAGGATAATTCCACCCCGGCATTCTTCGTTCAGGGTTAGACGTGTTGTACTTAAAACAGTAAACGGATTTCGGTTAAGTAAAGATGTTCAGGCGATTAATTCTTTCTGGTGAGGTTCATTCTTTCTCTGTCGATACCTTAATGCGACAGAGGCGGATGATGATAGCTTATTAATACAGAGGTAATGATTATGGCCACACAATATGACTTTACCGTTACGTTGCACGATCTTGCGTTTATCCTCCAACAGATAAAGATTTCTGAAGCGGCGACTAATCCTGACGGGTCAGTTAATGGCGAGCTTCTGCGGGAGCTGGTCTCCAGCCCGCTGTTACCCTATGGGCTGCGTACCGTGGATGGTTCGTGGAACAATTTGTTGCCCGGTCAGGAGCTTTACGGCTCGGCCGATCAAACCATGCCCCGCTTGATTACGCTGGATCTCAACAATCTGGAAGCGCTGCAAAAATACCTGATCCTCAACCCAAATCAGGTGGTTATGGATGCCGATCCGCGCATCATCAGTAATTTGATTTCTGACCAAACGGCCTCTAACCCGGCCGCACAGGAGGCGCACGACGGGCTTGCTGATGCCCCCGGCGGCGGCACTGTATCAGACAATGGCAGCCTGTCGATCCCCAATTTATCGCCTGATATCGGCTTGTCTCCCGCATTCAATGGCTGGATGACCTTCTTTGGCCAATTCTTTGACCACGGGCTGGACTTGATCCCCAAAGCGGGCAACGGGATTGTGTTTATTCCGCTTATGCCAGACGACCCCTTATACGTCGAAGGTTCCCCGACCAACTTTATGTTGCTCACCCGTGCTGAAGTGAATGCCAACCACGATACCAAGAACACCACCACACCGTTTATCGATCAGAACCAGACCTACACCTCCCATCCTTCCCATCAAATCTTTATTCGTGAATATGTAATGGTTGATGGCAAACCCGAACCGACCGGGCATCTGCTTGAAGGCAGCAACGGCGGGCTGGCGACCTGGGCGGATGTGAAGCATCAGGCTGAAAGTTTGCTCGGTATTACGCTCACCGATCAAGATGTGTTCAATGTTCCGCTGCTGGCAACCGATCGCTACGGCAATCTGATTTTAAGCGACAACGGCAAAGTGCAAATCGTCACTGCAAGCGGTCTGGTTGAGGCTAACGGCGGCACGCTGCCATCAGACACCATCCGTACCGGACATGCGTTCCTTGATGATATCGCCCACACCGCTGCGCCTAAAGCAGGTCTGGTTGCAGATGGCGATTCTGATACAGGAAACGCTCAGGCGGGCGGGACCTACGACAACGAACTGCTCGATCGCCACTTTATTACCGGTGACGGACGTGGCAACGAAAACATCGGTCTGACCGCTGTTCACTCCGTATTCCATAGCGAGCATAACCGTCTGGTTGAGCAGTACAAAACCACCATCCTTGAAAGCAACGACATTGGCCTGATTAACCAATGGCTGCTGCCAAATCATCAGATAACTGAAATTCCTGCGGATACCAGCACCCTGCAATGGAACGGAGAGTATTTGTTCCAGGCGGGGCGTTTCGCCACGGAAATGGAGTACCAGCATCTGGTGTTTGAAGAGTTCGCCCGCGCCGTACAACCGGCGGTCGATCCATTTGTGTTCTCGAACAGCGCGGACATTAACCCGGCGATTTTTGCCGAGTTTGCCCACGTGGTATATCGCTTTGGTCACTCGATGCTAACGGAAACCGTCGCGCGTACCGATGAGGATATGCAGAGTGATGATATCGGGCTTATCGAAGCGTTTCTGAACCCGGTCGCGTTCCATGAGCTTAACGGACAGACTGTTTCAACCGAGCAGGCGGTGGGGGCAATTGTGCGGGGGATGACCCGTCAGGTGGGTAACGAGATTGATGAGTTTATTACCGATGCGCTGCGTAATAACCTGGTCGGGCTGCCGTTGGATCTCGGCGCGCTGAACCTCGCGCGTGGGCGCGATACGCTCATGCCAACGCTGAACCAGGCGCGGGAACAGTTCTTCGAGTTAACCGGGAACAGTGAGCTCAGGCCGTATACAAGCTGGGGCGATTTTGCGTCGTTCCTGAAAAATCCGGCCTCGATTATCAACTTCATGGCCGCCTATGGTCAGCATGAGTTGATTCTCAACGCCACCACCAATGAAGCACGCCGCGATGCAGTGAACTTCCTGCTTTTTGGTGATGCTGACGATCCTGCCCGTGCCGATGCGCTGGATTTCTTTATGGGAACCGGAGCGTGGGCCACCAAAGAGACGGGGCTCAACAAGGTCGATTTTTGGATTGGCGGGCTGGCCGAGCGCAAAAATGAGTTTGGCGGCATGCTCGGCTCAACCTTTAACTTTGTCTTTGAAACCCAGATGGAAATGCTACAGGACGGCGACCGGTTCTACTATCTGAGCCGCGTGCAGGGCCTGAACTTGCTCAACGAGCTGGAGGGTAACTCGTTCTCGGCACTGGTGATGCGTAACAGTGACCTGGGGGACGCAGGGTCGTCTCACCTGCCAGCCCATTTGTTCCAGACGCCGGACTACACCTTTGAGGTCAACAAAGCGCTGCAAACAGATGTCGACCCTAAATGGGGGAATGCACTCAAAGATCTGCTCTTCCCGCTGGTGGTACGTCGAGCGGCCGGGGCGGATGTTGACGGAGATGGCGCGGCCGACGGCGCGTATCTGAAATACACCGGGGACGGACATGTAGTGCTTGGCGGTTCGGCAGGGAATGACACGCTTATCGGCGGGAAAGGGATCGACAGTTTGTGGGGGGATGCGGGTGATGACCGCCTGGACGGCGGTGACGAGGCGGACGTGGTTCACGGCGGTGACGGAAACGACATTATTACCGACACCGGGACGCCGATTGGCGGAGCGGATTTCTTGCACGGCGACGCGGGCCACGATGTCATTTTCTCCGGCAACGGTAACGATCTGATCTTCGGCGGCAGCGGAAGTGATTTTATCGTTGTCGGTGAAGATGCGCAGGAGGTCTTCGCCGGACGCGACAATGACTTCGTGCTCGGTGGCTCCGGCGGTGACGCGCTGCTGGGTAACGAAGGCGATGACTGGCTGGAGGGCGGCGACGGGTTTGACTCCCTGACCGGTGAAAACTCCGAGCTGTTCTTCAACAGTACCATTATCGGCCACGACGTCCTGAACGGTCAGGGTAACGACACTGACTACGATGGTGAAGCCGGTGACGACATCATGGTTCAGGGGGCGGGCATCCAGCGCAACAACGGCATGGCCGGTTTCGACTGGGCGATCCATAAAGGCGACCCCAACGCGGCCAACTCGGATCTGGGCATTCCAATCTTCGTCAACCAACAGGAGTTCATCCTGCGGGATCGTTTTGACCTGGTGGAAGGGCTGTCAGGCTGGAAGTTTGACGATGTCTTAACCGGCACGGAACAGCCGGTCGGGACCGCGCCGGTGCAGGGCGTTCCGCTGTCCAATAACCTCACTCAGGAAGGTGTCGACAGGATAGCCGGCCTGCAGAACATTGTCGGCGGCTCGCGACTGACAGACCCTAACGCGGTGGTGTTTAACCCGGATAATGGCGGTGACATTTTACTCGGCGGCGGCGGTAGCGATCGCATCACCGGTAAATCAGGTAACGACATTATTGATGGTGATGCCTGGCTGAACGTTCGCATCGCGGTTTCCGGTATGCCGGGGTTAACCAGCGCCGACAGTATGAATGAGCTGAAATCGCTCATGCTGGCGGGCACGCTTAAGCCGAATCAGCTTTCCATCGTGCGGGAAATATTGCGTGAGGGTAACGGTTCAGAAACGGATGTGGCTGTCTATCGGGATCTGAGCAGTAACTATCTGTTTAACCGCAATGCGGACGGCAGTCTCACGGTGAACCACGCGACTCCGGCGGCCGGGCTGGCGTTTAACGACGGCGTTGACCGCCTGCTCAATATCGAAAAAGTGGAGTTTGGCAACGGTGAACAACTGTGGGTCAAAGCGCAGCAAGCTACCGGGAATCTGTCGATCACCGATGCGACGCCTGAGGTAGGCGACCTGTTGCGCGTGAATCTCACGGATCTTCAGGATGGAAACGGCATCGCGACGAATACGCCGATTGTACTCACATGGCAGGCGCTGGTGGGCGGGCAATGGCGCGACCAGGCAAGCGGAGAAACCTTCCGCGTACCGGGTGGCATTCTGGGCGCTCCGCTGCGGGTTATCGCCAGTTTCACCGACCGGATGGGCGATGCCGAGCGACTGGTATCGGCACAAACGGGTGCCGTTCAGGTGCGCGACCAGCCGACAACAGGCGCTCCGGTTATCAGCGATCTCACGCCGACGGAAAGCATCACGCTGACCGCTGTGGTCTCGGGTATTGCTGACAGCGATGGTCTGACCGGCAACAACTTCAGCTACCAGTGGAGAATGAATGCGGGCAATGGATTTGTGAATATCGCCGGCGCGACAGGGGCGACTTACACGCCGGGGCAGGCCATGATCGGACGCACCCTGCAGGTGGTGGTGACGGTGGTGGATGACGAAGGCAACCCGCCAGTGGTTCTGACATCTGCCGCGACCCAACCAATCGGCGATTTGGTGACGGGGACCAACGCGGCGAATACCCTGGTCGGCACAGCATGGAGCGATATTCTCAATGGTGAAGGCGGGAATGACACTCTGCTGGGCCAGGCGGGAGACGATCTCCTCAACGGTGGTGCGGGGAATGACGATCTGAGCGGCGGTCAGGGGCAGGATATTCTGAACGGAGATGCCGGGAACGATGAACTCGATGGCGGTCAGGGCGCGGACATCATGGCCGGTGGCGTAGGTGACGATCTTTATATCGTCGATAACGCCGCAGATGGGGTCACCGAGGGATTGAACGGCGGAACGGATACCGTCCAGACCAATCTTGCAACCTACGTGATGACGGAAAATGTAGAAGTGTTGGTCTTTACCGGACAGGGGAATTTCACGGGGACCGGGAATGCGCTTGCCAATACCATCACTGGCGGTACAGGGAATGACCGGTTGTCTGGAATGGGCGGGAACGACCTGTTGCAGGGCGGGATCGGCAACGACGTGCTCGACGGCGGCGACGGGAACGATAACCTCGTGGGTGCCAACGGGAATGACAACCTGAGCGGAGGGGCAGGTGATGATGTGCTCTCAAGCGGTATCGGAGATGACATTCTCAGCGGCGGCGCAGGAAACGACGCGCTCGACGGGGGAACAGGCGATGACCGGTTCACGTTTGCGGCGGGCTTCGGGCGAGATCGCGTTACTGGCTTCGACAGCGATGCGCGCGGTGGACAGGATCTCATGGATATCAGTGGGCTTGGGATCACCAGCGGAAACTTCGGTAGCCGTGTGGCGATTGCCGCCAGCGGAGGCGATGCGGTCATCACCATTGACGGTAACGTGATCACCCTTACGGGCGTCACGGCCAGCACCGTCAATGTGTCTGACTTTATCTTATAACTCCTGCTGCTACGGCCATGAAAATGGCCGTAGCTCACCGCGAATATAAGGAGAACGTTATGCCGAGCCAGCAACCGCTTACTGAATTGAATACGGCTTTAAAAGGAACCCGACCGGTGTTTTTCATGTTGCTGTTTTTTAGCAGCACGATCAATATTCTGATGCTGGCCCCGGCAATATATATGCTGCAGGTTTACGATCGGGTGTTGGTCAGTAAAAACACCACCACGCTGTTGATGTTAACGTTGCTTATTATCGGCTTGTATACAGTCATTTCGATGATTGAATTTGCCCGTTCCAGCGTCATGACGCGCCTCGGCAATCGTCTGGACGTAAAATTAAACCAACTTATTTTTAATGCCACCTTTAAACGTCGTATTGCTACGGGGGATAATAATCCCGCGCAGGCAATTAATGACCTTGCACAAGTTCGCCAGTTTATCTCGGGAAACAGTTTATTTGCGCTGCTCGATATTCCGTGGACACCTTTTTACTTATTCATCGCCTTTCTTGTTCATCCCTTACTCGGATATTTGTCCCTCGGGGGGATCGCTATACTGTTTTCGCTAACGCTGGTCACCGAATTAACCACTAAAAAACCCATCCAGCAGGCCCATGCATTAACGATCAACAATACCAGCAAGCTGAATAAACAACTGCAAAACTCAGACACCATTGAAGCGATGGGAATGCTGCCAACCCTGAAGCACAACTGGCTTGAGCAGCACAGCAAAGCCCTGGTCATACAGACGCAAATCGCCGATAAAACCGCCGGGCTAAGTAGCCTGAGTCGTTTCGTTCGCATTTTGCTGCAGTCCGTGGCGCTGGGCGCGGGGGCTTTGCTGGTAATTGCCGGTGAAATCACCCCCGGACTGATGATCGCCGCCTCCATTATTCTGGGGCGGGTGCTGAATCCGGTGGAGCAGGTGATTGGCAACTGGAAACAGTTTGTGCAGTTTCGCCACGCCTGGCGCCAGCTTTCTCGTTTGCTGAGCGACTATCCAAGCGAGAAAGAGGTTCTGACGCTGCCCCGTCCAAAAGGCAATATCAGCGTTGAATCTCTGTTTGCCGCGCCGCCGGGGCAAAAAACGCCGGTGCTGCGTAATATCTCTTTTCAGCTCGAACAGGGCGAAGTACTGGGCATTATCGGCCCGTCGGCTTCGGGAAAAACCTCGCTGGCAAAACTGTTAGTCGGCGTCTGGTCACCGCTGTCTGGAAAAGTACGCATCGACGGGGCTGATATTTGCCAGTGGGATAAAGCCCTGTTGGGCCCGGCGATCGGCTATTTGCCGCAGGATGTCGAACTCTTTGACGGCACCATCGCGCAAAATATCGCCCGTTTCACGCAAAATGAGAGTCAACTGGTCGTCGCTGCCGCTACGCTTGCCGGTGTTCACGACATGATTTTGCGGCTGCCAGAAGGGTACGACACGCCGCTCGGTGCCAATGGATATCAGCTTTCTGGCGGTCAGCGCCAGCGCATCGGTTTGGCCCGCGCGGTCTACAACAATCCCGCTTTTCTGGTACTCGATGAACCGAACGCCAGTCTGGACGACGCCGGGGAATATGCCCTCATTCAGGCCATCAATACCCTGAGAACGCAGGGGCAAACGGTAGTGATTATTTCTCATCGTCCCACTCTGCTGGGCGTGGTGAACAAAATTCTGTTGCTCAATGAAGGGACCATTCAGGAGTTCGGTACCCGTGAGCAGGTGATCGCCAATCTGCGGCAGGCCAATATTTTGAAACCGGTGGCTACCGCGTCTGCACCGCAAAATGAACCGCAACGCGAGGCACTGTGATGAAAGATAATCATGACAAAACCGTTGATACCAATATCTGGCCGCCGTTGCTGCGGGGCATTCTGGTGATTGTACTTGGCGTGGGCGGATTTTTGCTTTGGGCCGTGCAGGCCCCGCTGGATGCCGGTGTGGTGGCCGATGGGACGGTGACCGTGTCGAGCAATCGTAAAACTATTCAGCATTTGAGCGGCGGGCGAGTCACGGACATTTTTATCAAAGAAGGGGAGCTGGTTAAAAAGGGGCAGGTCCTGGTCCGGCTGGATAAAATCCAGCTCGATATGCGTTACAGCGCCCTAAGTGCGCAATACATCTCCGCGAAAACCATCGAAGACCGGCTGTTGGCAGAGCGAGACGGTATGGAATTTATCGCCTTTAGCGACGCATTATCGACGGCTTTTTCGACCAATAAACGTCTGGCAGAAGTCCGGCGCTTGCAGGAGAAACTCTTCGATACGCGCAAAAAAACTATTCAGGATGAACTGTCGATGATCCAGGAGACGCTGGATGGTCTGGCGGGGCAAACGGAGAATTTGAATAAAATAAAAGGCTACCGGGAACATCAGTTCATCCTGATTAACCGTGAATTAGGCACACTCAGAGCGCTCAGCGCCAAAAACTACTACCCCAAAGCACAACTGTTGGTGCTGGAGCGCGAGGCGGCGGAAATCTCCAGCAGCGTGTCGGAAGATATTCTCAACATCGCCAAACTGAAATCCCAGCAGAACGAATTGAGAATTAAAGCCTATCAGGTGAATCACCAGTTTATTCGTGAGGTTGAGTCTGAGCTAACGGTCAATCAGAAAGATGTCGCGACGCTGGAAGACGAACTGGCATCTACCCGCCATGAACTGGAAAACACCGAGATCCGCTCGCCGATTGATGGTATTGTGCTGGATGTGAAAGTCAGTACAGTCGGCGGCATTATTCAGCCCGGCGAACATTTAATGGATATTGTTGCCGCGAATCAGCCGCTGCAAATCGATGCCAAAATACCGGTACATGCGATAGATAAAATGGTGCCGGGGCTGACGGTGGATGTGCTGTTCCCGGCGCTGAATCATGCGCTGCTGCCTTCGGTTCCCGCGCGTGTTTTAACGGTTTCGGCGGACAGGCTGATCGATAAAGTCACCCAGCAGCCCTATTATCTGGCAGAAGTGCAGGTCAGCCCACAGGGGGTGCATTTGCTCGGTGACTACAAAATTAAAGCGGGGATGCCGGCCAGCGTGACGATAAAAACCGGGGAGCGTACGCTGATGAGCTATCTGTTTAAACCGCTGATTGCCCGGCTGGAGCTGGCATTTAAAGAGTACTAACCTGAAGTGTGATAAAATCGTTTTCTTTTTTTTCAGGAGTATCAGTAATGACTGAAGGCCCATTAAATGAAAACGAAATGGAGTGGCTGGAAGAGACATTAATCTCTCATGGTCATGACGATGCGTCCGTTCTCGATCTTTCTGAACTCGACGGCATGCTGACCGCAGTGCTGTCGGGTCCTGTTGTGGTGGAACCTGACACCTGGCTGGTGGCTGTATGGGGCGGCGAAAAACATATTCCGCGCTGGAAAAACGATCGTGAAATGAACCGCTTTATCGATCTTTGCTTTAAGCATATGAACGATATCGCCGAGCGTCTGAGCGATTATCCCGATCAGTTTGAACCGATGTTTGGCGAAAACGAGGTCGAAGGTAATACCTACACCGTGGTGGAAGAGTGGTGTTACGGCTACATGCGCGGGATGGCATTGACCGACTGGTCGACCTTACCCGAAGAGCTGAAAGCGGATTTAGCCGTTATCGCCCTTCATGGCAGCGATGAGAACACCGATCGCGTTGAAGAGATGACCGAAGAGGAATACCACGCGAGCGTCGACAGCATTCGCCCGGCGGCAATTCGTTTGTACAACTACTGGCTGGCGAATCCGCAGGAGCCTCTGGCGAAGAAACCGATCGTCAATGGCGTCAAAGTGGGCCGTAACGATCCCTGTCCTTGCGGCAGCGGGAAGAAGTTTAAGAGCTGTTGTTTGCATTAAAAACAGTGCCGGGTGGCGCTGCGCTTACCTGGCCTACAAAAAAACCTGTAGGCCCGTGCAAGCGAAGCGCCGCCGGGCGGTTTTAGCCCACTTCGGGCAGTAATCCCGCCACAATCAAAAACTGCACCAAAATCACCCCAATCCCACACGCAAACACCAGGGCTAACAACGGCTTCCCACCCCACACCCGATAACCCGAATCTGGATGCTGCTGGCGGCTTTTCCATACCAGCAGGGAAGGGAGCAGCAGCGCCAGCACGGCAAGCGCCACGCCCGCGTAACCGAGTGCCATCACAAATCCGCGTGGATAGAACAGCGCGAAGGCCAGCGGAGGAAGGAAGGTGATCAGGCCCGTCTGAAAGCGTCCGCCGACGGAGCGATTCCGCTGGAATAGATCCGCCAGATAGTCGAACAGTCCGAGCGCCACGCCCAGGAATGAAGTAGCCAGCGCCAGATCGGCAAACAGATGCACCGCCAGCTCAACGTGCGGCGACGCAACCACTTCACGCAACGCCTGTAAAAATCCGTTCAGACCCGAGTGATCGGCCATCAGGCCTATAAAGGTCGAGGAGTCAATGCTGCCCAGCGTCACCAGCTGCCAGAAGATATAGGCAATCAACGGAATGGCGCTACCGATAACAAATACGCGGCGCAGTTTGCGAATATCGCCATTCATGTAGCTGACGATACTCGGCACGCTGCCGTGGAAACCGAACGAGGTAAAAATCACTGGAATGGCAGAAAGCGCCAGCCCCTGCTGGAGCGGTAAGGTCAGCAAATTGACTTTGTGGACGTGCGGGGCGAGTAATGCCAGCATCACCACCAGGAAAATAATCTTGGCAGTAAACAGAAAACGGTTAAACAGATCGACCAGAGAAGTGCCAACGCACACTACGCCACCGCCGATCAGGGTAAAGAAAATCACCCCGGTGGCCGGAGAGATATTTGTGCCAAACCAGTCGTTGACGCTGGAGGCAATCAGTTCACCCGCGCCGCTCATGTACGCCGCTGTCAGGGCATACATCAGGAACATCATGCTAAAACCCGTTATCCACTGGCCGTAGCGACCAAGATAGCGTGCCGCCAGCGAACCGAGGCCCGTATCTGCCGGGACGTGCTGATACACTTCCAGCAGCAGTAAGGCGGTGTAACACATCAGCGCCCACAGGCATCCCAATAGCAGCAGCGTAACGCTAAATCCCACGCCTGCTGCGGCTAACGGCATTGCCAGCATTCCTGCGCCAATCGTCGTGCCTGCGACGATAAAAATACTTCCCAGAGTTCTGTTCTTCACGCTTTCCTCTACTACAACCGCCAATGGCAACCTAATCTGCGGCGCAGAGTAAGACAAAAGCTCAATCTCGTCAAATCCCCGTTACAAGCAGTGTAATGATATTTTTACAGGGTTAAACCTGAGCCAGCGCAAGGCAGCGATACACATTCGCGTTTAGGCTGTCGCTTTCACTTCGGAGGATTTATGGCGTCGATTCACGGACACGATGTGCTCAACATGATGATTGAGTCGGGTGAGCAGTACAGCGAGCAGAGCCTGGTTCAGGCCATTGATTCACGCTTTGGCAGTCATGCGCGTTTTCATACTTGTTCAGCGGAGAATATGACGGCGGCGGAGCTGGTGGCATTTCTGGCGGCGCGCGGGAAATTTGTTCCGCTGGAAGAGGGGTTTTCAACGCACGAAAGTAAAATCTGTCGGCATTAAAAAAAGGGAGCCGGAAGGCTCCCATAAACTTTATTTTTGCGTGTCGAGAGTCGACAACTCTTTATCAATAAAGTACAGACCTTCGCCTGATTTACCCGCCAGTGATAATTTATCGAGAACGGATTTAAACAGTTTCTCTTCTTCGTGCTGTTCTGCAACATACCATTGCAGGAAATTAAAGGTTGGATAATCCTGGCCGATCATTGCCGCGTGAGTCAGCTCGTTAATCTTCTGAGTGATCAGCTGCTCGTGCTCATAGGTCGCGCGGAACAGTTCATCCAGAGAGGTGTACTCAGCAAAAGGAGACGCGACCGGGTTGATGCGCGGCAGGCTGCCGGTATCTGCGAGATAATCGAACAGGCGCTGCATGTGCGTCATCTCTTCCTGAGCATGGCGGCGCAGGAAAGCGGCAGCACCTTCAAAGCTGTGGTAGCTGCACCAGGCACTCATTTGTTGATAAAGCAGGGATGAAAAAAGCTCAAGGTTCATTTGTTCGTTGAGCTTATCAATCATTTCAGTTTTCAGCATAGCGCAGCTCCAGGAAATTATTTATTTTGTCAGTCAGGGCGTCACTATAATTTGTTATTTAAATATTTGCAAAAGGTAAAATAATTATATTATTTATTAAAAATACGAATGGGAATAAAACGCATTGGCAGTAGTTGATATATTAATGAGAATTGTTCTGGTTCTTATTTTAATGAGCTGCCAGCGCTATTCTGGCAGCCCTACCCTTATTACCAGGTTTGCGTAGCGGCGGGATTAACCGCATAGCCCATGCATTTGTACTGGATAGTCACCGTTTCGTTAAGGCACACCGAACCGCTGAACAGACTGCAGGTTTTAATCGGCTGGCCATAGAAAGAGGCGGTCGCGAAGCCCATGCTTTGACACTCGCGCGTGGCCGTCCCGTTGGTGACATAGTCATCGTAACGGGCATTTTGAAAAATCGCCTGGCCGTAATCCAGTCGGACAACGCCGTTTGGCGCATCGGCATTGCTTACCTGCGCCTGACGGGTGACCGTGCAGCCCGCGAGGAGCAGAACTAAACCGGCAACGAATAATCTCTTCATATTTCGCTCTGATTTAATGGGAATACACCATTTTACCGTTCGATCAGTCGAACAATGCCAGGAATAGCCGGATGAATTTCCCTTTCTCTTAACAACGATATGATTTAGTCAGCGAGACTGTCGAAGATCGTGCAGAACTTCAAATGATGCTGACGGAACAAGGCGATAAGCTGCGGATCGAAATGTTTCCCGGCACCCTCAAAGATAACCTCACATGCCAGCTCATGAGTAAACCCCGGCTTATAAACGCGTTTTTGCCTCAGCGCATCGTACACGTCCGCCAGCGCCAGGATGCGCGCCTCAAGCGGAATATTTTCCCCGCGAAGCCCTTCGGGATAACCACTTCCATCCCATTTTTCATGATGGAAGTGGATAATGTTTTCTGCCACCTGACCCAAACCCAGACCCTGAATGATCATATAGCCTTTGGTGGTGTGTAGTTTCATTTCGTTGAATTCCTGCGCGGTCAACGGCCCTTGCTTACGCAAAATGCGCTCGGGTACAGCAATTTTCCCGACGTCGTGCAGCGAGGCAAAATGTTCTATTTCAGCGATCATTTTGCGCGATAGATCCAGTTCACGGGCCATCATCCCGCAGTATTTCGCCACGCGCTGAATATGGCTCCCGGTTTCATCATCGTGCGCGCGGTTTACTTTCTCCAGGGCCTGGACGATGTTGCGGTTCACCAGCCGGTTTTCTTTCATATGACGACGCATCATTACCAGCATTCCGATGCTGAAAAGCGCGGTGATGAGCAAAATCACGCTGATGACCTTGAGAGTATTTTTGGTCAGTGCGGGGAAAAAGTCCCGCGTTTCGTGGCGCTCTAACTGCGTGCGGAAACTGGACAGGCGATTCACCTGAGTCAGCAAGTGATACATGGGATTATCGGGTTGAACCCAGGGACCGATAATCACTTCGCTGCGCGTCACGCCCGCCACTTTCAGTACGCCGCGAAAAAGCTCATTGCCGCGAAGTGTCGATTCCAGTGAACTCAAATCTCCCAAAATATAGTCAATTTTATTGTTCTCAATCGCATCAATAAGGCCGTTAACGCTGTGTCGGGTGACGATCACCACATCGCTGCCAAATCGTTCCTGGAGATAGCGCGCCGAGAACGACCCCGCCAGCACGCCAACGCGCTGGCTACGGATGCTCTCTTCATCCCACAAAAAGGGTTGCTTGATACGGTTGTAATAGACGTTATGCCAGGCAACGTCGGGGCCGATTCGCCCGGCGGCGTGATCAAGGTCTGTTTTCTCTGCGACGTCCACCAGGCGCACCGGCCAGCGCTGCTGCGCCAGCTCCTCGGCATAGTTATCGACAAAATGGACATCCACCTCCATGCCTAGCAGCTCGCGCATGTCATGGATCATGTTGATAGCGGTTCCCTGATAGCCTCGATCGTCTTTCCAGATTATCGGCGCGAAATTCTCATTTTTAGGCAGCCAGATTTGCAGACGATTATTCGCAAGCCAGGTACGTTCTTCTTTCGAGAGGGTAATGCGGCTGAGCAGATACTGTCGTTTACTCTCTTCCAGCGCTTTGCGCATCGCCCCGCTGCGATACCACTCGCCGATAAAAGCGTTCACTTTTTCGCGCAGATCCTTCAATTCTGGGCTGAATGCCAGCACCACCGGAATGCGCAGTTCAGGGAAGGGCCGGGAGATAAGATAATAACGCTGGGTATTTTCCATTTCGCTGGCGTCATTAATGTAGAAATCTGCCTGGTGTTCGCCGAGCAGCCGAAAGGCTTCTTCACTGCTGGCGACCAGTCGTAGCGAGCGGAATTTCAGATCCGGGTAGCGCTTTTGCACGCTTTCCAGCGTAGCGTCGTTCTGGCGAAACAAGACTCTGGCATGAGAGAGTTCGTCGGCCGTATTGACCGACATGGTCGGACTGGCGACAACCACTTCGTTATTAAAAAGCTGCGATGAGAGGATTTTGGTGCGCGCACGGGCTTCGGTTCGCAGGACACCGGCATAGACGCCGTATCCGTCATCATTAAAACGCTGGCCGATTTCAGGACCGGAAATCGGCTGGAGCTGTAAGTGAATATCTAATTTTTGGTTGATGGCGCGAACCAGTTCCGGGTAAAACCCCTGAAACTCACCCTGCGGCGTGCGCCAGAATTCGAAGCTGTCGGCATCGTAAATCCAGACAGGAATAACATGTGATTCGGGTGTCGGTTGTGCACAAGCCGCTCGTGCCCAGACCAGGGCTGTGAGGATTGCTATCAAGAAAAACGATGTGATGCGAGGCGTCCGGCGGCGCATATTCACAGTGGTTCCCCAGAGAATTTTTATTGTCTTTTAAAAAGCAGTCTAGCTAACTGCTGGATTCGTGAGTAGAGATTTCTTAACTTTATGCAATAGCTCGCCATTTCCTTCTCTTTATCTGAATTTGTGAGGCGGCTTTCGTTTTTTAAAACATTTTTTCAGTTAATTTGAAAGTGTGTTTGTTAGATAGTAAGGTTGGGTGGATTAGCTATCTGTAGCGGCAAAAACCGCAACGCATTCAGGAGATGAAGAATGAAAATTGCACTGATGATGGAAAACAGCCAGGCTGGCAAAAACTCCACTATCCTCAACGAATTAAAAACCGTCGTCGATGAGAAGGGATTCCCGGTCTATAACGTCGGGATGAGTGACGAGAACGATCACCATCTGACCTATATTCACCTGGGCATCATGGCCAGCATCCTGTTGAATTCTAAAGCTGTCGACTTCGTCGTGACGGGTTGCGGGACCGGGCAGGGCGCGTTGATGTCCCTGAACATCCATCCGGGCGTGATCTGCGGCTACTGTATCGACCCGGCAGATGCGTTCCTGTTTGCGCAAATTAACAACGGTAACGCGCTGTCTCTGCCGTTCGCCAAAGGCTTCGGCTGGGGCGCGGAGTTGAACGTACGCTTTATCTTCGAAAAAGCGTTCACTGGCCGCAAAGGTGAAGGCTATCCACCAGAGCGTAAAGAGCCGCAGGTGCGCAACGCCGGTATACTGAACCAGGTGAAAGCCGCCGTGGTGAAAGACAACTATCTTGATACCCTGCGCGCCATCGATCCTGAACTGGTGAAAACCGCGGTGTCCGGCCAGCGTTTCCAGCAGTGCTTCTTCGAAAACTGTCAGGACAAAGAGATCGAAGCCTTTGTTCGCGGTATTGTCGGTTAATCCGTCATTCGAATATGCCGGGTGGCGCTTCGCTTACCCGGCCTACTAAACCTGTTTCATTGTCTATTCGACACTGCACTTCCCGCGTCTTTTGTGAGTCGCAAGGTATCAAACATCCCCACCAGACAAATCAGCGCGATGGCGACAAAGGCCAGACGGAAGCTGATTCCTGGCACATTTCCCATTCCCAGAACCGCCCCCAGTGTTTCCCCGATACGAATACCAATCGCTCCGAGCGTGATCCCAAGCCCGACAGCCAGCTGCGTCGCGGTGGAAAACAACGTATTGGCGTAGCTCATTTGCGCCGATGGCACATCCGAAAATGCCAGAGTGCTAACGGCAGTAAACTGAATAGAACGGAACACACCACCCAGATAAAGGATGAGCATAATCAGCCAGACCGGCGTTTGTGGGGTGATAAACGCGCAGGCCAGCAGCGACAGGACGTTTAACGCACCATTCATCAGCAATAGTTTTCTGAATCCGAGACTGCGAATCAGCGGCGTGGTCGCCGGTTTAATCGTCAGATTGCCGACAAATACCGCCAGCACCAACAGGCCGGAGTGAAAAGCGTCCATCCCGAATCCGACCTGGAACATCAGCGGCAGCAGGAAAGGGACCGCGCTAATGGAGGCCCGGAACAGGGAACCGCCGTACATCGTCACGCGAAATGTCGGAACCTGCATGGCGTCGAGGCGAATCATCGGCCACTGGGCTCGCTGAAAATGGCGCAGGGCATAAATGAGTGTTGCCGCGCCCACGGCCAACAGGCAGAGAGTGAGAACTAATCCTTCGGACTGTTGCGCCCCCATTAACTCCATAGCATAAACCAGGCTTACCATCGCAACGGTGGTGGCGATAAAACCGGGTGTATCGAACGGTCGACGCGTGTCTTCGCGCAGATCGGGAATAATCCGCAGTGCCAGAATAATCGCCACTATCCCGAGCGGCACATTAATGAAGAAGATCCAGCGCCAGTCGGCGTAGCTGGTGATAAATCCTCCGAGCGGCGGACCAATAATCGGCGCAACCAGCGCGGGCCAGGTAAGGGTCGCGATAGCGGTGATAAGCTGATGCTTGGGCGTGGTACGCAGCACGGCGAGCCTGCCTACCGGGACCATCAGCGCGCCACCCATACCCTGAAGCACGCGCATGGCGACAAACTGATCGACTGTGGTGGACAGGCCACACAGAACGGAAGCCAGCGTAAAAATTGCCAGCGCCACAGCGAACACCCTGCGTGCGCCAAAACGATCGGCAATCCAGCCGCTGGCGGGGATCAATACCGCCAGCGTAATCAGGTAGGCGCTGATACCGATATTCAAATCGACGGCCTGCACGGCAAAACTTTTTGCCATATCCGGAAGCGCGGTGGCAATGACTGTGCCGTCGAGAAACTCCATAAAGAACGCCCCGGCAACCAGCAGCGCCGCAGGCGACAAGCCGCGACTCTCTTTCCCGGTGATGTTTTCGGTCATCTTTACCCTGCCATATCAAAAAATTTTATAAAAATTTACTGGAACTTATAAGTTCCTAACCTATGGATTTGCCGTGATTTTTTATAACAACTTGGCAGCATTGTTGGTTTTATAACCGTGATACACATCACATAACCATTGATTTTTGTGATGCTGGTCATATTATATGCGCATAGACAATAACACCTGCATAACACATTACCGGAGCATAAAATGAAACTGCGCAAAATCCTGAAAAGCATGTGGGCAAACTACTGCAATACGTTCAAAGACGTACCACCAGGCGCAATGTTCTGATGAAAAAAACCTGCTTCGGCAGGTTTTTTTGTGCCTGCGGTCGACGAGAGGGAAGATGAAAGGGCACTCATTTTGTTACTATGGCGCTCTTTATTGAAGGAGCTTCCTATGTCTCAAAATCTGAGCGCCGATCAGGAACTGGTATCTGACGTCGTCGCGTGCCAGTTGGTCATCAAACAAATCCTGGATGTGTTAGACGTTATCACCCCGACCGAAGTGCGGGAAAAAATGTCCACCCAACTGAAAAACATCGATTTCACCAGCCATCCTGCTGCGGCGGATCCCGTTACGCTTCGCGCCATTCAAAAAGCCATTGCGCTTATCGAACTCAAGTTCACACCGCAGGGTGAGTCACACTAAAATAAACCGATGTTTTGAATTTTGAAACAGGTTTTTGCCGGGTGGCGCTTCGCTTACCCGGCCTACAAAACCCCGTAGGCCCGTGCAAACGAAGTGCCGCCGGGCGTCTTTGACTGGCAGCACGCTGTTCGCGATTAGAAGAAGGTTTGCACCAGCAGATAACTGGCGGCACAGGCGCAGCTCACGCCGATCAGCCCCGGCAGAATAAAGCTGTGGTTGATAATAAACTTGCCGATTTTGGTCGTACCGGAGCGGTCAAAGCCAATACAGGCCAGATCGCTTGGATAAGTCGGCAGGACGAAATAGCCGTAAGAGGCCGGGAAGAATGCGATTAACATTTTCGGCTCGATGCCCAGCATCAGGCCCATCGGTGCGACGGCGGTGAGCGCTGCGGCCTGGCTGTTCACCAGTTTAGAGACCAGGAACAGTACGATGGCATAGGTCCACGGATGACTTTTCACCACGCCCTCCAGCGCCATTTTCAGCTCGTCGAGGTGCGCCTGGAAAAAGGTATCGCTCATCCACGCGACGCCGAACACCGAGAAAATCGCCACCATCCCGGCTTTAAATACGGCGCCGTTCGAAATGGCGGAGGCATTGACCTTACAGGCAATCAGCATCACGGCCCCGGCAATCAGCATCATCATCTGAATCACCAGGTTCATCGACAACGCCGTCATTTTACCTTTAATTTCGAAGGCAGGTCGTAAATCGGGCAGGGCACCCAGCAGAACCACCACGGCGATCCCGGCGAAGAAAATCCATGTTGACCAGTACGCCTGCTTCGGAAAGCGCTGATTCATTAGCGTTTCGGTGCTGCCGTAAATAAATTCGCGCTGTTTTGGGTCGGTTAATTTCTCCTGAAACTCAGCGTCATCAGCCAGATCTTTCCCGCGACGCAGGCTCCAGAGCGCGGCGATCATCACGCCAAACAGCGAGGCGGGAACCGAAACGGCCAGAATCTCAAGGATGCCCCACGCCTGACCTACACCGTGCTGAGCGCCAATGATCGATACCAGCGACACCACAGCGACAGAGACCGGAGAGGCGGTAATTGCCATCTGCGAAGCGATGGAAGCAACGGCCATTGGGCGTTCCGGACGAATTCCTTTTTTCAGCGCGATATCAGCGATGATCGGAAACATGGTGTAAACCACGTGCCCGGTGCCACACAGAAACGTCAACATCCAGGTAGTGAAAGGTGCGAGGAGGGTAATGTGCTGCGGATGCTTGCGCAGTAAACGCTCAGCAAACTGCATCATCACGTTCAAACCGCCTGCAGTCTGTAACGTGGCGGCACAACCAATCACCGCGAGAATAGTCAGCATCACATCGACCGGCGGTTTGCCGGGCTGTAAGCCGAATACAAAGCTTAAAATGAACAGGCCGATACCGCTTATCAGCCCAAGACCCATTCCGCCAAACCGTGTTCCCACCAGCAGGCAGAGAATAATGACAATAAACTCAATGGTGATCATGAAGCTCCCTCGTCAATCAAAGTGAAATGAATTAAATCATTTCACTTTGTAAGTGTATTGGCTGGGAGCCAGATCAGATTTGTTAAATTTCAATAAAAGCAGAGACTTGGTAACTATTAATTAACAATTACGGTAAAGGGATCAGTGATGCTGATAATTCACCACGTTGAGCAGATGCTGATCGGTCTGCTCCATACACAGCCCGGCGCGTTTTGCGCTGCGCACCTCATCCAGAATGGTTTTCAATAACAATCCATCCTGCTGCTGCTCTTTCCCCATGTCGTGCAAGAAATCCAGAATAGTGTCGTCCTTTAGGGCCTTCGCTTCACCGGCTAAGGAATTGAGCATACTCAGGCGCTGCTCATACTCGTCGAGGGTTTTCTGGAACAATTCTTCCAGCGATGAATAAGACTCTTCGGATATCACGCGGGCTTTAACAATCGGATTTGCACCGACTTGTTTCATAAATTCGAACACCCGCATCATTTGGGTGATATTGCTTTGTGCCTGGGTGCGCAGGAAGGTGGCGGTGCCATTGAGGCTGTGCTCTGAACACCAGTCGCTCAAGTGTAAATAGAGAATTGACGCGTTGAATTCGAGATTCATCTGGGTGTTGAGCTTTTGAATCATTCCTGAAGTCGTCATTATAATATCCTTATTTCTGAACGGGATGATTACTAACAGAATAAAGCCGTTCAGCATCATCTTAATGTGACCGGCTATCCATTTCCCCTCATTAAAAAAGAATAACGCCATCAATTCGCCTTTCTAAGGAACTGTGATCCACGTACAAGTTTGACTTATGACATCTTGTAAAATGAAACGATGTTTTATCTATTTTATGCGTGGAGATCATAATGGCAAAGGTTGCAGTGTTATTGGCACCAGGATTTGAAGAAGCGGAAGCAATTATCACGATTGATATCCTGCGACGGATGCAGATTGAGGTCGAGACGTTGGCCTGCGCGGAGTCTCGCGCGGTAGTGAGCTATCATAATATTCCGATGGTGGCAGACGGGACGCTAACGGAGCGTGCAGATACCCTGTATGACGCAGTCGTTCTGCCGGGCGGGCCGCAGGGGAGTGTGAATCTGGCCGCCAGCAAGGAAGTGATTGCTTTTGTGAAAGCCCACGATGATGCCGGAAAACTCATCTGTCCGATCTGCTCTGCCGCTGCCCGTGTGCTGGGCGGAAATGGCCTGCTGAAAGGCCGTCGCTACGTCTGTTCCGGGGAACTGTGGGAAACGGTCAAAGACGGAGAATATGTTGATGCGCCGGTCGTGGAAGACCAAAATCTGCTCAGCGGCAAAGGTCTGGGGCATGCCTTTGATTTTGCCCTGACGCTCTCGGCACGTTTGCTGGGAGACGAAGCTCCGGTGCGTGACCACGCCGATCACATTTACTACGCCTGGTAATTTTTCTGTCGGGCGCTACGGCGCCCGCCTTACAGGGACATGTTAGCTAACCTCATGGATAATTCTGCTTAAACCCTCACTATTTGTCCGACAATACCCCTCATTTTTATGTCATTTATCGCTGAATCTATGTACGCAATTACTGTAATTCTGCGGTGTGATGGCGCTCTCTTATGGATGATTAATTTCCCGCTAAAACTATCTCCAGCACTATCGCTTATTACAGGTTTAGCGCTAATGCCTTGTTTTAAGTCCGATTAAATAGAAAGCACGACAATATACCCTACATAAAAGAATGCTAATGCTGGAGTTAACCATGCACAAATTTACTAAAACGCTGGCGGCCATCGGCCTGGCTGCCGTTATGTCACAATCCGCTATGGCAGAGAATTTAAAACTCGGTTTCCTGGTCAAACAGCCAGAAGAACCCTGGTTCCAGACTGAATGGAAATTTGCCGATAAAGCCGGGAAAGATCTGGGCTTTGACGTCATTAAAATTGCCGTTCCCGACGGTGAAAAAACCTTAAACGCCATCGATAGCCTCGCAGCCAGCGGTGCGAAAGGATTTGTGATTTGTACGCCGGACCCAAAACTCGGATCGGCGATCGTGGCGAAAGCGCGTGGCTACGGCATGAAGGTGATTGCGGTTGACGATCAGTTCGTCAACGCCAAAGGCAAGCCGATGGACACCGTGCCGCTGGTGATGATGGCGGCCACCAAAATCGGTGAACGTCAGGGCCAGGAACTCTATAAAGAGATGCAAAAACGCGGCTGGGATGTGAAAGAGAGTGCGGTGATGGCTATCACCGCGGATGAGCTGGATACCGCTCGCCGCCGCACCTCCGGTTCGATGGAAGCGTTGAAAGCCGCCGGTTTCCCGGAAAAACAGATCTATAAAGTGCCCACCAAATCCAACGATATCCCGGGTGCATTTGATGCCGCCAACTCGATGCTGGTGCAGCACCCGGAAGTGAAACACTGGCTGGTGGTCGGCATGAACGACAACACGGTCTTAGGCGGCGTTCGTGCAACCGAAGGCCAGGGCTTTAAAGCACCTGATGTTATCGGCATCGGCATTAACGGTGTAGATGCGGTGAGTGAACTGTCCAAAGCGCAGGCGACCGGCTTCTACGGATCGCTCCTGCCAAGCCCGGATGTTCACGGCTATAAATCCAGCGAAATGCTCTATAACTGGGTCACCAAAGACGCCGAGCCACCGAAATTCACTGAAGTCACCGACGTGGTGCTGATCACCCGCGACAACTTCAAAGAGGAGCTGGCGAAAAAAGGGCTGGGCGGTAAGTAACTTGTTGTGATTGCGCCCCTCGCTGCTGAGGGGCCAGACGTACACTACTGGAATCTCGGAGACGTTATGCAACAGTCTGACCCGTATCTCTCTTTTCGCGGCATCGGTAAAACCTTTCCCGGTGTAAACGCGCTGACCGATATCAGTTTTGACTGCTATCCCGGTCAGGTTCACGCCCTGATGGGGGAGAACGGCGCGGGGAAATCCACGCTGTTGAAAATCCTTAGCGGCAACTACGCCCCGACCACCGGCTCGCTTGTGTTGCGCGGTGAAGAGGTGGCGTTTGCCGATGCCACAGCGGCGCTGAATGCCGGGGTCGCCATTATTTATCAGGAACTGCATCTGGTGCCTGAAATGACGGTGGCGGAGAACATCTATCTGGGGCAATTGCCTCACAAGAGTGGGATCGTCAATCGCTCGCTGCTCAATTACGAAGCCGGGCTGCAACTCCAGCACCTCGGGCTGGATATTGATCCACAAACACCGCTGAAATATCTGTCGATTGGTCAATGGCAGATGGTGGAAATCGCCAAGGCGCTGGCACGAAACGCCAAGATCATCGCCTTTGATGAGCCGACGAGCTCACTTTCTGCGCGAGAAATCGACAATCTGTTCCGTGTAATCCGCGAACTGCGCAAAGAAGGGCGCATCATTTTATACGTCTCGCACCGCATGGAAGAGATCTTCGCCCTGAGCGATGCGATAACGGTGTTCAAAGACGGACGCTACGTGCGCACCTTTACCGATATGCAGCAGGTGAATCACGACCAGCTGGTGCAGGCGATGGTGGGCCGTGAACTGGGGGATATCTACCACTGGCAGCCGCGACAATACGGCACGGAACGCCTGCGCCTGAACGGTGTAAAAGCACCTGGTGTGCGCACGCCAATCAGCCTGTCGGTGCGCAGCGGTGAAATTGTCGGCCTGTTCGGGCTGGTTGGCGCGGGGCGCAGCGAGCTGATGAAAGGGCTTTTTGGCGGGACGCGAATCACCGAAGGGCAGGTCTATATCGACGGTCAGCCGGTGGATATTCAGAAACCGGCCCATGCCATTCGCGCGGGCTTAATGCTCTGCCCGGAGGACCGAAAAGCCGACGGGATCATTCCTGTCCATTCGGTGCGGGACAATATCAATATCTCCGCACGGCGCAAATTTATCCGTGCCGGATGCCTGATAAACGACGGCTGGGAAACCAGCAATGCCGATCACCACATTCGTGCGCTGAATATTAAAACCCCCGGTGCCGAGCAGCTGATCATGAACCTTTCTGGCGGGAATCAGCAAAAGGCGATTCTCGGGCGCTGGCTGTCGGAGGAGATGAAAGTCATTTTGCTCGATGAGCCGACGCGCGGCATCGATGTTGGGGCCAAGCACGAGATTTATAACGTCATCTATGCGCTGGCAAAACGCGGCGTGGCGGTATTGTTCGCCTCAAGCGATCTGCCCGAAGTGTTGGGCGTCGCTGACCGCATCATCGTGATGCGCGAAGGGGATATTGCCGGTGAGTTGTTACATGAACAGGCGAATGAACAACAGGCGTTGAGCCTCGCCATGCCTAAAGTTAGCCAGGCTGTCGCCTGAGCAAGGAGTCAATGATGTCCTCTGTTACTTCCTCCCGTGCGCCAAAGTCGGCTTTTAACCTTGGGCGTATCTGGGATCAATACGGGATGCTGGTGGTGTTTGCGGTCCTGTTTATTGGCTGTGCGATTTTTGTGCCGAACTTCGCCAGTTTTATCAATATGAAAGGGCTTGGGCTGGCGATCTCGATGTCGGGCATGGTCGCCTGCGGGATGCTGTTTTGCCTGGCTTCGGGTGATTTCGACCTTTCTGTCGCGTCGGTTATCGCCTGCGCTGGGGTGACGACGGCGGTGGTCATCAACATGACCGAAAGCCTGTGGATAGGCGTGTTAGCCGGTCTGATGCTCGGCGTTCTCAGCGGTCTGGTGAACGGTTTCGTTATTGCACGCCTGAAAATTAACGCCCTGATTACCACGCTTGCCACTATGCAGATTGTGCGCGGTCTGGCCTATATTATCTCTGACGGTAAAGCTGTAGGCATCGAAGACGAACGCTTCTTTACCCTCGGCTATGCCAACTGGCTGGGTCTGCCTGCACCTATCTGGCTGACGGTGGGGTGCCTGATCATCTTCGGTTTCCTGCTCAACAGAACCACGTTTGGCCGTAACACGCTGGCGATTGGTGGCAATGAAGAAGCGGCGCGTCTGGCGGGTGTTCCGGTGGTGCGCACCAAGATTATTATCTTTGTGCTCTCCGGGCTTGTGTCGGCGGCGGCGGGGATTATTCTGGCCTCACGTATGACCAGCGGTCAGCCGATGACCTCGATTGGTTATGAGCTGATTGTTATCTCGGCCTGCGTTTTGGGTGGCGTTTCGCTGAAAGGCGGCATCGGAAAAATCTCATATGTGGTCGCCGGTATATTGATTCTCGGTACCGTCGAGAATGCCATGAACCTGCTGAATATCTCCCCGTTCTCTCAGTACGTGGTTCGCGGCCTAATCCTGCTGGCAGCGGTGATCTTCGACCGTTACAAGCAAAAAGCGAAACGTACCGTATAAGGAAATTCAGGAGCAACTTTTAAGTCTAGTTCTACCTCCTTGCCGCCTGCCAGCTTTGCTGGTGGGCGGTTTGCTAAATGGCGAGCAGCGTCACACTGTCTATACTTACATGGCTACTGAGATGTTAAATGTCTTACATCTCGAAAACCGTAAGGAGGATAAGGGTGGCTGATTCGTTAACCGTACCGCCTGCACTAACCGGAGAATTTGCATTCTTTTTTGACCTCGACGGAACGCTCGCCGAGATCAAACCTCATCCCGACCAGGTGGTTTTACCCGCCGATATTCTCCGGGTGTTGCACCAGCTCTCCGGGATGAGTCAGGGAGCATTGGCATTGATATCAGGGCGCTCAATGGCCGAGCTAGATGAGCTCGCCAGGCCTTACCGTTTTCCGCTTGCCGGTGTGCACGGAGCGGAGCGCCGCGACATCCATGACAACGCGCATATCGTCTCACTCCCTTCCACGCTCATTCAGACGCTCACGGCGCAGCTTACGTCTGCGCTGGAACGTCTTCCAGGAACGGAACTGGAAGCCAAAGGGATGGCCTTTGCGCTGCACTACCGACAGGCTCCTCAGCATGAGGCTGCAATAACGGCGCTGGCAGAATCTGTCGTGGCAGCGAACCCGCAACTTGCCCTGCAGCCGGGTAAATGCGTGGTCGAAATCAAACCCAAAGGCATCAATAAAGGCGAGGCGATTAAGGCCTTTATGACCGAGGCACCGTTTGCGGGCAGAACGCCGGTATTTGTCGGTGACGATTTGACGGATGAGAGCGGGTTTAGCGTAGTCAATCAGGCCGGAGGGGTATCAATTAAAGTCGGGCAGGGTGAAACCTGCGCCGCATGGCGACTGGCGAACGTAGCCAGCGTCTGGGAATGGGTCACTGAAGTCGCTAACCAGCAACAACAAGAAAAAATAGCGCATAACAACAGGAGAAAACATGATGGGTCGCTTAGTCGTAGTCTCTAACCGAATTGCGCCACCGGACGATAAAAAATCCAGCGCGGGTGGTCTGGCGGTGGGGATTTTAGGTGCCTTAAAATCAGCGGGTGGGCTGTGGTTTGGCTGGAGCGGTGATGTCGGTAACGAGGATCAGCCGCTAAAAAAGGTGACGCAGGGGAATATCACCTGGGCATCGTTTAATCTTGGCGAAAAGGATTACGAAGAGTATTACTCGCAGTTTTCCAACGCCGTGCTGTGGCCCGCGTTTCACTATCGTCTGGACCTGGTCAAATTCCAGCGGGAATCGTTTGAAGGGTACATGCGCGTCAATGCGCTGCTGGCGGATAAACTGCTGCCTTTAATCGAGGAAGACGATATTTTATGGATCCACGATTATCACCTGATTCCGTTTGCCAGCGAGCTGCGCAAAAGGGGAGTGAATAACCGGATCGGCTTCTTCCTGCATATCCCGTTCCCGACGCCAGAAATCTTTAACGCCTTGCCGCCACACGAAGAACTGCTTGAAGGATTATGCGATTACGATTTGCTGGGATTCCAGACTGAAAATGACCGACTGGCATTTCTGGACAGTGTTTCCGGCAAGACGCGCGTGACTACCCGCAGCGGCAAGTCCCACACCGCGTGGGGTAAAATGTTCAATACGGAAGTGTATCCCATTGGTATTGAACCCGATGAGATAGCGACCGACGCCTCTGGCCCGTTACCGCCGAAGCTGGCACAGCTTAAAAGTGAGCTGAAAAACGTCAAAAATATCTTCTCCGTCGAACGTCTGGATTACTCCAAAGGCTTGCCGGAGCGATTCCTGGCCTACGAACGCCTGCTGGATAAATTCCCGCAGCATCACGGTAAAATTCGTTACACGCAGATTGCGCCGACATCCCGTGGAGAGGTGCAAGCTTATCAGGATATCCGCCATCAGTTAGAGACTGAAGCCGGGCGGATAAACGGGCGCTACGGCCAGCTTGGCTGGACGCCGCTTTACTATTTGAACCAACATTTTGATCGTAAGGTGTTGATGAAAGTGTTCCGCTATTCCGAAGTGGGACTGGTCACACCCCTGCGCGATGGCATGAATCTGGTGGCAAAAGAGTATGTTGCCGCACAAGATCCGAAAGACCCTGGCGTGCTGGTGCTATCGCAGTTTGCCGGAGCAGCCAATGAACTGAGTTCAGCGCTGATCGTTAATCCCTATGACAGCGATGATGTGGCAAATGCGCTGGACAGGGCGCTTACCATGCCGCTGACAGAGCGTATTGCACGGCATGCTGAGATGATGAAGGTCATACGCGAAAACGATATTAACCACTGGCAGGAGCATTTTATTCGCGATCTTGAGCGGACAACTCCTCGAACTGTGGAGAGCAACCTGCAAAAAAAGGTCGCAACCTTCCCTAAACTCGCCTGAGTTCAGCCCCTCGGCGGCATCAGTTGCCGAGGGGAACCAGCAGTACGTCGACCAGACTTGAGCCTACAATCGCTTTGGCTGAACACGCGGCGCGCGAGAAAAAGCTGTGGTTGTGGTTGCCACAAATGACCAGGTCGACATGTTCTTTACGGCAAATATCGAGAATATGTGCGCTTAGCTCCCCCGTGGCGATAAAAGTCCGTGCGATAGGGTACTGGGCCTTTTCCTCCAGCTCCTGCAAAAACACCTGCGTCTCTTCCTGTAAAAGACCACGAATGTCTTCCAGCATAGGGGCTGCAAGCTGATTGTACATTTCCGGTTCGGTCGCCAGAGTAATCAGGCTAACCCGCGCATTAAGCGGACGGGCGATAGAAACTGCGCGTGCCACGAGCTGATGGCTTTCTGGCGTCACTGCAACGCAAACAAGAACATGAGAGTAACTCATCACTCACTCCTTTGATTGTCAGAGACTGATGGTTCATCACCATTAGCGCGATTCTTTGCGCTTCGCAAGAGGGCAATACGACATTGGTGTGACGCTTATCATAATTATTCATTAATTATTCTTATAAAACGAATAGTGTCATAACCCAACATAACCACGGAAATGTGCTACTTAACGTAAATACCACAATGTTAATAATTGGCCGACGAATCGTTTTAACCCGTTATCAACAAAATGGCGATCGTTACTCATTGAAACTAGTTAGTTTTATTTAACGACTAACATTATGTTTTTTATGGGTTTTTATTTTACCCCTTCTCAAGGGGCTTATTCTCTAATCCGCGCACAGAGAAGGGTTTTAAACCAAAAGAGCCGTATGCGGGGAATGTTCATCCCTCTGCATGAGTATTCGTTCATTCAGAATATAAAAGTGTACTCTTTGAGCAAAAAACAACCAACTTAGAAGTCATACTGATGGATTAATCTGAGTTTATGGCTTAAATTGTGTGACGTGGATCACATTTTTTTTAAATTTCGGGAGGGGCTGCATTGTATGTCTCAAAACTGACGAGTAGAGTTGCCTCGAATTAGGAAAAATCTTAGTTATTTGTAAGAATTGATAAAGCGCGTAGGAAAGGGATCATCATTTAAACATCGCGTGTTTTATCCAGTTTACCCCTTAATTCGACTATGCATTTTCGCCTTTTCTTTTTTTTTACCGGGGTTTTCCCGGCGACATCACGGGGTGCGGTCTTACCGCATAAAAATAATAGTTGGTTATTCTGGATGGGAAAAATGCATACATCCGAGATGCTGAAACATGTCTATGACATTAATTTGTCATACTTATTACTTGCGCAGCGTTTGATTAGTCAGGACAAACCGTCCGCAATGTTCCGTCTGGGTATCAGCGAAGAGATGGCAACAACGCTCGGCGGATTAACCCTCCCTCAGATGGTCAAACTGGCAGAAACCAATCAGCTGGTTTGTCAGTTCCGCTTCGACAGTCATCAGACCATTACCCGTCTGACCCAGGATTCACGCGTTGACGATCTGCAACAGATCCACACCGGAATTTTGCTTTCCACCCGCCTTCTCACCGAAATCAGCCAGCCTGACGAAGTGGCCCGCAAGAAAAGGGCTTAATGATGAGCGAAAAAAGCATTGTTCAGGAAGCTCGCGACATTCAGTTGGCAATGGAACTGATCACGTTGGGTGCTCGCTTACAAATGCTGGAAAGCGAGACTCAACTGAGCCGCGGTCGTCTTATCAAATTGTACAAAGAATTGCGCGGCAGTCCGCCACCGAAAGGTATGCTGCCGTTTTCAACGGACTGGTTTATGACCTGGGAGCAAAACATCCATGCATCGATGTTTTGCAACGCCTGGCAATTTCTTCTGAAAACAGGTTTGTGTAGCGGCGTGGACGCCGTGATCAAAGCTTACAAACTCTACCTTGAACAATGTCCCCAGCCGGAAGAAGGGCCTTTACTGGCACTGACCCGCGCCTGGACTCTGGTGCGCTTTGTTGAGAGTGGTCTGTTGCAATTGTCGCGCTGTAACTGCTGTGACGGCAACTTTATCACCCATGCTCATCAGCCAGCAGGTAGCTTTGCCTGCAGTTTATGCCAGCCGCCATCCCGTGCGGTAAAAAGACGTAAACTTTCCCCGGAAGCTGCCGATATTATTCCACAACTGCTGGATGAACAGATCGAACAAGCTGTTTAACCCGAACTCGTGGGCAAGATTCCAGCAGCGGTAAGCAATTACCGCTGCTTTTTTTTACCCTGCGATCCGGTTATGCCTTCGAACTGGACGTCCTGCCATAGTCACTAGCGGAAGGATGATGTCGTGCTTATCTTATTAGGTTACCTGGTTGTTATCGGTACAGTTTTCGGCGGTTATATGATGACCGGCGGACACCTGGGAGCACTCTATCAACCGGCTGAACTGATTATCATCGGCGGCGCAGGGGTAGGTGCTTTTATCGTTGGTAACAACGGTAAATCAATCAAAGGGACGCTGAAGGCGCTCCCGTTGCTGTTTCGTCGTTCGAAATACACCAAAAGCATGTATATGGATTTGCTGGCGCTGCTCTATCGCTTAATGGCGAAATCGCGTCAACAAGGCATGTTCTCGCTGGAGCGTGATATTGAGAACCCGAAAGAGAGTGAAATTTTTGCCAGCTATCCACGTATTCTCGCCGACGCGATGATGCTGGATTTCATCGTCGATTATCTGCGACTGATTATCAGCGGCAACATGAACACCTTCGAAATCGAAGCGCTGATGGACGAAGAGATCGAAACGCACGAAAGCGAATCCGAAGTGCCAGCTAACGCCCTGGCGCTGGTGGGTGACTCCTTGCCCGCATTCGGTATCGTCGCGGCGGTAATGGGCGTGGTTCATGCCCTGGCGTCCGCCGATCGTCCAGCGGCTGAGTTGGGGGCGCTGATTGCCCACGCAATGGTGGGAACATTCCTCGGTATTCTTCTCGCTTACGGATTTATCTCTCCGCTGGCAAGCGTGCTGCGCCAGAAAAGTGCTGAAACTACCAAGATGATGCAGTGCGTGAAGATAACGTTGCTCTCTAACCTGAACGGTTATGCACCGCCAATCGCGGTGGAATTCGGACGTAAAACTCTGTATTCCAGCGAACGTCCGTCGTTCATCGAGCTTGAAGAACACGTGCGCGCCGTGAAAAACCCAAACCAACAGACGACGACTGAGGACGCATGAAAAATCAGTCCCATCCCATCGTCATAGTCAAAAAGCGCAAGCACAAAAGTCATGGCGGCGGCTCTCATGGCTCGTGGAAAATCGCTTATGCGGACTTTATGACCGCAATGATGGCGTTTTTCCTGGTGATGTGGCTGATCTCCATTTCCAGCCCGAAAGAGCTGATTCAGATTGCGGAGTATTTCAGAACACCGCTGGCGACGGCGGTCACGGGTGGACAGCGTATTTCTAACAGTGAAAGCGTGATCCCCGGTGGCGGTGATGACTACACCCAACAAAAGGGTGAAGTGAAACGAGAGCCTAATATCGACGAGCTTAAAAAACGCATGGAGCAAGCGCGGTTGAAAAAACTGCGTGGCGACCTCGATCAGCTCATCGAGGCGGACCCAAAACTGCGCGCGCTGCGTCCGCATTTAAAAATTGATCTGGTGCAGGAAGGGTTACGTATCCAGATTATTGATAGCCAGAACCGCCCGATGTTCAAAACCGGCAGCGCGGAAGTCGAGCCTTACATGCGCGATATTCTGCGCGGTATTGCGCCGGTGCTGAACGGTATTCCTAATCGCATCAGCCTCTCTGGTCATACGGACGACTTCCCGTATGCCAACGGCGAGAAGGGATACAGCAACTGGGAGCTTTCTGCCGATCGTGCCAACGCCTCGCGTCGCGAGCTGGTTATCGGTGGGCTTGATGAAGGCAAAGTCCTGCGCGTCGTCGGTATGGCCGCCACCATGCGCGTCACCGACCGTGGCCCGGACGATGCCATTAACCGTCGTATCAGTCTTTTAGTGCTCAATCAGCAGGCGGAGCAGACCATTCTGCACGAAAACGCCGAAAGCCAGAATGAGTCACTGGACGATTTAAAACAGCCAGGGGCAGTTCCTTCGGCTGCCGTTCCAACATCGCCACCAGCCAATCCGAGGTGATAGCGTGAGCATGGATATTAGCGATTTTTACCAGACGTTTTTTGATGAAGCCGACGAGTTGTTGGCGGACATGGAGCAGCATCTGCTGAATTTAGTGCTTGAGGCGCCGGATTCAGAACAGCTCAACGCCATTTTCCGTGCAGCACATTCCATTAAAGGTGGTGCCGGTACATTTGGTTTTACCGTTCTGCAGGAAACGACCCATTTAATGGAGAACCTGCTGGATGAAGCTCGTCGCGGTGAGATGCAGCTCAACACCGACATTATTAACCTGTTTTTGGAAACCAAAGATATTATGCAGGAACAGCTCGACGCCTATAAAAGCTCGCAAGAGCCAGATGCTGCAAGCTTTGAATACATCTGCAACGCTCTGCGCCAGTTAGCTCTGGAAGCGAAGGGCGAAGCGGCTGCACCTGCGGTCAGCGCGGCAAAATTGAGTGTGGTAGATGCACTGGCGTCAGAAGACGCGACCCCGCCAGCAGCCGAAGAAAAGCTGCGCGTGGTTCTCTCTCGTCTGAAAGAGAGTGAAGTCAATCTGCTGGAAGAAGAACTGGGCAATCTGGCGACGTTAAGCAATATCGTCAAAGGACCGGACAGCCTGGCTGCCACCATTGATGGTGGTATCGGTCAGGATGATATTGTCGCGGTACTGTGCTTCGTGATTGAAGCCGACCAGATTACCTTTGAAACCGAAGCGGCTGCCGTTGAAGCGCCTGCTGAAGTGGCTGAAGTCCTGGCCGCACCAGAAGCCAGCGCGCCAGCCGTTGTTGCCTCAGCGCCTGCGCTGAAAGCCGTGCCAACTGAAACGGGCGCACCTAACCGCGCTGAGCGTGAAAAACCGGCCGCCCGTAGCAGCGAATCAACCAGTATCCGCGTCGCGGTAGAGAAGGTCGATCAGCTGATTAACCTGGTCGGCGAGCTGGTGATTACCCAGTCGATGCTGGCGCAACGTTCTAACGAACTGGACCCGGTGACGCACGGCGATCTGATTACCAGCATGGGTCAGTTACAACGTAACGCCCGTGACCTGCAAGAATCGGTGATGTCCATCCGTATGATGCCGATGGAATACGTGTTCAGCCGTTTCCCGCGCCTGGTTCGCGATTTGGCCAGTAAACTCAATAAGCAAATTGAACTGACTCAGCTCGGAAGTTCTACCGAGCTGGATAAGAGCCTGATTGAGCGCATTATCGATCCGTTAACGCACCTGGTACGTAACAGCCTCGACCACGGTATCGAATCCCCGGAAAACCGTATTGCGGCGGGGAAATCCCCGGTCGGCAACCTGATTCTCTCCGCAGAACATCAGGGCGGGAACATCTGCATCGAAGTTACCGATGACGGCGCGGGTCTGAATCGTGAACGTATTCTGGCGAAAGCGCTTTCGCAAGGCATGTCGGTTAACGAAAACATGACCGACGAAGAAGTGGGAATGCTGATCTTCGCGCCTGGTTTCTCGACGGCTGAGCAGGTGACTGATGTGTCCGGGCGTGGCGTGGGCATGGACGTGGTGAAACGTAACATCCAGGAGATGGGTGGCCACGTTGAGATCAAATCTAAGCAAGGTTCGGGTACTACGATTCGGATTCTGCTCCCGCTGACGCTGGCGATCCTTGACGGGATGTCGGTGAAGGTCGCGGGTGAAGTGTTTATTCTGCCGCTGAATGCGGTGATGGAATCCCTGCAGCCGCGTGATGAAGATTTGCATCCACTGGCAGGCGGTGAACGCGTGCTCGAAGTGCGTGGCGAATACCTGCCGCTGGTGGAATTGTGGAAAGTGTTTGAAGTCGAGGGGGCGAAAACCGAAGCGACTCAGGGCATCGTGGTTATTCTGCAAAGCGCGGGTCGCCGCTATGCGCTGCTGGTCGATCAGTTGATTGGTCAGCACCAGGTGGTGGTGAAAAACCTCGAAAGCAACTACCGCAAAGTGCCGGGAATTTCAGCTGCCACCATCCTTGGCGATGGCAGCGTCGCACTGATCGTCGATGTGTCGGCGCTTCAGGGTTTAAATCGTGAACAACGTGTGGCGTACACAGCCGCCTGATTAGTTAAGAAGGTAAAAACATGACCGGTATGAGTAATGTAACGAAACTGGCCGGCGAGCCATCAGGGCAGGAATTCCTGGTTTTCACTTTAGGCGATGAAGAGTACGGCATCGATATTCTTAAAGTGCAGGAGATTCGCGGCTACGATCAGGTGACTCGCATTGCCAACACGCCTTCCTTCATTAAAGGTGTGACCAACCTGCGTGGAGTAATTGTCCCTATCGTCGACCTGCGCGTGAAATTCAGCCAGGGTGACGTGGAGTATAACGACAACACCGTGGTGATCGTCCTGAATCTGGGCCAGCGCGTGGTGGGTATTGTGGTCGATGGCGTGTCTGACGTGCTGTCCCTGACCGCCGACCAGATCCGTCCGGCCCCGGAATTTGCGGTGACGCTGTCGACCGAATATCTGACCGGTCTGGGCGCACTGGGTGACCGTATGCTGATTCTGGTGAACATCGAGAAACTGCTGAACAGCGACGAGATGGCTCTGCTGGATATCGCGGCAAGCCACGTGGCGTAAGGTTAGTGATGTTAAAAGGAAGGCATCAGCCTTCCTTTTTTTTGCCCGGCGGCGCTGCGCTTGCACGGGCCTACGGAAATCACGTTGTAGGCCGGGTAAGCGTAAACGCTACCCGGCTTTTTTACGTCTTACGCTTCCTGCTGCACCAGCTCCGGCTCTTCTTCCAGCAGTCCCTCATTTTGTGCCAGCATCGCGGTTGCAATGCCGTTGCCCAGCACGTTAATCGCGGAACGGCCCATATCGAGGAAATGATCGATCCCCATCAGCAGCAAAATACCCGCCACTGGAATATGGAAGCTCGGAATGGTGGCAGCTAACACCACAAGCGCCGAGCGCGGTACGCCAGCGATGCCTTTTGAGGCCAGCATCAGTGTCAGCATCAGTACCGTCACTTCGGCAAAACTCAGATGGATATTATAAGCCTGGGCGATAAACATCGATGCAAAAGAGCAATACACCATTGAGCCTACCAGGTTAAAGGAGTAACCGATTGGCAAAACGAATGACACGATATTGCGTGAGCAGCCAAAACGGGTGAGTTGTTCAAGCGTTTTCGGGTACGCCGCTTCCGAACTACTGGTAGTAAACGCCACCAGAACCGGATCTTTGAGCATGCTGACCAGGCGGAAGACCTCTTTTTTCAGCACCATATAGCCCACAGCCAGCAGCACCAGACAGGTGAGCAGAATGGCTACGTAATATCCGCCAATAAATGACGCGTAGTTAAGCAAAATACCCAGCCCCTGCGTCGCAATAACCGATGAGATCGCCGCGAAAATAGCCAGTGGCGCAACGTACATTACGTATCCCGTCACTTTCAGCATGATGTGAGATACCACATCCAGCGCCGCAACGAGCGGAGCGTTGAATTTCTCGCCGAGAGACGCGCCGCCAATGCCGAAGAACATTGAGAAGACCACGATCTGCAGAATTTCGTTATTCGCCATCGCGCCGACAATACTGGTCGGGATGGTGTGCGACAGGAATCCCTTTAATGACATGCCGCTGACGGCCAGCCCTGTATCAACAGATTCAACCGGGATCGCCAGATTCAGGCCCGCGCCGGGTTGTTCCAGCGTGACGATAAATAAGCCCACCAGAATAGACAGCACTGAGGAACTGATAAACCACACCATGGCTTTGCCGCCGACGCGACCAATGGTGGACGTTTCGCCGAGTTTCATGATGCCCACCGTCAGTGTGCTAAACACCAGCGGAGCGATAACCATTTTGATCAGTCGGAGGAAAATATCGGTGAGGAGTGTGATGTTGTCTGCCCAGGTCGCGATAGCGTCGGGTGACGCGTACTCGTGAATGACTGCCCCTGAAAGAATACCCGCCAGCATGAAAATCACGATGAACAGCGTGAGTTTGTTTGCACTTGCCACGAAAAAAGACCCTCTGTTATGCGCCTAAGTTTTCATCAGTGCGCTGAGTCATATAATTTTTTAATTTCAGCGCGCCAATGCATTCATCGCATAAATTGAAGTAAAGCGTATGGAGATACAACAATTTTTTAAGTTTTATTAAATTTGTTGTTCAAGATGACGCGATATATTGTGATGCTAATCACATTATGATGAATATATCCTCTGTTTAGAGGGTAATAAGCATCTTTAAAAAATCATAACTCATTGTTTTAAAGATGAATAACAGAGCAATACGGCAAAAGCATGAGTCAAAACAGCCTAAGTGGTTGAACCCTGATCCATAAACTAAATTCTCAATAAGCGCTGATTGGGAATGTTTAGTGGTGCTAACAGATTGAGTGGTATCAATAAAATACGAAAATGAAGGGCAACATTTACTGGAGGGCTGTAAATGAAAAATAAACTCCTTCTGATCTGTACGGGCAGTATGCTGGCGTTAGCGGCGCATCAGGCGATGGCAGTGACCAGCAGCGGGACCATCGGCGCGACGTTGACCTTAACCAACGGTTGCCTGATCAACGGCTCTCCGACGCAAAACGGTATTAACTTCGGTAGCCTCGACTTCGGGACGCATCCCGCCACCTTCTCGACCCTCACCACCCAGCTAGCGGGTGCCAGCGGGGGCAACACTTTCACCATTCAGTGTACGACCGCCAGCTATACGGTAGCGATTACCGGGAATACCAACTCCACTGCGCCGGGCACCGTTGTCGGTACACCAGGCACGCCAGCCCGCTATCTGGTCAACACCGCTAACACCGCACAGGGCGTGGCCTATAGCCTGTTTAGCGACAGCGGATTTAACAACATTGTCGCCAACAACGCACCACTTCCGGTGGCCTCCACCGCAGGCGGCGTCGACAGTTACACCTTGTATGGCCGAATTACCGGGGGCGGCAACAGCGTGACTGTGGTTCCAGGAACTTATACGGACACCATTAACGTTAGCGTGACCTACTAGCCTAAGCGCCAGAAATGACCATTGCTTTTGCACGTCTGCGTAAAATCGCAGAGGGAAAACTGCGCCTTTTTTTTGCGCTCATCGTTGGCGTATGGCCTGCGGGAATGGCGCATGCGGTTACCTCGCAGTCATTTCAGGTATCCGCGACGATCACCCCAGGTTGCTCGGTGACGACGGGCACGGGCGGGGTGCTTGGATCGCTGAATTTTGGTACCCGCTCAGGCGTGGCGACAGGGCAGGTGAATACCAGTTTTGTGCCGAATGGATCGTTATCTATCGCCTGCACGCCGAATGTTGCACTGAGTATGAGCATCGATGGAGGACAACATTACGCTTCGGTGCGCCGTATGCAGCGCGCCAGCGGCACCGAAATGGTGGCATACCGCCTGTACAGCAGCAGTTCGCTGGCAGCAAACAGTGAGATCGGGGTCAATCAGGCCGTGCCGGTAACCTATACCAACAGCAATAACATTGCGCTACCGCTCTTTGGTGTGGCGCTGTTGACGGGGTTTAGCCCCGCCGGAACGTATTCAGATCAACTCACCGTGACCTTGTCATGGTGAAAAGGGAGAAGGTCAATGAAGTCATCATTTACTCGCTATGGCGTACTGGGGATGTGGGCCATATTGGCCGTGATGGCAAACCGGGCGAATGCGGCGGCGACCATACTGCTGTGGCCGATTGACCCCTGGCTCTCTGCGGATACCAAAGCCACGGAGCTGTGGATCCAGAATCAGGGAAACAGCGCAACCACCATGCAAGTGCGGATTATGCGCTGGAAGCAGGAGAACGGATTCGAGCGCTACACCGCCCAGCAGGATGTGGTCGCCAGCCCGCCGATTGTGACCATCGGCAAAGACGGTAAACAACTGATTCGCTTGATCAAACAAAGCAATATCCCGATGGGCGTTGAGCAAGCCTACCGCATTATCGTGGATGAAATCCCCCAGCCCGGAGACAAATCCCAGCCGGAAATCGGGCTGAAAATCCAGATGCGTTATTCCATTCCGCTGTTTGTTTACGGTCAGGGGATCCCGACCATCAAAGAAGGTGCACACCATGCCCTGGCCGACACGCAAAACCTGAGCTGGAAGATTATCCAGGAGGACGGAAAACCCGCATTACAGGTGCGTAATCGGGGGGATGTTCACGTCCGCTTAAGTCAGGTGGCGCTGGATCAACGGACCATCGCCGACGGTCTACTTGGCTATGTTCTCCCGGACAGCACCCGCAGCTGGCCGCTTCCGGCTGGTGTGCAACAGGCCCGCCAGATGAGTGCGCAAATTAATGCCGGGAACACGCAATGGCAGTCGGCGCCCGTCCACTGAAACCGGCGATGATAATCCTGCTTTGCGTCACAACAAGCGCCTGGGCCGAAACCGGTGATGACAGTTTACCGCCACCGCCGGATGCGCAGGCACTCAACAGCGAAGCAGTATTTCAGCTCTCGGTAGTGATAAACCACTACGACACTGGACTGGTGGTCCCCGTCACGCAGCGCAACGGCACGTTTTTTATCTCCAGTGCCGATCTGCTACGCGCCGGGTTGCCGCCGGAGCAAGTGCCAACGGGTGAAGTCGATTTATCAAAACTGGCAAAAGTGCGTGTGGAATATGACAGTGCTGCCCAGCGCCTGTTGCTCAGTGTGCCGCGCGACTGGGTATCGGCCCGCATTACGCCGTTCGGCGGGGAAAATGCGCAAAGTAAACCCCGTTACGGTAAAGGCGCGTTGCTCAATTACGATCTCTATACCAATCACACCGAACACATCGGCGGCCAGGCATCGCTCTGGCACGAGTTCCGCTATTTCAATGAAAACGGTTCGCTCTCATCTACCGGCTATACGCGTAAAAGCTTTGCCGGAGACAATGGTCAGCAGGAAGGGTACGTGCGCTACGACACGACCATGATGTTCACCAATGAAGATGACGCCACCACCTGGACCGCCGGAGATGTGATCAGCGATGCCCTGAGCTGGAGCAGCAGCGTGCGCATGGGCGGAATTAGCTACGGACGCGACTTCTCTCTGCGCCCGGACCTGGTCACCTGGCCGCTGCCGGAATTTTCCGGCGAAGCCGCGGTGCCGACGTCGGTGGATCTGTTCATCAACGGCTATCGCTCAGGCTCCACGCAACTCCAGCCCGGCCCGTTCACCCTGACCAATCTGCCTTACATCAATGGCGCTGGGGATGCGGTATTAATCACCACCGATGCGCTTGGGCGTCAGGTCAGTACCACCATGCCGTTTTATGTCACCAGCGATCTGCTCAAACAGGGGCTGAGCGACGGAGCCGTCACCCTAGGCAGCCTGCGTCGCAACTACGGCATTAAGAATTTTGATTACGGTCCCGCGGCGGGGAGTGGGTCATATCGCTACGGCGTGACCGACTGGCTGACGCTGGAAGGGCACGGCGAAGGGGCAGAAGAGTTGGCTCTGGGCGGGGCGGGGGCGGTGCTTAAACTGGGTCAATTTGGCGTGGTGAACTCTTCTTATACCCACAGTCAGATGCGTGGCGATAACGGCGGGCAGGTGAACTGGGGCTATCAGTACAGTACCAGTGCGTTTAGCCTGGCCACCCAGCATTCACGGCGCGATCGCGGGTATGGCAACCTGGCGCTGTACGATCAGCCGACTATTTATGATGAGCACGATCAGCCCATCGCCAGCCTCAGTCGCAATACCGACCAATATTCGCTGACCTTTAATCTCGGCAACTACGGCAATATTGGCGCAGCGTGGATTGGCGTCGAGAGTTTCGACAGCCAGAAAACTGAGCTGCTGAACCTGTCGTGGAGCCGCAACCTGTGGGGAAGTAGCAGTATTTATCTTGCCGCCAGCCGCGACCAGCAGCGCGGGGACTGGACGGTGGCGATGTCCCTGCAAATTCCGATTGGCGAGCGGGACAGCGCCGCCGTCACCTTTGAAAATACGCCAGATTCTGGCAGCACTCAGCGGATCAACTACAACCACTCGATGCCGACGGACGGCGGGCTGAGCTGGAATATGGCGTGGGCGAACCAGTCAAGATCCAACAACTATCAGCAGGGGACGCTCGGCTGGCGCAACAACAATATTGAACTGCAGGGCGGGGGATACGGCGAACGGGACATGATGACCTGGTGGGGTGAGGCGATGGGTTCGATTGTGCTGATGGATAACGAGCTGTTCGCGGCCAACAAAATCAACGACGCCTTCGTGGTGATCAGCACTGACGGGCATCCAGACGTGCCCGTCAATTATGAAAACCAGCCGGTCGGCAAAACCAACCGTAATGGCTATCTGCTGGTCAGCGGCGTGTCGGCCTACTATCCGGCCAGTTACAGTATCAACACGCTGAATTTACCCGCCGATACGCGTCTTAAAGAGACCGAGCGCCGCGTGGCAATCCGCCGCCACAGCGGTTATCTGGTGGATTTCCCGATGGAACAGGAGCGGGTGGCGAGTGTGATTCTGCATGACGCGCAAGGACAGGCGATCCCGGTCGGCAGCCAGGTACGACGCGCCTCGCGCAGTGCGGCAGTGGTCGGGTATGACGGCATCGCCTGGCTTGAAAATCTGACCGACGTTAACCCGCTGGAAGTCATCTTGCCTGAGGGAAAACGCTGTTATGCCACGCTCAGTATTGGTGCTAATCCCGAGCATAAATTGCAAACCTTCGGCCCGCTGACATGCCGGGAGGCCCCGTGAAACGCCTGCTGCTCGCCCTTTTTCTGCTGATGATGTCGGGTGGCAGTTGGGCGGCCTGTGTCATCAGCACCGTCAATGCGAATTTCGGCAGCGTTACCTCATTTGCCTTAAGCGGAACGGGGGAAGTCGAAACCACCGGTACCCTGGTGGTGAGCTGCGATGCGATCCTGAACTTGCTCACCAATGACTCCGTGACCCTGAACTACACCGCTGCGACCGTCTCGGCCAACAGCCGCGCGACCATGAAACGCACGGACAATGCCACCATCACCGATGTGATCCCTACGCGGCTCTGCGGGCTGTCGGGATGTTCCGGCAGCAGTGAAGTGCAAATTGCCAAAGCTTATACCTGGAGCGGCGCCACGCTGCTCAACCTGCTGGGGGCAAAGCAGTACAATATTCCGCTCTATTTTCGCACGGTGGCGGGGCAAAACGTGACGGCGGGGCCGTATCAGGTGGTGCTGACCTTTAGCATCAACTACAACGTCTGTTCCGTCGGGGCCGTCGGGCTGTGCCTCACGCCGCAAACCGGCACCGCCACCACCAGCATTACGCTGAATATGAATGTAACCAACGATTGCAGCGCGATGACTACGCCCAACGTCAATTTCAATAGCGCGCCGCTGGTGCAAAACTTTCCTACCGTCTCCCAGGCAATTTCCGTCACCTGCACCAAAGGCAGCACCTATACCATCGGCATCAACAATGGTGCCAACGCGTCGAATGGTGTGCGCCGGATGATGAGTGGCAATAACTTTATGAGTTACGACATCTATAAAGAGGCAACCACTAACCGCTGGGGCGGCAGCGGTACCGAGCGCTGGGCGAGCGCCGCCTCATCGCAACTGAGCACCGACGGGCTTTTGCGTACCTACAACTACACCGCCAAAGTGCTCACCAGCCAGACCACTCCGCCCGCCGGAACCTATACCGACACCCTAATCGTTGACGTCGCCTTCTGAACTGACGCTTTTCCCTTTCGCAAATGTAAAGTTCCTGCGGCCTTTGCCGATAACACCGTTAATAAATCTTAGAGAAGGTGTTGTATGTTGAACCGTATCCGCGTTGTCACGATGCTGATGATGGTGCTGGTCATTTTCGCACTTCTTCAGCTTATTTCCGGTGGGCTGTTTTTCTCATCCTTAAAAAATAACCAGCAGAGCTTTGCGACGTCGAACGATTTACGACTCCAGCAAAGTGAGCTGACATCGACCTGGGACCTGATGCTGCAAACGCGTATCAACCTGAGTCGTTCCTCCGCACGCATGATGATGGACCCGAATAATCAGCAGAGCAGTGCCAAAACCGATCTGCTGAAAAATGCGCGAGCCACCCTTGCCGACGCCGCAAAACATTACGACGCCTTCAAAAAAATCACGCCGATGCCTGCGATGGCCGAGGTAAGTCAGAACATCGACGAAAAATACACTCAGTATGCAGCCGGATTGACGGAGCTGATTCAGTTCCTTGAAAGCGGCAACATGGACGCCTATTTCGCACAGCCAACGCAGGGGATGCAAAACGCCCTCGGCAAGGCGCTGAGCGAATACGCCGCTGCCAGCAGCGAGCAGTATCACACCGCGTTCAACGAAAGCCAGAACGACTACCGTTTTGCCAAATGGCAGATGGCGATCCTGGCCCTGGCGTTAGTGATTGTGCTGGTTGGCGTGTGGTATGGCATTCGCGCCATTCTGCTTAATCCGCTGGGCCGGGTGATTGCGCACATCCGTGAAATTGCCAGCGGCGATCTGACCAAAACGCTCGCCATTTCTGGGCGCAATGAAATTACCGAACTGGCGAGCAGCGTGGATCACATGCAGCGCTCCCTGACGGATACCGTGACCAACGTGCGTCAGGGATCGGATGCGATTTATACCGGAACCAGCGAAATTGCGATGGGCAACAACGATCTCTCCTCCCGAACCGAAGAGCAGGCTTCTGCGCTGGAAGAGACCGCCGCCAGCATGGAAGAGCTCACCGCGACGGTGAAACAAAACGCCGATAACGCTCGTCAGGCCGCGCATCTGGCTGAAAGCGCCTCAGAAACCGCACAGCGGGGCGGCAAAGTGGTCGATGGCGTGGTGAAAACCATGCATGAGATTGCCGGTAGCTCGAAAAAGATCGCCGATATCATCAGCGTGATCGACGGCATTGCCTTCCAGACCAACATCCTGGCGCTGAACGCCGCCGTTGAAGCCGCCCGAGCGGGTGAGCAGGGGCGCGGGTTTGCCGTGGTCGCCGGTGAAGTGCGTAACCTGGCCAGTCGCAGCGCCAATGCGGCAAAAGAGATCAAAGCGCTGATTGAAGATTCTGTCGCCCGCGTCGATACCGGCTCCGTGCTGGTCGAAAGCGCCGGTGAAACCATGACCGATATCGTAAATGCGGTGACTCGCGTGACCGATATCATGGGGGAAATTGCCTCGGCGTCCGATGAGCAGAGTCGTGGGATCGACCAGGTGGCCCTGGCGGTTTCGGAAATGGATCGTGTCACACAACAAAACGCCGCGCTGGTGCAGGAGTCCGCTGCGGCGGCCGCTGCACTGGAAGACCAGGCGAGCCGTCTGAAGATGGCCGTCTCGGCGTTTCGCCTTACCTCAACACCTGTCAATTCGGCGTCGTCTCGGGCATCACATGCCGGGGCTGCGCCTGCCGCAAGGATGAGCAACACGCGTGCTACGGCAGCCGGACAAGATGAAAACTGGGAAACATTTTGATTGATATTTAACTGCGGCTGCTTGCCGCTTGATGGGAGCGTGGATGTTAAATCGTATTCGTATCTCGACCACACTGTTTTTGATTCTGATTCTTTGCGGTGTGTTGCAGGTTGGCAGTAACGGGTTGTCTTTCTGGGCTTTTCGCGATGGCTATCAGAACTTACAGGAAGTTGAGACGAGTAATCAGCAGCGCTCCTCGCTCGCGCAAACGCGCGCGGTGCTTTTACAAGCCAGTACCGCGCTGAATAAAGCGGGCACATTAACGGCGTTAAGTTATCCGCCTGACGACATCAAGGCGCTGATGACCACCGCGCGTGACAGTCTGAAACAGGCCGATGTGCAGTTTAAAGCCTTCATGGCGCAGGATGCGGTCAGTGAAAAAGGCAAAGCGCTGAGTGCTGAAATGCAAAAGGGCTATGCCCAGTGGCACAGCGATTTAGATCATCAGGCCACCTGGCTTGAGAACAACCAGCTGTCGGACTTCCTGACCGCGCCGGTACAGGATTCTCAGGCTGCATTCGATAAAAGTTTTAACGCCTGGCAGCAGGATATGAACCAGTTCGTCGAAGAGGCGAGCCACGACAGCCGTGCCAGCTACCACATGTCCGGCGTGATTTTTGCCACCGTGGTGATTCTGGCAGCGTTGTTGACCGGCGGGGCATTGCTCTGGTCGCGCAAGATGATCGTATTACCGCTGGCCATTATCAGCAGTCATTTTGACAGCATTGCGAAAGGCAACCTGGCACGCCCGGTGGCGGTCTTTGGTAAAAACGAAATCTCGGCCATTTTTGCCAGCCTGAAAGCGATGCAAGGCTCGCTGCGTGAAACGGTGACCGATGTGCGTCAGGGCAGTTACGCCATGCACGCCGGTATTTCTGAAATTGCAGAAGGGAATAACGATTTATCGTCACGCACCGAACAGCAGGCGGCCTCTCTGGCGCAAACGGCGGCCAGCATGGAGCAATTGACCGCGACCGTTAGCCAGAACGCAGACAATGCGCGTCAGGCATCGGACCTGGCGAAACAGGCGGCGCTGACGGCTAAAAAAGGCGGCGATCAGGCGTCAAACGTGGCCAGCACCATGCAGCAAATCGCCACCAGTTCGCAGAAAATTGGCGACATTATCAGCGTGATCGACGGTATCGCTTTCCAGACGAATATTCTGGCACTGAACGCCGCCGTGGAAGCCGCGCGTGCCGGTGAGCAGGGCCGTGGATTTGCCGTCGTTGCGGGCGAGGTACGTAATCTCGCCAGCCGCAGCGCCAACGCGGCGAAAGAGATCAAAACGTTGATCGAAGAGTCCGTTTCCCGTGTGCAGCAAGGATCACAGCTGGTTGATACGGCCGCGCACACCATGACGGAAATTGTCACTTCGGTGACGCGCGTGAACGACATCATGGGCGAAATTGCGTCCGCCTCAGATGAACAGCGTCGCGGCATTGAGCAGGTTGCTCAGGCCGTGTCGCAGATGGATCAGGTAACGCAACAGAACGCTTCTCTCGTTGAAGAAGCGGCGGCCGCTACCGACCAGCTCGCCAGCCAGGCCGACCATCTGACCGGTCTGGTTGCAGTATTTAACGTGAAAGAGCAAGTCGAAAAAGTAGCAGAAGTCGGGCGGTCTCAGGCCGTGCCAGTTGTATCCTGAAAGTGATTAAGAAGGCGCTATGAGCTCACCAACCCCCTCGGGGCAATCGTCATTATTGCAGCAAATGACCCAGCGCCTCGCGCTGTCCGACGCGCATTTTCGTCGGATATGTCAGTTGATTTACCAGCGTGCGGGGATTGTGCTTGCCGATCATAAGCGAGACATGGTCTACAACCGTCTGGTCCGGCGCTTACGCACACTTGAGCTTGATGATTTTGGCCGTTATCTCAGCATGCTGGAAGCGAACCAAAACAGCGCTGAGTGGCAGGCGTTTATTAACTCGCTGACCACTAACCTGACGGCGTTCTTCCGCGAAGGCCACCATTTCCCGGTGCTGGCGGAACATGCCCGTCGCCGTAGCGGGGAATACCGAGTCTGGAGCGCAGCGGCGTCGACAGGGGAAGAACCCTATTCACTGGCGATAACCCTTGCCGACACGCTGGGTATGGCGCCTGGCCGCTGGAAAGTGTACGCCAGCGATATCGACACCGAAGTGCTGGAAAAAGCACGAAACGGAGTTTATCGCCAGGACGAGCTGAAAACGCTGTCGCCCCAGCAGCTGCAACGTTACTTCATGCGCGGGACAGGTCCACATGAAGGGCTGGTTCGCGTGCGTCAGGAACTGGCGAATTGCGTGGAGTTTGCTCCGGTAAACCTGCTCGATAAACAGTACAACGTGCCAGGTCCTTTTGATGCGATATTTTGTCGTAACGTCATGATCTATTTTGACAAAACGACGCAGCAGGAGATCCTGCGCCGTTTTGCCCCGTTGCTCAAGCCAGATGGCTTGTTGTTCGCTGGGCATTCGGAGAATTTCAGCAACCTCGCCCGCGAATTTAGCCTGCGCGGACAGACGGTTTATGCGCTGAGTAAGGAAAAAGCATGAGTAAGATCAGGGTGTTGTCTGTCGATGATTCTGCGCTGATGCGCCAGATCATGACCGAGATTATTAATAGTCACAGCGACATGGAAATGGTGGCGACTGCGCCTGATCCTTTGGTTGCGCGGGATTTAATTAAAAAATATAACCCCGATGTGCTGACGCTGGACGTGGAAATGCCGCGTATGGATGGCATTGATTTCCTTGAGAAGTTAATGCGTTTGCGCCCGATGCCGGTAGTGATGGTGTCTTCGCTAACCGGGAAAGGCTCAGAAATTACCCTGCGCGCGCTGGAGCTGGGGGCGGTGGATTTTGTCACTAAACCGCAGTTGGGTATTCGTGAGGGAATGCTCGCGTATAGCGAGATGATCGCCGAGAAGATCCGCACTGCCTCGCGGGCCAAACTGGCGGCGCACAAACCCGCGGGCGTCCCGGTGACGCTGAAAGCCGGGCCGCTTTTAAGCTCGGAAAAACTGCTGGTGATTGGCGCGTCAACCGGAGGAACAGAGGCAATTCGCCATGTACTCCAGCCATTGCCGCTCTCGAGCCCGGGTATTCTTATTACCCAGCATATGCCGCCAGGCTTTACCCGTTCGTTCGCCGAGCGTCTGAATAAACTGTGTCAGATAAGCGTGAAAGAGGCGGAGGACGGCGAGCGCGTTCTGCCTGGTCACGCGTATATCGCCCCGGGCGATAAGCATATGGAACTGGCGCGCAGCGGTGCGAACTATCAAATCAAGATTCATGACGGTCCGCCGGTTAACCGGCACCGTCCGTCTGTGGATGTGCTGTTTCATTCGGTGGCGAAACATGCGGGGCGCAACGCCGTTGGGGTGATCCTGACGGGGATGGGCAACGATGGCGCCGCCGGAATGCTCGCGATGCACCAGGCTGGCGCCTGGACGATTGCGCAGAATGAAGCAAGTTGTGTGGTGTTCGGCATGCCGCGCGAGGCCATCAATATGGGTGGCGTGAGCGAAGTGGTCGATCTTAGCCAGGTAAGCCAGCAGATGCTGGCAAAAATCAGTGCCGGACAGGCAATACGTATTTAATGAGGAGTAGTTTTTTATGGCAGACAAAGAGCTCAGATTTTTGGTTGTGGATGACTTTTCCACCATGCGTCGTATCGTGCGCAACCTGCTGAAAGAGCTGGGTTTTAATAACGTTGAAGAAGCAGAAGACGGTGTCGATGCCCTGAACAAACTGCAGGCCGGTGGCTTTGGTTTTGTTATCTCTGACTGGAACATGCCTAACATGGATGGTCTGGAGCTGCTCAAAACGATTCGCGCTGACGGCAATATGTCTTCTCTCCCGGTTCTGATGGTTACGGCAGAAGCAAAGAAAGAGAACATTATTGCAGCAGCACAGGCGGGCGCAAGCGGGTATGTGGTGAAACCATTTACTGCGGCGACTCTGGAAGAGAAGCTCGGCAAGATCTTCGAGAAACTCGGCATGTGAGGTGTTGGTGATGATGCAACCTGCTATGAAACCCGTTGAAGAACATTCGGCAAGCGAAATTATTGCCCGCATCGGCAGCCTGACGCGCATGTTGCGCGACAGTTTGCGCGAGCTGGGCCTCGATCAGGCGATTGCGGAAGCCGCAGAAGCGATCCCTGACGCGCGCGATCGTCTCGACTACGTTGTGCAAATGACCGCTCAGGCAGCAGAGCGCGCGCTGAACAGCGTTGAAGCCTCTCAACCGCACCAGGATGAGATGGAGAAGGGCGCTAAAGCACTGAGCAAACGCTGGGATGAGTGGTTCGAAAATCCTATCGAACTGTCTGATGCGCGCGAGCTGGTGACGGATACCCGCCAGTATCTTGGCGATGTACCGGGACACACCAGTTTCACCAATGCGCAGCTGCTGGACATTATGATGGCGCAGGATTTCCAGGATCTGACCGGCCAGGTTATCAAGCGCATGATGGATGTGATTCAGGAAATTGAGCGCCAGTTGCTGATGGTGCTGCTGGAAAACATGCCAGAACCTGCGGCGCGTCCTAAACGTGAGACTGAAAGCCTGCTTAACGGCCCGCAGCTCGATACCACCAAGGCGGGCGTTGTCGCCAGCCAGGACCAGGTGGACGATCTGCTGGACAGCCTCGGCTTCTAATCGGCGAGCTATTCTCAGGCTGCGTGTGCAGCCTGAGAATCACTTAGCGTAAATCCATTTTGACCGTCACATTCCCTTCCATTTTTCCCGGTGCTGGCGACTCGCTGGTAGTACTGACCGGTGACGCTTTGATTTGTACCGAGCCATTTCCCTGTTTGTCCATCGTGATCGGAAACGCGTAGCTCCCGTCGAGAGCCACATTTTGGTTGTTGTCAGTAAAGATTCTGATCCCCGCATCATCCCTGTCGATCATTTTGGCAATCAGCGGATCGCTGCTATCCACCACGCCCTGATCGGCACTGAGCGTCAATTTGATGCGGTTGTCATTCCCGACGGCGTTATCGTCGCAGTGGTAGCTAATATCAATGTCTTTCAACGTAAATCCTTGTGGAGGCAGTCCCTTAAAGCGGAATTGCTTGCTAACGATGTTGCCCAAATCAACTTCAATAGTGCTGCCCTCATTGATAGTGCAACTGAGGGGAGCAGAGAGCGACCCGCTGAGCCAGATGTTGGAAACCAGCTGTGCGGTATTAACGTCACAACTGCCTGAACCAAAATAGAGGCATGCGTAGTTCTGGACCACCAGCGTTGAAGGAATGAGTTCTTTGCCGAGAATCGGTTTTTTAATGTGAAGCACAGCGCCAATAACGTTCCATTTGAATTTGCGCTGTGTCGGCGCGGAATCTTTCACCTTGGTACTCTCACTGCAGACGCTGGCTGTTCCCTCGGTTGTTTTAATGGTTTCGATCGTTTTTGACATCGAACTTTGCATGGTCGGGTATTGGTTTATGTTGAGCCCATTTAAACCCGAACCGTCGGGGGAGTTAATGGCGTCGCTGTATCCTTTGAGGTCGATATCAATTTTATCGGTGAGAATGCCATAGCCGCTGGTCCCCTGAGTGAGCGGGCTACCCGCCAGCGTTAATTCCATGATCTGCGTTGACGCAGTCAGTGTACCGGGGCAGCTGCAATTGGCCTCCATTTCAGCGCCCGCACCGATAAGGTGTTCGGGAATATCGACATCGGTGTTGGCTTTGTTTTCGCTCGCGGTGAGATCGCGATCGTAAGTTACGCTGTAATCTTGAGGGCCGCTAAAACAATCATGTAATACCGTCACTGCCGCCTGGGCTGAAAAAGGAAGAATGAGGCAGATAAGCCCCCAGCTGAAAGAGGTAACTTTAATGCGCATGTGATTGTTCCTGCTGACAAAGGGCATTAACAGTGCGGATGCCGGTAGGGTTAGACGGTGGCGCAGAGGAAGCCAGCGAAACACTGGCGATACATTGCTGATCCTGGGCATTTCCCCATTTCACCGCGATCTGGATCGTGTCTTGCACGCCCGCTAAATAGAGCGTACCGGTGTCGTCGATAATGCCGCTCATGACGGGTAAAAGGGTGGTTGCAATGGCGCCAAAGGGAACCGGTCTGCCATCGGGGCGCGTTAATTTGATTAAGGCACGATAGCCGACGTGAGCATCAAATTTCGCCACGACGGCAGCATTGCGGGAAGGAATGACGGTGATCGCGGTGTCACTGGAATCGACATCTTCCGGCAAGCTGGTGGTGTCGATGCGGATTTGGTTTTCCTGATAAGCACTAAGAGACGGAATCACCGCATTTCCCTGCCAGTCAGTCTGAATACCGCGCTGATTCTGGAAGCGAACCCCCGACGCATGGTTGGCATTTACGATGACAAACTGGCTGCCTAATGGCTGCGCGAGAGTGATACCCAGGGGATGCGCTACTACTGCGCCACTAAGACCATAGCTGGATTGCCGGGAGTTATCGGACGAATAGTAATAGCCCGCGTTCATATTGGCATACTGCGAGCGATAGCTTGCGTACACACTGCTGGTATCGTCACCATCATGGTTCGAATGACTCTGCTGCAAGGAGTAGCTCAGGCGCTGGTCGTCCAGTAGTGTTCCGTTCAACCCCAGAGTTTGCTGGGTATAGCCATGCTTGCTGTTACTTAGGTTATAGCTGCTCCAGGCGCGGGGCAGCCATCGGCTGAGCGGCATACTAAAGCCGAAAGAGACCATCTGGTCGTTATGTGTGTCGCTGTTATCACTGTAGGTGTACGCAAGATGGAAGCTAATACTGTCGATAACAGTGTTTATCCCGGCTGACAGGCTGCGTTCTTTTTGTGATGTTTGCCAATAGTCCTGCTGATAACCGTTCAGGTAAAGGCTAACGCCAGCAATACTTTGACTGATGCTTGCCTGAATGCGGTTCCGCTTGTTGTAACGGAACAAGAGATCGTCTTCGTGCTGATCGTATTTCTGGTTGGCGTCAGCAAAACTGTAGTAACCGCTGGTGGAGTAGCGGTAGCTTGCCAGTGTGAAGTTAGTATTGGTGGCATCCACTTTGCCGGAATAGAGTAGGCGGTACGACTGACCAGTGCTTTGCGTGTCATTGTCGAGTGTCGCTTTGGCAAAGGTTACGTCTGCAGAGATTGAGCCCAAAGCCCCCAGCGCGATCCCCACCCCGGTGTTCGCCGCCTGATAATCCTCAGATGCTGTGATACCGCCAAACAGGGTGGTGGCATTATTCAGACCATAAATAAGGCTGCCTTGTGTAAACGTGGGCTCATTTTGATCGCTGCCACTGTCAGCCCGAAAGCGTGCTGCTGTAAATTCATACTTCATCTGCCCGGGTCTTTGCATCACCGAGACGCTTGAATAAGGCTGAGTAAAACGGTGTTCAGTTCCGTCGGCCTCTTTTACTGTGACCTCCAGATCGCCACTGTTAGTGGTGGAGTAGAGATCGTTTATCTCAAAAGCACCAGGGGCAACGTTTTGCTGATAGATGAGATAGCCATTCTGGCGTACCGAAACCTCAGCATTAGAGCTGGCGATACCGCGAATAGTCGGCGCATATCCACGCTGACTGTACGGCAGCATCTCTTCATCGGAAGCAATGTTGACGCCACGATACTGCAGGCTGTCGAAGACTTCTCCGCGCGTACTGCTTTCACCGCCGGTAAATTGAGCCCGCATTGCGTCAATGTCGTGCTGCACATAGGTATTAATTGCATCCCATTGGGTTGCGTCGTCAGTTTTACTCCAGGTCGAGTAATTACGCAGACGCCAGCCACCGAGGTTAGCGCCGCTGCGTAAATTCAAATACTGGCTCGTTGAGCTGTTACTGGACTCATCTTCACTCTGTGAGCCAGAAAATGCGTAATCGGCAAACGCCACAGGAACCCCGTCGTCCCAGCGTGAAGGGGCAATATAATCTTTGCCCTGGCTGTAAATGGCGGCCTGCGGAATGCTGAGATGCAGCGTCATGGATGCGAAATCGAGCTTTGCGAAAGCCTGAGGAATGTAGTCACCCAGCGGATTTGGCAGAGGGCTGTTGGCATCCCATGCGGCTAATTTGGGATATTTATCAATATCCACTCCCCATTGGCGTAATGTGTTTGGCGTGAGTTGCGGCACCAGTTCCCCAGACTGGTTACTGAGATAGGTGATATCCATGTCATCAATCCGGGTCTCATTGACCCTAATTCTGGAGGAGTAGGTACCGGGCAATTGCGCATTGGATCGCGAGAAAAGTGACAGGTCAATATCTTGCTGCATCAGCATATCGCCCTCGAGTGAAGAGGGCGAAAAGCGATATTCACGCGCGCTGGCAAAGCTTGACGTTATCAGTAAAACGCCGCCCAAATATCGTGCGAACGGATTAAGACGCAAGCTGGGCGTTGAACAAAATCCGCATGTCATTTTGTTCTAATCCTGAGCCAGGGTGGTTGAAAATTTATCGGATGCATTGCCGTAATCGGTAATGCATCGCCAGCTGACGAGGGTGCCTGTAGTGTTCTCTGGAACGAGGATCAGCGTGTTTGACTGAGGGCTCACCATGTCGGCTTTATCAATCCTGGTGGTGCCCAACTGTAAGCTGTCGAATGTGATGTGAAACGCGCCCTGATTGCTCACCGTTAATTGCCTCCCGTTTAAGGAAAAACGGAGGTTTTTACACGTCTCAACGGGAGTGCCTGCCAGTCCTGCGGGGCGCCAGAACAGCTTTAAACGGGTTTTATAGATCAGACGTAAAACATTTTTATCGTCGTCTTCCTTAGCGGTTGCGGGAATAGTGCGAACGTTCATGTAAAACAGCGACTCTTTGTTATCGGGAAGAGCCGTTCCATTCCATGCGATACGCAGACTCTGTTCTTTCTGAGGATCGAGACGAAATAACGGTGGTGTGACGATAAATGGCCCGCGTGTTTTGCCATCGCCTGTATCTGTCCACGACTGAATCAACCACGGAAGGATGCTATCGTTATTCACCAGCGGCAGTGAAATCTCTTTCTTAGTGGCATCGTAGATCAATCGCGTACGGCCGATCTGAATGCCCTCTGCATGGCTGAACGATGTCAAAAAGACAGTGAGAAAAAATAGAATCTGCGTGAAAATACGCATAAACAATGCCTGCGTTGGGTGAAAATAAAATAGCTTGCAATAGCCAGAATTAGCCTCCTGGCTATTGCAATGAACGACCATTCAATAACCACTATCAGGAGATTATTGTGAATGGAAAACGAGACTGTTATCGATAGATAATATTTACCGTCATATCCGCATCGGCTGGGCCGGCAGTGACAGTTTTAGAAAATGACTTATATCGGGCGTTAAAATCAGCCCTGATGAGGTCCTCTTTTTTGGTCGGAAGTTCGATAGCAATTTGACCTTCAGAGCCATCCATCGAGATATACTGCGTATCTTTGGTGTCTGGGGTCACTGCAATCCCGACCCCTGTTGCTGCCGTGTCGCCAGCCGTGGTGATCGTACTGACATCGAGCAGAGTTTTCGACGCTGTCAGGGTTGTCGTGCCATTGAAGGTTAGCTGAACAGAAGGAAGGCCATCGCTTTTTAACGGACACCCCGTCAGGGTGATAGAGAAGGGCATTAATGTGGATTCCGTTCCTACGTCTGTGAATAATGAAGCAGGGTAAGTTCCAAGGGGAACCGTACTGTCCGAACCATTATCGCCCTGGATGGTACAGCTGGGTTCAATAATCTCACCGGTAAAATGAATCGTCCCTGCATTCATTTCTGCCGCAAAGGGACTTCCAGAAACAAGGGCGACAAACGCACCGACAACAACCTTTTTTTTGAAATTCATAAATGAAGTCCTTAACAATTATGCACGGGTTGAGTAATAACGATGGAGTAATATAGACAGAAATGATCATTATCACCAGTACGCAATATTACTTTTTTTAAAAGGTAGTCGTGGCTTAATTGATATTATTTAACGTAAAAGATAATCGTGGGCTTGTAAAGTGACACTTGGTTTCTAATAGTATTTGCCAGGATTATTCTTTTGCTGATACTAATAATTATGAAATATAAGTAAGGGCCGAATTTATGGTTTATGTTGAGTTTAATAATCGAAGTCTGTTGGGTGAATGTTTAATAGGTATAATTAAAATTGGCTTTCATTCCCCATTCTTTTTGAATTAATTTTTTTCAAAAAATATTGTCCTTTTTTGGACGTTGCTATCAATAAAACCAGGAAGATTTAACTCAAACAGGACAAAAAGGGCACCTTATACGGGCTTTTCCGTCCATTGATTAGGGCGTGCTCTGGCAAGATAAACGCCACGAAATGGGCAGAGAGCGCGCACTGTGGCAGACGACAGCGACGACAAAACAGAAGCCCCCACACCCCACCGACTAGATAAGGCGCGTGAGGACGGGCAAATCCCACGATCCCGTGAGCTGACATCCCTGCTGATCTTAATCGTAGGTGTATGCATCATCTGGCTGGGAGGGGAGTCGCTCGCCCGCAGACTGGCGGGTATGCTTTCTGCTGGCCTGCGTTTTGACCACAGCATGGTCAACGATCCCAATCTTATCCTCAGCCAAATTATTCTGCTCATTAAAGACGCCATGATTGCGCTCCTGCCGCTGATCGCCGGCGTCGTTATCGTGGCGCTGGTTTCCCCCGTCATGCTGGGCGGGCTGGTGTTCAGCGGTAAAGCGCTGCAACCCAAATTTTCCAAGCTCAATCCCTTCCCGGGGATTGCAAAAATGTTCTCGGCGCAAACGGGCGCTGAGCTGCTGAAAGCGATTCTAAAATCCACTTTGATGGGCAGCACCGCCGGGTTTTACCTTTGGCATCACTGGCCAGATATGATGCGCCTGATCAGCGAATCGCCCCTGACGGCAATGAACAATGCCATGAATCTGGTGGGGCTGTGCGCGCTGCTGGTGGTGCTCAGCATTATCCCGATGGTGGGCTTTGACGTGTTCTTCCAGATTTATAGCCATATCAAAAAGCTGCGCATGTCCCGACAGGATATTCGTGACGAGTACAAACAGATGGAAGGCGATCCTCACGTTAAAGGGCGTATTCGCCAGATGCAACGCGCAGCGGCACGACGTCGCATGATGGAAGATGTGCCGAAAGCAGACGTTATCGTCACCAACCCGACCCATTATTCCGTGGCGCTGAAATACGACGAAAACAAAATGAGCGCCCCTAAAGTGGTCGCGAAAGGGGCGGGTTTAATTGCGCTGCGCATCCGCGAAATTGGCGCAGAACACCGCGTGCCGGTACTGGAAGCCCCGCCACTGGCACGTGCTCTGTATCGTCACGCAGAAATTGGACAGCAAATACCGGGTCAGCTTTACGCCGCAGTGGCGGAAGTGCTGGCCTGGGTCTGGCAGCTGAAACGCTGGCGTTTAGCAGGCGGTCAACGACCTGTGAAACCTGAAAATCTTCCGGTGCCTGAAGCACTGGATTTTATGAACGAGAAGGACACTGATGGCTAATCTGGTGGCAATGCTGCGCCTGCCCGGCAACATGAAATCGACGCAATGGCAAATTCTTGCCGGGCCGATTCTCATCCTGCTAATTCTGTCGATGATGGTGCTGCCGTTGCCAGCATTTATCCTCGACCTGCTTTTTACCTTCAACATTGCGCTATCCATCATGGTGCTGCTGGTGGCGATGTTTACCCAGCGAACCCTTGATTTTGCTGCATTCCCGACCATCCTGCTGTTCACGACGTTGCTGCGCCTGGCGCTGAACGTCGCGTCCACGCGTATCATTTTGATGGACGGACATACCGGCGGGGCGGCGGCGGGTAAAGTGGTTGAGGCCTTTGGTCACTTCCTCGTTGGCGGTAACTTTGCTATCGGTATCGTGGTGTTCGTGATCCTCGTTATCATCAACTTTATGGTTATCACCAAAGGTGCGGGCCGTATCGCCGAAGTTGGCGCACGTTTCGTGCTGGACGGGATGCCGGGCAAACAGATGGCTATTGACGCCGATCTGAATGCCGGGTTGATTGGCGAAGATGAAGCGAAAAAACGCCGCTCTGACGTGACCCAGGAAGCTGATTTCTACGGTTCGATGGACGGTGCGAGTAAGTTCGTTCGCGGCGATGCCATCGCCGGTATCCTGATCATGGTTATCAACATTGTCGGCGGCCTGCTGGTGGGTGTTCTCCAGCACGGCATGGACATGGGCCATGCGGCGGAAAGCTATACGCTGCTGACTATCGGTGACGGCCTGGTGGCGCAGATCCCAGCCCTCGTTATCTCTACCGCAGCGGGCGTTATTGTGACCCGCGTGAGTACCGACGAAGACGTTGGCCAGCAGATGGTCAGCCAGTTGTTCACCAATCCAAACGTGCTGGTGCTGTCTGCGGCGGTGCTTGGCTTGCTGGGTCTGGTGCCGGGCATGCCAAACTTCGTTTTCCTGCTGTTTACCGCTGCATTGCTCGGTCTGGCCTGGTGGCTGCGCGGACGCGATACCAAACCGGTCGCAGAGCCGACGCCGGTTAAAATGCCGGACAATAATCAGGCGGTTGAAGCCACGTGGAATGATGTCCAGCTGGAAGATTCCCTCGGAATGGAAGTGGGTTATCGTCTGATACCGATGGTCGATTTCCAGCAGGACGGCGAACTGCTCGGGCGCATTCGCAGTATCCGTAAAAAATTCGCTCAGGATATGGGCTTCCTGCCTCCGGTGGTTCACATCCGCGACAACATGGACCTGCCACCGGCACGCTATCGCATTCTGATGAAAGGCGTGGAGATTGGCAGCGGCGATGCCTACCCTGGACGCTGGCTGGCGATTAACCCAGGCACGGCGGCGGGTACGCTGCCAGGCGAGCAGACGATCGACCCGGCCTTTGGTCTGGCCGCAATCTGGATTGAAAGCGCCCTGAAAGAGCAGGCGCAGATTCAGGGTTACACGGTTGTTGAAGCCAGCACCGTGGTCGCGACGCATCTCAACCACCTGATTGGTCAGTTCTCGGCGGAATTGTTTGGTCGCCAGGAAGCGCAGCAGTTGCTGGATCGCGTGACGCAGGAGATGCCGAAGCTGACCGAAGATCTGGTGCCGGGCGTAGTGACGCTGACGACGCTGCACAAAGTACTGCAAAATCTGCTCGACGAAAAAGTGCCGATCCGCGATATGCGCACCATTCTGGAAACGCTGGCAGAACATGCGCCGTTGCAAAGCGATCCGCACGAACTCACCGCCGTGGTACGCGTGGCGTTAGGCCGAGCCATTACGCAGCTGTGGTTCCCGGGGAATGGCGAAGTGCAGGTGATTGGCCTCGATACGCCGCTTGAGCGTCTGCTGTTGCAGGCGTTGCAGGGCGGTGGCGGCCTCGAACCGGGCCTGGCCGACCGACTGCTGGCCCAGACGCAAGAGGCGCTGGCGCGTCAGGAGATGCTTGGCGCACCGCCGGTTCTGCTGGTCAATCACGCCCTGCGTCCGCTGCTGTCGCGCTTCTTGCGCCGTAGCCTGACGCAGCTGGTGGTGCTGTCGAATCTGGAGCTGTCGGATAACCGCCATATTCGTATGACGGCGACCATTGGAGGGAAATAATGCGTCACTGGTTATGGATTTTGTTGTTCCCGCTGATGGCACAGGCCGCAGGCGAGGGAACGTGGCAGGCGAGCAGTATCGGTATCACGCTCAACAATCGTGGCGTATCGGCCTCGTCGCGACCGCTGACTGCCTCTGAGCCCGCTTCTGGTTTGATGACGCTGGTGGTCTGGCGCTATCAGTTGATCGGCCCGACACCCGCCGGGCTACGCGTGCGTCTGTGCTCGCAAACACGCTGTACCGAAATTGATGGCGAAAGTGGGACTACGCGCGCGTTTGACGGCGTGCCCGCCGTTGAACCGCTGCGCTTTGTCTGGGAAGTGCCGGGTGGCGGACGCCTGATCCCCGCGCTGAAAGTTCAGAGTAACGAAGTGATCGTCAACTACCGCTAATTGCCTGCCTTTTCACCAGCCGTCAGCAGAAACTGACGGCTGGCTCGCAAAAAATGACCCCGCCTTTTGATGCAAAAGAAACGCTGTTTTATAAATCAGTGACACGCGTAGTTATTCTCTTTGCATTATTGCCATTCGCCCTCATGCAGTGGCAGAAACAGAAAGGTATCAATATGACGATGCTTTTACTGTAGCCGTGTAAAAACTCCCGGACGAGGTTTGCATACAGGGAGTCTCCCAACACTTAAAGGGTTGACGGCAATGAAAACACGTAAAATTGGGCTCAAAAATTACCTGGCTTATGGCTCAGGCGATTTTCTTGGGGCAGGTACGACCGCACTGACGGCGGCCTGGCTGTTATATTTTTATACGACCTTCTGTGGACTCTCGCCTATTGAGGCGACATTTATCTTTGCAGCGGCCAGAGTGCTGGACGCCGTGGTCAGCCCGCTGATGGGCTTCCTGACCGATAACTTTGGTACCACCTGGCTTGGCAAACGCTTTGGCCGGCGTAAGTTCTTTATCCTGCTCGGCATTCCCTGCGTCTTCAGCTACTCGATGATGTGGGTAGGGGACATGAGCTTCTGGTACTACCTGGTCACCTATCTGATCTTCGATATCGTCTACACCATGATTCTGGTGCCTTACGAAACCTTAGTCCCGGAAATGACTGACGATTTCAAACAGAAAACCAAATTCTCTGGCGCGCGTATTTCGATGGCACAAATGTCGGCGATTCTGGCCTCGTTCCTGCCGGGTATTCTGCTGACCCACTTCGGGAAAGACAACGCCATCTCCTTCTTCTATGCGAGCCTGGTGTTCTCCGTGCTGTGCGCGATGATGCTGACGTTCGTTTGGTTCTTCACCTGGGAACGTCCGCGTGAAGAGTGGTCGGAAGCAGCGCTGCGCGCCGAAGAGGAGAAGAAAAAACTCAACCTCCGTCAAAGCCTGAACCGCCTGTTTGTCGAGTTAAGCTCTACGCTGCGGGTGAAGATTTTCCGCCAGCATCTGGGGATGTATCTGGGCGGTTATATCGCACAGGATGTGTTCAACGCCGTGTTTACCTATTACGTGGTGTTCGTGCTGATGCAGGAAGCATCAATGGCCTCCAACCTGCTGGGAACGATGGCTATTTTCCAGTTCATCGCGGTGATCGCCATGATTCCACTGTGTATCCGCTTTGGACCGGCTCCGTCCTATCGGATGGTGGTGGTGCTGTTCGGTCTGGCTTCCATTTCCTACGCAGTGCTCTATTACGCAGGGCTGAGCGACGTTTACGCGCTGTTGCTGCTGGTGTCGGCGGTGGCTGGCCTCGGTCGCGGCGGTATCAACTATGTGCCGTGGAATATCTACACCTACATTGCCGACGTGGATGAAGTCATCACCGGCCAGCGCCGCGAAGGGATCTTCGCGGGCATTATGACGTTGACGCGCAAAGCTTCCCAGGCGGGGGCCATCATGCTGGTAGGTATCGTGATGCAGATGTCCGGCTTTGTCAGCGGTCAGAAGGTTCAGCCAGAAGAAGTGAGCCACACCATTCTGATGATCCTGAGCGTCGGTACTATTCTGGTGCTTTTCTGCGGTTTCCTGGTTTCCCTGCGCTTCAAACTGAATCTGCAAACCCACAGCACCCTGCGCGAAGAGACCGCCAAAATGCGCGAATCAGGCCGTGCTATGCCGGAGACCGCCACGGTGCAGGCGCGCGAGACAGTCGAGCTGCTGGCCGGGATGCCGTACGAATCCCTGTGGGGCAACAACAATATTGGTTATCTGAATCGCAATAAGCCGGTGGCACCTTCCCTGAAGGACCGCGCGGTACTGAATTCGACATATCACAGAGGTTAAGATTATGAAGGTTTGGCCCGTCAAACATAGCCCGTTACTGCGTCAGCCTGAGCATTTTATTGCCAGGGATGAATTGAAATCGCTGATTGAAAAGGTGACGCACAACCTGGTGAACATTCACGATAAAACCGGCGAATTTTTGCTGCGCCTCGACGACGGTCGCGTGATCGACACCAAAGGCTGGGCGGGATGGGAATGGACGCACGGCGTCGGGCTATACGGTATCTGGCAGTATTACTGCCAGACCGGCAATGGCCAGATGCGCGACATCATCGACGGCTGGTTTGCCGATCGCTTTGCCGAAGGCGCGACCACCAAAAACGTCAATACGATGGCCCCGTTCCTGACCCTGGCGTATCGCTATGAGGAGACGAAAAACGCCACCTATCTGCCGTGGCTGGAGAGCTGGGCAGAATGGGCGATGAACGACATGCCACGCACGGATCACGGCGGGATGCAGCACATTACGCTTGCCGAAGAGAACCATCAGCAGATGTGGGATGACACGCTGATGATGACCGTTCTGCCGCTGGCAAAAATCGGCAAATTACTTAACCGCCCGGAGTACGTTGAAGAAGCGACTTATCAGTTCCTGCTGCACGTGCAAAACCTGATGGACCGGGAGACGGGCCTGTGGTTCCACGGCTGGAATTATGACGGGCAACATAACTTCGCGAAGGCCCGCTGGGCGCGCGGGAACAGCTGGCTGACGATGGTTATCCCGGACTTCCTTGAGCTGGTGGATCTGCCGGGAAACAACGCGGTGCGTCGTTATCTGGTGCAGGTGCTCAACGCACAAATCGCGGCGCTGGCGACGTGTCAGGACGAAAGCGGTTTGTGGCACACGCTGCTGGACGACCCGAACTCGTATCTGGAAGCATCCGCCACGGCTGGGTTTGCCTACGGGATTTTAAAAGCGGTGCGCAAGCGCTACGTTGGCGCGGAATACGCCGACGTGGCAGAAAAAGCCATTCGTGGAATTGTGAATAATATCTCGCCGGAAGGGGAGTTGTTGCAAACGTCGTTTGGTACGGGGATGGGCAGTAATCTGGAGTTTTATCGCCAGATACCGCTGACCTCCATGCCGTATGGCCAGGCAATGGCGATTCTGTGTCTGACGGAATATTTACGCAAGTATTTCTAGGTTGCGATTTTGTAGGCCTGATAAGCGCAGCGCCATCAGGCATTTTCCCCGGTGGCGCTGCGCTTACCGGGGCTACGAAAAACACGGACAAAAAACCCGGCCATCGCCGGGTTTCTTTTTTTACATACGCTCTACGGTTTCGATACCGAGCGTATCCAGCCCCAGCTTCAGCGTCTTCGCGGTCAGCTGCGCCAGTTTCAGGCGGCTGTTGCGGATTTCTTCGCTTTCAGCAGACAGGATTGGGCAGTGCTCGTAGAAGCCAGAGAACAGACCCGCCAGATCGTACAGGTACGCACACATCACGTGCGGCGTCCCTTCACGGGCAACGACAGCCAGCGTCTCTTCGAACTGCAGCAGACGGGCAGCAAGCTGTGCTTCGCGATCTTCGTTGATCACCACGGTGGCATTCGCCAGCGCGCTTTCATCGATGTCGGCTTTACGGAACACGGACAGCACGCGAGTGTAGGCATACTGCATGTACGGCGCGGTATTGCCTTCGAAGGCCAGCATGTTATCCCAGTCGAAGATGTAATCGGTGGTACGGTTTTTTGACAGATCCGCGTATTTCACCGCGCCGATACCCACAGCAGTCGCCAGTTTTTCCAGCTCATCCGCAGACATATCCGGGTTCTTCTCAGCCACCAGACGACGCGCGCGTTCCAGCGCTTCGTCCAACAGATCGGACAGCTTCACGGTACCACCGGCGCGGGTTTTGAACGGCTTACCGTCTTTACCCAGCATCATGCCGAACATGTGGTGTTCCAGCGGAACGGAATCTGGCACGTAACCGGCTTTACGCACGATGGTCCACGCCTGCATCAGGTGCTGATGCTGACGGGAATCGATGTAGTACAGCACGCGATCCGCATGCAGCGTTTCGTAACGGTATTTCGCACAGGCGATATCGGTGGTGGTATACAAATAGCCGCCATCCTTTTTCTGGATGATTACGCCCATCGGTTCGCCGTCCTTGTTTTTGTACTCATCAAGGAAAACAACCGTTGCGCCTTCACTCTCAACCGCCAGTTTTTTGGCTTTCAGATCGGCCACAATGCCCGGCAGCATTGGGTTATAGAGGCTTTCGCCCATAACGTCGTCGCGGGTCAGGGTGACATTCAGACGGTCATAGGTGATTTGGTTCTGGGACATGGTGATGTCAACCAGCTTGCGCCACATTTCGCGGAAGTAGGCATCGCCGCCCTGCAGTTTGACGACGTAGCTGCGCGCGCGCTCGGCGAAGACTTCATCTTCGTCGTAATGTTTTTTGGCTTCGCGGTAGAAACCTTCAAGGTCTGCAAGCGCCATTTCGCCCGCGTTTTCCTGCTGCTGCTTCTCAAGGTACGCAATCAGCATCCCGAATTGAGTACCCCAGTCGCCCACGTGGTTCGCGCGAATCACTTTATGACCGAGGAATTCCAGGGTGCGCACCGCCGCATCACCGATGATGGTGGAGCGCAGGTGGCCGACGTGCATCTCTTTCGCCACGTTGGGGGCAGAGTAATCGATAACGACAGTTTGCGCTTCTGGCAGGGCTACGCCCAGACGCTCAGATTTCAGCGCAGCGTCAATGTGGCCTGCGAGGAATGCCGGGTCGAGGAAAATATTGATAAAGCCAGGACCTGCAATCTCAACTTTATGAGCAATGCCGTTGAGATCCAGATGCGTCAGCACCAGCTCAGCGAGTTGTCGTGGCGGCATGCCCAGTTTTTTAGCAACTGCCATCACGCCATTGGCCTGATAGTCGCCAAACTGTACTTTTGCTGACTGGCGAACCTGAGGTTCGCAATCCGCAGGAGCGCCTGCGGCAATCAGTGCCTGACTGACTTTTTCGGAGAGAAGAGCCTGAATATTCACCTGGATACCTTACATTTTTGCTGTGGGCCCACTACAACCCACACCAGTTTGAGAATTTAGGGCCGGAGTATACTGCAAATGCCCTCGGACGTCAGCATTGCACAGGCTTAAGCGCGCTCAGAAAACAGGCGATGAAATAGTGCATAAACATGCAACGGGTAAAACGTGAAATCTGCGGTTGGTTGCCAGCCGTCAACACGGTAAATTAGCCGCTTTGCGACAGGATAAGAGAACCGCTGATGACGAACTGGCAATCCATAGACGAACTGCATGATATTTCCGCAGATTTACCGCGTTTCACCCAGGCGTTCACAGAACTTGCCACTCGACTGGGGCTGGATATTGCACCACTCGACGCCGATCACATTTCTCTGCGCTGTCATCAGAATGCGACGGCGGAGCGCTGGCGTCGCGGATTTGAACAGTGCGGTGAACTGCTGTCAGAAAACGAGATCAACGGTCGCCCGATTTGCCTGTTCAAATTGCATCAACCGGTGTGCGTTGCCCACTGGCAGTTTAGCGTGGTCGAATTACCGTGGCCGGGCGAAAAACGTTATCCGATTGAGGGCTGGGAGCATATCGAAATCGTACTGCCGGGTGACCCTGAAACGCTGAATGCACGTGCGCTGGCGCTGTTATCCGATGACGGTCTGAGCCAGTCCGGCATTTTCGTGAAAACCAGCTCGCCAAAAGGGGAACGCGAGCGTCTGCCGAACCCGACGCTGGCCGTGACTGATGGAAAAGTCACGGTGAAATTTCACCCCTGGACTATCGAGCAAATTGTCGCCAGTGAAGCATGAGCAGCAAAAGAGTGTGAACTCACGCTGAGTCCGCCGTTTTGCGGCGTGGCATGATGGTTTATTACCGTGGATTTAAGGAGGAAGTGTGGCGCTACTGGAGATTTGTTGTTACAGCATGGAATGTGCTGTCACGGCGCAACAAAACGGGGCCGATCGCGTAGAACTGTGCGCCGCGCCGAAAGAGGGCGGTTTGACGCCGTCCTACGGCGTACTGAAGTCGGTTCGCAAATCGGTGACCATTCCCGTTCACCCGATTATTCGCCCGCGCGGCGGAGATTTTTGCTACTCGGCGGGTGAGTTTGACGCGATGCTGGAAGACGTCGCTACAGTGCGCGAGCTGGGTTTCCCCGGTCTGGTGATCGGCCTGCTTGATGAAGACGGCAACGTTGATATGCCGCGTATGCGCCAGATTATGGCGGCGGCAAAAGGGATGGCGGTGACGTTTCATCGTGCCTTTGATATGTGTAAAGACCCTGTTCAAGCCTTTGAAAATCTGGCGGAATTAGGCGTGGCACGCATCCTAACATCCGGCCAGCAGTCGAGCGCTGAAAAAGGACTGCAATTAATTATGGAACTAAAAGCACATTCCGGTGTTCCAATAATAATGGCGGGTGCGGGCGTTCGCGCCAGCAATCTGGAAACGTTTTTAAACGCAGGGGTAGAAGAGCTTCACAGCTCGGCAGGCAAGTGGACGCCTTCGCCTATGCGATATCGCAATACAGGATTATCAATGTCGACAGATGCAGAAGCGGATGAGTACTCCCGCTACGGCGTAGATGGAGAGTCGGTTGCGGTAATGAAATCAATGATTGAGCAGTTTCACGTGTAGCAACGATTTTTACCGCGCATCATGTCGCCCAATATGATGCTTGCTTGTACCAGGCCCCTGCAATTTCAACAGGGGCCTTTTTTTCGCCTGCATATTTCGCCGGGTGGCGGCTTCGCCTTACCCGGCCTACAAAACCGTAGGACCGTGCAAGCGAAGCGCCGCCGGGCAAATCACGGCTTAGTCGCAATCAATACCGCACGCATCGGCGCGGGATAGCCTTCGATGGTTTTGCTGCTGTCGTTCGGGTCGAGGAATTCGGCCAGCGACTCAGTGGTAAGCCACTCGGTGCGGCGCTGCTCTTCAGTCGACGTGACGCACACATCCACAATGCGGATATCCACAAAACCGCATTTCGCCAGCCAGTTTTTCAGCGCCAGCGCGGACGGGATAAAGTAGACGTTACGCATTTGCGCATAGCGATCGCCGGGAACCAGCACCGCGTTTTCGTCGCCTTCGATAACCAACGTTTCCAGCACCAGTTCGCCACCACTGACCAGCTGATCTTTCAACTGCCACAGATGTTCCAGCGGCGAGCGGCGGTGATACAGCACGCCCATCGAGAAGACGGTATCAAAGGCATTCAACGCAGGCAGTTGCTCAATGCCCAGCGGCAGAACGTGCGCGCGCTGGTCGTTGCCCAGCAGTTTGCGCACGGCTTCAAACTGACACAGGAACAGCTGCATTGGATCGATCCCGACTGCCAGATGTGCACCCGCGCCAATCATGCGCCACAGGTGATACCCGCTTCCGCAGCCCACATCCAGAATCGTGCGACCGGTCAAATCTGACAGGTGCGGTAAAACGCGATCCCATTTCCAGTCGGAACGCCACTCGGTATTGATGTTCAGGCCGTAGAGAGAAAACGGCCCTTTGCGCCACGGCATCAGGTTGCGCATCAGCTTTTCAAGACGCAGCAGTTGGCCTTCGCTCAGCGGCTCGGCGCTTTCGGCGGTGACGCTATGCAATAAGTCCAGCTTATACGGGGTCATTTCCGGCAAAAACTCCACCGCATTACTCCACTGCTTAAACTGACCGTGCAGAGAATCACGCTGCCAGGCCGCGACCTGCGCAGGCAGGGTTTCCAGCCAGTGGGAGAGGTGGTTTTTGGCGATGAGCTGATAGAAATTGCTGAAGTCGATCATGCGTTGTCCCCTTTCAGAGCGACCAGGGAACCAAAGTTAAAGCACTGGAACCAAAGTTCGCTGTGCTCGAAACCGGCTTTACGCAGGCGCGTTTTGTGTGCTTCGACCGAGTCGGTCAGCATCACGTTTTCAAGCATGCTGCGCTTCTGGCTGATCTCCAGCTCGCTGTAACCATTGGCACGTTTAAAATCATGATGCATGTTGAACAGCAACTCGCCGACGTTGGCATCTTCAAAACTGAATTTTTCCGATAACACCAGCGCACCGCCAGGGTTCAACCCCGCGTAAATTTTGTCCAGCAACAACTGGCGATCTTCAGGCACCAGGAACTGCAGGGTAAAATTCAGTACCACCATTGAGGCGTTCTCGATCTTGATATCGCGGATATCGCCTTCAATGACGTCAACCGGGGTGGGGGCTTTGTAAGCGTCCAGATGACGGCGGCAGCGCTCGACCATTGCCGGAGAATTATCGACCGCAATGATTTTGCAGCCTTCGTGATGCACGTTACGGCGAACCGACAGCGTCGCGGCGCCCAGTGAACAACCCAGGTCATAAACCTGCGTACCGGGTTGAACGAAGCGTTCAGCCAGCATGCCGATCATAGAGATGATATTGGAATAACCTGGAACAGAGCGCTGGATCATATCCGGGAAGACTTCGGCTACCCGTTCATCAAAGGTCCAGTCGCCCAGACTGGCGATAGGCGCGGAAAAAAGCGTGTCGCGATCAGACATAACGTAAAAATCCGGGAAAAATAAAGTGGCGTATTGTGCGCTAATGGAAAGAGAAAACCAACTCCCACGGCATATACCACAGGTTAGCCAGCACCATCAGCAAAAGCGAACACCAGGTCGCGCTCATGCCGGAACGACGCCAGCGGAATAAGCGGTGGTGGAAGCCGTAATAATGCATCAGTCGCCCGGCGATCAATAACAGACCGCAGACGTGAACCATCCAGGTTTCTGCGCCGTCCATTTCCATGAGCAGCAGCAAAATCAGCGCAACGGGAATGTACTCCACCGCATTACCATGAATGCGAATGGCGCTTTGAAGCTCCGAAAACCCACCGTCACCGTATGAGACGCGGTATTGCATTCTCAGGCGCACAACGTCAAACGAAAACTTAATCAGTAGTAATGCACCTAACACCGCGTACAGTGCGCTGACCATACAAACTCCCTGTTTTTGGCAGATGGCACTTCTATGATAGGGGTTGACGTCAGAAAAGAGAAGATTGTTGTGGGATCGACGGGGCAGGTCCAAGGGACGGAACCGCATCCTGCAAGGCTTGCCACAGTGCATCGACCAGTTCAGGCGCCTGGGCGATGTCCGGCGTGTGCAGGAACAGGTAAGGCGTGGTGGTTTGCTCCCATTTCGGCAGTGTTTGCAGCCAGACGTCGAACATCTCGCGGTTTTGCTGCATATTGTCGCTGCCGATAAACCGCACCATCGGGTTGTGGGCGGTGACGACCGCATGAACCGGCACTTTCGGTTTTTTACGTTGGGCGTCGATAATGGCTTCGCTATGCGCCACGGCGCTATGGACCGGACGACTGTCCAAAATGACACGATTCACACCGCGTTCATGCAATCCACGGTTAAGCGCCTGTTCCGCTTCACCTTTGGCGAAAAACTCTGGATGACGAACTTCCACGCCGTAAGTAAATTCGCGGGGAAGGGCGTCGAGAAAACCCCACAGCGCGGGCAGATCACGCGGGCCAAAGGTAGCGGGCAGTTGCAACCAGTACTGGCCAATGCGGTTCGCCAGCGGCGACATCCTGTCGAAAAACTCCTCGGTTAAATCTCCGCACTGGCGCAACGCGGCCTGGTGCGAAATGGTCGCCGGGAATTTAAAGCAGAAGCGGAAGTCATCGGTGGTCTGCTCACGCCAGCGGGAGACGATCTCCGCGCGCGGCAGGGCGTACAGCGTGGTATTGCCCTCCACACAGTTAAAATGGCGGGCATACTCTTCAAGGCTGGTAATGCCCAGGCGCACCCATTTCGGGTGCGACCATTGGGGAAGTCCCAGGTAGATCATAACGCGCTAAGGATCTCGTCGGTGCTGCGCACGCGGCCAATACGCGGGAAGATATGGGTCATGCTGCCCTGATGCTGATCCGCCGAGGCGGCGCTGCACGCGTCTTCGGCAATCACCAGATTAAAGCCCAGTTCCCAGGCGTTGCGCGCGGTGGATTCCACGCCGATATTGGTGGAAATCCCGCACAGGATGATGGTGTCGATCCCACGACGGCGCAGCTGGAGTTCCAGATCGGTGCCGTAGAACGCGCCCCACTGGCGTTTGGTGACTTCGATATCGCTATCCTGTTTGCCCAGAGTTTCAGGATACGTCCACCAGTTTGCGGGCAGCGCGGCGGCAGGCGCTTTAGCATCCACCGGCTGTTTCAGCGCTTCGGCGAAATCGGCTGACCAGCCCACGCGCACCATCACCACCGGCGATCCGCTGGCGCGACATTTATCCGCAAGACGTGCGCTGCGGCTGACCACATCCGAAGCCGTGTGCGGGCCGCCGGCGAACGGCAGAATACCTTCCTGCAAATCAATCACAACAAGCGCGGTTTTGGTGGCATCAAGTGTTAACATCATTACTCCAGTCAAGAAATTAGCGTCCGTCACACCTTACGATGATACAGGGTAAGTAAGATCGGATAATTTTGTTAATTTTTGTGAGAATGCGCAATAAGAGCGCAGCAATCGCGCGTCTGGCAAGCTTCTCTCTTATCGTACGGCGGAATTTCCAGTATAATAGCCGCCTTTTTTCATCCAGTTGTGACATACAGAAAGCTGCGACATAGTAGCCTGTAACTCAGGCGACATTTAGCCTGCGGCTAAATTAAGGGATATCTCATGCGTACAGAATATTGCGGGCAGTTGCGTCAGTCCCACGTTGGACAGCAGGTGACCCTGTGTGGTTGGGTCAACCGTCGTCGTGATCTTGGTAGCCTTATCTTCATCGATTTGCGTGACCGTGAAGGCATCGTGCAGGTGTTCTTCGATCCGGATCGTGCGGACGCGTTAAAACTGGCCTCCGAACTGCGTAATGAGTTCTGCATCCAGGTCACCGGCACCGTGCGTGCGCGTGACGAAAAAAACATCAACGCCGATATGGCGACGGGTGCCATCGAAGTGCTGGCGTCCGACCTGACTATCATCAACCGTTCAGAATCGCTGCCGCTTGACTCCAACCACGTCAACACCGAAGAAGCGCGTCTGAAATATCGCTATCTGGATCTGCGTCGCCCGGAAATGGCTCAGCGCCTGAAAACCCGCGCGAAGATCACCAGCCTGGTGCGTCGTTTCATGGACGACCACGGTTTCCTCGATATCGAAACCCCGATGCTGACCAAAGCCACGCCGGAAGGCGCGCGCGATTATCTGGTCCCTTCACGCGTACATAAAGGCAAATTCTACGCGCTGCCGCAGTCTCCACAGCTGTTCAAACAGCTGCTGATGATGTCCGGTTTCGATCGCTACTATCAGATCGTGAAATGCTTCCGCGACGAAGACCTGCGCGCTGACCGTCAGCCTGAATTTACCCAGATCGACGTCGAGACTTCCTTCATGACCGCACCACAGGTGCGCGAAATCATGGAAGCGCTGGTACGTGGTCTGTGGCAGGACGTGAAAGGTGTGGATCTGGGCGATTTCCCGATCATGACCTTCGCAGAAGCAGAGCGTCGTTACGGTTCTGACAAACCCGACCTGCGTAACCCGATGGAGCTGGTGGACGTCGCTGACCTGCTGAAAGCAGTCGAATTTGCCGTCTTCTCCGGCCCGGCTAACGATCCGAAAGGCCGCGTGGCTGCCCTGCGTGTTCCTGGTGGCGCAAGCTTGAGCCGTAAACAAATTGATGACTACGGCAATTTCGTCAAAATCTACGGCGCGAAAGGCCTGGCTTATATTAAAGTCACCGAACGTGCGAAAGGCATCGAGGGGATCACTAGCCCGGTGGCGAAATTCCTGAACGCAGATATCGTGGAAGCGGTTCTTGAGCGCACTGGCGCACAGGACGGCGACATGATCTTCTTCGGCGCTGACAACAAGAAAGTGGTTGCCGACGCGCTGGGCGCACTGCGCCTCAAACTGGGTAAAGACCTGAGCCTGACCGACGAAGCCAAATGGGCTCCGCTGTGGGTGATTGATTTCCCAATGTTTGAAGAAGACGGTGAAGGCGGCCTGACGGCAATGCACCACCCGTTCACCGCGCCGAAAGACATGACCGCGAGCGAACTGAAAGCGGCACCGGAAGAGGCCGTGGCGAACGCCTACGATATGGTGATCAACGGTTATGAAGTGGGCGGCGGTTCCGTGCGTATCCACAGCGGCGAAATGCAGCAGACCGTGTTCGGCATTCTGGGCATTAACGAGCAAGAGCAGCGCGAGAAGTTTGGCTTCCTGCTGGACGCCCTGAAATACGGCACGCCTCCGCACGCAGGCCTGGCGTTTGGTCTGGATCGCCTGACCATGCTGCTGACCGGTACCGATAACATTCGTGATGTAATTGCCTTCCCGAAAACCACCGCCGCTGCGTGTCTGATGACCGAAGCGCCAAGCTTTGCTAACCCGGCCTCTCTGGCTGAGCTGGGCATCGACGTGGTGAAAAAGGAAGAGAAAAACTGATATGGAGTATAAGCGTCCCGTTTCGGTCTTAGTGGTGATTTACGCGCAGGACACTAGGCGGGTGCTGATGTTACAGCGACGCGACGATCCCGATTTCTGGCAGTCGGTTACCGGCAGCCTGGAAGAGGGTGAAACCGCGTTGCAGGCCGCCGCGCGTGAAGTAAATGAAGAGGTCACCATTAATGTTGCTCAGGAGCAACTGACCCTGAAGGACTGTCAGCGCACGGTGGAGTTTGAAATTTTTAGCCATTTACGTCATCGCTATGCGCCGGGAATTGAGCGCAATACGGAATCGTGGTTCTGTCTTGCGCTTCCCCATGAACGGCAGATCGTGTTTACGGAACATCTGACCTACCGCTGGGTTGATGCAGCCGTTGCCGCTACCTTGACCAAGTCATGGAGCAACCGGCAGGCGATTGAAGAATTTGTAATTAACGTTAACTAGTTTTCCCAAGAATTTCAGTTCTCAGGAAGGCGGCAAGGTCGCGAATCGCCAGGAGCTTACGTTGGTAAGTGACTGGCGTAAGCGGGCGCAGCCAACGCATCTGGAAGCTGAAAGGCGAAGGATAATTTTGGAGAGTTTTTTATGGCAGGTCATAGTAAGTGGGCCAACACCAAACACCGTAAAGCGGCACAGGATGCCAAACGCGGTAAGATCTTTACTAAAATCATTCGCGAGCTGGTGACTGCAGCCCGTTTGGGCGGCGGCGATGCGGGTTCTAACCCACGTCTGCGCGCAGCGATTGATAAAGCACTGTCTAACAACATGACGCGTGACACCCTGAACCGTGCCATCGCACGTGGCGTGGGCGGCGATGATGACGCGAACATGGAAACCATCATTTATGAAGGTTACGGCCCTGGCGGTACAGCGGTCATGGTTGAGTGTCTGTCTGACAACCGTAACCGTACCGTTGCCGAAGTGCGTCATGCGTTTACCAAAACCGGTGGCAACCTGGGCACCGACGGTTCCGTGGCTTACCTGTTCAGCAAAAAAGGCGTGATCTCCTTCGAGAAAGGCGACGAAGACGCGATCATGGAAGCGGCGCTGGAAGCAGGTGCTGAAGACGTTGTGACCTTCGACGACGGTGCGATTGACGTCTACACCGCCTGGGAAGAGATGGGCGCAGTGCGTGATGCGCTGGAAGCGGCAGGTCTGAAAGCGGACAACGCTGAAGTGTCGATGATCCCATCGACCAAAGCAGACATGGATGCGGAAACCGCGCCAAAACTGCTGCGTCTGATCGATATGCTGGAAGACTGCGACGACGTGCAGGAAGTTTATCATAACGGCGAGATCTCTGATGAGGTCGCCGCGACCCTGTGATTCGCGTCATCTTTAAGCCCACAGGTGCGTTGGCTCTCCTCGGTCACCCCAGTCACGTAGTTCATCTACGCTCCTGGAGATTCGCTGCGTGGCCGCCTTCCTGTGAGCTGAAAGATTTAGCGTATCACCGCCCCGTTATCACCGGAGACGCGTGATGTCGATTATTCTCGGGATTGACCCCGGTTCACGCATCACCGGTTATGGCGTTATCCGCCAGGTCGGTCGTCAACTGACGTATCTGGGCAGTGGCTGTATTCGTACTAAAGTGGATGATTTACCGTCACGGCTGAAATTAATCTACGCGGGCGTGTCGGAAATCATCACCCAGTTTCAGCCGGACTTTTTTGCCATCGAGCAGGTGTTTATGGCGAAAAATGCCGACTCGGCGTTGAAACTGGGTCAGGCGCGCGGCGTGGCGATTGTCGCGGCGGTCAACCAGGATTTACCGGTGTTCGAATATGCGGCGCGGCAGGTCAAACAGACGGTCGTCGGCAATGGCGCGGCAGAGAAAACGCAGGTACAGCACATGGTGCGAACCTTGCTAAAGCTCCCGGCTAATCCGCAGGCGGATGCCGCCGATGCGCTGGCCATTGCGATAACCCACTGTCATGTGAGCCAGAACGCCATGCAAATGAGCGATTCGCGGCTCAATCTGGCGCGAGGTCGGTTACGATAATCACAAAAGAGGCTGGATAAACATCCAGCCTTTTTTTATGATGGCAGAAGTTAAATTAGCATCTCACGCAGGAGCAGCATGTGATTGGCAGACTCAGAGGCATCATCATTGAAAAACAACCCCCGTTAGTTCTGCTGGAAGCGGGAGGCGTGGGCTATGAAGTCCATATGCCGATGACCTGTTTCTATGAACTCCCGGACTCAGGGAAAGAGGCGATTGTCTTCACCCAGTTCGTAGTACGTGAAGATGCGCAGCTCTTGTACGGCTTTAATAATAAGCAGGAACGTATGCTGTTCCGCGAACTGATTAAAACTAACGGCGTCGGTCCTAAGCTGGCGTTGGCCATTTTGTCCGGTATGTCGGCCCAGCAGTTTGTGAATGCCGTTGAGCGTGAAGATCCCGCTGCGCTGATCAAGCTGCCAGGCATTGGCAAAAAAACCGCCGAGCGTCTGATTGTCGAAATGAAGGATCGCTTCAAAGGTCTGCACGGCGACCTGTTTACGCCAGCGTCCGATCTGGTGCTGACTTCACCGAACGGCCCAACGGACGACGACGCAGAGCAAGAAGCAGTGGCTGCGCTGGTGGCGCTGGGCTATAAACCACAGGAAGCCAGCCGGATGGTGAGCAAAATCGCCAAACCGGATGCCAGCAGTGAAACCCTGATTCGTGAAGCGCTCCGCGCGGCATTGTGAGGTAGAGGATGATTGAAGCAGACCGCCTGATTTCGGCAGCCAGCAGTGTTCCAGAGGATGTAGTGGATCGCGCGATCCGCCCGAAATTGCTGGAAGAGTACATTGGCCAGCCGCAGGTTCGCTCACAGATGGAAATCTTTATCCAGGCGGCGAAACTTCGCGGGGATGCACTCGATCATCTGCTGATTTTTGGCCCTCCAGGCTTAGGTAAAACCACGCTGGCGAATATCGTTGCTAACGAAATGGGCGTGAATCTGCGCACCACCTCTGGCCCGGTGCTTGAGAAAGCAGGGGATTTGGCGGCGATGCTGACCAACCTCGAGCCGCACGACGTGCTGTTCATTGATGAGATCCACCGTCTGTCTCCGGTGGTCGAAGAGGTGCTGTATCCGGCGATGGAAGATTATCAGCTGGATATCATGATTGGTGAAGGTCCGGCGGCGCGCTCAATTAAAATTGACCTGCCGCCATTTACCCTGATTGGCGCCACTACCCGTGCGGGGTCACTGACCTCGCCACTGCGCGACCGCTTCGGCATTGTGCAGCGACTTGAGTTCTATCAGGTGGCCGATCTGCAGTACATTGTTGGTCGTAGCGCGCGCTTTATGGGACTTGAGCTGAGCGATGAGGGCGCGTTTGAAGTGGCTAAACGTTCGCGAGGTACACCGCGTATCGCCAACCGTCTTCTGCGTCGTGTGCGTGACTTCGCTGAAGTGAAACACGACGGCACCATTTCGCTGGATATCGCCTCGCAGGCGCTGGACATGCTGAACGTCGATGCGGAAGGATTTGACTATATGGACCGCAAGCTGCTGCTGGCGATTCTGGATAAATTCTTTGGCGGGCCGGTCGGGCTGGACAACCTGGCGGCGGCGATTGGTGAAGAGCGGGAAACCATCGAGGACGTGCTGGAGCCGTATCTGATTCAGCAGGGCTTTTTACAGCGCACGCCGCGTGGACGAATGGCAACGGTACGCGCGTGGAATCACTTCGGGATTACGCCACCGGAAATGCCGTAGTTCGCTGCGGAAAAAGCCGGATGGCGGCTACGCCTTGTCCGGCCTACAACGACACCTGTAGCCCCGGTAAGCGCAGCGCCACCGGGGACACTATTCAGCTGGCAGGTTTCTTCATCATGCTGAGGATAAACATCAGCGCAGCGCACAGCACCACAGACGGGCCGGCTGGCGTGTCGTAAAAGGCTGAGAAGGTTAATCCGCCGGTAACGGCAATCATCCCAACAATCACTGCAATCCCCGCCATTTGCTCCGGCGTACGCGAAAAGCGCCGCGCGGTGGCTGCCGGGATAATCAGCAGCGACGTGATGATCAGCGCACCGACAAACTTCATTGCTACCCCAATTGTCAGTGCCGTCACCAGCATAAGCAGCAGTTTCACCCGCTGAAGTTTGACGCCATCGACAAAAGCCAAATCTGAGCTGACGGTCATCGCCAACAAATTACGCCACTGCCACAGCAAAATTCCCAGCACCACAACGACACCGATGGCGATAGAGATCAGATCTTCCGGCGTCACTGCCAGCAGATCGCCAAACAGATACGCCATTAAATCAACGCGAATGTTCGACATCAGGCTCACTACCACCAGACCGAGCGACAGCGCACTGTGCGCCATAATCCCCAGCAGTGTATCCACCGCGAGGTGAGGGCGCTTTTCAAGCCATACCAGCCCGGCTGCGAGCAGCAGTGTCACCGCGATAACGGCGTAAAAAGGATTTACATCCAGCAATAAGCCAAACGCCACACCCAGTAATGAGGCGTGTGCCAGCGTATCGCCGAAATAAGACATCCGGCGCCAGACGACAAAAGACCCCAGCGGGCCCGCGGCGCAGGCGAGCATCACCCCGGCTAGCCAGCCGGGTAATAACAATTCAATCATGAGTGTCCATTTCCCCGACGCAGGACAATCCGTCCCTGTAAATCATGGCGATGATTATGGTTGTGGCGATAAATGCCGAGCTGTTCAGCCCCGCGAGAGCCAAACATGGAGATAAATTCCGGGTGCATCGACACCACTTCTGGCGTACCGGAGCAGCAGATATGGTGATTAAGGCACAGCACTTCGTCGGTTTTCGCCATCACCAGATGCAGGTCGTGAGAGACCATCAGCACGGCGCAATCCAGCTCACGACGCAGCTGATCGATTAAGTCGTACAGAGCAACCTGTCCATTCACGTCCACGCCCTGAGTGGGCTCGTCGAGCACCAGTAGCTGAGGCTGACTCAGCAACGCGCGGGCCAGCAGCACACGCTGGGTCTCACCGCCGGAGAGTTTTTGCAGCGGTGCTTCGACCAGATGCCCGGCCTGGACGCGTTTCAGCGCAGGGAGAATATCGTCTTTGCGCGTGCCCGGACGCAGTCGTAAAAAACGACCGACCGTTAACGGCAGCGTAGCATCCAGGTGCAATTTTTGCGGAACATAGCCAATGCGCAGTTTATCGTCGCGCGTGATGACGCCTGCATCAGGTGCGACTAAGCCAAGAACCACGCGCACCAGGGTCGATTTGCCCGCGCCATTTGGGCCGAGTAAGGTTAAAATTTTGCCGGGTTTGAGGTCCAGCGAGACGTCAGAGAGGACGCGGCGCTGACCAAAAGAAACCGAGATATTTTCGAGAGAAACTAAAGTCGTCATGTCAATTTAAGCTTGCAGAAGTCAACGAATGTTATAATATCACATTCCACGCATTCATTACGATAATAAGTTGCATTATGTTACATAAAAATACGCTTCTTTTCGCAGCATTATCCGCTGGCCTTTGGGGTTCAGCAGCACAAGATGTTAACGCCGCCGTTGTCGCTTCGCTTAAACCACTGGGATTCATCGCTTCGGCCATCGCCGATGGCGTGACAGTAACGCAGGTTTTACTGCCTGACGGTGCCTCCGAGCATGATTATTCTTTGCGTCCATCCGATGTAAAACGCTTACAGAACGCGGACTTAGTGGTCTGGATTGGTCCAGAGATGGAAGCGTTCATGCAAAAATCAGCGAGCAAAGTTCCGCCGCAAAAACAGGTCACCATTGCTGAGCTTTCTGGCGTGAAACCGTTGCTCATGAAAGGGGCTGACGACGACGACGGCGATCACGACCATGATCATGCCGAGGGTGAAAAAGGTGACGACCATCACCATCACGGCGAGTACAACATGCATCTTTGGCTCTCCCCAGAGATAGCGCGGCTCTCAGCGGTTGCAATCCATGACAAATTAGTGGAACTTATGCCGCAAAGTCGAGCCAAACTAGACGCCAACCTGAAGGATTTTGAGGCACAATTAGCCGCAACCGATAAGCAGGTGGGTAACGAGCTCGCACCGCTGAAAGGTAAAGGGTATTTCGTTTTTCATGACGCCTATGGCTACTACGAAAAACACTACGGCCTGACCCCGCTGGGTCACTTCACCGTCAACCCGGAAATTCAGCCCGGTGCGCAGCGTTTACATGAAATCAGAACACAGTTGGTTGAGCAAAAAGCGACATGCGTTTTTGCTGAGCCACAGTTCAGGCCAGCGGTCGTTGAAGCCGTGGCCAGGGGAACGTCCGTGCGCATGGGAACCCTGGACCCGCTTGGAACCAATATTCAGCTGAGCAAGGCGAGTTACTCGCAGTTCCTCAGTCAATTGGCGAACCAGTATTCGAGCTGCCTGAAAGGAGATTAACGAGGAAGTGAACACGTGCAACAGATAGCCCGCTCTGTCGCCCTGGCATTTAATAATCTGCCCAGACCCCACCGCGTTATGCTGGGGTCCCTGACAGTTCTCACCTTAGCGGTCGCCGTCTGGCGGCCCTATGTGTACCACCCACATTCAGCCCCTATCATTAAAACCATCGAGCTGGAAAAGAGCGAAATTCGTTCCTTGCTGCCCGATGCCAGCGAGCCTATCGATCAGGCTGCTCAGGAAGACGAAGCGATTCCTCAGGATGAGCTGGATGACAAAACCGCGAACGAAGCCGGCATCCATGAATACGTTGTCTCGACGGGCGATACGTTGAGCAGCGTTCTCAATCAGTACGGTATTGAGATGGGTGATATCAGCCAGCTCGCCGCATCTGACAAAGATCTGCGTAACCTCAAAATTGGCCAGCAATTATCCTGGACGCTGACCGCCGATGGCGATTTGCAGCGTCTGACCTGGGAAGTCTCACGTCGTGAAACCCGTACCTACGATCGGTCTGGAAACGGTTTCAAAATGACCAGCGAAATGCAGCAAGGCGACTGGGTCAACAATGTGTTGAAAGGCACCGTGGGTGGCAGCTTTGTGGCCAGCGCGCGCGAAGCCGGATTAACCAGCGGCGAAATCAGCTCGGTGATCAAAGCCATGCAGTGGCAGATGGATTTCCGCAAACTGAAAAAAGGCGACGAATTCTCGATTCTGATGTCCCGCGAAATGCTGGACGGCAAGCGTGAACAGAGCCAACTGATGGGTGTGCGCTTACGCTCAGAAGGCAAAGATTATTACGCCATTCGTGCCGAAGACGGTAAGTTCTATGACCGCAACGGTACGGGGCTGGCGAAAGGTTTCCTGCGTTTCCCGACGGCGAAACAGTTCCGTATATCGTCCAACTTTAACCCGCGTCGCCTGAACCCGGTTACGGGTCGCGTAGCACCGCACCGTGGTGTTGACTTCGCGATGCCGCAGGGCACGCCAGTGCTTTCCGTGGGTGACGGCGAAGTGGTTATCGCTAAACGCAGCGGCGCGGCGGGATATTACGTGGCGGTTCGTCACGGGCGCACCTACACCACCCGCTATATGCACCTGCGTAAGCTGCTGGTTCAGCCGGGACAGAAAGTGAAACGCGGTGACCGCATTGCGCTTTCGGGCAATACCGGACGCTCCACTGGCCCGCATCTGCACTATGAAGTGTGGATTAACCAGCAGGCGGTAAATCCGTTGACGGCGAAACTGCCACGCACCGAAGGCCTGACCGGTAAAGATCGCACCGACTATCTGGCCCAGGTTAAAGAGGTTATGCCGCAACTGCGCTTCGACTAACCTGTCGTTATTGTAAAGCCGGTGCAGAGATGCACCGGCTTTTTCTTTTGTGCGATGCAGCCTGCCTCGCTACACTAACTCATTATTATTTTGTGCTTCACCAGACCCTGGAACCCGCATGGAAACCCAAAAAAACAACAGTGAATACATTCCCGAGTTTGAGAAATCTTTTCGTCACCCGCGCAACTGGGGCGCGTGGCTGGGTGTTTATGCCTTTGCGGGCATTGCGCTGCTTCCTGCATCTGTACGTGACCCGGTGCTGGGTAAAATTGGCCTGTTAGCCGGACGGCTGGGCAAAAGCGCGCGTCGTCGTGCGCAGATCAATCTTTATTACTGTTTCCCTGAAAAGACCAACGCCGAGCGCGAAGCGATTATTGACGCCATGTTCACCACTGCGCCACAGGCGATGGCGATGATGGGTGAGCTGGCGCTGCGCGGGCCGGAAAAGGTCATGAATCGCGTAGACTGGAAAGGGCTGGAGATTATCGATGAAATGCGTCGTAACGACGAAAAAGTCATTTTCCTCGTGCCGCACGGCTGGGGCGTGGACATTCCCGCGATGTTAATGGCTTCTCAGGGCCAGAAAATGGCAGCCATGTTCCATAACCAGGGTAATAAAATTTTTGATTATGTGTGGAACACCGTCCGCCGTCGTTTTGGTGGCCGCCTTCATGCGCGTAACGATGGCATCAAACCGTTCATTAAGTCGGTGCGTGAGGGTTACTGGGGCTACTATTTGCCGGATCAGGATCACGGTGCTGAGCACAGCGAATTTGTCGATTTCTTTGCCACTTATAAAGCTACGCTGCCTGCGATTGGTCGGCTGATGAAAGTCTGCCGCGCCCGCGTTGTACCGCTGTTCCCGATTTACGATGGCAAAACCCATCGTCTGACCATCGAAGTGCGACCGCCGATGGACGATCTTCTGGACGCTGACGACAACACCATCGCACGCCGGATGAACGAAGAGGTCGAAATCCTCGTCGGCCCGCATGCTGAGCAGTACACGTGGATTCTGAAATTGCTTAAGACGCGTAAACCCGGTGAGAAAGAGCCGTATAAGCGTAAAGAGTTGTTCCCGAAGAAATAAAAAATCCCCCGGAGACGGGGGATTTTTTTGGCTACAACAACTGCCGATATTACTCGACGGTCATCACGCGAGTGGTGTTCGTCGAGCCGATGGTGCTCATGACGTCACCCTGAGTCACAATAACGATATCACCGGAAACCAGATAGCCCTTGTCGCGCAGCAGATTGACCGCATCGTTAGCCGCCGCAACACCGTCGTTGGTGCTGTCGAAGTAAACCGGCGTAACGCCACGGTACAGCGCGGTCAGATTCAGAGTGCGCTCATGACGAGACATGGCGAAAATCGGCAGACCGGAGCTGATACGAGACGTCATCAGCGCAGTGCGTCCGGATTCGGTCATGGTGATGATCGCAGTTACACCTTTCAGGTGGTTTGCCGCGTACATCGCGGACATGGAAATCGCTTCTTCCACGTTATCAAACTGAATGTCCAGGCGGTGTTTGGAGACATTAATGCTTGGGATTTTTTCTGCGCCCAGGCATACGCGCGCCATGGCTGCCACGGTTTCAGCCGGATACTGACCTGCTGCCGTTTCTGCTGATAACATGACCGCATCGGTACCGTCCAGTACGGCGTTGGCCACGTCCATCACTTCTGCGCGCGTCGGCATTGGGTTGGTAATCATTGATTCCATCATCTGGGTCGCAGTGATGACAGAACGGTTCAGCTGACGCGCACGGCGGATCAACGCTTTCTGAATACCGACCAGTTCCGGGTCACCAATTTCAACCCCCAAATCGCCACGGGCAACCATCACCACGTCAGAGGCCAGAATCACATCATCCATCGCATCCTGGCTGCAAACGGCTTCCGCACGTTCTACTTTCGCAACGATTTTGGCGTCGCAACCTGCATCGCGCGCCAGACGGCGAGCATAGTTCAGGTCTTCGCCGCAGCGCGGGAAGGAGACGGCAAGGTAGTCGACGCCAATCTGCGCTGCAGTGATGATGTCGGCTTTGTCTTTGTCGGTCAGCGCTTCGGCAGAGAGGCCACCACCGAGTTTGTTAATGCCTTTGTTGTTGGAAAGCGGGCCGCCAACGGTCACTTCGGTGAACACTTTCATGCCCTGAACTTCCAGCACTTTAAGCTGCACGCGGCCATCATCCAGCAGCAGGATATCGCCCGGCACTACGTCAGCAGGCAGACCTTTATAGTCGATGCCCACTTTCTCTTTGTCGCCTTCGCCTTTACCGAGGTTGGCGTCGAGGAGGAATTTATCGCCGATGTTGAGGAAAACTTTGCCTTCTTTAAACGTCGATACGCGGATCTTCGGACCCTGCAGGTCGCCGAGGATGGCGATATGACGCCCCAGTTTTGCCGCGATCTCACGGACTTTATCTGCACGTAATTTGTGATCTTCTGGCGTACCGTGAGAGAAGTTCATGCGTACCACGTTGGCGCCTGCGGCGATAATTTTCTCAAGATTATTATCGCGGTCGGTTGCCGGGCCTAAAGTGGTCACGATCTTGGTTCTGCGAAGCCTTCTGGACATGTAATACTCCGTTGACTGAAACAACTTTGGTGTTGCGTGAACATAGATTCGGTGCTGTGTAGAAACTTACCGAATACCGAAAAAAGTAACAACCTTATAAAAACATTTAGGGTACATCGCCCTTAATGAGCAATTCTTTATCAAAACGCGATTCCTTGAGCGCTTCTTTGACCCGCTTCAAGTTATCTCTGAATTTCGCGCCACGGCGCAGTGTAAAACCGGTAGCCAGCACGTCGATGACGGTTAATTGTGCAAGTCGGGAGACCATCGGCATGTACATATCCGTATCTTCCGGCACGTCCAGGGTGATGGCTAACGTCGCTTCTCGCGCCAGGGGGGTGCCTGCGGTGGTGAGTGCAATCACCATGGCATCGTTTTCACGCGCCAGCTGCGCCAGTTCCACCAGACTTTTGGTGCGCCCGGTGTGGGAGATCAGCACCACCACGTCATCTTCGTTACAATTCATACAGCTCATGCGTTGCAGCACAATGTCATCGGAGTAAATAACCGGGACATTAAAGCGGAAAAATTTGTTCATGGCGTCGTGCGCAACAGCGGCTGAAGAACCCAGTCCGAAGAAGGCGATTTTCTTCGCCTGAGTCAGTAAATCAACGGCGCGATTAAGCGAAGCTTTATCCAGCGACTGACGCACGTGGTCGAGCGTCGCCATCGCGGATTCAAATATTTTACCGGTATAAGCCTCTACGCTGTCATCTTCATCGACATTACGATTTACATAGGGCGTGCCGTTTGCCAGACTTTGAGCCAGATGCAGTTTAAAATCGGGAAACCCGCGCGTCTCAAGGCTACGACAAAAACGGTTAACGGTGGGCTCGCTGACACCCGACTCCTGCGCCAGAGCGGCGATGCTGGAATGAATGGCCTGCGTTGGCGAGGCGAGAATAACTTCAGCCACTTTACGCTCGGATTTGCTAAGGTGTTCCAGTTGAAACTGGATTTTTTCCAGCATGTTCATTTTGACAAGACGCTCATGGGTGGAAACGATTTCATTAATTGATGAAATCGTGATTCGAATTAGGAAGAATATACCCCTGTGGCCTTGCAGAAGGGTAATGAAGAACATGAAATAATGTTGTTTTTTTTCATTACTTGATCGCGGTCGGGTTTTCTCAACGACCCGCTCGCAACCAGGAATCAACAGATTCGCAGTGATTGCCGTCACTGAAGCGCGTAAACAGAGAAAAATCGCGTTATCGCACGCGACGTTAAGCGCTAATGGTTTCGGGAATGACGTAAAAGCAGTACAGTGCATTGTAATAAAATTACAACGATATTCTGGCAAAAGCACCAGGATATCCAACTGAGGAGAATGACATGGCGGTAACGCAAACAGCCCAGGCATGTGACCTGGTCATTTTCGGCGCGAAAGGCGATCTTGCACGCCGGAAATTGCTGCCTTCCCTGTATCAACTGGAAAAAGCAGGCCAGATCCACCCGGATACTCGTATCCTGGGCGTGGGCCGCGCTGACTGGGATAAAGACGCCTACATCAAAGTGGTGCGTGAAGCGCTCGAAACGTTCATGAAAGAAAAGATCGATGAAAGTTTGTGGGATGCGCTGAGTGGACGTCTTGATTTCTGCAACCTCGACGTCAATGACACCAAAGCATTTGGCCGTCTGGGCAAAATGCTGGACCAGGAAAACCGCGTCACGATCAACTATTTCGCCATGCCGCCAAGCACCTTTGGCGCGATCTGCAAAGGCCTGGGCGAAGCGAAGCTCAACGCCAAGCCTGCGCGTGTCGTCATGGAAAAACCGCTGGGCACCTCGCTTGCCACTTCCCGCGAAATCAATGACCAGGTGGGTGAGTACTTCGAAGAGTGCCAGGTTTACCGTATCGACCACTATCTGGGTAAAGAGACGGTTCTGAACCTGCTGGCCCTGCGTTTCGCGAACTCCCTGTTTGCCAACAACTGGGACAACCGCACTATCGATCACGTCGAAATTACCGTGGCTGAAGAAGTGGGCATCGAAGGGCGTTGGGGTTACTTTGACCAGGCCGGCCAGATGCGCGACATGATTCAGAACCACCTGCTGCAAATCCTGTGCATGATCGCCATGTCTCCGCCGTCTGACCTGTCAGCGGACAACATTCGCGACGAAAAGGTGAAAGTGCTGAAATCTCTGCGTCGTATCGATCGCTCGAATGTACGTGAGAAAACCGTTCGCGGTCAGTACACCGCTGGTTTCGCGCAGGGCAAAAAAGTCCCTGGCTACCTGGAAGAAGAGGGTGCGAACAAGACCAGCAACACCGAAACGTTTGTGGCGATCCGCGTTGATATCGATAACTGGCGCTGGGCGGGTGTTCCGTTCTACCTGCGCACCGGTAAACGTCTGCCGACCAAATGTTCTGAAGTGGTGGTTTATTTCAAAAACCCAGAGCTGAACCTGTTCAAAGAGTCCTGGCAGGAACTGCCGCAGAACAAGCTGACTATCCGTTTGCAGCCTGATGAAGGCGTGGATATTCAGGTGCTGAACAAAGTGCCGGGTCTGGATCATAAGCACAACCTGCAGACCACCAAGCTGGACCTGAGCTACTCCGAAACCTTTAACGAAACGCACCTGGCCGATGCTTACGAGCGTCTGCTGCTCGAAACCATGCGTGGTATTCAGGCGCTGTTCGTGCGTCGTGATGAAGTGGAAGAAGCCTGGAAATGGGTCGACTCCATTACTGAAGCCTGGGCCGCCGATCAGGATGCGCCTAAACCGTATCAGGCAGGCACCTGGGGACCGGTCGCTTCAGTGGCGATGATCACCCGCGATGGTCGTTCCTGGAACGAGTTCGAGTAAGCCGGAAGCTAATCCGAACGGGTTATTTTACCGGTAACATGATCTAACACAGATTGTGGCACAATTTTTAAGCATTTAAGCTCCACGTGGATTCACCCGTGGAGCTTTTTTTATTACACTGGCTGCAGCGATTTTGCCCCCGAGCTACGGACCGCAAGCGTTTCAGCCTTGTTAATACAAGCGATTCACCTTGTTAACTCCCGAGCCAGGACAGATAAATTAGAGGAGCTTCTATGAATCCTGTATTGTTACGCGTAACACAACGCATTACTGAGCGCTCAAAAGAGACGCGTTCTGCCTACCTCGCCCGCATCCAGCAGGCGAAGACCGATACGGTACATCGTTCGCAACTCGCTTGCGGTAACCTGGCCCACGGTTTCGCCGCCTGCCAGCCGGACGATAAAGCCTCGCTGAAAAGCATGCTGCGTAACAATATTGCGATCATCACCTCCTACAACGATATGCTCTCCGCCCATCAGCCATATGAACACTACCCGGAAATTATCCGCAAAGCGCTGCACAGCGCCAATGCGGTCGGGCAAGTTGCGGGCGGTGTGCCCGCCATGTGTGACGGTGTGACCCAGGGCCAGGACGGAATGGAACTGTCCCTGTTGAGCCGTGAAATTATCGCGATGTCCGCGGCGGTGGGGCTGTCCCACAATATGTTTGACGGTGCCCTGTACCTCGGTGTTTGCGACAAGATTGTCCCAGGTCTGGCGATGGCGGCGTTGTCATTCGGCCATTTACCCGCCATCTTTGTCCCGTCTGGCCCGATGGCGAGTGGTTTACCGAATAAAGAAAAAGTCCGCATCCGTCAGCTGTACGCCGAAGGCAAAGTGGATCGCAGCGCACTGCTGGAAGCCGAAGCCGCGTCATATCACGCCGCGGGTACCTGTACGTTTTACGGTACTGCCAACACCAACCAGATGGTGGTGGAGTTCATGGGGATGCAGCTACCTGGTTCGTCGTTCGTTCAGCCGGATGCTCCGCTGCGTCAGGCGCTGACCGAAGCCGCCGCACGCCAGGTGACGCGTCTGACCGGCAACGGCAACGAGTGGATGCCGCTGGGTAAAATGGTCGACGAAAAAGTGATCGTCAACGGGATCGTCGCGTTGCTGGCGACCGGCGGTTCCACCAACCACACCATGCATCTGGTGGCGATGGCGCGTGCGGCGGGTATACAGATCAATTGGGATGATTTCTCCGATCTGTCAGAAATTGTGCCGCTGATGGCGCGTCTCTACCCGAACGGCCCGGCAGATATCAACCACTTCCAGGCGGCGGGCGGCGTACCGGTGCTGATCCGCGAGCTGCTGAAAGGCGGGCTGCTGCATGAAGACGTCAATACGGTGGCCGGTTTTGGCCTGCAACGTTACACCCTGGAGCCGTGGCTGAACGATGGCCAGCTCGACTGGCGCGAAGGCGCGCAGGATTCTCTCGATGAGCAGGTTATCGCCACTTTCGCGAAGCCATTCTCCCATCACGGCGGCACCAAAGTGCTGAGCGGAAACCTCGGTCGCGCGGTGATGAAAACCTCCGCAGTGCCGGTTGAAAACCAGATTGTCGAAGCTCCTGCGGTGATTTTCGAAAGCCAGCACGACGTGCTGCCGGCCTTCGAAGCCGGTCTGCTGAACAAAGACTGCGTGGTGGTCGTTCGCCATCAGGGACCAAAAGCCAACGGCATGCCAGAATTACATAAACTTATGCCACCACTTGGTGTATTATTGGACCGCTGTTTCAAAATTGCGTTGGTTACCGATGGACGACTCTCTGGCGCATCAGGTAAAGTGCCATCAGCGATCCACGTCACTCCCGAAGCTTACGACGGTGGGTTACTGGCGAAAGTCCGCGATGGCGATATTATCCGCGTCAATGGCCAGACAGGCGAACTGACCCTGCTGGTGGATGAAGCCGAACTGGCAGCCCGTAAGCCGCATATTCCTGACCTGAGCGCGTCGCGTGTGGGAACAGGACGCGAAATGTTCAGTGCACTGCGCGAGAAACTCTCCGGTGCTGAGCAGGGCGCAACCTGTATTACGTTTTAAGACGACAAGAATTAACGATCTGGCGAGAGAAAAACACTGATGAAAAACTGGAAAACAAGTGCAGAAGCAATCCTGACAACTGGCCCGGTAGTGCCGGTTATCGTGGTGAACAAACTGGAGCATGCCGTCCCAATGGCGAAAGCGCTGGTTGCAGGTGGTGTTCGTGTTCTGGAAGTCACACTGCGTACCGCTTGCGCGATGGACGCGATTCGCGCTATCGCGAAAGAAGTGCCGGATGCGATTATCGGTGCCGGTACGGTTCTGAATCCACAGCAACTGGCGGAAGTGACTGAAGCGGGTGCACAGTTCGCCATCAGTCCAGGCCTGACCGAGCCGCTGCTGAAAGCCGCAACAGAAGGCACTATTCCGTTGATCCCTGGGATCAGCACCGTGTCCGAGCTGATGCTGGGTATGGATTACGGCCTGAAAGAGTTCAAATTCTTCCCGGCTGAAGCTAACGGCGGCACCAAAGCGTTGCAGGCGATCGCGGGTCCGTTCTCTCAGGTGCGTTTCTGCCCAACGGGTGGCATCTCTCCAGCGAACTACCGTGACTACCTGGCGCTGAAAAGCGTTCTGTGTATCGGTGGCTCCTGGCTGGTCCCGGCGGATGCGCTGGAAGCGGGCGACTGGGATCGCATTACTAAGCTGGCGCGTGAAGCGGTTGAAGGCGCGAAGTAATATCCGTCGTTAAACTCTGAAAAGTAGGCCGGGTAAGCGTCAGCGCCACCCGGCTTTTTTTATCCCTTCACACTGACGGCCTGCGCTGCATTTTTCGCTCGCTCAACCGCACTTTCCACGCTTTCACCTGTGGCTAACGCCACGCCCAGACGACGGCTTCCATCAATTTCCGGTTTACCAAACAGACGCAGCTGCAAACCCGCGCCGACAGCGGCTTCAACGTTTCTGAAGGTCACATTCTGACTGGTTAGCTGCGGCAGGATCACGGCGGAAGCCGCCGGGCCATACTGACGGACGCCGCCGACTGGCAAGCCGAGGAATGCGCGCACGTGAAGGGCAAATTCCGAAAGATCCTGTGAAATCAGCGTCACCATCCCGGTGTCGTGCGGACGTGGCGAGACTTCACTGAAAATCACCTCATCACCGCAGACGAACAGCTCAACGCCAAACAGACCGTAACCGCCCAGCGCCAGCACCACTTTACGGGCCATCTCCTGCGCGCGCTCCAGCGCCAGTTGACTCATCTGCTGCGGCTGCCAGGACTCACGATAATCGCCATCTTCCTGACGATGACCAATCGGGTCGCAGAAATGCACGCCGTCCACCGCGCTGACCGTCAGCAGGGTGATTTCGAAATCAAACTTCACTACGCCTTCAACGATGATGCGCCCGGCACCCGCGCGGCCGCCTTGTTGGGCGTAATCCCACGCCTTATCAAGTGCGGATGCGTCACGGATAAAGCTCTGGCCTTTGCCGGAGGAGCTCATCACCGGCTTAATGATGCAAGGGTAACCAATTTGTTCCACGGCCTGCAGGAAATCGTCTTTTCCATCGGCAAAGCGGTAGCGTGATGTGGGAATCGCTAACTCTTCTGCGGCTAAACGGCGAATGCCTTCCCGGTTCATGGTCAGTTTTGCCGCTCGGGCGCAAGGGACTACGCGCTGTCCTTCGTGCTCCAGGGCAATCAGTGTATCGGTGGCGATAGCTTCGATTTCCGGGACCACATAATCAGGTTTTTCCTGCTCAATCAGTGCGTGAAGGGCATCACCGTCGAGCATATTGATCACGTATGAGCGGTGTGCCACGTGCATGGCGGGCGCATCGGCATACCGATCGACGGCGATCACTTCTACGCCCAGGCGCTGGCACTCAATAGCCACTTCTTTTCCCAGTTCGCCTGAACCCAACAGCATGACGCGCGTCGCGGCTGGACGCAGTGCAGTTCCTAAAAGAGTCATAAATTCCCCCTGAAAAAGTTGCGCGCAGTATAAACGAAAACGTTTGCGTCTGTCTTCCCTCAGAAGCTAGCGTGATGATGTGCCCGGGAAATTTGCGCTTCTTTAGTGCCGACAGACATTTCCTGACATCACCTCGCATAGGCTGTAACCATTGCGAACCGTTAAGTGGGGAAAATCATGTCAGGCTGGTTGAATCAATTGCAGTCCATGTTAGGTCAGAAAGCGTCGTCAACGGGCGGAGAGGGGCTGAGTAAGCTGCTGGTGCCTGGAGCGCTCGGCGGGCTGGCAGGCCTGCTGGTAGCCAATAAATCCTCGCGTAAATTGCTGGCGAAATACGGCACCGGCGCGTTGCTGGCGGGTGGCGGAGCCATTGCCGGAACGATGTTGTGGAACAAATACAAAGATAAAGTGCGCACCGCCCATCAGGATGAGCCGCAGTTTGGTCAGCAGGTTACGCCGATGGATTTGCGAACCGAACGACTGATTCTGGCGCTGGTGTTTGCCGCCAAAAGCGACGGGCATATTGATGACAAAGAACGCGCCGCTATCGAACAGCAAATGCGCGAAGCGGGTGTTGAACAGCAGGGCCGGGCGCTGGTGGCGCAGGCGATTGAACAACCGCTGGACCCAAACCGTCTGGCGCAAAGTGTGAAAAACGAGGAAGAGGCGCTTGAGCTTTATTTCCTGAGTGCAGCGGCTATCGATATCGATCACTTTATGGAGCGCAGCTATCTGAATGCGCTCGGTGATGCACTAAAAATCCCGCAGGATGTGCGCGAAGGGATTGAACAGGATATTCAACAGCAAAAACAGGCATTACAGGGTTAATTTTACCCGGCAGCTGTCACGTTTCGCTTGCATCGTGCGTGCGTTTTGCCACCCTTATAGGGTGTAAAACCAAAAAGAAAAACTGATATGTTGCCAAAAGCCCGACGCATTCCCAAAGCGCTCACCACCCACGGTGATACGCGCATTGATAATTACTATTGGCTGCGCGATGACGATCGCGCGCAGTCGGAAGTGCTTGATTACCTTCACCAGGAAAATGATTACGGCCGAAAGGTGATGTCTTCGCAGCAGGCGCTTCAGGACAGCCTGCTGACAGAAATGGTCGCGCGTGTGCCGCAGCGCGATATCTCCGCGCCCTGGACCAAAAACGGCTACCGCTATCGCCATCTTTACGAGCCGGGCAGCGAATACGCCATTTACCAGCGCCAGTCAGTGCTTTGTGCGGAATGGGACGAGTGGGAAACGCTGCTCGATGCCAATCAGCGCGCGGCGCACAGCGAATTTTATACTCTCGGTGGGATGGGGATTTCACCCGATAACACCATTATGGCGTTGGCGGAAGATTACTTGTCTCGCCGCCAGTACGGCCTGCGTTTTCGTAATCTGGAAACGGGAAACTGGTATCCGGAAATGCTGGACAACGTTTCGTCCGATTTTGTCTGGGCGAATGATTCCGAAACGGTCTATTACGTCAAAAAGCACGCCTCGACGCTGCTGCCTTATCAGGTCTGGCGGCACACCGTAGGGACATCCTCTGGCAACGATGAGCTGGTGTACGAGGAAAAGGACGACACTTTTTACGTTAGCCTGCACAAAACCACCTCGCGTCACTATGTCATTATCTCGCTGGCCAGCGCTACCACCACCGAAGTGCTGCTGCTCGATGCAGAACTGCCCGACGCGCAGCCGCTCTGTTTTTTACCGCGCCGCAAAGACCACGAGTACAGCCTTGACCATTTCCAGCACACGTTCTATCTGCGCTCAAATCGGGAAGGCAAAAATTTTGGCCTGTATAAAACCAAAGTGCGCGATGAGCGTAAATGGGAAGTGCTGATCCCGGCGCGCGAGCAGGTGATGCTGGAGGGCTTCACGCTCTTTACCGATTGGCTGGTGGTGGAAGAGCGCCAGCGCGGGCTGACCAGTATCCGACAAATCAACCGTAAAACGCGCGAAGTGGTGGGGATCGCCTTTGACGATCCGGCGTACGTGACCTGGATTGGCTATAACCCGGAGCCGGAATCCTCGCGTCTGCGCTATGGCTATTCGTCGATGACCACCCCCGACACGCTGTTTGAACTCGATATGAATACCGGCCAGCGGAAAGTGCTGAAGCAATCCGAAGTGGCTGGTTTTGATGCCAGCCACTATCGCAGCGAGCATCTGTGGATAACGGCGCGAGACGGCGTGGAAGTACCGGTATCGCTGGTGTATCACAAAGATCATTTCTGCAAGAGCAAAAATCCGCTGCTGGTGTATGGCTATGGTTCATACGGTGCCAGCATGGACGCCGATTTTAGTGGCAGCAGACTCAGTCTGCTCGACCGAGGATTTGTGTTCGCTATTGCACACGTTCGCGGCGGCGGGGAATTGGGTCAGCACTGGTACGAAGAAGGCAAGTTCCTGAAAAAGAAAAACACCTTCAACGACTATCTCGACGTGTGCGATGGCTTGATTGCACTGGGCTACGGCTGTCCGAAACTGTGCTTTGGCATGGGCGGCAGCGCAGGTGGGATGCTGATGGGGACGGTGATTAACCAGCGCCCAGAGCTGTTTAAAGGTATCGTCGCCCAGGTGCCGTTCGTTGACGTCGTGACCACGATGCTCGATGAGTCAATTCCGTTAACGACGGGCGAATTTGAAGAGTGGGGCAACCCTCAGGACGAAACCTACTATCGCTACATGAAAGCGTACAGCCCGTACGATAACGTCGAAGCGAAGGCCTATCCGCATATGCTGGTGACCACCGGCCTGCATGATTCTCAGGTGCAGTATTGGGAACCGGCGAAATGGGTGGCGAAACTGCGAGAGCTAAAAACCGACGATAATCTCCTTTTGCTCTGTACCGATATGGATTCTGGTCACGGCGGGAAATCAGGGCGATTTAAATCCTATGAAGGCGTGGCACTTGAATATGCATTCCTGATTGGCCTGGCGCAAGAGACGCTGCCAGGCCACGCGGCGGATTAGGCTTCGTCGAGATAATGACGCAGCGTCAGGCGCAACTCCGGGCTCATGCGGTCGAGGTTATTGTATAACCAGCGCAGATAGCCCGGATCGCGCTCGGCCACTTCGGACACCGGTTTGCCACGATATTTACCAAAGGTAAAGGTGGTCAGCAGAGCGGGGCGACCGGTGATGGTCGCCATCTCGTCCGGCGTCCAGCCAGTGTTATTCATAATATCAATGAGTAACGCCGCCGTGATGTAGCAATCGTACAGCGCACGGTGATGATGTAATCCTTCCGGCGTTTTCACGCTGAGCTTACGGGATTTATACAGTGCCATATTGCTGTATTTAATTCCCGGCCAGGCGCGACGGGCCAGCTTCATGGTGCAAATCCACTCGCCGGGCATCTCCGGTAACACGCGGCGGTCAAAACTGGCGTTGTGCGCTACGTACCACGGGCTGCCGAAGTAGTTCGGTATCACCTCTTCAATCCACGGTTTGTCCGCCACCATCGATTCGGTGATGCGATGAATCGCCATCGCCTGTGCGCTAATAGGGCGATCGGGCCGAACCAGATGGCTCATGGGGTTAACGATCTGTCCGTCAATCACGTCAACAGACGCAACCTCTACAATCCCGCCCTGAAGATCACAGGTTTCGGTGTCGATTACACGCAGCATGGCTCACTCCTGGCCGTAAAAACGTTAGCGTAAAGGAATGATATCACCTTGCCAACCCTGCTTACCCCATGTTCCGGTTAATAACAGCTCACCCCGGTCGGCGCGCACAATCAATTGTCCACTAGAATCCCAAAGTGCGCTGTGACCGTCTGAATTCGCCATCAGCACGGTAATGGCATATTTATGGGCAAAGCGTTGCAGGCGGCTGATGGAATCACGCCAGCGCATCTCACCGACCGCCTGGCTACAGGTGAATAACGCCGCCTGGGGATCGAGACTCAATCGTTCCGTTTGACCATCCACAATCGTAAGCTGCGTGTTACCCGGCGTCAGGCACGCACCGCTGCCCTGCGAATAGCGTAAAACGTGAGTCTGATTCGGGGAAAAGAGGGCCAAACCTTTCTGACGCTCACCGCCGGTTTCCACAGTGATGCCGGCAATTACGGTAATAGACAGAGTATGCGCCGCCTCGACGAGGGGGGCTAATGCTTGCTCGCTGGGCGCGTCGGGCAACGCGGCGTCGGCGTCGGCAGGGCCGGTCAGAGAGAGTTCAGGGAAAACGAGCAAGTGGCACTGCTGACGGGCGGCTGCGTTGATAAAGCGAAGATGATGCTGCACGTGGGCATCGATGCAGTTATGCCGGGGGGCATACTGCGCGGCGGCAATATTCCATTGGGACATCGTGACTTCCTTATACACTCGTCTCAGGGATTGATAATACACCTGAATACTTCAGGGTTTTTCTATCCTGCCACAATCCATGTAAGGAAGTGTAACGACGCGCCGGGTTTACTTAACTTTAGGTTCGTACGGTAAGCGCGACAGCGTGACGGATTTAAGACGATGGGCAATTAAGCGCTCGCGAAACCAGTCGCGCAGATGAGCGGGCTGCTCGCGCTCAACGACTTCCGCGATAACCGGCATGTTATAGCGCTCTTTGAATGCCACGCCCGCCGCCGCGAGATCGACATTCACTTTGTCCATTTCATCCTGGGGGATAGTAGCCAGATTGATCTTCATTGCCTTCTCCTGATTATGCGGCGCTGACCTTACCGTGGTTGCTCTGCGTTGACAAGCCTGCACAGGATCGTCCTCGACTCAGATATTATACAGAGTTATCCTCTGTCATATAGACATAACCCAAAGGAATGATTGATATGGTATTCACTGCATCTCGCGCGGCTTGCGCTCTGACATTTCTGTTTTCCGTGGCGACGGTACCTGCCGCGCTGGCTCATGCCCATTTGAAGCATCAGTACCCGGCTGCCGACGCAGCTGTGACCGCTGCCCCACAGGCGCTGACGCTCAATTTTTCGGAAGGAATTGAGCCTAAATTCAGCGGTGTTTCAATCACCGGCGATAAACAGCAGATCGTTAAAATCGGCGCGGTGAAGCGTGCAGAAAACGACAACACGCAGCTGATTGTGCCTATTGAGCAGCCATTGACGCCGGGTAGCTATGCCGTAGACTGGCATGTCGTCTCTGTTGACGGCCATAAAACTAAAGGCAGCTATCACTTTAGCGTGAAATAAGATGCTGGCGTTCAGTTACGTCGCTCTGCGTTTTGTGCATTTTGCGGCGCTGATGCTGATATTCGGCAATGCGTTTTACAGCGCATGGCTGGCTCCTTTTTCCCTGCAAAGGCTGATGACACGTCGATTCCAGTGGCAGCAAAAAATGGCCGCGCTGGTGAGCCTGTTCACGGCGCTGTTGATGCTGGCGGTGCAGGGCGGATTAATGGGCGACGGCTGGGGTGACGTTATTCAGCCGGAAATCTGGGAGGCGGTCGCCAGCACGCGGTTTGGCGGTGTCTGGCTGTGGCAAATCGTGCTGGCACTCCTCACCGCTTGTGCGGCCTGGATTGCACCTGCGAAAAGCGCGCGCCTGTTGCTGTTGCTCGCCATCGGCCAGTTTATTTTACTCGCGGGTGTTGGTCATGCGGCGATGCGCGACGGCGTTCCGGGCGTTCTGCAGCGGATTAATCACGCAGTTCATTTGCTCAGCGCAGCGACCTGGGTTGGCGCGTTGCTCCCGCTGGTGTTTTGCATGCGGCTGGCAAAAGGGCGCTGGCGCGTGCAGGCCATCTATACCATGATGCGTTTTTCGCGTATCGGGCATTATGCGGTGGCGGGTGTGATCCTGACCGGTGTAGTCAATATGCTGCTGATCCTCGGCCTGAACTGGCCGTGGCGCACGGAATATGGGCAATTGCTGTTGGTGAAATGTGCGCTGGTGGCGATGATGGTGGTTATTGCGCTGCTGAATCGGTATCTTTTGGTTCCGCGATTTCGTCCTGAATCGGGGCGCGAACAACAACTCTTTATCTGGATGACACAGGCTGAGGTGGTTCTGGGGGCGCTGGTGCTGGCAATCGTCAGTCTGTTCGCGACCTGGGAGCCTTTCTGACAAGGTTTAAACGTATGAAAAAAACAGTTCTTTCTCTCGTCTTGCTGGCGTGCGCCGGTTCCGCGTTTGCTGCTCCGCAGGTGATTACCGTGAGCCGCTTTGAAGTGGGTAAAGATAAGTGGGCCTTTAACCGCGAAGAGGTCATGCTGACCTGCCGTCCAGGCCACGCACTCTATGCCATCAATCCGAGCACCCTGGTGCAATACCCGCTCAATGATGTTGCCGAGCAGCAGGTTGCCAGCGGCAAGAGCAACGGCCAGCCCATCAGCATTATCCAGATTGACGACCCGGCAAACCCGAGCCAGAAGATGAGCCTCGCCCCGTTTATCGAGCGTGCCAACACGCTCTGTTAATCTTAGGTTTCCAATAAAAAAACCGCAGGCTTCTGACAGGAAGCAGTGCGGTTTTTTTGTTTTGGGATGCTCAATCGCGAAATTTTCTGACCACTTTTGCTGCGGACTGGAAAACCTGGCGTCGTCATCTATTCTTAAAGTGTCAGGCGACTTGAGCCTGCATTAATGCCAACTTTTAGCGCACGGCTCTCTCCCAAGAGCCATTTCCCTGGACCGAATACAGGAATCGTATTCGGTCTCTTTTTATCTGCATGAAAGTGAACGTTATTTCCTGTTTTCACTCATGGCAGATGAGGAACATCCTGCGCCTCGAATTTAACCATACCACAATCAGGCGGGCGAAAGTCCAGCGCTTTTTGGCGGTTTTGTTAAATTTTTGTGTGGAGGCGTTCACCCCCACCTCGGTTAAAAGCGGGCGTTGATGCCTTCTGCGATTTCATCCAGCAGGCCAAAACGGCGGCGATATTCGGCGCGTTTTTTACTGGCGATATCCTCAAGAGATTTACGCTCCATCTGCAGTGGAAGCTGCCAGCGATACGCGGACATTTTCTTACCGTCGATGGACGCCCAGAACTCATCATAGCTGGCGTGGAAATGGCGGCCTTTACTCAGGCGATAGCGCAGGGCGCGGAAAACGTGTCCTTCGTCGCTGACACCATAAATGGCAGTGATATTGCTTTTGGCGGCAAGGTTAAAAATCACCTCCATCAGAACCCGTTTCGGGAACAGGCCGTGGCAGGCGCGAGTGGCTTTTTTGATCGTTTCGCGCGTGACTCCACGACGCGGGCCTTGCAATCCGCCGATCACCAGCGCAGAACTGTCGCCTTCGGGAACAACGCTAAACGTCAGACTCGCCAGCAGGGTGTCTTCTTCGTCACGGAGCCATAGCGTACTTTCACCTTCGCGCTCTGCTTTGCTGGCCGACGATGCATAAACGGTATAACTCGCGTCATCTTTAGCCTGAAAATTGAGCACCGGATGAGCCGTCGGATGAGTCAGTGCGGTCGCCAGATTAGCATCCGGCAGGGCATCGAGCCATTCATAGTGATGAACGATGGCCTCGGCACGCTGGTTTGCATTCATCCCGCGCGTCAGATATTGACGGTGCGTTTTGCTCGGCAGCGTCACCTGTGCGGCCAGAAGGCGATAGAAATCCGCACGATGTGCCAGAGCGGTCAGCATGCGATTTGTCGAAGACCAGAACAGCAATGAGCGCAGGAAGAACTTGATGCGATAGTCACGCTTCCTCCAGATCGGGCCAGGTATAAGCTGACCATTTGTCAGGGAGGAAATAATATTGACGGGCTGTGCTTCCGTTACATCGATTGGCAGGCTGGTATTAGACACGATGGAGACCTCTTTAGAATTCTTTCTCTATTCTAAAGGCCGGACCGGAACGATTTAAGAGTGGCTAAACCTTTATTTCGGCTTCGTTTAACGATGATTGAAGTTGGCAACATCGTCGAGTCAGAACGCTAAAAAGTGTATTAGCTATACTCTTATAGGGAGGGCCTATGTATCAAATACTCGATGGTCAAGAATGGCGTCATATCTGGGTTGTGAGCGATATTCATGGTTGCTGGCAACAGCTTATGGATGAGTTGAAGCAGCGTCATTTTAATCCTTATGAGGATTTGCTTATTTCAGTCGGTGACCTCATTGACCGAGGGCCTGACAGCGTTAAATGCCTGCAACTGATGCATGAAAAATGGTTTCGCGCCGTACGGGGAAATCATGAACAAATGGCTCTTGATGCGCTCGGGAATAATGATTTTGCGCTCTGGACGATCAATGGCGGTATATGGTTTTCCAGACTGTCTAACCCGCAAAAATTAACGGCCATTGCTTTGCTCGAAGCGTGCCGGGAATTACCGCATATTATTGAAATTTTGTGCGCTAATGGCCTTAACGTAATTGCTCATGCCGATTACCCGGAGTCGGTCTATGTCCGTGACAAGTCTGTCAGCAAAAAGCGGGTGCTGTGGGACAGGTCGCGGTTATCGGGGTTGATGGCTGGCAGGGGCGAGGGCATAACCGGAGCGGACCATTTCTGGTTTGGGCATACGCCGCTAGAAAAACGTTATGACTTCAATAATCTGCACTATATCGATACCGGCGCGGTGTTTGGCGGCACCTTCACCCTCGCGCAACTCCAGTAGCTAAAAGTCACTGTATTCCTGGGCCGGTGTCCAGAATCCATCGATAAATTCTTCGACCGGGTAGCAACCGCCGTGGCGAATGCGCTGCTCTTTCTTGGAGACAACACACTGCATTTCGCTGTTATAGACATCAATCACGATGTCATCGCAGCCGCCATCCAGATAACAAACAAACAGTACCAGTGCGAACATCTCATCCTCTGATCTGGCGATCCGAATGGTTAGTGTAGGGGAGGATTTATCGCAGGGGAAATATTGAGGGCATAAATAACCCGCCTTCGGGCGGGTTCTTTTTGGAATCAGGCAAGGCGCATGACCCAGGCATCGGACTTCTGATCGTAATGTTCACGGTATAGTACGGAATGTTCGCCATCAAGAATTGCCGGAATACTGGTATCGGCATCCCAGGCATCGAGTTGCATACACAAATCCGGATCGGATTTACAGGGAATGGTTAACGTTCGATCGCCCTGATTATCGCCGCGCAACTCCGCATCGTCGATCTCAAAAGCGCCAATACGTACGCTGGTTTTCGTCATATTGCTCTCCGCAGTTTTGCTTAAAATCTGGTACGACCAGTGTGATCGCCCTTTTTTCAGCGTAGTGCAGGAGAGCAAAAGCGCCAGTGAAATTGTGCGGTTTTTTATTCGCTGAGATCGTTACCGGTAAACAGGCGACCATCGCGAACCAGTTCACGTGGGTAACTGTTTTTCAAACGGGAACCGACTTTCTTCGCCAGCCCCAACGGGAAGCCCTGATAAGTGACGATCATTTCGTCAGCCGGTGGCGTGAGATCCGGGTAGACATCGCGTCCGCGATACCACTCTTCAGCCTCTTTGTGCGTCAGGGTGAATGTATTTTCGTCACCCGCCAGCGCGATCACCGCTTCATGCTGCCAGCGATAACCTTTGTTATGCACTTCCGCCAGGCGCATTCCAATGCGGGAAAAACGCACTTTGCCAATCAGCGGCTCGATTTCGACCGGGAAAAGCCAGATCTCTTTATCGCGCTGCCATAAGCGCAGGTTTTCACTCCATTGGAGCCCGACTATGTTGGCCGCGTCGGTGATTTGCGCGGTTTCACGGGTTTTCAATGGCGCGAACGGGAAGTTGCCGACTTTAAATTTAGGCGTCGGTAAAGCGTCAATAGCTGCCGTTTTGCGCAGACGAGCAACAAAGAAGCCTTCGCAGTCGAAAATCTGCGGGAAAACGTGCAGGAAACCTTCTGGCGTTAGCGCTTCTTTTGCGCCATCGAACAGCGATTCCAGCGGCAGGAACTCGACGGAGTCCGGGTACTGTTCTTTCAGCCACAGGCAAACTGACTCGTTTTCATCACGATTCAGGGTGCAGGTGGAATAAATCAGCGTCCCACCCGGGCGCAGGGCGTGAAACGCGCTGTCGATCAATTCGCGCTGGGTGGCGGCAATTTCCAGGTTGCTGGCGACGGACCAGTTTTTAAGCGCATCGGGATCTTTACGCACCACACCTTCGCCCGAACACGGGGCATCAAGCAGGATCGCATCGAATGATTCTGGCACGGCTGCGCCGAACACGCGGCCATCAAAGTGGGTCAGGGCGACGTTGCTGATCCCGCAGCGGCTGATGTTGGCGTGCAGGACTTTTACCCGGCTGGCTGAAAATTCATTGGCCAGAATCGCCCCGCGATTGCCCATGCGGGCGGCAATTTGCGTGGTTTTAGAGCCCGGAGCGGCGGCGACGTCCATGACGCGCGCAGGCTGGTTTCCCTCGGCGAACAGCGCGGCTACGGGTAGCATTGAGCTGGCTTCCTGAATGTAAAACAGCCCGCTCAAATGCTCGGCGGTGCTCCCGAGAGGGAGAGCGTCTTCGTCCTCACGTTCAATCCAGAAACCTTCCGCACACCACGGAACCGGCGTCAGCTGCCAGCGGTAGGGCGAAACCAGAGTCAGGAAATCGTCGACGCTGATTTTAAGTGTGTTTACGCGAATGCTGCGGCGTAACGGACGCTGGCAGGCGGCGATAAAATCATCCATTGAGAGATGAGCGGGAAGAGCCTCGCGCATTTGCGCCAGGAATTCGTCAGGAAGAAACACGGAATGTTGAGCCACGGGCGTACCACAGGGAAAAGATGAAGCGCGAAGTGTACCATAAACGCTCCGGTGCGTTGACACCGGAGCGTTCGATTAACGTGGCAGGGCGGTTCCCCATTCACGCCACTCTTTCGGTTCACTTTCGAGCAACAGGAAGTGTTTGCCCGGCTGCGCTTTAGGTGCGAGCGGTGTGCCCGGCGGAGTGGCAAAGGCGATGCCGCCGCGAATGAACTGATTGAAAGTCCCGGTTTTCACCACGCCACCGGTCAGGCCGAAATCAAGGGAATAGCCCGATGCCAGCCAGAATACCGAGTTGTTGCGCACCAGATGCTGATAACGCTCGCTGATACGTAGCCCGACCATCACGCGATCGGACAGTGTGCCCAGCGTTAGCCCCGTCACGGTACCCACTTCAATACCACGGAACAACACCGGCGTGCCGATACTCATCGAACCGGCTTCTGGTACTTCCACCACGATGCTTAAGCCATCGAGATAGCGAGAGTCGGTGATGGTGGCTTCCTGCAGCTCAAACTCGCGACGCACGTTGCCGTTACCCGGTTCAACGTTAATGTATGGCTGCAGAATGGTGTCGAGATGCTCAACGCCAGCGGCGGAAATCTGCGGTGTCACCACCGAGAAACGCGTGCCGGTACGGGCAAAGTTCTGCATGTATTCCGGATAAAGTACCGCCGTGGCCTGCACTTCATTACGTGCAGTAATTAATGTCAGCTTCTGGATTTGCCCGATATCGATGCCCAGATAGCGAATTGGCATGCCTTCCGCGAGTTTCCCTGCGTCAAAGGCATGCAGCGTAATCTGACCGCCGACCGCGCGTGCAGTTGTTTCTGACGGATACAGAATACGTTTATCGCCTTTACGCTGATTTGCACCGGCGCCACTTAAGTTGTCAAAGCTGATGGCACCCCGCAGTGCGCGGGAAAGGGGAGACGCCTGCACGGTTAATCCGCTGCCGTTAAGCTGCACTTTTGCACCGCCTTCGGCCCAGAACACGCTGTTAGCGGTGAGGAGATTGCGATACTCCGGTTTGATATGCAGTTCGATATCAAACGCGTCGGCACGCGGGCGCACGGTGATCACTTCCCCGACTTCAAACTTGCGATATAACACCACGGACCCGGCCTGAATATCGGGCAGGGTGTCGGCACGCAGCGTCAACGTCGTAGTCGGTAAATCACTCAGACTGTTTTCGATCGCTTTGTCCAGATTGGCATAGAGCGGATAGCTCTCGCGCATGGCCCCTTTCTGACCGGGCAGAATACGAATACCGCCGTTAATCCACTCACTGGCGCTTGCGCCGAGGAATTCCACGCCATCAAGGCCGACTTTGACGTCCACCCGACTGTTGACCACAAATTTGCTGTCGCCATGCACCAGGTCGCGGTATTGCGGATCGATCGCAACCGAGAAGGTAACGCCGTTTTCTGTCAGCTTGCGCTCAAGTACCTGACCCACTTGCACGCCGTGCAATATCAGCGGTTGCCCTGCGTCGATACCATAACTTTCTGGCGCGGTCAGGTTTAACGTCATCACGCCTGGCTTTTGCAGTAATGCTTTATCAGCCGGTGCGATAACAAAATTACTGTTGGGCTGGCCTTCGCCCGGAATCAACTCAAACGTGCTGCCCGTTAGCAAACTGCTGATGCTGGCATCGCTCAAGGAAATCTTCGGATTACGCAGCTCAATGCGCGTTTTTTCGCGCAGAAGATCGACCACGCTCGGATCGACGGTCATTTCGCCCGTAACAGAACCGCCTGGGTTTAAGGTCAGTTTAGTGAGTTGCCCGACCTGCAAACCCTGGTACATCAATGGCGTTGAACCGGCGTTAAGTCCTTTGGCATCCGCCAGGGCCAGCTTCACGATAACGCCGCGCTGGCTATGGGCCAAATCGGCATACAGGCCGAAGTTGTCATCCGCAGCAGCAGTATCAGAATTTTCAGGTGAGTCGAAGGCGATAGCGCCGTTGACCAGCGCCGCAAGGCTTTCGAGCTTCACTTTGGCTCCGCTGAAACTGACGTCGGCATCAACGCCCGAAACATTCCAGAAACGGCTGCCTTTTTTCACCAGACTGGTGAAGCGGCGCTCGATGAGCACATCAATGGTGACGCCCTGTTTATTGGGGTTAATGGCGTAGTCATACACGCGTCCAACCGGGATTTTGCGGAAATAGACCACCGAACCGCTGCTCAGCGAACCTAAGTCCGGGGAGTGCAGATGGATCATCAGATCGCCGTTGTTCAGCCGGTATTTGGGTTGAGTGTCCAGGGCGGTGAAATGCTCCTGCGGCTCACCTTTTCCGGGCATCATGCCGATATAGTTGCCGCCAACCAGCGCGTCCAACCCGGAAACTCCCGCCAGAGAGGCTTTGGGTGTCACTAACCAGAACTGAGTCTCAGTGCGCAGGGCATCCTGCATATCGGCTTTAATGCTGGCGCGAACCTGAATTTTGTTCAGATCTTTGCCAAGCCGGATATCCTCGACCGTTCCCACTTCGACGCCCTGGAAGCGCACAGGGGTTCGCCCCGCGACGATGCCGTCCGCCGTCTGGAAATCGATAGTGATGGTATTACCGCGATCCTGATAGCTGGTCCAGATAAGCCAGCCCGCAATCATCAATGCGATGACGGGCAGCAACCAGAATGGCGAAATGCGGCGTTTTGTTTTAATTCTCGCTTCAGTCGTCGAAGCGGGCGTTTCCTGACTCATGTGCATCCCAAAGTAAGCGGCTATCCAGCCATTCCACTGCAAGAATAGTCAATATCACCGCAGAGCCGAAATAAAAAGCCGCGGGTCCCATAGTAAAAGCGAGTAACTGATCGCGATTGATCAGCGACATCATTAACGAAATAACGAACAGATCCAGCATTGACCAGCGGCCAATCCACGTGACAAACCGCAGTAGCAGGATGCGCGTGCGTAACCCTTGCTCACACTTGAACTGAATACTGATGAGCAAGGTGAACATGACAATGACTTTGGTGAAGGGCACCAGGATACTGGCAATAAATACCACCCCCGCCACGGCGAAGTTACTGTTCGCCAGCGACACAATACCCGACATGATAGTGTCTTCCTGCCGTGCACCGTTAACGTAAATGATAGAAATCGGTAACAGATTGGCGGGAAGCAGCAACACGATGGAAGCAATCAGCGCGGCCCAGCACTTTTGCAGACTCTGCTTACGACGCAGACGTAACGGAATGTGGCAGCGCGGACAACGACCGCGAGCATCCGGCAGACCGGTAAAATGGCAGCCGAGACAGGCCCGAAGATTTGGGTCAGGCCGCGTTGCCGGGCGCTGAGGATAAAAACGCTCCCAGAGTTGTTCCACGTTCAGATGGATGAGCGTCAGAATACTCAGTAACACCAGAGCGACGAAGGCGAACAGGCCGATGCCGGGCTGTAAAAAGGCGTAATCCTGAACTTTGATTGACGCGACGCCAATGCCGACCAGATAGATATCCAGCATTACCCACTCTTTGAGCTTCTCCAGCATCAGCAGAACCGGGCGTAAATTCATGCCCAGAATATTGCCAAACCACAGGTAAGCAATGGCGGCCACCAGCACCATTGGCGCGCCGACGGTGCAAAACAGCACCATCGCGCCAGTGAGCGGATCGCCCTGCCGGGTCATCTGCCAGATTCCCATCAGCAGGTTGGCGTCGATACGCACGCCAAGCAGATACAGCTTGAGCAGCGGCTCGCTCCAGGCAAAGGGCATCAGCAGAATCATGGTAACGGCCATCGCCGCCAGGCGCGTCAACGACCAGTCGCGTCCATCGCGTATTTTAGCGTCGCAGCGCGGGCAATATGCACTCTGATGTGATTTCATCTTCGGCAACATAAAAAGCGTATCGCACTGCGGGCAACGCTGATAATGTGCACGAGGTAGCGCATCGCTGACCGAGTGGACAGTGATCTTTTTTGCCGGCGTAAGTTTTCGAGTATTGAGTGCCATCAGTCGCGCATAAAAGGATTAATTAACGTTATATTAACTCATCTCGGGATTCATCTTGAGAATGAGCGCATTTAATGTTTATTTTAATAGGCTATGCTCATTTTTTGTAAGACAACCAAGTGATTGATTAATGAACAAAACAGAATTCTACGCGGATTTGAACCGCGATTTCCAGGCATTGATGACAGGTGAGACCAGTTTTTTAGCCACGCTGGCTAACACCAGTGCGCTGCTGTTTGAACGACTGTCAGATGTGAACTGGGCGGGTTTCTACCTTCTGGAAGGAGAGATGCTGGTGCTCGGGCCATTCCAGGGCAAGCTTGCTTGCGTGCGGATCCCGGTGGGACGTGGCGTGTGCGGTACTGCGGTGGCGCAAAATCAGGTGCAGCGCGTTGAAGATGTACATGCCTTCGACGGACACATTGCATGCGATTCGGCGAGTAATTCCGAAATCGTTCTGCCGCTGACCGTAAAAAATCAGATTATTGGCGTACTGGATATCGACAGCACCGTCTTCGGACGCTTTGATGCCGAGGACGAGCAAGGCCTGCGTGAACTGGTTGCAAATCTTGAAAACGTATTAATCGCGACCGATTATCAAAAATTCTTTGCGAGCGTCGCAGGATAATCAACGGATAACGTAGCATTTACTGATGGCGTCATTATAATGTCGCCTGTTCATGCCTGCGGCAAGTTGGCAACGTCCGTTGTAATCAGGAAATTTCATGGAAAATCAACCTAAGTTGAATAGTAGTAAAGAAGTCATTGCCTTTTTGGCTGAGCGTTTCCCACAGTGTTTCACTGCTGAAGGCGAAGCTCGCCCCCTGAAAATTGGTATTTTTCAGGATCTGGTAGCGCGCGTTGAGGGTGAGATGAGTCTCAGCAAAACTCAACTGCGTTCTGCCTTACGTCTTTATACGTCAAGCTGGCGTTACCTTTACGGTATCAAGCTGGGCGCGACCCGTGTCGATCTCGACGGCAACCCTTGCGGCGAGCTGGACGAGCAGCATGTTGAACATGCACGTAAGCAGCTTGAAGAAGCCAAAGCGCGCGTTCAGGCACAGCGTGCTGAGCAACAGGCGAAAAAACGCGAAGCGGCTGCGGCAAATGGTCAGGAAGAGGCTCCACGTCGTGAGCGTAAACCTCGTCCGGCTCCGCGTCGTAATGAAAACAGCGATCGTAAACCGCGTGCTGATAAACCAGCCGCTAAAGCACAGCGTGCGCCTCGCGAAGAACAACGCCTCACTCCGGTTTCAGACATTAACGCTCTGAGCGTTGGTCAGGCGCTGAAGGTGAAAGCGGGTAACAATGCGATGGATGCCACCGTACTCGAAATCACCAAAGATGGCGTTCGTGTGCAGCTGACTTCTGGTATGTCAATGATTGTACGCGCAGAACACCTGGTGTTCTGAAACGGAGGCCAAGCCTGGCATGAACACTCTTTTTAAGATCACCGCGCTGGCTGGCCTGTTTGCAATAACAGGCCACGCTTTCGCAGTGGACGATATTACGCGTGCAGATCAAATTCCGGTGTTAAAGGAAGAGACTCAGCACGCAACGGTGAGTGAGCGCGTAACTTCGCGTTTCACCCGTTCACATTATCGTCAGTTCGATCTCGATCAGGCCTTTTCGGCCAAAATTTTTGATCGGTATCTGAACCTGCTGGATTACAGTCACAATGTGCTGCTGGCCAGTGACATTGAACAGTTCGCAAAACGTAAAACCGACGTCGGTGATGAGCTGCGCAGCGGTAAACTCGATCTGTTCTACGATCTCTACAATCTTTCCCAGAAGCGTCGTTTTGAACGTTATCAATACGCGCTGAAAGTGCTGGAACGTCCAATGGACTTCACCGGCAACGACAACTTCAATCTTGACCGCAGCAAAGCGCCGTGGCCGAAAGATGAAGCTGAATTGAATGCGCTGTGGGACGGCAAAGTTAAGTTCGATGAGCTGAGCCTCAAACTCACCGGTAAAGATGAGAAAGAGATTCGCGAAACGCTGACCCGTCGCTACAAATCGGCGATTCGCCGTCTGGCGCAGACCAACAGCGAAGACGTGTTCTCTCTGGCAATGACCGCCTTTGCGCACGAAATCGACCCGCATACAAACTACCTTTCCCCGCGCAACACCGAACAATTCAATACCGAAATGAGCCTGTCTCTGGAAGGTATTGGTGCGGTGCTGCAAATGGATGAAGACTACACGGTCATCAACTCCATGGTGGCAGGTGGCCCGGCTTCGAAAAGTAAAACGATTAGCGTCGGCGACCGTATCGTGGGCGTCGGTCAGACAGGGCAGAACATTGTCGATGTGATCGGTTGGCGTCTGGACGATGTCGTCGCATTAATTAAAGGCCCGAAAGGCAGCAAGGTTCGCCTTGAGATCTTGCCTGCGGGTAAAGGCACCAAAACCCGTATTGTTACGCTGACTCGCGAGCGCATCCGTCTTGAAGACCGCGCGGTGAAAATGTCCGTGAAAACGGTCGGCAAAGAGAAAGTTGGCGTCCTTGATATTCCTGGCTTCTATGTCGGTCTGACCGACGATGTCAAAGTACAGCTTCAGAAGCTTGAAAAGCAGAATGTCAGTAGCGTTATCATTGATTTGCGTACCAACGGCGGCGGAGCGCTGACCGAAGCAGTTTCGCTTTCTGGCCTGTTTATCCCGTCTGGTCCTGTGGTTCAGGTACGTGATAACAATGGCAAAGTGCGTGAAGATGCTGACACCGACGGCGTTGTTTACTACAAAGGTCCGCTGGTTGTGCTGGTCGATCGTTTCAGTGCTTCGGCATCTGAAATCTTTGCGGCGGCTATGCAGGATTATGGTCGTGCCCTGATTGTCGGCGAACCGACATTCGGTAAAGGTACGGTGCAGCAATACCGTTCCCTGAACCGCATTTACGATCAGATGCTGCGCCCTGAATGGCCTGCGCTGGGTTCTGTACAGTACACCATTCAGAAGTTCTATCGCGTGAACGGTGGCAGTACACAGCGTAAAGGCGTGACGCCGGACATCATGATGCCGACGGGCACCGAAGAGACAGAAACTGGCGAGAAGTTTGAAGATAACGCGTTGCCGTGGGATAGCATTAATGCTGCCACCTTCGTGAAATCAGGCGACATGACCCAGTTCGGACCTGAGCTGCTGAAAGCGCATAACGAACGTATCGCTAAAGACCCGGAATTCCAGTACATCATGAAGGACATTGCGCGCTTTAATGCCCTGAAAGATAAGCGGAATATCGTTTCTCTTAACTACGCTCAGCGTGAGAAAGAAAACAACGAAGATGATGCCACTCGACTGGCGCGCATCAACGACCGTTTCAAACGCGAAGGCAAGCCATTGCTGAAAAACCTGGAAGATCTGCCGAAGGATTACCAGGAGCCTGATCCTTACCTTGACGAGACGGTGCATATCGCTCTCGACCTGGCAAATCAGGAAAAGAGCAAACCGGCTGAACAGCCCGCTCCGGCGAAATAAGTCCCCAACAGGCACAAGAAATTGTGCCTGTTTTTTTTAGTTCTGCATCGTCCCGTCAGTAAGCCAATAAACAATGTAAAGTTGTGTCTTTCTGGTGACTTACGCCCCTCGAATCCTTGAAAATAGCCACAATACCCATACGATGTGGGTAATCGCATAGTGCGTTTTGTTAAACAGAGGTTAAAAGAAAATTATGATGCGAATCGCGCTCTTCCTGGTCACCAACCTTGCGGTTATGGTGGTATTCGGGCTTGTGCTAAGCCTGACAGGGATCCAATCGAGCAGCGTTCAAGGCCTGCTGATTATGGCGCTGCTGTTCGGTTTTGGTGGATCGTTTATTTCTCTGCTGATGTCGAAGTGGATGGCTCTGAAGTCGGTCGGTGGCGAAGTTATTGAACAGCCGCGTAACGATATGGAACAGTGGCTGATGAATACCGTGGCACAGCAGTCGCGCCAGGCGGGTATCGCTATGCCGCAGGTAGCGATTTATCACGCACCGGATATTAACGCCTTTGCAACGGGGGCTCGTCGTGATGCATCGCTGGTGGCTGTGAGCACCGGTCTGCTGCAGAATATGAGCCGTGATGAAGCTGAAGCCGTTATTGCCCATGAAATCAGCCACATCGCCAACGGCGACATGGTGACCATGACCCTGATTCAGGGCGTGGTAAACACCTTCGTCATCTTTATCTCGCGTATTCTGGCGCAGATTGCCGCAGGCTTCATGGGCGGCAACCGTGATGACGGTGAAGAAAGCAACGGCAACCCGCTGATCTATTTCGCGGTCGCCACGGTGCTGGAACTGGTGTTCGGTATTCTGGCAAGCATCATTACCATGTGGTTCTCCCGTCATCGTGAGTTCCATGCGGATGCGGGTTCAGCAAAACTGGTGGGTCGCGAGAAGATGATTGCCGCACTCCAGCGCCTGAAAACCAGCTATGAGCCGCAGGAAGCAACCAGCATGATGGCATTTTGCATCAACGGTAAATCAAAATCGCTGAGTGAGCTCTTTATGACTCACCCGCCACTGGATAAGCGTATCGAAGCGCTGCGCAGTGGGGAATACATTAAGTAACCGAGCAGTACGAAATAGAAGCCGGGTTGAGCAGAAATTGCCACCCGGCTTTTTTTATGCCTCAACGCGAGGTTGCGTAACGCGCAGGCCGCTGATGACGGCGGCGAGTGTGCCTAGCGTTCCGGCTGTAAAGAGCGCGACATGCGTGCCATTTTGTCCGGCGACGTTAAACATCAGCGCCACCAGCGCGGCCCCTGAGCTTTGTCCTAACAGACGCGCGGTGCCTAGCATTCCGCTGGCACCACCGCTGCGATGACGCGGAGCGGCGGTGATGATGGTGTGATTATTCGGTGACTGGAACAGGCCAAAACCGGCCCCGCACAGGATCATGCGCCAGATAATATCCGGATCCGTCGGTGCCGCTGGCAACATTGCCAGCGCGAACAGTCCGGTCGCCATCACCACTAAACCTAACGCACCCAGTAATCCCGCATGAACCCGTTCAATGAGATAGCCCGCAAGCGGAGCCATCACCATAGTCGCCAGCGGCCACGGGGTGAGCAGTAAACCGGTTTCGACTTCAGTGCGTCCAATCACGCCTTGCAAAAAGAAGGGCAAAGAGACCAGGGCCAGCATCTGGGCGCAGAAAGAGCAAATGGACGTGCCAATCGAGAGGGAAAACAGCGGAATGCGCAGCAGATCGACAGGCAGCAGCGGGGTGGGCAGTGCCAGCTGGCGGCGGACAAAGAAGAAACCGATGACCAGCATGGCGACAATCTCAGCAGCAATTAATGCCAGGGATTGTCCCTGGGCAAAGCCGCTGAGTGCTGTTATCAGCAAGCCAAAGGTCAGGGCATTCATCACTGCGCTCGGTAGATCAAAGCGCGGCATCGAGCTTTTGGCGCTGTTTTCAGGCAGATAGCGCAGGGCAAAAAGTAGGGCAATAATCCCCAGCGGCACGTTAATCAGGAACAGCCACTGCCACGACGCGACCGAGAGAATGGCTGCTGCAATGGTTGGCCCGGCGGCAGAAGAAACCGCCACAATGAACGAGTTAATCCCCATCCCACGTCCAAGGTGACGTTGCGGGTAGATAAGGCGTATCAGCGCGGTATTCACGCTCATCAGTGCCGCGCCGCCAAATCCCTGTGCGATACGCGCAAAGGTGAGCGTGTGCAGAGAGTCAGAAAGTGCGCAAAACAGGGACGTGACAGTAAACACAGCCAGGCCGCACTGGTAGACGCGGCGATAGCCGAACATATCTCCAAGAAATGAGAAAGAGAGCAGGGAAACAACAATAGCAATCTGGTACGCATTGACCACCCAAATGGAACTGGCGGCGGAAGCGTGCAAATCGCTGGCGATAGTAGGAAGTGCCACGTTTGCAATGGCGCCGTCAAGGACAGCCATTGAGATACCGATAATAATGGTAGCAATTGCACCGTACCGTTGCGGCAAGGGCAAACCATCAGAGGGATTTTTTTCCATGGGAAATGAAACGCTCAGGGTGATATTATTCTCAGGGTAACTATTTTAGCATCGTTATTTCGGTTTTATGTCGCAGATTTGTAACGAAGTAAACGCAGATTGATTGCAGCTTGCCGGTCACGAATTTATAATAAAAACCGGTTCTGATTTTTATAAAACACTCGCAATGAGGTGATTAATGGCTATCGCAGATTTGGATAAACAGCCAGATTCTGTTTCTTCCGTGCTGAAGGTGTTTGGCATCTTACAGGCGCTTGGTGAAGAGCGCGAGATTGGTATTACAGAGTTGTCGCAGCGTGTGATGATGTCGAAAAGCACCGTTTATCGCTTTCTGCAAACCATGAAATCTCTGGGCTATGTTGCACAGGAAGGTGAATCTGAGAAATATTCTCTGACCCTGAAACTGTTCGAATTGGGTGCCCGTGCTCTGCAAAATGTGGATCTCATTCGCAGCGCTGACATTCAAATGCGTGAACTTTCACGCCTGACGAAAGAGACTGTCCACTTAGGCGCACTGGATGAAGACAGCATCGTCTACATCCACAAAATCGACTCCATGTACAATCTGCGTATGTACTCACGCATTGGTCGTCGTAACCCGCTTTACAGTACCGCTATCGGTAAAGTTCTGCTGGCGTGGCGTGACCGCGAGGAAGTTAAAGAAATCCTCGAAGGTGTTGAATACAAGCGCAGTACGGAACGCACTATCACCAGCACCGATGAGTTGCTGACTGTGCTGGATAAAGTCCGCGAGCAGGGCTATGGCGAAGATAACCAGGAGCAGGAAGAGGGCTTACGTTGTATCGGCGTCCCTGTGTTTGATCGCTTTGGTGTGGTTATCGCGGGCCTGAGCATCTCTTTCCCGACGCTGCGTTTCTCGGAAGAGCGCCTGCACGAGTATGTTGAAATGCTGCATACGGCGGCGCGCAAGATTTCTGAACAGATGGGCTATAACGACTATCCGTTCTAAAATCAGTCAATAAAAAACGCCGCTAAAAATGCGGCGTTTTTTATTCGGTGGCAAGCCAGATTAACCGTTATCCACGACCATCTTACTTTTACGCAGCACAGGGCAATTGGACAGACCGATAATACCGCTGTCAGTGTGCAAATACTGTGCAGTGTTGACGCCATTAGCGGTCAAGTACTTACATTGAATGCCCAGTCCTGCTGCGTTTTCTGTGCTTCCCATCAACACGCCGTATCCAGAAAGTAATAAACCAATCCACACAATAGCAAGGACAATAATTGTCCGAATAATGAATCGCATTGATGCCTCTTTTTTTTGCTAATAATGCTATTAAGCGTAATAGTTTTACTCTATGAAACAAGTGCATAATTCTGAAAATTTTCTGATGAAGGTACAGTTAGTTTTTGTTTAAGATAACCGTGATAACCTGGAGATATCAGGTAATAAGACGGAGTGTGGAGTGAAAAAATTTCGCTGGGTAATTCTGATCGTTGTGCTGATTGCATGCGTCATTTTATGGACACAGACGATCAATGTGATGTGCGATCAGGATGTACAGTTTTTTAGTGGCATTTGCGCGATCAATCAATTCATCCCCTGGTAGTACTCATTTTTCTAACAGATGGTACCCTTCCTCTGCGTCAGTGCTAAAATGGCGTTTTTATTGAGGTGGTAAAATGGGTGAGTTAGTGAATTCGGGGCTACTGAACGTAGCCTCAATGGTGATCTCTGTGATTGTTATGGTTATCGGGCTGGTGTTTTGGTTCTTTGTGAATCGTGCCAGTTCGCGTACCAATGAACAGATTGAGCTGCTGGAAGCGCTGCTTGACCAGCAGAAGCGCCAGAATGCGTTGCTTCGCCGACTGTGCGAAGCCAATGAGCCTGAAGAGAAAGACGTGCCGAAAGCACCGGCTGAAGCAGCCAAAGAAGACGAAGATGATTTCATTCGTCTGGTGGCTGAGCGCTAACACGCAGAGCAGGGGGAGGCGGCTATGGTCTGGAAAAATCCCTGGTATAACCCCTCCCTACAACATCATAGCCCTGACGGTTTTCGCAATATTGACGCTGCGGGTCATCAACCGGGTGACGTTGAACGTTGGCGTAAAGAGCGAAAAGAGGCGGGTTTACCGAAATCGCCTTCACTCGGCTATGACCATTTTATTCAACAATGGTGGCAGCCGGTCGAACTGAATGAACGCTCAGAAGATGGCGTGTGGTGGCTGGGGCATGCCAGCGTGCTTTTACGTTTAAATGGACAATATCTGCTGACCGACCCGGTATTGTCCAGGCGCGCTTCACCCTTGCCATTCGCTGGACCAGAACGCAAAACACCGCCTGCCATTAGCGTGGATTCCCTTCCACGAATTGATGCATTAATCATCTCTCACAATCACTACGATCATCTCGATTCTGCCACTATTCGCCCTCTACTGCGTCGCTTTCCTGAACTCGCCATTTTCGTTCCTTTGGGGCTAGGGGATTGGTTTCGTCGTCGCGGTGCTAAAAATATCACTGAGCTTGACTGGTGGCAGTGTGCGATCTTTCAGGGCATTTCCCTGACCGCTGTGCCGGCCCAGCACTGGAGTATGCGGACATTCTGGGATCGTAACCGCTCGCTGTGGTGCGGGTGGGTATTCGAAGGGACGACTCAGCGTTTCTGGTTCAGCGGCGACACGGGATATTCCCCTCAGCTGCTCGACATTCCTGAAAGGCTGGGGGAGATCACCGCCGCTGCTTTACCCGCTGGTGCGTATGCACCGCGCTGGTTCATGGCCTCTCATCATATGGACCCACAATCCGCCATCGCACTTTGGCAACAAATGGCAATGCCGCTCGCCTTTCCGATCCACTGGGGCGTGTTTGAGCTGGCCGATGAGTCTCTCGACGAGCCGGTGCTGGAGCTCACTCAGGCGCTGAGTAATGTAGCCCCGATTAATGACAACTTTAGAATATTGAAAATTGGTCAATATTTATCCCTGTGATCTTTCGCCGCCTCGCTGAATATATTCTCTATTACAACCCTGTTACTTGTCGTGTATTTCCATCGAAACGTTTTTCTTGCTTTCTTTTGAAGCAGTGTCACTAAACTTTCATTATTTTGGTGCAATACAGAAAACGGGAGTTTCAGACTTATATGAAGAAGCTGAACAACAAATAACCGGTTTATTTCATTGAGAAACTCAAACCCTTACGTTGATTTCAGCATAACTTTTCGCAAATTGTTCTAACTCAATCATTGCACTCAATAAACATTCGACGCACTCTGGATCTGTATCAAAGATTGAGCTAAGGTAAAATTGCTATAGATTACAGTGGCTATGAAGGTTGCTGTCAGGCGGGCTAACTCCGGTGGCTGTGCTATTAGTGTGCGGGCAGTTGTGCATAATGTAGCAAAGTAACATCAGAGTTTGTGCGGCGGATCTAGACACGTTTAAAAATGGCTTGCCATAATTTTCGTTGTATGTAATAACACGTTTTGGGTCAAACGAGGTACAGTTCTGTTTATGTGTGGCATTTTCAGTAAAGAAGTCCTGAGTAAACACGTTGTCGTTGAATACCGCTTCTCTGCCGAACCTTATATTAGTGCCTCAAGCAGTAATGTCTCAGTTTTATCTAAGTTAATGCCTGCGGGCTAAGAAAACAATCTAAGGAATTTTGCAAATGGCAAAGATTAAAGGTCAAGTTAAGTGGTTCAACGAGTCTAAAGGTTTTGGCTTCATTACTCCTGCTGATGGCAGCAAAGACGTGTTCGTACACTTCTCTGCAATCCAGGGTAACGGCTTCAAAACTCTGGCTGAAGGCCAGAACGTTGAGTTCGAAATTCAGGACGGCCAGAAAGGTCCGGCTGCTGTTAACGTAACCGCTATCTGATCGAATCCCTGCTGATTTAGAAGCGCTATTGCGTTTCGCTCTCAGACATAAAGCCTCGCTTCTGCGGGGCTTTTTTAATCCTTTTTTTTCAAAATGTTACCTTCTTCACTTCTGTTAGTAGTTTGTTGCAAAGCTGCGAGGTTAGAAGCATTGTTTTCGCACCAAAGGAACTCTTTTTCTCGTTAAATCAAGGCGCTGTTAATTAGACCTGGAGCTCGGGTGAAAAAGAAACTCTCTATCCCTGCCGGTAACTTCACCCCGGCGCGTTTTGCACTGCTTTGCCTTGCCATTTTCTTTAGTCTCGCATTCTTGCTGGGTCGCGTCGCCTGGCTACAAATCATCAAACCTGACAACCTGGTTAAACAGGAAGATATGCGCTCCCTGCGAGAAGTCGCGATCAACGCACCACGGGGAATGATTACCGACCGAGAAGGTCGACCGCTGGCGGTAAGTGTGCCGGTCAGAGCAGTGTGGGCTGACCCGAAAACAATTCTGGCGAAAGGAGGAGTCGGTTTTGACGATCGTTGGCAGGCGCTAGCCAGCGCCCTGCACATATCTCTTAGCACTCTGGCTGCGCGCATCAATAGCACTCCGCAGGGGCGTTTCATCTATCTTGCCCGCCAGGTCGACCCTTCACAGGCGCAATGGATCGATAAACTCAACTTGCCGGGGATTAATTTACGCGATGAGTCACGTCGCTTTTATCCTGCCGGGCATGTGGCGGCCAATCTTCTCGGTTTTACCAACATTGACGGGCAGGGGATTGAGGGCGTCGAAAAGAGCTTTAATAGCCAACTGACCGGTCAGCCAGGTGTAAGACGGGTGAGGGAAGATCGCTACGGGCATGTCATTGAAAACCTCACGGAAGTTTCTCCGGTGCCTGCGCACAATATTCAGCTCAGTATTGATGAGCGACTGCAGACAATCACCGAAGATGCATTAGACAACGCAGTGGCGTGGAATAAAGCCGAGTCGGGCGCGGCGGTACTGATTAACGTGCAGACCGGGGAAATTCTTTCGATGGCGAGCTTCCCAGACTTTAATCCCAACAATCGGGAAGGCGCAACGCTGAATGATTTCCGTAACCGTGCTATCAGCGATACCTTCGAGCCTGGCTCAACCGTCAAACCTCTGGTGCTGATGACGGCATTGCATCAGGGTCTGGTTCAGCCTGACAGTGTGATAGATACGCATCCGTACATGCTTGACGGCCACCGAATCCGCGACGTGGGCTACTATCCTGAATTATCGCTGACCGGCATTTTGCAAAAGTCGAGCGATACAGGGGTGTCGCGGCTCTCGCTGGCGATGCCAATACAGCATTTGTTAGATACCTATCAGGGTTTCGGTTTTGGTGAAAGCACAGGCCTGGGGCTGACCGGTGAGAGCAGCGGCTTACTTCCGCAGCGTAAATTCTGGAGCCAGCTTGATCGGGCGACATTTGCCTTTGGTTATGGACTGATGGTCACGCCGCTGCAGCTGGCGCACGTTTACGCCACCATCGGCAGCTATGGCCTTGAGCGTCCGCTGTCAATCACGCGAATCGATCCACCTGTCATGGGGCATCAGGTCATGCCTGAAGAGATTGTTCATCAGGTCGAACATATGATGGAAAGCGTGGCACTCCCTGGCGGAGGCGGTATTAAAGCGGCAGTGCGGGATTATCGCGTGGCAATAAAAACCGGTACTGCGAAAAAAATCGGTGATGACGGGAAGTATGTCGACAAATACGTTGCCTACACGGCGGGTGTCGCTCCGGCCAGTCGCCCCAGATTTGCGCTGGCCGTCGTTATTAACGATCCGCAGAATGGCAGCTATTATGGCGGCGCAGTGTCAGCCCCGGTGTTTAGCCAGATTATGGGCGATGTCCTGCGCATCGAAAATGTCGAACCCGATGGCTTAGCGCCCGATTCCAGCCATCTTATCGTCATGCGCTAAGCCAGGCGTTTTATACCAGGGCGAATAGCGGTACACTTTCGCCCTTTGCTATTGTCTGGAGTTACCATGTCATTCAGTTGTCCCCTATGCCACGCGTTGCTGACGCGCGAAGAAAACAGCTATACCTGTCCGCAGGGGCACCGGTTTGACCAGGCGAAAGAAGGGTACGTGAATTTGCTGCCAGTTCAGCATAAGCGTTCGCGCGATCCGGGCGATTCCGCTGAGATGATGCAGGCCCGTCGCGCATTTCTGGAAGCCGGACATTATCAGCCGCTGCGTGACGCTGTCGCTAATTGGCTTACCCATGTGCTGGGTGAAGGCGCGACGTCGATTCTGGATATTGGCTGTGGTGAAGGCTATTACACGGCGGCGTTCGCGGATGTCGCTAAGAGTAAAGGTGCAGAAACTGTCGGCCTTGATGTGTCTAAATCAGCGATCCGTGCCGCCGCGAAGCGCTATCCTCAGGTGACATTTTGTGTTGCCTCCAGCCATCGCCTGCCGTTTGAAGACGCCAGTCAGGACGCCATTATTCGTATTTACGCCCCGTGCAAAGCGCAAGAGCTGGCGCGGGTGGTTAAACCCGGCGGCTGGGTGCTGACCGTTACGCCAGGACCGAAACACCTGATGGAAATGAAAGGGCTGATTTATGACGAAGTGCGTCTGCACGCCCCGCATTCAGAACAGCTGGCAGGTTTTGCGCTGAAGCACGAACAGTCATTGGGTTACGAAATGGATCTGCAAGGCGAAGAGGCGGTGGCGCTACTTCAGATGACACCGTTCGCGTGGCGGGCAAAACCGGAAGTGTGGGAAACTTTAGGGAAACAAGAACAGTTCCGCTGCCAGACAGATTTTAGTCTTCACTGCTGGCAGCGCGAGAGTTAACCGTAGAAGTGCGACCAGAGGATCTGTCCGCCAATTCCGATTAACACAATACCGCCCAGAATTTCGGCTCGCTTACCTAACAGCGGGCCGATAAATCGACCGACCATCATGCCCAGCGTCGACATAATCAACGTCGCGCAGCCGATAGCCAGCGCGGTGGCGATAATATTCACCTGCAAAAACGCCAGACCGACACCGACGGCCATCGCATCAAGGCTGGTGGCAATCGCGGTGGTCACCAGCAGCCAGAAACCGTGGCGGTGAATCGGCGCTTCGTCTTCAGCGGTATTTCCGCGACACCCTTCAATGACCATACGCCCGCCGAGGAACGCCAGCAGAATAAAGGCAATCCAGTGGTTCCATTCCAGAACAAATTGGCTGGCCAGCATACCCATCGCCCAGCCAATAAGCGGGGTGAGCGTTTCAATGGCGCCAAAAATAAGACCGGTGCGCAGGGCTTCAGAGAATTTTGGTTTGTGGAGAGTGGCACCTTTTCCCATCGAAGCCGCGAAAGCGTCCATGGACATGCCGAAAGCGAGAAGGATCGTAGCGGAGATATTCATAAAAAGCGTCCAGACCGGGGATATCCATATGACACATCACTGCCCCCAGTAAACAGCAGTTGATGTATCTATGGTCTCGCCTGACCTCAATGCACAGAAACTGTGCAGTAAGCGATCCGTACGCACCACGTTTTTCAACGAGTATGTTGACACGTACATTTCCCTGGGACGGGAAATCGGCTACTCCCCAACGACGGGCGCAACCTTAACATATTTTTAGAATATAAAACAACAACAGGAATGTGTTATTACATTAACCAGTTGATAACGATTTTCATTTAGATTTATCGGTGAGAATAACGTTAATAAATATAAGTTAATTCAGTCTGGAATATAGCTGAGGCTATATATTGCACATATTCGAAAGGGACAATATATAGCCATTGCTATAAATATAACCTATTGAGTTTTAACCATTGTTTTGTATATTTTCTCAAGGTCATCGATATCCTTCACCCGGATGAGCAATCGGCGTTGTTCTAATTGCATCACCAGCACACCGTCTTCGGATAAATTCATCTCTTTAATACGGTTATATTCTATCCACGCATTGGCGAAGAAAAAACCATCCCGTTTAAAGATTGCCTTAGGCGCCCTGATCCAAAAGAGATAAATCGCCATTAATGCCAGCGCACATAATAACCATGTGGTTAATAATGCTCCATGACTCATGGCATTGTTGTAAATCAGGATGGCGAGAAGGCCAGCAAAGATAAACGCATCAACCCGACCGCGTCGCAGAAGGGGAACGCTGAGCAATGTCTCGCCGTGGCGGCGGGGCATAATGAATTCGTCATAAATGGCGTACGCCAGAAGGGCAACAATAAACAGAACCAGTACGATGTCCGTAACCGTCATTCGTCCTCCAGAATAAAAAACCGGGGGCAAGCCCCCGGTGGATAAAGCAAAAACTTACAGACCCAGCAGGCCGATAGCGTAACCCACGATACCGATGACGAAGAAGCCAACGATGATCCACAGAGCGTTCACTTTCTTACGCAGCAGCCACATACAGGCGAAGGTCAGCAGCAGTGGCACCAGGCCCGGCATCAGCTGGTCCAGGATGGTCTGCACGGTGGTTACACGCGTTTGCCCATCTTGGCCGGTGATGGTCGACACCACCAGCGGGATGTTCACGTGCGTCCACTTGTTCACCAGGGCCCCCATGACAAAGAGGCCGAGAATGGACGCCCCCTCAGTCAGTTTCTGCAGGAAGCCGCCGCCCATATCAGAAACGATATCGACACCTTTACGGTAGCCGTAAGCCACGCCGTAGTAACGGGTCGCCAGACGGACTGCGTTGAACAGAATGAAGAACAGCAGTGGACCGAGCAGGCTGCCGCTCATCGCGATACCCGCGCCGAGTGCCGCGAAGACCGGACGCACGGTACCCCAGAAGATCGGGTCACCCACGCCTGCCAGCGGACCCATCAGACCAACTTTGATACCGTTGATAGCACCATCGTCAATCTCTGCGCCGTTCGCACGCTGCTCTTCCATCGCTAAGGTTACGCCGAGAACCGGAGCCGCAACGTAAGGATGGGTGTTAAAGAATTCCAGGTGACGTTTAATCGCCTGGCGACGTGCTTCGTTGTTTTCCGGATACAGGCGTCTAATCGCCGGTACCATAGAGAAGCAGAAGCCCAGCGCCTGCATACGTTCGAAGTTCCATGAACCCTGGAACAGGTTCGAACGCAGGAATACGCCACGAATATCACCCGGAGTGAGTTTTCTCTCGGTGGTAGTTTTTGTCATATCAACCATTTCGCTCACCTGCTAGTCCAGTTCGTTATCGAGATCGTTGTTACCAGCAGCCTGCGCTGGTGCACCCGCGACGCGGTTATATTTCGGGCTCAGCTGGATGTACAGAATCGCCATCACCGCACCAATCACACCCAGAGCAACCAGGTTGAAGTTAGTGAACGCCGCGGTAACAAAGCCGAGGTAGAAGAACGGCATCAGGTAGCCTGCGCGCATCATGTTGATGACCATCGCATAACCAACCACCACGATCATGCCACCCGCGATGTTCAGACCGCCGGTCACGACTTCTGGAATCGCGTTCAGCATGCTCTGCACTTCGCTGGTACCAACAGAGATGGCAACGATAACCGCAGGGATAGCGATACGCATTGCCTGCAGGAACAGGGACGAGACGTGGATCCACGAGAGCGCCGTCAGGTTGCCATTATCTGCCGCCTTGTCCGCCGCGTGCTGGAAGGCCACGGTGATAGTACGAACGATGATGGTCAGAACCTGGCCAGCTGCTGCCAGTGGGATAGCCAGTGCGATACCGGCACCGATGCTTTGATGTCCGGCAATAACCAGAACCGTAGAAATGATGGATGCCAGTGCCGCATCAGGCGCAACTGCCGCACCGATGTTCATCCAGCCCAGAGCGATCATTTCCAGCGTACCACCGATGATAATACCGGTTTTCATATCGCCGAGAACGGCGCCAATCAACGTACAGGCCACCAGTGGACGGTGGAACTGAAATTCATCAAGTACGGATTCCATACCCGCAATACACGCGACGATGAACACCAGCACAATCTGAAGAGTGGTAATCTCCATTGTACTTCTCCTATAACATAAGCTTTATGTGAAAAATCAGCGCCTGGGTTATTTCCCAACTTTGCCGATCAAATCCATCATTTTCAGTCTCTGATCCGTGGAAACTTTACGGGCTTCCAGTTCAATACCGCGTGCATTCAGCTTATTGAAGGCTTCGATATCTTTTTCATCGACGGAAATCGCGTTGTTTACCTGCGTTTTGCCCTGACGGAAAGCCATACCACCGATATTCACGGAGGTGATTTTCACGCCGCCTTCCACAACGCGCTCAACGTCTGTCGGGTTGGTGAACAGGAGCATTACGCGTTCACCGGCATATTTTGGGTTGTTATACACGCGGATCATCTTAGCGACGTCCACGACGTGTGCGGTAACGCCCGGAGGAGCAACCTGGGTGAGAAGGGTTTTACGAACGTGATCGGCGGCCACTTCGTCGCTGACGACGATAATGCGTTTCACGTTGGTTTCTTTGGTCCAGCGCGTTGCCACCTGGCCGTGGATTAAGCGGTCATCAATACGCGCCAGCCCGATAACCATGTAATCGTTCGCGCCCATAGGTTTGGTGGGAACGGCAGATTTCACGGCAGCAGCAACCGGAGCAGGTTTTTCTACGGGTTGTGCCTTCAGCGCTTTTACGCCTTCACGACCGGTTTCAACAGCCAGATCGACCAGTTCGTCAAAGCTCGGGTTATCGTCACGCGCCATCAGCGTTTCCACCAGCATCGGGATGTTTACGCCAGCGACAACTTCATGATGCTCTTTATCGACGACAATGCGGCTGGCGGCGTTAAACGGACTGCCACCCCATGTATCAACGAGAAACAGCACGCCTTTGCTGGTATCCAGCTTCTCCAGTTGAGCAGTGTATTTCTCAATCAGCGTTTCAGCGTTTTCGCCAGGGACGAAATCGATCCAGCCGACGTTTTCCTGCTCACCCAACAGCATTTCTGCGGTTTTGAGTAACTGCTCTGCAGCCCAACCATGTGTGCCTATTACAATAGCAATGGTCACTTGCTACCTCCTTTTATTATCATTAATACGCCTGCCCGCAGGCGTACTGAGAAACGTTTTCGGCGCACCGAATCGATTCAGATAAGGGTTATAGTTAAGTTAACTAAGACTTCCGGGATTTATTTTAGATAGTGAAAAAATAATTTATGTGATGAAGATCCGTAATTTAGCTTCACAGAGCAGATTTATCTCAAATGAAAATCGACTCTGTAACATAACTTTGCAAAGGAAAGTAAATCTTTGCTAAAAAGCTATTGTCTCTGATATGTTTAGCCTCCGTTTAATTACCAGGAGTATAGGGCTACAGCCCACCGTATGGACCGTCACCGACGTCAGTCATCTAACAGGCCATTTTGCGCCTCGCTCGCCGGCGAACCTCGCCACCCATTGCACACGTCTACCGTCATTTCGCCCACTGTTTTCGGGGCGCCGTTTAGTCATTCCTTTAGCAGGAGCTTTCCATGGAATTCTTAATGGACCCGTCAATCTGGGTGGGATTACTCACGCTGGTTGTTCTTGAGATAGTTCTTGGTATCGACAACCTGGTGTTTATCGCCATCCTTGCGGATAAGCTGCCGCCAAAACAGCGCGATAAAGCGCGTTTAATCGGCCTTTCGCTGGCGCTTATCATGCGACTTGCGCTGTTGTCCGTCATTTCGTGGATGGTCACTCTGACCAAACCGCTGTTTACCGTGATGGATTTCACCTTCTCCGGCCGTGATTTGATCATGCTGGTGGGGGGACTTTTCCTGCTCTTCAAAGCAACAACCGAGTTGCATGAACGGCTGGAAAACCGACAGCACGACGACGGACACGGTAAGGGGTATGCGAGTTTCTGGGTGGTTGTCGCGCAGATTGTGGTGCTTGATGCTGTCTTCTCGCTGGATGCGGTGATTACCGCTGTCGGCATGGTGAACCATCTGCCGGTAATGATGGCCGCGGTAGTGATTGCAATGGCCGTGATGTTGCTGGCGTCTAAGCCGCTGACGCGTTTTGTGAACGAACATCCGACGGTTGTGGTCTTGTGTCTGAGCTTCCTGCTGATGATTGGCCTGAGCCTGGTCGCAGAAGGTTTCGGTTTCCATATTCCTAAAGGTTACCTGTACGCCGCGATTGGCTTCTCGATTCTTATCGAGCTGTTTAACCAGATTGCGCGCCGTAACTTTATTAAACAGCAGTCTAATCAGCCGCTGCGTGCCCGTACCGCTGACGCCATCCTGCGTCTGATGGGCGGTCGCCGCCAGACCAACGTCCAGCCTGAAACCGCGAACCGTAACCCGGTGCCGGTGCCAGAAGGCGCGTTTGTTGAAGAAGAGCGTTACATGATTAACGGCGTGCTGTCGCTGGCGTCACGCTCGTTGCGTGGGATCATGACCCCGCGCGGTGAAATTAGCTGGGTAGATGCCAACCTGAGCGTGGATGAAATTCGCCAGCAGTTGCTCTCCTCACCGCACAGCCTGTTCCCGGTATGTCGCGGTGAACTGGACGAGATAATCGGCGTCGTTCGCGCGAAAGAAATGCTGGTGGCGCTGGAAGAGGGCGTTAACGTGGAAGCTATCGCGGCGGCCTCTCCGGCAATTGTGGTCCCGGAAACGCTGGACCCGATCAATCTGCTGGGCGTCCTGCGCCGTGCGCGCGGTAGCTTTGTTATCGTGACCAACGAATTTGGTGTGGTGCAGGGCCTTGTGACGCCGCTGGACGTGCTGGAAGCGATTGCCGGTGAATTCCCGGATGCCGATGAAACGCCAGAAATTGTTGCTGATGGCGACGGCTGGTTAGTGAAAGGCACCACCGATCTGCACGCTCTGCAACATACGCTGGGCCTCGACAATATCATCAACGATGAAGAAGATATTGCCACCGTTGCCGGGTTAGTCATTGCGGTTAACGGCCAAATCCCACGTGTTGGCGACATCATTGAACTGCCGCGATTGCAAATCACCATCGTACAGGCGAACGATTACCGCGTAGACATGGTGCGTATTGTTAAAGAGCAGTCCGACCACGACGAAGAAGAGTAATCAGGTTTAACGCAACGGCATAACCGGAAGGATATGCCCGTTACGCGGTGCTGGCGGAGGTGAACTCTCTGCCAGCCACTGCGGAAAATCCTTCAGCGGCATTGGTCGCGCATACAAGAAACCCTGCAAGATATTGACCCCGTGATGGCGCAAATAGCGCGCCTGCTCCTGCGTTTCCACGCCCTCGGCGACCAGCTCGATATTCAGACGCTGCCCCAGCGCAATAATGATATCTGTCACTGTCGAATTCACCGCATCAGTACCCAGCGCGGTGGTAAACGATTTGTCTATTTTGAGCACGTCCGGGCGCAGTTTTTCCAGCCATGAAAGTGAGCTGTTGCCAGTACCAAAATCATCAATCGCCAGCTTCACCTCTTTACGATACAGTTCCCGCACGATGCGATAATCCACATCCAGCAGCGCGTCGCGCTCGGTGAGTTCGACAATCAGCTGTTGTTTTGGACGGGCGCTAAACCAGTAGCGATTCAGATCCTGGAGCAGCACGCCATTGCGAAAGTGGCTGGCTGCGACGTTAATGCCGATATGAAATCCTTTGTTCGCCGGAAAATAGCCAATCTGACGGACGGTTTCCATAATCACGTAGCGCGTCAGCGGAACGATCAGATTATGTTCCTCCGCCAGCGGAATAAACACGTCGGGGGAAATCCAGCCCTGGCGAGGATTATTCCAGCGCAGCAGGATCTCCACTCCGACGCATTTCTGCGTGCGGGCATTGAGCAACGGCTGGCAGAACAGTTCGAACTCCCGCGCGGCCAGTCCAAGGTTAATTTCCCAGGTAAAACTCATGCGACTGGCAGTGGCAAGCCAGGCGATATAGCCCAGCAGCAGGCTCAGCAGGACGGCCAGCGGAAGCTGTGAGGGAAGATTGATCAGCGCCAGTTCGCTGGCACCCGGCCCGCTGACGGTGATGGTGAAGGGGAAATGGCCTGATGTTTGGCTCAGGATCATGGCGTCTTGCGTGACTGCCAGCGTGTCAGTGACGTTCTGCCCGTAACGCAGGAATTTGTTCCCGACGTTCAGACTCACATCGGTGATCAGCGGGCGCTGCGGCTCAAGCATCATTTTGGTGATCAGATCGATATTCACAATCTGCATCACACCATCTTCTCCGCTGTCGGAAACCGGATACCACTGGATCAGAATCGGACTGCCTTTGAGCAGCGATTTGTCCGTCGACAGGACCAGTTGCGGCTGGCTGGAGGGCAGATCGGGTTGCACCTGGCGGATGGGAACATCGCGATCGCCAAAAATGCTGGAGCAGTAAAGGATACCGTCTTTAATCAGCGCAATAGAACGTACGGTTTGCAGGGTTGCGGCCCGTTTACGCAGCGCCAGATGGGCGTCAGGACAGGGCGATCCGACCAGAGCTTGCAAGGTTTCTCGGCCCGCCTGCAGCGGCATCAGGATCTTATCCAGCGCATTCACCGAGTGGCTGACAAAGGCGTGAACACGTTCCTGATTTAAATTGCGCTGTGAAATAAAACGAATGCCGAGGGTCAGAAAGAGCGTAAAAAAAGCCACCAGCACACAGACAATAATGCGGTTTCGGCGATAGCTTTTAATGATCCTTTGCGCATTCTGCATGAAAGGGGGCTCGATAAGCCGCCAGCACAGGAGCCAGGGCAACACAGAAAGTGTAGTGGGGAAATGTTACGGTGACGAGAAAGCGAATAAATATCGCCCATCCGTTGCAGATGGGCGAGAGAGAATAATCAATGGAGTGCTTAGTCGCACTGCACCTTAATGGCCAGACCGCCGCGTGAGGTTTCACGGTATTTGGCGTTCATGTCTTTACCGGTTTCGTACATGGTTTCGATGACCTTATCCAGCGACACGCGCGGTTCGCTGGTGCGGCGCATCGCCATGCGCGAGGCGTTGATCGCTTTCACCGAGGCGATAGCGTTACGCTCGATGCACGGTACCTGCACCTGGCCGGCAACCGGATCGCAGGTCAGACCGAGGTTATGCTCCATGCCGATTTCCGCCGCCACGCACACCTGCTCCGGGCTTGCACCCAGCAGCTCAGACAGGCCAGCCGCGGCCATTGAGCAGGCCACGCCAACTTCGCCCTGACAGCCGACTTCGGCACCGGAAATGGACGCGTTCATTTTGTACAACGCGCCCACTGCACCCGCTGCGAGGAAATAGCGGATGTAGATATCCGGGGTGACCGGTTCGATAAAGTGATCGTAATAGGCCAGCACAGCCGGAACGATACCGCAGGCACCGTTGGTTGGCGCTGTTACCACGCGGCCACCGGCGGCGTTCTCTTCGTTCACCGCCAGTGCGAACATATTCACCCAGTCGACCACGTTCATCGGATCGTTGGAGAACTTATCGGTCGTCACCAGCATACGACGCAGGGCAGAGGCGCGACGCGGTACGCGCAGCGGCCCAGGCAATACGCCTTCGGTGTTGATCCCGCGATCGATACACGCCTGCATGGTTTGCCAGACGTTAGCAAAATAGTCTTCGATCTCTTTTTTGCTGTGCAGCGCCAGTTCGTTCTGCATCACCATGCCGGAGAGTGACAGGCCGGTCTCTTTGCAGTAGTCCAGCATATCCTGGGCATATTTGAACGGATAAGGAACGTTAACGTCGCTCACCGCATCTTTGCCGAAATGCTCTTCATCAACGATAAAACCACCGCCGATCGAGTAATAGGTTTTGCTGTAGATCACTTTGTCGCCGTTAAAGGCGTGGATCTGCATCCCGTTTTCATGCAGCGACAGGTTGTCGCTACGAAAACGCATACCGTCGTCGTGGGGGAAATCCACTTCGTGCTTGCCGTTAGCCAGCAGCAGACGACCGCGTGTTTCAGTGTCGCGGATAAACGCCGGAATGGCGTCAATATCCACTGTGTCCGGCATGTTACCTGCCAGACCCATAATAATGGCGATATCGGTGTGGTGGCCCTTACCCGTTAAAGAGAGCGAACCGTAAACATCAACGGCCACGCGGGTAGTGCTTTCCAGTAATCCTTTTTCGACCAGATCATCGACGAACTGTTTACCGGCCTTCATTGGGCCTACAGTGTGGGAAGAAGACGGGCCAATCCCCACTTTGAACATGTCGAATATACTAATCACTTTCTCACTCCTGACAGGGTTACCGGGGTTCCAGTAACGATGTTATAACTGCGCATAGTGTAAGAGGGAACCTGTAGGTCGGCTTAACTATTCACATGAATTAAACTAATGAATAACCCCTGATTTACTAATGATGCGACGTCACTCGCAAACGCGCAGAAAAAATCGGAATGTAAAGTATAGTCAAGGCTTCAGGCCGATTTGCAGCGCCAGCTCACGGATAATGCCTGCCGTCATGCCCCAGACAAAATAATGCTGATACCACGACAACCACACCCGATGATCGTGTCCACGCCGTTGAATATCCAGCGGATGATAACGACTCAAACGCAGTGCCTCTGCCAGCGGCATTTCAAACACCGCGGCCACTTCATCTTCGCTGGCGTGATAGTGAAGATTGGGCGGAATAATCCCCACGACGGGCGTCACCTGAAAACCGGTCACGCTGTCTACCGGTGGCAACACGCCAATTACTTCAACGGCCTCCGGCGGAATGGCCACCTCTTCCTGAGCTTCGCGCAGTGCGGCGGCAATGAGAGAGGCGTCAGAAGCATCCACCGCGCCGCCAGGAAATGCCACCTGGCCAGCATGTTTACGCAGATGTGACGAGCGCTTGGTGAGTAACAATCCTGGCTGTTCGCGCCGCACCACGGGAATCAATACCGCCGCCTGGCGGCTGTTCAGCGTGTCGCGGTTTACCTGCGGGCGCAGTAGCTGAAAGCGCGACAGAAAATCATCCAGGGTCAAATCGTGGGTATCCAAACGTTAGCTCTCCAGTTGATGCAGGATGCGGTTCACTTTATCAAAGGTTTCCTGATATTCCGCGTCACACTGGCTGTCGGCCACAATGCCGCCGCCTGCAGAGCAATAAATCTGCCCGTTGCAGGCCGTCAGAGTGCGGATAGTGATGCTGGTATCCATTGTCCCACAGACGCTCACATACCCGATGCTGCCGCACCAGGCGTTGCGACGATGAGGTTCTAATTCATCAATGATCTGCATGGCGCGCACTTTCGGCGCGCCGGTGATCGAGCCACCCGGAAACGCCGCGCGTAGCAGGTCGCAGGCGGAACGGCTGGCGGGAAGTTGTGCCGTGATAGTGCTGACCAAATGATGCACCGCCGGGAAGGGCTCCACGACGAATAACTCGGGCACGCGCACGCTGCCGGGCTCTGCCACGCGACCAATGTCGTTGCGCATCAGATCGACAATCATCAGATTCTCGGCGCGATCTTTCGGTGACGCCGCGAGTTTTTCCGCCTGCTGCTTATCGGCTTGTGGGTCCGCCAGGCGCGGCAGGGTGCCTTTGATCGGCCTCGTCTGAATCTTGCCCTCGGCGAGATGAATAAAACGCTCTGGCGACAGGCTCAGGACCGCACCCTGTTCCAGACGTAGAAACGCGCTGAACGGCGCGCGATTGCTGGCGTTCAGGTGTGTAAAGGCCTGCCACTCGTCGCCGGTAAAACTTGCCTGGAAACGCTGGGCGAGGTTTACCTGATAACAATCACCGCTGTGCAGATACGCCTGCACCTGCCGGAATTTATCGGCGTACGCGTCAGCGCTCATGTTGGATCGCCAGGCGGATGTTAAGGTAAAATTAGAGGGTGAAACGGGCTGTTGCGCCTTTAACCACGCCAGCCGCGCGTGGGCGTCGGTATGGCTAAGCAGGGAAACGGTTTTTTTGTGGTGATCGACAATCACCGCCCAGTCGTAAAGCCCGACGGCCATGTCCGGCAGGGAAATATCATTCTGCGCATGGTCTGGCAAGGTTTCGAATCGACGGCCTAAATCGTAGCCGAACAGCCCCAGTGCGCCGCCCTGGAAGGGCATGTCCACATTCGCCGAGGCGACGAACGGCAAGGCGTTAATTTCCTGCTCAAGCAACAACAGCGGGTCATCGCCGCAGATGCGTTCAGCGTCAGACGAAATACGCGTCGTGCCGCCGTGCGTCAAAAGCGTAGTGAGCGGGTCGGCCACCAGGATATCAAAGCGGCTAAAGGCATGATCCGCGTGCCCTGAATGCAGAAGCATCGCCCACGGGAGATGACTTAGGCGTGCAAACCAAAATTCGGCGGCGTCATGACGCCAGGATAATGAAATGACAGTAGGGGGTAACGGGTTCATGTGTGGCATACTACCGGGCTGCGTGAATGTATTAGCGCAGATAATTTAGCAGGAGTTGATCATGTTTGCAGGTTTACCTTCCCTCAGTCACGAACAGCAGCAAAATGCGGTCGAGCGAATTCAGGAGCTGATGTCCCAGGGGATGAGCAGCGGCGAAGCGATTACCACCGTTGCCCAGGAAATTCGCGCCACCCATACCGGCGATCGGATCGTGGCGCGTTTCGAGGATGACGAAGAAGAAGACGAGTAATCGTCTTATACCGCCGCGATTATCTTGATCTCAACTTTATACTGCGGCTTCATCAGCGTGGCCTGTACCGTACAGCGTACAGGCGCGTGACCCGCCACAACCCACGCATCCCAGGCTTTGTTCATCGCTGCAAAATCGTCTTTGTTCGCCAGGAAAATGGTGGCATCCAGAATGCGTGATTTATCGCTGCCCTGTTTTTCCAGAATCGCGTCAATTTGCGCCAGCGTATTGGCCGTTTGCTCAAACGCGTCGGCGTCCAGATTTTCCGGTACACCGGTGTAATAGAGCGTCTGGTTGTGAATCACAACGTCAGACCAGCGGGCTTCGGCATCAATGCGCACAATTGTCATAAACCTTTCCTCATAAATGGCTTCAGGCCGCAAGACTGCCATAATGTTCCGTCAACGTCTATTTCGACTGGCACAGGAGAGGGCGGGCTGACATAATCCCTGTGCAAAAATACAGTGAGAGAGCAACGTGGCAGACGATTTTTCAGCAGACGGTCAGTTAGCGCAGGCGATTCCCGGTTTTAAACCGCGTGAGCCGCAACGACACATGGCAGAAGCGGTCACCCGCGCCATCAAAAATACCCAGTCGCTGGTGGTCGAGGCGGGGACCGGGACGGGCAAAACCTACGCCTATCTTGCCCCTGCATTGCGCGCGAAGAAAAAAGTGATTATCTCCACCGGCTCGAAAGCGTTGCAGGATCAGCTCTACAGCCGCGATTTGCCGACGGTAGCAAAAGCCCTGAAATACAAAGGCCGACTGGCGCTCCTGAAGGGGCGTTCGAACTATCTGTGTCTGGAGCGCCTCGAACAGCAGGCGCTGGCCGGGGGCGATCTGCCGGTTAATACGCTGAGCGATGTAATCATTCTTCGCGCGTGGGCCAATCAGACTACCGACGGGGATATCAGCACTTGCGCCAGCGTCGCCGAAGATTCTCAGGCATGGCCGCTGGTGACCAGCACCAACGACAACTGCCTGGGTAGCGACTGCCCGCTGTATAAAGATTGCTTCGTCGTCAAAGCGCGTAAAACGGCGATGGATGCCGACGTGGTGGTGGTGAACCATCACCTGTTCCTGGCGGATATGGTGGTCAAAGACGGCGGCTTCGGCGAGCTGATCCCGGAGGCGGAAGTGATGATTTTCGATGAAGCCCATCAGCTGCCGGACATCGCCAGCCAGTATTTTGGCCAGTCGCTCTCCAGCCGCCAGCTTCAGGATCTCGCCAAAGATTTCACCATTGCCTACCGCACCGAACTGCGCGACACCCAACAGTTGCAAAAATGTGCCGACCGGCTGGCGCAAAGCGCGCAGGATTTCCGTATGCAGTTGGGTGAGCCTGGCTATCGTGGGAACTTGCGCGAGCTGTTAGCCGACAGCAACATCCAGCGCGCGCTGCTCTTGCTCGATGATGCGCTGGAACTCTGCTACGACGTCGCGAAATTGTCGCTTGGGCGCAGCGCGCTGCTCGATGCGGCTTTCGAACGTGCCACGCTGTATCGTACGCGCCTGAAACGCCTGAAAGAGATCAACCAGCCCGGCTTTAGCTACTGGTACGAATGCACCGCCCGCCAGTTTACCCTCGCACTGACGCCGCTGACCGTCGCCGATAAGTTCAAAGAGGTGATGGCGCAAAAGCCAGGGAGCTGGATCTTCACCTCCGCGACGCTCTCCGTGAACGACGACCTGCACCATTTCACCGAACGCCTCGGCATTGAGGAGTCGGATTCGCTCCTGCTGCCCAGCCCGTTCGATTACGAAACTCAGGCGCTGCTCTGTGTGCCGCGCAATTTACCGCTACCGAACCAGCCGGGCGCGGCGAAACATCTCGCAGCGATGCTCAAACCGATGATCGAAGCCAACAATGGCCGCTGCTTTATGCTGTGCACCTCGCACGCCATGATGCGCGACCTCGCCGAGCAATTCCGCGCCACCATGACGTTGCCCGTGCTGTTACAGGGCGAAACCAGCAAAGGCCAGCTGTTGCAGCAGTTCGTCACCGCCGGAAATGCGCTGCTGGTAGCGACCAGCAGCTTCTGGGAAGGGGTGGACGTGCGCGGCGATGCGCTATCATTAGTCATCATCGACAAACTGCCGTTTACCTCGCCGGACGATCCGCTGCTGAAAGCGCGGATGGAAGACTGCCGTCTGCGCGGGGGCGATCCCTTCGATGACGTCCAGTTGCCGGATGCGGTCATTACCCTGAAACAGGGCGTCGGGCGTCTGATCCGTGATACGGATGACAGAGGCGTTTTGGTTATCTGCGATAACCGTCTGGTGATGCGCCCGTACGGCGCGACATTCCTCGCCAGCCTGCCGCCCGCACCGCGTACGCGGGACATTAATCGCGCGGTGCGTTTCCTGGCGAACCCAAGGGCGGAGTAATTTCCCTTGGGGTGTGCTAAGATGCGCGCCATTTTGTGACTGACTATTGCGAGAGCGCGAGACCCATGCGAATTCTGGCTATTGATACCGCTACAGAGGCCTGCTCGGCAGCTCTGTGGGATAACGGTTCCCTCTTTGCCCATTTTGAAGAGTGCCCCCGGGAACATACCCAACGTATTCTGCCGCTGGTGAAAGAGATCCTTCACCAGGGCAACACCTCCTTAACTGAACTCGACGCGCTGGCGTTTGGCCGTGGGCCAGGCAGCTTCACCGGCGTGCGCATCGGCATTGGTATCGCTCAGGGCCTGGCGCTGGGTGCCAATCTCCCGATGATCGGCGTCTCGACGCTGGCCACGATGGCGCAAGGCGCATGGCGCATGACGGGCGCGACGCGCGTGCTGGCAGCTATTGACGCCCGCATGGGTGAAGTCTACTGGGCGGAATACACCCGCGATGAGCAGGGCGTATGGCACGGGGAAGAGACCGAATCGGTCCTCAAACCTGAGGCCGTTGCTGAACGGTTGAAACACCTTACGGGCGTTTGGGCTACAGTCGGTACAGGCTGGCCAGCCTGGCCGGATATGGCAAAAGACAGCGGTCTCACGTTAGTCGATGGTCAGGTGTTACTTCCGCATGCCGAAGACATGCTGCCGATCGCCTGTCAGCTGCTGGCGGCGGGAAAAACCGTGGCCGTTGAACACGCTGAGCCAGTTTATTTGCGAAATGAAGTGGCCTGGAAGAAACTTCCGGGCAGGGCGTGAATCTCAGTAATAAGCACTGAGAAAAGGGAGTCGCATCATGGCGGTTCAAACAAAAGTTGTACGCCTCTTCATAGCGGGCGCTATCGCTGTGGCATTAAGTGGATGTGTCACCGTTCCTGACGCGATCAAAGGGAGCAGCCCAACGCCGCAGCAGGATCTGGTGCGGGTGATGAATGCCCCTGAGCTGTACGTCGGCCAGGAAGCGCGCTTCGGTGGTAAAGTGGTCGATATCCAGAACCAGCAGGGCAAAACTCGCCTCGAAATTGCGACGGTACCGCTGGACAGCGGCGCGCGACCAACCCTTGGCGAACCCTCACGTGGGCGCATTTACGCCGACGTGAACGGTTTCCTCGACCCGGTGGATTTCCGTGGCCAGCTGGTGACGGTCGTCGGGCCGATTACCGGTTCGGTACAGGGCAAAATCGGCAACACGCCGTATAAATTCATGACCATGCAGGCGAACGGTTATAAACGCTGGCACCTGACACAGCAGGTCATGCTACCGCCGCAGCCGATGGACCCGTGGATGTGGGGACCACACCCTTATCGCTATGGCGGCTACGGTGGATGGGGCTGGTACAACCCAGGCCCGGCGCAAGTGCAGACCATCGTTACCGAGTAAGTTACTGTTATATTTAGATAAGAGACAGCGGCTCAGCCGCTGTCTCTGTTTTTTACGGACGAAACACAAAAAAAAGAGTGACGCGCTTCGCAACCTTAAATCCGAACAATTAATAAACTGGTACGCTGAGTTAATATAATGTTAACGAACTGTTTATTATCGGGGTTGTGATGACGACGAACACTCATTTCAGAGGTGATGCATTGAAAAAGGTTTGGCTTAACCGTTATCCCGCAGATGTGCCTGCGGAGATCAATCCTGACCGTTATCAATCCCTGGTTGAATTATTTGAGCACTCGGTTTCGCGCTATGCGGATCAGCCTGCGTTTGTGAACATGGGCGAAGTGATGACCTTCCGCAAACTGGAAGAACGCAGTCGGGCGTTTGCGGCCTATTTACAGGAAGGGTTGGGGCTGAAGAAGGGCGACCGCGTAGCGCTGATGATGCCGAACCTGCTGCAGTATCCGGTGGCGCTATTCGGTATTTTGCGCGCGGGGATGATCGTCGTTAACGTGAACCCGCTGTATACCCCGCGTGAGCTGGAACACCAGCTCAACGACAGCGGCGCGGCGGCTATCGTTATTGTCTCTAACTTTGCCCATACTCTGGAAAAAGTGGTTGATAAGACCCAGGTCCGCCACGTGATCCTCACCCGAATGGGCGATCAGCTTTCGACCGCCAAAGGCACGCTGGTTAACTTTGTCGTTAAATACGTCAAGCGTCTGGTGCCGAAATACCATCTCCCGGATGCCATCTCCTTCCGCCGGGCGCTGCACAGCGGGTATCGCATGCAGTACGTGAAACCGGAAGTGGTGTCAGACGATCTGGCCTTCCTCCAGTACACCGGCGGCACCACCGGCGTAGCAAAAGGGGCGATGCTGACCCACCGCAACATGCTGGCGAACCTCGAACAGGTCAACGCGACCTACGGCCCGCTGCTGCATCGCGGCAAAGAGCTGGTGGTCACGGCGCTGCCGCTGTATCACATTTTTGCTCTGACGATGAACTGCCTGCTGTTTATCGAGCTGGGCGGACAGAATTTACTCATCACTAACCCGCGCGATATTCCGGGGCTGGTGAAAGAGTTGGCGAAATATCCGTTCACCGCGATGACCGGCGTCAACACGTTGTTTAACGCGCTGCTCAATAACAAAGAGTTCCAGCAGCTCGACTTTTCCTCGCTGCACCTCTCTGCGGGCGGCGGGATGCCGGTTCAGCAGGCGGTTGCAGACCGTTGGGTGAAACTCACCGGGCAGTATCTGCTGGAGGGCTACGGTCTGACGGAGTGCGCGCCACTGGTCAGCGTCAACCCGCATGATATCGATTATCACAGCGGTAGTATTGGTCTGCCGGTACCGTCGACGGAAGCCAAACTGGTCGACGACGAAGGTAACGAAGTGCCGCACGGCGAGCCGGGTGAACTGTGCGTCAAAGGCCCACAGGTGATGCTCGGCTACTGGCAGCGTCCGGACGCGACGGACGAGATCATCAAAGATGGCTGGCTCTACACAGGCGACATCGCAGTGATGGACGACGAGGGCTTCCTGCGCATTGTCGATCGCAAGAAAGACATGATCCTGGTCTCCGGTTTTAACGTCTATCCGAACGAAATCGAAGACGTGGTGATGCAGCACGACGGCGTGCAGGAAGTGGCTGCCGTCGGCGTCCCGTCCGGCAGCAGTGGTGAAGCGGTGAAGATCTTCGTGGTCAAAAAAGACGCCTCGCTAACAGAAGACGAACTGGTCGCCTTCTGTCGCCGTCAGCTCACCGGCTACAAAGTGCCAAAGCTGGTTGAGTTCCGCGACGAGCTGCCAAAATCGAACGTCGGGAAGATATTACGACGAGAATTACGTGACGAAGCCCGTGCCAAAGTGGACAATAAAGCCTAAGCTTCGAGTGAGTCGCCATCACACGCCGGTTAGCCGGCGTTTTTTATGGGCGCAAACCAAAGAGAAATCGTTTTGAACTACCAGATGATCACCACCAACGACGAGCTGGCAACGCTGTGCGACGTCACCCGCGACTTTCCCGCCATCGCTCTGGATACCGAGTTTGTTCGCACGCGGACCTACTATCCTCAGTTGGGTCTGATCCAGATGTACGACGGCAAGAAAGTCTCGCTGATTGATCCGCTCGGGATTACGGACTGGACGCCGATGCGCGAACTGCTGCTCGATACAGCTGTCACCAAATATCTGCACGCGGGCAGTGAAGATCTGGAAGTGTTCATGAATACCTTCGGTGTGATGCCGGAGCCGCTGATTGATACGCAAATCCTCGCCGCCTTCTCAGGCCGTCCGCTTTCCTGGGGCTTTGCCGCAATGGTGGAAGAGTACACCGGGATTGCACTCGACAAGAGCGAATCACGCACCGACTGGCTGGCTCGTCCGCTGACCGAGCGTCAGCTCGATTATGCGGCCGCCGATGTATTTTACCTGCTGCCGATCTGCGGTCAGTTGATGAAAGAGGCCGAAGAGGCGGGTTGGCTGGATGCGGCACTCAACGAATGCCGTATGACCCAGCAGCGTCGTCAGGAAGTTCTCGATCCGAAAGATGCCTGGCGCGAAATCACCAATGCCTGGCAACTGCGTACGCGCCAGCTTGCCTGTCTGCAACTGCTGGCCGACTGGCGTCTGCGTAAAGCGCGCGAGCGCGATCTGGCGGTGAACTTTGTGGTTCGCGAAGAGCATCTGTGGGCCGTGGCGCGTTACATGCCGGGCAGCATGGGTGAACTGGACAGCATTGGTTTATCCGGTAGCGAAATTCGCTTCCACGGTAAAACGCTGCTGGCACTGGTTGCAAAAGCGCAGGAATTGCCAGAAGACCAACTGCCTGAACCGCTGTTAAATCTGATGGACATGCCAGGCTATCGCAAAGCGTTTAAAGATATCAAAGCGTTGGTGCTGGAAGTGGGAACGGAAAATAAGATTAGCCCTGAGCTGCTGGCCTCACGCCGTCAGATCAATCAGCTGCTGAACTGGCACTGGAGGTTAAAACCGAACAATGGCTTGCCGGAACTGATCGCGGGCTGGCGCGGGGAACTGATGGGCGAACGGCTGAAGACCCTGCTGGAAACTTATCCGCAGTAAACAGAGGATATGTTGGTTTTGTAGCCCCGGTAAGCGAAGCGCCACCGGGGAATTTGCCGGGTGGCGCTGCGCGCTTACCCGGCCTACAAACGACATGTTTGCAATGCTGCTACGGGCGTGATTCTTCCGCTTCTGGCAGCGTCACGTTCAGCTCCAGAATCGAAATATCTCCATCCTTCTGCTCAAGCTGCACGGTCACCATCTCTGGGTCGATCTGCACGTACTTACAAATCACTTCCAGGATGTCTTTGCGCAGCTGAGGCAAATAGTGAGGTTCAGCATCGCTGCGGCGGCGTTCCGCAACGATAATTTGCAGTCGCTCTTTTGCGATGTTAGCGGTGCTTTTTTTCCGCGAGAGAAAAAAGTCCAGTAATGCCATAACTTATCCTCCGAACAGGCGTTTGAGGAAACCTTTCTTCTCTTCTTCAATGAAGCGGAAAGGACGTTCTTCTCCCAACAGACGATCAACGGTATCGGCGTATGCTTTACCTGCGTCTGCCATGATGTCCAGGATAACCGGCTCACCCTGGTTAGAGGCGCGTAATACGGATTGGTCTTCCGGAATCACGCCGACCAGTTTGATGCGCAGGATCTCCAGCACGTCTTCCATGCTCAGCATGTCACCTTTGTTGACGCGGCCCGGATTGTAGCGGGTCAGCAGCAGGTGCTCTTTAATCGGGTCCTGACCATTCTCCGCGCGACGCGATTTAGAGGCCAGAATGCCCAGAATACGGTCTGAGTCACGCACGGACGACACTTCAGGGTTGGTGGTGATGATGGCTTCGTCAGCGAAGTACAGCGCCATCAGCGCGCCCGTTTCGATACCGGCAGGGGAGTCGCAGACCACAAAGTCGAACTCCATCTTTTTCAGCTCGTCGAGCACTTTCTCCACGCCTTCACGGGTCAGCGCGTCTTTGTCGCGCGTCTGAGAGGCCGGGAGAATAAAGAGGTTTTCCGTGCGCTTGTCTTTAATCAGCGCCTGGTTTAAGGTCGCATCGCCCTGGATGACGTTAACAAAGTCATACACCACGCGACGCTCGCAGCCCATGATCAGGTCGAGGTTACGCAGGCCGATATCGAAGTCGATAACAACTGTCTTCTTTCCCTTCTGGGCCAAACCAGTAGCGATGGCCGCGCTGGAGGTGGTCTTGCCAACGCCTCCTTTACCCGAAGTCACAACAATAATGCGTGCCATAGAAATTCCTTGTTAAAAAGGGATCAATTCAACGGTTGAACAGTCAAAGCGTTCTCTGCCAGACGCAGACGTGCCGCTTTGCCATAAAATTCGGCTGGGATCTTGTCACTCAGCCAATATTCACCTGCGATGGAAACCAGCTCCGCCGTCAGATGGGTACAGAAAATTTGCGCATCCCGATCGCCACTGGCACCCGCCAGCGCGCGTCCCCGCATCATACCGTAGACGTGAATATTGCCATCGGCAATCAGCTCTGCGCCAGCACTCACGTGGCTTGTTACAATCAGATCACAGTTTGGTGCATAAATGCGCTGACCGGAACGAACCGGCACATCAATCATTCGCGTTTTTGTGACTGGTGTAACGTTTTGCGCGGGTGGCGGGGGGGTTGGGGCTTCTTTTGGCGCAGAACGCGCGGCTTTTTCTTTCCCTTCAGTCAGAAGAGGAAGCCCGGCGCGCTCAATTTCATCTTTCAGTCGGGCATCTTTGCAGCCGCTAATGCCGACAATACGCAGACCGGTCGAGGAGACCGCCTGTTGCAAATGCTGCCAGTTTACAGGTGCGACCAGACCACTAACGTTCACCACCACAGGGGCGTGTTTCAGGAAAGCGGGGGCCTGCGCGATTTTGTCTTCTAACGCCTGACGAATAACCTCGGGTTTTGCATCATGCAAATGAACCACTGATAAGGTGAAGCTACTGCCTTTAAGCTCGATGGGCGTGTTTGACATCCTGGCCTTACTCAATTTGCTGTTAATCGCAGCACATTCGTTGCGATATTCCGAAGAGTATCAGGCATGTTATAGTCACTGGTATATTGAGGCAAGCAACCACCGATAATTCAGAGTAAAAACATGTTTTGTGTGATCTACAGAAGTACTAAACGCGACCAGACCTATCTTTATGTCGAGAAAAAAGACGATTTTTCCCGCGTGCCGGAAGAATTAATGAAAGGCTTTGGTGCGCCGCAGCTGGCGATGCTGCTGCCGCTGGATGGTCGTAAAAAACTGGTGAATGCCGATCTGGAAAAAGTCAAAACTGCGCTGAAAGAACAGGGCTATTATTTACAGCTTCCGCCACCTCCTGAGAATTTATTAAAACAGCATCTCGCGGGTGACGGAATAAAATAACCCCGGCCAACTCCGTGGGTGACATATCAACCGTTTAGGGGACGAGCATGTATCAACATCACAACTGGCAAGGCGCATTACTGGATTATCCCGTGAGCAAAGTGGTCTGCGTCGGCAGCAACTACGCGAAGCACATTCAGGAAATGGGCAGTGCCGTGCCAGAAGAGCCTGTGTTGTTTATCAAGCCGGAAACGGCGCTCTGCGATATCCGCCAGCCGCTGGCGTTGCCGCAGGGGCTGGGTTCGGTTCACCATGAAGTCGAACTGGCGGTGCTGATTGGCGGCACGTTGCGTCAGGCATCTGAGGAGCACGTGCAGAAAGCGATCGCGGGCTATGGCATTGCGCTGGATCTGACTCTGCGCGACATTCAGGGCAAAATGAAGAAAGCCGGGCAGCCGTGGGAAAAAGCCAAAGGCTTTGATAATTCATGTCCGATCTCCGGTTTTATTCCGGCCGCAGAATTTAACGCCGACCCGCAGAACACGTCCCTGAGTTTGAAAATTAACGGCGACGTCCGCCAGCAGGGCAACACTTCAGACATGATCCACAAAATCCTGCCGTTGATCGCCTATATGAGCCGTTACTTTACCCTCAAACCGGGCGATGTGATCCTCACCGGTACGCCTGAAGGTGTCGGCCCGCTTGCCAGCGGTGACGAACTCGACATTGGTTTTAACGGGCAATCCGTTAAGACCCGCGTGCTGTAAAACGCCGTTGCCGCTGTTAATCGGCGGCAAAACTTGCATCCACGTGCCAGACTGGTTATAAGGTGCGCTTTCTTTTGACGTGTGGACATCCTTATGAGCGAAACCCCTTTCTGGCAAAGCAAGACTCTCGACGAAATGACCGACGTGGAGTGGGAATCGCTGTGTGACGGCTGCGGGCAGTGCTGCCTGCATAAGCTGATGGACGAAGACACCGACGAAATATACTTCACTAATGTCGCCTGCAAGCAACTGAACATCAAAACCTGTCAGTGCCGCAATTACGAGCGCCGTTTCGAATACGAGCCGGACTGCATCAAGCTGACCCGCGACAATCTCCCGACTTTTGAATGGCTGCCGCATACCTGCGCGTATCGCCTGCTGGCGGAAGGAAAAGGGCTGCCGGACTGGCATCCGCTGTTGACGGGCTCCAAAGCGGCGATGCATGGCGAGCGCATCTCAGTCAGACATATTGCGGTGAAAGAGTCAGAAGTGCAGGACTGGGAAGACCATATCCTTAATCATCCCAAACGCGCATAAATAAAAAACCCGCCGAGGCGGGTTTTTTAATGGGATTGTGCGGTGCGGTCTGATGCCGTCACCCCGGCCCTCTCCCACGGGGAGAGGGAGAAAACACTAAAAACGGCAACTTGCGTTGCCGTTTTGCTTTTACCTGCCAAACAAATCGCGTTTTTTCGGTTTGAACGGCTGGGCAATCAGCACCAGCAGCGCTATCACGAAGTAAGCGACGAAAATACCGACTAACCACTGGGGCATCTCCAGCGTCAGGAATTCCCACTGACGAACGGAGCAATCTCCGGAGGCCACAAACACCTTTGGCAGCCATTTATCCAGCGGCAACCAGCTCGGGAAGCGAGCAGCAAAATCGCAGGTCATAAACGGTGATGGGTGCAGCTGCATCATAGTGTGCTGCCAGGCCAGCTCAATGCCTTTCCAGGCGCTGTACAACCAAATGGCGATCCCGGCGTAACGTAGCGGGGATTTAGGCGCAATCGCACCCACAAGCCCTGCACCCATGATGCCGAAAAGCGCACAACGTTCGTAAATACACAGCACACAGGGTTTCAGCAACATCACATGCTGGAACCATAGCGCTACCATTTCCAGCGCAAAGGCGGTCAAGGCCATCAACAACCATGCTCCGCGACCGCGAGAGCACTGGTTCAAAAATCGCAACATAATCATTTCCCTGGAACAGGTTCAGAAAGCGCAGTGTAAACCAAAACGATTTAAGCGTCAGAGGGTCCTGGCAAAATAAAGCGTAATTGGATGTTTATAATGCAAAAAGTCAAACCGGATAGCGAACAGACCGTTACCAGGACTTAATACGCGGCCAGTATATCTGGTTGTGTCAATTATTGCGTATAACGAATGAGGGTAAATTTGACGCACAGCAAGGGACGGGTATTTGATAAAAATGAAACGGTGATCCCTTTTTTCCGGTATCGCTGCGCTACCTGCCACAGTCAGCCTCTGGTATGATGAGTGAATTAGCTAAAGCTGTGTAATGGAAATCTCACTATGGTCATTAAGGCGCAAAGCCCGGCGGGTTTCGCTGAAGAGTACATCATTGAAAGTATCTGGAATAACCGTTTTGCTCCTGGAACGATCCTTCCCGCTGAACGTGAACTTTCTGAACTGATTGGCGTGACTCGCACCACCTTGCGCGAAGTGCTTCAGCGTCTGGCGCGTGATGGCTGGTTGACGATTCAACACGGCAAACCGACCAAAGTGAATAACTTCTGGGAAACGTCGGGCCTGAATATTCTTGAAACGCTTGCCCGTCTCGATCACGAAAGCGTTCCGCAGCTGATTGATAATCTGCTGTCGGTACGCACCAATATCTCCACCATCTTTATCCGTACTGCGTTCCGCCAGCATCCTGATAAAGCGCTGGAAGTGCTTGCCACGGCGACGTCGGTTGACGATCATGCTGACGCATTCGCGACCCTTGATTACAACATTTTCCGTGGTCTGGCGTTTGCCTCAGGCAACCCAATTTATGGACTGATCCTCAACGGCATGAAAGGGCTGTATACCCGCATTGGTCGTCACTACTTCGCCAATCCGGAAGCACGCAGTCTGGCGATGGGTTTCTACCATAAGCTGAGTGAACTGTGTACGGAAGGCCTGCACGATCAGGTTTACGAAACAGTGCGCCGCTACGGTCACGACAGCGGCGAGATCTGGCATCGGATGCAGAAGAATCTGCCGGGCGATTTAGCGATTCACGGCCATTAACAGAAAAAAAGCCTCTCGATTGAGAGGCTTTTTTTTGCCCAACGAAGACGCATTTTGTAGGCCGGATAAGGCTCAGCCGCCACCCGGCACAACAATCACAACGCATTCCCTCGCGCCGGACAACGATCCAGCAACTCCACGCTTCCGTCTTCGTTCTGCTGCTCCATCAGCACGTCAAAACCCCATAGGCGATGAACATGCTTGAGCACCTCTTTACGCCCTTTATCCAGCGGCGCGCGGTTGTGCGGAATGTAGCGCAGCGTCAAAGAACGATCGCCACGTAAATCCACGTTCCAGACCTGGATATTGGGTTCCAGATTGCTCAGGTTGTACTGTGAAGAGAGACGTGAGCGTATCTCGCGATAGCCCTCTTCATTGTGAATCGCAGAAATTTCCAGATAATTATTCCGGTCATCATCCAGCACGGTAAAGAAGCGGAAATCACGCATGATTTTCGGCGACATAAACTGGCTGATAAAACTCTCATCTTTAAAGTCACGCATCGCGAAATGCAGTGTCTCAAGCCAGTCTGAGCCGGCAATATCCGGGAACCAGTATTTATCCTCTTCCGTCGGCGACTGGCAGATGCGTTTGATATCCTGGAACATGGCAAAACCAAGAGCATACGGGTTAATCCCGCTGTACCACGGGCTGTTGTAAGGCGGCTGGAACACCACGTTTGTGTGGCTGTGCAGAAACTCGAGCATAAAGCGCTCGGTCACTTTGCCTTCGTCATACAGGTGATTGAGAATGGTGTAGTGCCAGAATGTCGCCCAGCCTTCGTTCATCACCTGCGTCTGTTTTTGCGGATAAAAATACTGACTCACCTTACGCACAATACGTAAGATTTCTCGCTGCCACGGTTCCAGCAGAGGCGCATTTTTTTCCATAAAGTAGAGTAAGTTCTCCTGCGGCTCAGACGGATAACGCCGCGCTTCGGCGACCGTTTTTTCCTCTTCACGTTTCGGCAGGGTGCGCCAGAGCATATTTACCTGACTTTGCAGATACTCTTCACGGCTTTTTTGCCGCGCTTTCTCCTCCTGCAGTGAGATTTTTTGCGGACGTTTGTAGCGATCGACGCCGTAATTCATCAGCGCATGACAGGAGTCGAGCAGTTTTTCCACCTCGTCCACGCCGTAGCGCTCTTCGCATTCGGTAATGTATTTCCGCGCGAATATCAGGTAATCAACAATCGAGCTGGCATCGGTCCAGCTGCGGAACAGATAGTTATTTTTGAAGAACGAGTTATGCCCGTAGCAGGCGTGCGCCATCACCAGCGCTTGCATGGTAATGGTGTTCTCTTCCATCAAATAGGCGATACAGGGGTTGGAGTTAATGACTATTTCATACGCCAGCCCTTGCTGACCGTGCTTATAGAGTCGCTCCGTCTCAATGAATTTTTTACCGAATGACCAGTGCGGATAATTAATCGGCATCCCGACGCTTGAGTAGGCATCCATCATCTGTTCGGAGGTAATGACTTCGATCTGGTGCGGATAGGTGTCCAGCCGATACAGCTTTGCCACCCGGTCGATTTCGGCCAGATAGACATCCAGCAGCTCGAAGGTCCAGTCGGGTCCATCGCTGAGACGAGTGCTGTCCTTGTTCATGGAGTCAAGTGTAGCCATTAGCGCGCCCTCGTTGTTGATAGCTCTCTCTAGTCTGGAGAACCTCTTTTCAAGCATAGAACAACGCATTGAAAAGCGTGCTGACACAGAAATTTTTTCTTTGCGATTTCCCGTTTTCGATCCCGCATAAAACGGGTGTCTCACAGAATTTTCTGCTGGCTAAAAAGAGCGCGCAGGAAAAGATCCTAAATAAGCGCCATCCCCGCTGGCTGGGGAAGGTGTGAGATAAGTCACCATAAAAAAGTCGTATGTTGAATAATATTTTCAACTAGGTTATCAATCTGTAATTAGAAGATTGTTCTTTTGCTCATAATGGAGTGGCTATGCGAGTTGTCATACTGGGAAGTGGGGTTGTCGGCGTCACCAGCGCCTGGTATTTGAGCCAGGCAGGACATGAGGTGACGGTCATCGATCGCGAACCGGGATCGGCACTGGAGACCAGCGCGGCTAACGCCGGGCAAATCTCCCCAGGCTATGCGGCGCCGTGGGCGGCTCCGGGCGTGCCGCTGAAAGCCATTAAATGGATGTTCCAGCGCCACGCGCCGCTGGCGATCAGCCTTGATGGCACGACTTCCCAGCTCAAATGGATGTGGCAGATGCTGCGCAACTGCGATACACGCCACTACATGGAAAACAAAGGCCGCATGGTGCGCCTGGCAGAGTACAGCCGCGACTGCCTGAAAGCGCTGCGCCACACTACCGGTATTGAATACGAAGGGCGGCAGGGGGGCACTCTCCAGCTCTTTCGCACCGCGCAGCAGTATGAAAACGCTACCCGCGATATTGCCGTACTGGAAGATGCCGGCGTACCGTATCAGCTGCTCGAAGCCAGCCAGCTGGCGCAGGTCGAACCGGCGCTGGCTGAAGTGGCACACAAACTGACGGGCGGACTGCGATTGCCGAACGATGAAACCGGCGACTGCCAGCTCTTTACCCAGCGTCTGGCGAAGATGTGCGAACAAGCGGGTGTGACGTTCCGCTACAACACCTCCGTCGATCGTCTGCTGTCAGAAGGCGAAAAAATCTACGGCGTGAAGTGCGGCGACGAAGTGATCAAAGCCGATGCCTACGTGATGGCGTTTGGCTCTTACTCCACGGCGATGCTGAAAGGTCTGCTCGATATTCCGGTGTATCCGCTGAAAGGCTACTCGCTCACCATTCCGGTGAAAGAGGACAACGGTGCGCCGGTTTCAACTATCCTTGATGAAACCTACAAAATCGCTATTACCCGCTTCGATGATCGTATCCGCGTCGGCGGGATGGCAGAAATTGTCGGTTTCAATACGGAATTGCTAAAACCGCGCCGCGAAACCCTGGAGATGGTGGTGCGCGATCTGTTCCCGCGCGGGGGCTTTGTTGAGCAGGCCACCTTCTGGACCGGTTTACGTCCTATGACGCCGGACGGCACGCCGATTGTGGGCCGCACGCCGTTTAAGAACCTATGGACCAATACCGGCCACGGAACGCTGGGCTGGACGATGGCTTGCGGTTCAGGGCAACTGCTGAGTGATTTGATCTCGGGCCGCACCCCGGCGATTCCGTTTGATGACTTAAGCGCCGCGCGCTATCAGTCCGGATTCACGCCATCTCGCCCGCAGCATCTGCATGGCGCGCATAATTAACAAGGAGCAGTCATGTCCCGTCCTATTCTGGCTCAGCTGGACTTGCAGGCGCTGAAAAACAACCTGCAGATTGTCCGCCGTGCAGCGCCAGGCTCTCGCGTCTGGTCGGTGGTGAAAGCCAACGGCTACGGTCACGGAATTGAGTCCATCTGGAGTGCGCTGAGTGCAACCGATGGCTTTGCGCTGTTAAATCTGGAAGAGGCGATCCTGCTGCGCGAACGCGGCTGGAAAGGGCCGATTCTGCTGCTCGAAGGTTTTTTCCACGCCGACGAACTGCCGCTACTGGATAAGTATCGTTTGACCACCAGCGTACACAGCAACTGGCAAATTAAAGCCCTGCAAAACGCCAAACTGCATGCGCCGCTGGACATCTACCTGAAAGTGAACAGCGGCATGAACCGTCTCGGCTTCCAGCCGGATCGCGTACATACGGTATGGCAACAGCTGCGGGCCCTGAAAAACGTCGGGGAAATGACGCTGATGGCGCACTTTGCCGATGCTGAAAAACCGGACGGTATTGACGACGCGATGCTGCGTATCAACCAGGCGGCAGAAGGGCTGGACTGCGCTCGCTCCCTGTCGAACTCCGCCGCTACGCTCTGGCACCCGGAAGCGCATTACGACTGGGTGCGTCCAGGCATTATTCTGTACGGCGCGTCGCCGTCGGGCCAGTGGCAGGATATCGCCAACAGCGGCCTGAAACCGGTCATGACTCTGCGCAGTGAAATTATCGGTATTCAGACCTTAAAAGCGGGCGACACCGTCGGGTATGGCAGCCGCTATCGCTCGACGGGCGAGCAGCGGATTGGCATTGTGGCGGGTGGCTATGCTGACGGCTATCCGCGCATTGCACCAACAGGCACGCCAGTGTGGATTGATGGCGTTCGTACCGGCACTGTCGGCACGGTGTCGATGGATATGATGGCGATAGATTTAACGCCATGCCCGCAAGCAGGCATCGGTTCGCCGGTGGAGCTGTGGGGAAATGAGGTGAAAGTGGATGACGTGGCGGCAGCGGCGGGGACGGTGGGGTACGAGCTGTTGACCGCTCTGGCGCCTCGTGTACCAGTTGTGACGGTGTAACATCTTGCCGGATGGCGGCTGCGCTTTATCCGGCTTACAAGGTAAAAAGCAAAAGGCAACCGCAAGGTTGCCTTTTTAGTGTTTTCTCCCTCTCCCTGTGGGAGAGGGCATCAGACCGCACTTCACCCGGCACAAAAAACTACTCCGGCTCATCCTCCATCGGACGCACGCCCACCTTGCGCACCGCGTTATCTTCTTTCTCGGCGACGGTCCAGATCATTCCGGCAAACTCCACCTGGTCACCCACCACCGGCGCAGCGCCCAGCAGTTGCTGCACAATCTCGCCCAATGTTTGCTGCTTATCACGATACTCCAGCCCTTCGTCCAGGCCGTAAATCAACGCCACGTCGGCAAACTTCGCGTTGGCTTCCAGAATAAAATCGCCGAAGAAGCGCTGGTCCAGCGCCACCGGCGGCGACTGGCTGAACAGTTTCCCCAGCGCCGGTAAATCCGTTTCACGCCCAATCACGCAGAGAATATCCCCCTCGCGCAGACGGGTGCTGCCCGTCGGATGGAGCAGGGCGTTATCGCGAAACAGCGCCGCAATCCGCGTTTCCGTCGGCATATGCAGGTCACGAAGCGACGCGCCCACGCACCATTTATCAGCGCTCAGCTGATAAACAAACTGCTCCCACGGGTTTTCCGGGTGGATATCCAGCCCCACGCGCGAGACCGGTAATCCGACCGGTGGAACCACCACTTTGGCTTTTTTTGCCGCCCATCCGAGCGAGGTTCCCTGGAACAGCAGCGACACCAGCACCACGAAGAACGCGACGTTAAAGAACAGGCGGGAGTTATCCAGCCCGGCCATCATCGGGAACACGGCCAGAATGATCGGCACCGCGCCGCGCAGGCCCACCCAACTGATAAATATCCGTTCGCGCAGGTTAAACCCGCGGAACGGCAGCAGCCCGGCAAACACTGACAGCGGACGGGCGAAGAAAATCATCCACGCCGAGAGGATCAGTGCCGGAATGGCAATCGGCAGCAAATCAGATGGCGTCACCAGCAGGCCGAGCACCAGGAACATGCCGATTTGCGCCAGCCAGGCCAGGCCATCAAAGTTCTGCAAAATCGCGTGGCGGTTGCGGATCGGGCGATTGCCCAGCAGGAAACCGCACAGATACACCGCCAGAATACCGCTACCGTCCATCGCCGTGGTGAGGGCGAAAATCAAAATTCCGCCGCTCAGGGCTAGCAGCGGATACAGCCCGGCGGGCAGGGAAATACGGTTAATCATCTGCTGCAGCAAATAGCCACCGGAAAGGCCAATCACAATTCCGAGGCCAAACTGCTGGAGAATATGCCAGGCAAACATCCAGCTCAGGCCCGTTTCGTGCGCCTGAATCATCTCAATCAGGGTGATGGTCAGGAATACCGCCATCGGATCGTTACTTCCGGATTCAATCTCCAGCGTCGAGCCGACACGTTCGTTCAGCCCTTTACCGCCGAGCAGAGAAAACACCGCCGCCGCATCGGTCGAGCCGACAATCGCGCCGATCAGTAAGCCTTCCATGATATTCAGATGAAACAGCCAGGCGGCCATCATCCCGGTCAGGCCGGAGGTGATCAGTACGCCAACGGTCGCCAGCGACAGCGCCGGGCCGAGTGCCACGCGAAAGGAGCTGGCCTGGGTGCGCATCCCGCCGTCCAGCAAAATCACCGCCAGCGCGAGGTTACTCACCATGTAGGCGAAGGGATAATTATCGAATGGAATACCGCCGATGCCGTCGATGCCCGCAAGCATGCCGATGGCCAGGAAGATAACAAGGATAGGTATGCCGAGGCGCGATGAAAATGAACTTAATAAAATACTGCAGGTTACTAATACTGAACCCAGAATGAAAAGACTGATTATCGCTGCGGCATCCAATGTTCTGTTACTCCCACCTCAATGTTGTTGCTGATACTAAAACCCTACCATATTAACGACAGAAACAGCGTTTTATTGAGGTGGAAATACGGCTTTTTTATGCGCTTATAATCGGATGACCGCTAATCGTTAATACCGTGCCAGCCTCATTGTGTTTAAGGATAGCCTGAGCACCCAGCGGCAGAGTCACCGTTTGCTGTTCATGACCAAACGCCAGCCCGCTGATGACCGGAATATCCACACGTGTTCGCAGATAATCGATCATCGTTTCAAGCGTATATCCCGCATCATAATCATTTGGCGTCGCGCCGCTAAAACTGCCCAGAATAATCGCCCGCTGGCGGGAGAGAATTCCGGCGTGCATCAGCTGCAACAGCATCCGCTCGACGCGGAACGGATGTTCGTTAATATCCTCCAGCACCAGAATGCCGTTCTCAATCTGCGGCAGCCACGGCGTGCCGATGAGCGACACCAGCATCGCCAGATTGCCGCCCCACAGCTGTCCTTTGGTTTCACACGCCGGGCCGTTACCCTGCCATTCCACGTTAAACCTTGGGTTCTGTAACGCACGCCAGAAATGTTCCTGGGTAAACGCATTCAGCTCCGGTGCGCCAAAATTCCCGGCCAGCATGGGGCCGCTAAAGGTGATGACGTTATGAAGGGCCAGCAGGCCAAGTTGAATCACCGTGAAATCGCTGTGTCCACACAACAGCAGCGGGTCCTTCTGCTGACGGCGGGCGAGTCCGTCCCAGTCGATGGTTTCCAGTAAACGGCTCGCACCGTACCCGCCACGCACCGCCAGAATAATCTGGTTTTTCCCTTCGAGCGTGACCAGGTCGTTGATATCAGCCACTCTTTGCTGCTCGGTTCCGGCAAAACGCTGCAGACGGCGGGGGATAATCGTCTGGTTTGCGACCCTGTGACCGGATGCTTCCAGACGCTGAACGCCCAGCCGGGCAGCGTCCTGGTTAATGCAGTACCCGGACGGGGCAACAAGATGAAACTGAGACATGGCAAATCCTTGCTGAATGAGAAACTAAATGCCTATATCATGCCGCCTGTAGGCGGTCTGCTTCAAGGGCGGATATGTAAGCGCAATAAGGATAGATGACGTGAAATTGAGATGGTTTGCTTTTTTGATGGTATTGCTGGCGGGCTGTAGTTCAAAACAGGATTATCAAAATCCGCCGTGGAACCCGGAAGTGCCGGTCAAACGCGCGATGCAGTGGATGCCAATCAGCGAACAAGCGGGCAAGGCCTGGGGCGTCAGCCCACGTCTGGTGACGGCGATCATTGCAGTCGAGTCCGGCGGTAACCCGACACTGGTCAGTAAATCCAATGCAGTCGGCTTAATGCAGCTGAAAGCCTCCACCGCCGGGGCCGAAGTGTATCGCTATATGGGCTGGAAAGGTCAGCCGTCGACCAGCGAGCTGAAAAACCCGGAGCGTAATATATCGATGGGGACCGCGTATCTGAGCATTCTGGAGCACGGTATTCTGAAAGGTATCGAGGACCCGGAAGTGATGCAGTATGCGCTGGTGGTCTCGTATGTGAACGGGGCGGGGGCGTTACTGCGAACCTTCTCGTCGGATCGCAAAAAGGCCATCAAAGAGATTAACGGCATGGACAAAGACGAGTTCTTTGACCATGTGGTGAACAACCATCCGGCACCACAGGCGCCGCGCTATATCTGGAAAGTGCAGAAAGCGATGGACGCCATGTAATGTCGTTGCCGGGCAGCGCAAGGCTGTCCGGCGCGTTTCAGAGCACCTTATTCGCGCGTTCCCGCGCTTCTCGCTCCAGTGAGAAAATAATCCGCTGCAGTTCCCTCTCGGCCCCAGGCCCGACATTCAGAAAGCGAAAGCTCAGTCGTGGTGTGGTAATGGTCTCATTTTTGCTGTCCACCACTTTGCGTTCGCTGATCGCAATCAACTGCGCGTCGAAGTAAAAGCGTCCCCAGCCGCCCATATCCAGCTCGATTTGCGAAAAACGCATCCCTTCTACCAGTCCGTCCGGTCGTGGTGTGTCCATCAATGCGCCCATCCCGCCTAATGACAGGTCGAACAGGCGAAAGCGAATCTCTTTTTTGTCCGGCATTTTGGCCTTACAAAAATAGGAAGGATGCATCGGCGCGTTAATACGAAAATACTCCCGGCGCTGCACAAACCACAGGCTGTCCGGCAGTGGGGTAATAAAGGCCGGGAGATCGAGATAATCACCTTGTTCCACCAGAGGCAGCACAAATTCAACCTTTGCCCCTTTGGTTTCCGCCATCACAGAGATATTTTTCGCCCGCAGTATTGCCCGGTTTTCGTACTCCTGGCTGCCAAAGTCAATGACCAGGCGTTCTGGAGTAGCCTCAAGGATCTTGCTGATAAACTGATTTGTAGCCCAACTTATGCGCAGAGGGACTTCGCCCTTGTGCAGGTCGCGTAATACACCTAATACAGCCAGCGGATTTTGCTTCAGGAACTGCTCACTGTAATTACTCACGCCGAATGGCTCCTCGATTGTCTGACGGACTGTCCCTGAAGTATCGGCAATGGCGAGCGGAACTTAATACAAACCGGTGATTTTTTTTCAAAAATGAGAGGTAATTAAGTCGGTGAGAAAAAAACGCTTTTAACGCGGTGACCTATACTTAAGTCACTTGCGCGAAACATTTTCAGCGCATGCATTTCATCTGCAAGAGGGCATCGCTATGGGTATCATCGCCTGGATTGTCTTTGGTCTTATCGCCGGCGTTATCGCAAAATTCATTATGCCGGGACGTGATGGTGGCGGCTTTATTCTGACCTGTGTGCTTGGGGTTGTGGGTGCAGTTGTCGGCGGCTGGCTGGCGACCATGTTTGGCGTCGGTGGCAGCGTTAGCGGCTTTAATCTGCACAGTTTCCTGGTAGCTGTGGTGGGCGCGATCGTTGTGCTGGCGATATTCCGCTTACTCAGACGGGCATAAACACCGAAACGGCTCTCATCGCGAGGGCCGTTTTTTTTGCCCTCATATTGCTTTGTTAATCGAAATGAGAATAATTGTCGTTCTTTATATCATCTAATAATAAGACGACACTATGAACACCTCGCGTTTTGCAGTATGTGCTTTGGCAGGAGCCGTTACACTGGCGTTGCAAACCTGTGCGTTTGCGGAAGAGTCAACCCTTGTAGTCACCGGAGCAGAACAGGACAGCCTGCTTCCAGAGTGGACCAACAGCGCCACCAAATCAGCGGTGGCCGAAAGTAAAACCCCGCAGGTCATCAACACCATTTCCGCCACCGAGATCGAACAGCGTCACGCCAGTTCGGTCAATGAAATCCTGCGCTATGCGCCGGGTGTGTCGACGGAAGTGCGCGGCAACACCTCTTATATGAGTGAATATAAAATTCGCGGTTTCACCGTTGAGCAGGAGTATTACAACGGACTGCAACTGCCCTACAACGTCACTGGAAACACCAAAGCGCGCATCGACCCGCTGCTAATTGAGAGCGTCGATATTTTGAAAGGTCCGGCCTCCGTGCTCTACGGCGGCGGCTCGCCGGGCGGGCTGGTGAATATTCAGGGCAAAAAGCCGCAAAAAGCGGCGAAGACGGAAGTGGGTTTCAATACCGGGACGCGTAATCTGAAAGAGGGGACTCTCGACTCTACCGGGCAAATCGCCGACAGCGACTGGAACTACCGCCTGCTGGGTAAAGCGACGGAGGGCGACGACCAGCCGCATACCACGCGCACAGAAAACTATCTGGTGGCCCCGTCCGTCACCTGGCAGCCCGATAATAAAACGCGCCTGACGATTGACGCGCTGGCGCAAAATTCCCCAAGCCTGACGCCATCTAACCCGCTGCCGCTCTCTTATCTGCGTTCCAAATACGCCGATCGACGCGACTACGCGGGCGACGAGTGGAGCGGATTCAAACAGCGTCAGTGGATGCTGGGCTACAGCTTTGAACATCAGTTTGACAGCGGCTGGGGCTTCAATCAAAAAGCGCGTTATTTTGATGTGGACACCCATCAGCGCAGCATCTACTCCACTGGCCCGGGCGCCCAGGTCTATGAACTGAACCGTTTTGCCTACACCACCGATGAAGATCTGCAAAGTGTTAATATCGATAACCAGGTTACCAAAACGCTGGAACTGGGCGACTGGAAACATCATCTGCTGGCCGGGTTTGACTACCAGAAACTGAACTCGCACTTCCACTATCGCTATGCGTCGAACACGCCGGGCATCGATATGCGCGACCCGGACTACTCACAGGTTAACGACGGTTCGCTCGGTCTGTATACCGCGCAGAAAAACCGTCTGAGCTATCAGCAGAACGGTTACTACCTGCAGGATCAGATTGAATTCGGCGGCCTGAACTTGCTCGGCAGTCTGCGCTACGACGACTACCGTTCAGTCACCACCGATTATCTGCAAAATGGCGATAAAGCGTGGGTGTCGCAGGACCGCGTGACCAAACGTCTGGGGGCGCTGTATGCTTTCGAAAACGGCATTTCACCGTTTATCAGCTACTCCGAAGGCTTTGCGCCGGTATCGCCGCAGGGCACGCTGACCGCCAAAGACGTCAAACCGACCACCAGCAAACAGGTTGAGGGCGGGGTGAAATACCTGCTGGAAGAGTACGCCACCACCTTTACTGCGTCGGTATTTAACATTCGCCAGAAAAACGTGGTCACTACCGATCCGGGCTTCCTCAACTATCGCCAGACCGGTGAAGTGGAATCGAAAGGGGCAGAGTTGTCGGCCATCAGCCGTCCGACCGATAACCTGACGCTGATCGCTAACTACGCCTACACCCACGCGATCAACACCGAAGACGAGAAGTACAAAGGCAAACGCCCGACGCAGGTGCCGGAAAACGCCTTTAACCTGTGGGGCGACTACACCTTCGACAGCACGCCGCTGAAAGGGCTAAACCTGGGAGCCGGAGCGCGTTATACCGGACCGATGGAAATTGCGCCGACCAACGATCGGGGCAAATTGGGCGGAACCACGCAGTATGACCTGGCCGCGTCTTATCAGATGGGTGAAATCATGCCATCACTGGCAGGGCTGACCCTGAAAGCCAGCGCGCAGAACATCACTAACAAAGAGACGTTTACCTGCTACGACGCGACAAACTGCTGGATTGGGCGCGACCGCACGGTGCAGGTAGGGGCGAGTTATAGCTTCTGATTTGCGCATCACGCCTTACCCCTCTCCCAACGAGAGAGGGAACTTGACCACCCTCTCCCTGTGGGAGAGGGAACTCGCTTGCTTTTCTCCCTCTCCCCGTGGGAGAGGGCTGGGGTGAGGGGACCAGACCGCACCGCGCAATCCTACTGCGCCGCACTCTTCTGCGCAGGCGCCACATCATCATTCGCAGCGGGCTGCGTCGCAGGAAGACTGTCGCACGGTTTCTCTTTCGGACAGACTAAGTCCAGCATCTTCAGCGTCACGCCGTTGGTCCAGCCGAAGCCGTCCTGCAGCGGATACTCACCGCCGCCTCCGCCGGTCCCGGTGGTCGACACGTCATATTTCTCCACCAGTTTCTGCTCGCGATCGTAGGTGTGCTGCACGTTGGTCAGGAAACGCCAGGTGACGTCCATCGCCACTTTCTTATGACCGTAGTTTTGCAGCCCCTCGGCGGCCACCCATTGCAACGGTGCCCAGCCGTTCGGGGCATCCCACTGTTGCCCGCTGTTGATGGTGGTGGTAGACACGCCACCCGGTTTCAGCAGGCGAGAAGCGGTGGCACTGGCGACTTTATCCGCCCGCTCTTTTGACGCAACATTTACGTACAACGGGAACAAAGCAGCGGCGGTCAGCTGATTACGCACCTTTTTGCTTTTCAGATCGTAATCGGCGTACCAGCCCTCTTTTTCATTCCACAAGTGACTCTCAATCGCTTTTTGTCGCGCATTTGCCAGCGTTTCATAGCGGTTCGCGCGCTCAGTATCGCCCGCTTCCTGGCTGGCTTTAGCGAGCAGTTTTTCCATTTTGAACAACAGGGCGTTGAGATCGACCGGCACGATGCTGGTGGTGCGAATAGTGCCAAGTTTTTGCGGATCGTCCATCCAGCGCGAGCTAAAGTCCCAGCCGGAGGCGGCAGCAGAACGTAAGTCTCGGTAGATTTCGGTTGCCGGGCGGTTCGGGTTATTTTTGGCGGTGGTTACGTCATCGAGCCAGGATTCAGGGCGCGGCGTATCGCGATCGTCCCAGTAGCGGTTCAGAACGGAGCCATCATCCAGTTTCACCACCCGTTTATTGGCCTGGCCCGGCTGCAGCGTCTCCACGCCTTCCATCCAGTAGGTGTACTCTTTTTCCATCTGCGGCAGGTAAGTTTTCAGCGCGTCTTTATCGTGCGTCGCCAGCAGTTCGACCATCAGCGCGAAGAACGGTGGCTGCGAACGGCTCAGGTAGTAGCTGCGATTGCCGTTGGGAATATGACCGAAATTGTCCAGCTCATAGCCGAAGTTCGCCACCATATCGCTGATTTTGTCCCAGTGATCGCTCTCGGCAAGTCCGAGCATGGTGAAATAGCTATCCCAATAATAGACCTCGCGGAAACGCCCGCCCGGCACGACATAAGGCTTGGGTAGCGGCAGCAGGGAATCCCATTTATCAGCTTTGTCGGTAGTGCGGGTTAAAACAGGCCATAAGCCGTCGATATGTTCACGTAAATTCTGCCCGGCAGGAGGGACATATTTTTCGCCTTCAGATGGCAGGGTAAAATTCATATCAACGAAGTGGCGCAGATCAAAGCCGCGTTGCTGATGCTGCATCCGGTAATCCGCGAGGATCATCAGCGGATCGCTTTTGGGCACCGCGTCGGCGAAGGTTTTTTGATCGGGGAATAATTTGGCACTTTGTACGTCGCTAAACAGCGGGCCGAGCAGGATATCCGGCGACTGTTTCTGCATGGGAGGTAAGGTGTCTGCGAAGCTCAGTGCGGCGACACTCATCAGTGCGCCTCCTAACGCCACGCGCAGCGCGAGCGGGCGTATTTCGGGTCTCGTCATTGGTTTTTCTCCTTTTTATCCACCTGAAAACCTTAGACGAATCTGACGGTTTTCGTGTGTCTGATATCCCGTTTTGCGCAAAACCAGATTTTTTACCTGCCAGAACCTGGCGGGATAATAAGGCATTTACCCAATCTATAATTAATCAATAATAAGTTGAATTGTTGAATGTATTATTTGGTGATTACGTGTTGCCGTAATTATAATTGTGATCGAACACGCGCGATGCGGGTGCAAATATATCTGTTTCACGCTCTGCGATCACATAAATTAAAAAACATAACTATGTGATGAAAAAACGTAATGGATTACAAGTCGATGATTAGGCGAAATATTGCTTTTTATTGGTCGTCATAATTATCAGGAAGGAACCCATGAGAATAAAATTTATCGCTTTAGCCGTCAGTACACTCTGTTTTGGCGGAGCCTACGCCGCACACAACACGCCGAGTCTGGAAGACAAACTGGCACAACTCGAAGCGCGTCTGGAAAAGGCGGAAAACCGGGCAGAGAAAGCCGAAGCTCAAATTGAACAACTCCAGCAGCACCAGACGCTGGCGGCAAAAAGCCAACCCTCCGTCACGGTGGAATCCGCCGAGCCAGTCACTGCATCCGCATTACCGAAGCTGACGCTATCGGGGTACGGTGATATTAAAATGTATGGCGACGTCGAATTTAATATGGATGCTGCGAGCCGAACCGGAGCATTAACATCGATAAAAACAAGTGCGAATAAGGACTGGGCATCAGGAAATAATGAACGCTGGGATATTAATGGCCGCATCTTATTAGGCTTCGACGGTTATCGTCGTATGGATGGCGGTAATTTTGCCGGATTCTCAGTTCAGCCATTGGCGGACCTTGGCGGTAAAATGAATCTCGATGATGCCATATTCTTCTTCGGCAACGAAAATAACTGGAAGGTCAAAGTGGGGCGCTTTGAAGCCTACGATATGTTCCCGCTTAATCAGGATACCTTTATCGAGTACTCCGGAAATACCGCGAACGATCTGTATAGCGACGGCTACGGTTATATCTACATGATGAAAGAAGGACGGGGCCGTAGCGACAGCGGCGGTAATTTCCTGATAAGCAAAACGCTGGATAACTGGTATTTCGAGGTCAACACCCTGCTGGAAAACGGCAGCACGCTGTTCGTCGATAAGCAGTATCACGGTGTCGATCTTGATAACGATAAAAACGTGGCGTACGTGCGTCCGGTCATTTCCTGGCAGAGCGGACGCCTTTCCACGGCGGTGGCGATGGAGAGTAACCTCGTCAACAACGCCTACGGCTATCGCGACGCGTCCGGGCAGTGGGTCGATCAGTCAGACCGCACCGGCTACGGTTTTACACTGACCTGGAACGGGCAAAAAACCGATCCTGAAAACGGGGTGGTCGTGAATCTCAACACCGCCTATATGGACGCCACGGATGAAACCGACTTCACCGCCGGGACCAACGCCCTGTGGCACAACCTCGAGTTGGGTTACATCTACGCCCACAACGAGGTGGATAAATTCAACTCAGCAAATGTGTTCGATAACTGCGATGACGACTGCTGGATAACCGATCCGGGCGATTACGATATCCACACTATTCACGCGTCGTATCTCATCCCGAACGTGATGAAAATGAAGAACTTTAATATCTATCTTGGGGCTTATGCGTCCTGGGTGGAGGCGCACCCGAACGACGGCGACGGCAATAACGACGACCGCTACGGCGGCCGCGTCCGCTTCAAATATTACTTTTAACTCGCGCCAGTCAGACCTCTTCGGGGGTCTGGCTGGTTTCCCGCAGCGTGCCCGGCGCATGGCCGACAATACGTTTAAACGCCCGGCTAAACGCCGCCAACGATCCATATCCCAGACGTAACGCCACCGTTTCAATCGCCTGATGTTCGTGACGAATGTACTGAATCGCCAGGCGCATCCGCAGTTCACTCAAATATTTCGCTGGCGTCGTGCCGGTCGCCGACAAAAAGCGCTCAGCAAACACTGAACGCGACGTACCAGCCTCTTTGGCCAGCTCCGCCACGCTCCAGTTCACACCTGGCTGCTGATGCATGGCGTAAATCGCACGGCTCAGGCGCGGGTCGCGTAACACCTGTACCCAGCCCGTGGCTTTACCGCAGCCCGCTTCAACCCAACCGCGCACGATCAGCGCTGCGACAACGTCGGCAAGCCGCGCCAAAATCCCGGCGAACCCGACTTGACGTGTCATAGACTCGCGCTCCATCGCCGCCAGCAGCGGGTGGATCTCCGGCCAGGTCGACATCAGACGGCTCACCATCATCACTTCCGGCATCGCTTTGATCAGCGGCTGCATCCCCCCTAGTTCGAAATCCATACATCCACTGAATATTACCGTGTGCTCGCTTTCCGGGCACGGCTCACAGGTGATGGCGCAGACGGAGTTGCAAATCGGCTCGCTGGGAAAGGCCTGTACCGGTGTGACGCTGGCATTTTCGTCCGATAACAGAGCGTGGGCATTGCCGTTGGGGATAAACAGCGCATCGCCGCTGTTGAGATGAAAAGTTGCGCCGCTCTCCATGCGTAGCACCGCCGAGCCGTGACTGACGAAATGAAACTGCGCCTTGCCGGGTGCCTGGCTGAATGCCACGCCAAAGGGTGCGCTGGCTTCTATGCGGCGATATTTCACTCCGGAGAGGCGCATCCCACGCAAAAGCTCACTGATTAAATCGGGCGACTGAACGGGCATCGGCACAACTCCGGACGAATTATCAATAAGTGAAGATTATATGTCATAGATCGTCCACGGGGAACACTCTATGCTTTTGCGATGTTTGTCACATTTTTCTAACTGGAGAGCAACAGATGAATTCAAGTATCGCGGCAAGCGAGGCCATAGCGCCCGCCAAACCCGCCTGGCGCGCGGTCTATTCACTGGGACTGGGGGTATTTGGCCTGATCACGGCGGAGTTTTTACCCGCCAGTTTGTTAACACCGATGGCCGCCAGTCTTGGCGTCAGTGAGGGGATGGCCGGACAAGCGGTAACCGCGACTGCGCTAGTCGCGCTGGTGACCGGGCTGCTCATCACCTCCGCCACTAAAAGCATCGACCGCCGCTGGGTGCTGATGTTTTTCTCCGTGCTGCAGATTATCTCCAGCCTGCTGGTGGCCTTCGCACCTAATTTACAGGTGCTGCTGATGGGACGCTTACTGTTGGGCATCGCTATCGGTGGATTTTGGGCGATGTCGACCGCCACGGCGATGCGCCTGGTGCCTGCCGATAAAGTGCCTAAAGCGTTGGCGATCATCTTCTCCAGCGTGTCGATCGCAACCGTCGTCGCCGCGCCACTTGGCAGCTATCTCGGCAGCCTGATCGGCTGGCGCAATGTCTTTATCCTGTGCATTTTGCCGAGCATCGTGGCGCTGCTCTGGCAGTTATGGGTCCTCCCGTCAATGAAACCGGATAGTAGCGGCAGCCTGGGAACCTTGCTGCGCGTGCTGCGTCGTCCGGGGATGATTGGCGGACTGCTGGCAACGGTGCTTATTTTTAGCGGCCACTTTGCCTTCTTCACCTACCTGCGCCCCTTCCTCGAAACCGTCGGACAGGCCAGCGTCGAGAGCATTTCGTTGATTCTGCTCGGGTTTGGGCTCGCCAATTTTGTCGGTACCTCGATTGCCGGCCATCTGCTGGCGCGCAATTTACGCCTGACGCTGGCACTGGTGCCGTTTGCGATGGGAGTCCTTGCACTCATGATGGTGGCGTTCGGTCACCTGGCAATGCTGGACGGTCTGTTGGTGGCGCTATGGGGCTTTGCCTTCGGCCTGGTGCCAGTCGGCTGGTCAACCTGGCTGGCGACGACGGTACCGGACGAAGCCGAAAGCGCGGGCGGTCTGCTGGTGGCGTCTATTCAGTTCGCCATCGGTGCGGGTGCCGCAGGCGGTGGAGCGATATTTGACCTCAACGGTGCCAGCGGCGTCTTCGCCGGAAGCGGATTATTGCTGGTCAGCGCTATGGTGATTGTGTTGATGGGTGTGCGGGTTAAAGCGGCGTAAAAACTGCCCGGTGGCGCTGCGCTTACCGGGCCTACGAAAGCGAGATGTATTTGTAGGCCGGGTAAGGCGCAGCCGCCATCCGACATTTTGATTGGCTCCGGGCATCAGAGCGAGATGTATTTGTAGGCCGGGTAAGGCGTAGCCGCCACCCGACATTTTGATTGGCTCCGGGCATCAGAGCGAGATGTATTTGTAGGCCGGGTAAGGCGTAGCTGCCACCCGACATTTTGATTGGCTCCGGGCATCAGAGCGAGATGTATTTGTAGGCCGGGTAAGGCGTAGCTGCCACCCGGCTTTTCTGTTACAACCCTTTCCTCTCCATCAGTACCGCCAAATCCACCAGGCGATTCGAGAAGCCCCATTCGTTGTCATACCACGCCAGAATTTTCACCATGTTGCCGCCAATCACCAGCGTGGAAAGCCCGTCGATAATGGATGAGCGCGGATCGCCCTGATAATCGCTCGACACCAGCGGCTCATCGCTGTAACCCAGAATCCCTTTCAGTGGCCCCGCAGACGCAGCTTCACGAAACGCGTTATTCACCGCTTCAACCGTGACTTCCCGGCTCAGCGTCACCGTCAGATCGACAATCGACACCACGGGCACCGGCACGCGCAGGGAATACCCGGTCAGACGCCCATCCAGCTCTGGGATCACTTTCCCGAGCGCTTTCGCCGCGCCGCTGGAGTAGGGGACAATCGACAGGGCAGCGGCACGGGCGCCGCGCAGATCTTTTTCCGGCTGGTCGTGCAGCGCCTGGCTGTTGGTGTAGGCGTGGGTGGTATTCATCAGACCATGTTCAATGCCGAAATGCTGATGCAGTACCTGCGCCGCCGGGGCGAGGCCGTTGGTGGTACAACTGCCGTTGCTGACCACAAAATGCTGAGCCGGATCGTACAGTCCATCGTTCACGCCCATTACCACGGTCAAATCGTCGTTTTTACTCGGTGCGGAAATGATGACCCGTTTTGCGCCACCTTTCTCGATATGTACCGCCGCTTTTTCACGGTCGGTGAAGAAACCGGTCGCCTCAATCACGATATCTACCCCGATACTGCGCCACGGAATGTTTGCCGGGTCACGTTCGCTGAAGACCGTAATCTGATTGCCATCGACCTGCAAGTAACGGTCACCCGCCTCAACTGACGCAGAGAGTGTGCCCAGCAGAGAATCGTATTTCAGCAGGTGAGCGAGGGTTTTGCTGTCCGTCAGATCGTTAATTGCCACAATCTGAATATCCGCATTACCGAGCGCGGCGCGCAGGAAGTTGCGTCCAATTCTGCCGAAACCATTAATACCGATCTTAACCATGATTGACTCCTTATCGATGTTTTCTGGAATCAACTGTAGGCTTCAGGCGCAATGGCGTAAATGACAAAAAAGGATCACATTACGCCATTTTACGGCAGTGGAAGCGCTGGCGATACTCGCCGGGAGTGAGGTGGAGCTGTTTTTCAAAGACGCGGCGTAAATTGATGCTGCTGCCAAATCCACTCTGCTCAGCGATGCGCTCCAGCGGTTCGCTGGTTTGTTCAAGGAGCTGACGGGCAGCAGCGAGGCGAGCTTCCATCACATAGCGAGCAGGAGAAGCACCGGTTTCTCGGGTAAAGACGCGGGTGAAATTGCGCGGGCTCATGGCCGCCTGTTCAGCCAGTTTCTCAACGCAGAGATCGGCAGTAATGTTGTTCAGAATCCAGGCCTGCAATTCACTAACCGGGCCGGAACTGCTGGACTGGCGCAGGTTGTAGCGGCTGAACTGCAGCTGACCGCCGGGGCGGCGCAGGTACATCACCAGATCCTGAGCAACGTCGCGGGCGAGGGTAAATCCGTAATCTTCTTCGACCAGTGCCAGGGTGAGATCAAATCCCGAGCTTACGCCGCCGGAGGTCCAGATGTGCCCGTCCTGAATATACAGCGGGCCGCCTTCGACTTTGATCTTCGGCCAGGTTTTTTGCATTGTGTCCAGTAGTCGCCAGTGAGTGGTAGCGCGGCGACCGTCCAGTAAACCACTTTGCGCCAGCAGCATTGCGCCGCCGCAAATCGAGGCGATGCGTCGGGCGTGAGGAGCGGCAAGATGCAGCCAGTCCACTACCGCAGTGCTCTCCAGTTCATTCATTCCGCGACCGGTGATAATGATGGTGTCGAGCGGCTCGCGCGGATCAAGTTCCGGCAGGCGATAATCCGCCAGCAGGTTTAACCCGGACTGACCGTGTATCACCTGATGCGGCTGGGTGGTGGCGATAATAATGCGATAGCGAGGCTGAGCGAGGCCTTCCGTGTGGAGCTGGTTGGCCTGCATCAGAATGTCTGCGATACCGGCGGCTTCGAACAACATGCCGCCGTCAGGGACGATAATCAGGATTTTCTTCATGTCCTGAAAAGTACCTTTATCACAAAATAAGTCAAGTCGAGAGTGGGGTGGCAGCTTTCTGCGCCACGGTTTTGGTCATCGGTATCAGGGCGATAATCAACGCGCCCAGTACCAGGAACCCGGCCACCATAAAGATCCCGGCGTTGAAGTTGCCGGTGACGTCTTTCATCCAGCCCATCAGCAGCGGCCCCAGCGCCGCGCCGGTCATCCCGGTGGCGTTGATCACCGCAATCCCGACCGCACGCGCGCGCAGGGAGATAAAGCGATCCGGTGTGGTCCAGAAGATCACCATCGCGGCAAACGCGCCCGCCGAGGCCATCACGATCCCGGTGAACTGTAGCAGCGGATGTGTGCTGGAGGCGGTCAACATCCAGCCAGCGGCGGCGAACAGATACGGCAGCAGCGTGTGGATTTTGCGCTCGTTCAGTCGGTCCGAACGCTTACTCCACCACACCATTGCCACAATCGTACACACCTGCGGGATGGCGCTCAGCAAACCAATTGTCACGTTGCTGCTGGTCTCGTTGAAGCTGCGCAGGATCAGCGGCGTCCAGACGCTGAGCGCGCTAAGGGTGTTGGTCAGGCAGAAATAGGCCACCGTGTAGAGAATAATTATTGGCGTGAACAGCTCTCGCGCCACGCTGCGCTGCGGTATCAGCCCGACATTCGCGGCGGTTTGCACTTTACTGGCGGCGATTTTATCCGCCTCAAGCATCTCATTCAGGCAGGCTTTGTCGTCCTCGGTTAGCCATTTGGCCTTCGCCGGACTGTCATCCAGCCAGAACCAGACCACCAGCCCCAACAGCACGGACGGGAAGCCTTCCAGCAGGAACAGCCACTGCCAGCCCTTCAGATTCAGCAGGCCGTCCATGTTGAGGATAAAGCCGGAGGCCAGCGAGCCAAGCGCCATAGTCACGGGCATCGCAATCATAAACAGGGCATTAGCGCGGGCACGATAATGCGCGGGGAACCAGAAGGTTAAATACAGCAACAGGCCCGGTAAAAAGCCCGCTTCGGCAATCCCGACCAGCATTCTCAGGACGTACAGGCTGTTCGGCCCGGTGGCGAACATGGTGGCGGTAGAGGCAATCCCCCAGATGACCATCAGCACTGCAATCCAGCGCCGTGCGCCGACGATACTCAGCATGATATTGCTGGGAATGCCGCAAATGACATACATCACGTAGAACAGGGTGGTGGCGAGGCCAAACATGGTGCTGGTCAGGCCCAGATCTTTGCCCATCGTCAGGCCGGCAAAGCCAATGTTAATGCGATCGAGGTAGGAGAAGACAAACAGAATAAATAAAAAAACGATCAGCCGACGAAACAGCTTTTTGATCACGGCCTGCTGGCGAGGGTCCAGAGCGTCGGGCGCAGACGACGGCGGGCGCGTCTGCTCCACAGAAGAACGTTCGTTCATGAAATGCTCCACATTGCGATTATTAGAATTGTCGTACAGGTCCGCTAACGTATATACCCGTCATACTTCAAGTTGCAGGTGCGTTGGCTGCGCCTGCTCACCCCAGTCACTTACTTAAGTAAGCTCCTGGGGATTCCCACGCTTGCCGCCTTCCCGCAACTCGAATTATTTAGGGTATAGAAAATAGCCACCCTAATCGTCAATGCAATGTGTAAAAAATGATACGTAATTGTTAATCACTTATCATTTTTGAATCATAATGCGATCGGGATCTCTTATACGATTCAGCAGCCTCACTGATACGCTTAGCTGCCGCAGATTCGCAGGGTATAATCGTTCAATCTGACGCTTTTTTTGGTAAGGAAACGCATGACAACAATAAAAAATACCCCGGACGGCACGCCTGACGATCCCAGCTTTCATCGCGAAGAGTTTCCGTTTTACTGGATCGTGAATGTCTATGCGCGTTATACGCAAATCATGGAAATTACACTAAAAAAAGCCCAGCTAGACGTCTCTCGCTTTCGTGTTTTGATGGTCACTCACCAGTACGGCAAGGCCAGTATTTCGCAAATTTCTGAATACGCGATGGCCAAGATGCCGACCATCACCAAAATCGTTGGGCGGCTGCGCGATGACGGTCTGGTCACCACCGCCAGCAGCGAACAGGATGCGCGCGTCACCGAAGTGATGCTTACCGACGCCGGTCGAAAAAAAGTGGAAGAGGCCTACGCTCTGACCCAAAAAGTGTTCGAAAAAGGCTTCAAAGGGATGAGTGTGTCACAGGTCGACAAGATGAATCTTTCACTCGCCAAAGTGCTGGATAACCTCAACGAACTGTGAGGTCAAATTATCCGATGACAAATTTGTGAACTCCGTAGTCTTTCTCTCTAACTATCTGTAATTTCAATAGTAAAAAGCTTATGTCGCTCTGATTGCTCAGGGCGGCATGGATTTCTTTTTCCCGCCATTTTGCCTTATTTTTCATCATCCTGAATCAGTAACCTTGCAGAGTTAAAGGTTAATAAAATGTTGCTTCAGCGTAAAATTAACGTGAAAGATTACTTGAATTTTCATCTAATTATTCCATGATTGACCTAACGTTAGTCAGGACAAAAAGACAGCACTGACTGTCCGCCTGAATATGATTCACTTTTTCTGGTCAAGGTATTAATCATGAAGCCAGTTTATGAGAGCAATGGTTACGTTGAGCAATTTGTCCTCGGCAAGGGCGACCTGCGATTCGCGGTGAAAGACACTCTGGATATCGCCGGACATCAAACTCGCGCAGGTTGTCCTGCGCTGGAGCACAATCCCGTCGCGGCACAGCACGCCAGCGTCGTCGCTGCGCTGCTGGCACAAAACTGCCAGTTGACGGGCAAAACCACGCTGCATGAGCTGGCGTTTGGCGTCACCGGAATCAATCCCTGGAGCGGCACGCCGGTGAATCCCCGTTATCCGGCACTGATCCCGGGCGGCTCGTCCAGCGGTTCAGCCGCAGTGGTCGCCTCCGGTGAAGTCGATTTCTCCCTCGGCACCGACACTGGCGGATCGGTCAGAATGCCTGCGGCCTGCTGCGGCATTCTGGGATTCAAACCCGGCTACGGCGTCCTTAGCCGACACGGCGTGATGCCCGCGCAAAGCTCACTCGACTGCGTCGGGGTATTTGCGAGCGACGCCGCCGTTTTACGCCAGGCGATGACGCGTCTCGGTGTCCCCGTTGGCGAACCGCTGAACGCGCTACCGGCGATGTCGTTTATCCCGGCTGCCAGCGTAGAGATTGACGCGATACTTCTCCGTTTCCTTGAACAGCAGGGTATCGCACCGCAAAAGGCCGAACTCCCCAATCTGGATGAAGCCCATCGCGCCGGGCTGACCCTCATCAGCCATGAAAACTGGCAGGCGTTCAGCCCGCTGCTGGCGAGCAACAAGGTTTCGCCGGACGTTGCCTCGCGTATCCGCGCCGGAGCGGATGTCAGTGCCAACGCGCTGGATTCTGCCGAGCAAATACGCATCCAGTTCACCGCGCAGGTTGATGCCATGCTTGCAAAAAACCCGCTACTGGCGCTGGCGACGCTGCCCGAGCTGCCGCCGACGCTTGAGGAAGCCGCCGATCCTCTTAGCGTGGTGAATCTCACGCGCCTGGTTCGCCCGTTCAATCTCAGCGGTCATCCGGCCATTACCCTGACCGTGGGCGACCTACACGGACGCCCGGTCTCGCTCCAGCTGGTGGCTGCGAAAGGCCAGGACGGGCTGCTGGTGCAGGCCGTTGAATGGCTCACCGGACGACGACAACCCTAAATTTCCCGGTTTTTTAATTTCCTGAAGACTCAGTGAGTACGACTCATTGCGGACGCGCTCGCCTTGCGGGCACCGCATCACCCATTTCGGAGAACGCTATGTCTGCTATCCAGGTCCGTGAGGAACTTGTGCCACTGCTGAGTGATGTCGCCGCTCGCAGCCATGAATTTGAACACCAGCGTCATATTTCTGACGACATCATTGCCCGTTTCCGCCAGGCGGGCGTCTACCGTGCGCTGGTGCCCAAAATGTATGGCGGCGACGAATGCTCTCCGGCGCAATTTTGCGAACTGATCGAGCAAATCTCCACCGCCGACGGCTCTGCGGGCTGGGTGGCCAGCTTCGGCATGAGCCCGTTTTATCTCGGCGCGCTGCCGCCCGACACCCTGCAAGAGCTGTATCGCGACGGACCGGACGTGGTCTTTGCAGGTGGCATCTTCCCGACGCAGAAAGCCATTCAGGCAGACGGCGGATACCGCGTCAGCGGACGCTGGAGTTTTGCCAGCGGCAGCATGGGGGCTTCAGTGCTCGGCGTCGGGATTTTGCCGGATACCGAACAGGCACTGCCGCGCATGGCGGTATTGCCCCGCGCCAGCGTGCAGATCGATCCGGTCTGGGACACGGTCGGCCTCGCCGGAACCGGCAGTCACGATCTGCTGGTCAACGACGCCTTTGTCCCGCACGAGTGGACCTTTATTCGCGGCGGGGCGCTGAATCTGGAAGGGCCGCTGTACCGCTATCCGGTGCTGTCCCTCGCGACGCAAGTGCTCTCCGTGGTGGCGCTCGGCGTGGCTCGCGCGGCACTCAATGAAATCTACGCCATCGCCCATCGTCAGCAGTCGGTGACCGGCGCGCCACGTCTGGCGGACCGCCAGCAGGCGCAAATGCAAATTGCCCGCTGCGAAGCCGAGCTGCGCTCCGCCCGCGCCTGGTTTTATGAGGCCATCGACGACGTCTGGCAGTGTCTGCTGGCGGGAAATGAGGCGAGCTGCGAGCAGATCAACGCCCTGCGGCTTTCCTCCACTCACGTGACACGCGTCGCCGCTGACGTGGCGCGTCAGGCACTGGCGCTAAACGGCATGGGCGGCGTCACCATGACCAGCCCGCTGCAACGTTTTGTGCGCGACACGATGGTGATCACTCAGCACGCCTTTATGGGCGATCTCTCGTACCTCAACGCCGGTACGGTCTTTTTCGGCGGCAAACCGCTGCCCGGTTATTTGTAATTTTTTAATCAAAGGAGCAACAGATGAGCCAGTCAAAAACGTTACGAGTGCTGTTTTGCATCGGGGTTAATCAGAACTTTTTCGACGCGAGTCCGGCGGAGGCCAAACAGGTGTGGGCCGCGTTCGGCGTGATGATGAAAGGCATTGAGGAAACCCAGGGGATTCGCGTTATCGGCAACATGGATGACGACCAGCTGATGGTCGGCCCGTCCACCACCGCACCGTGGACCACTTACGTGCTGGCGGACGCCGAGCACCTGGACAACGTGGCGGCTGTCTGCAACTTGTTCCGCACCACGCCGGTTGGCGAAAGCGGCAGCAAGCTGTGGAAATTCTGCAAAATCGAAGCCCGCGTGGGCCGCGAACTGATTATTCAGGGCTAAGACCATGAACGCACAGGATGCGCTGCGCTTACAGCAGCTCGAAGACAGCCAGGCGGCGCGGGTGTGCATCAGCGATTACATGCGCCTGTGCGACCAGCTCGACAGCCATGAAACTGTGCAGGCAATCGGCGCGCTGTTTACCACCGACGCCTGTTGGGAAGGGCTCGGTGAACCCTACGCCACTCGTCTCGGCAAACACCAGGGACGCGAGGCGATTGTCGCGATGATGGCGAGTTACGTGCGCCGTCCCGCGCACTTTGCCCTCAACGCGCATTTCCTGTGCTCGGAAGCGCTGGGCCACACGGCGGACGGTGAACTGCGCGGGCGCTGGCTGATGCTGCAAACCTCAGAATTTACCGCCGGAGGGGCGCACCTGAACGCCGCAGAAATCTGCGTCACCTTTATGCGCGACGCGAACGGCATGGCGATGCGCCACTTCACTACCCGCAACCTGTTCAGCCGACCGGTGGACCGCTGGCACGCGGCGGATGAATTACCTGTCCCCGATAAAAACGAAAATGTGCAGGAGAACCAGACATGAATTGCGATCACCTGATAGCCATTAAAAATATCGACACCTCGCCGCAGGCGGTGCCGAGCGCGGCAGAGATCGCGGCGCTGGTCCAAAGCGACCGCGTCCACACCTCGCTCTACACCTCGGACGACCTTTTCCAGCTCGAGCTGGATCGCATCTTCAGCAAAACCTGGGTGTGGGTGGCGCACGCCAGTGAAATCCCGGACACCGGCAGTTTCAAAACCACCGAACTCGGCACTCAGCCGGTGATTGTGGTGCGCGATCGCAAAGGTACCGTTCACACGCTGCTCAACCGCTGCCGTCACCGCGCGGCGACTGTGTGCGAACACCGCAGCGGCAAAACCAACAGCTTCGTCTGTCCGTATCACGGCTGGGGCTACGCGCTGGACGGCAGTCTGCGCGGCGTACCGCATCCTGAAAGCTACGCCGATCAGCTTGAAAAGGGCGAACTGGGGCTGGTTTCCCTGCGCACCGAACAGTACGCGGGGATGATTTTCGCCACCTTTAACGACCAGATCGAACCGCTGGAAGATTTCCTCGGCGCGGCGAAAAAGTGGATGGATCTGTTTATGAAACAGGGCGCGGGCTATCCGATCAAAACCGGCCCGGCGCACCGTTTCCGCTTCCCTGGCAACTGGAAAATCCAGCTCGAAAACACCACCGACGGCTACCACTTCCCGGTGGTTCACCGCTCGTTCTTAAGCTCCGTCGATAAGCAGACTGAAGAGATGCTCAACTTCGTCGACGGCAGCGGCTACGTCGAAGATTTGGGCAACGGCCACAGCGTAATGGTGATGATCCCGGAATTAGTGGATCTCGACGCGAATCTCGATGCGCCAATCCCTGAGCGTTTTGAAGCGCTGGCAGAGGCGCTGCGTGCCGAACACGACGAACAGCAGGTGCGTCGCATCGTGCGCGCCGTCGGTGGCTCCGGTTTTAATCTCAATATCTTCCCGAACATCGCCTGTTCGATGGCGTTCTTCCGCGTGCTTCAGCCGGTGTCCGTCAATGAGACTGAAATTCACCACGCGGTCATCACGATGGACGGCGGGCCAGAAATTGCGAACCAGGCGCGTCTGCGTCTGCACGAACACTTCCAGGGGCCGATGGGCTTTGGCACGCCGGACGACTCCGAAGCCTGGGAGCGCGTTCAGCGAGGGGCCACGGCGGGTGATGACCTGTGGATCATGCTCAACCGAGGGCTGGCGGGCGAGTACCGCACCGACGACGGCCTGCGTAGCGACGTCAGCGCCGAAACCGGGATGCGCGCGGCCTACCAGCAGTGGAAAAAACTGATGACGGAGAGCGAACAATGATGACGCCAGAATCTGAACTCTTTGCCGCCGTGACGCTGATTAACCTCGAAGGCGATCTGCTCGATCAGGGCGAATTTAACGCCTGGCTGGATCTGTGGCAGCACGACGGTCTGTACGTGGTGCCCATCGACCCGAACGAAACCGATTTCAAGAACACGCTCAACTACGCCTGTGACGATCACCACATGCGCGAAAAACGTGTTCATCGCCTCTACAGCGGCGAGTCGATCTCCACCACGCCGCGCGCCAGAACCCTGCGCACGTTGTCGCGTTTTCATCTGCTGGAATCCAGCGACAGCCTGATTGTGGTGCGCGGGGCGCAGTCCCTGTGGGAACACCGCAAGGGCCACAGCCGCCATTACGCGGCGGATATTACCTGGCAGCTCCAGCGCGAGGGCGACCGCCTGCGCATCCAGCAGAAGGTGATCCGCCTGGTCAACAGCGACGATGTGCTGCACAGCATCGGCTACATCCTCTGAGGAATCGCGCATGACACAAACAGCATTAGTGACCGGCGCGGCCGCCGGTCTGGGCAATGTTATCGCCGCACATCTTCTGGAACAGGGGTTCCAGGTGGTGCTGACCGACGTCGACGCCGCTCGCGCGCAGCAGGCGGCGGACGCGCTCGACAGCGATAACGTGCTGGCGCTGGGGCTGGATATCCGCCAGCCGGAGGAGTTTACCCGCGCGCTCAACGCGACGCTCGCCCGTTTCGGCAGTTTACAGGTGCTGGTCAACAACGCCGCGCTGACGCTGGCAACGCCAGTAATGGAGATTGGCGTCGACGAGTTCGACCGCGTGATCTCCACCAATCTGCGCGGCACCTTTGTCGGCTGTCAGACGCTGGGGCGCTACTTCGACGCTCAAGGCTACGGTCGCATCATCAACCTGGCATCGCTCGCCGGGCAGAACGGCGGCACGGCGTCGGGGGCGCATTACGCCGCATCTAAAGGCGGCATTTTGACGCTGACCAAAATCTTCGCCCGCGAGCTGAGCAAAGCGGGCGTGACGGTCAATGCCATAGCACCTGGCCCGATGGATTCGCCGATGGTCCACGCTCTGGTGCCGGAAGAAAAAATGGCCGGACTGCTGGCCATGATCCCGGTCGGGAAACTCGGTGAGGCGGCGTTTGTCGCGCAAGCCGTGGCATTGCTGGCTTCACCGCAGGCGTCGTTTGTCACCGGGGCAACCTGGGACATCAACGGCGGCCTGTTTATGCGTTAAGGAGCCACCATGCTGACACTACAGGTTATCCGCCGCGAGCTGCAGGGCGACGTGGTGCTGCTGACGCTGGCGCATGTTGACGGCATTCCGCTCCCGTCGTTTCGCGCCGGGGCGCATATCGACCTGCATCTCAGCGCCGATTTGATTCGTCCGTACTCCCTGTGCGGCGACCCGCAGAATGCCCGGTACTACCAGCTCGGCGTGCTGAAAGACACAAATTCGCAGGGCGGATCGCTCGCCGCCCACGCCCTGCGTGAAGGCGATGAGATTCAGGTTAGCGAGCCGCGCAATCTGTTTGCGCTGGATGAAACCGCCGCCCACAGCCTGCTGATCGGCGGCGGAATTGGTATCACGCCGATGCTGGCGATGGCGGCGGAACTCCACGCCGCCGGGCGGAGTTTTTCGCTGCATTACTGTGCCCGTTCGCGTTCACAGGCGGCATTTATTGCGCAGCTGGAAGCCGCGCCGTTCGCTGATCGCGTGCATCTGCACTTTAGCGACGAGCAGCGCCTGAATCTTGACGCCGCGCTGTGCGATGTGCCCGACAACACCCACGTCTACACCTGCGGCCCGGCGCGGCTGATGGATGCGGTGACCGATCGCGCAAAAGCCCAGGGCTATCACCCAGAGCACATCCACCAGGAGTGTTTCAGCGCCGAGGTGCAGACCGGCGGCAATGCCTTTGAAGTGGTCGCGGCGACCAGCGGCATCACCGTGAAAGTGCTGGAAAACCAGACCATCGTCGAGGCGCTGGCCCAGGCCGGGCTGAAAGTGAATGTGTCGTGCAAGCAGGGGATTTGCGGCAGTTGCCTGACTGACGTGCTGGAAGGCGAGCCGGATCACCGCGACCACTATCTGACCGACGAAGAGAAAGCCGACGGCGATCAGATCCTGCTCTGCTGTTCGCGGGCGAAATGCGCCCGTCTCGTTATCGATTTGTAAGGAACCACTTATGACACTGCAAACAGAATTTCGTAATGCGATGGCGCAGCTCGGCAGCGCGGTTTCGGTTATCACCACCGACGGCCCGGCGGGGAAATTTGGTTTTACCGCGTCGGCGGTCTGTAGCGTGACCGATCAGCCGCCTACGCTACTGGTGTGCATGAACCGCAACTCCTTTGCTCATCAGCATTTCAAACACAACGGCACCCTGTGCGTCAACGTGCTCTCCGGTGAACATCAGGATCTTTCTGGCGTCTTCGCCAACGCCAGCCTGCGTTCCGAGGAGCGGTTCCTGCACGACAGCTGGCAGGTATTGAGCAGCGGCGCGCCGGTGCTCAGCTCGTCCGTCGCCAGCTTTGATTGCACCATCGACACCTGTCACGAAGTGGGTAGCCACAGCGTTTTCTACTGCCAGGTTCAGGCTATTCGCATCAGCGAACAGCCGCGCGGGCTGGTCTACTTCAACCGCCGCTATCACACCGTCGGTGACGATGTGCAGGCGTAAGTCCACGACAACAAGAGGGGACGCGTGTCATGAGTAATGTCGTTACTGAAAGTACCGTCACACAAGCCGCCGGCAGCCAGGACGCGCAGCAGATGCGCAAGCTGGTGATCGCCTCGGTGCTGGGCAATGCGCTGGAATGGTATGACTTTTTTCTGTATGGCACGGCGGCGGCACTGGTGTTTGGCCCGCTGTTCTTCCCGGTGGGCGGTGACCCGCTCCAGGGAACCTTGCTGGCCTTTTCTGGTTTTGCGGTCGGTTTTCTGGCGCGTCCGCTGGGCGGGATTGTCTTCGGGCATATCGGCGATCGCTACAGCCGAAAAATGACGCTGATCATGACCCTGACGCTGATGGGCGCCACCACGTTCGTGATTGGCCTGCTGCCGGTGTACGCGCAGATTGGTATCTGGGCGCCGCTGTCGCTGATCATTTTGCGCTTCTTACAGGGCGTGGCATCGGGCGGAGAGTGGGGCGGTGGAGTACTGATGCTGAGTGAAAACGCGCCCGCATCACGGCGCGGGTATTACACCGCCTGGAGCCAGATGGGGGTTTCCGGTGGATTTGTTCTCTCGGCCTTTGCCTTTTACCTGGTGCAAAAACTGCCGGAAGACGACTTTATGAGCTGGGGCTGGCGCGTGCCGTTCCTGCTGAGCATCGTCATCTTTTTAGTCGGCGTTTACATCCGCAAAAACATCCGCGAGAGTAAGGCCTTTACCCAGGCCAAACCGGAAGACCAGCACGAGAAAATCCCGCTGCTGGTGATTATCCGCGAACACCCGAAAGCGCTGTTGCAGGCCATTGCCCTGCGTCTGCCGGAGAACGGCGCATCGTACATCTTCTTTACCTTCTCGGTGGTCTACGCCAAACACATCGGCATCAGCACCGGTGAAATTATCAGCGCCGTGACCCTGGCGATGCTGGTGGAGTTTTTCTCGATTCTGTTCTGGGGGGCGCTGTCGGATCGCATCGGCCTCAAGCCGGTCTACTACATCGGCGTGATCGGCCTGCTGGTGATGGCATTCCCGTTCTTCTGGCTGCTCTCCACCGGGACGTACGGCTGGATCATGCTGGCGATGCTGCTCGGCCTGCCATTTTGCCACGGGGCGATGATCGGCACTCAGCCCTGCATCATGAGCGATCTGTTCCCGGTGCGGGTGCGCTACTCCGGCCTGGCGTTGGGACATGAAGTGGGATCGATATTTTCCGGCGGTCTGGGACCGATGCTGGCGGTGGCGCTACTGATGGAATTCAACGCCTCATGGCCCGTCTCCGTACTGCTGATGGTTTACGCCCTGCTGGCGTGGATTGCGCTGCGCAGCCTGCCCAATAACAAAAAAGAGGCCCAGGAATGATTGATAAACGGATTGCCACGCTGGATGGCGCGGTGAAAGACATTTTTGATGGCGCGACGGTAATGGTCGGCGGGTTTGGCCCGGCGGGACAGCCGTCGGACCTGCTGGATGCGCTGATCCGCCGCCGTCCACGCGAACTCACCCTCATCAGCAACAACGCTGGCAACGGCGACTACGGCCTGGCGGCGCTGCTCAAAGCAGGTTGCGTGAGGAAGGTGATCTGCTCCTTCCCGCGTCAGGTGGATTCCTGGGTCTTTGACGATTTGTATCGTCGCGGCGAGGTCGAACTGGAGCTGGTGCCGCAGGGCAATCTGGCAGCGCGTATTCAGGCGGGCGGTTCGGGACTGGGCGGCATCTTTACGCCAACCGGTTACGGGACTGAGCTGGCCGAAGGCAAAGAGACACGCCATATCGACGGCAAAGATTATGTTTTTGAACTGCCGCTGAACGCCGATTTCGCGCTGATCAAAGCGCTGAAAGCCGACCGCTGGGGCAATCTGGTGTACGACAAAACCGGGCGCAACTTTGGCCCGATCATGGCCGCCGCCGCCCGTTGCACCATCGCGCAGGTGAGCGAATGTGTGGCCCTCGGCGAACTGGACCCGGAAGCGGTGGTCACGCCGGGCATTTTTGTTCAGCGGGTGATTCAGGTTTCAGCCACGTCACTTAAGGAGACCGCGTGAAGACGTTAACGCATCAACAGCTCGCCGAGCGCATTGCGCGGGATATTCCCGAGGGCGCGTACGTCAATCTGGGCATCGGCATGCCGACCCAGATTGCCAACTATCTGCCAAAGGATCGCGAGATTTTTTTGCACAGCGAAAACGGCATTCTCGGCATGGGGCCCGCCCCTGCGCCAGGCGAGGAAGACCCCGAGCTGATTAACGCCGGGAAACAGCCGGTGACGCTGCTTTCGGGCGGGTGTTATTTCCACCACGGCGACTCCTTCACCATGATGCGCGGCGGGCACCTGGATATCTGCGTGCTGGGTGCGTATCAGGTGTCGGCGCGTGGCGATTTGGCCAACTGGAGCACCGGCGCGCCGTCCGCCATTCCTGCCGTCGGCGGGGCGATGGATCTGGCGATCGGGGCCAAAAAAGTGTTCGTGATGACCGAGCACCTGACCAAAAAAGGCGAGTGCAAAATCGTCGAACGCTGCACCTATCCGCTCACCGGCATGGCCTGTATCGACCGCATTTATACCGACATGGCGGTGATGGATATCACGCCTGAAGGCGTAGTGGTGCGTGAGTTGTTTGGTGACGTGACGCCGGAGTATTTGCAGTCCGTCACGCCGGTGGCGCTGACGTTTGCGCTGCTTGCTGAAGACGCGACGGCATAAGGAGAAAAGCATGGAGATTGAGTTTCGCCTTGATGGCCCGGAAGGCGCGCCGCTGCTGGTGCTGTCAAATTCGTTAGGCACCACCTGGGAGATGTGGCAGGCACAAATCCCGGCGCTGACGCAGCATTTTCGCGTGCTTCGCTACAACACGCGCGGGCATGGGCGTTCGGCTGTCGGTTCACAGCCCGTTACCCTTGAGCTGCTCGGACAGGACGTGATTGCCCTGCTGGATCATCTCGATGTGGAGCGGGCCTGCTTTTGCGGAATCTCGCTTGGCGGCATGACCGGGATGTGGCTCAACCGCCACGCGCCGGAGCGTTTCCAGCGGATTGTGGTGGCGAACACGGCGGCACGAATTGGGCAGGAAGCGGGCTGGCGTGAACGTGCCGCAACGGTGCGCGAGCAGGGCATGGACCCGGTTGCCCAGAGCGCCGCCGACCGCTGGTTTACCCCTGCGTTTCGTCAAAACAATCCTGAGGTGGTTTACCCGCTCATTGAGCAGCTCGCTGCCACACCGGCAGAAGGCTATGCCGCCTGTTGTGACGCGCTGGCGATGGCCGATCTGCGTGATGAACTGACGCAAATGCCACGCCCGATGCTGGTGATCGCAGGGGAAAGTGACCCTGTCACCACCTCGCGTGACGCCGAAGCTATCGTGGTGGATGCCCCCCACGCGCACTACCTTGTTTTACCCGCGTCGCACCTGTCGAACGTGGCCTGTGCGGCGGCGTTTAACCAGCATGTGATCACCTTTTTAACCGCAGGAGCCGAGCATGAGCTTAACCATTGAATCCATCACCTGTTGGCTGGTGGATATCCCGACTATTCGTCCGCACAAGCTGTCGATGGCGACGATGGGCTGCCAGACACTGACTATCGTACGCATGGAATGCGCACAGGGCGTGGTCGGCTGGGGCGAAGCCACCACCATCGGCGGCCTGAGCTACGGGGCGGAAAGCCCGGAAGCCATTCGTTCAGCGATTGAAACCTATCTCGCACCGCTGCTGTGCGGCCAGACATTCAGCGGTGTCGCATCACTTGCGCAGATGATGAATGCCAGCGTCAAAGGCAACACTTTTGCCAAATCTGCGCTGGAAACCGCGTTTCTTGATGCGCTGGGGAAAAAGCTGAATGTGCCCGTCAGCACGCTGCTCGGCGGGGCATTAACCCAAAGTCTGCCGGTGCTCTGGACCCTGGCGAGTGGCGACACCAACAAAGACATCGACGAGGGAAAACGCCTGCTTGCCGAAGGGCGGCACAACACTTTTAAGCTGAAAATCGGCGCGGGCGAACTGCATAGCGATATCCGTCATGCGCTGGCGATCAAGGCGGCATTGGGCGATGGCGTCAGCGTGCGGGTGGATGTGAACCAGGCGTGGGATCTGCCGAGCGCGATTAAAGGCATGGCGCTGTTGCAAGAGGGCGGTATCGACCTGGTCGAGCAGCCGATCCCGCTTTGGGACACGCGTGGGCTGATAGCCCTGAGTCAGCGCTTTACGCTGCCGATCCTGGCAGACGAAGCGGTGGCAACGCTTCACGACGGCTATGGCCTGGCAAACGGCGGTTTTACCGGTGCCTATGCCCTGAAAATTGCCAAAGCGGGCGGTCCGGTGCAGGCGCTGAAGCTGGCGCACGTGGCGCAGGCCGCTGGCGTGGCGCTGTACGGCGGCACGATGCTGGAGGGCACGCTCGGCACGGTGGCCTCTCTCCATGCGTGGTCGACGTTGAAAATGCAGTGGGGCACCGAGATGTTTGGCCCGCTGCTGCTGAAAGACGACATCGTCGCAAACCCTCTCGATTTCAGCGACGGCCAGGTGACGCTGCCGCAAGGCCCTGGTCTGGGCGTTGAGATCGACGAAGACAAATTGCGTTATTACGCGCGTAAATAAAGGACACCAGAATGCTATTTAAAGTCGAGATGACGGTGAATATTCCATCGTCGCTGCCCGCAGCCCAGGCAGAAGAAATAAAAGCCAAAGAAAAAGCCTATTCGCAGCAATTACAGCGCGAAGGGAAATGGCTGCATATCTGGCGCGTCGTTGGGCAATACGCCAATGTCAGCCTGTTTGATGTGAAAGATAATCAGGAGCTGCACGAGATATTAACTGGCCTGCCGCTTTTCCCTTATATGGAAATTAGCGTGCAGCCGCTGTGCCAGCATCCATCGTCTATTTATGTTGAAAAGCAGTAACACAGAATAATAAACCTTATCCTACAAGAGGAATACGCAATGTCAGTCAATCCAACCAAACAAACCGAACTGGAAACGTTACTCGCCATCAGCAGCGGATTAAATTCTGCCCAGGGTAACGAGCGTTTTAAAACGATTATGCATCAGCTCCTCGGCGACCTGTGTGCAACCATTAAAAAGTTTGATATTACAGACGAAGAGTTCTGGCTGGCGGTGAATTATCTCAATGAGCTGGGCGAGCGCAAAGAGGCGGCGCTGCTGGCGGCGGGATTAGGGCTGGAGCATTATCTCGATATGCGTGCCGACGAAAAAGAGGCGGCAACGGGCAACGACGTCGGCACGCCGCGCACCATCGAAGGGCCGCTGTACGTAGCCAACGCGCCGCTCAGTCAGGGCTACGCGCGCATGGACGACGGCAGCGAGAAGGCCGAAACCATGTGGCTGCACGGGACCATTACCGATCTGCACGGCAAGCCGGTGGCGGGCGCGATTGTCGATATCTGGCACGCCAACACGCTCGGCGGCTATTCGTTCTTTGATGCATCGCAAAGCGAATATAACCTGCGCCGCCGCGTGCAGACCGGCGCGGATGGACGCTATGCGGTTCGCAGCATTGTGCCGTGCGGCTACGGTTGTCCGCCGGATGGCCCAACGCAAAAACTGCTGAACGGTTTAGGGCGTCACGGCAATCGTCCGGCGCACGTGCATTTCTTTGTCTCCGCGCCGGGTTATAAACATCTGACTACGCAGATTAACCTCAATGGCGATGAATATCTGTGGGACGATTTTGCCTTTGCCACCCGCGAAGAGCTGATCGCCGATCCGATTAAAATCACCGACAGCAAACTGGCGCAAGAACGCGATATTAACGCCCCACACACGGAAGTCAGTTTTAATTTCGCATTAGTGGCGAGTGCCGACAGCCAGGAAGAAGAACGCGGCAAGCGTGCGCGCGTGAAGGAATAACGTGCGAGGACATTGTCGGGTGGCGGCTTTGCCTTACCCGACCTACGTTTACATTTGCGCGGTCTGATGCCCTCATCCGAACCCTCTCCCACGGGGAGAGGGAGCCAAATGTGTAGGCCGGGTAAGCGCAGCGCCACCCGGCAATAAACCGCACCGTTCTTTCTATTTCCGGCAATGCATAGCCATTTAAATTCTTTGTTATTTCCGACGTTATCTCACATCTTCGTGGGATAACGTCTTATTGCGGAAATGGCATCGAACCCGATGAGTCAACGGTCTCCACTCTATTTACATCCACAGCAACGCGAGATTATTCGCCACCTTTCTCAGCGCTGGTTATGGCGCAGCGAATTTCCCACCTGGGTTTTACTTATTGTCATTTACGGCGGCTGGTTTGCCACGCTGTATTTTTGGCAATTCCTCGGACGTATTCCCGCGACTGTGCTGCTGATCTGGTTTACCGCCTGGTATATGTCGCTGCAGCACGAGCTGATCCACGGCCATCCGACACGCGTGGCATGGTTCAACCAACTGCTTGGCACGTTGCCGCTGGCGGTGTGGTATCCGTTCGGGCTGTATCGCGATTCGCATCTGGCACATCACAATCACGACCATCTGACCGTTCCGGTGGACGACCCGGAATCCTACTATTTCACCGATGAATCCTGGGCGAAGTTTTCCCCGTGGCAGCGCAAACTGATCCAGGCGCGCAATACTTTTCCCGGTCGCCTGCTGTTAGCCCCGCTGCTGGATATTTTCCAGACGCTTACCGGCGCATATAAAGCGTTTCGCCATCTACAACTCGGGAATATGGCGATGTGGCTGATTCACGGCGCACTGCTGGTGCCGCTGTTTATGTGGATGGAAACGATCGGATTTTCGGCACTGTATTTTGTGCTCGCGGTGAGTTATCCGGCGCTGGCCTTAACCAAAGTACGCTCATTCCTGGAACATCAGGCGGCGGACGATCCGCTGGCGCGTTCGGTGATTAACGAAGCCGCGCTGGTGTGGCGAGTGTTGTTTCTCAATCTCAACTATCATTCAGTGCATCACGATCTCCCTGGCGTGCCGTGGTATGGCCTGCGTGAAATATATCTGCGCAATAAACAAGATTATCAGCAGCGCAATCAGCAATTTGTGGTGCATGGCTACGGAGAATGGCTGCGCCAGTTTTGGGCAAAAAACATCGATGTCACCGTGCATCCGGGTGTGAAAAAGCATGACTAAGACTCTCGCGTTTCCGATGTATGCCATCAATACGGCTGATAACGATCGGCTGTGGCAGGCGGTGCGAACTCTTTTGCTGGAACGTGGCCTGCGGGTCAGTTCCTGGAACGGGACGGATTTGCTCGCGCACTGGCAAAGCCCTGAGTTGCTGCTCAGCCAGACCTGCGGTTTCCCGCTGGTGACACAGCTTACGGACGTGCAGACGGTGGGCTGTTTTCACTACACCGCGTCCGGCTGTGAAGGCATTCATTACCGCAGTTTTCTCGTTGCGCGTGAAGCGGATGCGGGTAAAACGCTGGCGGATTTTCGCGGTCAGCGGGCGGTGTCTAATTCTGTCGATTCGCAGTCGGGGTATAACGCCCTGCGTAAAATGGTCGCGCCGCTTTCAGTGCAGGGACGGTTTTTCTCGGAAACGCGTTTGAGCGGGAGTCATCGGCAATCATTGATTGCACTGGCAGAAGGGAGCGCGGATATCACCGCCATCGACTGCGTGACCTGGGCGTTATTGCAGCGCCATGAACCCGACGTACTGAAAAGTTTGAGCGTGGTGGGAGAAACCTCGCCCACGCCAGGGCTGCCGTTGATCACGGCGGGGGATGCTTCAACGGTTGAGCTTTTGCGGGATGCGCTGCACGCGCTGGTGAGTGAACCGCAATATCAAAGTGTGTGCGAGGCGATGCTGATCGGCGGGTTTAGCGCGGTGTCGCGCGAACCGTATTCTCTGTTGCTCGCGTGGCGCGATGAGGCGGTGGAGTTGGGTGTGACGCGGCTTTGACGTTGTGCCTTTTGTTGCCGGGTGGCGGCTGCGCCTTACCCGGCCTACGATTGAGGGTTGTGTAGGCCGGGTAAGCGCAGCGCCACCCGGCACTTCAGGCATCACCCCAACAAATAACTCAACCCTGAAAACGCGACCATTCCGGCGATCACCGTCGCAAACAGGCTGCGGGATAAAATCCCGGCGAGCGTTGCCACGCCTGCCGCCAGCAGCGAAACGCTGATCCCCGACGGGGTCAGCGCCGGTTTACCGACCAGCTCGGCGGTGATTATCGCAGCCATGATCGCCGAAGGGATAAAGCTCAGCCACTGTTGCAGGACAGGAGCCAGGCGGAACCGCGAGAGCAGCAGAATCGGCACCGTACGCATCAGGGCAGTAACCACCGCGCAGGCGATAATCGCCAGTAAGATATTCCTCTCCATCTATTTCCCGCCTTTATAGAATACGCGCAGCCCCAGGGTCGCGAGAGTCGCTGAAACGGATGCCGCAACGATCACCACTACGCTCATGTCCGTGTGACCGGCAGTCAGCAGGGTCATGACCACCGCCGCGGCGATGCTGAACGATTCCAGCGCTTTGCGGCGGCTGGCGAACCAGATCATCAGCACCAGTCCAATAAACATTGAGACCAGGCTGAAGCTCAATCCTTCCATCAACGATGGCGGAAGAGCGGAGGCGAGCCATGCGCCGACTATGCAGGCGAGGATCCAGTTGAGCCAGGCGGCCAGGTTTAGACCCAGCATCCACGCAAACGGCACTTTGCTCTGCTGGCTGCCGTTTTGCACCGCCACGCCAAACGTTTCATCGGTCAGCAGCAGCCCGCTGACCACTTTTTGCAGGGTGGAGTATTCGCGAAAGAACACGCTCATGGCAGAGCTCATCAGCAAATAGCGCAGGTTAACGAGGAACACGCTCAACACCACCGAGGCAATTTCCGCGCCGGTGGCCCACAGCGAATAAAACAGAAACTGCGCTGAACCGGCGTACAGCGCGCTGGCCAGCAGAGCGGTTTGCAGAGTGGTGAAGCCGGAAAGTGTACCAATGGCCCCGGCGGCAAAACCGATGCTCCAGTAGCCCGGAATGGTGGGCAGACAGGCAGTAATCCCTGCGCGAAATTCCATGCTGGCGTCATCCCGACGCAAAGTATTTGTTTTCATCAACATCAAAGGGTCTCGTTTAAATTGCGCGGATCTCTTTTGAGCGTAACGTCACCGTGACGGGCACAGATTTATAGGACGGTGTGCCACTGTCTTTGTCAAGATAATCGAGCGGAACCAGCACGTTAGCCTCCGGGTAATAGGCACCGACGGTCCCGGAGGCGATGTTGTAAGCCACCACGGTGATATCCATCAGGCGCAGAGCGCTGTCCGGTAGTGCCGTTGCGATATCGACCCGATCCCCGTGCTCCAGGCCGAGCTGTGCCATATCGCCCTCGTTCATAAACAGAATATCGCGGCGGCCAAACACCCCGCGATAGCGATCGTCGAGCGCATAGATGGTGGTGTTGTACTGGTCGTGGCTGCGCAAGGTGACCAGACGCAGAATGTTTTCACCGACCCCTTGCCGGTTCTCATCAACCCCGTCGAACACGGAGAACATCGCTTTACCAGATGGCGTCGGCCATACGCGTTCAGTTGGCGGGAGTGGCATCCGAAAACCACCGGGAATGCGGATACGCTGATTGTACTGGTCAAAGCCGGGGATGGTTTTTTCGATCAGATCCCGGATCAGATCGTAATCCGTCACAAGACGGGTCCAGTCAACTTTGGTGTGAATCATCGTCGTTTTTGCCATCCCGGCGATAATCGCGGGCTCGGAGCGCAACTCAGGAGACGCGGGCTTGAGCTTGCCGGAAGAGGCATGAACCATCGACATGGAATCTTCCACGGTGATGGATTGCCTGCCCGTCAGCTGCATATCCAGCTCGGTTCGACCGAGGCAGGGGAAAATAAAGGTCTCTTTCGCCGTCAGCAGGTGCGAACGGTTGAGTTTGGTGCCGACATGAACGCTGAGATCGAGTGTTCGCATCGCCGGGAAAACGCGCTCGTGCTCCGGCATTGCCACCGCAAAATTACCGCCAAGACACAACAGCGCTTTCGCACTTCCATCGATCATCGCCTGGGTAGTTTGTACCGCATCGTGCCCATGCGCGGAAGGCGGCGTAAAGCCAAACACCTCTTCGATTTTACCCAGAAACGCCGCCGTCGGTTTTTCGGAGATCCCGACGGTGCGGTTGCCCTGCACGTTCGAGTGCCCACGTAGCGGGCAAATTCCGGCTCCCGGTTTACCGATATTGCCGCGCATCAGCAGCAAATCGGCTATCAGGCGCACATTGGAAGTGCCTTTATTGTGCTGAGTAATGCCCATGCCATAGGTGATGATGGTGGCGTTCGACTTAGCGTAGGCTTCAGCTACCTGGAGCAAATCGTCGCGAGACAGACCCGATTCGCGCTCTATTGATTCCCAGCGAGTCGCCTCGATATCTGCCGCGAACGCGTCGAAACCCTGTGTGTGGGTGGCGATAAAATCGTCATCCAGCGCGTTTTCAAACGCCAACAGATGTTTCGCGATGCCTTTCAGCGCGGCGGCGTCGCCACCGGCTTTGACCTGGAAATAGGTCGACGCGATATCCGTTGAGCTGTAGGTCGCCATTTCGACCACGCTTTGCGGATCGGCAAAACGCTCCAGCGCGCGCTCACGCATCGGATTGAGCACGATAATGGGCACATTTCTTCTGGCAAGTTCATGCAGCGTGCCCATCATGCGCGGATGGTTGGTACCGGGATTATGACCAATCGAGATAACCAGCTCAGTTTTATCAAAATCATCCAGCGACACGGTGCCTTTGCCAATCCCGATAGAGCGCGGTAATCCCACGCTGGTGGCTTCGTGGCACATATTGGAACAATCAGGAAAATTATTGGTGCCGAGCTCACGGGCGAACAGCTGGAACAGATACGCTGCTTCGTTCGAGGCGCGACCGGAGGTGTAAAACTCGACGGCATCCGGTGGGAGCGCACGCAATATTTCGCCTATGCGGGCGAACGCTTTTTCCCATTCGACCGGGCGGAAGGTATCGCTCTGCGGGTGATATTCCAGCGGATGGGTCAAACGGCCATAGCCTTCGAGTTCGAAGTCGCTTTTCGCCAGCAGAGAAGTCACCGTGTTTTCGGCAAAAAAGGCAGGCGTTACGCGTTTGCTGGTGGCTTCCCAGGTGACGGCTTTGGCTCCGTTTTCGCAGAACTGGAAGGTGGATTTGTGCTCCTTGTCGGGCCAGGCGCAGCCGGGGCAGTCAAATCCGTCGGGCTGATTGGTGCGAAGCAGGGTGGCGGGAGCCTCGAGGGTGTCCATCTGGGTGCGCACGGCGATGGCGGTGGCTTTGAGTGCACCCCATCCACCGGCAGGACCATCATAGTGCCTGATTCCTGGAACCGAGCGGCGTTTGTTATTCATAAAAGCTCCGGCTGTGTCGATCAATAGATCGATTCTACACCGTTGCAGTTAACGAAATAACAACAAATAAGCATCATTTTAGTGATGAATGCCGGTATCACGGGGCGGTGATACCGGAGGTTCAGTTAACTGCGAATAAACGCCAGCAGATCCTGGTTAATCACGTCCGCATGGGTGCTGTGCATACCGTGCGGGAAGCCCGGATAGACTTTGAGGATGCTGTTGCTGATGAGTTCATCCTGAAGCAGGCTCGCATTTTTGTACGGCACCACCTGATCGTCATCGCCCTGCAAAATCAGCGTTGGCACGGTGATGGCTTTCAGATCCTCGGTCTGGTCGGTTTCGGAGAACGCTTTGATGCCCTCATAGTGCGCTTTCGCGCTGCCGATCATTCCCTGACGCCACCAGTTCTGGATGGTGCCCTGTGAAATTTCCGCGCCATCGCGGTTAAATCCGTAGAACGGACCGGACGCCACATCGAGATAAAATTGTGCGCGATTGGCGGCGAGCGCCTGGCGGAATCCGTCGAAGACTTCCAGCGGCGTGCCGCCCGGGTTGTCCGGCGTTTTAACCATCAGCGGAGGGACGGCACTGATCAGCACCGCTTTCGCCACACGCCCCTGCGGCTGACCGTATTTTGCGACGTAGCGCGCAACCTGCCCGCCACCCGTCGAGTGCCCGATATGCACCACGTTTTTCAGATCTAAATGCTCAACGATGGCGGAGACATCGGCCGCATAGTGATCCATATCGTGCCCGTCGCTGACCTGACTTGAGCGCCCGTGGCCCCGGCGGTCAGAAGCGATCACCCGAAAACCTTGTGCCAAAAAGAACAGCAGTTGGTTATCCCAGTCATCCGCACTTAGCGGCCAGCCGTGGTGGAAAAATATCGGCTGCGCATCTTTGGGGCCCCAGTCTTTATAGAAGATCTCAACGTTATCTTTGGTGGTGACAAATGACATGATTGAACCTCTCGGGTGGAGTGAAAGGAGAAGGGGTAGGTTGGATATCAGGTGGAAAAGTACAGCTTCCAAGTCTAGTTGAGAACGGTGCCGTTTGCCTGAATTCTCGGGTCAGGAAATTCCAGGAAGGGGTCGTGAATATCCTTGTAAACCAGAGCGTTAAAAAGGCTTAGCTAAAATCCGGCAAGCCTAACCTGATGAAATCATAACGGTATTACTGACGACATGGTAAAGGTGGTGAAATCTAACGAAGCGGAGTGGAAAAATGAAAGCCTCTATTGCGGGCGTCGTCGCGAGCCTGCCGGAGATCTGGCGCTCAGGCGTTCTTGGAACCGTCGGGAACGCCAATATTAAGGTGATCAAGATGGGAGGAGAGGGCATTCCGCCAGAAGTTCACGACGATTTCGACGAGCTGCTGCTGGTGCTCGACGGAGAACTACCGCTGGTGGTGGAGGGCGAGCAGTTTACGCTCAAGGCAGGCGAGTACTATTTTGTGCCAAAAGGGGCGTGGCATTCGGTACCGGCGGGGAGTTTTGGCGTGTTGTTGCTGGTGGACGTGGGGCAGGGAAAACCCGCCGCCCCCTGAATCGTGCACGTCACCCCGGCCCCTCGCTACCCGCCGCCAGCAGTGGAACGATGACGTTGCTGATGGGCACGGGAAGGCCATGTTTTTGCCCGTAGCGCTGGATCACGCCATTGCGGATGTCCCACTCCAGCGGGCGATTGGCCTGTCGGTCGGCCAAAATTGAGGTGCCCAGATCTGCCGGGGCACGATGGAAACCGTCGACGATCTCTTGTGGCACACTGTCGCTTAAGCGCGCGCCTTCTGCCCGCGCGACGCTCAGACATTCGTGCAGATAGGCCAGCGCCAGCGCTGTAATATCGTCCCGCGAGAACATGCCCGCGCGACGATTCGCCAGCACCATCAGCCCGGCGACGGCATTCTGCAACAGCTTGCGCCAGGCGATGGAAGTAAAATCTGCTGACAGCTCGACCACACAGCGCGTGCCACTGAGGGCATCGATGATGCGTGTGGCCTGCGGGATATCCGGGAGGGTCAGGCGCGGTTTAGCGCGGAGCCAGACGGAAGCATCCGCCTCGCGCTGGGCCGGAAACCAGACCACCGACGGGATCACCGTGGCGCCGTTGACCCAGGGGCCGAGCTGGGTTTTCTGCTCGACGCCATTTTGCAGCGCGCAAACGACGGTGTTTTCATCACATAAGGCGGCAAGCCATTCGGCGCAGTCTGCCACCTGAGTCGTTTTAACCGCGACAAACACCAAATCGAACGGATGACGGACGGACGCAGGATCGGTTAATACCGGACCGGGCACCGTCACTTCACCTTCATCGTGACGCAAAATTAACTGCGGATGCGCGGTGCGCCCGCAGAGCAGGGGCGTTCGGCCAACTTCATGAAGCGCAGCGGCAATCGTGGTGCCGATAGCACCGGGACCGATAAGGGCGACTGAGGGATGGTCAGACATCTTGTTTTCTCCTTCTTAAGCAACGAGATTTATTTTTAGCATACTCCTATCCAGGCACCTGTCGCATAACAGGAAAAAGTCATGATGCGGGCCGCGATAAAAAGACCAACCCCGTATGCCAGATGAGTTAGCAGGCTCAGCAGACGAGCCAGCCACGGTCGCGGTGTACGTGATGCTGCGATGCCAAAACCCAGCGCGGGCTGCAGAACCATGAAGGGGGCAAGCAGTGTTAATAGGCCTGCGAGAATACCTGTCGTAAGAGAAGGGTGACGGAACCATTCTGCGCCGTTCAGCATCAGTGGCACAAAAGCAAATATTATCCCGGTAAGATAGTGGAATGCCCAGCCGGTGGACAGCTCCCCGTAAATTCGCGGCTCTGAGACGATCTTAGGATGGTAGAGCGTCCCTCCGGGCAATCCCAGAATCCAGCGCCCCACCAGTGCATAGTTCAGCGGCGGAATCTTGATAACGTATTTCTGAAAGCATGACCATAGGTCCATAACCAGGGTTGCACCGATCCCCACAATGGCTGTTTTAAGCACGATACTCATATCCATGTCTTCTCCTTGCTGATGGAATGCTAAGCTGTCTCTCAGTGTGCAACTTAAAGTTAGGTTTAAGTCAACGATGAAAGAACTGGATATTAGAGAAGTTGCTGACCTTTCGGGCGTTAAGCCGTCTGCATTGCGGTTTTACGAAAAGAAAAGATTGATCCAGCCTGTCGGCCGTAACGGTCTGAGAAGGCAATACCACGAGAATGTGCTCAATACACTGCAACTGATTACGTTGGGACAGGCGGCAGGATTTTCTCTGGAAGAGATTGCAGCGATGCTGGGATCGAAAGGTAACATTGCGATAGACCGCGAATTGCTTCATCAGCAATCAAGGAAAATTGACGTCACGATTCGCAGATTGCAGCTGTTAAGCCGCGGGCTGAAGCACGCTGCGCGTTGTTCGCAACCGGTGCATACCGAGTGTGAGGAATTCAAAAAGATTGTCTCAAGAGGGCTTCGTCTGGTGAGGTAAGTTTTTCTTAGGCTAACTTTTGGGATTGATGCTGGCTTCTTGATGGACTGAGCTGTGTCATAGTTGGATGGTGTTGAATAACAGAGCAAGGATGTCTGATTTAGTAAGGGTCAGGAGCGGATTATCATTTAATGAAAGGCAGAAAAGTCTCTAAAATCATAATTTTCTATTTTTACCCCCTGCTTACAGTCAGACTACAAATATGACTTATCTTCTTGGCTAACGTTTTTATTGAATTCCCCTCAAGACTATTTGAACCCCTCTTATAATAATCTTAACTCCACGCAATGGGTATTTTCATCAAAATAACCCATCACTAATAATGAAGTGCGATATTTTCCTTATGGCTCACGCTTTTGTGCTATCGAATCCTGACCAAAAAAGAAAATACTCAACAGTACTGTTCCTCCTGTTTATCAGTTTGCTGAGATAACACTATGTTCAACCCTCAAGAAGATAATATTGCCGTATTCATGACAACATTGCGGATACGTAAGCCGTTTGATTTTAGCAACCATCTTGATCCCTACATTGTGGTGATTGCTACGGACAAAAAAGACAATGCAATCCGGATGAACGCCAGCCATTTTGCATTCCCTGGAGCAAAAGTCTACCAACAGCTCATTACCCCTGATAACGCTGTACTGCTTTACGGTCCTGAAAATCCAGGGGAGTTTCTTACACTGAGCATCTTGTTGCTGGATTCCGATGCGGACGTTCAGGATGCTGGAAAGCAGTTGGAAGAGGTCATCAACACCAGTGCTACCGCTGCCGACGTCATAACCCGTCTCACCGCTAATCCAACCGTCATGGTAGCGACGATTCTGGCAGAAGAAGTGCTGCAAGGCATTGCTCAGATCATGCAGCAAAATAAAGACGACCCAATTATGTTTGTTCACGACAGCTGGCTACAAGGACTGACGCCGCCGTACGGGATCAATCAGTATAAATTGCATGCCAGCGACAGTGCCGAAATCAGCCTACGCGTTTCCCCAATAATGAGGCAACCTCAACAAAACAATGTGGTGGCAATTGCACATATTGAGGTGGATAAATGAGAGAAATAACGTTAAGAGCAACGCTATCTGTCTTAGTTCTATGAGGTGTAGCGGGAATGGTTGGGCAGGGTATTCGGGCCATTGTCGGACTGAGGAAAGCGGGTTATCTGCAAATCGAAGCGGGCGAGTGTAAAACGGCAGATTGCCAGTTACTTGTTCCGGACCAGTATATTCAATTTCTTTGAAGTACCCTTTATCCTTTGTTCGTATTCATATCCAGTGTCTAGCGAAATGAATTTAACTTATGTCGGCTGAAAGTAGACGGACACATTTTTGTTTCCGACTCGTTCACACCCAAACTTGATAATGGTTTCACATTATTCACTAGAGTTATCTGATTGAACTATTGAATAATTTGCATGTTTAGTTAGCATCTAACTCTCATAACGCAGACGAGTAACACGTGAGGTTTAGGTGACTCAACAACATACGCAGGTCCAACAGGTTTTTCCTTTCTGGAGAGCTATCGAGGCGCTAACACCACAGAAACTTGATAAGGATAATCCCGACGACCGGCTGTCTCCGGCTTATAAGGTTGCTTTTGGTTCGCGCTTACCCTGGGAAGACCCGAATCATACTCGCAAACCTGTGCCTGATAGCAAGGTATGGCGCTACACCGCTCAATGTGGTGCGTATGGATTGTCACTGCTCTCTGAGTTGCTTGAGAACAAGATTGGGCCTCATGAGGATGTCTTTACTGACAGGACGAATGGGCAAAGCCGCCTCTTTGATGTCAGTTTCAATGAACATGGTATACCGCAATTTGACTCGTTTATGCTATCTCTTTCCGTGTGGTCTGCCGGGCAAATTCTCCAGCATGAACGGGGTGTTGTGGCTTTAACTGAAAGTCGGAGTGCTGATTTTTCCGGCTTTACTGTTCCCGGTGACACCATCCCGAGTATTGACAGCGGCTTTTCTGATTTTGATGAAATAACCCGTCGCCTTATGCAATGGATTGCAGAGGAAGCCATACGGATGGAGAAAGAAAATGTCAGAGCGGATTTGCGCTGGATAATACAGCTTGCGGAAATCGTGCTTGAAAAAACGCATTTTCCCCGTGAAACCATGTCGCCAAAAGTTGTTGCCCTTGTTAAATGTATTCAGGTTAAAGCGCCAGAGAGGAGCAGAAGTGTTGAACAAAACTCCAGGCGTGGCACTTCTTCCGAAAAAAATGAGAAGGGCAAACCATCCGCAGCCGTTGCGGATGATTTATTAAACAGTTTTTTCATTAGAGAATTAAGCCATCTGAGTACGGCCTGGCAACAAAAAAATTATGGGTTGGGATTTGCAGAATATATGAACGCTATTGCGCAACCTGACCGACTCCGGACAGATATTCGATCACCAGAGGGCCTTGAAAAAGCTTTCCAAAAGCTTTTGCCGACTCAGGTGCCCAAGGGAGCCTGGCCATCCGAATACCCTTTGGCCTTTAGTCAGCAATTAGCGGTCAATGAAATTTGGAATCAACATTCTGATCAAGCGGGAATGTTTGCCGTTAATGGCCCCCCGGGAACAGGGAAAACCACACTTCTTCGCGATGTGGTTGCTGCTGTGGTGACATCACGGGCAGAAAAACTGATTGCTCTGGCAGATGATGTTTTTGGAGACAAGAACAAAATCAAACTCGGAGATAACTGGATTCCTCATTATAAGCTGCATGCAGCAATAAAAGGCACGGCAATTGTTGTCGCTTCTTCAAATAACGGTGCGGTGGAGAATATTTCTCTTGAGCTACCGGGAGAAAAGGCTGTACCAGAATCAGTTCTTAAACAGAGTGATTATTTTACCGATCTGGTCTCCGAATTAATAGGAAAACCAGGATGGGGGCTTTTGGCAGCAAGGCTAGGTAATAAAGAGAATCGGGAAGGATTTTTGAATGTTTTCTGGTGGCGTAAGCCCGAGGGAAAAAAAGAGGATATTACATTGAGGCCGACCACTTTCTCCCCCCAGTGCGGAGAGGGGCTGGCATATCATCTCAAAATGATCTCTGAAGGTTTGCGTGAGCCACAGATGCAGTGGTGTGACGCAGTTTCGCGTTTTCAAACGGCACTAGAGAATGAAGACGCGAAACGTCAACAACTGATCAACTATTCAATGCTGGATGAAAAGATAAACTTGCTGAATCATAGGATTCGCGAAGCAACAAATACACTCGCAATAAGCACTAACAAATTACGTCGTAGCAATGAGGCGCTGTCAGCTTTTGATATTGAGGCTTTGCAACAAGAGAGCCACTGTGCCGGGTTACTTGCCGAGCTCGACGCAGCCGAGAAACGTTTGCATCAGCATGAATCTAACAAACCAGGGCTGTTACTAGGGCTCGCAACACTTGGTCGTTCACAACGTGAATGGTGGGAAAGATACCGGCGATTAACGGATAAAAGTGATGCAGCCAGAGACGAAATTTCGTCACAGCAAAAGCACCTCAGTGCAATAAAGGCAACGCAGTCTGATGCAGCTAAAAAAGTCGCGGTGTTAAGGAAAGAGCGGCAACTGGCTGAGGACGTTTTGACGGAGAGCGAGGAACGTCGTAACGCAACGGAAAATTTGCTTGAGCAGGCCAAATCCACATTAGGGTCTTTTTGGCCAGATAGTAATTCATCGGAGAGTATCAGGGAAAAATCTGCGCCATGGGCGATGGAAGCATGGCGTAAAGCCAGAGAATCTTTGTTTCTGGCTGCACTTGATGTACAGAGATCTTTTATCGAAAATCACCCTACACAGATGATCAGCAACATTAATCTCGCCAGCGATTGGCTCAGGGGAAAACCATTACCCGAAGCGGAAGCAACATTAGCGTTGGATTCCCTTTCTCTTATTGTCCCTGTGGTGTCCACTACGTTCGCTTCTATTCCTCGAATGTTTAAGAACATCGGCCGGGAAGCCATTGGGTGGCTGTTGATCGATGAAGCTGGGCAAGCTCTACCTCAGCAGGCTGCAGGGGCAATTTGGCGGGCGTCAAGAACAGTAGTCGTTGGCGATCCGAAACAGCTGGAACCTGTAAGTGGAATTCCCACTGTTGTTGAAGCCTCACTTGGCCAACACTTTGCTGTACCGCCATCGTGGTGGCCCAGTGAGGTTTCTGCGCAAATTCTTGCTGACCAGTCGATGGATTTAGGTACATATCTCCCAGATCCTGATAAAAGTTCTATTTGGGTTGGGTGCCCGCTGCGAGTTCATCGCCGCTGCGATGATCCGATGTTCACCATTAGCAATCGGATTGCCTATGATGGCTTGATGGTTCATGGGAAAACGCGTATTACAACGTTGCTTCCGCAGAGTTGCTGGATTGACGTGGTTGGTAAAAATTGTGAAGGAAACTGGATTGTGGAAGAGGGTAAGGCTGTCCAAAAATTGCTGCTCGATCTACAAAACATTCACCATGTTCGGCCTGAGAATGTTTTTCTTATTTCCCCTTTCAAAGATTGCTCCCGGAAATTATGGCAGCTGGCTTTACATTTAGGTTTTGACACGCGCAAGACGGGAACCGTTCATACCACTCAGGGTAAAGAGGCCAATATTGTGGTGCTCGTGTTGGGGGGGAATTTGCAGAAGCCTGGTGCAAGAGCGTGGGCGGCCAGTCGTCCAAATCTGCTTAACGTTGCAGTAAGCAGAGCTAAACAGCGTCTGTACGTCATTGGCGATCGTACACAATGGCAGGCGCTACGGTATTTCTCGACGCTGGCGAAAAATTTGCCTGCCAGGGACGTTCTCTCTCCTGACCATCTCCCTCAAGAACATATGATGGAGTGATGCAACTGACCAACTGGTCGCTCAAAATAAGTGAGGTATTGGGGAATACGGTCTGGCAGGGAGTAAATGTCAGTAATAGAGGCAAGGTGAGCTGTCATATAGCGTGTTGTCGTTGTTCATTGTTAATTTCTCATAAGATTCAATATAAGAAACATCGATGTGCAGATAAACAAGAATATGATGCCAGAACGAGTCATTCCGCCCATAGCATGTCCCAGTTTTGTCTGCTATGAGCGAGGAACGGACCTTTGCTGACTCATCACTAACATCGGGGGAGTGGTATTTAGTGATGCTCGCTGATGGGAAGAAGGGAGCTTTTAACCTGTCTATTTCTGCGCGCATTGCTCTTCACCTCGAACATTATCCCAGCAACCAGAGTCAACCCTAAATATGGTGGTGGTGCACCCTACCTTCATCGCGTTAGTCTGTCTGCGTCAAAAGAAACACAAAAAGGAAGCTCTTTAAGGAAATTATTTTGATGCATCATGAAAAGTTAACTCTTGCAGGTTCTTCGAGGGTAACGAATCTTGAGATGAACGAATGTATTTCACAATGTTGCTGCAAGAATCTCGCAGGGCGTGGAGAATTTAATATTAAATGTTGCCCTGTTTCTCTGCGTAAGCATTCACTGGGTCAATAAATCAGGCCGAGTGCATGCTCCCGCTTTTATTGAGCCGGCTGGCTTAAACAGGAAGATTTGATGTATACCAAAAATATTCGTGCGAAGCTCGGATGGGCTTTTTTATTGATGTCTGTCTTAATCCCGACGTCTAAAGCTCAATCTCTTTCCATATCGCCAGAACATCCGAACTTCCAGCTTATGTCCGTTCAGACGCAAGGCTCAGGAACGGATGTCATATTGATTCCGGGGCTGGCGTCGTCTCGCGGAATCTGGACCAATTTAGCATTAGGTTTACAGTCGAGTCACCGCGTTCACATTTTAGAGCTAGCGGGCTTTGCGAGTACACCTGCTATTTCCAATCGAGACGGGAAGGTCATCGCTCCGGTCGTTGACGCCATCGCTGGATACATTCGCACCCAACATATCAAAGCTCCGGCGATCATTGGCCATTCTCTTGGCGGTGAGATTGCATTAATGCTGGGGGTACAGCATCCAGATCTGGTTGGTCGCTTAATGGTTGTCGATGCTTTGCCGTTCTATATGTTAATGATTGACCCTGCGGCGACCAGCGAAAATGCTGCCCAGCATGCTATTGCTACAAGGGAATGGATACTGGCGCAATCGCCGGAACAATTTGTTGCTTATCAGAAAACATCCATAGCCCGTTTAGCTAAGACCGAGGCTGTGAGGTCTGCACTGGTGGCGGCAGGGCTCAGTTCTGATCGCAAAACCATTGCGGACGCTGTGTATGAATTGATGACTACCGATCTGCGTCCAGAGCTCGCCCGCATCAAAGCGCCGATTGAGATCGTATACGCGTATGACGCCTTATTCGGGGTTCCTGCGGCCAGAGTTGATGCAATGTACCGTCAATCCTATTCTTCTGCTCACGATGTTCATTTCACGCGGATCGATGACAGTTTTCACTTTGTCATGCTTGATCAGCCAGAGCGGTTTTCCAGCGCGGTAGCGTCATTCTTAAATCAATAAATGATGCTTTTGCACATCAGGTTGACGTTGGAGGAGTATCTCAAGTCCGGCCAGCTGATCTAGCTGGCCTGAACATCAGGTCAGCAATCAAGATGTTCTGACATAGATGAGTCTTTGTAATGTCCGCTTATGACACGAAGCAAAACGGCTGAATGTTCGTTAGGCCCGCTGAGAGCGAAGAGCGGACGTTGGGTCTTATCTTTTATGGTCATTGTTACTAGACTGATCAAGCTGAAGCGGTGTACTGCTTGTTTTCATCAACTAATTATTGTTTTATGATTCAACTGCTATTTTTATCATGGAATCAATAGGATGAATCAGAAGGCATGGTCTTTTAAAGCAGTCGGTCAGGATGATCTCCGGTACTTTGGGAATAATGGTTATCACGACGACTCAACTAGTTTTTACAGATATGACAACTTTGTCCCAAACCATAAGCAGGTTAAAAAAGGGGATATTGTCATAGTTACTGATAGAAAAAATGTCCTGGGAATATCAGTTATAGATAATCTGTCATCGGCACCATACATAAAAATTCGTAACCGATGTCCTTATGAGGGCTGCGCTCCAGCAAAGTTGATCCATCGGAAATTTAAAAAACCAGAGTGGCGCTGCAGTAATGGGCATGAATTTGATTACCCGAAGGTAGAAGACGCTCCCGCATTGGAATTTAAAGCTGACTATAAAAAAAACTACAAACCCATTAATTCTGTCTCCATAACAGATTTAATTTCTAACACTCCACGCTACAACGTTCAAAGTTCAATTCAAGAGATTGATTTTGAATGGGCAAATCATCTGTTTGGTGGAGCCAATCAACTGAGCCCTACCGAAGCGGACAGTGACGATACTCTCCTCAATGCAGAAGATCAGAGAAAAGCAGTTATACGGCAAATTAAGCAAAGGCGTGGGCAAAAAGCATTTCGTGACAGTTTGATAACCCTATCGACTCAATGCGCAGTTAGTGATTGTGCAATCGTTGATATCCTCGAAGCTGCGCATATCACTGCATACAAAAATGATACACACAACCACGTAAGCAATGGGCTATTACTGCGTTGTGACATGCATACTTTGTACGATCTGGATCTATTTGCTATCGATCCGGACTCGTTACTTATTTACTTTGCTCCGCAGATCCAAGATAAAGAATACACTAGATATCATGGGAAAAAATTGCATGTTTCGTACAAAGTTAATCGTGGAGCCCTTGTCGAAAGGTGGAAAACGTTTACTGAAATGTATGGCAATTCCCACCTGATAATAAAAGCAATCTAGGTTTAACCTGACAAGGCACAACATGGGATTATTAAAAGCAGGGCTTCGCACTGCGAATGCTATTGTCACACTCGGTGGAACGCTGGAATTAGAGCATGCGAAAGCAAGTTTCGAATCCACTCATGCTTCCTATAAAACAACGCATGACGAAGTAACGTTAATAAAAACCAAGATTGATAATCGCATTAGCGAGTTGGGTGATACGCTAAAAACCGTAAAAGCCAGACTGGATAATATCGAGCAATTATTAGAGACCACCTCCTCCTCTCTCGAAAAACAGTCCAGGCCAGCAATGCATGCATTGCAGAGTATTGAGCTATTCAATCAACAGTATTCCGGCGTACTCAGCGTGGGATTTGGTGGGATTATGGGCGGCTCAATGGCGTTGGGCGCGTGGGCGCTTGTTTCAGCCATTGGCACCGCGTCTACGGGCACGGCTATCGGCACGTTGTCTGGTGTCGCCGCAACCAATGCGACACTAGCCTGGTTCGGTGGTGGTGCGCTCGCCGCGGGCGGAGCTGGAATGAGCGGCGGTATGCTGGTACTGGGGGGGATAGTTGCGGCGCCGATTATCTATTTCGCAGCAAAAGGGGCTTGGACCAAAGCCCGCGCTTTTCAGGACCAAGAAGTGCTCGTTGAGCAAGAGCATGAAAAACTACGCGCACTAAAACCAGAACTCGAGAAGCAATATAACGACGTACTAACGTATACCATTCAATTAAATAGCCATTGCCACACATGGTTGGAACAAATGGATAACGAGCTAGCGATCCTTTACCCTTGGGGGAAATTCAGCATTTTTTACCGGGATTTGCTGCACATTATCGGTATTAAGTGGAAAAAACCTGAGCATCTGGCGTCCATTGAAACCATGAATCAGCAGACTATTCAGTTTTTGCGTTTTTTCCAAAACGAAAACACGTAACCCGAACATCTACAATTAATACAGTGCGGGCTTAGCAATGTCCGCTCCTGGCACGGAGCGGACATGCACAGAAAGATAGGAATGTGAAAATATGCCAGACGCGCTGTGGGCCAGCGACACGCCAGAGAGTCGTGTTGTGATTCCACAGCGTCCGGAGAAGGTTTTCACGGCTAAAAGACGAGGTGAAAACAGAAATAAACGAGGAAGAATTAGACGACCATCCAGTCATTCGGCGCTGGAAAAGCGTGGCTTGCCGTCAGCCGATCTCGGCGGGGAGAAACCTTTACGGCCCGCTCAACGAATCAGCAGAGCCAGCATTGCGGCCAATGCCGGAAGCGCCTGCACATAGAGAATCTTTCGGCTGGCCGTTACCGCACCAAAAACTCCCGCTATCAACACGCAGATCAGAAAGAAGAAGATAACCGAAATACCGCGCTCGCCAAGCCATAAGCCCCACAGTAATCCTGCCGCCAGAAATCCGTTGTACATCCCCTGATTTGCGGCCAGTACGCGGGTTTCGCGCGCAAAATCCGCGCTGAGATTAAAAGCCTTGCGACCGGTTTTTGTATTCCACAAAAACATTTCGAGAACCAGAATGTAGAGATGAATGGCGGCAACAACCGCAACAAGAATAGTGGCGAACACAGGTAACCTTTTGTCTTTAGTAAGGGTGAGGTGGAGTATAGATAAAGACAGGGAGTCGAGCGACAAATCCAGTTTGCTGGATGACGTATACCCAAACAAAAAATCCACGCCGGAGCGTGGATTTTTGCATAGAGAAGGTAACGATTAGACGTTAAACAAGAAGTTCATTACGTCGCCATCTTTAACGATATAGTCTTTACCTTCTGCACGCATCTTGCCGGCTTCTTTCGCGCCTTGTTCACCTTTGTAGGTGATGAAGTCTTCGAACGCGATAGTCTGAGCGCGGATAAAGCCTTTTTCGAAGTCGGTGTGAATTTTACCCGCGGCCTGCGGAGCGGTTGCACCTACAGGGATGGTCCACGCACGGACTTCTTTCACGCCAGCGGTGAAGTAAGTTTGCAGGTTCAGCAGTTCGTAACCCGCGCGGATAACGCGGTTCAGGCCGGGTTCTTCAATTCCCAGCTCAGCCATGAACTCTTCACGATCGGCATCGTCCAGCTCAGCAATGTCCGACTCAACGGCGGCACACACGGCAACAACCACAGAACCTTCGCCAGCGGCGATTTCACGCACTTTATCGAGATACGGGTTGTTCTCGAAACCGTCTTCGTTGACGTTGGCAATGTACATGGTCGGCTTCAGGGTCAGGAAGCTCAGGTATTTGATCGCCGCTTTGTCTTCATCAGTCAAAGCCAGCGCGCGCAGCATGCCTGCGTTTTCCAGCTGTGGCAGACATTTTTCCAGCGCAGCCAGTTCAGCTTTAGCATCTTTGTCGCCGCCTTTTGCACGTTTCTGGACGCGGTGAATAGCGCGTTCGCAGGTGTCGAGGTCAGATAACGCTAACTCGGTATTGATAACGTCAATATCGTCAGCAGGATCGACTTTATTATTCACGTGAATGATATTGTCGTTCTCGAAGCAACGTACAACGTGGCCGATGGCTTCGGTTTCACGGATGTTGGTCAGGAACTGGTTGCCCAGACCCTCGCCTTTAGACGCGCCTTTTACCAGGCCGGCGATGTCCACGAATTCCATAGTGGTTGGCAGAATACGCTGTGGTTTAACGATTTCGGCGAGCTGATCCAGACGCGGATCGGGCATTGGCACAACACCGGTGTTTGGCTCGATCGTACAGAACGGGAAGTTTGCTGCTTCGATGCCCGCTTTGGTGAGCGCGTTAAACAGGGTGGATTTGCCAACGTTTGGCAGGCCAACGATACCGCATTTAAATCCCATCTTTAAATCACCTTAATGTCTTGATATTCAACCCGTTAGTGTTAACCGATTGAAGAAAAGTAAATAACTACGCCTATTATACACGTAACCTGTGCCACGCGCGGTAAAAATGCCGTATCGCGCCGACTACTGCGCTTTAAAGGTATGCAGGCGGTTCGTGGCTTTGGTTAAACCCTCGTTAAGCCAAACCTCGGTACAGCGCACCGCTTCGTCTACTGCATCGTCAATTAGCTTTTGCTCGGAAGCAGGAGGTTTGCCCAGTACAAAACCGACAACTTTGTTTTTATCGCCCGGATGGCCGATTCCCACGCGTAAACGGTGAAAGTTCGGGTTATTGCCGAGCTTGCTAATGATGTCTTTCAGTCCATTATGACCGCCGTGACCGCCGCCAAGTTTGAATCTGGCAACGCCCGGCGGTAAGTCCAGCTCATCGTGCGCGACCAGAATTTCGTCCGGATTGATGCGATAAAATGTCGCCATTGCCGCGACCGCTTTGCCACTCAAATTCATAAAGGTGGTCGGAACCAGCAGACGCACATCCGCTCCCGCGAGATTGACACGCGAGGTATAGCCATAAAATTTCGGCTCTTCACGCAAGGGGGCACGTAACCGCTCGGCCAGCAAATCAACATACCACGCACCGGCGTTATGGCGAGTCGCCGCATATTCAGCGCCTGGGTTGGCAAGGCCGACAATCAGTTTAATCGTCACGTTTCAATTCCTAAAGATTCCAGATTTGCCGCGTAGTTTACTGGTTGCCGCGCCGCTTGACAAAATTCTGCGACAGGTAGGGGGAAAATTGAATAATGACTCATTTGAACCATTAGAATTTCAAGCGGTTCAGTCGCTTATTTGTAAACTTTTGTCTCGATTGTACTCATTATTGTGATCATTCACGCAACTCATAAAAGACCCGTTGTCTATACTTTACACACAAGGATTAGGGACATTTTCCCTGCAACCCAGGTTCCGGAGGTGGCATATGAAACGCAGAAACGCTTCACGACTCGGTAACGTGCTAATGGGATTGGGCCTGTTCGTGATGGTAGCAGGTGTGGGTTACTCTATTTTAAACCAGTTACCGCAGCTTGACCTCCCGCAATACTTCGCGCATGGCGCGGTTCTGAGCATCTTCTTAGGTGCAGTTCTGTGGCTGGCAGGTGCGCGTGTGAGTGGTCATGAGCAGGTCAGCGACCGATACTGGTGGGTGCGTCACTACGACAAACGTTGCCGTCGCGATCAGCATAAACATAGCTAGCTCGATGCTTATTGCCGGGTGGCGGCTTCGCCTTACCCGGCCTACAAAATTCAAAGAACGATCGTGACAACGGCTCCCCAGGGAGCCGTTGTTGTATCAGAGATCCGCTAACGCCGCATCGCGATTCGGGTAGAACGCCAGGCGGCCAGGGATCGGCTGGACGCCAGCGCGCGCCATAGTGCGCAGGGGCTGGAATTCCAGATTACTGACACGCAGCTCGCAGCCGTCCGGCAGGCGATTCACAAAGCGCTGAAAAGCATCCAACCCGCCAGCATCGAGCACCGGCACCGCGTCCCACTTCAGCACCACAATACGTTTTCCTGCGATACGTGATTCCAAATCGCTGAATAATCCTTCTGCCGCCGCAAAGAACAGCGGGCCGATAACGCGCAGCACCAGCACATCGTCCGGAACCTCAACATTCACCGGTGCAAGACGGGTCATCTGCGCAATGCGGCGCATAAACAGCAGCGACGCCAGTACAATCCCGACGCTGATGGCGATCACCATGTCAAACAGTACCGTCAGCGACATGCAAATCAGCATCACGATGATGTCGTCTTTCGGCGCACGGCGCAGGAGATGCACCACTTTATGCGCCTCGCTCATGTTCCACGCCACCATCAGCAGTAGAGCGGCCATCGCAGAGAGCGGCAGCCATGAGAGCAGAGGGGCGAGCGCGAGCAGGGCAAGGATCACCAGCAGGGAGTGAATCACGGCAGACACCGGCGAGGTCGCCCCGGCGCGGACGTTAGCGGCGGAACGGGCAATGGCGGCTGTGGCAGTAATACCGCCAAAGAATGGCGCGATAATATTGCCTAACCCCTGACCGACCAGCTCACTGTTGGCTTTGTGCTTGGTACCGGTCATGCCGTCGAGCACCACCGCGCAGAGCAGCGATTCAATTGCGCCGAGCATCGCCATCGAGAATGCAGCCGGTAGCAGGGCGCGCAGAGAATCCCAGCTCAGCGTGAAGTTCGAGCCGGGTAAGTTCCACGGCAGCACTAACTGTGGCAGAAGCTGCGGAATGCCGTTGCCCTGCGAACCGTCCGCCAGAATATAGTGGAACTGGGAGCCGATAGTCGCGACGTGTCCGCCGAGAAGATTCACCACGCCCATCACCGCACAGCCCAGCAGCAGCGCAGGAAGATGCCCCGGCAGGCGGATACCCAGTCGTGGCCAGAGAATTAACGTGCCGAGCGTGACGATGCCGATCGCCGCATCGCCCAGATTCGCCGTTGGCAGAGCCATAAACAGCGCCCCGACCTTTTGCAGATAGTGTTCAGGAACGTGCGTGAGCTGCAAACCGAGGAAATCTTTGATTTGCATGGTCCCGATGGTGATACCGATCCCGGAGGTAAAGCCGAGCGTCACGGAAAGGGGGATGTACTCGATCAACCGACCAAAGCGTGCCAGGCCAAACAGAATCAAAAATACCCCAGACATCAGCGTCGCAACCAGTAAACCTGCCAGACCAAATTGCTGGGAAACCGGGTAGAGGATCACCACAAAAGCCGCCGTCGGGCCTGAGACACTAAAGCGCGAACCGCCGGTCAGGGCGATGACAATCCCGGCAACTGCCGAGGTATATAGCCCGTACTGAGGAGCCACGCCGCTGCCAATCGCCAGCGCCATTGCCAGCGGAATGGCAATAATCCCGACGGTTATCCCGGCGATAACATCACGTAGAAAACGTGATGAGGTGTATTTTTCTTTCCAGCAGGCGTCGATGAGGGCGCGAAAAGGCAGAACGTGTGAGGAGGTTATATTTTTCACAATTCTCGTTATCCGTGAGCACATCATCTGTCATGTGAATGGCAGGTGAAGGAGGTATTAATCATACAAATAAAGATAATAAACAAAAAAACCCGCCGCAGCGGGTTTTTGGGCCGTGTTCGATTAGTGTTCGAACATCGCAGAGATGGATTCTTCGTTGCTGATACGACGAATCGCTTCGGCCAGCATACCTGACAGGGTCAGGGTACGTACGTTTGGCAGCGCTTTGATCTCTTCACTTAATGGAATGGTGTCACAAACGACCACTTCGTCGATGACGGAGTTACGCAGGTTGTTGACCGCATTGCCAGAGAAGATCGGGTGAGTTGCATACGCAAATACACGCTTAGCACCACGTTCTTTCAGTGCTTCAGCGGCTTTGCACAGCGTGCCGCCGGTGTCGATCATGTCATCAACCAGCACACAGTCACGGCCAGCGACGTCACCGATGATGTGCATCACCTGAGAAACGTTAGCGCGCGGACGGCGTTTGTCGATGATAGCCATGTCGGTATCGTTGAGCAGTTTGGCAATCGCACGAGCACGAACCACGCCGCCGATATCTGGAGAAACCACGATTGGGTTGTCCAGATTCAGTTGCAGCATGTCTTCGAGCAGGATTGGGCTGCCGAATACGTTATCAACGGGAACGTCGAAGAAGCCCTGGATCTGCTCAGCGTGCAGGTCAACGGTCAGAACGCGGTCTACGCCTACGCTCGACAGGAAGTCAGCAACGACTTTAGCGGTAATCGGTACACGCGCTGAACGGACACGACGGTCCTGGCGAGCATAGCCGAAGTAAGGAATAACAGCCGTGATACGGCCTGCGGAAGCACGGCGCAGGGCATCGACCATAACAACCAATTCCATCAGGTTGTCGTTAGTTGGAGCACAGGTGGACTGGATGATGAAAATATCACCACCGCGTACATTTTCGTTAATTTGTACGCTGACTTCGCCGTCGCTAAAGCGACCTACAGCGGCGTCGCCGAGGGAAGTGTACAGGCGGTTGGCAATACGTTGTGCTAGTTCCGGGGTGGCGTTACCAGCAAAAAGCTTCATATCAGGCACGAGAAGAACCTCAGGCATGCGTCCAATGGTGGATAACATTCGCCACAAACTGTGCGGGCCAGGCGAACGCTATCCAGGCGGTGTATTAAAGAGCGCGATGCAACGTCTGGAACAGGGTGACGTTGTCACCGAAACTCAGTCTGCGCCAGAATGGTCTGCTGTAGCGGGGAAGTGTTCATCCCTCGCGCCACAAAACCATGCAGCCATTCCGGGGCTTGCTCTAGCACCTGACGTGCGGCGGATTCGGTGTCAAATTCAGCAAAAACACAGGATCCTGTGCCAGTCAGGCGCGACGGGGCGTATTCTAACAGCCAGGAAAGCACCGCATCAACCTCGCGAAAACGTTTTCTTGCGATAACCTCGCAATCGTTGCTGAATTCACATTTTAGTAACGTTTCTATTGACCGTACAGGTGTGTCACGTTTTAACGCCGGATCGCTGAAAATGACCGGGGTAGGAATGCTTACGCCAGGGTGAGCAATGAGATACCATTTTTCTGCGGGATCAGCCGGGGTAAGGATCTCACCGACGCCTTCGGCAAAGGCCGCATGACCCCGCACGAACACCGGGACATCCGCCCCAAGTGTCAGCCCCAGCGCGGCCAGTTCATCAGACGAAAGCCCACAGCCCCACAGATGGTTGAGTGCGACCAGTATGGTTGCCGCATTGGAAGACCCACCACCCAGACCGCCGCCCATCGGCAGACGTTTCTCAACACTGATATCAGCCCCGCTTCCTGGCGGAAGACGATGTGATTCATCAGCCGCCTTAATCAGCAACCGCGCCGCACGTACGATGAGGTTATCTTCATGCGCCACACCTTCGACAGGCGTCAGCAGCTGAATTTGTCCGTCATCACGTGGGGTGATAGAAATCGTGTCGCCATAATCGACAAACTGAAACAGCGTCTGCAGCAGGTGATAACCGTCAGCGCGTTGCCCGGTGATGTACAAAAACAGGTTCAGCTTTGCCGGAGAGGGCCATTGGGTCATCATTTAACGATCCAGTTATCCATTTTGAGCTTGATACGCTGGCCGCCTTCCGTCAGCTCCATATTAGCCGGCAACGCTGGTTTGCTTGCGCTGTCGTAGCCGCCGTACACCACTTTCCAGGTTTTGCCGTTCTGGGTGTAGTTCAGTTCGCTCAGGCGGTACTGGTCGTCAAGTTTGTAATCCGTGGCGTCACCCGGCAGGCCGAGGATCCACTGACGCAGACTGTTGAGCGGAATAGGCATTCCGGTCAGTTTGCCGATCATCTCTTCGGCGTCCGTCGCGGTGTAATGCTGACCTTTATTGTCGGTGATCTGCGCGGTACCCGGCTGAGCGTTCAGCTCAAGTTCAGTGCTGCCAAGCGGGTTCAGGAGCAGCAGGCGATAGCGATCCTGCCCGGTTTGCTGCCAGAAGAAGCGGGCGTAGACTTTTTGCTGATCGGACAGATAAGCAAACGCGCCGCGCGTCTGATATTGACTTAAATTGCGTACTTCTTGCTGGTGCTGACGCCACTGCGGGGAGTCAGGACTTTTGCCGGGGCCCTTGGGCGGAGTAATCGAGCAGGCGGTGAGTACCAGCGCCGCCAGCGGTAACAAGCGAATCAATCGGGCCATAGTCGTGACAAATCCTTGAGATGCGTTGCAGTTATAACCCTTAATGCTAGCGCCGGGCGGTGGCAGCGTCTACGTTCATATTGTCTTAAATCATGAAATTAGCCTGGACGGCCAATTACTCCGAAAGGGGGCGCTCTCTTTTATTGATCTCGCGCATCCTGTATGATGCGACCTGCTAACCTTATTAACGCTGGTACTACTCCCGCTCACATGACCCTTTTAGCACTCGGTATCAACCACAAAACAGCCCCGGTTTCGCTGCGAGAACGCGTAACGTTTTCGCCGGATACGCTCGACCAGGCGCTGGATAGCCTGCTTGCGCAACCGATGGTGCAAGGCGGCGTGGTGCTCTCTACCTGCAACCGTACCGAGCTATACCTGAGCGTTGAAGAACAAGACAATCTGCATGAAGCCCTCATTCGCTGGTTGTGTGAATACCACAATTTGAACGAAGAAGAGCTGCGCAACAGCCTGTACTGGCATCATGATAATGATGCGGTCAGCCATCTTATGCGCGTCGCCAGCGGCCTCGATTCGCTGGTCCTTGGCGAACCTCAGATCCTCGGTCAGGTCAAAAAAGCCTTTGCCGATTCTCAAAAAGGGCATTTAAAAGCCAGCGAACTGGAACGTATGTTCCAGAAATCCTTCTCCGTCGCTAAGCGTGTGCGAACCGAAACCGACATTGGTGCCAGTGCGGTTTCCGTTGCCTTCGCAGCCTGTACCCTTGCGCGTCAAATTTTTGAATCGCTCTCAACCGTTACCGTGCTGCTTGTCGGCGCTGGTGAAACCATTGAGCTGGTGGCGCGTCATCTGCGCGAACACAAGGTCAAGCAGATGATTATTGCCAACCGAACCCGTGAGCGCGCGCAGGTATTGGCAGATGAAGTGGGCGCAGAGGTGATTGCCCTCAGCGACATCGATGAACGCCTGAAAGACGCGGACATTATTATCAGTTCAACCGCCAGCCCACTGCCGATTATTGGCAAAGGGATGGTGGAGCGTGCGCTGAAATCGCGTCGTAATCAGCCCATGCTGCTGGTGGATATTGCCGTTCCGCGCGACGTCGAACCCGAAGTGGGCAAGCTGGCAAACGCCTATTTATACAGCGTTGACGATCTGCAAAGCATCATTTCGCATAACCTCGCCCAGCGTAAAGCGGCGGCGGTGCAGGCAGAAACAATCGTCGAGCAAGAATCCAGCGAATTTATGGCCTGGCTGCGCGCGCAAAGCGCCAGTGAGACGATTCGCGAATACCGTGGTCAGGCGGAACAGGTACGTGACGATCTGACAGCCAAAGCGATGGCAGCCCTTGAACAGGGCGGCGATCCGCAGATTATTATGCAGGACCTGGCGTGGAAACTGACCAACCGGTTAATCCATGCCCCAACCAAATCACTTCAACAGGCTGCCCGTGACGGGGATGATGAACGCCTGAACCTTCTGCGCAACAGCCTCGGGCTGGAATAGCGCCACACACCCATTTTCTATTACAAGGTGCATTTACGCCTATGAAGCCCTCTATCGTCGCCAAACTGGAAGCTCTGTACGAGCGCCATGAAGAAGTTCAGGCCCTGCTCGGCGATGCCGCGACTATTGCTGACCAGGATCGTTTTCGCGCCCTGTCGCGCGAATATGCACAGCTGAGTGACGTTGCGCGTTGTTTTACCGACTGGCGCCAGATTCAGGAAGATATTGAAACTGCGCAGATGATGCTCGACGACCCTGAAATGCGCGAAATGGCGCAGGAAGAGTTGCAGGACGCCAAAGCCCGTGCGGAAGAGATGGAGCAACAGCTCCAGGTTCTGCTGCTGCCGAAAGACCCGGATGATGAGCGCAATGCGTTTGTCGAAGTGCGTGCCGGAACCGGCGGTGACGAAGCCGCGCTGTTTGCGGGCGATCTGTTCCGTATGTACAGCCGCTATGCGGAATCTCGCCGCTGGCGTGTCGAAATCATGAGCGCCAACGAAGGCGAGCACGGTGGCTATAAAGAAGTGATCGCCAAAATTAGCGGCGATGGCGTTTATGGCCGTCTGAAGTTTGAATCCGGCGGTCATCGCGTGCAGCGCGTTCCGGCGACCGAATCGCAGGGACGTATCCACACGTCAGCGTGTACCGTTGCTGTCCTGCCTGAAGTGCCAGAGGCTGAACTGCCGGATATCAACCCAGGCGATCTGCGTATTGATACCTTCCGTTCCTCTGGTGCGGGCGGCCAGCACGTTAACACCACTGATTCCGCGATCCGTATCACCCACTTGCCAACGGGCATTGTGGTGGAGTGTCAGGACGAGCGTTCGCAGCACAAAAACAAAGCTAAAGCCTTGTCGGTTCTGGGCTCGCGCATTCGAGCCGCTGAAATCGCTAAACGTCAGCAGGCCGAAGCCTCAACCCGCCGCAACCTGTTGGGCAGCGGCGATCGCAGCGATCGTAACCGCACCTATAACTTCCCGCAGGGGCGCGTGACTGACCACCGTATCAACCTGACGATTTACCGTCTGGACGAGACGATGGAAGGCAAACTCGATTCCTTGATCGAGCCTATCGTGCAGGAATTCCAGGCCGATCAGCTGGCAGCGCTGGCTGAGCAGGACTAATGGATTTTCAGGCCTGGTTACGCGCCGCCGTGAGCGAGCTTTCCACCAGTGAAAGCCCGCGTCGCGATGCCGAAATCTTGCTGGAACATGTGACCGGCAAAGCGCGGACGTTTATTCTGGCGTTCGGCGAGACGCAACTGACCGCCGCGCAAGAACAACAGCTTGCAATGCTGCTGGCCCGTCGTAAAACAGGTGAGCCGGTGGCGCATTTGACCGGCGAGCGGGAGTTCTGGTCGCTGCCGCTGTATGTCTCAGCGGCCACGTTGATCCCGCGTCCGGACACGGAATGTCTGGTGGAACAGGCGCTGGCACGCCTGCCTGATAGCTCCTGTCGCATTCTGGATTTAGGCACCGGCACCGGCGCGATTGCGCTGGCGCTGGCGAGCGAACGCCCGGATTGTGAGGTAACGGCGGTCGACGTGATGCCGGATGCGGTTGAACTGGCACAGCGTAACCTTGAGCGTCTGGATTTTCGCAACGTTCAGATTTTGCACAGCAGCTGGTTCAGCGCGGTTTCACATCAGCAATTTGAGATGATTGTCAGCAATCCGCCGTATATCGATCAACACGATCCGCATCTGTCGCAGGGTGATGTACGTTTCGAGCCGCTGACGGCGCTGGTCGCCGCTAACGAAGGTCTTGCTGATATCGAACACATTATTAGCAGCGCACGCGAACATCTGGTGTCCGGCGGCTGGCTGCTGCTGGAGCACGGCTGGACGCAAGGGCAGGCGGTGCGTGCGCTGTTTTGCGCAGCAGGATACGAGAGTGTCGAAACCTGCCGTGACTACGGCGATAACGACCGCCTGACGCTCGGGAAATTGCCATGAGCGCGTTTAGCATCTTGATAACCCTGCATATCGCTGCCGTGGTGCTGACTATCAGCTTTTTTGTAGTGCGTTACTGGTGGCGTTACAGCAATCATCCGCTGAGCAACGCCCGATGGGTGCGTGTTGCGCCGCACTGCATCGACACGATTTTGTTCCTTTCAGGCGCCGGTTTAATGTGGCTGACGGGCTATCTGCCCTTTACTGATAAAGGCACATGGCTGACTGAAAAGCTGTTTGGCGTTATCATCTACATCGTTTTGGGTTTTATCGCGCTTGGACGTCGTCGTCCGCGCAGCCAGCAGACCGGATTTATTGCCTTTCTGCTGGGGCTGGTGGTGCTGTACATCATCATTAAACTCGCCACCACAAGAATACCGTTACTGGGGTAAGTATGAGGTCCTTAGCCGATTTCGAATTTAATAAAGTACCGCTTTGCGATGGAATGGTCCTGATCTCAGAGATGATCCGCGACGATTTCACCTCACAGTGGGTCTACGATGAGCTGGAAAATCTGGCAAGTATGGCGCGTGAAGAGATCAGTCAGGCGCGTCCTCAGGACTGGCAGCTGGAGAAGCTTATCGAGCTGTTCTACGGCGAATGGGGCTTTTGCGACACGCGCGGCGTGTATCGTCTTTCCGACGCGCTGTGGCTGGATCAGGTACTGAAAAACCGTCAGGGTAGCGCTGTTGCTCTGGGGGCCGTATTGCTGTGGGTTGCCAACCGGCTGGATATTCCGCTGGTGCCGGTCATTTTCCCGACGCAGATGATTCTGCGCGCTGAGTGGCTGGACGGCGAAATGTGGCTGATCAACCCGTTTAACGGCGACACGCTGGACGAGCACACGCTGGATGTCTGGCTGAAGGGCAATATCAGCCCGGTAGCAGAACTGTTTAACGAAGATCTCGATGAAGCGGATAACGCTGAAGTGGTCCGCAAGCTGCTGGATACGCTGAAATCGGCGCTGATGGAAGAGCGGCAGATGGAGCTTGCCCTGCGTGCGAGCGAAGTGCTGCTGCAGTTCAATCCGGAAGATCCATATGAGATCCGTGACCGTGGCCTTATCTACGCGCAGCTGGAATGTGAGCACGTAGCGCTCAATGATTTGAACTACTTTGTTGAGCAGTGCCCGGAAGATCCGATAAGCGAAATGATCCGTGCGCAGATCAACGCGATCGCGCACAAACAAATTACACTGCATTAATCTTAATTCCGATTCACACCTGAATAAGGCGATCCTATGAAACAAAAAGTGGTTAGCATTGGTGATATCAACGTGGCAAACGACCTGCCGTTCGTGCTGTTTGGTGGCATGAACGTTCTGGAATCCCGCGACCTCGCCATGCGTATCTGCGAACACTACGTGACCGTGACCCAGAAACTGGGCATCCCGTACGTGTTTAAAGCCTCTTTTGACAAAGCCAACCGCTCTTCCATCAACTCTTACCGTGGCCCAGGTCTGGAAGAAGGGATGAAAATTTTCCAGGAGCTGAAACAGACCTTTGGCGTGAAAGTGATCACCGACGTGCATGAAGCGTCACAGGCGCAGCCTGTTGCTGAGGTAGTGGATGTGATTCAGCTTCCGGCCTTCCTGGCGCGTCAGACCGACCTGGTTGAAGCGATGGCGAAGACCGGTGCAGTCATCAACGTGAAGAAACCACAGTTCGTGAGCCCTGGTCAGATGGGTAACATCGTCGATAAATTTATCGAAGGCGGCAACGACCAGATCATTCTGTGTGACCGTGGCGCGAACTTTGGTTACGACAACCTGGTGGTCGACATGCTGGGCTTCAGCGTGATGAAGAAAGTGTCCAATAACTCACCGGTTATCTTTGACGTGACCCACGCCCTGCAGTGCCGTGACCCGTTTGGCGCCGCATCCAGCGGTCGTCGTGGTCAGGTGACTGAACTGGCGCGCGCCGGTATGGCGACAGGTCTGGCCGGTCTGTTCATTGAAGCGCACCCGGACCCAGCCAACGCGAAATGCGACGGTCCATCCGCGCTGCCGCTGGATAAGCTCGAGCCGTTCCTGAAACAGATCAAAGCGATTGACGATCTGGTGAAAAGCTTCGACGAGCTGGATACCAGCAACTAATCTTTGAGCTAATAAAAAACCCGCCACGGCGGGTTTTTTTATGCCCGGCGCGCGGGTTATACGTTACTGTCGGTCTTGTAGGCCGGGTAAGGCGAAGCCGCCACCCGGCAAAACAGTTCAGACAAAGAACGTCAGGCAAAAATCGTCATCAGATACGCGATAAACAGCGCCAGATGCGCCGCGCCGTTTAGCACGTTGGTGCGTCCGGTCGAGAACGAAATCTGACACAGCAGCAACGACGCCACCATCACAATCATCTCTGGCGCACCCAGCGCAAAGTGCAGGTCATTCCCGGTCATAAAGGCAATCAACGTCACTACCGGTACGGTGAGTGAAATCGTCGCCAGCACGGAACCGAAGAACAGGTTCATTGCGCGCTGCACCTGGTTGCTGAGAACCGCTTTCAATGCGCCTAAACCTTCTGGTGAAAGAATCAGCAAGGCGACCAGGAAGCCGGTAAAGGCCACAGGGGCGTTCAGCTCGGTCAGCAAGGTTTCCAGCGGATTCGCATTCATTTTGGTGACTGCGATTACCGCAATCAGATGTACGATCAGCCAAACCGTATGCCACAGGCTGCTGTGCGCAGAAGGCTTACCGTGGTGCGGGTCATCGTCGTCGCCGTCATCTTCATGCTCGTAGACGAACAGGCTTTGGTGCGTTTTGGTTTGAATAAGCAGGAAAACGCCGTACATGGCGGCGGAAATGAGCGCGACCAGCAGCGCCTGCCCGGTGGTGAAATTGGCGCCCGGCAGTGCCATTGGGAACACCAGTACAATAATTGCCAGCGGGAAGAGGGCGATCAGATACTGTTTAATACCAAACAGGTTCATATACTGAGTGGCGAATTTGCCCCCGCCCAAAAGCAGCGAGAAGCCTACAAGACCGCCGGTCACAATCATAATGATCGAATACAGCGTATCGCGCATCAGCGTCGGTGCGGCATCGCCGGTTGCCATCAATGCGGAAATTAAGCTTACTTCGAGAATAACAACGGAAAGACTTAAAATCAGAGAGCCGTAGGGTTCGCCCAGGCGGTGCGCCAGTACGTCGGCGTGGCGAACAACGCTAAATGCGCTGGATAAAATACCAATAAGAGCAAGAATGTTAATTCCAACGACCACTGGCAGTGACTGGCTACTTCCCCAGAAGAGCAGCACGGCCAGTGCCACAAGCGGGAAAATAAGCGACGTCTCCTTGTGGCGGGTCTTAACCGCCTCATGTGTTGTTGTCATGTGATACTCCGTGAATGCAGGTGATTGTAATTATAGAATGAAATTGCAGGCCATTAAACTAACAGAAAACAGATAATTTCCAGTGATGTTTTACTTAATTTTACGTCACAGTGGCTATTTTTATCAAAGCGCCTGTAAAATCGCTTTTAATCTAAATACACACTAAATAACAGTACATTAAGTTCATTAATTTCACACAATTGTCATTTTGACTGGCAACGGTAACCCCTATCGACCACACTTACCTTTTTGACTCAAAAGAGGTGAGTGATGCCCTATAAATCAAAAAACGACCTGCCTGACAGCGTCCAGCACGTTCTGCCGTCCCACGCGCAGGAAATCTACAAAGAGGCGTTTAACAGCGCCTGGGAGCAATATAAGGATAAAGAGGACCGTCGCGATGACGCCAGCCGCGAAGAGACCGCCCATCGCGTCGCCTGGGCGGCTGTCAAACACGATTATGAAAAAGGGGAGGATGAGAAATGGCATAAAAAGAAATAGTGCCCTTATGATTAGCCACCTCTGTTTTGACTTTTCCGGCTGTTGAACTTTCGTTGTATTGCAACTGGCCTATGAATTGCTTATCGTTTATTAACTGCTGTCAAAATGAGCAGAAACGAAAATGCCGGGAAGGCGTAAAAGATGTCGCACGGAAGCATGCAGTGGCGGAGGTGGTAAAGTGTTAACGCGTGATTTCTTAATGAAGGCAGATTGTAAGACGGCATTTGGTGCTATTGAGGAATCGCTTCTCTGGTCGGCTGAACAACGTGCTGCGTCGCTTGCGGCGACGATGGCCTGCCGCCCGGATGAAGGCCCGGTATGGATATTTGGTTATGGTTCGCTGATGTGGAATCCCGCGCTGGAGTATGTGGAATCCGCAACGGGTACGCTTCCTGGCTGGCATCGCGCATTTTGTCTGCGCCTCACTGCCGGTCGCGGTAGCGCCTGTCAGCCTGGCCGGATGCTTGCACTGAAAGAGGGCGGGCGCACCACCGGCGTCGCCTATCGTCTGCCGGACGACACCCTCGAGGACGAGCTGGCGCTGCTGTGGAAGCGTGAAATGATCACCGGCTGCTATTTGCCGAGCTGGTGCAAACTGGAGCTCGACGACGGGCGCACCGTCAATGCGCTGGTCTTTATCATGGACCCGCGCCATCCGCTGTATGAATCCGATACCCGAACGCAAGTCATTGCGCCACTGATTGCCGCAGCCAGCGGGCCGCTGGGAACCAATGCCCAGTATCTGTTCTCACTCGATCAGGAACTGACGCGTTTAGGGATGCAGGATGATTGCCTGAACGAGCTAGTGACGAAGGTCAAAGCCTTGATTGAAGGGGATTCCCGCGAAGCGTCATTGCGCCCGGGTTTTGCCTGATAAAAAAAAGCCGGGTGGCGGCTGCGCCTTACCCGGCCTACAAAAGCCAATTAGATCAACGGTTTTGTAGGCCTGTGCAAACGCAATGCCGCCAGGCAGCTTTTTCAGGCAGCGACGTAGCTGACAGAGTGCTCAAGCGACTGGCTGTGGCTGTCAATCAACACATCCCAGGTGCCAGTGTAAGGCACGGTTAACCACGCATTGTCTTTGTTCTGTACGCTAAGAATATCCGCCTGCGACGACTTCTGCGCTTTCGCACTCATCAGATGAATATGGCAGCGCTCAGAGCAGCGCACGACTACCGTATCCCCGCCAAACAGTTTCAAACTTGTTTTTACCAGTGCCATTTTTTACCCCGTTGTCCCGAAAAACGCGCTCCCTGCGGTTAATCCTGAGCGTGATGTTGTTCACAATTCACTCATGGCATAACACCAAAGGGGAAGGGAGAGGATGCTGATTTTGATCAAAAAATGGCATAACGTTTAAACAAAAATGACAAAATGCCTGAAAGGGTTCAGCTGGCGCGTATTTGAACAGGCCAATACGCGCCACACTAAAATTATATGCGGAAATGCCCCGCCGTTTCAGCAAGGTCGCCCGCCTGGCTTTGCAGAGCGCTCGCCGCAGCGGCGGATTCCACGACCAGTTCGGCGTTTTGCTGCACCATACGGTCAAGATGCGTTACGGCGTGGTTGATCTCGTGAATGCCTTTCATCTGTTCGCTGGTCGCGATGGTGATTTCACGCATGATCCCGGACACGCTGCCGATAGTCGAGCGGATCTCATCCATGCTTTCACCGGCCAGATGTACATACCGCGAACCGGTCGCCACGCTGTCGGCGGTTGAATCGATCAGCGTTTTGATCTCCTTGGCCGCCTGTGCGCTGCGACTTGCCAGACTGCGTACTTCCCCGGCGACTACCGCAAATCCGCGACCTTGCTCACCCGCACGGGCCGCTTCTACCGCTGCGTTCAGCGCCAGGATATTAGTCTGGAAGGCAATTCCGTCAATGACGCTGGTGATATCACCGATTTTAGCCGACGCCACTTCAATGGATTGCATGGTACTGATGGCCTGAGAAACCACTTCGCCCCCGCGTGAGGCCGCTGCCGAGGCTTTGCTTGCCTGATCGTTAGCTTCCGCCGCCGATTCGGTGGACTGGGTGACAGAGGCGGTGATCTGCTCCACGGCGCTGGCGGTTTCGCGCAGGCTGGAAGCCGCCTGCTCGGTACGGCCAGAGAGATCCTGGTTGCCTGCGGCAATTTCGCGCGCGGCGTTTTTGACCGAGGAGCTGGCATCGCGTAGCTGCACCATCACCGTCGAGAGTTTGTCGCTAAAGGCGTTAAAGGCCTGGGCAATTTCTGCCACTTCGTCCTGGCCGTTATCCGGCAGACGCTGCGATAAATCGTTGGTGCCGTTGGCGATGGCGTGCATCGCGTCGCGAATATTCGACAGACGTTTCAGCAGGCGTGCAATGGTGAAATGGACAATTGCGCCGCTCAGCAGCACCAGAATGATCAGCGACAAAGCAGATGCTTTCAACAAGGAACGCATCCCGGAGGTGGCGTCGTTACTGTCGAGCGCCACGATAAGCAGCCAGTGCGTGCCTGCCACCGGTGTGGCGACAAAAGTTTTCTCCACGCCGCCCAATGTACCGTCGATTTCGTGGCCTTTTTTCAGCTCGTTAATATCAACGCCATTGATCGCTTCTGCAAAGGGTTTGAGCGTCAGCGCCGGATCGTTGGCGGCAATTACCGTACCGTCGCTGTCAATCAGCAGACCACTGCTGGCGGGCGTCGGGTGAATACCACGCACGTTAGCCACCACGCTGTCCATTGCCACATCTCCGGCGACTACCGCTTTCAGTGCACCGTTTTCTTTTACCGGCACAGCAAACGTCACGACCAGCTTACCGGTGCCAGCATCGACATACGGAGCTGTGACCACCGGCGCATCGGCGCTGACTACCTGCTGATACCACGGGCGCACGGTCGGATCGTAATCCGCTGGCACGCCCGCCGGATCGGAAAATTTCGCCGTTTTGCTGGCGTAGCCGACGTAGACGTTGGTGAAACCACCCGCTTGTGCCAGCTGTTTAAATACCGGAACCGGGTCGTCGCTCAGGGCCACAGATTGCGCAGAGGCAATGACCGTTAATTTGCTGTTGACCCAGTCGGCAATGGCGAGATTATGACTGGCGCTGGTACTGGCCAGAATATCGCGTTGCGATTGCTGGTTATCCTGACGTGTGACCTGGAAATTAATGACGGTATTAAGAAGAAGGGCGACGACCAGACAACCTGTCGTCGCGGCGATGATACGGGCACGGATTGACCTTAACATATGCTGAATACCTGCTGAGTTGGCTTAAGGTGCGTATCGGCAACTCGAGCAGGAACTTGATGGTGCAACCGCGTCCATAAGTAAAAAATATGTTTACGGTTTTATTATTAAAAAGCTAATACTTTGTCGGCGGAAAGAGTCCACTGTGCCAGCTCAACCAGAGTACCGATTTCAACCCCCTCGATCAGCGGCAGTGAAGTGATCCCGCGTCCGTCGGTGCAGGTTTTACATAGCTTCACCGGGACGTTCTGCGCGGTGAGGATTTCCAGCATCTGCTGAATGTTATACCCCTCGGCGGGTTTTTGTCCTTTCAGCCCGGCGGTGACGGCATCTGACATTAAAAACAGTCGCAGATCCAGTTCGCTATCCTGATCGCGCAGAGCGATGGCAAGACGCAGGCTGTTAAACAGGGATTCACTTCCATAGGCCGCTCCGTTGGCGACGATCACGATTTTTTGCATGTTCACTCCTGTAGATAGCAAGGCGGGAAAAATATCTGTTGCCTATGCTACCGCGCTGGCGAGGAAGAATACAAAGTTGCTTCAGGATATTCCTGAAATTCCCCTTTGGGCTGCAAAAACTTCCAGAACGCGTTAAGGTTACAGCTGTATAGACATGCGATCTGGATCACAGTTACGACCTTAATGATGGCTTTACCTCACCTTCGTTCTCTGTTGTTGCTCCTGCTTATTCCGGCTGGAGCCGTTTGTGCTGCGCCCGGTTCTTTTGAACAGCAGGCGCGAAATCCCTTTGATAACAATGGTGATGGCCTGCCGGATCTCGGTTTAGCCAAACCAACCGGCGAAAGTGAAAAACATCTGGCAGAGATGGTGAAAGCTTTTGGTGAAGCCAGTATGACTGACAACGGTCTGACGACAGGGGAGCAGGCGCGTCAGTTTGCGTTTGGTCAGGTGCGCGACGCCGTCAGCGGGGAAGTCAATCAACAGATTGAATCCTGGCTTTCGCCGTGGGGGAATGCCAGCGTCGATTTGCTGGTGGATGACGACGGGAAATTTACTGGCAGCAGCGGGCGATGGTTCATCCCCTGGCAGGACAACAATCGTTATCTGAGCTGGAGCCAGCTGGGGCTGACGCAGCAAACCGACGGTCTGGTGAGCAACGCCGGAATTGGTCAGCGCTGGGTTGCCGGAAAATGGCTGCTCGGATACAACACCTTTTATGATAATCTGCTGGATGAAAATCTCCAGCGAGCCGGGCTGGGTGCCGAAGCGTGGGGCGAAAATCTGCGTTTGTCGGCAAATTATTATCAGCCGTTTGCCAGCTGGCGCGACAGCTCTGACGTGCAGGAACAGCGGATGGCGCGAGGATACGATGTGACCGCGAAAGCCTGGCTACCCTATTTTCAGCATCTGAATACCAGCGTCAGCTTTGAGCAATATTTTGGCGATAGCGTTGATCTGTTTCGTAGCGGCACTGGGTATCACAACCCAATGGCGGTCAATCTTGGGCTGGATTATACGCCGGTACCGTTGTTGACGTTTTCTGCGGCACACAAGCAGGGGGAAAGCGGCGTCAGCCAGAATAACCTCGGCATGAAACTCAACTACCGTTTTGGCGTCCCGCTGAAAAAGCAGTTGTCATCGGATGAAGTAGCCGCCACGCGCTCCCTGCGCGGGAGCCGCTATGACTCACCGAATCGCGCAAATCTTCCGGTGATGGAGTTCCGCCAGCGCAAAACGCTGTCTGTGTATCTGGCGACGCCGCCGTGGGATTTACATTCGGGTGATACCGTCAATCTGAAACTGCAAATTCGCAGCACGCACGGAGTGAGACAACTTCACTGGCAGGGCGATACGCAGGCGTTAAGTTTGACTTCGCCGCCAGATGCGAAAAGCAGCGAGGGCTGGAGCGTGATTATGCCCGCCTGGGATGCAAGTGAAGGCGCAACGAACCGCTGGCGGCTGTCGGTGGTGGTCGAGGATGAAGACGGGCAGCGTGTCTCTTCCAATGAGATCACGCTCTCTCTGTCGCAGCCGCTGATGGCGGTGCCTGATGACGATCCGAGATGGAAACTGCTGCCGGACGAATGAAATTAGAAAATACGCTCCTGGTGAACCCAAACGGCCGCTTCAACACGAGATTTGAGCTTCATCTTCTTGAGCATGTGTTTGACGTGAACTTTGACCGTGCTTTCGGTGATATCCAGACGACGGGCGATCATTTTGTTCGGCAGTCCCTGAGCAATTAACTTCAGAATATCGCGCTCGCGCGGGGTTAACTGAGTCACATCGCGGTCAGAGGTGGCGCGGTTGGCGCGCAGACTGGCGGCGAGTACCGGCGTTAAGGCTTCGCTCAGGACCATTTCACCAGCGGCGGCCTGTTGCAGGGCTTTCAGCAGATCTTCCGGTTCCATATCTTTGAGCAGATACCCGTCTGCGCCGCGTTTCAGCGCGGTGACCACATCTTCTTCATGGTTGGACACGCTAAACACCACGATGCGCCCGGAGAGAGATTTTTCGCGCAGCTTATCCAGCGTTTCCAGGCCGTTCATGCCCGGCATATTGAGATCGAGCAGGATCAAATCAGGATCGAGTGACTCGGCAAGTTCAATACCCTGTTCCCCGTTGCTGGCTTCTCCCACCACGGTAATATCTGCCGCCATGCTGACAAGTTGTTTAACGCCGGTGCGCAGCATCGGATGATCGTCGATTAACAGGATGGTTGCCGCTTCCTGATTAGTCATGGTTTTCTCCTTGGGAAGTGATTAGAGGCTTTTCGGGAATAAAGGTCACTACGACTTCAGTGCCGCCAGACTCTCCCCGGCGAACCTGGCAATCCCCGCGCAGACTTTGCGCGCGGTCTCGCATAATAATTAAACCATAGTGGTTGGTTCGTTCAGCGTTTTCTGGCACGCCGCAGCCGTTATCCTGCACCGTCAGTTTCACCTGGTTATCGTGACAGGTGACGGCCACTGTCACCGCCGTCGCATCGGCGTGTTTGAGCGCATTGCTCAGGGCTTCGCGGGCGATTTGCAACAGATGAATGGCCTGATGAGAGGGGACAAAACGTGGTGGGAGCTGGTAATCCAGCTTCACCGGGAACCCCAGTCGGGCGCTAAATTCCTGACAGCTTGATTCTAATGCCGGGCGCAAACCCGGTTCGGTGAGCTGCAAACGGAAAGTCGTCAGCAGTTCGCGCAGCTGTACCCATGAGGTGTTCAGCTCGTTGCGAATCTGGCTCAACAACTGTTTGCTGGTGGCGGGCAGGGCGTCGTCCTGCATTTGCAGACAGCTGACCTGCATTTTGATACAGGAAAGCGACTGCGCGATTGAGTCATGCAGTTCGCGGGCAATGGTTGCGCGCTCTTCCATGACGATCAGCTGTTGCTGTTTTTCCTGATGACGATCGAGCGCCAGGGTCGCGGTGAGCTGCTCCACCAGGGTGTCGACCAACTGCTGTTGATCGTGACTCAAATGACGACCAGTCGGCAGCGTCGCCAGTAAAATGCCGTACTGGGTGTGGCTGTCCGTCAGGCGCCATTTCAGCGTGGTACCACTGCTGGCGGCTACAGGCAAGCCGCGCGGACAGAGGTGACAGCCCTTGTCATCACAGGTCATGTCTGACTGACAGGTAAATTCCTGATGATTCTCTTCATCTTCGACGTCGTAAACGCGCAGTTCGATATCGTGCAGCAGCGTCAGATTTTGCAGGCCGTTAAGCACCGGTGAAAGACGCTCGCATAGCGGAACTTGCGAATGCAGGCGGCGGTTGGCCTGCCACAGAAATGAGAGAATCTCGTTCTTTTGCTCCAGACCGGCGGTTTTTTCCTGCACCCGTTTTTCCAGCACCGCGTAGCTTTCGGCGAGTTCTCCGGACATATCATTCAGGGCCTGGCCGAGCATCGCCATTTCATTGCGACCGCTGATATTCGCCCGCTGGGTGAAATCACGCTGGGTCACCGCACGGGCCACGGCCAGCAGTTGTTTCCAGGGGTGCAGCAGGCGGGCGCGGAGCCAGACGATAGTGAAGGCCAGCAGCAGCGCCATAAAAATCGCCATCACCCGATGGACCATCACCACGCGCTCAATGCGCATTTCGGTCGAGGAGTCGAAAGAGGAGACCAGCGTATCGATGCGGGCGACAAAACTGGCGACGTCACCGGCGACTGTGTCGGGGCTATGCGCCTGTTGCAGGCCCGGTTTCAGCCGACTGTGCCAGTAACCCTGTAGCGCGTTAAGCTGGTTAGTCTGGCCGTCGCGCTGGGCGGCGATTTCCAGTTCAGGGCTGAATGCGGTACGCTCCATCTCATCGAGCAACGGTTTGTCTTCCGCCGTCAGCGGGACAGCTGCCAGCAGGCGATAACTCTGCATGCGCAGGGAACCTGCCTTGTTGATGGCATGGGCGCTACCCTGTACGCCCTGCACCAGCCAACCAGAGATCGCCATGCCGGTCACACCAATCGCGGTGGACAGCATAACAATAAGGGCCAGCTGATTAACCAGCGTCAGCGGGGAGAAGAGTCGTTTTAACATGGGCTTGCCGGGCTCCTGATTTTGCCTGCCTCCAGGAATGGCGCTATTTTCATGCATCCCCTGGAGTATACCCATACCAACAAAGGATTACCCCTAAATTGCCACTGGGGTAATAGTCAGGGGAAGGGCAGCGCCCTAAACCGTCAGCACCGTTATAAAACCACACCTTTTTTGCCGAAAAACCCTACTCACTAAGGATGATGGCGATTTTTCGTCCGTCAAACCGTCAACTTTTCCTTTGATTTATATCAACTTACCGCCTGCTTAAAACCCTAATGTTTGCAGCATCTTTCGATAATCAGAGGTGTCTATGAGTCACTCATCCGCCCAGGAAAGGGCTTCCGGTGCTGTTATAACAGAATGGCATCCAGAAGATCCTGAGTTCTGGAAACAGCGTGGCCAGCGTGTTGCAAGTCGTAATTTATGGATTTCTGTTCCGTGTTTGTTGTTGGCATTCTGTGTCTGGATGCTGTTTAGTGCAGTGGCAGTGAACTTGCCGAAAGTGGGCTTTACCTTTACCACCGATCAGCTGTTTATGCTGACGGCATTACCGGCGCTTTCTGGCGCTTTGCTGCGTGTTCCTTACGCATTTATGGTTCCGTTATTTGGCGGTCGTCGCTGGACGGCGTTCAGCACCGGTATCATGATCATCCCTTGCGTGTGGCTGGGTTTTGCAGTGCAGGACACCTCTACGCCATTCAGCGTGTTCGTGACCATCGCATTGCTGTGCGGTTTTGCCGGGGCTAACTTTGCTTCCAGCATGGCGAATATCAGCTTCTTCTTCCCGAAACAAAAACAGGGCGGCGCACTGGGTATCAACGGCGGCCTGGGTAACATGGGCGTGAGCGTAATGCAGTTGATCGCACCGCTGGCCATTTCCATGTCTATCTTCGCGGTGTTTGGCGGAACGGGTGTGGAACAAGCAGATGGTTCTAAATTGTTCCTGGAAAACGCGGCCTGGATTTGGGTTCCGTTCCTGGTGGTATTCACCCTGGCGGCCTGGTTCTTTATGAACGATCTGTCGGCGTCTAAAGCGTCCCTGAGCGAGCAGTTGCCGGTTCTGAAACGTGCGCACCTGTGGATCATGGCGCTGCTGTATCTGGCGACGTTCGGCTCGTTTATCGGTTTCTCTGCCGGGTTCGCGATGCTGTCAAAAACCCAGTTCCCGGAAGTGCAGATTTTGCATTTCGCCTTCTTCGGTCCGTTTATCGGTGCACTGGCACGTTCTACCGGCGGGATGATTTCTGACCGTCTGGGCGGGACCCGCGTGACGCTGGTGAACTTCATCATGATGGCCGTTTTCTGTGCGCTGCTGTTCCTGACTCTGCCGACTAACGGCCAGGGCGGTAACTTTATCGCCTTCTTCGCTGTCTTCATGGGCCTGTTCCTGACGGCCGGTCTGGGGAGTGCTTCTACCTTCCAGATGATCTCGGTTATCTTCCGTAAGCTGACCACCGATCGTGTGAAAGCGCAGGGCGGGAGCGAAGAACAAGCAATGCGTGAAGCGGCGACAGATACCGCGGCGGCGCTGGGCTTTATCTCAGCGATTGGCGCTATCGGTGGTTTCTTCATTCCAAAATCATTTGGTATCTCCCTGGAGCTGACCGGCTCCCCGGCAGGTGCAATGAAAGTCTTCCTCGTCTTCTACATCGCCTGCGTATTTATTACGTGGCTGGTGTATGGCCGAAATACTAAGAAAAATAAGTAAGTTTGATTATCCGTTTACGCGGCCTTCGGGCCGCGTTTTTTTATTCTGAACTTAGTTACAACATACTTTTCTGTCAGTTGATATTGGCGCAGGATGAAACACTGTGATCGCCATCGCTTTGCAGGGACATCTACCCCTTAATACCTAAGATGTTAAATAAAGCCATGCTCTTTGTACGATAAATAAAAAATACATATAAAAAACATATAGTTAAAAAATAAATTTTTATACCGCTTTGGTGGTATTTGCTCTAATACCTCGCGCAAGAGAGCCCGCTCGCCTTGATCGTTATCAATTCCCGCCATCTTTCATAGCGTTACCTTCGCTGCAAATCAGCAATGTCGATTTAGAGAGCCACAGGCTCCACACAGGAGATACCCGATGAGCAAATTTTTGGACCGGTTTCGCTACTTCAAGCAGAAGGGCGAAACTTTTGCCGATGGGCACGGCCAGGTTCTGGAAACCAACCGGGACTGGGAAGACGGATACCGTCAGCGTTGGCAGCACGATAAAGTCGTCCGTTCTACACACGGTGTAAACTGCACCGGTTCCTGCAGCTGGAAGATCTTCGTCAAGAATGGTCTGGTCACCTGGGAAATGCAGCAGACTGACTACCCGCGTACCCGCCCGGATATGCCAAACCATGAACCGCGCGGCTGCCCGCGTGGCGCGAGTTACTCCTGGTATCTGTACAGCGCCAACCGCCTGAAGTATCCGTTGATGCGCAAACGCCTGATGAAAATGTGGCGCGAAGCGAAAGTGCAGCACAGCGATCCGGTTGATGCCTGGGCCTCCATTATTGAAGACGCGGATAAAGCGAAAAGCTTCAAGCAGGCGCGTGGACGCGGCGGATTTGTCCGTTCATCCTGGCAGGAAGTGAATGAGCTGATTGCGGCGTCTAACGTTTACACCGTCAAAACCTACGGCCCGGACCGCGTGGCAGGCTTCTCGCCAATCCCGGCAATGTCGATGGTCTCCTACGCATCCGGCGCACGCTACCTGTCGCTGATCGGCGGTACTTGCCTGAGCTTCTACGACTGGTACTGCGACTTACCGCCAGCGTCTCCGCAGACCTGGGGTGAGCAGACCGACGTTCCTGAATCCGCTGACTGGTACAACTCCAGCTATATCATCGCCTGGGGCTCAAACGTTCCACAGACCCGTACCCCGGATGCCCACTTCTTCACTGAAGTGCGTTACAAAGGCACCAAAACCGTTGCCGTGACGCCGGACTACGCCGAAATCGCCAAGCTGTGCGATCTGTGGCTGGCGCCGAAGCAGGGTACCGATGCCGCGATGGCGCTGGCGATGGGCCACGTCATGCTACGCGAATTCCACCTGGATAAACCAAGCCAGTACTTCACCGACTACGTGCGTCGTTATACCGACATGCCAATGCTGGTGATGCTCGAAGAACGCGACGGCTACTATGCTGCCGGTCGTATGCTGCGTGCGGCGGATCTGGTGGATGCGCTGGGCCAGGAAAACAACCCGGAATGGAAAACGGTCGCCTGCACCAACGATGGTGATATGGTCGCGCCGAACGGCTCTATCGGTTTCCGTTGGGGCGAGAAAGGCAAGTGGAATCTCGAACAGCGCGATGGCACCACCGGCGAAGAGGCCGAGCTGCGTCTTAGCATGTTGGGCAGCCAGGATGAAATAGCGGAAGTCGGTTTCCCGTACTTCGGCGGCGAAGGTTCTGAACACTTCAAGAAAGTGGAGCTGGAAAATATCCTGCTGCACAAACTGCCGGTAAAACGTCTGCAACTGGCCGACGGCTCGACCGCGCTGGTCACCACCGTTTACGATTTGACGATGGCCAACTACGGTCTGGAACGTGGTCTGAACGACGAAAACTGCGCGACCAGCTACGACGACATCAAAGCGTACACCCCGGCGTGGGCAGAGCAGGTGACCGGTGTGCCACGCGCACAAATCACCCGTATCGCCCGCGAGTTTGCAGAGAACGCAGACAAAACCCACGGTCGTTCGATGATCATCGTCGGTGCGGGCCTGAACCACTGGTATCACCTCGATATGAACTATCGCGGTCTTATCAACATGCTGGTGTTCTGCGGTTGTATCGGCCAGAGCGGCGGCGGTTGGGCGCACTATGTAGGCCAGGAAAAACTGCGTCCGCAGACCGGCTGGCAGCCGCTGGCGTTTGGTCTCGACTGGCAGCGTCCGGCGCGTCATATGAACAGCACCTCCTATTTCTACAACCACTCCAGCCAGTGGCGTTACGAAACCGTCACCGCGCAGGAACTGCTGTCGCCAATGGCGGATAAATCCCGCTACACCGGGCATCTGATCGACTTCAACGTGCGTGCTGAACGCATGGGCTGGCTGCCGTCTGCGCCACAGCTGGGGACCAACCCGCTGCGCATCGCGGAAGAAGCGAAAAAAGCAGGTATGTCGCCGGTGGATTACACCGTGAAATCCCTGAAGGATGGCTCGATTCGTTTTGCGGCGGAACAGCCTGAAAACGGCAAAAACCACCCGCGTAACCTGTTCATCTGGCGTTCGAACCTGCTGGGCTCGTCCGGTAAAGGCCACGAATACATGCTCAAATACCTGTTGGGTACAGACCACGGTATTCAGGGCAAAGACCTGGGCAAACAGGGCGGCGTGAAGCCAGAAGAAGTCGAGTGGAAAGACAACGGTCTCGACGGGAAACTGGATCTGGTGGTGACGCTGGACTTCCGTCTGTCCAGTACCTGTCTGTACTCTGACATCGTGCTGCCGACGGCGACCTGGTACGAAAAAGACGACATGAATACCTCGGATATGCATCCGTTTATTCATCCGCTGTCTGCCGCCGTTGACCCAGCGTGGGATTCGAAAAGCGACTGGGATATCTACAAAGGCATCGCGAAGAAATTCTCCGAAGTCTGCGTGGGCCATCTTGGCGTAGAAACCGACGTCGTGACTCTGCCAATCCAGCACGACTCCGCCGCCGAACTGGCGCAGCCGCTGGACGTGAAGGACTGGAAAAAAGGCGAATGCGATCTGATTCCAGGCGTCACTGCACCGCATATCATTCCGGTGGAACGCGATTACCCGGCCACCTACGAGCGCTTTACCTCTATCGGCCCCTTGATGGAGAAAATCGGTAACGGCGGGAAAGGTATCGCCTGGAACACCCAGAGCGAAATGGATCTGCTGCGTAAGCTCAATTACACCAAGGCTGACGGCCCGGCCAAAGGCCAGCCGATGCTGAACACGGCGATTGACGCGGCTGAGATGATCCTGACTCTCGCCCCTGAAACCAACGGTCAGGTGGCAGTGAAAGCCTGGGCGGCGCTCAGCGAGTTTACCGGTCGCGACCACACGCATCTGGCGCTGAACAAAGAAGACGAGAAAATTCGCTTCCGCGATATTCAGGCCCAGCCGCGCAAAATTATCTCCAGCCCGACCTGGTCTGGTCTGGAAGATGAACATGTGTCTTACAACGCGGGCTATACCAACGTTCACGAGCTGATCCCGTGGCGCACCCTGACCGGTCGTCAGTCTCTGTATCAGGATCACCAGTGGATGCGTGATTTCGGTGAAAGCCTGCTGGTCTACCGTCCGCCAATCGACACCCGTTCGGTGAAAGAGGTGATGGGCGAGAAATCCAACGGTAACCCGGAAAAAGCGCTTAACTTCCTGACGCCACACCAGAAGTGGGGGATCCACTCCACCTACAGCGACAACCTGCTGATGCTGACCTTAGGTCGCGGCGGGCCAATCGTCTGGATGAGCGAAGTGGACGCTAAGGATCTGGGGATCGTGGATAACGACTGGATTGAAGTGTTCAACAGCAACGGTGCACTGACTGCCCGTGCGGTTGTCAGCCAGCGCGTGCCTGCCGGAATGACCATGATGTACCACGCTCAGGAACGTATCGTGAACCTGCCGGGTTCCGAGATTACTCAGCAGCGCGGCGGTATCCATAACTCGGTCACGCGTATCACGCCGAAACCGACTCACATGATCGGCGGCTATGCGCAACTGGCGTACAGCTTTAACTACTACGGTACGGTCGGCTCTAACCGCGATGAGTTCGTGGTGGTGCGTAAGATGAAGAATATTGACTGGTTAGATGGCGAAGGTAATGACCAGGTACAGGAGAGCGTAAAATGAAAATTCGTTCACAAGTCGGCATGGTGCTGAATCTGGATAAATGCATCGGCTGTCATACCTGCTCGGTCACCTGTAAAAATGTCTGGACCAGCCGTGAAGGTACGGAATACGCGTGGTTCAACAACGTTGAAACCAAGCCGGGCACCGGATTCCCGACCGACTGGGAAAATCAGGAAAAATGGAAGGGCGGCTGGATCCGTAAGATCAATGGCAAACTGGTGCCGCGCATGGGTAACAAAGCGCTGCTGCTGGGGAAAATCTTCGCTAACCCGCATCTGCCGGGCATCGACGATTACTACGAGCCGTTTGATTTTGACTACCAGAACCTGCACAACGCACCGGAAGGGAAACATCAGCCGATTGCGCGTCCGCGCTCGCTGATCACCGGCCAGCGGATGGACAAAATCAGCAAAGGACCGAACTGGGAAGACGATCTCGGCGGTGAGTTCGAAAAACTGTCGAAAGATCAGAACTTCGAAAACATGCAGAAGGCGATGTACGGCCAGTTCGAAAACACCTTCATGATGTATCTCCCGCGCTTATGCGAACACTGCCTGAACCCGGCGTGTGTGGCGACCTGTCCGAGCGGAGCCATCTACAAGCGTGAAGAAGACGGCATTGTGCTTATCGATCAGGATAAGTGCCGTGGCTGGCGTATGTGCATCACCGGTTGTCCGTACAAAAAGATCTACTTCAACTGGAAGAGCGGCAAGTCCGAGAAGTGCATCTTCTGTTATCCGCGTATCGAAGCGGGTATGCCGACCGTCTGTTCCGAAAGCTGCGTAGGCCGTATTCGTTACCTCGGCGTGCTGCTGTATGACGCGGATGCGATTGAAACCGCAGCGAGCACCGAGAACGAGAAAGATCTCTATCAGCGTCAGCTGGACGTGTTCCTCGATCCGAACGATCCGAAAGTGATTGAGCAGGCGCTGAAAGACGGTATTCCACAGAGCGTGATCGACTCAGCGCAGCAATCTCCGGTCTACAAAATGGCGATGGACTGGAAGCTGGCTCTGCCGCTGCACCCGGAATATCGCACGCTGCCGATGGTCTGGTATGTGCCACCGCTGTCACCAATTCAGTCCGCCGCCGATGCGGGTGAACTGGGCAGCAACGGGATCCTGCCGGACGTAGAAAGCCTGCGTATCCCGGTTCAGTATCTGGCGAACCTGCTGACTGCAGGTGACACTCAGCCGGTGCTGCTGGCCCTGAAACGTATGCTGGCGATGCGCCACTTTAAACGCGCGGAAACCGTTGATGGCGTTATCGACACCAGCGCGCTGGAAGAGGTGGGCTTGAGCGAAGCACAGGCGCAGGAAATGTACCGTTACCTGGCGATTGCGAACTACGAAGATCGTTTCGTGGTGCCAAGCAGCCACCGTGAGCAGGCTCGCGATGCCTTCCCGGAGAAAAGCGGTTGTGGCTTCACCTTCGGCGACGGTTGCCACGGTTCAGACACCAAATTCAACCTGTTCAACAGCCGTCGTATTGATGCGATGGATGTGACCAGCAAAACGGAGCCGCACCAATGATTGAACTCGTCATTGTTTCGCGTCTGCTGGAGTACCCTGACGCTGCCCTGTGGCAGCATCAGCAGGAACTCTTCGATGCACTCGCGTCATCTGAAAATCTGGATAAAGAAGATGCGCAGGCGTTAGGCATTTTCCTGCGTGATTTGCTCACTCAGGATCAACTGGATGTACAGTCGGCTTATAGCCAGCTGTTTGACCGGGGCCGTGCAACCTCTTTACTGCTGTTCGAACACGTTCACGGCGAGTCCCGCGATCGCGGTCAGGCGATGGTTGACCTGATGGCACAGTACGAAGCGCACGGCTTGCAACTCGATAGCCGCGAGCTGCCGGATCATCTGCCGCTGTACCTGGAATATCTGGCACAGCTGCCGCGTGAAGAGGCGCTGGGCGGTTTGCAGGATATCGCGCCGATTCTCGCATTGCTGAGCGCGCGTCTGAAACAGCGTGAAAGCCGCTATGCGCTGCTGTTTGAACTGCTGGTGAAACTGGCGAATGCGGCGGTAGATAGCGACAAAGTGGCGGAGAAAATCGCCGACGAAGCGCGCGATGATACCCCGCAGGCGCTGGATGCGGTCTGGGAAGAAGAGCAGGTGAAATTCTTGGCTGACCAGAATTGCGGTGAGTCAGAAATCTCTGCTCACCAGCGTCGTTTTGCCGGTGCTGTCGCCCCGCAATATTTGAATATCTCTAACGGAGGACAGCAATAATGCACTTCCTGAATATGTTCTTCTTCGATATTTATCCGTACATTGCGGGTACTGTGTTCCTGGTAGGCAGCTGGCTGCGTTACGACTACGGCCAGTACACCTGGCGTGCGGGCTCCAGCCAGATGCTGGATCGCAAAGGAATGAACCTGGCTTCTAACCTTTTCCACATCGGGATCCTCGGTGTGATCGCCGGTCATGCCTTCGGGATGCTGACGCCGCACTGGATGTATGAAGCCTGGCTGCCGCTGGACGTGAAACAGAAGATGGCAATGTTTGGTGGCGGTGCTGCGGGCCTGATGTGCCTGGTGGGCGGTCTGCTGTTGCTTAAACGCCGTCTCTTCAGCCCGCGCATTCGTGCAACGACAACGGCGGCGGATATTCTGGTGATGTCGGTGCTGATTATCCAGTGCGCGCTGGGTCTGGCGACAATTCCTTTCTCTGCTCAACATATGGACGGCAGCGAGATGATGAAACTGGTCGGTTGGGCGCAGTCTGTGGTGACGTTCCACGGCGGGGCTTCTGAGCATCTTGATGGGGTGGCGTTTATTTTCCGCATGCATCTGGTGTTGGGCATGACGTTGTTCGTCCTGTTCCCGTTCTCGCGCCTGGTGCATATCTGGAGCGTGCCGGTCGAGTACCTGACACGCAGATATCAAATCGTCCGCGCGCGTCGCTGAGTCATTCGGCTATAAATGAACAAACCCTGCTTCGGCAGGGTTTTTTTTCGCCTTTTTGCCGGGTGGCGGCGTTGCCTTACCCGGCCTACAGGTTCGCGGTTCGCGGTACGCTTTTATTGCCCCGGTAAGCGCAGCGACACCGGGGAAAAGAGGTGTGCGAAAGCCGGATTATTAACTATGAGTTTTGGGATTTGAACTGAAAAATGGTGGCGGGGGAAGGATTACTCAGCGCGCTGCGCTTCGCCCTTCGGGTCGTTGCCTACGGCAACGCTTTCTCGCTTCGCTCGAATCGAACCTTGGTCGAAGCTTCTCATCCTTCCCCATAGAGAATATGAAATATCGTGCGAACAGGAATGTTGGATTTAATCTAAGAAATGGTGGCGGGGGAAGGATTATTCAGCGCGTTGCGCTTCGCCCTTCGGGTCGTTGCCTGCGGCAACGCTTTCTCGCTTTGCTCGAATCGAACCTTGGTCGAAGCTTCTCATCCTTCCCCATAGAGAATATGAAATATCGTGCGAACAGGAATGTTGGATTTAATCTAAGAAATGGTGGCGGGGGAAGGATTCGAACCTTCGAAGTCGATGACGGCAGATTTACAGTCTGCTCCCTTTGGCCGCTCGGGAACCCCGCCAGGGGTATGATGCTTGAGCGTTGAGATGGTGGTGGGGGAAGGATTCGAACCTTCGAAGTCGATGACGGCAGATTTACAGTCTGCTCCCTTTGGCCGCTCGGGAACCCCACCACGGGGTAATGCTTTTACTGGCCTGCTTCCTGCTGGAAGCGGGGCGCATCATATCAAATGACGCGCCCCTGTAAAGCATTCCTTTGATGAAAACGAACTGTTTGACTGCTTTTTACGCGTAAAGACGCAAAGCTAATCAATTCATTTCACAAAGGATTAAAGAATAATCGTTCTGTTGCCGTAGACGAACACGCGCTGGGCCAGCACCTGATACAGCGCGCGGCTCAATACATTCTTCTCGACGTCACGACCGGCACGCATCATATCTTCTGCGGTATAGGTATGATCGACGTGAATGACGTCCTGCATGATGATCGGGCCTTCATCCAGGTTATCGTTCACGTAGTGGGCGGTGGCGCCGACAATCTTCACGCCGCGCTCGTACGCCTGATGATAAGGACGTGCACCAATGAAGGCCGGCAGGAATGAGTGGTGAATGTTGATGATCTTATTCGGGAAGCGGGAAACAAACGATGGCGTCAGCACGCGCATGTACTTCGCCAGCACCACATAGTCAGGATCGTGCGCTTCAATGGCTTGCGCCATCAGCTCGTCATGCTCTTCGCGGGTGTGGCCTTCGTGGCTTACCAGTTCGAAGGGAATATCAAAACGCTCAACCAGCGTGCGCAGCGTATCGTGATTACCGATAACGGCGGCAATTTCAACGTCCAGCCCGCCATAGTTGGCTTTCATCAGCAGATCGCCCAGACAATGAGCTTCTTTGGTGACCAGAATCACGACTTTACGACGCCCGGCGGGAGTCAGTTCGCGAATGGAGCCTTCCGGTAACGCGCCGTCAAGATCCGCGAGCAGGGTGGTATCGTTGAAAATCCCCTCCAGTTCAGTACGCATAAAGAAACGACCGGTGCGGTGATCCACGAACTCGTTATTTTGCACGATGTTCAGTTCATGCTTATAGCAAATGTTGGTGATACGGGCGATCAGACCCTTCTGGTCAGGGCAAATGGTACGCAGTATTTTGCGTTGTAATGATTGCATCGCGAGGAAATCCTGTTGAGTGTTTGCTTGTTATTGGTGGTCAGGCGTTATTGCCCGCAACACTTTTTAAATTTTTTACCTGAACCGCAGGGGCAGGGGTCATTACGACCAAACTGCGGACGAGTACCATCAATATAGTACCACTGTCCGCCTTCGAGTAAGAACCGCGAGCGCTCAATGATGGCGCCGGGTTTATTGTGCTCGATAAATCGGGCGACGAAGCTGACAAAACCTTCTTTTGGCGTGCTGCCAGCGGCAACCTCATATTGCGTCAGGCCGAGCCATTGTGTATTGGCGAATCCGGCTTCAATTTCTTGACGAAAGTCAGCGGCGTGGCACGAGGGATGCCAGGTCTTAATCAGGTAGTCTGCGTCTTTGATCACAAAAGCAGAATACCGGGAGCGCATAAGGTGTGATGGATCGGGTGCAACCTGGTTGCCAGAAAGATATCGCTGGCAACATAGGCTATACTCGACTGCGCTACCACAGGGGCAGAGTTGGGACACAATTCTCTTCCTGGAATAAAAAAGTCACGGCGTTTAAACGCCCAGGTGGCACTATGTTAACTGAGCGATAGCGATGACGCTACGTTGGGAATCCAGGGGAAGTAAAACAGGACTGATGAGAAAGGTAAAAATTGGTCTGGCGCTGGGCTCAGGTGCTGCCCGGGGTTGGTCACATATTGGCGTGATTAACGCGTTAAAACGACTCGGTGTCGAAGTTGATATTGTTGCAGGCTGCTCTATCGGCTCGTTGGTCGGTGCTGCGTATGCGTGCGATAAAATGCCGGAGCTTGAAAAATGGGTACGCTCCTTCAGTTACTGGGACGTACTTCGTCTGATGGACCTCTCATGGCAACGCGGCGGACTGCTGCGCGGGGAACGCGTGTTCAACCAGTTCCGCGAAATTATGCCTTCAAATGATTTCAATCTCTGCCAGATGCCTTTTGGCGCTGTGGCAACCAATCTCAGTACCGGCAGGGAAATATGGTTCACCGAAGGTGATATCCATCTTGCCGTGCGAGCCTCCTGCAGTATGCCGGGCCTGATGGCGCCGGTTCCTCACAATGGCTACTGGCTGGTGGATGGCGGTGTGGTCAATCCGGTGCCGATTTCCCTCACCCGTGCGATGGGGGCGGATATTGTCATTGCGGTCGATTTGCAGCACGACGCCCATCTGATGCAGCAAGACTTGATGCCGGTAAATCTTCACAACGATGAAGCTGACAGCGAAAAGCTGGCCTGGCACGAGCGTCTGCGCGAACGTTTAGGTCGCTCGGCGACGCGTAAAACGGTCTCTGCGCCAACGGCGATGGAGATCATGACGACCTCTATTCAGGTGCTGGAGAATCGCCTGAAGCGTAATCGAATGGCAGGTGATCCTCCGGACATCTTGATCCAGCCATTCTGTCCGCAAATATCTACGCTCGACTTTCATCGTGCAGATGCAGCCATCGCTGCCGGAGCACTTGCGGTCGAGAAAAAAATGGACGAACTGCTACCTTTGGTGCGGGCGACAGCCTGAGCACCCTTTTTGATGACTTCAGCAAATTCTGACAGGCGACAGGTCCAATAGCGTGCCACTATTGACTTATCAACTGCCAGGGGAGAGACCATGACGCAGCCATTGGCCGGTAAACAGATTCTGATAGTTGAAGACGAGCCCGTTTTCCGTTCGCTGCTGGATTCGTGGTTAACCTCACTGGGTGCGACAACAGTACTGGCCGTCGATGGTGTCGATGCGCTGGAGAAAATGACCGAAAACACACCGGACCTGATGATTTGCGATATCGCTATGCCACGTATGAACGGCCTCAAGCTGGTAGAGCACCTTCGCAATGAAGGTGACCAGATGCCGATTCTGGTCATTTCCGCGACCGAGAATATGGCCGATATCGCTAAAGCCCTGCGCCTGGGAGTTCAGGATGTGTTGTTAAAACCCGTCAAGGATTTAAATCGCCTGCGGGAAACGGTTTTTGCGTGCCTCTACCCAAATATGTTTAATTCTCGCGTCGAAGAAGAAGAGCGCCTTTTTCAGGACTGGGACGCGCTGGTCAGTAATCCCCATGCAGCCGCAAAGCTTTTACAGGAACTTCAGCCACCGGTTCAGCAAAATATATCGCATTGCAGAATTAACTATCGCCAGCTGGTTGCCGCAGATCAGCCCGGTCTGGTGCTTGATATCGCCCCGTTGTCCGACGTTGATCTGGCGTTTTATTGCCTGGATGTGACGAGAGCAGGTGATAACGGTGTATTAGCTGCACTATTATTGCGGGCATTATTCAATGGGTTATTGCAGGAACAACTCTCACATCAGGGACAGCGACTGCCTGAATTGGGTTCATTGCTAAAACAAGTGAACCATCTTTTTCGCCAGGCCAATTTGCCTGGGCAGTTTCCACTGTTAGTGGGTTATTACCATAGTGAATTAAAAAATCTTATCCTGGTCTCAGCGGGTCTAAACGCAACGCTCAATACGGGCGAACATCATATTCAGGTCAGTAACGGCGTTCCTTTAGGGACGATGGGTTCGACATATCTTAACCAAATAAGCCATCGCTGTTTGTCATGGCAGTGCCAAATTTGGGGAGCTGGTGGGCGTTTGCGCTTAATGTTGTCCACGGAATAAGCAATTGAGTTTTATTCGTCAGATAGCTTTACCGTCGTTTTAAAGGCAGTGCTACTATCACTGCCAGTTTGATACGTATTTATCCTAATTGATCGGTAACGCGCCCTTTTCAGACCCGGTTTACAGAGTGAGGCTGATATACTCGACGCGTTATTCAATGCATAAAAGTTCAAAACTTGAACAGTTCAGGAGATTTCAATGGCTGCCCTAAATTCGAAAGTCACAAAGGCTGTTATCCCGGTAGCGGGATTAGGAACCAGGATGCTACCGGCAACAAAGGCAATTCCGAAAGAAATGCTGCCTTTGGTCGATAAGCCATTAATCCAGTATGTCGTCAATGAATGTATTGCTGCAGGCATTACTGAAATTGTGCTGGTGACTCATTCGTCCAAAAACTCTATCGAAAACCATTTCGATACCAGTTTTGAACTTGAAGCCATGCTGGAAAAACGTGTTAAACGTCAGCTGCTGGAAGAAGTTCAGTCTATCTGTCCTCCGCATGTCACAATCATGCAGGTGCGTCAGGGGCTGGCTAAGGGCCTGGGACACGCTGTGCTGTGTGCGCATCCGGTCGTGGGTGACGAGCCTGTTGCAGTTATCCTGCCGGACGTTATCCTCGATGAGTTCGAATCAGACCTCTCTCAGGACAACCTTGCAGATATGATTCGTCGTTTTGACGAAACCGGCAGCAGCCAGATTATGGTTGAGCCTGTTGAAGATGTGACCGCGTATGGCGTGGTTGACTGTAAAGGCGTTGATCTGAAGCCGGGCGAAAGCGTGCCGATGGTTGGTGTGGTCGAGAAGCCAAAAGCTGACGTAGCGCCGTCTAACCTCGCGGTTGTAGGCCGTTATGTTCTGAGCGCAGAGATTTGGCCACTGCTGGCGAAAACCCCTCCGGGAGCAGGTGATGAAATCCAGCTGACAGATGGCATTGATATGCTGATCGAGAAAGAGACCGTCGAAGCCTACCACATGAAAGGCAAAAGTCATGACTGTGGTAATAAACTCGGTTATATGCAGGCTTTCGTTGAATACGGTATTCGTCACAACACGCTGGGTGAAGAATTTAAAGCATGGCTGAAAGAGACCATGGGTATTAAAAACTAATCTGCCCACGCAGAAGTTCAAAACCGGTGTGAGTTATGCTCCACCGGTTTTTTTATGCCTGAAAAGTGACTCTGGATAGTGTCAGAAAGTATACATTCGCAAATGTTGCTATATGGCGGAGTGTAACAGAATGCCCCAGGGCAAATTACGGGCATAAAAAATCCCGTATAAAACGGGATTTTTCTGAAGGCGTAGTGATTAATCCTTGATCAGGAAATCATCCAGTTGTTTGCCTTGCTCATCCATAGCTTTCTTGATTACCGCTGGAGTACGGCCCTGGCCAGTCCAGGTTTTAGTTTCGCCATTCTCGTCTACATAGCTATATTTAGCCGGGCGAGCAGCGCGTTTAGCTTTAGTACCGGTCTTAGCAGCAGACATGCTGTTCAGTAATTCGTTTGGATCGATACCATCAGCAATCAGCATTTCACGATATTGCTGCAGTTTACGAGTGCGTTCTTCGATTTCAGCAGCAGCGGCGCTTTCTTCTTCACGACGTTCGTGTACAACAACTTCTAATTTTTCCAGCATTTCTTCCAGCGTTTCGAGGGTACATTCTCTTGCCTGCGCACGAAGAGTACGGATGTTGTTCAGAATTTTAAGTGCTTCGCTCATTGTAGTAATCTCAAACTTATATTGGAGGGGGTTTGTTGACCTAATAATAGAGTGATAATTTGAGATGTGCAATAGGTGGGAATGTAAGGAATTCAAAAAAGGCTTAATATCCAGCAATATTATTAATGGCGCTAACTTAAATTTCATTACCCGTAAGGGCAGCTTGTTATCATCACTATTGGCATAAACTGCTCATCGGCGCGTTTACTTTTGTGACAAATCTCTAACCGCTTATAGTTACTTCGGATAAATATCAACCTTTTGTATTACCCACTTTAAGTCACTAGACTGGCGTAATAGTTAATAAATACTGAATTTTAATGCTGACTGCTTCTGCTATAAAAATCAGGATTTGCTTAGTGTAAATCATCAGTTTTCATGGCGAGCCGTGAGTTTACTGTCTGTTTTAACATGTTATTTTCTTAATCCGTCCGACAAACGACTTTACAATTCACGCTGAGTCTGTGCGTGGTGTCGCTGAGGCCACACCAAAATATGGTACAATGACTCATCGGGAATATTACACATTGATTAGGGTTTAACGACCAATGGCACAACTTTATTTCTACTATTCCGCAATGAATGCAGGGAAGTCTACGGCGCTGCTGCAATCTGCATATAATTACCAGGAAAGGGGCATGCGTTCTATCGTATACACGGCGGAAATTGACGATCGCTTTGGTGCGGGGAAGGTGAGCTCACGTATCGGTCTGTCGTCTCCAGCAACGCTGTTTAATACACAGACGGACCTGTTGGAAGAGATCCGCACTGAGCATGCTATGAAGCCGGTACATTGCGTTCTGGTGGACGAAAGCCAGTTCCTGACGCGTGAACAGGTTCATGCGCTATCTGAAGTCGTCGATCAGCTGGATATTCCGGTGCTGTGCTACGGATTACGTACCGATTTCCGCGGTGAGCTGTTTATTGGCAGCCAATATTTACTCGCCTGGTCAGACAAACTGGTTGAACTAAAAACCATCTGTTTCTGCGGACGTAAAGCCAGTATGGTTCTGCGCCTTGACCAGGAAGGGAAACCCTACGCCGAAGGTGAGCAGGTGGTGATTGGTGGCAATGAGCGTTATATCTCAGTGTGTCGTAAACATTATAAAGAAGCGCTGGTGATTGGCTCGTTGACGGCAATTCAGGAATCGTATCGTCGCTAGCGTGAGTTTTCTTTTTCAACCTGCTGAATATCTTCAGACATAAAAAAACCCGCTACGAGAGCGGGTTTTTTATTAGGCTAGCAATTAAGCGTTTTTCTTCACTTTTTTGTCAGCTTTAACAACCGGTGCTTCAGATTTCACTGCAACAGAGTTGTCTTCGTGGAACTCACGGCCGTAGTAGGTATCCAGCAGAATCTGTTTCAGTTCGGAGATCAGTGGGTAGCGCGGGTTAGCACCAGTACACTGGTCATCGAAGGCATCTTCAGACAGCTTGTCAACGTGTGCCAGGAAGTCAGCTTCCTGAACACCTGCTTCACGGATTGACTTAGGAATGCCCAGTTCAGCTTTGATGCTGTCCAGCCATGCCAGCAGTTTCTCGATCTTCGCAGCGGTACGGTCACCGGCAGCGCTCAGACCCAGATGATCTGCGATTTCAGCGTAGCGACGACGAGCCATTGGGCGGTCGTACTGGCTGAATGCAGTCTGCTTGGTTGGGTTGTCATTCGCGTTATAACGGATAACGTTGGAGATCAGCAGGGCGTTCGCCAGACCGTGAGGAATGTGGAACTGAGAGCCCAGCTTGTGCGCCATTGAGTGACACACACCGAGGAAGGCGTTAGCAAACGCGATACCTGCGATGGTGGCAGCATTGTGCACACGCTCACGAGCAACCGGGTTTTTAGAGCCTTCGTTGTAAGACGCTGGCAGGTTTTCTTTCAGCAGTTTCAAAGCCTGCAGAGCCTGACCGTCAGAGAACTCAGAAGCCAGCACGGAAACGTAAGCTTCCAGAGCGTGAGTCACTGCATCCAGACCACCGAACGCACACAGTGATTTCGGCATATCCATCACCAGGTTGGCATCAACGATAGCCATATCTGGAGTCAGAGCGTAGTCAGCCAGTGGGTATTTCTGACCAGTCGCGTCGTCGGTAACAACCGCAAACGGAGTCACTTCAGAACCGGTACCGGAAGTGGTGGTGACGGCGATCATTTTCGCTTTCACGCCCATTTTCGGGAACTTGTAGATACGTTTACGGATATCCATAAAGCGCAGCGCCAGTTCTTCGAAGTGAGTTTCTGGATGTTCGTACATCACCCACATAATTTTCGCGGCATCCATTGGGGAACCGCCACCCAGCGCGATGATCACGTCTGGTTTGAAGGAGTTAGCCAGCTCAGCACCTTTGCGAACAACGCTCAGGGTTGGGTCAGCTTCAACTTCGAAGAAGACTTCAGTTTCAACGCCTGCTGCTTTAAGAACAGAGGTGATCTGGTCCGCATAGCCGTTGTTGAACAGGAAACGGTCAGTCACGATGAGCGCACGTTTGTGGCCATCAGTAATCACTTCATCCAGCGCGATTGGCAGAGAGCCACGGCGGAAGTAGATAGATTTCGGAAGTTTGTGCCACAACATGTTTTCAGCTCGCTTAGCAACGGTTTTCTTGTTGATCAGGTGCTTAGGACCAACGTTTTCAGAGATGGAGTTACCACCCCATGAACCACAACCCAGAGTCAGGGAAGGCGCGAGTTTAAAGTTGTACAGGTCACCGATACCACCCTGCGAAGCCGGGGTGTTAATCAGAATACGTGCGGTCTTCATTTTGTCGCCGAAGAATTTAACGCGTTCTGGCTGGTTGTCCTGGTCGGTGTACAGGCAAGAGGTATGACCGATACCGCCCATTTCTACCAGTTTTTCTGCTTTACTGACGGCGTCATCGAAGTCTTTCGCACGGTACATCGCCAAGGTCGGGGACAGTTTTTCGTGTGCGAATGGCTCGCTTTCATCAACCACTTTCACTTCACCAATCAGGATCTTAGTGGTAGCCGGAACAGTGAAGCCTGCCAGTTCAGCAATTTTGTATGCTGGCTGACCAACGATGGCTGCGTTCAATGCGCCATTTTTCAGGATGATGTCCTGAACGGCTTTCAGTTCTTTGCCCTGCAGCATGTAGCCGCCGTGGCTGGCGAAACGTTCGCGAACCGCGTCATACACTGAATCAACCACAACAACGGACTGCTCAGAAGCACAGATTACGCCGTTATCGAAGGTTTTAGACATCAGAACAGAAGCAACAGCACGCTTGATATCAGCGGTTTCGTCGATAACAACAGGGGTGTTACCTGCGCCAACGCCGATAGCTGGTTTACCAGAGCTGTATGCAGCTTTAACCATGCCTGGGCCACCGGTTGCCAGAATCATGTTGATGTCCGGGTGGTGCATCAGGGCGTTAGACAGTTCAACGGACGGTTGGTCAATCCAGCCGATCAGATCTTTTGGTGCACCTGCAGCGATGGCAGCTTGCAGAACAATATCAGCGGCTTTGTTAGTCGCATCTTTAGCGCGTGGGTGTGGGGAGAAGATGATTGCGTTACGGGTCTTCAGGCTAATCAGAGATTTGAAGATAGCGGTTGAAGTTGGGTTCGTTGTTGGAACGATACCGCAAATGATGCCGATAGGTTCTGCAATAGTGATGGTACCGAAGGTGTGGTCTTCGTCCAGCACGCCACAGGTTTTCTCATCTTTATAGGCGTTGTAGATATACTCTGAAGCGAAGTGGTTTTTAATCACCTTATCTTCAACGATACCCATACCGGATTCAGCAACGGCCATTTTAGCGAGAGGGATTCGAGCATCTGCAGCAGCCAGAGCGGCGGCGCGGAAGATTTTATCAACCTGTTCTTGGGTGAAATTGGCATATTCACGCTGGGCTTTTTTAACGCGCTCGACGAGTGCGTTCAGTTCAGCGATATTAGTAACAGCCATAATGCTCTCCTGATAATGTTTAAACTCTTTTAGTAAACCAGCGCTCGATACGACACCATTATAGACGAGGTATCAGTACTTGCTTAACACACAGTAAAACAAAGGTTTAGTGTTGTTTACTGTTGACGCTTAGCACTAACTTACTAAAAGAGCCTGACTTTAGCATCATCCCTTTTTGTTTCTATCTCTCCCTTTCGGTGTTACCCAGATTACTCACTTCTGAGTACGAAAAACATGATCTAAATCAATTTACACCGAAGCTGATACCTTTCAGCACGGGTATTTCGCACAATCATATCAAGTGTTAAATAATTACAAAAGTAATGGAACCGAAACGCGCATTGAATACACATATACTTAACACATGAAAATCATAGCGTTTTGACACAGATTTCTGGTGAAGTGTGCTGATAAAAAGCGTATCTTCAGCGCGGTTTTTATCCATTTATTCTGTCGTCTGGGCCATGCTGATTTGCGGAGCTAACTGTGACCCCATTGCTCTTTGATTTTTCTACTTATTTTAAGTTTTTTATCGGTTTGTTCGCGCTCGTTAACCCGGTCGGGATCATTCCTGTCTTCATTAGTATGACCAGTTATCAGACGGCGGCTGCCAGAAACAAGACCAACCTGACTGCAAACATGTCGGTGGCCATCATTCTGCTGACTTCGCTTTTCCTGGGTGATTCGATTCTGCAAATCTTTGGTATTTCCATCGATTCCTTCCGTATTGCGGGTGGCATCCTGGTGGTGACTATTGCCATGTCGATGATTAGCGGGAAACTGGGGGAGGATAAACAGAACAAACAGGAGAAATCAGAAACAGCGGTGCGCGAAAGCATCGGTGTTGTGCCTCTGGCTTTGCCATTAATGGCAGGACCGGGTGCCATCAGTTCGACTATCGTCTGGGGTACGCGTTACCACAACTGGTTTCACCTGATTGGTTTTTCCGTGGCGATAGCGCTTTTCGCACTCTGCTGTTGGGGCGTGTTCCGCATCGCTCCCTGGCTGGTACGTTTGCTTGGGCAGACCGGCATTAACGTCATCACCCGTATTATGGGCTTACTGCTGATGGCCCTCGGAATCGAATTTATTGTAACCGGACTGAAAAGTATTTTCCCAGGGTTACTAAATTAGTCATTTCATTTGAAAGAGCGGAGCCAGTGGCTCCGTTTTTTTACGTGATTATCAGCAAATCATATAAATAAAGTTGAAAACTTCACAAGACATAATAAATTCTGCTAATAAAACACTTTTCTTACATTTCAGTAACTTAGTTTTTTCCCGTCTGATCACCTGAACATAAACCGCGCAAACACTCTGTTATTTTACTCACACGATACTCTGGGGCTTGCTGTGGGATAACTGAAATGATATTAGTAATTTCAACATTCCGTTAGACGAATGTGCTAAATAATAATCAATTGTTAATTTTTTGTGTAAAACGCAGTCGATACAGGCACCCGTCGGCTACTGACGAGAGAAAACTCTCTATCACATTGAATACCTGGTAGTTTCTTTAGCATTGATGTGTGGCAGGACGCCCCCCAGAAAAACGGGACTCCCCGTAAAAGAGAATTGCTTAACAAATTTGCAAAATGTATTGGCGCGAAATTAAGCCATTTGGTACTTTCCGGCCTTATATTTTGCCAACGAATTTTTCCAGATGAGAATGATTTTCAAAAATAACGCTCATCTCAGCAAGACATCACACGTCTCAAAACAGGGGAGGCGTGTAAAAGAATCGACGCAAGGCGGCCAGACGAGCCACCAGTAATAAGTACAGTCGGTGATAGCAAGAAGTAAACGACCTGACAGCAGCTAAACTCCTGCGTTGTTCAGGACCCCTTAGGGGAAATAAACAGGCTGGCATTAAAACCAGTAATTATAATGAGTGGAGTATCAACACAATGTCCATCATCACAAAAAAAAGTCTGATCGCCGCAGGAATTTTCACCGCGCTGATCGCAGGTAATATGGCAATGGCTGCTGATGTACCTGCAGGTGTTACACTGTCAGACAAGCAAACCATGATCCGCAACAACGGCGCTGAGCCACAGTCTCTGGACCCGAACAAAATTGAAGGGGTTCCGGAAGCAAACATCAGCCGCGATCTGTTCGAAGGTCTGCTGATTACCTCAACGAAAGACGGCCACCCGATTCCTGGCGTCGCTGAGTCCTGGGATAACAAAGACTTTAAAGTCTGGACATTCCACCTGCGTAAAGACGCAAAATGGTCCAATGGTGAACCTGTCACCGCACAAGATTTCGTTTATAGCTGGCAGCGTCTGGTGGATCCAAACACCGCATCCCCGTACGCCAGCTATCCGCAGTACGGTCACATCCTGAACGTTGATGAAATCATCGACGGCAAAAAGAAACCTTCTGAGCTGGGCGTGAAAGCGGTTGACGACCACACTCTGGAAGTGACCCTCAGCGAACCTGTTCCGTATTTCTACAAACTGCTGGTTAACCCGGCCATGTCACCGGTCAATAAAGCCTCTATCGAAAAATTCGGTGAGAAATGGACTCAGCCAGCGAACATCGTCACCAACGGTGCATACAAGCTGAAAGACTGGGTGGTTAACGAACGTATCGTGATGGAGCGTAATACCAACTACTGGGATAACGCGAAAACCGTCGTTGATCAGATTACCTATCTGCCGATCTCGTCTGAAGTCACCGACGTAAACCGCTACCGCAGCGGTGAGATCGACATGACCTATAACAACCTGCCGATCGAACTGTTCCAGAAACTGAAAAAAGAGATCCCGACAGAAGTTCACGTTGACCCGTATCTCTGTACTTATTACTACGAAATCAACAACCAGAAAGCACCGTTTAACGACGCGCGCGTTCGTACCGCGCTGAAGCTGGGTCTGGATCGCGACATCATCGTCAACAAAGTGAAAGCGCAGGGCGACCTGCCGGCGTTCGGCTACACCCCGCCATACACTGACGGCGCAAAACTGACCAAACCAGAGTGGTTCACCTGGACGCAAGAAAAACGTAACGAAGAAGCGAAAAAACTGCTGGCTGAAGCGGGCTATACGGCTGATAAACCACTGACGTTTAGCCTGCTGTACAACACTTCCGATCTGCACAAAAAACTGGCCATCGCAGCGTCATCCATCTGGAAGAAAAACCTGGGTGTGGACGTGAAACTGGTGAACCAGGAGTGGAAAACCTTCCTGGATACCCGTCATCAGGGCAACTATGACGTGGCACGTGCTGGCTGGTGCGCGGACTACAACGAACCAACTTCATTCCTGAACACTATGCTGTCTGATAGCTCAATGAATACCGCGCACTATAAGAGCCCGGCGTTTGACGCGATCATGAAAGACACGCTGAAAGTGACTGACGAAGCGCAACGTACCGCACTGTACGATAAAGCGGAACAGCAGCTGGGTCAGGACTCTGCCATTGTACCGGTTTACTACTATGTGAACGCGCGTCTGGTGAAACCTTGGGTTGGCGGCTATACCGGCAAAGATCCGATGGATAACATTTACACCAAAGATCTGTACATCATTAAGCATTAATGGCAAACCGTGGGGCAAAGCAATTTGCCCCACCGTGTCTTAATTCATCGCACAATATACACGGCATCATTCAGGAATAACGGAATGAGCATGTGTAAAAGGCACACGCCAGAAGGTACGGGCAATGTTGAAATTTATCCTACGTCGCTGTCTTGAAGCGATACCGACGCTGTTTATTCTTATTACCATTTCGTTTTTCATGATGCGACTCGCCCCCGGTAGTCCGTTTACCAGTGAGCGCGCGCTGCCGCCAGAAGTGATGGCGAACATTGAAGCCAAATATCATTTAAACGATCCGATCTCCACTCAGTACTTCAATTATCTGAAGCAACTGGCACAGGGGGATTTCGGCCCTTCGTTCAAATATAAAGACTATTCCGTTAACGACCTGGTGGCTTCGAGCTTCCCCGTTTCGGCTAAATTAGGCGCTGCGGCATTTATTCTTGCCGTTGTCCTGGGAGTGACCGCAGGCGTTATCGCCGCGCTCAAACAAAATACCCGATGGGATTATTCGGTAATGGGCATTGCGATGACCGGGGTGGTTATCCCGAGCTTTGTCGTTGCGCCGTTGCTGGTGATGATATTCGCCATCACGCTGAAATGGCTGCCCGGAGGCGGCTGGAATGGTGGGGCGCCGAAGTACATGATACTGCCGATGGTGGCGTTATCTCTGGCGTATATTGCCAGTATCGCGCGTATTACCCGTGGCTCGATGATTGAAGTGCTCCACTCCAACTTTATTCGTACCGCGCGTGCAAAAGGCCTGCCAATGCGCCGCATCATTCTCCGCCATGCGTTAAAGCCTGCGCTGCTGCCAGTGCTCTCCTACATGGGCCCTGCGTTCGTTGGGATCATCACAGGTTCTATGGTTATCGAAACCATCTACGGCCTGCCGGGTATCGGCCAGCTGTTCGTGAATGGTGCGTTGAACCGCGACTACTCGTTGGTTCTTAGCCTGACTATCCTGGTGGGTGCATTGACTATTCTCTTTAACGCCGTTGTCGATGTGTTGTATGCCGTTATCGACCCGAAAATTCGCTACTAGCGCCGGAGTACGCCATGATGTTGAGTAAGAAAAACAGCGAGGCGCTGGAAAACTTCAGTGAGAAACTCGAAGTAGAAGGGCGCAGCCTGTGGCAGGATGCCCGTCGTCGCTTTATGCACAACCGCGCAGCGGTCGCCAGCCTGGTGGTATTAGTATTTATCGCCTTGTTCGTGACCCTGGCGCCTATGCTGTCGCAGTTCACCTATTTCGATACCGACTGGGGCATGATGTCCAGTGCGCCAGATATGGTATCCGGTCACTACTTTGGGACTGACTCTTCAGGTCGTGACCTGCTGGTACGTGTGGCTATTGGGGGACGTATTTCCCTGATGGTTGGTATCGCTGCTGCGCTGGTGGCCGTGATTGTTGGTACGCTCTACGGTTCTCTTTCCGGCTATCTGGGCGGCAAGGTGGATTCCGTGATGATGCGTTTGCTGGAAATCCTGAACTCCTTCCCGTTCATGTTCTTCGTTATCCTGCTGGTGACCTTCTTTGGGCAAAACATTCTGCTGATCTTCGTGGCCATCGGTATGGTGTCCTGGCTGGATATGGCGCGTATTGTGCGCGGCCAAACCTTGAGCCTGAAGCGCAAAGAATTTATCGAAGCGGCACAGGTGGGCGGAGTGTCCGTCAGCGGGATAGTGGTCCGTCACATTGTCCCGAACGTGCTGGGTGTGGTAGTGGTTTACGCCTCACTGCTGGTGCCAAGCATGATCCTGTTCGAATCTTTCCTGAGCTTCCTCGGTCTGGGTACGCAAGAGCCACTGAGTAGTTGGGGCGCGCTGTTAAGTGATGGCGCAAACTCAATGGAAGTTTCACCGTGGCTGCTGCTGTTCCCGGCAGGTTTCCTGGTGGTAACCCTGTTTTGTTTCAACTTTATCGGCGATGGCCTGCGTGATGCCCTCGATCCGAAAGACCGCTAAGGAGTGCCGCGATGACTATTATTGAAACGGCAACTGCGCCAGAGGCGCAACAGCAGAAAAATGTCCTGCTGGATGTCAAAGATTTACGCGTCACTTTTAAAACGGCGGACGGTGACGTCACCGCCGTAAACGATCTGAACTTCGATCTGCGTGCGGGCGAAACGTTGGGTATCGTTGGTGAATCCGGTTCCGGCAAATCGCAAACCGCTTTTGCGCTAATGGGTCTGCTGGCCCCGAATGGGCGCATTGGCGGGACCGCGACGTTTAACGGTAAAAACATCCTCAACCTGCCTGAGCAAGAGCTGAATAAGCTGCGTGCCGAGCAGATTTCGATGATTTTCCAGGACCCAATGACCTCCCTGAACCCGTACATGCGTGTGGGTGAGCAGCTGATGGAAGTCCTGATGCTGCACAAAGGCATGAACAAAGCAGAGGCGTTCGAAGAATCAGTCAGAATGCTGGATGCAGTCAAAATGCCTGAAGCGCGTAAGCGTATGCGCATGTTCCCGCATGAGTTTTCCGGTGGTATGCGCCAGCGCGTAATGATTGCTATGGCGCTGTTATGTCGGCCAAAATTGCTGATTGCCGACGAGCCAACCACCGCGCTGGACGTGACCGTTCAGGCGCAGATCATGACCCTGCTGAACGAACTTAAGCGTGAATTCAACACCGCGATCATCATGATTACTCACGATCTGGGTGTGGTTGCCGGGATTTGTGACAAAGTGCTGGTGATGTACGCCGGTCGAACTATGGAATACGGTAAAGCACGTGATGTGTTCTATCACCCGGCACACCCGTATTCGATTGGTCTGCTGAACGCAGTTCCGCGTCTGGATGCGGAAGGCGAATCGCTGCTGACCATTCCAGGCAATCCGCCGAACCTGCTGCGTCTGCCGAAAGGCTGCCCGTTCCAGCCGCGTTGTCAGTACGCAATGGAAATCTGCAACAGCGCCCCACCGCTGGAAGAGTTTGCACCAGGCCGCCTGCGCGCCTGCTTTAAGCCGCATGAGGAGCTGGTATGAACGCCATTGACGAGAAAAGAAATGTCCTGCTCGAAATCGCTGATTTAAAAGTGCATTTCGACATCAAAGACGGCAAACAGTGGTTCTGGCAGCCGCCAAAAACCCTGAAAGCCGTCGATGGCGTCACGCTGCGTCTCTATGAAGGGGAAACCCTCGGCGTCGTTGGTGAATCGGGCTGCGGTAAATCGACGTTTGCGCGCGCCATAATCGGACTGGTCAAAGCGACGGAAGGAAAGGTGGCCTGGCTGGGTAAAGATCTGCTGGGGATGAAACCGGATGAGTGGCGCGAAGTCCGTAGCGACATCCAGATGATTTTCCAGGACCCGCTGGCGTCCCTGAACCCGCGTATGAACATCGGTGATATTATTGCCGAGCCGCTGCGCACCTATCATCCTAAAATGCCGCGTCAGGAAGTTCGCGATCGCGTCAAAGCAATGATGATGAAAGTCGGCCTGCTGCCAAACCTGGTTAACCGCTATCCGCACGAATTTTCTGGCGGTCAGTGTCAGCGTATCGGTATTGCTCGTGCGCTGATTCTGGAACCGAAGCTGATTATTTGTGACGAACCGGTTTCCGCGCTGGACGTGTCGATTCAGGCGCAGGTTGTCAATCTGCTGCAGAAATTGCAACGGGAAATGGGGCTGTCGCTGATCTTCATCGCCCACGACCTGGCGGTGGTGAAGCATATTTCTGACCGCGTGCTGGTGATGTATCTTGGTCATGCCGTCGAGTTGGGCACCTACGATGAGGTGTATCACAACCCGCTGCACCCGTATACGAAAGCGCTGATGTCTGCGGTGCCTGTTCCCGATCCGGATCTGGAAAAAAATAAAGTTATCCAGCTTCTGGAAGGAGAGCTGCCTTCGCCGATCAATCCGCCGTCAGGCTGCGTGTTCCGCACGCGTTGCCCAATGGCGGGGCCGGAATGTGCGCAAACCCGGCCTGTTCTGGAAGGAAGTTTCCGCCATGCGGTTTCCTGCCTGAAAGTAGACCCGTTATAATCGCAAGGGCTGACATGATGTCAGCCCTTTTCTTTTGCGAGGTCAACGTGTCGATTTCCGTTTCTTCTGTACGGCGTAAGACGTATCGCCTGCTATTCGATCCCAACACCCGCTCCGGGCGTCGCTTCGAAGGATTGTGCGGCCTGTTCGCGCTTCTCAGCGTATTAATCATTTTTGTCGAATCAGGGCTAGGAACCCAGTATCACCTGACGTTTGATGAATGGCATCTTTTCGTCTGGCTGGAACTGTTTGTCACCCTGGTATTTACCCTTGAATATTTCCTGCGCCTGTTCAGCTGGGCCAACCCGTCGAAATATGTCTTCAGTTTTTGGGGAATTATTGATTTAGCGACAATTCTGCCGCTGTATGTGATGTGGCTATGGCCGGAAATCAGCATTAATTACGTCTTTGCCTGGCGGGCAATGCGTGCCATACGCGTACTTCGTGTTTTAAAGTTGCTGCGTTTTATGCCGTCGTTGCGTGTGTTCTGGAAAGCGATTTACAGCGCCCGTCACCAGCTGATTCTCTTCTATTCGTTCATTGCGATAGTGATGGTGGTCTTTGGCTCGCTGATGTATTTAATCGAAGGGCCGACGTACGGCTTCACCACGCTTAATGCGTCGGTGTACTGGGCGATTGTGACGGTGACGACCGTGGGCTACGGGGATATCACGCCGCACACCCCGCTTGGCAGGATCGTGGCATCGGTATTGATTTTGATTGGCTACTCGGTCATTGCGATTCCGACGGGATTAATTACTACACACATGAGTGCGGCATTTCAAAATCGTCAGCAGCAGCGAAAATGTCCGAAGTGTAATCAGACAAGTCATGAACACAGCGCGCGGTATTGCAATCACTGTGGAAGTGAACTCCCGGAATAAATAAAAAAGGCTGCAATCGCAGCCTTTTTTATTATTCGCGCCAGAGGATATGGCACAGCTTGTGATCTTTTTCCCGACACAGCAACACGCGGGCAAAGATATCATTAAGCTCACCGCCGTCGGTATCGGCCAGACCAATCACCACTTCAGCGAAGAAGTCCGGGGTGAGGTCGAAATCGACGTGCTCAGCCCAGTCTTCAGACGGGTCAAACAGCTCCGCGCCGCCGCGTTCTTCAAACTGTAGATTGAAGAGGATCACGTCTGCGGGATCGAGATTATCCATCGCCAGTTCAAGAAAAATATCGTAGGCCTGCTCAAGCGTTTCGTCTTCAGTCAGGCGATTATTCAGATCCATTTCCATGATGATTACCTGTTAAAACATCGTTGGGCACGTTTTACAGCAACGGGCTAAAGAAGTAAAACAGTCGTTCGGTGATCCGCTGCCACAGCGGGCGTTTCATCCATAAGTGTGCGTCCAGCAGGCGCGAGCGGGAAATATAATCGTCCTGCACCGCCGCCAGATCGCCACCAAAACCGGCGTCGTCAATCACCAGCGTGATCTCAAAATTGAGCCACAGGCTGCGCATATCCAGATTCACGGTGCCGACCAGGCTGAGCTCGCCATCGACCAGCACGCTTTTGGTGTGCAGCAACCCGCCTTCGAACTGGTAAATTTTGACACCCGCTGCCAGTAGCTCGCTAAAGAAGGCGCGGCTGGCCCAGCCGACCAGCACCGAATCGTTTTTACGCGGCATGATAATGCTGACGTCTACGCCGCGCTGTGCAGCGGTGCAAATCGCGTGCAGAAGATCGTCGCTAGGGACAAAGTAGGGCGTGGTCATGATCAGATATTCACGCGCGGAATAGGCCGCCGTCAGAAGCGCCTGATGAATCAAATCCTCCGGGAAACCCGGCCCGGACGCGATGGTGTGAATGGTATGCCCACTCTCTTGTTCAAACGGCATGATATTGGCATCGGGCGGCGGCGGCAGAATGCGTTTACCGGTTTCGATTTCCCAGTCGCAGGAGTAGACAATCCCCATCGAGGTGGCGACCGGACCTTCCATTCGCGCCATTAAATCGACCCACTGACCCACACCGGAGTCCTGTTTGAAGAAGCGCGGGTCGACCATATTCATGCTTCCGGTATAGGCAATGTAGTTGTCGATCATGATCATCTTGCGATGCTGGCGTAAATCCATGCGTCGCAAGAATACGCGGAACAAGTTCACTTTCAGCGCTTCGACGACTTCGATACCGGCATTGCGCATCATGGTTGCCCACGGGCTGCGGAAGAACGCCACACTACCGGCAGAGTCCAGCATCAGACGGCAGTGAATGCCACGACGCGATGCCGCCATCAGAGATTCCGCAACCTGATCGGCCATTCCACCAGGCTGCCAGATATAAAAAACCATCTCGATATTATGACGGGCGAGCTGGATATCGCGGATCAGCGCCTGCATCACGTCATCGGAAGTGGTCAGCAGTTGCAGCTGATTACCTTTCACGCCGCCGATCCCCTGGCGACGTTCACAAAGCTTGAACAGTGACGAGGCGACGCTGCTATTCTCCTGGGCAAAAATATGTTTGCAGGATTTCAGATCGTTAAGCCATTTCGCCGTTGACGGCCACATGGCGCGCGCGCGTTCAGCCCGGCGTTTACCCAGATGTAACTCGCCAAAAGAAAGATACGCGATGATCCCCACCAGCGGCAGGATGTAGATGATCAAAAGCCAGGCCATGGCAGAAGGGACGGCCCGGCGTTTCATCAGGATGCGAAGCGTCACACCTGCGATCAGCAGCCAATATCCCAGAATGAGCAGCCAACTCACCACGGTGTAGAAGGTTGTCATAGTTTAAAAATCCTTTTGAAAGCGTATTGTTATGAGTGTACGCATCAGAATTGATCTGGCAAATAAAAAGGGCCGCTAAAAGCGCTGGTTTACCACGGTCAGGGGTTTATAATGGCGTTTCTGTTAAGGAAAGAGTTGTAGACATGAGACGCAGCAGAACCGAAGTAGGGCGCTGGCGTATGTTGCGACAAATGAGTCGTCGTAAAGCTCGTTGGCTTGAGGCTCAATCCCGCCGCAATATGCGTATCCACGCCATCAGAAAATGTGGACTTAGCCATCACCGAAATGCACTGGTGTTTGCTGTTCGCGATCTCTGAGTACCCTGAAGGCACCGTTACAGGTGCCTGATGTTTTCTTCTTTACTATCAGATTTCGCAGTATCCCCCAGCCCCCCTTGTTCAGATATAATCCGCCTAAACAACGCGTTGAACGTAGAATATGAATCCATTCCTGTGGGTATTGGTTGTGCTTTTTGCGCTGGATGCGCTCAGGGAAAGTTTGCGACTGGCATCATTTATTGCACTGGTTGAATATGCCGAAGCATGGATGATGCAGTGGAACATCTAAAAGGGAATAAAAGGGATGAACGGAAAAATAATGGCTGTCGTTATGGGCATTGCGTTACTGAGCGGTTGCGCCAGCACCAAAACAGCGCCTGAAAGACATGCTTATTACTTTGTGTCGCATAAATCTACTTTTGTAGGCGGTAATTTTACCAGCAACCAACAGCAGAATTATCGGCTGAATGTTCCACAATTTCGCGAGCTGTACGAGCAGGGCAAAACTGACCGAAAAGCGGGGCGAAACGCCAGCGAGGCCAGTCAGTATGCGCAAAGCATTCGCGATCAGCTGAAAAAGAGCGTCAAGACAAACCACAGCTTTAGCGGTAATGCGAACGATAAATGGTCCTCCGATATGGAAATGAAGGATGCGATATTGTTCGGCAATGAACTTGCTGCGTCTTATCTTGACGGTTATAACGGCGTACAATAGTCAGCAGATGAACCCTGAGAATGTCGCGTTATGGCGGCATTTTATTTTTTAAAAAGGAGCCGGTGGTGTTTGCGGAGTTTGGTGTACTTAATTTCTGGACCTATGTTGTCGGGGCCTTATTTATCGTACTGGTTCCCGGACCTAATACCTTATTTGTGTTAAAAACGGGCATCGGCCACGGTGTGAAAAAGGGCTATCTTGCCGCCACAGGCGTGTTTATCGGCGATGCCGTTCTGATGTTTCTGGCGTGGGCGGGCGTGGCTGCGCTGATTCAAACCACACCGGTTCTTTTTAATATTGTTCGATATCTCGGTGCATTCTATCTGCTGTGGCTGGGTGGAAAAATGCTCTGGTCAGTGCTAACGCATAAAGCGGGCGCGCAAACCGGTGGAACTGAACCTGCCAGCATGATCATGAAGCGCTCGCTGGTACTGAGCCTGACCAACCCGAAAGCGATTCTATTCTACGTCTCGTTCTTCGTGCAGTTTATCGACGTCAGCGCCAAAAATACCGGCACCTCCTTTCTGATCCTTGCCACAACCCTTGAGCTGATCAGTTTCATGTACATGAGTTTCCTGATTTTCTCCGGTGCGTTTGTCACTCGCTACCTTAAAACCAAAAAGAAACTGGCGAAACTGGGGAATGGTTTGATAGGGCTGTTATTCGTGGGGTTTGCAGCGCGGCTGGCGTCACTGCATTGATAAAAGGCTCCTGCGGGAGCCTTTTCTGTCACATCAGAACACTTTCTTAAACGGACGCACTGTCACTTTTTCATAAACACCTGCCGCGACGTACGGGTCGGCTTCGGCCCAGGACTGCGCGGTTTCCAGTGATTCAAACTCGGCAATGACCGTGGAGCCGCTAAAACCTGCGGCACCAGGGTCGTTGCTATCGACAGCGGGCATAGGGCCTGCGGTTAGTAATTTTCCTTCGTCATGTAATAGTTGTAGACGCGCGAGATGGGCTGGGCGCACGGAAAGTCGTTTTTCCAGAGAATCGGCAACATCTTCAGCGTAGATCACGTAAAGCACGGCGGAGCTCCTTAGCCATAAAAAGTGTCAATAACGTTATGTGAAAGCATCGATGACTGCAATGTAAAGATAACGACCTTGTTAAAACCTTAACAAAGACGCGCCTTTTTTGGCCTCGCGTGCAGTTAAATCGCGAGAAGATGGAGTGTCTTATTGAATATGATTGCTATTTGCATTTAAAATCAAGGCCTGGTTTTTTAACTGAAACGATTATGACTTCGATGACCCTGGATTTACCTCGCCGCTTTCCCTGGCCGACGCTGCTGTCCGTTGTGATTCACGGTGCTGTCGTGGCGGCTTTGCTCTACACTTCGGTTCATCAGGTTATTCAAATGCCCGCGCCAGCGCAGCCGATTTCAGTGACCATGGTGTCACCGGCAGATCTGGAGCCGCAGGTGGTTCCACCTCCACCAGAGCCGGTTGTCGAGCCTGAGCCAGAGCCTGAGGTTGTTCCGGAGCCGCCGAAAGAAGCGCCTGTTGTGATCCACAAGCCGGAGCCAAAACCTAAGCCGAAGCCAAAACCGAAGCCGGTCAAGAAGGTTGAAGAGCGTCCGAAACGTGAAGAGCGCCCGGTTGAGCCGCGTGCGGTGCAGTCGACACAAAATACCGCGCCAGCGAAACCGGTAATGAACAGTTCGCCGACCACCGCGAAACCGGTGGTAACCGCGCCGTCAGGCCCACGAGCCATGAGCCGCAATCAGCCGCAATATCCTGCGCGTGCTCAGGCGCTACGTATTGAAGGACGTCTACGTGTGAAATTTGACGTCACGGCAGATGGCCGGGTGGATAATGTCGAGGTGCTCTCGGCGCAACCGGCAAACATGTTCGAGCGTGAAGTTAAAGCGGCGATGCGCAAATGGCGCTATGAGCCAGGCAAACCTGGCAATGGACTCATCGTTAATATTGTTTTCCGCCTGAACGGCGGGGCACAGATGGAATAAACAAGAAAGCCTCCGAATGGAGGCTTTTTTTATACCTTCGGGAACGGACGAGGTGTACCCTGGCTGTCTACCGCAACATAGATAAACAGCGCTTCGGTAGCCTTGTAGCGCTGGCCGATAGGTTCTGAAGAGACCTTCTTCACCCACACTTCGATATTGATAGAGATCGACGTATTACCGCGTTTCACGCAGCGGGCGTAGCAACACACCACATCACCCACGGCGACCGGACGTAAAAACGTCATCCCATCGACTCTGACCGTTACCACGCGGCCATGAGCTATCTCTTTAGCGAGGATCGCACCGCCCATATCCATCTGTGCCATTAACCAGCCGCCGAAAATATCACCGTTCGCATTGGTGTCGGCGGGCATTGCAAGTGTGCGTAAAACCAGTTCGCCCTGAGGGGCGTCATTCGTTGTTGTCATTGTTTCTTAAGCTCGTTACGGAAGACGACAGGCGGGATGCTACTATGATTTACAGCCGGTGGGAAATAGAAGGAAAAGGCCAGACAGAAGTCTGCCTGGCCTGGAATCTTAGTGCTTGTCGTCTTGCGGCATATGTCGATAGATGTACACACCGCTCAGCAGTGTGAAAATCAGGGTTAACGCCGTCAGACCAAAGACCTTGAAGTTGACCCAAATATTCTGCGGCAGCCAGAACGCGATGTAGATATTCGCCAGCCCGCACAGAATAAAGAACAGCGCCCAGGCGACGTTCAGTCGCGACCACACCTGCTGCGGAAGGGTGATCTCTTTCCCAAGCATGCGCTGAATCAGAGGCTTATTCATCACCCACTGACTGAACAGCAACGCACCCGCGAACAGAGCATAAATCACCGTCACTTTCCATTTGATAAACTCATCGTTATGGAAGAACAGGGTTAATCCGCCAAACACCGCCACCAGAACAAAAGTGATCAGCGCCATTTTTTCGACTTTACGGTAGCGTAGCCAGCTGTAAATCAGTACGACGGCAGTGGCTACGATTAAGGCCGCTGTCCCGGCATAAATGTCGTACAGCTTGTAAAACGCGAAAAATACGACCAACGGTAAAAAATCAAGAAACTGCTTCATTCTTCGATTCCATCATTTGCTTTCAGGGAAACTATTGGCGAATCAACATATACAGGCGGAACAAATAGACCAGTAACACCGCTGAAATCAGGTTACTGAGTGTATTGGCGACCACGGCACCGACATTCGGTGTCAGCACAGCAAAATTAGGTGCAAACAGCAGCAACAGTGTTTTTGCCAGTAGCCAGCTTATGACTGCAGGCGCAACCAGGCGCATATTAGCCCAGGCCAGTTTCATACTGCTGCGCATCGCTGTAAATATCCCCATCTTGTCCTGTACCAGCATCACCGGGGAAAACGAGAGGACAATTGCCAGTAAAACGCCCGGCACAACAACCAGCATAACGCCGATCTGCACCAGCATGGTGGTCAAAAAGATCAGGATAAACAACTTCGGTAATACCGGTGCGCTGGCACCGATGGCACGCAGGGCGCTCACGCGATGACCCGCAGAAATGAGCTGGACCATCAGCAATACACCGCCCGCCAGAATCGCGTTGCCGATCAACCCAGAGAAGGTCGATGCTGCAGAGGCGCGGAGCAAAATCTGCTGCTGGTCAGGCGTCATGTTCTGAACCAGATCAAACAGCCCGACGCTTCCGGCGAGGTGATCGCCCTGGCTGAGGGTCGCAATTTGATCATCACTCGGCGAAAACGCATGGCCAAGCACCACCGTGATAAACGCACATAACAAGGCGATCAGTAAAAAGGTAATGAACTGATTGCGGAAAAAATTCCCCGTGTCACGGTAGACGGACTTCGCCGTGATAGACATGCACTCTCCTTGAGTATTGCAGGTATTAATAAGCGGGCAATTGTACCCTGGATAACTCCGTCGTGGCAGCACCATGACTTGTATGGAAAAGCATATCTTTGTAAAGCAATGGTCATTATGGAAATTGACCTGCAATGGTCATCTGCGTGTTTGTTTGATTGGCAAAAATTAATCTGGATCAATGAATGTTAAATTACAAGCCTAAGTGTGATCTGCGTTAGATCACTTGTTACTCAATAATGGGTATATTCACCGCGCCAATAAAAACCACAACGATGGAGCGGATATGAAAAAGTTAGCAGTGGCAGCCCTGATCTTAAGCAGTATCTCTGGCGGCGCGTATGCGCATGAAGCAGGTGAATTCTTTGTGCGTGCAGGTTCGGCGACGGTTCGCCCGACTGAGGGATCTGACAATGTGTTGGGTAGTCTGGGCGGCTTTAACGTCAGCAACAATACCCAGCTGGGTCTGACGTTCACGTATATGGCAACGGAAAATATCGGGGTTGAACTTCTCGCGGCAACGCCGTTCCGCCACAAAGTAGGGACCGGCCCGACGGGGAATATCGCCACCGTTCATCAGTTACCACCTACGCTGATGGCGCAGTGGTATTTTGGTGACGCCAGCAGCAAGGTGCGCCCGTATATCGGCGCGGGTGTGAACTACACCACCTTCTTTGATGAGAAATTTAACGATAACGGCAAAGAGAATGGCCTTTCGGATCTGAGCCTGAAAGATTCCTGGGGCGCAGCGGGGCAGGTCGGGATGGATTATCTGATCAACCGCGACTGGCTGCTGAATATGTCCGTCTGGTATATGGATATCGACACCGACGTACGCTTTAAAGCGGGCGGGGAACAGCAGAGCGTCCATACGCGACTGGACCCGTGGGTGTTTATGTTCTCGGCGGGTTATCGTTTCTAATTGCGAACAGAAAACTGGCCATCAGCGGCCAGTTTTCTCTTTACCAACTATTCAGCCAGTTCAGGCATATTCTCCTGCACAAACTCCAGCACCTTTTCACCGTCCAGCGACGCAAACGGATAGCTTTCAATAACGGTTATCGGTTTTCCTTCGCCAATCTCAGCCCTCAATTCTTCCAGCTTATATTGAATATGCGGCGCGACTAAAAACGCATCAAACGCCGGGGCAACGCTGGCGAAATTATCCAGTCCGACGGCGCTAACCAGCAGTTTAATTCCACGTTCATCGGCAGCATGCTGCATCTTTTTGGCAAGCGACTGGGCGGTATTGCCGAACAGACAACAAATCAGTAACTTTTTCATCAGATTATCCTCATGGAAACTGAGGATACAGTATTCTCAGGCGTGAAAATAAAATGAGAGCTAACGCAACGTGCTGGTTGTTTTTTCGTCGATAAAGTGAAGAGGATAACGCTCCCGGCAGGGAACGTTGTCATAGGCGAGTTATTTCTGAATCAAATAGCGAATGGTCGGGCCGTCCTGTTGAATATCCAGCACTGTGTATCCGTGGTTTTTGGCATCCAGCGGGATGTTATTGATCGACTGAGGGCAATCGCTGACCACTTCCAGAATTTCGCCTTTTTTCAGTAAGGGCAAGGCTTCAAGCGTCGCGACGGCCGGATAAGGACAAGGTTCGCCTACCATATCGAGGCGATAATCAGGAACGATTTGCGTCATGCCACATTCTCCTGTGTTTCAGTGTTACGCGCGGTGCGACGGAAAAAGCGTTTTTCCTGCGCGATTACCAGTAAAAAGGCGATCAGCAGCAGAGCATAGGTGACCAGCAATCCACCTAACGGACCGAAAGTGTTCAGCAGGTTAACCTTATCCCAGCTGGTGGCGAGCGCCGGGGACACATCGTCCCAGTAGTAGGCGAGGATAGTCGAGCCGATGACGTTCCCCAGCCCGACCCACCAGTAATGCACCTGGCCTTCTACTGCGCGGTACATCCAGCCGGTTTCACATCCACCCGCAAGGACGATACCAAAGCCAAACAGCAAGCCGCCGATCACCGCATTTGGGCCAGCCCACATAATTTTGGGTTCAACGCCGAGCTGCACATAGCTGAAAATACCGATGGCACTCACCGCCATCCCGGCAATAATCGCTTTTGCCATCATGGTGCGACCGGTGATCCACATATCACGGAACGCCGAGGTAAAGCAGATTTGTGCGCGCTCAATCAGCAGGCCAAAACCAACGCCAAACAGCATCGCTAATCCCAGTTTTGGCCGATCGAATGCGGTACACAACGCCCAGGCGATCATTGCAAAAAAGACCAGCATCCCCAGACGGAAGCGGCGTTTTGCTTGATCCGGCTTTTGCGTCAGCGGAGAAGCCGCGCTGACTTTGGTCATTTTGACCGGAATACGAAATATCGGCAGCAGCGTGAAACGCGCGCCGAAGTACGAACCAATGGCGGTCGCCACGGCAAAAAACCAGGCGTGCAGGGAGAACTGAGGAATCCCGGTAAAGAAAGCCGCCAGGTTGCACCCCATCGCCAGACGTGCACCAAAGCCGGCAATGATCCCACCGATTACCGCCTGTGCAATACGAATGCGGCTGCGCGGCATACGCAGTTTGACGTTATTGGCCCACAGCGCGGCGGCAAAACAGCCTCCGAACATGCCAATAATCATCATTCCGTCAATACGGGTGAGCGGCGTGCCTTCCAGATGAATCAGTTTGAAATAGCCCCATTCCTCGGCATGCACGCCCGCCAGCTGTAAGAGTTGTCCACCCCAGCGGGTGAATTCGCCCGTGACCGCCCAGAAGGTACCGGTAATGCCGAAATAATAGGTAGAGAGGATGCCCGCAGCGATAACGGCGGGGACAGGATTCCAAAATTTAATCAGGTATGCCTGTTTGAATTGTTGCCATGACATGTGTAAGCCTCTGAACTCAGAAGGTGTTAACGCGGCCAACAGACCGAAAAGAAGACGCGATAATACGCTTGCGATGTTTTTTGAAAAGTCGATCGCGCCGAAAACATCGAAGCGATCAATTTTGGCCTACCCCTAAAGATTGTATTTAGCGAATAACGAACACTGTACGTTGCTTACTGTCATCGCTTTTCCAGGCGTCGGCGACATCTTCCAGCCTGGCCTGACGGGTTTTGATCGTAAAGCCGCCAGCGACGGATGCCTGGAGCATTTCCCCTGTCGCGTGGATGAGTTGTGTCATGGAAAGGCTGCCTATACCGCTGCCCATCATCAGAATGGGCGATGAGCGAAGTACGGCACCCGGCAAAGCGATTTCAGCGCCGGATAATGCACCAACCTGCACATATCTGAGCGGGTTAAGGGAGGAAGTGTGTTTTGCCAGCGCGGTGAGGATCGCGAGCGCACTTTGGCCCCAAAGATAATCAACCACCACGTCGATACCCTCTGCGGCCAGTCTGGAAAGTTGCTGGGCAATACTCTGCTCATCGTCGGTGATATTCACGCACTTGTCTGCGCCCAGACTGGACAAAACCTGCGGATTGCGTCCGGTAACGATGATTTTACCCGCGCCATGAAAGCGGGCAATTTGCACCGCGAGTTGACCCGCGCTACCGGTCGCGCCATTGATCAGCACGGTTTCGCCAGGCTGTAACTGCGCGCGCGTTATCAGTGCTGCCCATGCCGACATTCCAGGATTAGCCATTGCTGCAGCTGTTACGTCATCGAGATCGTCGGGCAGGGGGAGACAAAGATTCGCGTCGACAGGGGCAAATTCCGCCATGCTCCCCCACGGCGTCGGCGGAAACGCAAAATAGACGCGTTGACCCTCTTCGGTAACGCCCGTTCCGTCGATACCAGCGACAAAAGGCAACGTACCGTCAAAACTGTAATGCTTGCCTGAGGCCCGACTTTTCACCACGTGGCTTATCGCCGAGGCGGTAACGCGAACAAGATGTTGCCCCTGTTCAGCGTTGGGGGCGGCGAAATCGGCGTAAACCGGGCCTGTGGCCGGATCGAAAACGACAGCTGCTTTCATACTGTTTCTCCTGAACTGTAATATGTGTAAAATGCACATATCTGATAGAGGCACTATACTCGCCAGGAAAATATATGCAAGATGCACATAAATATGACGTGACGGATTTTCACGGCGCGCTGCTGGATATCATGGGCGTGATGAATCAGCCGCAGCGCGATGACATTCTGTTATCCGAAGCGGGTGTTTCGCTGGATCAAATTCTTTTCCCGCTGCTGGTAGCCATCGACCGCTATGGTCCGGTAGGCGTGGTCGAACTCGCTGACGGGCTCGGGCGGGATTACACTACCGTCAGCCGCCAGGTGAAACGGCTGGAAGCGCAGGGGCTGGCACAGAAAAAACCGGGTACGAAAGACAGGCGCGTGTCCGAGGTGACGATATCAACGCAAGGAAAAGCGTTAACCATGAAAATTGCTGAGGCACGCATGACGCTGATGAATCAGATTTTCAAAGACTGGCAGGAGGATGATGTGGGAAACCTGTTTCGGCTGGTACGAAAATATGCGGATAGCATTAAAGGAGAATGACCGTCTGGCGTAGCGCCAGACGGTCAGGATAATCAGGCTTGGCGCGTTGCTGCTTTCATTGCCGAAACGAAATCGTGTAGCTCAGCGAGCATCTGCTCTGGCTTATCCAGGTTACGTTCGATGATTTTGACGATTGCCGAGCCGGAGATTGCGCCTGCGGCGTTGGCGTCAATCGCGGCAGTCACTTGCTCAGGAGATGAAATGCCGAAGCCTTGCAACGGCGGTGCGGCATGGTACTCGGCCAGTTTTTCCACCAGATGATGCAGGGGAAGCGCCGCTTTGTTTTCCGCACCGGTCACGCCAGCGCGTGACAGCAGATAGGTATACCCGCGACCGTAAGACGCAATCTGGCGCAGCAGTTCGTCATCCGCATTCGGTGGGCAGATGAAAATGGGTGCGACGTTGTGGCGCATTGCCGCCTGGCGGAACGGAGCAGATTCTTCCACCGGCACATCAGCGACCAGCACCGAATCGACACCTACGCGAGCACACTCGGCGTAAAAGTTATCAATGCCTTTGCTGAATACCAGGTTAGCGTACATCAGCAGGCCAATCGGAATAGTCGGGTGTTTCTGGCGAATTGCGGCCAGCATTTCAAAGCACTGGGTCGGTGTCACGCCCGCGGCAAAGGCGCGAAGGGTGGCGTCCTGAATGGTCGGGCCATCGGCCAGCGGATCGGAGAACGGAATCCCCAGCTCCAGCGCATCAGCGCCTGCGGCAATCAGCGTGTCGATAATTTTCAGCGACTGCTCAGGGCCCGGATCGCCCAGCGTGACGAAGGGAACAAACGCGCCTTCCTTGCGGGCTTTCAGTTCTGCAAATGCGTTATCGTAGCGTTCCATCAGATTTCCCCTCGTGCTTTCAAAATATCGTGAACGGTGAAGATATCTTTATCACCGCGACCGGACAGGTTCACCACCAGCAGTTGCTCTTTTTCCGGGTTTTCTTTGATCATTTTCAGGGCGTGCGCCAGAGCATGGGAAGACTCCAGCGCCGGGATGATCCCTTCATGGCGCGACAGGGTTTTGAACGCTTCCAGCGCTTCGTCATCGGTGATCGAGACATAATCAGCACGACCGATGCTGTTCAGATGCGCATGCTGTGGCCCGACTGACGGGAAGTCCAGACCGGCAGAGATCGAGTAAGATTCCTCAATCTGGCCTTCATCAGTTTGCATCATCGGTGATTTCATGCCGAAGTAGATGCCGACGCGACCGTGTTTCAGCGGCGCACCGTGTTCGCCAGTTTCAATGCCGTGACCCGCAGGTTCTACGCCGATCAGGCCGACGCTTTCGTCGTCGATAAAATCAGCAAACATGCCGATGGCGTTCGAGCCACCGCCAACACAGGCAATAACTGCATCCGGCAGACGACCTTCTTTTTCGAGGATCTGTACTTTGGTTTCTTCGCCAATCATGCGCTGGAATTCACGCACAATCGTCGGGAACGGGTGCGGACCGGCTGCGGTACCGAGCATGTAGTGCGCGGTGTCGTAGCTGCCAGACCAGTCGCGCAGCGCTTCGTTACAGGCATCTTTCAGCGTGGCGGAACCGCTGTGCACCGGGATCACTTCCGCACCCATCAGACGCATACGGAACACGTTCGGCGACTGGCGCTCAACGTCTTTTGCACCCATGTAAATTCGGCATTTCAGGCCGAGCAGGGCGCTGGCGAGGGCAGACGCCACACCGTGTTGGCCAGCACCGGTTTCGGCGATGATTTCGGTTTTACCCATGCGCTTAGCAAGCAGCGCCTGACCCAGCACCTGGTTAGTTTTGTGCGCACCGCCGTGGAGCAGATCTTCACGCTTGAGGTACAGCGTGGCGTTAGTGCCTTCCGTCAGATTGCGACATTTAGTCAGCGCCGTCGGACGGCCGGCGTAGTTTTTCAGCAAGTCGGTAAATTCTGCCTGGAATGCCGGATCTTTCTGCGCGCTGACAAACGCTTCTTCGAGCTGGCGCAGGGCAGGCATCAGGATTTGCGGCACATACATGCCACCGAACTCACCAAAATAGGGATTTAATAAAGTTGTCATTTTCTCTTCCTTAATAGGCACGCAGCGTCTTGAATACCGAGGCCAGCTTACTGGCATCTTTGATGCCCGGCTGAGACTCCACGCCTGAATTGAAATCGAGGCCCGCGCAGCCCGCTTTTGCGGCGTCTACGCAGTTATCAGGGCTTAATCCGCCCGCCAGCAGGACGTTGTCCAGCTTTTCACCGTTCAGCAGGGACCAGTCGAATCGCTCGCCGGTTCCGCCCTGGCCGTTATCCAGCACATATTTATCGACGTGCTGGAGATCGCGGGCCGGCAGGGTTTCGCCCACGCTCTGCGCTTTCCAGATTTGCACCTGCGGAGCCAGCGCCTGGCGGAGTTCGTTAATGTACGTTTGATCTTCCTGTCCGTGCAGCTGCACGGCGGTCAGGGAGAGGTTTTCAGCAACGGCTGTCACATCAGCAACCGGCGCATCGCGGAACACGCCGACGTAACTCAGTGGTGCGCCAGCAATGACTTCGCGCGCCTGATCTTCGGTCACAAAGCGCGGCGAGGCGTCAACGAAAATCAGCCCGCCGTAAACCGCACCCGCTTCGAGGGCGGCGGCGGCATCCTGAGGGCGCGTCAGCCCGCAGACTTTGTTTTCGCCCAGCAGCACGCGGCGTATGGCAGCGTTCAGATCGTCGTGAGACATCAGCGCCGAACCAATCAAAAAGCCGTTGGCGAAATGGCTCAGTTCACGAACCTGAGCGTAGGTGTTAATGCCAGATTCGCTGATGACCGTCACGCCTGCACCGAGGCGTGGAGCCAGCTGGCGCGTGCGGTTCAGGTCGATGGACAGATCGCGCAGGTCGCGGTTGTTGATGCCGACGACTTTCGCTTTCAGCGCAATCGCGCGTTCCAGCTCTTCTTCGTTGCTCACTTCCGTCAACACACCCATGTTCAGGCTGTGCGCGACGGCGGCCAGCTGGCGATACTGTTCGTCATCCAGCACGGAGAGCATCAGCAGGCAGGCATCGGCCTGATAAAAACGCGCCAGCCAGATTTGGTACGCGTCAATAATGAAGTCTTTGCACAGAATCGGCTGCGGCGCAATCTGGCTGACAATCGGCAGAAAATCAAAACTGCCCTGGAAATATTTCTCATCTGTCAGCACTGAAATGGCCGACGCATGGTGTTTGTAAACCCCGGCAATGCGCGCGGGATCGAAATCGTCGCGGATCACGCCTTTCGACGGCGAGGCCTTTTTGCACTCCAGGATAAACGCGGTACGCGCACCCTGCAGGGCATCATAAAAACGGCGTTGGCTCACAACCACATCATTCTGGAAACTGGCCAGCGGCTGCTGCTCTTTACGCGCTTCTACCCAGATGGCCTTATCGGCGACGATTTTCGCTAAAACGGTCTGCATCTTTTATCCTCTTGCCGCAAGTGCGGTAACGCGGTCGTAAGCTGCGCCGGAGCGCAATACGTCCAGAACTTTTTGTGCGTTTGCCTGTAAATCTTCTTCGCCGTGCAAACGCATCAACATCGCGACATTGGCGGCGACAGCGGCCTCGTGGGCGGCTTCACCTTTACCTTGTAGCAAGCGTGTCAGAATGTCACGGTTTTCTTCCGGGGTGCCGCCTGCCAGCTGTTCCTGGCGATAAGGCGTCAGGCCAAAGTCGGTGGCGTCCAACTGATAGCTCTGGATTTCCCCGTCGCGCAGCTCGGCAACCAGCGTCGGCGCGTGGAGAGACACTTCGTCCATGCCGCCGCTATGAACCACGGCTGCACGTTGATAACCCAGTACGCGCAGCGTTTCGGCAATCGGCAGCACCAGTTCCGGGCTGTAGACACCGATCAGGGCCAGCGGCGGATGCGCCGGGTTGATCAATGGACCCAGCACGTTAAACAGGGTGCGGGTTTTCAACTGCTGGCGAACCGGCATCGCGTGGCGGAAACCGGTGTGGTATTTCGGTGCGAACAGGAAACAGACGCCCAGATCGTCCAGTGCTTCTCGGGAACGTTCGGCGTTCATCTCGAGATTAATCCCGAACGCGGCCAGCAAATCAGACGAGCCGGAACGGCTGGAGACACTGCGGTTACCGTGTTTCGCCACTTTCATCCCGCAGGCGGCGGCGACAAAGGCGCTGGCGGTAGAGATATTAATGCTGTTGCTGCCGTCGCCGCCGGTGCCGACGATATCAGCGAAGGTGTAATCAGGACGCGGGAACGGGGCGGCGTTTTCCAGCAGAGCGGTGGCCGCACCGGCAATTTCCTGCGGCTGTTCGCCGCGCACTTTCATGCTGACCAGTGCGGCAGCCAGTTGTTCTGGCTTCAGCTCGCCGCGCACGACCGCAGAGAAGAGCTGATGGCTTTCCTGCTGAGTCATGGTTTGCGCCTGATACAGTTTTTCCAGAATAGGCTGCAGGGTGTTGGTCTGCTCCAGCTTCTGCAACGCCCAGTTCAGCGTCTGTTCCAGCAGGCGTGCGCCGTTGGAGGTCAGAATTGATTCCGGGTGGAACTGCAGGCCGCAGACGCGATCCGCGTCGTGACGCACGGCCATCACCATCCCCTCAAAAGAGGCGTTGATAGTCAAACCTGCCGGAATGTTGCTTCCGACCAGAGAGTGATAACGCGCCACTGGCAGCGGATTTGGCAGCCCGGCAAACATTGCCTGACCGTCGTGTTCAATGCTGGATGCTTTGCCATGCAGGATTTCACCCGCCTGGCCGACGTAACCGCCGTAAGCTTCCACAATCGCCTGATGCCCCAGGCAGATGCCGATAATCGGCAGTTTGCCGCGCATGCGGGTCAGCAGCTCAGGCATACAGCCCGCTTCACTCGGTGCGCCAGGGCCCGGGGAGAGCATCAGCACCGGGCTTTGCATGGTTTCCAGACGCTCAATCAGGGTCTGGGCCGGAACATGATTGCGGTAAATCACCACGTTGTGCCCGTTGGCACGCAGCTGGTCTGCCAGGTTGTAAGTAAAGGAGTCGATATTATCGAGCAGCAGAATGTCAGCCATCAGAAAATCTCCTGTGCGTGGTGTGCGGTAGCAATGGCGCGCAATACCGCGCGTGCTTTACTGCGAGTTTCGTCAGCTTCGGACTGCGGAACAGAATCGAGAACAATGCCTGCGCCCGCCTGGACGGTGGCAATGCCATCTTCCACGTAGGCGGAGCGGATGACGATGCAGGTGTCCAGGTCGCCGTGTGCGGTGAAGTACCCAACCGCGCCGCCGTAGCTGCCGCGACGGCGGCCTTCGGCACCAGCAATCAGCTGCATGGCGCGGACTTTCGGTGCACCGCTCAGGGTGCCCATATTCATGCAGGCGCGATAGGCGTGCAGGGCGTCGAGGTCGTGACGCAGTTCACCAACCACGCGGGAAACCAGGTGCATCACGAAGGAGTAACGGTCGACTTTGGTCAGGTCCGCCACGTAGCGTGTGCCTGGCGTACAGATGCGCGCCAGATCGTTACGCGCCAGGTCGACCAGCATCAGGTGCTCAGACAACTCTTTGTGGTCGGTACGCATCTCCAGCTCAATACGGCTGTCGAGATCGCGATCTAAAGACCCGTCGGCGCGACGACCGCGCGGGCGAGTTCCTGCAATTGGGTAAATTTCAATCTGGCGGCTCGGCGCGTCGTATTTCAGCGAACTTTCCGGCGAGGCACCGAACAGCGTGAAATCGTTGTCCTGCATGAAGAACATGTACGGGCTTGGATTGCTCTTCTTCAGCACGTCATACGCGGCCAGCGGAGACGGGCACGGGAGCGAGAAGCGACGGGACGGCACCACCTGGAAAATCTCACCGGCGCGAATCGCTTTTTGCATCTGACGCACTACCGCGCCGTACTGGTCATCGGTCTGGTTTGTTTCGCACTGCATATGATCGATACGCTGGACCGGCAGCGCGGTTGGCTCTTCAGTCATCTGCTGCTGGAGCTGCTCAATACGCTGCGCCAGACGCTGTTTTTCAGACGCTGAAGGGGTGAACAGGCTGGCCTGAATGCGGGTATATTTTTTCTGATGGTCAATTACCATCAGCGTTTCGGCCAGGTAGAAACAGTAGTCCGGGCAGCGGTTGCCCTGTTCGGTTTCAGGCAAATCTTCAAATCCGGCGACCAGATCGTAGGCAAACAGCCCGCCGAAGAACATCGCTTCGCGTTCGTCCTCAGGGACGTCCACCAGGTTTTGCAGCAGGCGGAAGGCGTCGAATACAGACAGAGAACACAGGCGCGCATCTTCATCCAGCAGTTGGCTCACCGGTGGGAAATGCAGAATACGCGTTTCCGGGCGGTGTTCGTTTTCGATGCCCGCTGGCAGGGCGGCATCAAGCAGCGGCAGCAGGGCGGCACCGTTTTCTGATAAGGCTTTAATGGTGACAGTGTCACCTAATGCCGTAATGCGCAGCGCGCTATCAACCAGCAGCAGGCTTTTGAGATCGTCTTTGCTGTCGATATCAGCAGATTCCAGCAGCAGGGTGGCCGGACGTGCGCCGCAAACCTGGTGGAACAGAGCTGTAGGGTTATGGCGATACACCGCTTCGCAGGTCAGCAACTCAAGGTGTGTTTTGGCTGTTTGCATATTGTTGTTCTCATATTCTGTTCATAAAAAAGCCCGCATCGTCGCGGGCCTGGTATCTGTTTGCATTTTGCACACAAGTGACACTGCCCGATAATCAGGAAGTGCGCCACCAGCCGTGCAGAGAGAAATGTGCTTTCATTTTCAGATACCTTCTTGAGTGAACTTGCGTACTAGTTAACTAGTTCGATGACGTAAAGTCAACCCCTGATTTCAGAATTTACGCGCAAGCCGTTATCATAGTCTTCCTGAATACGATAAACCTGTGATGGAAACCGCTTTGAGCGAAACAAAATACGCCGTGATTTATGATTTACACAGCCACACTCAGGCCTCCGATGGCCTGTTAACGCCCGAAGCACTGGTTCACCGTGCGGTGGAAATGCGCGTGGGCACGCTGGCGATAACCGATCACGACACCACGGATGCCATTCCGGCGGCACGGGCCGAGATTGCCCGCAGCAGTCTGCCGTTAAACCTGGTCTCCGGCGTAGAAATTTCCACCGTCTGGGAAAATCACGAAATCCATATCGTCGGTCTGAATATTGATATCGAGAATCCGGCGCTGTGTGCGTTCCTGGAAGAACAGAAAGAACGCCGCAACCAGCGTGCGGAACTGATTGGCGAGCGGCTTGAAAAATCGCAGATCCCCGGCGCGCTGGAAGGGGCGCGCCGTTTAGCCAATGGCGGTGCTGTTACGCGCGGTCACTTTGCGCGTTTTCTGGTGGAGGCCGGGAAGGCCAATAACTTTGCCGATGTGTTCAAAAAATACCTCGCGCGCGGTAAAACCGGATACGTTCCGCCACAGTGGTGTACAATAAAACAAGCTATTGATGTCATTCATCATTCTGGCGGCAAGGCGGTGCTGGCCCATCCAGGTCGGTATAACCTTTCGGCTAAGTGGCTGAAAAGACTGCTGGCACACTTCGCGGAGCACGGTGGCGAAGCGATGGAAGTATCCCAGTGTCAGCAGGCACCCAATGAGCGCAGTCAGCTGGCGACATATGCGCGTCAGTACGGTTTGCTTGCGTCGCAAGGCTCTGATTTTCACCAGCCTTGTGCATGGATTGAACTGGGGCGCAAGCTCTGGTTACCCGCAGGTGTCGAACCGGTCTGGGGGCTTTGGGAGCAGCCGCAGCAACACATTGAAGAGAGGGAAGCATGAGTCAGTTTTTCTATATTCACCCGGACAACCCGCAGGCGCGGTTGATTAACCAGGCGGTTGAGATCGTTCGCAAGGGCGGTGTGATTGTTTATCCTACCGATTCCGGCTACGCGCTGGGCTGTAAAATCGAAGATAAAGGGGCGATGGAACGCATCTGTCGCATCCGCCATTTGCCAGACGGGCATAACTTTACCCTGATGTGTCGCGATCTCTCTGAAATCTCGACCTACGCTTACGTGGATAACGTCGCGTTTCGCTTAATCAAAAACAACACGCCGGGCAACTATACTTTCATTCTGAAAGGCACTAAGGAAGTCCCGCGCCGATTGTTGCAGGAAAAACGTAAAACCATCGGGATGCGCGTACCGTCGAATCCGATTGCGCAGATGCTGCTTGAAACGCTCGGCGAGCCGATGCTGTCGACGTCTCTGATGCTGCCGGGCAGCGATTTTACCGAGTCCGACCCGGAGGAGATTAAAGATCGTCTGGAGAAGCAGGTCGACCTGATTATTCACGGCGGTTATCTCGGTCAGCAACCGACCACGGTTGTCGATCTTACGGAAGATGCACCAGAAGTGATTCGTGAAGGTGTGGGTGACGTTAAACCTTTCTTGTAATGGTTTAAGCGGATATACTACGCGGCCATCAAAATAGCGGAAAACCGCTTTTTTGACCCTAATTCGACGCCTGTGAAGGCGACACCTGAAGGATGCTCAATGAGCGAAAAGTTACAGAAAGTGCTGGCGCGTGCTGGCCACGGTTCACGCCGTGAAATCGAAACCATTATTGAAGCGGGTCGCGTCAGCGTAGACGGCAAAATTGCCAAGCTGGGTGACCGCGTAGAAGTCGTTGCGGGAATGAAAATCCGTCTCGACGGTCACGTGATCTCTGTTAAAGAGTCTGCTGAACAAATTTGTCGCGTACTGGCTTATTACAAGCCGGAAGGCGAACTGTGTACGCGTAACGATCCAGAAGGCCGCCCGACGGTATTTGACCGTCTGCCAAAACTGCGCGGTGCGCGCTGGATTGCAGTAGGGCGTCTGGATGTGAACACCTGCGGTCTGCTGCTGTTCACCACCGATGGCGAGTTGGCAAACCGCCTAATGCACCCAAGCCGTGAAGTGGAACGTGAATACGCGGTGCGCGTGTTCGGTCAGGTTGATGAAAACAAACTGCGTGATCTGTCGCGCGGCGTTCAGCTTGAAGACGGGCCTGCGGCGTTTAAAACCATTAAATTCACCGGCGGTGAAGGGATCAACCAGTGGTATAACGTCACCCTGACCGAAGGCCGTAACCGTGAGGTTCGTCGTCTGTGGGAAGCGGTGGGCGTGCAGGTGAGTCGTCTGATTCGCGTGCGCTACGGTGATATCCTGCTGCCGAAAGGTATTCCACGCGGAGGTTACACCGAGCTGGATTTAACCCAGACCAACTATCTGCGTGAGCTGGTGGAACTGCAGCCAGAAACCACCACCAAAGTGGCGGTTGAAAAAGACCGTCGCCGCGTGAAAGCGAACCAGATTCGCCGTGCGGTGAAGCGTCACACCCAGGTTGGCACCGCGCGCCGATCTGGCAGCCGTAATAACAACGGCTAAAAATCAAACCCGGCTTAGCCGGGTTTTTTCTTATCTAGTAGTCAATTCCGATTTGCGCTTTAACTCCGGCATCAAACGCATGTTTGACCGGGCGTAATTCGCTGACCGTATCGGCAAACTCCAGAATATCACGATGGCATCCGCGTCCGGTTACAATGACCGTCTGATGCGCAGGGCGATTTTTCAGTGCGCCCAATACCTCTTCCAGCGGCAGATAGTCGTACGCCACCATATAAGTGATTTCATCCAGCAGGACCATATTCAGCGCCGGGTCGGCCAGCATCCGTTTGGCATGTTCCCACACCGCGAGGCAGGCCGCTGTATCGCTTTCACGGTTTTGCGTATCCCAGGTAAAACCGGTCGCCATGACCTGAAACTCCACACCATGCGGCTCCAGTAGATTGCGTTCACCGTTTGGCCATTCGCCTTTGATGAACTGAATCACGCCCACTTTTTGCCCGTGACCGACGGCGCGGGTGGCGGTACCAAAGGCCGCTGTGGTTTTGCCTTTCCCGTTGCCGGTAAAGACGATAACGATGCCGCGCTCTTCCTGTGCGGCGGCTACCCTGGCATCGACCTGTTCTTTGAGTTTCTGCTGGCGTTGCTGATGGCGTTCTTCACTCATTGCGAAATCCCTGGCTTACGGCCCGGCTGGGCGTCAAAGGTCAAACCGGTTTTACGGCGGCTGTCATCGCCCATTAACCACAGGTAAAGCGGCATAATTTCTGCTGGCGTTTTGAGCTTTTGCGGATCTTCCGTTGGGAAGGCGCTGGCCCGCATACCGGTGCGGGTACCGCCCGGATTAATACAGTTGACGCGCAGATGGCGGGTCTGATACTCCTCGGCCAACACCTGCATCATGCCCTCTGTGGCAAACTTCGACGCGGCGTAAGCGCCCCAGTTGGCGCGTCCCTGACGGCCAACGCTCGATGAGGTAAACACCAGCGAGCCGGATTCTGATTTGAGTAATAAAGGAAGCAGCGCCTGGGTGAGGAAGAACGTACCGTTGACGTTGACCTGCATTACCTGCTGCCAGATCTCAGGATTTTGCTCATCCATTGGGCGAACTTCACCCAGCAAACCGGCATTGTGCAATACGCCGTCCAGCCGCGGGTAGTGTGCTGCGATTCGCTGTGCCAGTTCCGCACAGGAATCCGGCGTACAGGTCAGTAAATCGAGGGTATACCAACGCGGCATTTCCCCGCTGATATCGGCAATCTCTTGCGCTACGTGGCGCAGCTTCTCTTCATTACGACCAAGCAGCACGAGCTGTGCGCCGTAGCGGGAATAGGTGAGCGCGGCTTCGCGACCAATGCCGTCGCTGGCGCCGGTCACCAGGATAATGCGGTTTTGCAGTAGATCTTTTTGCGGTTGATAGTGCACGAATACTCCTGTGACGCCTGCTTTTCTTTCGCTTTTTGGCTTTATGCCCGAAACGGCGGGTGATTTCAATCAGTCTACAGGAGAGAACGCTTCCAAATTAATAATTTGCAACGATTTCAGTCGCAAGACGAAATTCCTGAAAGCGCCTCGCATCTGTATTGTCGTAATCGAGACGCCTGGCACAGGCTGTTGTACACTGGTCGTGAAAGATTCGTGGTTAAATCAAGGTGGAACACGTGGAATTACTTTCTGAATATGGTCTGTTTTTGGCCAAGATTGCGACGGTGGTGATCGCTATAGCGGTAGTTGCGGTACTGATTGTGAATCTGACGCAGCGTAAGCGTCAGCGCGGTGAACTGCGCATTACTCGCTTAAGTGAGCAGTATAAGGATATGCAGGAGGACATGTCGGTGGCGTTGCTGGATGGGCATCAGCAGAAGCTATGGCATAAGGCGCAAAAGAAAAAGCTTAAGCAGGAAGCCAAAGCGGCAAAAGCGAAGGCAAAACAGGGCCATCAGGAAACCATTAAACCACGGGTATATGTGCTGGATTTTAAAGGCAGCATGGATGCCCATGAAGTCACGTCTCTTCGCGAAGAGGTGACGGCGGTGCTGGCGGTGGCAAAACCTCAGGATCAGGTGGTTTTACGCCTGGAAAGTCCGGGTGGCGTCGTGCATGGCTACGGTCTTGCATCCTCGCAGCTTCAACGTCTGCGGGAAAAACAGATTCCACTGACGGTGGCGGTGGATAAAGTCGCGGCGAGCGGTGGCTATATGATGGCGTGTGTTGCCGATAAAATTGTCGCCGCACCCTTTGCGATTCTCGGCTCTATTGGCGTGGTCGCGCAGATCCCTAACTTCAATCGTTTTCTGAAAAACAAAGAGATCGACATTGAACTGCACACCGCCGGGCAATATAAGCGTACCCTGACGTTGCTGGGTGAGAACACGGAAGAGGGGCGACAAAAGTTCCGCGAAGACCTCAACGAAACGCACCTTCTGTTCAAAGATTTCGTCAAACGGATGCGCCCTACACTGGATATCGAGCAGGTGGCAACCGGTGAGCACTGGTACGGCATACAGGCGCACGAAAAAGGTTTGGTGGACGAAGTCGGCACCAGTGACGATCTGCTTCTGAGCCTGATGGAGGGCCGTGAGCTGGTGGGTGTACGCTATACTCAGCGTAAGAAACTGCTCGACCGCTTTACGAATAGCGCGGCGGAGAGCGCAGACCGCTTGCTATTGCGATGGCTACAACGCGGACAAAAACCGCTGCTGTAAACAAAAACGCGAGGCATTTGCCTCGCGTTTCGCGTTAATCGACCAGGTGATATTTCTCAGAGAGCGCATGGGCCAGGTATTTAAACATGTTAAATACCGCTGTGCTCTTAGGGGTAGGTAGCCCTTGTTCATCAAGGAAATACTCACCGCTGAATACGAGCACACCGTTACGTTGCTCAACGCCGGTGGCTTCGATACCCGCCAGAGTATCTTCATGTTCACGGATCAGTTTGTTGGCTTCGATAAGCAAAGTCTGACGATCGATAGGTTGGGTAGTTTGCTGCATATTCCACTCCTTAAACAGTGGCAATAGTCTACGCCGGACCCGCACCGTGGGCAAATTTTCCCTGTTTTTCGCGGGGCTACAGCGCAGGGGCAAAGCTGGCGCGATTTGCTTTTGCATGCTAATAAAGTTGCGTAACAGATTTTATCAGGTACAGTGTGCGCTTTCGTCATTCTGGCAACAGAATTGCTTGACATTCGACCGAAAGCTCGTCGCATAGTCATTTTGAAGTCAATGAAATGCCCGATAACTCAATCACCTGGACGTGTACCTCTGTCGTTCGGTAAGAAAAAAGGGTTGATATCCCCTGGCGTCGTCGCAATATAAAAAAAACGCTGCCAGCGGAAGGGAAATCAACATGCGGCGTATTTCTGGAAGAATTAAATTAGGTAAAGGTGAATATGGGTAAAGCTCTCGTCATCGTTGAGTCCCCGGCAAAAGCCAAAACGATCAATAAGTATCTGGGTAACGACTATGTGGTTAAATCCAGCGTTGGTCATATCCGCGATTTGCCGACCAGTGGCTCAGCCAGTAAAAAGAGCGCAGACTCTACCTCCACCAAAGGGGCTAAGAAGCCTAAAAAGGATGAACGTAGCGCGCTCGTCAACCGTATGGGTGTCGATCCCTGGCACGAATGGGAAGCACAGTACGAAGTGCTGCCCGGCAAAGAGAAAGTCGTCAATGAGCTGAAGCAGCTCGCTGAAAAAGCTGACCACATCTATCTCGCAACCGACCTTGACCGAGAAGGGGAAGCCATTGCATGGCACCTGCGGGAAATCATTGGTGGTGATGAATCACGATACAGCCGTGTCGTGTTTAACGAGATTACAAAGAATGCGATTCGTCAGGCGTTTGAAAAGCCGGGCGAACTGAACATCGATCGTGTTAACGCTCAACAGGCGCGTCGTTTTATGGACCGCGTGGTGGGTTACATGGTTTCGCCACTACTGTGGAAGAAAATTGCGCGTGGCCTTTCCGCCGGGCGTGTTCAGTCCGTGGCGGTGCGTCTGGTCGTGGAGCGTGAGCGCGAAATCAAAGCGTTTGTACCGGAAGAGTTCTGGGAAATCGACGCGAACGTGGCAACGCCGGGTGGCGATGCACTGCCGCTGCAGGTGACCCACGAGAAAGACAAGCCGTTCCGTCCGGTCAATCGCGATCAAACTATGGCAGCCGTTGCGCTACTGGAAAAAGCACGCTATCAGGTGCTGGATCGTGAAGACAAACCGACAAGCAGCAAACCCGGTGCGCCTTTCATTACCTCCACGCTTCAGCAGGCGGCAAGCACGCGTCTGGGCTTTGGCGTGAAGAAAACCATGATGATGGCCCAACGTTTGTATGAAGCGGGTTACATCACTTACATGCGTACTGACTCAACAAACCTGAGCCAGGACGCGGTGAGCATGGTGCGCGACTATATCGGCGATAACTTCGGTAAGAAGTATCTGCCGGAAAGCGCTATCCAGTACGCGAGTAAAGAAAACTCTCAGGAAGCGCACGAAGCGATCCGTCCGTCGGATGTTTCCGTTGAGGCTGAATCCCTGAAAGACATGGAAACGGATGCCCAGAAGCTGTATCAGCTGATCTGGCGCCAGTTCGTTGCCTGTCAGATGAATCCGGCAAAATACGATTCAACGACGCTGACCGTTGGTGCAGGTGATTTCCGCCTGAAAGCGCGTGGTCGTATCCTGCGCTTTGACGGCTGGACGAAAGTCATGCCTGCTCTGCGTAAAGGCGATGAAGACCGTACTCTGCCTGCTGTCAACAAAGGCGATGAGCTTTCTTTAACAGAACTTATCCCGGCACAGCACTTTACCAAACCGCCTGCGCGTTTCAGTGAAGCATCGTTGGTAAAAGAGCTGGAAAAACGGGGTATCGGTCGTCCGTCCACTTATGCGTCGATCATTTCGACCATTCAGGATCGCGGCTACGTTCGTGCTGAAAACCGTCGTTTCTATGCGGAAAAAATGGGTGAGATCGTCACCGATCGTCTGGAAGATAACTTCCGCGAGCTGATGAACTACGATTTTACCGCGCAGATGGAAGACCGTCTGGACCAGGTGGCTAACCACCAGGCGGAATGGAAGAAGGTGCTCGACAGCTTCTTTGGCGATTTCACCCAACAACTGGAGAAAGCTGAAAAAGCGCCAGAAGAAGGGGGAATGCAGCCGAACCAGATGGTCATTACCAGCATCGAGTGTCCGACCTGTAGTCGTCATATGGGTATTCGTACTGCGACCACCGGCGTATTCCTCGGCTGTTCAGGCTACGCGTTAACGCCAAAAGAGCGCTGCAAAACCACCATCAACCTGGTGCCTGAGAACGAAGTTCTCAACGTGCTGGAAGGTGACGATGCCGAAACCAACGCTCTGCGCGCCAAACGTCGTTGCCAGAAATGCGGCACGGCGATGGACAGCTACCTGATTGATCCTAAGCGTAAGTTGCATGTCTGCGGTAACAACCCGACCTGCGACGGCTATGAAATCGAAGAGGGCGAATTCCGCATCAAGGGCTATGATGGCCCAATTGTGGAATGTGAGAAATGCGGTTCTGAAATGCACCTGAAAATGGGTCGTTTCGGTAAGTACATGGCTTGCACCAACGAAGAATGTAAGAACACGCGTAAGATCCTGCGCAACGGCGAAGTGGCTCCTCCGAAGGAAGATCCGGTTCCGTTACCAGAACTGTCGTGTGAGAAGTCAGACGCGTACTTCGTGCTGCGTGACGGTGCCGCGGGAGTGTTCCTCGCCGCCAACACCTTCCCGAAATCGCGCGAGACCCGTGCGCCGCTGGTGGAAGAGCTGTACCGCTTCCGCGATCGTCTGCCAGAGAAACTGCGTTATCTGGCCGATGCGCCGCAGCAGGACCCGGAAGGCAACAAGACCGTTGTTCGCTTCAGCCGTAAAACGAAGCAGCAGTATGTCGCTGCCGAGAAAGAGGGCAAAGCGACCGGTTGGTCTGCATTCTTTGTGGATGGTAAATGGGTTGAAGGCAAGAAATAATCTTTTCTTACCGTGACTTACCTGAAAGGGCCGGATTTCCGGCCCTTTTTTATTGGCCGTTATTATTTTTTGTTCCGTACTATACACTCGGGATATAAATGATATAGTGGTTATAGTTAACTCCTTTCTTATTATTAAATCGTCTTAAGCGATGCTCCCTGTGCGCTAAATCGGATGGTCAGGCATGAAACTACAACAGCTTCGTTATATCGTTGAGGTGGTCAACCACAACCTTAACGTCTCTTCTACCGCAGAAGGTCTTTATACCTCTCAGCCCGGCATCAGTAAGCAAGTGCGTATGCTGGAGGATGAACTGGGTATTCAGATTTTTGCTCGCAGCGGTAAACACCTCACACAAGTCACACCTGCCGGTCAGGAGATCATCCGCATTGCCCGGGAAGTGCTTTCCAAAGTAGATGCGATCAAATCGGTTGCGGGGGAACATACCTGGCCGGATAAAGGTTCGCTGTATATCGCCACCACCCACACACAGGCTCGCTACGCATTGCCTGGGGTGATAAAAGGCTTTATCGAACGCTACCCGCGCGTTTCGCTGCATATGCATCAAGGATCGCCTACGCAGATCGCCGAAGCGGTTTCCAAAGGCAATGCTGATTTCGCCATTGCGACTGAAGCTCTGCATCTGTATGACGATCTGGTTATGTTGCCGTGCTATCACTGGAATCGTTCGATCGTGGTGACGCCGGAGCATCCGTTGGCAGGTAAGGGATCGGTGACCATTGAAGAGCTGGCGCAATATCCGCTGGTGACCTATACGTTTGGCTTTACCGGTCGTTCTGAACTGGACACGGCGTTTAATCGTGCAGGGCTGACGCCGCGTATCGTCTTTACGGCGACCGATGCTGATGTCATCAAAACATACGTTCGTCTGGGATTAGGTGTGGGTGTGATTGCCAGCATGGCGGTAGACCCGGTTTCTGACCCGGATCTGGTGCGCCTCGACGCACACGATGTCTTTAGCCACAGCACGACCAAAATCGGTTTCCGTCGCAGCACTTTCCTTCGCAGCTATATGTATGATTTCATTCAGCGCTTTGCGCCGCATTTAACGCGAGATGTTGTAGATACTGCAGTCGCGCTGCGCTCAAACGAAGATATTGAAGCGATGTTCCAGGATATTAAGCTCCCGGAAAAATAATCACACCCGGTATCTTTCCGCCCGGAAAGATACCGAATAATGTATTAAAGCTAAATTAGAATTAACCTCATCCCCATTTGCTATCGCATATAACCTGATAAACGTTAATTGTTTATGGGCAAACTGTCGCAAATTTGCGACAAAAGTAGAAAGTAAATTCCCTCCGCGCAAATACCTCGTCTCAATTATTTATTTTGGGTCAAAAGATTAACTATTTCCCTGGAAAACGTTCGTAAATTCACTGGCTTTTCGACTAAAGTTTCTTTAGGATTTATCTCAACTCATGATTACTTGTACCGATTGTTTGGTATCAAAATGATAAGCGAAGTCGATTGTATGAGGTTAGCAATGCCTTCAGGAAGTGAAGAACCGCAAAGGGACCCAGCGCTTAAGCGTAAAGCCTGGCTGGCGGTATTTCTTGGCTCCGCCCTGTTCTGGGTGGTTGTGGCGTTACTGGTCTGGAAATATTGGGGATGATGATGGCAGCTCAAGTGCGTATCGAACCGGTTAAGAAGATGTGTCAGCCAGGTGACAACAGCCATAAAGTGGGTAAAGAACCTGTGACCAGCGTGCCTGCATCCTGGAAACTCTCCGCTCAGCAACAAGCTTTTATTGATATGTTCGCAGAAGACGAATCGAAAAAACAATAATTGATAATAAGGTTAGCCTGCGAATATCCAGGTGATACCCGTGCACTTTTGTACTCTTTTATAAATACACATCAGCAAAAAAGAACGGGGAAATACCCCAACAATCATACAAATATAAAGTCTGGTGTCAGATGATGAATACCCTACAAAACATGAAATACTGGTCCTGGATGGGGGCTTTTACCGTATCCGTCCTGTTCTGGGCTCAGCTAATCTGGCTGGCCTTAAACTAAACGCTAAAACCTCGCTCCGGCGAGGTTTTTTGTTTGTTCCTCTTCGTTGATTGATTATCCCGATTTATCAATTTGGGTTGTTATCAAAACGTTACGACATCTTTGTGTTATCTTTAATTACAGCCCCGATGATTGTCGGGTTATCCCTGTCATTAAGGAGGAGCTTATGTCGTTAACCCTACGCGAAGCCAGTAAGGACACGTTGCAGGCCGAAAATAAGACTTATCACTACTACAGCTTGCCTCTGGCCGCCAGGACACTTGGGGACATTTCGCAGTTGCCCAAGTCGCTGAAAGTGTTACTGGAAAACCTTTTACGCTGGCAGGATGACGAGTCCGTCACTGCTGATGATATCCATGCCCTGGCGGGGTGGCTTAAAACTGCCCATGCCGATCGAGAGATTGCCTACCGTCCGGCAAGGGTGTTAATGCAGGACTTCACCGGCGTGCCCGCAGTTGTCGATCTGGCAGCCATGCGCGAAGCCGTCAAACGTCTCGGTGGCGATACCGCCAAAGTGAACCCGCTTTCTCCCGTCGATCTTGTTATCGACCACTCCGTAACGGTTGACCATTTCGGTGATGACGACGCGTTTGAAGAGAACGTGCGTCTGGAAATGGAGCGTAACCACGAACGCTATGTTTTCCTGAAATGGGGCCAGCAGGCCTTTAGCCGTTTCAGCGTCGTGCCGCCGGGTACCGGGATTTGCCACCAGGTAAACCTGGAATATCTGGGCAAAGCGGTGTGGAGTGAATTGCAGGGCAAAGAGTGGATTGCTTATCCTGATACCCTGGTGGGGACCGACTCCCACACCACGATGATCAACGGACTCGGGGTATTGGGCTGGGGCGTGGGCGGGATCGAAGCCGAAGCTGCGATGCTCGGCCAGCCGGTGTCGATGCTGATCCCGGACGTAGTAGGTTTCAAGCTACTGGGCAAACTGCGTGAAGGCATTACTGCCACCGACCTGGTGTTGACCGTTACCCAAATGCTGCGTAAACACGGCGTGGTAGGTAAGTTTGTTGAATTTTACGGCGACGGTCTCGATTCTTTACCGCTGGCTGACCGCGCGACCATTGCCAACATGGCGCCGGAGTATGGTGCAACGTGCGGCTTCTTCCCAATCGACGGGGTGACGCTGGAGTATATGCGCCTGAGCGGACGTAGCGATGAACAGGTCGCACTGGTCGAGGCGTATTCCAAAGCGCAGGGCATGTGGCGAAATACCGGCGATGAACCCGTCTTCACCAGCACGCTTGAGCTGGATATGGATGAAGTCGAAGCCAGCCTTGCGGGGCCAAAACGCCCGCAGGATCGGGTCGCGCTGCAAAATGTGCCGAAAGCGTTTGCCGCCAGCAACGAACTGGAACTCAATACTGCGCAAAAAGACCGACGCCCGGTTGATTATGTTATGAACGGGCATCAGTATCAGCTTCCCGACGGTGCCGTGGTGATTGCCGCGATTACGTCCTGTACCAACACGTCTAATCCAAGTGTGCTCATGGCTGCCGGGCTACTGGCGAAAAAGGCGGTTACCCTGGGCCTCAAGCGCCAGCCGTGGGTCAAAGCCTCGTTAGCGCCGGGATCGAAAGTCGTTTCGGAGTATCTGGCCAAGGCCAAATTGACGCCATACCTCGACGAACTGGGCTTTAACCTGGTGGGCTACGGCTGTACCACCTGTATCGGTAACTCCGGTCCGTTACCGGATCCTATCGAGCAGGCGATCAAGCAGGGCGATCTGACCGTGGGCGCGGTGCTTTCGGGCAACCGTAACTTCGAAGGCCGTATTCATCCGCTGGTCAAAACCAACTGGCTGGCCTCGCCGCCGCTGGTTGTGGCCTATGCGCTGGCGGGTAATATGAACATTAACCTGGCAAGCGATCCAATCGGTCACGACCGCAAGGGCGATCCGGTTTATCTGAAAGATATCTGGCCGTCGGCACGAGAAATAGCACGCGCCGTGGAACAGGTCTCTACTGAGATGTTCCGCAAAGAATATGCTGAGGTCTTTGAAGGCACGCCGGAGTGGAAAACGATCAAAGTGGAACGTTCTGACACCTACGGCTGGCAGAGCGATTCGACCTATATTCGCCTGTCGCCGTTCTTTGATGATATGCAAGCCCAGCCGGAACCGCTGGTCGATATTCAGGGCGCACGCATCCTGGCGATGCTGGGCGATTCTGTCACCACCGACCACATCTCTCCAGCGGGCAGTATCAAAGCTGACAGCCCGGCAGGGAGATATCTGCAGGGACGCGGCGTGGAGCGCCGTGACTTTAACTCCTACGGTTCTCGTCGCGGCAACCACGAAGTGATGATGCGCGGGACCTTTGCCAATATCCGTATTCGTAATGAAATGGTGCCGGGCGTTGAAGGCGGGATGACGCGACATCTGCCGGGAACGGAAGTGATTTCGATCTACGATGCGGCGATGAAATATCAGCAGGAAGGCACGCCGCTTGCTGTGATTGCGGGTAAAGAGTATGGCTCTGGCTCCAGTCGTGACTGGGCGGCAAAAGGACCACGTCTACTCGGCGTTCGCGTGGTTATCTCCGAATCGTTTGAACGTATTCACCGCTCAAACCTGATCGGCATGGGGATTTTACCGCTTGAGTTCCCGCAGGGCGTCACGCGTAAAACGTTGGGTTTAACCGGTGAAGAGCGGATTGCTGTCAGGGATCTGCAAAACCTGAAACCGGGCGCGACCGTTCCGGTGCAGCTCACGCGTGCGGACGGCAAAACGGAAGTGCTGGATTGCCGCTGCCGTATCGACACGGCGACCGAACTGACGTACTACCAGAACGACGGCATTTTGCATTATGTGATTCGTAATATGCTGAACTAACGGTACAGGCCCGGCGAAAGCCGGGCCATTCGATTTACTCGCTCAGCAAGTGGCCCATCTTCGCGGCTTTGGTATCAAGGTAGTGGGCGTTTTTTGGATTGCGACCCACAATCAGCGGCACACGTTCCACGATATTGATTCCGGCCTCAGACAGAATCTCCACTTTGCGCGGGTTGTTCGTCAGCAGACGCACTTCGTCCACGCTGAGCAGTTTGAACATATCCGCACACAGGGTGAAGTCACGTTCGTCAGCGGCAAAGCCAAGCTGATGATTGGCTTCAACCGTATCGTAGCCCTGATCCTGCAACGCGTAGGCGCGGATTTTATTCAGCAGACCGATATTACGGCCTTCCTGGCGGTGATAGAGCAGTACGCCTCGACCTTCTTCAGCGATATGAGAAAGCGCCGCTTCGAGCTGGAAACCGCAATCACAGCGCAGACTGAATAAGGCATCGCCCGTCAGACACTCTGAATGGACGCGTGCCAGCACCGGTGTCTGTCCTGAGATATCGCCAAACACCAGAGCGACGTGGTCCTGCCCGGTTGCCAGTTCTTCAAAACCCACCATCAGGAAATCGCCCCATGGGGTTGGCAGATTGGCTTCTGCCACACGTTTAAGCTGCATGTGATTCTCCAGAGTATGCTGACACGTTTCGTGCCAGTCGCCCTTCGGCTTTAGTATCCCGCTATTTTGCCACAAGCTGGCGGCGTTCACCTAGCCGGGCTCATGCTATACGAACGTTAAACGCACAATCCGACATTTTCACGGATTGCGTTAAATTCGGTTATGATTGTTGAGCTTAGCGAAAAAGGAGACAACATGCTTTCGATTGCCCGCCGCACGGCTGCCGGTGCCGCTATTTTACTCATTATGCCCTTAGCGGTATGGATTTCAGGTTGGGCCTGGCAACCGGGGCAAAACGCCACGTGGCTAAAGGCGCTGTATTGGGTAACGGAGACCGTGACTCAGCCGTGGGGGATTATCACGCACGGTATTCTCTGCGCGTGGTTTTTGTGGTGCCTACGTTTTCGGCTTCGTCCGGCGATCATGCTGTTTGTCATTCTCGGCGCGGCGATAATCGTCGGGCAGGGAATTAAGTCCTGGGTTAAAGACCACGTTCAGGAACCGCGTCCTTTTGTGGTGTGGCTTGAAAAAACGCATCATATTCCGGTAGATACCTTCTACAATTTAAAGCGTAAAGAGCGCGGCCATCTGGTGAAAGATCAGATGGCGGAAGCGCAGGAAATTCCGAAATTTTTACGCAAACACTGGCAAAAAGAGACCGGATTCGCCTTTCCGTCCGGGCATACCATGTTTGCGGCCAGTTGGGCGCTGTTAGCTGTCGGTTTACTCTGGCCGCGCCGCCGCACTATCACCATCGCTATTTTGCTGGTCTGGGCGACAGGCGTGATGGGCAGTCGCCTGCTGTTAGGGATGCACTGGCCGCGCGACCTGGTGGTGGCGACGTTGATTTCCTGGCTGCTGGTGACGTTTGCTACCTGGCTTGCCCAACGGCTTTGCGGACCGCTCACGCCGCCGCCAGAAGAGCACAAAGAGATCGAAGAACGAGAGCAAGAAGAGGTCTGACGGTTGAAATTCGTGGTTTAGCCCTCAAATCATATTGGACCCTGCTACTTTTTCCGTTTCACGCTCGCGGCTAAAATGGTAGTTTATAAGGCTGATTGCGGCGAGTTGAACACACTTTATTCGCCTGAACCACATAACGGGAAGTCATGTGAAATATCTACTCATATTCTTACTGGTGTTAGCGATTTTTGTTATTTCGGTCACACTGGGTGCGCAAAACGATCAGCTGGTGACTTTCAATTATCTGCTGGCGCAGGGCGAGTATCGTGTTTCGAGCTTGCTTGCTGTTTTATTCGCCGCCGGATTTGCCATCGGCTGGCTTGTTTGTGGCCTGTTCTGGTTAAAAGTTCGTGTTTCTCTTGCGCGCGCGGAACGTAAAATCAAACGTCTTGAAAATCAAATTGCGCCTGTGACCGACGTGCCGGTGAATACTGGTGTTCCGGTTGTGAAGGAATAAACGAATATGCTGGAGTTGTTGTTTCTGCTTTTGCCTGTAGCCGCAGCCTATGGCTGGTATATGGGCCGCAGAAGTGCGCAACAAAATAAGCAGGACGAAGCAAACCGCCTTTCTCGCGACTATGTAGCGGGGGTGAACTTCCTTCTGAGCAACCAACAGGATAAAGCGGTCGACCTGTTCCTCGACATGTTAAAAGAGGACACCGGCACCGTTGAGGCGCATCTCACCCTTGGAAACCTGTTCCGCTCGCGTGGCGAAGTCGATCGTGCCATCCGTATCCACCAGACATTGATGGAAAGCGCCTCGCTTACCTACGATCAGCGTCTGCTGGCGGTCCAGCAGCTGGGCCGTGACTACATGGCCGCCGGTCTTTACGACCGCGCGGAAGACATGTTCAGTCAGCTGGTGGACGAAACAGAGTTTCGCGTCAGCGCGTTGCAACAACTCCTGCAAATTTATCAGGCGACCAGCGACTGGCAAAAAGCCATCGATACGGCAGAGCGTCTGGTCAAACTTGGCAAAGACAAACAGCGTGTCGAAATCGCCCACTTTTACTGTGAGCTCGCGTTGCAGCAAATGGGCAGCGATGACATGGAAAAAGCCATGGCATTGTTGAAAAAGGGCGCTTCTGCCGATCGCAACAGTGCGCGCATCTCCATCATGATGGGGCGCGTATTTATGGCGAAGGGCGAATTTGCCAAAGCCGTAGAATGCCTGCTGCGCGTGATCGACCAGGATAAAGAGCTGGTCAGCGAAACGCTGGAGATGCTGCAAACCTGCTACCAACAGCTTGGCCGCCCGGATGAATGGGTGGCGTTCTTACGTCGCTGTGTGGAAGAGAATACCGGTGCGACGGCTGAACTGATGCTGGCGGACGTCGTCGAGCAGCACGAAGGCAACGATACGGCTCAGGTTTACATCACACGCCAGCTTCAGCGCCATCCCACCATGCGTGTCTTCCACAAACTGATGGATTACCACCTGAACGAAGCGGAAGAAGGGCGTGCGAAAGAGAGCCTGATGGTGCTGCGTGATATGGTGGGCGAGCAGGTGCGCAGTAAACCGCGCTATCGCTGTTCGAAATGCGGATTTACCGCCTACACGCTTTACTGGCATTGTCCTTCATGCCGCGCCTGGTCAACCATTAAACCGATTCGCGGCCTGGACGGGCAGTAATTTTTAAAAAAACCGCATTTTAGTTACAACATACTTATGGTGTTTCAAGATTGATTCAGCACCGTGCGGTCTATAGTCTGGCAGGAGGTAAATGGATTCTGTCAATTTGTTCCGCTGACAGGTAGAATGCTCGCCGTTTATCTATCCCGCGCCACTGCGGCGCCCATAGACGAAAAGGGCTGGTCATGACGTCTGTTGCATCCTCTTCTTCCCGCGTAGTTACTCAATCTCCCGTTGTTGTTGCACTCGACTATAACAATCGCGACAGCGCGCTCGCCTTTGTCGATCGCATTGACCCACGCGACTGCCGCCTCAAAGTCGGCAAAGAGATGTTCACCCTGTTTGGACCGCAAATCGTGCGTGACCTGCAGCAGCGTGGTTTTGATATATTTCTCGATCTCAAATTCCATGATATTCCCAACACCACGGCACATGCGGTCGCCGCAGCGGCTGATCTCGGCGTCTGGATGGTAAACGTTCATGCATCGGGCGGGGCGCGCATGATGACTGCCGCGCGCGAAGCGCTGGTGCCGTTCGCCAAAGATGCACCATTGCTGATTGCCGTCACCGTGTTGACCAGCATGGAAGCCAGTGATTTACTGGATCTTGGCGTGACGTTGTCACCTGCTGAACATGCCGAGCGTCTGGCGCGTCTGACGCAAAACTGCGGGCTGGACGGCGTAGTCTGCTCTGCTCAGGAGGCGGTACGCTTCAAAGCGGAACTCGGTCAAGCGTTTAAACTGGTGACCCCTGGCATTCGCCCGCAGGGTACTGACGCGGGCGATCAGCGTCGTATTATGACGCCAGAACAGGCGCTGGCGGCGGGCGTCGACTATATGGTTATTGGACGCCCGGTCACGCAATCAGCCGACCCTGCGCAAACCTTAAAAGCGATTAATGCGTCATTGAAAAAGGGGGTGTAATGAGCGATTCCAACAGCCGTCTGGTCTATTCAACGGACAGTGGCCGTATTGATGAACCTAAAGCAGTCGTTCAGCGGCCAAAGGGCGATGGTATTGTGCGCATCCAGCGGCAGACCAGCGGACGTAAAGGCAAAGGTGTGTGCCTGATTACGGGCATTGATGAAGACGACGCAACACTGGCTAAACTCGCTGCTGAATTGAAAAAGAAATGCGGATGTGGCGGAGCAGTGAAAGACGGCGTAATTGAAATTCAGGGCGACAATCGCGACTTAATAAAGACGCTGCTTGAAGCCAGGGGAATGAAAGTCAAACTGGCAGGCGGCTAAAATAATAAGCCACGGTATTTACCGTGGCTTTTTTTCTGGTGCGTAAGTCAGAAAATATCGTTCTGAATTAATCCAATTATGCAGTGGTTATTTTATATATCTTATTTACCCACCTGATGGCCGATGATACCACCGACTGCTGCACCACCCAGGGTTCCCAGGGCACTACCATCGGTTAATACGGCCCCACCAACTGCACCCGCACCCGCACCAATCGCGGTGTTACGGTCACGTTTGGACCAGTTAGAACATGCGCTCAGAGACATTGCGAGAGTTACTGCCAAAACCGCTGCGGCTAATTTTTTGCTGGTTAAATTCATCATACTTTCTCCTGAATTATCGATTCACGGAAATAAGCTATCTGTAAGTATAGACAATGAAATACTTCAGCAGCGTCATTTCCGTGAAACCTGGTCGCGCAGGTGTTACAAAATCACGCAGGTGATAGTCACTTCCTGTTATATCGCTAATAGTAATTTTAAATTTTTGCTGTCGAAACGACAGGTAAAAAATCTTAAAGGGATGTTCAGAATCGTCTCAGATGGAAAAAGGATGCAATAAGCGCCCGTGGAATAGGGCGCGGAGGAGGGTCAGGCGGTGTGTTTGACGATATCGACGGTCAGTCCGTCGCGTTGCAATTGCTGGCGATGCTCATCGCTCAAACGTTCATCGGTAATCACGCGGTTAAAGCGCGAAATCGGGCCCATCGTGTACGGATGCACAGCACCAAATTTAGAACTGTCGGTGAGCACAATGGCTTCACAGCCTTTTTCCAGTACGGCATTCACCACATCAGAACGCATCATATCGCGGCCGGTAAACCCCGTTTCTGGCTGCCAGCCGTCAATTCCGATAAAGGCTTTGCTGAAGTGAACCTGCTGAACGTACTGACGCGTTAGTGGCCCAACCATGCTTTCACTTTTCTTCTGATAAATCCCGCCCAGTAGAATGACTTCGCACTGGGTTTCTTTGAGCAAATGGGCGATATAACTGCTGACCGTGATAATGGTAATGTCTTTTTGTTCTGCCAGGGTGCGCGCCAGGAGGGCATTGCTGCTGCCGTTCTCAATAAAAACGGTTTCGCCATTATTGACAAGCGTGGCGGCAAATTCGGCTAGCTCACGTTTAAGCGCAAAGTGAGTCATCATGCGCGTTTCAACGTCTTCGCTGTCCAGCGGTACGGCGTAACCGTGCGCGCGGCGAAGGTAGCTTTGCTTTTCCAGAAGATTCAGATCCTGACGGATAGTTACCTCTGAAACGCCGGTCGTTTTAGCTAATTCGACGACACTCACGCGTCCTTTGTCGATCACCATCTGCAGAATGATTTGTTGTCGGGAATTCATAGCATCCATATAAAGAGAACGAAAACGAAAAAAGGGTGAAGATTACACTTCCCACGGGGCTTTTGGCTGGGAGGGCTCCGCCATCTGGCCTGCGCCATTCTGTGCCAGTAATTCGGATTTCAGGATCTCAAGATTACGAATTGCAGACTGATAATCACCCGCCACCAGAATATCCAGCACTGTATCAATACGTTGTGCCACTCGCTGCGCGTCAACTTCTGACATCATCTCACCCTCAGAACGAAAAGTTAATAATTTCAATGATGCAGAAATTGCTCTCAAAAGAGAAGGGAAAAAATACACTAACCAAATTACATAAATGAAAGTGATATATTTATTCCTTCTCATGCAGACGGGTTAGGGAGTGGATTAGTCTAAAACTGCGCGCAAGGCGCTTTTTTATATGAGGAATTGGACTATGACAGTCATTAACCAAGCTACCTGCAAACTGTTCACCGACCCTGATCGTTTCACCCAGCTCGCAGGCTATTACGAAGAAGAACGGCGTACGGTATGGATGATGCTCCGCGCTCAGCCGCGTCCCTGTTTCAATCACGCGTTAATCGAGGAAATCATGAACATGTCGTGGCTGGTACGACAGTCAGGCTTTGTTGTGGATTTCTGGGTGACCGGTTCACTGGTCCCGGACATGTATAACACGGGAGGCGATTTACGCTTCTTTGTCGAATGCATCCAGAATGGTCGCCGCGAGGCGTTGCGTGCTTACGCTCGCGCCTGTGTGGATTGTGTCCACGCCGCTTCACGCGGTTTTGATACAGGAGCCATTACACTGGCGATGGTGGAGGGCAGTGCGCTCGGTGGCGGCTTTGAGGCAGCGTTAGCGCATCATTTTGTGCTGGCGCAGCGCGACGCGCGCCTGGGATTTCCGGAAATCGCCTTTAACCTGTTCCCCGGCATGGGCGGATATTCGCTGGTCGCCCGTCGCGCAGGCATGAAACTCGCTGAGGAACTCATCTACCGAGGAGAATCGCATACGGCGGAATGGCATGAGCAGTACGGACTGGTCGATGTGCTGTTTGAGCCGGGTCATGGGTATGTGTCGACGCGCACGTTTATCGATACTCTACAGCCCAAGTTGAATGGCGTAAGGGCGATGCTTCGTGCCCGTCAGCGCGTGCTGCAACTTCCACGTAGTGAGTTAATGGATATCACCGAGGACTGGGTGGATGCGGCATTCTGCCTGGAGCCGAAAGACATTGCCTATATGGAACGTCTGGTGATGCTGCAAAATCGTCATAACGCGGCAGGAATGCGTAAAGCCAGCTAACGCATCTTCTTCGCCTGATAGCGTTTTAGCCAGCGCTCGAATGCGGCAGCGGGCATCGGCTTAGCAAATAAAAAACCTTGCCGTTCGTTGACGCCATTCTTGGTCAGAAAGGCGTCTTCTTTCGCGCTCTCAACGCCTTCAGCAATGACCTGCAAATTCAGTGCCTGAGCCACAGCGACAATGGCCCGCACCAGCGACTGGGAAATCGATTGTTTATGAATATCGCGAACAAATACCTGATCAAGTTTAATGGCATCAATCGGGAAACGCGCCAGCTGCGATAGCGAGGAATATCCGGTCCCAAAGTCATCAAGATGAATTTGCGCCCCCAGTTGGCTGAATTGCTGAATAACCGACAGGGCCAGCTCTTCGTTTTCTATCAGGCAGCTTTCGGTCAGCTCTACGTCAATCGGGCAGTATTCAAAGTTCAGATCTTTTAGCGCCTGTTTTAAATCGCTGAATATGGTCTGGTCTGCCAGTTGGCGGGCAGAGACGTTCACCGCCACCCGGAGATTGATTCCCTTATCACGCCATTTCGCCACCTGACGTACCACGTCGAGCATAACCCAGCGCCCTAGCGGGACAATCAGGCCCGACTCTTCGGCGTACGAGATAAACTCCAGCGGTGGGATTAAACCGCGCTCAGGGGACTGCCAGCGCACCAGTGCTTCCAGACTTCGCACTTCGCCGCGCCAGGTCATTTTTGGCTGATAGTGAATTAACAGCTGATCGTTATCCAGCGCCTTGCGCAGGTTGGTATCCAGCCACAAATATTCGAACACGCGTTGATTCATTTCCGGCGAAAAGACGCAGAACTTGCCGCGTCCACTCTCTTTAGCGGTATACATCGCCGTATCGGCGTTGCGAATAATACTTTCTCGATCGGTGCCGTGCTGTGGTGCAAGCGAAATCCCGAGTGAACAGCCGGTGTAGATTTCGATCAGGCCAATACGGAAGGGCTGGCGCAGACGCGTCAGAATACGTGAGGCCATCGCCTCAAGCGAGCTTTGCGAGGTATCCGTCGCGAGCACAATAAATTCATCGCCGCCCAGACGCGCCAGTATTTGGCCTTCTTCCAGACAGCTCAGTATAGCCAGTGCGACCGCCTGCAATAGTTGGTCGCCAAACATATGCCCGTAAGCATCGTTCACTTTTTTGAAGTTATCGAGATCGAGATAGACCACCCCGACCTGGGATTCGCCGCGTGTTTCGATAGCATTGCTGATTAATTCGTGAATCGCATTACGATTCGGCAGGCCGGTGATGGTGTCCGTATTGGCCAGTACGCGAAGACGTTCCTGTGCCCGGCGTTCTTCAGTAATATCCGTGCCAGAACAGATAAGGAATATTTCATTTTTCCCGCTACCGCTATGAACAAATTTGTTTCTGAACAGAAACAATCGTTGCCCTTTGCGGGTCTTGATCCAGCGTTCTACTTCGTACGAACTGCCGTTACGGAAAAAACCAGAAATATTGCGTTTAGAGGCCGCCGCTTCACTGCGGCTCATAAACAATTTAAAGACGTTTTGCCCGATGACTTCATGCTCTTTCATGCCGGTATATTCTTCGCTCAGGCGGTTAAAGCGCTGAATATTGCCCTGCTGATCGAGGATAACAATCACCGAGTTAGCTTCAGAAACGACTTGTTCGGCGAAGGATAACCCTTGCACCAGATCGCGCGCCACGGAAGGGGTGTCATTCCAGGCAGAAGCGGTGCCAGCCCACTCCTTTTTATTGATTTTGCGCCCCACCAGATGCACGGGAACGTCGGAGCCATAGAGGGAAAGCGTCATGGTAATGCTGGAAGTGATGACGGTAAGCTGGCGGACAAGTTCGGCCTGATCGTCGCTCAAGGCAACCACCTGGGTGATATCAGCGTTTTCACTGGCGGCCAGATGCAGAGCATTGCTGTCAGCTGTCAAACGCCACCAGGGGCTGTGTGTGCCCATGTAACGAAACAGCAAATTTTGCTCCAAATCGTCAATCATGCTCTCTCCCGAACCTGCTCAATGGCGCAAAAATTATGCATTTACATTCGATTTTCCCGTGGTATGACAGCGGCAAAACCGAAGTGAACTTATTGTTTTTCCCTGCATTCTTATATTAAAACGAGATGGGCTTAAAAGGATACACGTGGATAAAAATTCCAGTAACCAAAAATGACGGATTACTTTTACTGTAGATAATGGTGATGGTTTTTGTGGGGAACGAGAGGAAAATATTAAGAAAAAGTGATGAATGTGCGATTTATCAGGGGAAGAAAAATGTCGGCTTTCCCTTAAAAGAAATAGCCGACATTTTTAAAACTTATCAGGCGACAGGGCGCGCGATAATACTCCGGGTTTCCATACGCACTTCAGCGATGTTCACATCAATCACATCCGTGACTTTATAAACCGTTTCGCCTTTGATCTGTACTGCGCCATTTTCCTGGCTACAGGTCAGTTCATCGCGGACCGCGTGCAGGAACGGGGCCGGAATAAAGGCAACGGCACCATTATCGACCAGACGCACGCGCATCCCGCCGCGGCTCACGTCAATGATTTCAGCCGCAAAACGGGTGTCCGTACCGGCTTTGTCATTCAGGAAGCGCGCATACAGCCAGTCGCCGACATCGCGTTCAGCCATACGGTTCAGGCGACGGCGTTCCGCCATCTGCACGGTGGTATCTTCCTGCGGACGGGCAATGGTTTCACCTTTGATAACCGCTTTCAGCAGACGGTGGTTAACCATGTCGCCGTATTTACGGATCGGTGAAGTCCAGGTCGCATACGCCTCAAGGCCCAGACCAAAGTGCGGGCCTGGCTCGGTGCTGATTTCTGCGAAGGACTGGAAGCGACGAATACGGCTGTCGAGGAAACCAGACGGTTGCGCATCCAGCTCGCGGCGCAGTTTGCAGAAGCCGTTTAAGGTCAGCACTTCCTGCGGATCTACGTGAACGTCGTGCGTTTTCAGCAGAGCAGCCAGTGCTTCGGTGTTCGCCGGATCAAAACCGGTATGCACGTTGTAAATGCCAAAACCGAGTTTGTCGCGCAACACGCGTGCGGCACAAATGTTGGCGGCAATCATCGACTCTTCAACAATGCGGTTAGCGATACGACGCGGTTCGGCAACGATATCCAGCACTTCGCCTTTTTCACCCAGCACAAAGCGATAATCCGGGCGGTCTTTGAACACCAGCGCATGGGTTTTACGCCATTCGCCACGGCTCAGGCAGAGTTGTTGCAACAGCGTGATTTGCTCAGCAATAGCCTCATTTTCTGGTTTCCAGCTGCCGCTATTTTCCAGCCAATCAGAGACATCGTCGTACGCCAGCTTCGCTTTGGATTCGATAGTTGCGGCGAAAAATTCGATATCGTCTTCAATCGTGCCGTCAGCAGCCACGGTCATGCGGCACGCGAGTACCGGACGCACTTCGTTCGCACGCAGCGAGCAGAGATCGTCAGAGAGTTCACGTGGCAGCATCGGAATATTGAAGCCCGGCAGATAGTTGGTGAACGCGCGAATTTTAGCGGAATCGTCCAGCTTGCTACCTTCGGCGATCCACGCCGTCGGGTCGGCAATCGCGACAGTCAGGTGCAGTTTGCCGTCGCTGCCTTCTTCCACATACAGCGCATCATCCATATCCTGGGTGCTGGCGCTGTCGATAGTAACGAAGTTCAGGGCAGTCAAATCGCGACGCTCCAGACCTTCGTCCATCATCTCCGTTGCCACACCATTTGGCGCTTCTTTTTCCAGATTATGACGGGCGAGCGTTACCCACCACGGCACGAAATGATCGTCGCCGAAGGTAATGAAATGGGTCAGTTCTGCGTAAAAACCACGGTCGCCTTTCAGCGGATGGCGACGCATCTGGGCAACGGCCCAGTCACCTTGTTTGAAATCATGTTCAACGCCGCGTTCAGCGCGGCATGGAATCGCATCCTTAAGCAGCGGATGGTCCGGAACGATGGAAAGACGATCGTCTTTACGCTGTACTTTCCCGACAAAACGGGTCAGGAAAGGTTCGATCAATTCTTCTGGCTCGGCGGATTCACGATCCTTGTCGGTATGAATCACTGCCGTTACACGATCGCCGTGCATCACTTTCTTCATCTGTGGAGGCGGGATGAAGTAGCTTTTCTGTGCATCGACTTCCAGGAAGCCAAAGCCTTTTTCCGTGGCTTTTACCACCCCTTCAGCGCGCGGCGTCTGGGAATGCAATTGCTGTTTAAGCTGCGCTAGCAGCGGGTTGTCCTGAAGCATAGTATTCTATTTTCGTGGCCATTGAGCGGCTGACAGTTTTACGCGAATCTCACTGCTACAGCAAGCGCATTTAGGGATTTACCAGGCTCAGTCACCCTTGTTTAAGGCAATTTTCAGACGGTTGAGCCAACCGCAAAAAGCGCACCAGGTCAGCAAATTAATTGCCTCCACGGGGGGAATGCCCTCATCAAGTAGCGGGGTAAATTGCGCGGCGCTGAATCGGTCGGGAGAGACGGTCAAAAGTTCTGTCGCCGCCGCAACGGCATGATGAGTGGAATAGCGACTATTTGCCTCTTGAATACCACTTGTCAGGATCTCGCCCGTGCCGTTGAGTATCTCCGGTTCGTGGCAAAGCACCGCCGTCAGTTCCCTTAATGCGGGTTCCGTTTGCCAGCGAGCGAGCAGTTCAAGCTGTTGCGCGGTGGCATAGCGTAACTCGACACCAGGGAACAGGGGTTCCCACTCACTCATATTAATATCCGTCACCCGCGCGTGCGGAGGAATGTGATGCCCAGGAAGCCAGCGGACGGGATATCCCAGTAAGGCCTGGAACGCGGCAACCACGCGTGCCTGAAAGCCGACAAAGCCGATTATCTGATTAATCACAATCACGTCGTAGGTTGTCAGCCCCACTTCATCCAGCTGCTGCTGCGCTTTGTCATCAATGATATCGGGTGAGCTTGCTAACTGGCGGGCGTACTGAGTGATTTGGGCGAGGCGTTGATTACTTTCTCGTGAGGAATCCGGACCGGGAAGAGGCGCGAGCAGGGCGGCGTAGTGGTTACACAGGCGCTGAACGCCACACGCCTGCGCCACGGTTAACGCTGTGCTCAGCCGGTCGTAGGCGCTAAGCGTATGCAGCCGATTGACGGCGATATGCAGCGGAAAAAGCACGTGGCATAACGCTCTGGCAGGCTTAAGCCAACTTTCACACGGGGTCACAATCTCAGCGGGCAGCGTTAAATCGAGTAAAAAACGATCGTCGACATGAGCGGCCTCGGGAACCAGCGGCAGAACATCATCCGGACAGTGATTTGTCTGGGTTTCGTGATACCAGTGGCCTTTGCCGGAAAAACGGCGTTGTTCCATGTGCGTTCCTTGATCTCAAATGGCGATCAATATCCTGGCGCATGGCTTGCAAGGGGAAAAATATTGTTAGGTGATAACAAATAGCAGAACGGAATAACGACGGGGAGAAACTCTCTTCCCCGGAGGGAAGAGAGTGACACAACTTATTTGATTTCCAGCTCGTTCATTGCCGCGATGTTGAAACCGCCGTCAACGTGAACCACTTCGCCGGAGATGCCAGCAGAGAGGTCAGAGCACAGGAATGCTGCGGAGTTACCCACATCTTCGATGGTCACAGTGCGACGAATCGGGGTAACGGCTTCGCAATGCGCCAGCATTTTACGGAAGTCTTTGATACCGGAAGCGGCCAGAGTACGGATTGGACCAGCAGAGATACCGTTAACACGCACGCCTTCTGGACCCATCGCGTTCGCCATGTAGCGCACGTTGGCTTCCAGAGAAGCTTTCGCCAGGCCCATTACGTTGTAGTTAGGGATCGCACGCTCAGCGCCCAGGTAAGACAGGGTCAGCAGCGCAGAACCTGGGTTCAGCATGGTGCGGCAGGCTTTAGCCATTGCCACAAAGCTGTAAGAACTGATGTCGTGAGCGATTTTGAAGCCTTCACGGGTTACCGCGTTCACGTAGTCGCCGTCCAGCTGATCGCCTGGTGCGAAACCGATTGAGTGCACGAAACCGTCAAATTTCGGCCACACTTTTGCAAGCTCTGCGAACATGCCATCGATGCTTTCATCTTGAGCAACGTCGCATTCCAGAATGATGCTGGAACCCAGCTGTGCGGCGAACTCTTCAACACGGCCTTTCAGCTTGTCATTCTGGTAGGTGAACGCCAGCTCAGCGCCTTCGCGGTGCATAGCCTGTGCGATGCCGTAGGCGATGGACAGTTTGCTGGCGACGCCAGTCACCAGAATGCGCTTACCGGAAAGAAAACCCATAGCTTAGATCCTTATATTCATTGTTATGGCGAACGCCCTCTCATACGTGGCGCTCGTCGTTAAAACGCGGCGATAATATCACGTGTCGCGTTCAGAGTTAATCCGACCACTTTATAGTAAAGCGGTTACCTGTCTTTTCGCCACGCATCCGCCGTCAGCGCTTCACCGAAATGACCGGAAATCAGCCGTTTGGTCAGGTCGTGCAGCGGTGAAGCCAACACGTCGGCGGTGCTTCCGCGCTCGACCACTTCACCCTGATGCATGACCAGTACCTGGTCGCTGATGTGTTTCATCATCCCGAGATGCTGAGTCACGTAGATATACGAAATACCCTGTTTCTCCTGCAATTCGAGCATCAGATTGATCAGTTGGGAACGCATCGACATATCTAAAGATGCCAGCGCTTCATCGGCGATAATCACCTTCGGGCGCAGGATCAGCGCGCGCGCCAGCCCCAGACGCTGCTTCTGGCCGGGGGCGAGCATGTGCGGATAATAGCTGACGTGATCGGGCAGCAGACCGACCAGACGGAGCGTCTCAATCACGCGTTTACGCCGTTCCTCCGGCTCCAGATCCGTATTCAGGCGCAGCGGAAAATCGAGAATTTGCGAGATACGTTGACGCGGATTGAGCGATGTCGACGGGTCCTGGAAAATCATACGAATGCGCTGGCTGCGAAACGAATAGTCACCGAACGACAGAAAATGATCGTCGATCAGCACATCGCCCGCCGTCGGTTCAACCATCCCCGCCAGCATTTTCGCCAGCGTGGATTTCCCGGAACCGTTTTCGCCAATGATTGCCAGCGTCTGTTTCTCGCGCAGGGTAAAGCTGAGAGGCTTCACCGCTTCGACGGTCTGGCGATGAAACAGCCCCGTGCGATAGCGGAAGGTCTTACTCAGGTTGCGAACTTCCAGCAACGTTTCGACCATTTACTCTCTCTCCATGTTCAGCGGGAAATGACAGGCGTACAGATGGTTTTTCGCGCCGGTCAGCCGTGGCGTTTCAATACATTCGCGCTGGGCGTAAGGGCAGCGCGGCCCCAATCGACAGCCGATTGGCAGCGACTCCAGCAGGGGAATCGCCCCCGGAAGCGTATTGAGGCGGCTTTTATGCGGCATCGCGCTGCCAAAATCGGGGATCGCGCGGATCAGCGCCTGGGTATAAGGATGATGCGGCGTATTCACCAGCTCTTCGCTGATGGCCGTTTCCACCGTCTGACCGCAGTACATCACGTCGATTTTATCCGCCCATTTGCTCAGCATTTGCAGGTCATGGCTGATCAGCAAAATGGTGGTGTTGTTGTTCTGATTGAGGCGCGACAGCAGGCGGAAAATCTGCGCTTGCGTCGTCGGTTCCATCGCGTTGGTCGGCTCATCGGCGATCAGCAGGCGCGGCTGATTGGCCAGTGCGATGGCGATCATCACCTTTTGGCACTCGCCGTCCGTCAGTTCATACGGGAAGCTGCGCATCGCATCTTTGTGATCTTTAATGCCGACGCGGTGCAACAGCTCAATCGCGCGGCGTTTGCGCCAGCCGACGCGCTGCCACCAGCGGCCTTTGTAGGTCCAGCCGGGGATGTTCTGCATCAGCTGTTTGCCAACCCGTTCAGACGGGTCGAGACATGACTGCGGCTCCTGGAAGATCATCGAGACGTTATGCCCGACCAGCTTGCGGCGCTCGCGTGGCGACAGGCGCAGGAGATCGATATCATCAAATCGCATACGGTCAGCGGTGACGCGCCAGTTGTCTTTGGCGACGCCGCAGATCGCCTTAGCGATCAGACTTTTACCGGAGCCAGACTCACCCACTAGCCCGCGGATTTCGCCTTCGGCAAGCGTAATACTGATCCTGTCGACCGCTTTCACCCAGCCTTCGCCGGTTTTAAATTCAATCGTCAGATTGCGGATATCAAGTAACGGCATTATTGCACCCCCGCGTTAATCGCGCGGCGAATTCCGTCGCCCAGCAGGTTAATCAGCAGCACGCTCACCATGATGGCGGCACCGGGCAGCATCACCGTCCACGGTGCGACGTAAATCAGCTCCAGCGCATCACCGAGCATTGCGCCCCATTCCGGGGAGGGCAATTGCGCGCCGAGATCGAGAAAACCGAGCGCGGCAATATCGAGAATCGCCATCGACAGAGCACGGGTGATTTCAGTCACCAGCCCCGAAGCGATGTTAGGCATTACCGCGAACCAAAGAATATTCATCGTGGTCGCGCCGTCTAAACGGGCGGCGACAACATACTCTTTTTCCAGCTCGTCATGCACCAGGCTATAAACTGAGCGAACCATGCGCGGCAGCAGCGCCAGCCAGACGGCAAACATCGCATGCGACAGGTGTGGTCCGGCAAAAGCAACGACGATGATTGCCAGCAGCAGGGACGGAATGGACAGCAGAGTATCGAGAATATGATTCAGCACCGCCGAACGCAGGCCGTGCGTCGCACCGGCAAACACGCCGAGCGCCAGGCCGAAGAAGGTGGCAGCGAAAGTGACGACGAACGCACCGCCCACGGTTGGTGCGGCGCCGCTTAACAGACGGCTCAGAACATCGCGGCCTAAATCGTCAGTGCCGAGAAAGAACGATACTTCACCGTAGCGTGACCATGAGGGTGGCAGCAGTTGATAGCCGAGGAACTGCTGATCCAGGCCATACGGGGCAAACCAGCCGCCAAAAATACACAGCAATGCCAGGCCGCCACAGCCGTATAAACCGATCATCGCCGTGGTGTCGCCGTAGAATTTGCGCCACACGGTCCGAACTACGCCGGGCGTGCGCTTTTCCCTGTATACGCTATCGTAAGGCATACGATTCCTTATGTTTCAGCGGGTTGGCCATCGCACCCAAAATGTCAGAAATCACGTTCACGATAATCACCAGCGAGCCGATCACCATCACACCGGCGGAAATCGCCGCGTAGTCCTGCTGACGAATGGCGTTGATCATCCAGCGTCCGAGACCTGGCCAACTGAACACCATCTCGGTGATCATCGCCAGGGTCAGCATGGTCGAAAATTGCAGCCCCAGGCGTGGGATCACCGGCGGAAGGGCGTTGTGCAGTACGTGACGACGCAGGACCGTCAAACGTGACAAACCGCGCGTGGCGGCCGCTTTCACATAATTCTGGTCAAAAACATCAATCGTGCTGGTGCGCATCAGGCGGATCACTTCCGTGGTCGGCGCAACCGCCAGCGTCAGCACCGGCAGCACCATATGGCGCAGGGTGCTGATGATCATCTCGTGACGCCAGACGGAGTCAGAAAGCCAGGCGTCGATAATGGCAAAGCCAGTGACAGTTTTGACGGCGTAGAGCAGATCGAAACGCCCGGAGACCGGCAGCCAGCCCAGCGTCAGGGAGAAGAACAACGTAAGCAACAGCGCCAGCCAGAACACCGGAATTGAGAAGCCGAGCAGGGCCAACGCGCTGATCAGTTTATCCTGCCATTTATTGCGTGTGATCCCCGCCAGCATCCCCACCGGAATACCGACCATCAGGGCAAAACCAAAGGCCAGAATGCACAGCTCCATAGTCGCCGGGAACACCTCTTTCAACTGCTCGGAGATCAGCTGGCCGTTAATGCTCGAAACGCCAAAATCCCAGTGCAGCACGCCGTTAAACCAGAATAACCATGCGTCCCAGAAGGACGAGCCTTGCAGCGGGGCGTGGGGCGTGAAGTAGCTCAGGCTAAAGCCGATAAAGGTCAGAAAAAAAAGCGTGATCGCCAACAGCAGCAGGCGTCGTAAGGTAAAAATAATCATGGTTTTTTCACCTCATCGGGTTTCTCACGTGACACGCCAGCGAACGAAGCGTTACCAAATGGGCTGAGCACCAGACCTTTAATATCATAGCGATAGGCCTGCAATCGCAGGGAAGAGGCCAGCGGCAGCACCGGCAGTTCGCGGGCCAGAATATTCTGCGCTTCGTCGTACGCTTCGATGCGCGAGGCCAACTGCTGAGATGACAGCGCCTTTTGCAGCACCGTGTCAAATTCACGGTTACACCAGTGAGCGTAGTTGGTCTGGGAACGAATGGCGGCACAGCTCAGGAGCGGGCGGAAGAAACTGTCGGGATCGTTACTGTCCGTCGACCAGCCGGAGAGCGTCAGGTCATGATTCATGTCCATCAGACGCGCCTCCTGGAAGCGGCCTTCTACCGGCACAATCACCACTTTGACACCAACTTGAGCCATATCGGCCTGGATCAGTTCCGCCGTTTTTAGCGGGCTCGGGTTCCACGCCTGGGAACTGGTCGGGACCCACAGCTGCAGGGTGAGGTTGGTCGCGCCCAGCGCTTTCAGCTGTTCGCGTGATTTTGCCGGATCGTATTCGGTGATTTTCGCTTCGCTGTCATAGGCCCACGACGCGCGCGGCAAAATTGACGCTGCCGTTTCCGCCGTGCCGTAATAGATGGATTGCATTAAGCGCTGGTTATTGATGGCAAGCGCCAGAGCGTGGCGTACGGCAGGATTATTGAGCGGCGGCTTATCGGTATTAAACGCCAGATAGGCGATGTTCATGCCGGGGCGCAGAGTCAGACGCAAACGCGGATCGTCACGTAGAATCGTCAGCTGGCTGGCAGCAGGCCAGGCGAGCACATCGCATTCGCCGGTCAGCAGTTTAGATAACCTGCCGGTTCCGCCAGAACCTAAATCGACCACCACCTGCGGCATCAGCGGTGTGCCGCGCCAGAAGTGTTCGTGACGTTGTAACCGAATATACTGCCCGGAGCGGTATTCTGCCATCTGGAACGGGCCTGTCCCGACCGGCTGGCGATCGAGGAGTTCCTGATGATCGGCTTTCGTCAGTTTATCAGCGTATTCCGCTGACATCACTGACGCATAGTGGGTCGCGAGGTGCCACAGGAAAGAGGCATCCGGGCGCGTCAGGCGAAACTCCACCGTCCGATTGTCCAGCTTGCGCACGTCTTTCACCGTATCGGCAAACTGCAGGCTGTCGAAATACGGGAAACTGCCGCCGTTGACGTTATGCCAGGGATGGTTGCGATTAAAAATACGCTGGAAGGTAAACACCACATCATCGGCGTTCAACTTGCGGGTCGGTTTGAACCACGGGGTAGACTGAAACGCCACGTCGTCGCGCAGATGGAAACGGTAGGTCGCGCCGTTATCCAGCACTTCCCAGCTCTCAGCCAGCTCCGGCACCAGGCGATAAGTATAAGGATCGACATCAAGCAGGCGATCGTAAAGCTGTGCCGCGAGGGTGTCGACAATCAGGCCGCTGCCTGCTTTTTGTGGGTTCAGGGTGTCGACTTGCCCGTTCACGCAATAGACAAAACCGCTGTCGCGAATATCAGGAAGCGCAGTCGGTTCGGGCGCAGCAAAGACCAGGCGGCTAAACAGACCGAGTGCAATCAGGGACGATAAAACCAGACGCATAATTTTCAGGGTTTTTAGATTCGATCTGCAAAGTGTATCGCACTTACCCCCGATTCGGAAAATGTCTGCGGGTAAGTGCCGATAATGTCAGCGCATTTGATGCTTTTTGAGCAATGCCCTTAATTGATGGTAGGTCAGACCCAGCAGTTCGGCAGCCTGCTTCTGGTTATATTTTGCCTCTTTCAGGCTCTGTTCCAGTAACTGCTGTTCCTGAATATGCTGGAACTGGCGTAAATCGAGCGGCAGAGAAGGGGCATCGGCGTGCGGCGCGGGTTCCAGTTTCGTCGGTGCGGCGCGATAAAAGGGATCGATAATAATGTTATCCAGCTCGGTTTCGCTGCTGGCGTGGCGATAGACGGAACGCTCGACCACGTTTTTCAGCTCACGAATATTGCCCGGCCAGCGGTAATCCAGCAGCGTTTCCCGCGCATAGTCGCTAAAACCGGGGAACAGCGGCAGGCCGAGCTCGCGGCACATCTGAATGGCAAACTGCTCGGCCAGCAGCATGATATCGCTGCGGCGTTCGCGCAGCGGCGGAAGTTGCACCACGTCAAAGGCCAGTCTGTCGAGCAGATCCGCGCGGAATTTCTCCTCCGCCACCATCTGTGGAAGGTCGGCATTAGTGGCGCACACCAGACGCACATTGACCTGCAACGGCTGGCTGCCCCCGACACGCTCCAGCTCGCCGTACTCGATAACGCGCAACAGCTTTTCCTGAACCAACATCGGCGCGGTAGCGAGTTCATCAAGGAACAGCGTCCCACCGTCAGCGCGTTCGAAACGCCCTGGATGACGTTTTTGCGCACCGGTAAAGGCGCCCGCCTCATGGCCGAACAGTTCCGTATCGAGCAGATTTTCGTTCAGCGCCGCGCAGTTAAGAGAGATGAACGGGCCGTCCCATCGTCCGGAAAGATAGTGCAGGCGGTTGGCGATCAGCTCTTTCCCGGTCCCGCGCTCACCGATAATCAGCACCGGTTTATTGAGCGGGGCGAGGCGCGAAACCTGCTCCAGCACCTCAAGAAAACTGTTCGCTTCACCCAATAAATTGTCTTTGTAATCAGCCATGATGAAATTAACCACTCGTTAGCGATATTCACCAGGTGAGAGTAGGTTCTCTGTGGTGTAAAATCAACCACAATCATATAAATCAATAAGATAAAAAATTGGCACGGGATTTGTATTAGCTCATCAGCAGTGCATCGCCCGATAACAGAACTGTGAGGATTGAATTATGGGTATTTTTTCTCGTTTTGCCGACATCGTGAACGCTAACATCAACTCGCTGCTGGAAAAAGCGGAAGACCCGCAGAAGCTGGTGCGTCTGATGATTCAGGAAATGGAAGACACGCTGGTTGAAGTCCGTTCCACCTCTGCCCGTGCGCTGGCCGAAAAGAAACAGCTTTCTCGCCGCATTGAGCAGGCGACGGCCCAGCAGACCGAATGGCAGGAAAAAGCAGAACTTGCGCTGCGTAAAGAGAAAGACGATCTGGCCCGTTCGGCGCTGATCGAAAAACAGAAGCTGACCGACATCGTCGCTACGCTGGAGCATGAAATCACGCTGGTGGATGAAACCCTGACCCGCATGAAAAAAGAGATTGCGGAGCTGGAAAACAAACTCAGCGAAACCCGCGCTCGCCAGCAGGCGCTGACGCTGCGTCATCAGGCTGCCAGCTCATCCCGCGACGTTCGCCGTCAGCTGGATAGCGGTAAAATTGATGAAGCGATGGCGCGTTTCGAATCGTTCGAACGTCGTATCGATCATATGGAAGCCGAGGCCGAGAGCCACAGCTTTGGCAAACAGAAAACGCTGGATCAGCAGTTTGCCGATCTGAAGGCGGATGACGAAATCAGCGAGCAGCTTGCGGTGCTGAAAGCCAAAATGAAGCAAGACAACCAATAATAATGAATGCGGCACCTTCGCGTGCCGCAACGCATCGTAAGACAAGGAGACCCTATGAGTGCGCTGTTTCTGGCTATTCCCCTGACCATTTTCGTGCTGTTTGTTCTGCCGATCTGGTTATGGCTGCACTACAGTAACCGTTCTTCCCGCGGTGAGCTTTCGCAAAGCGAACAGCAACGCCTGTTGCAGCTCACCGATGACGCGAAAAAAATGCGTGAACGCATCCAGTCGCTGGAAGCGATTCTGGACGCGGAGCATCCGAACTGGAGGGACAATTAATGGGCGGACTGAATCTGAATAAAAAGCTGTGGCGCATTCCCCAGCAGGGGATGGTGCGCGGTGTCTGTGCCGGTCTGGCGCACTATCTCGACGTTCCCGTCAAGCTGGTCCGCGCGGTCACCGTGCTGTCTATCTTCTTCGGACTGGCCTTCTTTACCCTGGTGGCGTACATCGTCTTATCCTTTGTGCTCGACCCGATGCCAGACAGTGCGATGGCATCAGAAGATGCGCCGACCAGCAGTGATTTGCTGGATGCGGTGGATGCCGAACTGGCTTCCGGCGAGAAGCGTTTGCGCGAAATGGAACGTTACGTCACCTCCGACACGTTCACGCTGCGCAGCCGTTTTCGCCAGCTTTAACGGAGAGAAATTACAATGAACAAAAACTGGCAGCAGGCCGGTCAGAAAATGAAACCGGGCCTGGTTATCGCAGGCAAATTCGTTTTACTGACCGCGCTACGTTATGGCCCGGCAGGTGTCGCGGGTTGGGCGGTGAAGTCTGTTGCCCGTAAACCAGTCAGAATGTTACTGGCCGTGGCGCTGGAGCCGCTGCTGAAGAAACTGGCTATGCGCTTTTCGGGGAAACTGAAATAACATCAGACGGCACGCCGGAAATGTGCCGTTTTGTCATAAGGTTTTATTCCTTTCATTTTGCCCCCATGTCATATTTTTAAGAATAATAATTCCTTCAGGCAAAACAGGATGGCGATGAAGCGACTTAAAAACGAATTTAATTCACTGGTTAATCGTGGCGTAGACCGCCATTTGCGACTGGCGGTCACGGGATTAAGCCGCAGCGGCAAAACCGCGTTTATCACCGCGATGGTTAACCAGTTGCTTAACTTACATGCTGGCGCACGGCTGCCGCTGCTGAGCGCGGCGCGGGAAGAGCGTCTGCTGGGCGTAAAACGTGTGCCGCAGCGCGATTTTGGTATTCCTCGCTTTACCTACGACGAAGGGCTGGCGCAGCTGTATGGCACACCGCCCGCCTGGCCGACACCGACGCGTGGGGTGAGTGAAATTCGCCTCGCGCTGCGCTTTCGTTCTAACGAATCCGTGCTGCGCCATTTCAAAGACACCTCCACGCTGTACCTTGAAATCGTCGATTATCCCGGTGAATGGCTGCTCGATTTACCGATGCTGGCCCAGGATTACCTGAGCTGGTCACGGCAAATGACCGGCCTGTTGCAGGGGCAACGTGCGGAATGGTCGGCAAAATGGCGTGAGCTGTGCGCCGGGCTGGACCCGCTGGCCCCGGCGGACGAAAACCGACTGGCTGCCATTTCACAGGCCTGGACCGATTATCTTCATCAATGCAAACAGCAGGGGCTGCACTTTATTCAGCCAGGCCGCTTTGTACTACCTGGTGAAATGGCGGGGGCGCCTGCGCTGCAATTCTTCCCGTGGCCGGATGTCGAAAGCTGGGGTGAGTCAAAACTGGCGATGGCGGACAAACACACCAACGTCGGGATGTTGCGCGATCGCTTTAACTATTACTGCGAGAAAGTGGTGAAGGGGTTTTATAAAAACCACTTCCTGCGCTTCGACCGCCAGATTGTGCTGGTGGACTGTCTGCAACCGCTGAACAGTGGGCCGCAGGCCTTCAACGATATGCGCCTGGCGCTCACCCAACTGATGCAAAGTTTTCACTACGGGCAGCGGACACTGTTCCGCCGTCTGTTTTCGCCGGTTATCGATAAGCTGCTGTTCGCCGCCACCAAAGCCGATCATGTGACGGTCGATCAGCATGCGAATATGGTCTCGCTGCTGCAACAGCTTGTTCAGGACGCGTGGCAAAACGCAGCGTTCGAAGGGATCAGCATGGATTGTCTGGGGCTGGCGGCGGTGCAGGCGACGCAGAGCGGGCTGATTGACGTCAACGGTGAGAAAATCCCGGCGCTGCGCGGTAATCGTCTGAGCGATGGTGAGCCGCTGACCGTCTATCCCGGCGAAGTACCGGCGCGATTACCGGGGCAGGCATTCTGGCAAAATCAGGGATTTCAGTTTGAGGCGTTTCGCCCTCAGGTGATGAATGTTGACCAGCCGTTGCCGCACATTCGCCTCGACGCGGCGCTGGAGTTTTTAATAGGAGATAAGCTGCGATGACGGAACCGTTAAAGCCACGCATCGATTTTACCGGCCAGCTTGAGCAAGAGCGGGCCGAAGCGTTTAAAACTGCTCAGGCCTTCAGTGGCCCGGACGCAGAGAAATTTGCGCCCGTTGTCGCCGATGAACTGCTTGCGGACGAAGGGCAGGCAGAAGCGGTGGTTGAGGCGGCGCTGCGGCCCAAACGCAGCCTGTGGCGCAAAATGGTCACTGCCGGGCTGACGCTTTTTGGCGTGAGTGTGGTCGGCCAGGGCGTGCAGTGGACGATGAATGCCTGGCAAACCCAGGACTGGGTGGCTCTGGGCGGATGTGCGGCGGGCGCTCTTATCATCGGCGCGGGTGTCGGTTCAATTGCCACTGAATGGCGTCGTTTGTGGCGACTGCGCCAGCGTGCGCATGAGCGCGACGAAGCGCGCGATTTGCTGCACAGCCATGCGACCGGAAAAGGGCGCGCATTTTGCGAAAAGCTGGCCAGTCAGGCGGGTATCGACCAGTCGCATCCGGCCCTGCAACGCTGGTATGCGGCTATTCATGAAACACAAAACGACCGCGAGATCGTCAGCCTGTATGCAAACATCGTGCAGCCGGTTCTCGATTCACAGGCGCGGCGGGAGATTAGCCGTTCGGCGGCGGAATCGACGCTGATGATTGCCGTTAGCCCGCTGGCGCTGGTGGATATGGCGTTTATCGCGTGGCGCAATCTGCGCCTCATCAACCGCATTGCCACGCTGTATGGCATCGAACTTGGGTATTACAGCCGTCTGCGCCTTTTCCGTCTGGTGCTACTGAATATGGCGTTTGCCGGAGCCAGCGAGCTGGTGCGTGAAGTGGGCATGGACTGGATGTCTCAGGATCTTGCCGCGCGTTTATCCACGCGTGCTGCGCAGGGTATCGGAGCCGGGCTGTTGACCGCGAGACTGGGGATTAAAGCGATGGAATTATGTCGACCGCTGCCGTGGATTAACGACGATAAACCGCGTCTTGGTGATTTTCGCCGCGAACTTGTCGGTCAGTTGAAAGAGACACTGAGCAAAAAATCACAATAAAGCGTAAGAATTCACCTCGCTGTCAATATTTGTTGACAGCGAGCTTCCAGCCAGACGATATCTGACATATCATTTTAAAGTGACTGGCTTAAAGAGTGAATTTCCCATGCGTCTGGAAGTGTTCTGTCAGGACCGTATCGGCCTGACCCGCGAATTACTCGATCTCCTTGTTTTGCGTGACATTGATTTGCGCGGCATCGACATCGACCCTATCGGGCGAATTTACCTCAATTTTGCCGAAATCGAATTTAATACATTCAGCAGCCTGATGGCTGAAATTCGCCGTATCGCTGGCGTTACGGATGTCCGTACCGTGCCGTGGATGCCGTCTGAACGTGAACATCTGGCGCTGAGTGCGTTGCTTGAAGCCATGCCTGAGCCATTTTTGTCGCTCGATTTGAAAGGTAAAATTGAGCGTACCAATCAGGCCAGCTGTCAGCTCTTCGGCCAGAGCCAGGACAAGCTGAGTAGCCATCATGCAGCGCAACTGATCGCCGGTTTTAATTTCCAGCGCTGGCTCGAAAGCAACCCGCAGGGCACGCACAGCGAACATGTGGTGATCGGCGGACAGAACTTCCTGATGGAAATTACCCCGGTTCATCTGCGCGGTGAGAATGATGTCAGCGTGCTTACCGGTGCGGTGATTATGCTGCGTTCCACCATTCGAATGGGGCGTCAGTTGCAGAATCTGTCTAACCAGGATGTCGGCGCGTTCAGCCAGATTATCGCCGTTAGCCCGAAAATGAAGCACGTGGTGGATCAGGCGCGTAAGCTGGCTAATCTCACCGCGCCGCTGCTGATTACCGGCGAAACGGGAACAGGTAAGGATTTACTGGCTCATGCGGTTCACACCGCCAGCCCGCGCGCGGCTAAACCCTATCTGGCCCTAAACTGCGCGTCGATTCCAGAAGATGCCGTTGAGAGCGAGTTGTTCGGTCATGCGCCGGAAGGCAAAAAAGGCTTCTTTGAGCAGGCCAACGGTGGCTCGGTATTGCTGGATGAAATCGGTGAGATGTCGCCGCGGATGCAGGCCAAACTGCTGCGCTTCCTCAATGACGGCACTTTCCGCCGCGTTGGAGAAGATCATGAAGTTCACGTGGATGTGCGGGTGATTTGTGCGACGCAGAAAAACCTGGTTGAACTGGTGCAGAAAGGGGTGTTCCGGGAAGATCTCTATTATCGACTGAACGTCCTGACCCTGAATATTCCGCCGCTGCGCGACTGTCCGCAGGATGTTATGCCGCTGACCGAACTGTTCGTGGCGCGCTTTGCCGACGAGCAGGGCGTGCCGCGTCCTAAGCTCTCTGCGGATTTGGGTTCGATGCTGACGCGCTACGGCTGGCCGGGAAATATCCGCCAGTTGAAAAACGCTGTCTACCGTGCGCTCACGCAGCTTGAAGGATATGAGCTGCGCTCGCAGGACATACTGCTACCGGATTACGATGCCGGAACGGTATCTGTTGGCGAAGAGGCGATGGAAGGATCGCTGGATGATATCACCAGCCGCTTTGAACGTTCGGTGCTGACCCAGCTTTATCGCAACTACCCGAGCACCCGCAAACTGGCAAAACGCCTCGGCGTGTCGCACACGGCCATCGCCAACAAATTGCGCGAGTACGGTCTGAACCAGAAAAAAACTGATGAATAAAAGAGAAAAAGTATGAGCAACGAAATCCCTTTAAAGTTTTATGACATCGCGGATGAATATTCGAAGGAATCCGCAAAGCCAGTGAGCGAAGCCGAACGCGACGCAGTGGCCTATTATTTCCAGTCGCTGATCACGCGCTTGATGGGTAACGAGGAGATCAGCGAGGAAGCGCAGAGTGAAATGGCGAAAGAGGCCGGTATCGATGCAACGCGTATTGATGAGATTGCGGAGTTTTTGAATACGTGGTGATGGGGTGAGTCTGATACAACCGTATTGAGTGCGATGTCCGCTGACTGTTTATACGCGACCCGAAGGGCATTTGGTTCGCGCTATATTAGCAGCGGCCATCTTGTTTATTCTTCGCAAAACCGAATCCTGTTCCCAAACGGATCGCACACCTCCAGGATTTTCCCCCAGTCCTGCTGCACGATATCTGGCCGCCCATAGCCATAATGCTTTTGCTTCAGTTCATCCCTTAATAATTCAATATTGTGCACAGGAACGAACAGCGTCGCGCCAGGGCAGGCGTCGCCATGATGTTCTGAGAGATGTATCTGCAGGCCGTTGCGGCTGATGCCCATATACAGGGGCAGATCAGGTTCAAAGCGGTGTTCGAACTCGACGCTGAACCCGAGAAAACCCAGATAAAATTCGCGTGCCTTTCGTTCGTCGAACATGCGAAAAATGGGAATGCTTTTTTCAAAAGAGATCATTTTTACTCCTGTTCGCTCCGGGACTGGGAAAAAGAAAGCTCCGCATTGCGGAGCTTTCATCGCCGGGTGCGCTGCGCTTACCCGGCCTACAAAACCCGTAGGCCCGCGCAAACGAAGTGCCACCGGGCAATTCTCTTACGCTTTCAGCACGTCCAGCGCGGCGGTGTAATCTGGCTCGTTGGTGATTTCGTTCACCAGTTCGCTGAAGATAACAGCGTCGTTTTCATCAATCACCAGTACCGCACGTGCGGCCAGGCCTTTCAGTGGACCTTCGGCGATACCCACACCGTAGTTTTCGAGGAAATCTGGGCTACGCAGGGTAGAAAGCGTGATAACGTTGCTCAGGCCTTCTGCACCGCAGAAACGAGACTGGGCGAACGGCAGGTCAGCGGAAATGCACAGTACTACAGTGTTATCCACTTCGGTGGCCAGCTGGTTGAATTTACGCACGGATGCCGCGCAAACGCCGGTGTCGATGCTCGGGAAAATGTTCAGCACTTTGCGTTTACCGGCGAACTGAGCCAGCGTTACATCAGACAGATCTTTTGCCACGAGGGTAAAAGCCTGCGCTTTGCTGCCTGCCTGCGGAATGGAACCTGCAACAGAAACCGGGTTGCCCTGGAAATGAACGAGTTGTGACATAGATATCTTCCTGTTTACATATAGTTAACGTCGTGGTTAGTGTATGACAACAGCGGATAACACGGCAAACCTATTTTGCCCTACAGGAGCGAGTGATGAGAACCGTCAAGGTCTATGAAGAAGCATGGCCATTGCATACGCCGTTTGTGATCTCTCGCGGCAGCCGCAGCGAAGCCTGCGTAGTGGTGGTGGAAATTGAAGAAGACGGCATAAAAGGCGCGGGCGAATGCACCCCGTATCCGCGCTACGGCGAAAGCCTGGCTTCGGTGATGGCGCAGATCATGACCATCGTTCCTGAGCTGGAAAAGGGAATGACCCGCGAAGCGCTGCAACAGGCGTTACCGGCGGGGGCGGCACGAAATGCCGTCGACTGCGCGTTATGGTCGCTCGATGCCCATCGCCTGAATCACACCATCTCTGAGTCGCTCGGCGTGGCGTTACCGCAAACCATTGTCACGGCGCAAACCGTCGTTATCGGTGAACCGTCGCAAATGGCCGCCAGTGCCAAAGCGTTGTATGAATCCGGGGCGCGTCTGTTGAAAGTGAAGCTTGACGATCATCTGATCAGCGAGCGGATGGTGGCAATTCGCGGCGCGGTGCCTGATGCGACGCTGATTGTCGATGCCAACGAATCCTGGAAGAGTGAAGGGCTGGCTGCACGCTGTCAGCTGCTGGCGGATTTAAACGTGGCGATGCTCGAACAACCGCTACCGTCAGCGGAAGATGCCGCGCTGGAAAACTTCATTCATCCGCTGCCCATCTGCGCAGACGAAAGCTGCCATACACGCGAGAGCCTGGCGGGTCTGAAAGGGCGCTATGAAATGGTGAATATTAAGCTCGATAAAACCGGTGGACTGACCGAAGCGCTGGCGCTGGCGAAGCAGGCCCGTGCAGAGGGATTTGCGCTGATGCTCGGGTGTATGCTTTGCACTTCAAGAGCCATCAGCGCTGCGTTGCCGTTAACAGATCAAGTGAGTTTCGCCGATCTGGACGGGCCAACCTGGCTTGCGGTCGACGTATCACCCGCGCTGAATTTTACCACCGGTACGCTTCACCTCTGAGAGTGCCAGCGCAGTAGCCCGGTCATGGCTTTCAGGTATTTCTCGCTCGCTTCATCCGATGAAACGGGCGGGAACTCGGCGGTGATACAGTGCAGGCCGAGGTCGGCGCACCAGCTACCAAAGGAGCCTGGCGTTTCGTATCCGACACTCGTGACCAGCGGCAGAGCAAAGGCATCCGCCAGCCATTCGCCTAATTCCGTGTGGCGTGGATCTTCAATGCAGGCCAGCGGATCGTGAAACGACACCACCCACGCCGGTTTAAGATGGTGGATCAGCTGACACAGCCCCTGTGTTTCAGGCTCCGAGCCCGGTTTTTCTCCGGTGAGCAACACCACATCACGCTCGTCTGCAGCGCTGTTCCAGCGATAGACGGTTTCTCCCGCGCGCCAGTTAGCCGCCGGGAAGTTGCGGTTGAGATCGACGCCGCGCGCGTTGGCGCGCAGCCCAAGCTGACAGCCGTCCGGGTTCACGGTTAACACCACGTGATGACGGCGCAGGTCCGGCGCCAGCGTGCGCAGGGCGCAGGAAAGGGTAACGATGGAGGAGTTTTCATCTCCGTGCGTGCCCGCAATGATAAGCCCGCTGTGGCGGTCGGCCTGCGGGGCAGGAAACCAGATCAGCGGAGCGCCTAAAAATGAGCGGCCATAGTGTTCTGTTCCGGGCGGAAAAGCGCCACGTTCCGTTCTTGGGCGGGTAAGTGACATACGAAATCCTGATAGCGAGTTCTTTATAGCCAGTGTTGTGTAAAACACGCGGTTAATCAAATAGTTTCAACGCTGCGATAAACTGGCCCGATCTCAACTTTCCGCGCGAAGATATTTGCATTTCTCTGTTTTGAAACAAATAATTACGCATCTGCTTGTTACCCACTCTTTCAAAGGGGATCTCATGAAGCATCCTGTTTCGCTGCTCTGTACTGCGCTGTGGCTGTGCGGACTCTCTTCTGTTTCTTATGCTGCTGATATTCCTCAGGGAACCACTCTTGCGCAAAAACAGGAACTGGTTCGCCATATTAAGGACGAACCGGCATCGCTAGACCCGGCGAAAGCCGTCGGTTTGCCGGAAATCCAGGTGATCCGTGATTTGTTCGAAGGCCTGGTCAATCAGAACGAAAAGGGCGAGTTGATCCCTGGTGTCGCCACCAAATGGCAGAGCAACGACAATCGCACCTGGACGTTTACCCTGCGCGATAATGCCAAGTGGTCTGATGGTACGCCGGTGACGGCGCAGGATTTCGTCTACAGCTGGCAGCGTCTGGTTGACCCGAAAACCACTTCGCCTTTTGCCTGGTTCGCAGCGCTGGCGGGAATAACGAACGCCCAAAATATTATCGACGGTAAAGCGCAGCCCAACCAGCTTGGTATTACTGCTGTTGATGCGAAAACCCTGCGCGTGCAGCTCGATAAACCGCTGCCGTGGTTTGCCAATCTGACGGCCAGTTTTGCGTTTTACCCGGTACAAAAAGCCAACGTCGAGAGTGGCAAAGAGTGGACCCGTCCTGGCGCACTGGTCGGCAACGGCGCTTACGTCCTGACCGATCGTGTGGTGAATGAAAAGCTGGTGGTTGAGCCGAATACCTCGTACTGGGATAACGCCAAAACCGTGCTGAAAAAAGTTACTTTTATCCCGATCAATCAGGAGTCATCGGCCACCAAGCGCTATCTGGCGGGGGATATTGATATCACCGAATCCTTCCCAAAAAATCTCTATCAGAAGCTGCTCAAAGATATTCCGGGACAGGTGTATACGCCGCCGCAGTTGGGCACCTATTACTACGCGTTTAACACCCAGAAAGGCCCAACGGCTGACCAGCGCGTGCGTCTGGCGCTGAGTATGACTATCGATCGCCGGATTATGGCCGAGAAAGTGCTGGGGACCGGCGAAAAACCGGCGTGGCATTTTACTCCGGATGTAACGGCAGGCTTTACGCCAGAAACCTCGCCGTTCGAGCAGATGCCGCAGGCGGAGCTCAATGCGCAGGCCAAAATGCTGTTGCAGGCCGCCGGATATGGCCCGCAGCGTCCGCTAAAACTGACGCTGCTGTACAACACATCTGAAAACCACCAGAAAATCGCCATTGCGGTGGCGTCGATGTGGAAGAAAAACCTCGGCGTGGACGTGAAGCTGCAGAACCAGGAGTGGAAAACCTACATTGATAGCCGTAATACCGGCAATTTCGATGTGATTCGCGCATCCTGGGTCGGTGATTACAACGAGCCGTCAACGTTCCTGTCCCTGCTGACCTCGACGCACAGCGGTAATATTTCGCGCTTTAACGATCCGGCATACGACAAGATTATTAATCAGGCGTCGCTGGAAACCACGGCAAAAGCGCGTAATGCCGATTACAATGCCGCGGAGAAGATCCTTGCGGAAAAAGCGCCTATCGCGCCAATTTATCAATATACCAACGGTCGCCTGATTAAGCCGTGGGTAAAAGGGTATCCGATTAATAACGCAGAAGATGTGGCATACAGCCGGACGATGTATATCGAGAAACATTAACACCAACAATAAGGCCCGTCAGTGACGGGCCTTAAAGTCTTAATTCGTGCATCATTCAGGGGCGTTTATCGACGGGTAAAGACTGCTTTCCAGGAACCCCACCAGATGCCACATCTCCCCGCTAAAAATAAACCATAGCCCCGATATAATAACGCATAAAATAATTAAGATGAGTATGACTTCTGTTTTCCCCATAGCAAAAGTTACCCACCTGAAATCCGTTTATTAGAGTGGGCATTGTAACGGGGCCTTAATCATTTCGCCAGTTTCAGGCGGCAAGCACTTTATTGCGGCCATTGTTTTTGGCACGGTATAAGGCGTCATCGACACGTTTAAACAGGTCGTCGATGCTCTCGTCAGGATTATGCCGTGCGACGCCGATACTGACTGTAAAACGAGGCAGGCCGGGGATCGCAATGCGTGCCACTTCTGCGCGGATGGTTTCAGCCACCTGCATCGCCGCCTCAAGTGAGGTGCGCGGAAGCAGGATCACAAATTCTTCTCCGCCCCAGCGGAAAACAAAATCATCTTTACGGCTACACGCTTCGAGCATACGTGACAATGAGATCAAGACTTCATCGCCTTTTGAGTGACCAAATACGTCATTGATACTTTTGAAATGATCCGTATCGACCAGCAATAAACTGAATTGCTGCTGGGCGGGCAAATGAGAGGGATTGGTTTGTTCGGTGATGAGATAAAACTGCCGACGATTGAGCAGGCCGGTCATGGAATCACGCAATGCCGCGTGCTCCAGCTCTTGCTCCAGCCGTTTTTGCTCAGTGATATCGTGAACGATGCACAGCATCAGCTTATCACCGTAGATTTCAATCGGACCCGCGTAAGTTTGTACGTGGCGAGTAGACCCGTCGGCCAGTCGGTGAACGAAATTAAGCGGCTTATGTCCGCCGGGCAAACGCGCGATCTCGGTCATGATCGGTAAAATATCGCGCCCTAAGGTATTAATTTCCCAGGTGTGTTTACAGCACATATCATCGTGGCTGTAGCCGTAAAAATTCAGTGCCGCCAGATTGGCGTCAACGATTTGCCCGTCACGGGCAGGATCGATTAACAGCATGGGCGCGCTGTTGGTCAGGAAGAAGCGGGCATAGAAGCCCTGTTTTTTACGCTGGTAGTTCGCGGAGCGGCTGGCTTTAAGCCCAGAGGACGCCTGCGATACGATGCCTTCAAAGACAATAACGTCCCCCGCAGTTTCATGGTGCGCGAGGGAAAGCTGGCAGCTCAGCGTCGTTTCCTGGCCATTTCGCCACACCGTCCAGATCTCAACGATGTCGAGTTCAGATTTAAGATCCGGAACATACATTGCCAGCTGTAGCTGCGCACTGGCGGAATAAACCCCCATACGCATATCGTTGAGCGTTTTATTACGCATCATGTCAGTCGCCGCAATATTGGCGAAAATAAGGTGTTCAGAAACGGGTGAAACTAACCATACCGGTGTTTTGATGAAATTCAGCGCATCAAAGCTGTGTGGCGACATAGATTCTTCCCATTCATCGGCAGACCTGCCTGATGTTTACGACGCAATATACCCACGCGGGCGTAACAAAAACATACTCTACTTCAGCACATCAGGCATGGTTTTTTTGTGAATTAAGCGCCGGTTCTATTTGATTTTTACCGATTGGTATAATTTGTTTGTCAGATTTATTTTGTAATACCAGCCACGGAACTTGTTCCGCCGGGAGCGGGCGAGAGAAATAATAGCCCTGTAAATAATCACAGCCCAGGCTTGCCAGCATCAGTTGCTGCTCTTCGGTTTCAATGCCTTCGGCGACGACGACCATATCCATAGTGCGTGCAACGTGAATAATCGTTTCGACGATTTTTTTGCTTTTATCGTTTTCGAGCATGCTATCAATAAAGCTTTTATCTATTTTCAGCTCTTTCGCCGGAAGCACATTGAGCATCAACAGGTTAGAGTATCCGGTGCCAAAGTCATCGATAGAGACCGTAAACCCGGCATGGTTAAATGTATCTAACAATTCAATGCTGCGCTCCAGGTTTTTTAGCGCAGTGCTTTCTGTCACTTCCAGAATCAAACGTGATGGTTCGAGGTTGTATTTTTGCATGGTGCCGGAAATGACCTCGAATATATCCTGTTGCTCAAACTGAATAGGGGACAAATTAAATGACAGCGTCCACTGGCTAAATCCTTGTTCCGTCCAGAAGCGCAATTGCCGGCACGCCTGTTCAATCGCCCATACACCGACAGGAATGATTAAGCCGGTTTTTTCCAGGGACGGTAGAAACACATTCGGCAGCAGAACACCCTGTTCCGGATGGTGCCAGCGCAGCAGCGCTTCAAAACCGTGGATCTCTTTTAATTCGGCGAGATAGGTGGGTTGATACCAGAGTTCAAACTGCTCGCGTTCCAGCGCCTGAGTTAAATCCTGCAGGAAGGACGGTTCCGCTGAAATACTTTTCGACATCTCCGGACGGTAGATTGCCCAACCATTTCGCCCCTCTTGCTTAATGTGATACATCGCTGCATCGGCTTTAAATTTCAGTTCGTGGAGCGTTTCACCGTGCTGCGGATAGAGGCTCACGCCAAGGCTCAGAGTGATGTTGAGCGCGTGCCCGCCAATCGCGAAAGGCCGACGGATCTCATCGAGCAAGGTCATTGAAAGGGACGATATTTTGTCGTCATCGCTGTCGGGCAGCAGCAGGATAAACTCATCGCCGCCAAGCCGGGCGAGAGTCATCCCTTGCGACAGTTTGGCGGTGATGCGCTGGGCGACGCTGATCAACAGTTCATCGCCCATCTGATGTCCCCACGCGTCGTTGATCAGTTTGAAGTGGTCAATATCCAGAAACATCACCGCAAACTGCTTTTTATTGAGCAGTGAAGTGTGCAGGCAATCCTGCAGGCTCAGATCCATTTGGTGTCGATTGGCAAGCCCAGTGAGGGCGTCAAAACGCGCTTTAAGCTCAAGCTGTTTATTGAGCTGGCGTAGATTCTCCGTCAGGCGATGAGTGCGAAAATGAGAATCCACAAGGGAAATAATGAGCATGATACCGAGCAGCGCAAGGGTGGTGGCGGAGACCCAAATGGACAGTCCCAACTCGCTTACGCCGCCGGACATCGTGTGGGCTTCATGCTGAAAGCTCGCCGCACTCATCCCGGTGTAGTGCATCGCGCAAATGGCCAGCCCCATCACCAGGGCGGCTGCCACGCGGTTGATAAACACGCCTTTATGTCTGTGGCGTAAGTGGAAGGCGAGCCAGATGGCAGCGCCGGAAGCCACGATAGCAATCACCACTGAAAGCGACACGATGGTCATATTCCAGCTGATTTCCTCGTGTAACATTAACGCCGCCATCCCGGTGTAGTGCATCGCGACAACGCCAGTGCTGAGGATTAGTGTAGAAAAAAGCCAGCGCATAAACGAAAGGGAGTTACCGGGCACTGCAATATTGATGGCACTGGTCGCTGCAAGAATGGCGATGCCAAGCGATCCGGCGGTGAGCCAGAACTGATAGCTCATGGGCATGGGCATTTTCATCGACAGCATACCGATGAAGTGCATTGACCAGATGCCAATCCCAAGCGTTGCACCTCCGGCCATACGCCACCAGATTGCAGCCTTGCGGCTGGCGCCTGAAATTTTGCCAGCACTGTCTAACGCTACAAATGAAGCGATAAAGGCCACCAGGAATGAGATGGCGATGAGTACGGGGTCCCAGGACACATCGAGCATTATGCAATCCCACTCTAAAAGTCGTTATTGAGTTCATCCGGTGCGTGACTCATCACCGCCGTGGCTTACTCTAACTAATTCCAAGATTAGTTGCTTATCAAAAATCAACAACAAACGCGTTATTTTTTACTGATAGAATTGCGCGCCGGATATATTCTCTCATTAATTACTTAAGCGGCGCTACATGATTTTAATCACCAGCAACATTAACTCTTAATAAACTGGGGGGTGATATTTAATTATTGGTTGGCTAACGATTGTTGTCACAAAATAAATAAGGTCATAATAGAGGGTATGACTGCTTTTCAGGTGTGGGATGAGCAAAAGCTCCAACTTAAGTTAAATTATTAAGATCCAAAGGTGAATGATAAATGCCACTTAAAATGTGGTGGAAAAAGAAATGGCGAATGCTATAACCATTATACCTCCTCCGACTTGTGGTATGGGATAAATTATGCTTAGAAATATTAGCGTAAGGACATTTATTATTTATTTTCTGCTGGTCGTGCTTTTAGTGATTGATGGTTTGATTTGGGCTTTATCGAAAAGTACATCGCTTTTTATCGCAGTAAATATTATTAATGTGCTTGCGGTCTTGTTGCTGTGGTCCTACATGACAAAATATCTTGTGACGCCGATCAATACCGTGAAAAAAAGTATTGAAGAAGTGACGTCGGGCAATCTTGCCGTCTCCATTCCTGAGTTTGGTAATAACTGTGCAGGCCGCCTCATTCCGGGGATCAACAGCTTATCGAGTAACATTGCGACTCTGGTTCGTGAAATACGCGCCTCATCGCAAACTGCCATGACCCTTTCTGAACAACTCTCTTCTCGTAGCGCTCAGCTATCGGTCAAAACAGAGCAACAATCGGCCTCACTCATTCAGACCGCTGCAAGCATGGAGCAAATGGCGGCAAGCACCCGCAACAACGCAGACAACACCCGACTGGCCAGCGAACGCGCGAATCTCGCGACGGTGCAGGCACGCAAAGGCGGTGAGCTGATGGGGCAGGTTGCTAACAATATGCAGTCGATTACGGAATGCGCGCAGCAAATGACAGAAATTATTTCGCTGATTGACGGCATTGCCTTCCAGACTAACATTCTGGCGCTGAATGCGGCGGTCGAAGCGGCAAGAGCGGGCGATCACGGTAAAGGCTTCTCGGTGGTGGCGGGTGAAGTGCGTAATCTGGCTCATCGCAGCGCGGAAGCGGCGAAAAGTATTAAGTCACTGATCGACGTGACCAGCAATAACGTCACTCAGGGCGTAACCGTGGTGTCTGAGGCAGAAAAAAACATGCACGAAATCGTCAACGGTTCTGGGCATGTCAGCAAGCTGATGGATGAGATTTCTGCCACCACGGCAGAGCAGGAAAAGGGTATCACCCAGATTACACAGGCGCTCTCTGAGCTGGAACGTGTGACGCAGAGTAACGTCGCAATGGTCGATGAATTGTCTGGCTCGTCCGACGTGCTGAAAAATCAGGTGATTGAGCTTCAGACGCGCACCCGAAATTTCAGACTGGAAGGTGGGTCGCAACCTGACTGGCAGGATGCCGTGCAACATGAGCACGGCGCTTATCCCCGTCATGCGGAACACTCGTTCTGATAAGATAAAAAGCCTGGTTCGCCAGGCTTTTTTATTTATAGCGGTTTCGCCCTTCCTGTTTTGCCTGATACAGCGCTTTGTCCGCACCCGCGATCAGTTCACGTGCACTCACTCCCGGCTGCCAAAGCGCTAACCCTTGGCTCACCGTCACTCGGTCGCTCACGGGAGAGGCGGCATGAGGAATATTCTGAGCCTGTAGCACAGCGGCAATGTTTTGCGCCGCCGTCTCAAGCGACTCAGCATCGGCATCCGGTAACAGCAATATAAACTCCTCGCCACCAAACCTCCCGACAATTGCGCTGGAAGTCAGGGCAGCGGATTCCAGTGCTCGGGCAATGGCCATCAAACACAGATCGCCTTTTTGGTGTCCGTAATAATCGTTGTAAAGTTTGAAGTGATCGACGTCGAGCATGATCAGCCCAAACCCTTTTCCGTCCTGCTGATGGCGTAAAATCGCGTGGTCCATTTGTGTTTCAAATGAACGCCGATTCGCTATGCCGGTAAGCGGGTCATTATTGGCCAGTAGCCCAAGCTGCTGGATCAGATCTGCGTTTTCCTGTTCACGGCGCAGCGCAAGCAAGAACCAACGATTGAGTATACGCCTGCCGGATTCAATCAAACCCGCCAGTAATATCCACTGCAATCCATTCATCACCGTCAGGCTGTCGCGGTAAAAAAGCGATGTGATCAGGATGGTCAGCCAGATTGGCAGAATAAAACTCAGCAGAACTTTGGGATCAAAGTAGAGCGAAATCAGCGCGGTAAAGAGTAGTAAGGCGGCGGAAGGGAAAATAATACGCACGTCGTCGCTGACGATAAGTACGAAAAAACAGCCCGCCCAGCACAGACTTAAGGCAACCACCGTCCATTTTGCTAACGCGCCGAGCCAGTGTGCGTTTTGTAGCGGAGCCATACGCATGATGAATAAAACACCGGCTGAGAGCGTCAGATCAAACACCATCATGGTTTCAAGCAGTGCGGCAGGGTGGTGGAACAGCACTTCGGCCTCAAAGGCGGAAAAATAGTTGCGCCCAAGGATAAAGGAGGAGAACAACATGTTTACCCACAGGAACCAGGTGACGCTGGTTTTAATGGCGATGGTCCGCATTTCTGCGAGACGGACATCGAAGGCCGCACAGGGCTTTTTCATCGTCATACACTCGTTAAAGATACATTTAAATACAAAATGGCAGCATTTTTGTAACTCTACTGTTTTGCAACTTTCTGTAAAGCTTTAGCGTATAAAAAACGGCAATTTATGAATAGATTCAGCGCTATGCTATCGGTAGATATTGATTAAGCCGGTTTGGACGCTAGACTGACGTGATGATTGCAAAATGGGGGAAGCGCTGTGGAAGGCATTAAGGGATCGGACGTTAACGTTCCGGACGCGGTGTTTACGTTGTTACTCGACGGAAAGGGCGGTGCGCGACAGCTGGAAGATAGCGATGTCATCGACAGCGAGCATCCCTGCTGGTTGCATCTGAATTACACGCATCCAGACAGCGCACAGTGGCTCGCCACTACGCCGCTGCTGCCAAACAGCGTACGCGATGCGCTGGCTGGCGAAAGCCTGCGACCACGCGTCAGCCGCCTCGGCGAAGGGACATTGATTACGCTACGCTGTATCAATGGCAGCACTGACGAACGTCCGGATCAGCTAGTCGCCATGCGCTTATATATGGATGAGCGCCTGATTGTCTCTACCCGTCAGCGCAAGGTGCTGGCGCTGGATGACGTGGTCAATGACCTGAAAGAAGGAACCGGGCCTGTCGATTGCGGCGCGTGGCTGGTTGATATTTGTGATGCGTTGACCGATCACGCCAGTGAATTTATCGAAGAGCTGCACGATAAAATTATCGATCTCGAAGATAACCTGCTCGATCAGCAAATTCCGCCGCGCGGTTTTCTGGCGTTGCTGCGTAAGCAACTGATAGTGATGCGCCGCTATATGACCCCGCAGCGCGATGTGTACGCGCGACTGGCCAGCGAGCGTTTGCCGTGGATGAATGACGATCAGCGCCGACGGATGCAGGATATCGCTGACCGATTAGGGCGTGGCCTTGACGAGATAGACTCGTGTATTGCCCGTACGGCAGTCATGACCGATGAAATTGCGACGGTGATGCAGGAATCGCTGTCGCGCAGAACGTACACCATGTCATTAATGGCAATGGTCTTTTTACCCAGCACGTTTTTGACCGGTTTGTTCGGCGTTAACCTCGGGGGGATTCCGGGTGGCGCGTACCGATTTGGCTTTTCCGCTTTTTGTATCATGTTAGTCGTTCTGATAGGTGGTGTTGCGTGGTGGTTGCATCGTAGTAAATGGCTGTAAATTTACACTTTTCTCATCGTCGCCAGGCTTCAAAACGCGATTTTGTTTGAGCGAAGTCAATAAACGACTACCCCGTTCGGTGCAGTATTACTCCCGCAGGTGAATGCAACGTCAAGCGATGGGCGTTGCGCTCCATATTGTCTTACTTCCTTTTTTGAATTACTGCATAGCACAATTGATTCGTACGACGCCGACTAAATTAGTCGGCTTTTTTTTGCCTCCAGAACCTCAGCGTCTACCCTAAAAGGGTCACCCCGATAAACTGGAGGGAATCATGAGCTTTCTTTTAGCACTGCTTTACCCAAACATGTCGGTGCCTGATTCAATACCCATTGATCCGGTGCCCGTCCCCGATCCGATCCCGCGTCCGCAGCCTATGCCGGACCCACCGCCGGATGAAGAACCGATTAAATTGTCGCATCGGTAGCGCAGATCTGCGAGGATACGCGCCAACTGACCGTGATTTTTACTTTGAGAATACATTGTGACCGCTTTTTCTACGCTGAATGTTCTGCCTGCCGCCCAACTCGATAACTTGAACGAGTTGGGATACCTTGCGATGACCCCTGTACAAGCTGCCGCGCTTCCGGCGATCCTGGAAGGAAAAGACGTTCGCGTGCAGGCCAAAACGGGCAGTGGAAAAACGGCTGCATTTGGCCTCGGTTTGCTCCAGCAGATCGACGCAGGCCTGTTCCAGACTCAATCGCTGGTGCTGTGTCCGACGCGCGAGCTGGCGGATCAGGTTGCAGGCGAGTTACGCCGTCTGGCGCGATTCCTGCCAAACACCAAAGTGCTGACGCTGTGCGGTGGACAGCCGTTCGGCGCACAGCGCGATTCGTTGCAGCATCCGCCGCATATTATTGTCGCCACCCCTGGTCGTCTGCTCGATCACCTGCAAAAAGGCACCGTTTCGCTGGATGCCCTGCAAACGCTGGTGATGGACGAAGCGGACCGTATGCTGGATATGGGCTTTACCGACGCAATTGATGAAGTCATTCGTTTTGCGCCTCCATCACGTCAAACTCTGCTGTTTTCTGCAACCTGGCCTGAAGCTATCGCTGTGATCAGCGGTCGCGTGCAGAACAATCCGGTAGCGATTGAAATCGATACCGTGGATGCACTCCCGTCTATTGAACAGCAGTTCTACGAAACTTCACGAAACGGCAAAATTCCACTGCTGCAAAAACTGCTGAGCAAACATCAGCCCGCGTCCTGCGTGGTGTTTTGTAATACCAAAGTAGATTGTCAGGCTGTTTGCGACGCGCTGGCAGAAGCAGGGCAAAGCGCACTTTCTCTGCATGGCGATCTGGAGCAGCGCGATCGCGATCAGACGCTGGTCCGTTTCGCTAACGGTAGCGCGCGCGTGCTGGTGGCAACAGACGTTGCCGCGCGTGGTCTGGATATCAAATCTCTGGAGCTGGTGGTCAACTACGAACTGGCGTGGGACCCGGAAGTTCACGTTCACCGTATTGGCCGTACGGCGCGTGCGGGCAACAGCGGGTTGGCTATCAGCCTGTGTGCGCCGGAAGAGGCGCAGCGCGCTAACATTCTATCTGAAATGCTGCAATTAAAACTGAACTGGATGCCAGCGCTGGGCAATATCAGCATCACGCCACTGGCCGCTGAAATGGCGACTCTGTGCATCGACGGCGGTAAGAAAGCCAAAATGCGTCCGGGCGATGTGTTAGGTGCGCTGACCGGTGATATTGGTCTGGACGGTGCGGATATCGGTAAAATCGCGGTGCATCCGTCGCACGTTTATGTTGCTGTGCGTCAGAAAGTGGCGAACAAAGCGTGGAAACAGCTGCAGGGCGGAAAGATTAAAGGCAAAACCTGTAAGGTGCGTTTGCTGAAATAAGCCATTAAAAGGCGTCTCAGATACCGTATCTGAGACGCCAGATTTTTACTTCACTTCCACGACGTTCAGTCGCATTTCATCCAGCTGAGAATCGTCTTCTTCCGGCTGCCAGCCTGCTGGCTGCATTGGGATCTCTTCCCGGTCAAAAGCCAGATCACCGCCGTCCACGACTTCTCCGCCGTGTTTAATACCTTTGAAATCGAACAGCTCGACGTCGCTCAGGTGCGAAGGCACCACGTTTTGCATGGCGCTGAACATGGTTTCAATGCGGCCAGGGTAGCGTTTATCCCAGTCACGCAGCATGTCGCCGATCACCTGACGTTGCAGGTTCGGCTGCGAGCCGCACAGGTTGCAAGGAATGATTGGGTATTCACGCGCCTCGGCAAAACGCTCGATGTCTTTTTCGCGGCAGTAGGCCAGCGGACGGATAACGATGTGTTTACCGTCATCGCTCATCAGCTTCGGCGGCATCCCTTTCATTTTGCCGCCGTAGAACATGTTCAGGAACAGGGTTTGCAGAATGTCGTCGCGGTGGTGGCCCAGCGCGATTTTTGTAGCCCCTAATTCCGTTGCGGTGCGATACAAAATACCGCGACGCAGGCGCGAGCACAAAGAGCAGGTAGTTTTGCCTTCCGGGATTTTGTCTTTAACAATGCTGTAGGTATTTTCTTCGACAATCTTATACTCGACACCCTGTTGTTCCAGATATTCCGGCAGGATGTGCTCAGGGAAGCCAGGCTGCTTCTGGTCAAGATTGACTGCCACCAGTGAAAAGTTCACCGGTGCGCTTTGCTGAAGATTGCGCAGGATCTCCAGCATCGTGTAACTGTCTTTACCCCCTGACAGGCAGACCATAATGCGGTCACCTTCTTCAATCATATTGAAGTCTGCAATGGCTTCACCGACATTACGGCGCAGACGCTTTTGCAGTTTATTCAGGTTGTATTGTTCTTTCTTATTAATCTCTTGATTTTGTTGCATTTATTCGTTACTCAACTATCAAATGGGGCACCAGTGGGACAAAACCATTTCAAAGCGCAAGCTTCGAGTTCAGCATCGCCACCTGTTCGCTATTCATTTCTTCTATCCATGTAGCATAGATTTCATACACCATCTGCGCATTTTCGTGCCCCATCTGATTGGCAATAAAAGACGGGTTAGCGCCTGCAGATAACAACCAGCATGCGAAAGTGTGCCGTGTATGGTACGGATTGCGGCGACGAATGCCAGCACGTTTTACAGCAGAGTCCCAACGAGCTCCAATACTGCCCAGCGAGTAGTGCGATTTCTGGGCTCCATTCCTCTCGCGGGGCATAAAAACGAAATGCACATTCTGTTGCTCGGTCAGTCCGTACTCCCGATGGTGATAGGTGATCTCGGTTTTAGGAAATTGTCCGGTTAGCTTATTTTGGGCAAGCAGGGCATCGAGTGCCGGCTGAAGCAGTGTGATGGTTCTGAATCCTGCATCCGTTTTGGGTGGCCCAAACATACCAATTGCGTTCAGGTTACGCTGGACACTCACGGTGCCATTTTCAAGATTGATATCTTCCCAGGCCAGAGCCGCCAGTTCACCATGCCTCAACCCTGAATAAATGGCGAACTGCCACAGATGCCGTTTTTGCCCCTGGTTGGCAGAAATGAGCTTCTCAAACTCAGCGCGGGAAAGCGGATCAGGTTTGGCTTTGCTTTTCTGAAGCTTCTTTATGCCCTCATAAGGCTTTTCCGTTGTGAACCCAGACCGATGGGCAAAGCGCAGAATAGAGCAGAGAAGGGATATGTAATTGTCCACCGTCCGGACACTACGACCAATTTTATTGGGGCGAACATTAAATGAATACATCGTCTGACCTTCGAGCAGTTCGGTTCGATAGCGGAGGATATCGTTGTGCTTTATCTCTCTGATGGTTGTGTCAGCCCCGACTACAGCCAGTATTGTATTTAACTGAGAGGCTGTTTTACGCCAGGTATTGGCACAAAGCTCGATTCGGCGGTTTGCGAGCCAGGTATCTACGAGCTCTCCAAAATAGCGTAACTGAACTGTTCCTGCTGTTTCCTCTATTTGCTTTGATTCGGGAAATCGAGCGCGGTAGTCAAATTCACCCAGTGCAATTTCACTAACGATGACTGTTCTTAACTGACCGGCTTTTTTTATATTGGAAGGGGTGACTTTCCACCCCTTAAGTGATTCACGGCAACGCTTACCTTTGAACATGAACCAGATGCGTATGCTTTGACCGCGAAGCTCCACACCCGGAGGTAAGTCTGCCATTCTATGCTTCCTGTATCATCTGATTAATTTTTGGGTAGTTGTACCAGGTTATCCCTCGGGTGGTTTGTGCACCTGTGGGGGAGTGACGCTTAAAATGGATTCCTTCTATCCAACATCCCTGGCGATACTTTTCGATCTGGCGCGTATCCAGACCTGTTTTCGCGGTCAGTTTTTCAGCCAGCACCCACTCTTCATTAAAAACTACCTGTGTCATCATTCACCTCAGGTAACCGGCACGAGTATAAATGTGCCGGCTTTGTGTCGTTGATATTTCGTTTTCAGTTTACCTGGCCGGGAAGGGCTCGAAGACGGCGCATGCCAGTCATTGCTGTGGCGACGTAGCTCTTCTGTCGGTTCACTACTTCGACCCAGACTTTCACGCCTTCTACCCTTACCGTGTACGTTTCTTTCATTTTGCTGCGCCCATAATCGCCGTAACGTTCAGTATGTTTTGCCAGCGCGATATCACAGGCCCGACGTGCTAACGGGGATTGCTTACTGCCTCGATTAATCAGCTTCATGCAATACGCTCCTCTTGTTGCGCTAGGGGATTAATCCAGAGGCACTCAGTTCGAATTTTTGTACCGCGCCCCGCACTGATGCGTGATTTTTTCTTAACTTTTTTCCAGCCCGTCAGTACGTCGTTATACAACTCTGTTTCGTAACCGCTCATCATCACCATTCCTGCCATCGCCCTGGACACTGTTAGCAATTTCTCGTGCCCCTCGACTGTCATTTCATGGGTGTAATAACGATTACCTTGGACCCGAGTTTCCGGTAGATACGGCGGATCGATGTAGTGAAGGGTCGTTTCTGCGTCATGTGCACGCATTACTGACAGCGCATCTTTATTTTCAATAATGACGCCCTGAAAACGCTGACATACTGCTGCCAGATTTGCCGGATAACGCTCCCATAGATGAGCTGCCGTTGCATATTTACGCTTACTGTCGCTACGGAATCCGGAGTTACCACCAATACCGGCAGCTGAGCCGAAGCCCATGCTTGCGCGCACGACCATACGCCTAGCTCGTTCAATCGGTTCCTCAGTTACTTCACGCGCGGCGCAGAATTCATCGCGTGAATAAGGCGTAAGTATGCACGCATCTTGCAGGCGCTGGTTCAGCTCGGGGTTCCGCAGCACACGAAACAAGTTAACTACCTCTCCGTCAATATCGTTATAAACTTCTGCGTAACTGCGAGGCTTATGCAGCAGTACGCCAGCTGCGCCTCCAAATGGTTCCACATAGCAGAGGTGCTTAGGCATATGTTGAATAACCCAGGATGCCAGTCGGAATTTTCCGCCGTGATATCGTATTGCTGGATGCTTAACGGGATCTTGTCTTAACATTATGTTTCGGGAGGGCGAGACCTCCCGCCTCCTTTAGCCCACGTATTCCGGTTTCATGTCTGCAAGGGTGATGCTGAACTGATCGTGCAACTCGTCGCCAAGATGACGTTTCGCCGATGCCAGCACGCGTTCCACTTCCTCAAATCGCTCCGCTGCATCTGGTTCAAACGAAGAGGGGAACGAGTTGATGGCTGCTTCAACTTTGTTCCGTGCATCCACAAGGTAGTAACGCTTCACGGCTTTGTTTTTCAGCTCGGTGAACAGGGCAGATCCCAGTGTTGCTTTTACGGTCTCAATGTCGGCACGTAGAGCTTTCGCACTATCGACATCCTGAGCTGCTTCGATGCGATCCCGGAAATCATCGGCCAGAGAATCGATGTTGGAAGCCGACACCTGCGCGCTTTGAGTGGTTGTTACGTTGTCACCTGAGATATCAGCAAGGGTTACGCGCTGTGGCGCTGGGTTAATCTCTTTCTCGGTGCGTGGCTCGACTTCGTCGGGACTGTAAACGCCGAGGATGACCTCTGGGCAGTACAGGCGAGCCCAATACTTCACTGCTAGATAGGCGATCTGCTGTTTCGGTGCCGTTTTCCAGAGCGGGGAGTTGCGGGTAGTGATATCAGCCAGGTAAATATTTTCGCCCCAAGTGATATCAGCCTCCCCCCGGAGTACCGCGCCAACCCGGATAAACAGACATGACTCATCACGCGCATCTTTGTGTCCAGCGATCTTTTCCCAGTCTCCACCATATTCGTAATGGAAGCGGCCAACTATTGCGCTGGAACTGGAGATCACTGCGTTGACCAACTGAGCCTCGTAGCCCAACACGCCATTAACCAGGTGTGTTTTCTGTGCCACCGCGTAAGGGTTCATGCCCCATTGCATGGCTTGCATAACGATTGCCATACAGTCGGCAGGTTTACCCGCCAGGTGTTTAGGGACGGTCACGGCTGACTGAGCCATCAGTTCCGCAAACGAAGTCAATTGGCCAAGCGCCTGAACGTTAAATACTGCATTGCTGGCAGAGATGGTGTTTGGAGCCTGCTCAGTTGTGATGATGTTGGTATCTTGCATGGTCAAATCCTCCATTAAGCCAGGCGCAGCGCTTCAAGGCGGCGCAGATCGAAGTCGTTGAGTTCGTCGGTGTAATCGGTTGTGATCGGCGCTGTCCACTCGCCAGTGTCGAAACCGGTGGCGATAGCGCGCATCGCTTTGCGGTACTCGAGCATGCCTAATTCCAACAGTTCTGCGGATGCCTCAATAATGGCGATCCAGTGGTAGTTCTCGTCTTTGTTGACGAAAATCCAGAAGAACTGGTCCAGCGCTGCGGTTTCGCAGTACATAGCCGCGCTCAGGTGGTAATCGCGCTCAATGATTTCGCGATGGAGCTTGGCGCGCAGACCTTCCTGCTTAACGTTCCACATACTGATAGTTTTCAGATCGGCACCGATACGCACGCCATCCAGGTCGATCTCGAGGTCAGGGCGCACACGAACTTCCAGACCGGTCTCCTCGTCAAAGCCGAAGTAGCTCACCTCAACGGCACGGCTCGGGTGTTGGAGCAGCATGCCTGCGGTCGGGTGCGCCAGCAGCGAAGATTGAATAGCCAGTGCAGTTACCAGTTGCTGGCGCGTAACCAGGATTTTGTCCCCCGGATTATCCCGCCATGCATCGAGTAGTTCGTCGGCGAATACGGCGTCCGGTTTGACGGACTTCACCGCCTGGATCATCTCGGCTTTGGTACCGGATACTTTCAACGGAACAGGCTTCTGTGCTTCCTGCGCAACCAGATCGGGATTGGCCAGTGCCAGTTGCTCGAGTAGTGCATCACGGCTACCGCTGGTTTTTACCGGCGCAGGTAGGGTGTTGTTGTATTCTTTGATACAGGCCTTCATCGCTGCTGCAGTCTGCTTCTGTTCAGGTTCAATGCGCTGGAACTCAGCCGGCAGCGCCATGTAGCTCTGCGCGGTTTCCTCCAGGCCCGCACCAAGCGGCAGCTGCGCGGGTAGAGTAGCGTTGTGCTCTTCCAGCAGCGCTTTGATATCGTCTGCACTCAGCAAGGGTGGAAGACTGGCATTATGCGCATCGATGAACTCACGCAGAGTGGACGTTGTCGTGAACGCACCTAATGGGATCTCCGGCTCCACGCTGAATTCTTCTTCGAGATTTTCAGGCTGTAGCGCCAGTGCATGAACCAGGTTACCCATATCCAGTACTTTAGACGGCGCCCGCTGGATAGTTTTGGCGACGTGGCGCGCGTTGAAATACATCAGGCTCACCCGGGAATCTTTTACCTGCGTGCTGCTGATCCCGTTCGCTGCGTGGTAAACGTTGTTCGGCAAACCTTCATAACGACCTGGCTCGAAGAATGCCGGGTAATCGACAGTGGGTTCATCCTGCTGCGCTTCTGGCGCTTTGGTGCCTACATCCGGCGCGTCCAGCGTGATTTCTGATGCGGTGTCGCTCGCGAGGCTTGGCGCCGCTGCGGCCAGAATATCTGTCGGTGCTACGGTAACTGTTTGTAGATCAGCTTCATCAACGCTTTGGTCTGGTGATACCGCATCAGTAATTTGGACTTTCTCTGGCTCAGCCTCTTCCATCTGCACATTGCTGGTGGTCTCCTGATTAACCGATGAACGGTCATCTTTTTCTGGTTGTTTTTCGTTCATCAGGCCATCGATGGTGAACATGCCACCACCGAGATTTTCGACCTTAGGCTGTTTTACAGGCGCATCAGGGTCAACAACTGGCGCAGGCAGCGGCAGCAACTCAACCGCAGCATTAAATTCAGCCTTCATCGTCTTGTTCACAAATTCAAGGTGAGCTGCTGGCGTACAGTGAATGTTTTCCGGCGCGATACGCACCACGTTAAAGATAGCCGCGCGGTTCACCGCCAGAACGCCTGGCTGGTTGCGCAGAATCGCGCTCCACGACTTCCATGGCTCTTCTTTTTTGGCTACGACTTCTTTGGCGCGACGGTGAATGCTGCCGGGGATCTCGAGATGGTTGAAATCCATCGGGAGCAGGGCGCATGCGATCTCTAAATCAAGCGTTTCGAGGGTGTGATGGGCGTCGATTCCGCGATCAGTGATATAACCGCCATCAGAATTTGTTCCGGAATCAGTGCGTTGAACCTTGCTGATGCGGTTGCCGGCTGCCCGTTCGCGGGTGAGGATACCGCGATCGATATACTCTGTTTGTACCCATATCTTCGTGAACTCAATAATCTGGTTAAGTTCATGGCGCTTGTCTTGCGGAAATACCATCTTGATCGCGGCAGCTAATTTCCAGAGGGTTGGCATGTCGAATGACTTAATTTCTGGGCTATTCTCGGCAGCTAGCAGCATGTTCTGCACGTAGCTATTGTCCATGTCCAGTTCGAGAGCCGAGAGCTCTTTGCGATGTGGGATACTGATGTGGTAGACGTGGCGATCTTCGGCACAAAACTGTGCGAGCAACTGAAGACGAAAGGGCATTGTTGCCAATTGAAAATGCACGCTGTTGTCGTCTGCGTATTCGATCTTACGAGCACTATCTTCTTCGGACAAAAGTGCTGTTGTTAAATCACAATCGTGGTTGCTTTTAACAGTGACATTCTGGTGAATGTTATCCTTCGACTCTGATACGGGGTTTAGTTGCCACGTGCGCAGATCATCAGCCAATTCGTAGCGTTTGCACCAGGTGTAATCAACGGTGCTTTCTTCCGGGAGGTCGTCATAGACAGGGAAGTCAGTACGGATCGGCTTCTGATAATCCTTACCGCGTCCGGTTTCGATTCCAGCATCTTCTAGCTCAACATCGAGCTGCAGGTTGGCTCGGGCTTCTGATTTTGCAGTGAACCAAACCACTGCATCGTCTTTGCCAGATTTCTGCGTAGCTTTGACTACATAGAAAAATTCCATGTGAGATCCTCTTTTTTGGATGTAAGATCCCCGGGCCAGAGATAGCGCCCATCGGGTTAACTTTGGTTTTGTGTAGTTTTCCGGTGGAACTTTGGTCGGTGTCACCGGACGTACGGGCCGCCTTACGCGGCTTTTACGTTAGCTTTCGTGGGCCATCTGGTCGTACGAAGCACAACGTTCAGAGCAGTATTCTTTTTCTTTTCGCGCCAGCTGTGCGCCGTTGCGATAGAGCAGGGTACTTTTGACTACTTCCTCCGGTTCAACCGGCTTGCTGCAGTACCCGCATTTCGTTGAGTTACACATCTGGATTCCCCTTTTGCGCCAGCACGTAGCATAAACGGCGTATAATCAACTCGAAAAAATTCAGTTTTACGGCCTGCTGCCGTCCTGGTTTGCGTGCGAAATCAATCATTCTCACCCTCGTTTGCCTTATCGCTGGCCAGCGGAACGTTTACACCTGATGCGCTTAGTGTTTTGCGATGAGTTTATGATGTACTGTAAGTTCATTATTGTAAAGTACTGATAGTACATTTCAATAATACGATAAGTTCATGACGGCTAACAATATGAACTTTAGGGTAATTTATTCCTGTGTTTTTTGATTAGTTCAAAAAAACAACTGAAAGATTATTTTTGGATCTGAAAAACTAGAAAAAGATCGAGTGCCGTTTGTTGCGGCGAGATTGTAGTGAGGTATCAAGACTAATAGCGGAAAGGAAAGTGATAAGCTGGAATACCATTATCGATAGCCTAAAAGCTACGTTGAAAGCCAAAGAGAATTTGAATCATTAATGATTGCTACGGTATACCGAAGTGCACATCAAGAAATTTCTGCATGAAAAAGCCGCGTTTGCGGCTTTTTCAATTGGTATGATCTACCCATGCTTTCTATAAGTTTGGGGCATGCTGCCAATAACTTTACCGAACACGAGTATTTTGTTCATATCTTCCTTCTCAATCGGTTCCCAAGGTAGATATGTCTGATTGTCCGAGATGACTAGAAGTTTGTCTTTCATTTTTTGCAGACGTTTAACGTGTGATGTGTCGTCGTAGATGAAGGCATATATGCCGTCGCCATCATAGTTTTGGATGCTGATATCAACAAACAGAAGGTCTCCGGGTTCTATCGTGCCAGACATGCTGTCGCCACGAACATTGATGATACGGATCTGCTCCTGTTTACGACCATTGAACATCTGACGCGCATCCTCAACTGAGTATTCCACGGAGCGTAACACCTCCACAAACTCGCTGTTGATCACGCCAGGTCCAGCACTAACGGAGACATTAAGCATATCTATGCGGAATGTTCCGGTCGTTTTCTGCAAACGTCCCTCCGAGATACCATCTGTCGCGCTATCACCTAACAGATAAGTTGAGGTTGTACCAATACTCGCAGCAAGCTCTTGAAGCTTTCCACGTCTTGGAATTGATTCCCCGTTAAACCATTTGCTTACGGCTTTTGGTGTCAACTTCATCTTTTTGGCTATCTCAGCCTGACGACCATGTACCGGCAAACCAGCTTTATCGCAGGCCAGCGCTAGCCTATGGGAAAAGTCTTTTCGCGCTTTTTCTTCCTGAACCATAGGTTCAATCATAATATCTCTTGCATGAACTATCAGTTCCTGCATAATATGTACTCAAAGTTCACATTGAGGATTGGAAAATGCAACCTACTAGCCTTGGTGAAATCATCAAGTTGATTCGCGTGCCTGTGGTCGCTGAAGCATGCGAACGGACTCCGCGAGCTATCTACAAATGGATCAATAGCGGCTGCTTGCCACGCACTGAATACACCGGAGAGACGACTTACGCATCAAAGATTGCTGAAGTTTCAGGTGGTCGCTTTACTTCTACCCAAATTCTTGAAATCAGCAAACCAAAAGCTGCCTGACTGGCGTCTTAGCCACTAATACGGAATGCAATATGCAATCACTTACTTATCACCAGAATACATCCTTTGACACCAGGCCACTGATAAACCGTTATCAGTCATTTGTGGACGTATCACCGGAATATGTTCGAGATGCTGTACGCGCTTGGTCGGCGTCAATGAACAATCAGGATGTTGTCGCCAGTTTAATTATTGAAGAGTGGGAACGGCAGGGAGGTGGAAAACTGGAGTTCTCGCGAGACATCAGCCTTCGCCGTCAGAAATTGTTCCGCTGGTTGGATAACCGTTTCGACTCAGAGAAGTACCGCGAAAATGTTTGCCAACTGACGCCAGCAATCATGGCCGTGCTGCCGATCGAATATCGAACATATTTATTTGGTGCCGACTGCAAGTTTTCAAGATTGGCAAAAGCCGAGAAGGAAGTGGCTGAAGCCAAACAGGCAATCATCCTGGACGCTCCTGAGCATCAGAAGTTGAAAGAGGTAAGCGAAGGTATCGCGTCGCTATTCAGTCTTATGCCTGAGCAAATTGGACCATTGATGGCGATGGTTACTTCTATGCTGGGGGTTATGTGAGTGCTTCCAAAATGGCGAAAGCCGGTCTGCTCGAACAGAACCGACTTTCTTGTGCATCAGTTGTTAGGCAAATGCGGAGCTAAGTATGTCAAATACCGCTGAAATTATCAATTTCCCAACTCAAATCGAACAACCGGGAGGTCGTATGGCCGACCTGTCGAACGGGTATACGAAGGTCGCCAATGAGATACAGAAGCTTAAACCTCGCCTGAGATTATCGGGCCGAGAATGGCAGTGTTTTGAAGCGGTGATCTGGCTTACCTACGGCTGGAACAAGAAGCAGGACCGCGTGACGAATACGGTGATCGCCGAGCTTACAGATCTGAGTGATTCGCATGTTTCTGATGCACTGAAATCGCTCGCAGAGCGCAAAATCATCTTCAGCCATAAGCAAGGCGTGATGAAAACTGTCGGTATAAATACTGACCTTTCAGCCTGGATTTTAGACAAACCGAAAACGGGAAAACCCTTCCCGAAATCGGGAAAAGTGTTACCGAAAACGGGAAAAACCTTCCCGGAAACGGTAGACACCCAAGACTATAACAAGAACAGTATTAAAAGATCCTCGTCTCGGAATTCTGACGAATCCCGAAACCAGGAAACTCAAAAGTTTCTCTCTCGCCATCCAGAAGCTGCCGATGGGATATACACCCCGGCAGGTAAATCATGGGGATCCGCTGATGACCTCAAGGCGGCTCGCTGGATTTACGACAGGCTTCTCACCGTCAACGCTTCGCTAACCGAACCAAACTGGGCTGAATGGGCAAATACCATCAGGCTGATGCGTATCCAGGACAAACGTACTCACTACGAAATCTGTGACCTGTTCCAGTGGGCCAACCGGGACGAGTTCTGGAAAGACAACATTCTGAGCCCTTCGAGTCTGCGCAAGCAGTGGGATCAGCTCACCACCAAACGACTGCGCACAACCGGAGCGGCAAAACCATCCCCGGGTGGCGTCGACCTGCATAACACCGACTGGATTGACGGAGTGCTGGAATGAAAAACCTCTCAGAGAGCATTCGCAATTTTGACTGGGAACAGGCACGCCGAGTGGCGAACAACCTGCCTGAGCAATACACCGAACGCGATCAAACGCAGCAGGTGGCGCAGATTATCAACGGCCTGTTCGTGCAACTGGCGGCAGCGTTCCCGGCAAGCCTGGTCAATCGCAACCAGGAGGACGTGAACGAGATCCGCCGGCAGTGGGTGCTGGCTTTCAAAGAAAACGGGATAAGCACCATGGATCAGGTTGACGCTGGCATGCGTGTAGCTCGCAGCCAGGAGCGACCATTCCTACCGTCGCCTGGCCAGTTTATCAAGTGGTGCAGGGAAGGGCGCTGCGTGTTGGGAATAACCACCGCAGACGTAATGGCGGAATTCTGGAAGTGGAGGAAGCTGGTTTTTCGGTACCCGAGCAGTGAGCAGTATCCTTGGCCTAAGCCGGTTTATTATCACATCTGCCTTGAGCTTCGTCGCCGCGGCACTGATGGCCAACTGAGCCAGAAAGAGCTTGAGCGTGAAGCCAGCGACATCCTGGATATGTGGGAAAAGCGGGTGCTTGCCAGGAAGCCGATTCCGCCTGTTCGCCGGGCGCTGGCCGCTCCAGTCGCATCCAAAGGGCCAACACCGGCCCAACTCCTCAAGGCTCAGTACGAGCAACTGAAATCAGCCGGGAGGGTATAACGATGGCCAGCAATAATCTCTGGACAATCATCAATGAAATTCAGGCCAGCGGCGAGATTACTCAGCGGCATGTTTGCAAGTTACTCGGTTGCAACAGCAAGAAAGCCTGCCGATTGCTCGAGCATCTCAATGCGGTTGGTGCCGTGAAGAACATCGGCCGGCCTCGTCGTCCAATTTTCATCCTACAACCGGACGGGGAGACAGGCATCAAGCTAATAGTGGCGGAGCGACATAAACCCGGCATCGCTGAAATATGCCGCCAGAACTGGAAGGGCTATCAAATCCATAAAATTATTCGGAGTGCACAAGTATGAGCAATTCCGACCCCCTGATGAAATATGCCCTAAACCCAATTGTTTAACTAGAAATCTGCTGCTGTAGGTGATGCAGGAAACTGTTTGGCTAACCAAAGTTAAATTGGCCATGTCGCAGATTACAACGCATTGGATTGGTTACGATTGAAGGGAGCATTTACAGCAAGTTAGTAGATGCCCTAACCAAATGAACTCTACCGTGCGCAGGGAGTTAAAGACTTGTAAATCATTGACCAGAACTATCGCAGGATAAAGTACGCGATGGATAAGCATGTGGCACGTGCGGCAACGCAGTACCGGCATGGCTTGTTGACGTATGTGCACGCGCAAACCATCCGATTTTTTGCGAAGCTGCAGGATAATATTGATTATGCTGATACAGCGCTAAATTAGGGAGACTGCTTTGAACGAAGCATTTCGATCGCGTACAATGTTACCCTTGTCGAAAAATGCACGAGGTGGATATGAACATATCATTCATAGATTATATAAATGGAAATTATATTGAAATAAGCCATCGCTCATCTGTCAAATGCAACTCGGAAATATTTGGCGCTACAGTGTCTGTTGGTAAAATGATCGAGGATTTAATCTGCGCTTGTCGTTCTTTGAGCGTGGGTAATGTTGGTGATAGAAATTTGAGCATTACAACTACCAGCCTGAAAAAAAACCTAAGAGAGATTGTTGTTGAAAACTTTCCTTTGACGACAGTTTATCGTCAAGCAAATTTCGGCCACGGAGTAAGAGCGGAAGAGATAAATTCAGAGGCTATGATAGTTCAGATGTTTCATTACTATCTTGGAGTGGTGTTTGATTTTGATTTTGTATCACATCTAAATTTTTTCATTGAACGCATTTCAATTTCTGAATCTTTTTTTGGCAAACCACCCAAAACTCTTCTGCAAGAACATTTTCAACGAAATCGACAACCTTTACCAATATACGAAACCTCCTTGGCTCGGGGGGCAGAACATGCGCCAGAATTTGAATCTAAAATAACGCTTTCTAATGGGCAGTTCTTTATAGGAGTTGGAGGGACTAAAAAGAAAGCAGAGAGTGAAGTAGCAAGTATAGTTTGCAATCACTTAAAATTGAAATCTCCTAAAAAACATGAAAGCAAATTTGGTGGTATTAAATCGGCATGGGACGGAGTACAAAAACCGAATGTTAGAGAACGTTATGTCAATAATGAATTAAATGAGGGTTTTGGTTTTCCAATCAACTTCAACTCAATTCAAGCCTTTATTCCTCCTCGGAAAAAGGGGAAAGATATATCTATAAATTCACATCGAGAGCTCGCAACTTTAGGGTCGTATTATATTTCACTTCTCGCTTCGATTAATATTCTCGAATTAACAAGAAATGATCAAGATGTTATCGATAGAAGTCTTTTAGGAACTCAAGTTTTATCTGAAAAGAACTTCATGAGATTTTATAAGTCAGGGTTTATTTCATTAGATTCTCTTCCATATAAAGGACATCAAGACTATGCAAGCATATCCTATTGTGTGGATTGTATTCAGGCTTTGTTTGGAGTGTCTCTTCTAAATTCAGTAAGTAAAAAAAACAATATTTCATATAGTGATATTATTATTTCAACACCGGCAATTAGTTGGTTGCACAAAAGAATAAAAAACTATGATTTAAATGAGAGAGCTAATGATGATGTCATACCTACATTGGCTCTGCATAGAATGCAAAAGTACGGGTTTGTATACAAACTTGTAAAAAATAATGATATATATCAGCTGGAAATAGCCCATATCCGCAATGGGGACAACTTTGTTCTTTATGAAGATTCGAAGATCCAAACAAGAAAAGATGCGATGGCTAAGCTTGCTGGTAGTTGCCTTAAGGCATTGGACAGAGTGGAAGGTGTATATCTTGAGCCACCGCGCTCTGAAAATGCTAAGAACAATCAAAAAAAACTAATATCATTCCTGATTCGTAATATATCAAATGACAGACCTGTGATTTTGTGTGAGGAGGAATTATCTATAATAAAAAAGGTAAGTGATGAATACTGTAAATATGACGTAGATATGCTTAAAAATAAGTATCTTTCTCAATATGTGAATTATCTTGAAGCTGCGGTAATTTTATTTATTCTCCATAAAAAATTAATGTTAATAGACGAAGATATCAATGATGGTTGCTATTTATCGCTAAATGATTGGAGTGGTAAAAACCATTTTGACTACGTTAACTTTAAATTTTCTTCTGTAGATGTAGATGTAGATGTAGATGTAGATGTAGATGTAGATGTAGATGTAGATGTAGATGTAGATGTAGATGTAGATGTAGATGTAGATGTAGATGTAGATGTAGATGTAGATGTAGATGTAGATGTAGACTGCTCTCCTCAATCCCTTTGTAGCTTTCAAGATAAACCAAATGTAAGCTCTGAGGTTACCGTTCATTTTAAAAGTTTAAGTGAGATTCTATCAAGATATAATAATTTGAATGCAGATGATTTATCTAAATTATGGGGGGAGAGGGAAAATTGCTTTAAATATGTGGAAGAAGCTGCTACTGTGCTTTCAAAAATTCGTTATGAACGCGGGTTGGATTTTAAACCATTGAGTTACAAAAATTTCCTGTCTGTAAGTATGATTCAAGACCTTGAACTTCCAACGTTCGAAGAGGAATATTTAAATCCCGTACAAACAAAATCAATTTATCAACGCGTTAAAGTGGAAAAATCACCTAATAAAGTAATTGTTGCGCCCAGGAAATATGATGATTTTGAAGTGGGGGAGTTTGAGTTAAGGGACTCTGATGAACGTAAAATTATAAATAAAAACATTACATTACGTACAGGCCAGCGCGATTTCAGAAGTGCGCTATTAAATGCTTGGGGGCAATGTGCATTGACTGGTTGTAAAACTCTGGCAGTGCTTGATGCAGCGCATATTTATCCTTACAAAGGTGATAAGGATAATCATCTTAAAAATGGGTTGTTATTACGCACCGACATTCATCGTCTCTTTGATAGTTATCTAATATCAATTGATCCAGCGACTTTAAAAATTCACGTAAATGAGACTGTTTGCGATAGATACTATCAGGAACTAAATGGCGTCATGCTGGAGGATAAGGTCGGAATTTCTAAAGAAGCTCTAGAATATCATTGGTTCTACTTTACATCGCAGGATGATTAGAAATCCATGCATGCGTGTGAATAAATAAAACAACAAGCATTAAATAGCGATCACTATTGGAACATGGCTTATGCTGCAGCCCTGAGAATCTTAGACTTCAATAAGCTCCAAGGCTCCAATGCATCACCATCTTCAATGCCATGTTCTTGCAAGAATATTCTGGTTGATAAAGTACCTTGTAGTTAGGATCGCTTGCCGCATAGTTGATATCGACATGAGCATGTTCCAGCACCGCTAACTCTATCGAGCCTAGGGGGCCGATGTATGAACCGGTAACATAGGTGTACTTTAAACCGGGCACATGGGTAACAGGTTAGAGCGGCATGGTAAACAGCTTATGGAGGTTTAACGTGCCCTTGACTGAGACTATTACCATACAACGTTTGCAGTTTGTCGCGACTTGCCTCGAAGGCAACCTTTCGGTTGCTGGAGGGGCCGACGCTTCAATATCAGCCGTAAAACCGCCTAAAAGTGGCTTGCCCGTTGTTCGCCAGATGATGCTTCCTACCATTCTCTAAAGCTTTGATGAGGAAATTGACACGAGATGTTCTGCAGTCACGTATAGAGCGCGTATCGCGAGGAACTGTATCTGCCGCTTTAAAATTAACCTCTGAATAAAGCAAATTTCTTGAGGAATGCCTGGGGAAGAACAGATGCTGCTTGCTTCATTTCAAAAAAGTTGTAATCATTTCAAGTGGCTTTTATAATGGAATTCGTACTAGCGAGGAATTGTCATGTCTAAAGAGAACGTTGTTAAAGAGATAACCATAAATAACAAAATCATTGTGTTAACTCAAACGATATTGGTACCTAATATTAGTTCATCTATAAACTTCAAAATGATTGATGATAAGTTTTTCTATATTCGATTTAAAAATGATAGTAAGAACAAAACATCTAGATATGAAGGGAATCCATCGGATGACGGACAGTCTTACACTCTAAGCTTTATCAATTTTAATAATTCATTAGGAGAGGGTTTTTTTGAGCCGTTTGATTTTTATAATGTTGATGGTCTTCAGTATTATATTAATGTTTGGGTTCAAAGTGTGAATGAAAACAATAGGATTATCACTTTCAATATTGTAAGGGACTAATATGACTTCCTCTTTCAGTTCACAGTCTGAAGCGCATGAGTTTGATAAGCCTGAAGGTCAATTTAGCAATACTTCAAAAGGTAATGTTTCGTCAGGTTCAATTGCTAACACAATTGGAGAGGGTGAAAACGCCAAAAATAGTATTGTGTGGAAAATCATCACTTATACTCTATATATGTATAGCGCGATTATATTAGTGCTTTGCAGTTATGATTTATATAATAATAATGGGGCTGGTTGTTTATATATAATAAAAGAAACTTGGTCTACGTTTTGTCCACTTTTGACACTTTCTCTTGGATATATGTTTGGTAAGCGAGAGGACGTCAGTAAGAACTAGCATGTAAATGTTGAAGTCCGAATCTGCTCTGTGTCCATTAGCTTGCTGAAAATTTCCACTCACCAAGCTAGTCGCCGCCTTCCATACCAACCAATCTGTTTAAAACAGTTTTTCTCGCCTCGGAGTGAAAAGGGAATTAAAATCAGTGGCTTAGTTTTATTCTGTTTAAGGTTGATACCAAGGGCAAACATTATCAAATTCCTAAGTACTTTTTATCCATTTAATATGTGGCTTAATAAAGGGGATTCAGCCCTGGTGGTTAGTTAGATTTAGGTGATGATAGAGAAGGCGCTTGTATGAAAGATAATCTAGTATAGCCATACTGGCCTAATGTTATTAGGCAAGCAAACGGCAAACCTATCGGTTCAATGGCCATCGAATGCAGATGCCTTGTCTATCACTAGAAATGGCTTGGTTTCTTGCAGACCTCTTCTGGATGACGAGAGTGTATTAAATCTCTCATTTAGAACTCTGTTTCTTCGCCGCCTTGGCTACCCTATAACGTCTCTCTCTGGTATGATCACTTAACGGACTGAACATTCGTTACCTGATGCGCCACGGAGAGAACCATGGCGCACGAATTACAACTCATCAAGCACCACACAGGAATACTGATCCCGGCTACCCCCGAGACCAGTGATATCCTGCAATCAAAAATTAAGCTCGGCGTCGTATTGGTTGCTGAGTTCACGCGGGTTCGCAACCCGGCATTTCACCGGCGCTTCTTCGCGCTCCTCAACCTTGGCTTTGAATACTGGGAACCAACCGGCGGAGCGATCTCGTCTAACGAACGCAGGCTGATCACCGGCTACGCAAAATTCCTGGCATCCTACGCCGGGAATAAAAGCGCTCTGATCGATGCTGCAGAGCAATATCTGGAACAGGTCGCCAATCGCCGCGTCACGAATGGTATCAGTCTTTGCAAATCATTCGATGCTTACCGGTCCTGGGTGATCGTTGAGGCAGGGCACTTCGACGCCATTCAACTGCCTGACGGCACACTCCGCAAACATCCCCGCAGTATTTCTTTCGCCAACATGGACGAACTCGAATTCCAGCAGCTTTACAAGGCTGCGCTGGACGTTCTCTGGCGCTGGATTCTGTCTCGTTCATTCCGCAACCGGGACGAAGCCGAGAATGTCGCCGCGCAGCTGCTTGGCTTCGCGGGGTGATGGGGATGAAATTTACGTGGTTCCATCATACCCAGTGCAGTACAGAGCAAGCAAATGAACTGCTGGCTCAATACCAGCGCCGCGGAGTGCGCGTCGAACGCAGCCTCAACCCTGATTACATCACCTGGACTGTCAGCGTCCGGTTGCAGGAAAGCAAAAATCCACCGCGCGCCGATCGTCGGTGGCGAAACCGGATGTGGGGGTGAACGTGAAGACATATCAAATCACTTTGCCCTGGCCGCCGAGCAACAATCGCTATTACCGACACAACCGAGGGCGTACGCATATAAGCACCGAAGGCGTCGCCTACCGGAACGCCGTGGCCATTATTGTTCGCAAAAGTCTGCTGAATATCCGCACGGCCGCACCGCTCAAAATGCGTATTGAATGCCACATGCCTGACCGCCGGCGCCGCGATTTGGATAATCTGCAAAAGGCCGCATTTGACGCGCTCACCAGGGCTGGATTCTGGCTTGATGACTGCCAGGTGGTCGATTATCGCGTTGTGAAAATGCCGATCGTGAAAGGCGGCCGTCTCGAACTGACTATTACAGAACTGGAGGCCCCATGAGTCCAGAGCTGGTCGAAATATTCCGCATACGTTGGCAGCGTCTCCGCGTTTATCGGCGCCCCGGTTCGGTGCTGGTGGACTACCGCATCCTTCGTAACTTTATTCGCATATACCAGATGGCAGGAGCTGCAGTATGAATCTCGAAAACACTGTGAAGTATCACTTCGCAAAATCTACGCTGATTGGCGACTCACCGCGCGCAACTGCCTCGGACTCGTTAACAGGTACGGATATCATGGCTGCCATGGGTATGACCCAGGAACGGGCCGCATTGGGCTACAGTGCCTTCCTGGGCAAGATGGGCATCAGCAACAACGATCGGGAGAGGGCGATCGAGCTGCTGGCCCAGTATGCACTGACCAAATGCGATCGGGTCGCGGCATTACGGAAGCTCGATACAAAGATCAAACCACTAGTGATGCACCAGTTGGCCATCTTCGCGTTCGAAGACTATTGCCGCAGCGCTGCCAGCGTGAAGCAGTGTGATGGCTGCAATGGGGAAGGGTTTATTGACGCTGAGGTTTTCAGCATGAAGTCTCACACTCCGGCAAAAGAGAAGAAGTTCGTGAAGATGTCTTTGCACATGGGCGGAGAGGATATTCATCCTTCTGAGTATGAGGTACGGAGGCAGGTTAGGGAGGTTGCACGCGTTCTCTGCCCTCAGTGTAAGGGGAAGAAGGTTGTTAGATGTGCCTGTAGAGATTGTCATGGACGCGGGAAAGCCATTAATCAGGCTCTTACTGAACAGCAGGGCATTCCGGTTCTGGCTAATTGCAAGCGCTGCAGTGGGCGCGGCTATGAGCGAATCCCTTCGACTGAAGCGTATGCAGCTGTTTGCCATATAACTGATGCCATCACGCTAGATACCTGGAAGAAGTCGGTTAAGCCATTCTACGATCAACTGATCACCAAATTTGATATAGAAGAAGCGTGGGCTGAGGCTCAACTCAAACAGATAACAAAGTAGGGCATCAATAAATAGCTCTCTATTTTATCGTGAGCTATTTACTTTTCCCGAAACTGTGTTAATTTGTCTCTAACGATGGATAAGTGCATTCGTTATAAGCCCTGCGGTTAACTCCGCGGGGTTTTTTTATGTCTTCGCAAAGAGTTCTTGCTGGCTTTGGCAACCAGAGTTATCTGTATGTCACGTTACTGAATAAGGTGAAAAGACATGCAAAATCAGCAGGATATGACCGAAGAAGCAAAGGCTGTTTATAACGAACTTAGCACCACACCAGCGACCGCTGGTGAAATTGCAGACAAAACACATCTGAGCCCAGCACGTTGCCAGTTAATACTGACGCAAATGGTGATGGCAGGGTTATCCTACTACCAGTTCGGATGTTACAAGCGCCTCCAGTGATGGGGGCTTTTTTTGTGGGAATGGGCGGCTGGAGGGTGTTGTAGCACCCGGCCAGCCATTCGCTCATGTAGAAGGTCACAAGCGAACCAAGGCCCATTGCTTTAGCGCTAAAGCACAGTGAGCCTACCAGAGACCCGCTTACTGATCTATGAAAAATACTGTAAAAATAAACAGTGCTGAGTTAGTCAACGCTGACAGCCTCCAGTACATTGCATCCCTCCCTGATGATTGCATCGACCTGATTGTTACCGATCCGCCTTATTTCAAGGTAAAGCCGAACGGCTGGGACAACCAGTGGAATGGGGACGAGGATTATCTTCGTTGGCTGGATATGTGCCTGGCGCAGTTCTGGCGGGTATTAAAGCCCAACGGCAGCCTTTACCTGTTTTCAGGTCATCGTCTGGCATCAGACATCGAGATCATGATGCGTGAGCGGTTTAAAGTGCTCAACCACATCATCTGGGCGAAACCATCAGGCAGATGGAATGGCTGCAACAAAGAAAGTCTGCGCGCCTATTTTCCGTCCACTGAGAGAATTCTCTTCGCGGAGCACTACCAGGGGCCGTACAAGCCAAAGGACTGCGGCTACGACGAAAAATCCAGAGAACTTAAACAGCATGTTCTGAGTCCGCTGATTTCTTATTTCCGTGATGCTCGTGAAGCATTGGGCGTAACGTCGAAAGAGATCGCTGATGCCACTGGCAAGAAGAATATGGTTTCTCACTGGTTCGGTGCCAGCCAGTGGCAGCTGCCGAACGAAGAAGATTACAGCAAGCTGCAGATGTTGTTTGAGAGAATCGCAAAAGAGAAGTATCAGCGCAACGAGCTCCAAACTGCCCATCACCAGCTGGTGGAAGAGTGGCAGTGTTTGAATCGACAATATTCTGAATTGCTGGAGGAGTATAAATCGCTTCGCCGGCATTTCTCCGTTTCTGTTTCCGTACCTTATACCGATGTCTGGACCCACAAGCCTGTTCAGTTCTATCCCGGAAAGCACCCCTGCGAAAAACCTGCGGACATGCTGCGGCAAATCATCAATGCCAGCAGTCGGCCGGGGCAGGTCGTTGCCGATTTCTTTATGGGATCGGGGTCGACGATAAAAGAAGCTATGGATTTAGGGCGCCACGCCATTGGAGTCGAACTTGAACCAGAACGGTTTAACCAGACAGTGAATGAGGTAAGAGAGCGGGCGGAAAACTAAAAGGTTATCACTACCCAACGGTGTGGTGGCCAACCAACATCAGGCCATGGGAAAACTCCCCGACGTTCTTTTTAACTCAGCCCGTGCGCCTGATTCTCCCCACCACACAACACCCGCCGTCTAGCGAGGTGAGAGACCATGAAAATGAATGATTCAGGGAACATATTCACGCAGTTCTTCGCGTGGGTCGCAGCTCTGGCTTCTGCTATTGGATTCACGACACAGGATCTGGTCTTCATGTTCTTTGGCGCTGCTGGTCTGCTTATCTCACTCGCGTCCTATATCAACGGACGAGTAGATGCACACAGGAAGCGCCGGGAAGATGAGAAGCGCACAGAGATGGTCAATGACTACCTGAAAGGTGTTAACGACAAACCACTCCATGAACGACCAGCAGCTGCAAGAGTAGTAGTTGAAGCATTACAGAAGGAAAGCGAATGATGGGAAACAGAGCAAAGCTGAGTGCTGCCGTTCTGGGACTGATTCTCGCTGGCGCACCGGCATCTGTCATCCTCGATCAGTTCTTGAATGAGAAAGAGGGTAACAGCACGACGGCCTATCAAGATGGTTCCGGGATCTGGACAATTTGCCGCGGCGCCACGCTGGTAAATGGAAAGCGTGTTGAGAAGGGCATGAAGTTGACGCAGCCGAAATGCGATCAGGTGAATGCTATTGAGCGTGATAAAGCCCTTGCCTGGGTTGAACGCAATATCAATGTACCGCTGACTGAACCCCAGAAAGCGGGGATCGCTTCATTCTGTCCTTACAACATTGGTCCCGGTAAATGCTTCCCCTCTACGTTCTATAAGCGAATCAACGCTGGCGATCGGAAGGGGGCTTGTGAGGCTATTCGCTGGTGGATTAAAGACGGTGGGCGGGATTGTCGGCTGACGAAAGGCCAAAAGAACGGTTGCTTTGGCCAGGTTGAACGGCGTGATCAGGAAAGTGTGCTGGCGTGCTGGGGGATTGATCAGTGAGCCGTTTAACAGCAACTGTCTTCGCTGTCACTATCTGTCTGCTGGCAACCATGGCATGGGCGATAAACCACTATCGCTACAACGCTATCACATACAAAGGCCAACGCGATAAGGCTACTGAACAGCTCACCCTGGCGAACGCCACCATCAAAGACATGCAGACTCGCCAGCGTAATGTTGCTGAGCTGGATGCTAAGTACACAGGAGAACTGGCTGATGCCAAAGCTACTATCGATCAGCTTGAACGCGATGTTGCTTCTGGCAAGCGTCGGCTGCAACTCAACGCAAAATGTCCTGCGAACGGAACGGCCGGCACCGGCGGCATGGGCGATGCTTCCAGCCCCCGACTTACAGACTCCGCTCAACGGGATTATTTCACTCTCAGAGAGCGAATCGTCACAGTGACGAAGCAGATTGGATACCTGCATGACTACATTAATGAGCAGTGTTTGGATTAAATGTATATTAAAACTTACTTGTGGATAGCATTAGCATGTTGTGGTTAAAATATTATGACCACACTGAAGTGGTCAATAACAGTCAAAAGGGCTTCCTATGTCAGACTTTGATGAAGATGAGAATGAAGATCTTGTCACTTGTGACGATTGCGGTGAAAAGTATCCATCAGAGGGTTATTGCACAAGATGTGATGAGTTCAATCCACCTGTTGGTACGGAATGTGAATTTTGTGATAAGCCTGCAACGAGCTATGTTCAAGATCATCCAGTATGTGATGATCATTATGAAGATGCATATCCGATTGATTGACTTGCGAAAAAAATGCTCATAAACCGCCCACGGGCGGTTTTTAATTCTTGGTTTTTTGTAGTTTAACCAAGATGAAGGAAACGTTCTAACAGTTAAGGAGATGATATTTTACTTTGCCAAAACTAATTTTTAGCATTTATGTATTATCTTCATTAACATTAATGAATAAGATGATTTCCAGTTTCCTTGGGTTAGAACGTGGGGTTGAGAGATTATGGAACTTCAGGCTAAAGAAGTAAGGCTGATTTATTTTTTAATTGAGTATCAGTGTGAGAAGTGTAATGATGGGAATATGGTTAATTTTGATGACGTTAAATCGAGTCTAATTCAATATGATGGCGGGGTGATCAAATTCAAACATGTTTGCACTAATTGCAGTGGAGAAGAGTATTTCACCAAGAAATACCCTTTCTTAATTCATAACTATCAGACTTGAATGCCAGTTGTTATAAAAAACCTCGTGCTTTGAGAAAGTTCTCGGCAATCAATGACCCGATGGGATTTAATACGATGCCATTAAAGGTGGCTAAGTCTTTAATTCCGAAAGTATCTAAAATGTTTTTGATTGCTGGGAATTGTATATAAAAACTATCGTCACTATCTATTTTATTTAACCCTATTCGTTTTCCAAGTAATTCTTCATACGAAATTATATATGTATTGCCAATAGAGGTCACATCCTTTAGAACTAAAATCTCAGTGTTTATTTTTTTGAGGCTTGTTAGATCGCCCAAAAATTTTATATAGTCTACATCATAGTTAGAATACCAGTTTTTATGATACGAATGATTCCTCTCGATAGTTAGGTCTGGCAACGTAGAATGTGTTGTGTTGGTTTCTGCCAAAGTCGTAGTGTTTATATCATTTTTAAATTTACCGGTCGATCTGAAATAATATATTAGAGATAAAAACTTTATATCATTTGTAGTGAGCTTTGTGGTCACTTCAAGGGCGTGATCAATGATTAGACTTTCATCTTCTTCATCACTTTGGATTTTAGAGATTAATAACTCTTTCAATAATTCGGATTTTTCATTAAATCCTTTTCTTGCAACTTGAATTACGGCTTGATTTATTGAATACTGGATGTCTGGATCGGATAATTTCTCTTTTAACTTATCATCAAGATCATGCGATAGTTTAGAGGCAATCTGGTTACCGAATTCTGTTGCTCTTTGATTTACAAGTTTATAAGCATCCTCTTTAAGAGATGCCATTTGTGCGCGAATTACTAGCTCACAAATCGTTACTACTTCTGTAGTTGTATTGCCAATTACAGCATCACCCGTTACCTGGATTGCGGTAGAACCATCTCCGACATGTTGTCCCGACTTATTATCGAAAAGGCTCATTTTTTGTCCTTTTCATTAATGGTTAAGTTTCCACCGACTTGTATTCCTGAAGAGTTATTCCCAATCACCTGGCTGATAGAGGATGACTTCTTCTTCTCACTTATTAAGTTGGCTACAGCAGTTAGAAAAGCTCCGAAGCTGACTAAGAAAGCCAGTAGAGAAGCCAGTCCATGATGCTGGTATGCCTGATACCCGAATCCGCATGTTGCAGTGAACGCAATTAGACAGATTATCTTTCTCACGCGTTATATTCCTCTGTAGGTTAAATGGCACTAAAAGCAACGCAGGATATGCTTTGCCCTGAGCATATCATTGATTCATCTTACTAATATCCATTAATTAAAAGATAAAAACTAGGGGATTTATGGCAAAACCGGACTGGGGCGAGCTTCAGCAACGGTTCCTGTCCGATCATGCTGCAACCGGCGTATCACCGAAAGAATGGTGTGAAGCGCAGGGACTGAACTACGCTAGCGCACGCCGATATATTAAAAAGCAAGCTGCGCAAAGTGCGCAAAAACCTGTACAGAAGAAAGTGCGCAGTGCGCAAACAGAAAAATGCGCAGAGAAGTTGGTAGGGAGCAAACTGAGCCCGAAGATAACGCGCTTCATTGCTGAGTATCTTAAGGACCAGAACGCTACGGCAGCCGCAGAGCGAGCTGGATACAGTGACCCGAACTATGGCCGTCAGCTTATAACGAATCCTAACGTTGCGCAGTCCATTGCGCAGCAGCAGAAAGCATCCATTGCGCGCACGCTTGCCGATGCCGATGAAGTTCTCGCACAGATGTGGCAACTCGCCACTTTCGATGCCAATCAGCTTTCACAATACCGCCGCGGCGCTTGCCGTTACTGCTGGGGCTTTGGTCACCACTATCAGTGGCGCGACGCTGTTGAGTTCGATGAAGAGACGGCGAAGGTTGAAGGAAGAGAAGGAGCGCGACTGCCCGAAGACACAGGTGGTTATGGCTACGACCACAACAAAGAGCCCAACCCTGAATGCCCACGCTGCAATGGCGACGGCATTGGCCAGCCTTATTTCCCCGATACGCGCAAACTCCCTGCAGTTTCAAGGCTTGCTTACTCCGGCGTGAAGGTTGGCAAGAATGGCGTCGAAATCACTGCTATCAGCCGTGAGCGCATGTTCGAAGCGGTGATGAAGCGGCTTGGCCTGGCAGATAGTGAGTTTGCGCAGCGACTGCAACAGATTGAAATCGACCGCCGGCTGCTGGAGATCGAGAAACTCCGCAAAGAGCTGGCCGGTGATGGTGACGACGACGAGCCAACCCCAGTGCAAATTAATATTAACGTAGTGGATGCGAGGGCAGATGATGGGGATCAGCCCGACACTTAACATTCCGCAGGCACGCTTCCTCGCGATGCAGCACAAATTCAAAGCCTACGTCGCCGGTTTCGGTTCTGGTAAGACTTGGGTGGGCTGCGGCGGCATCTGTAAGGGGATGTGGGAGTACCCGAAGATTAATCAGGGCTACTTTGCGCCGACGTACCCGCAGATCCGCGACATCTTTTATCCCACCGTTGAGGAAGTGGCCCACGACTGGGGCCTGACCGTCAAAATCAATGAGGGAAACAAGGAGGTCCATTTCTACGAAGGGCGGCGCTATCGCGGAACAACGATCTGCAGATCGATGGAAAAGCCCGGCTCGATTGTTGGCTTCAAAATCGGTAATGCGATGGTCGACGAACTGGACGTTATGCCGGCGGCAAAAGCGCAGCAGGCGTGGCGAAAAATCATCGCTCGTATGCGTTACAACGTCCCTGGTCTGCGAAACGGTATTGACGTCACGACTACACCGGAAGGCTTCAAGTTCGTCTATCAGCAGTTCGTTATGGCGGTGCGGGATAAGCCGGAGCTGGTGGCACTTTACGGGCTGATTCAGGCCAGCACATTCGATAATGCCAAAAACCTGCCAGATGATTACATTCCGTCGTTGCTCAGCTCATACCCGGATGAACTGATCCAGGCCTATCTGCGCGGCAAGTTCACTAACCTGAACAGCGGGACGATTTATCACACCTTCAACCGTAAGCAAAATAATTGCACTGACGAGATTCAGGACAACGATCCGCTGTTTATCGGCATGGACTTCAACGTGGGGAAAATGGCTGCGATTGTTCACGTGAAACGCAACAGTCTGCCGCGCGCCGTTCGTGAGCTGGTGAAGGTCTACGACACACCAGCCATGATCAAACGCATCCAGGAAGAATTCTGGCGCTATGAAGATGGCCGCTACGTTAAAAGCCGGGAGATTTATATCTATCCGGACGCCTCGGGCGACTCCCGAAAATCGCAGAACGCCAGCAAGACCGATATCGCCCAGCTTAACGACGCGGGATTCAGCGTTATTGTCGATGATGCCAACCCGCCGGTGAAGGACCGTATCAACTCGATGAACGCCATGTTCTGTAATGCTAACGGTGAGCGGCGTTATCTGGTCAACGTCCAGAACTGCCCGGTGTACACCGAGAGCCTCGAGCAGCAGATATGGGCGGCAAATGGTGAACCGGATAAGTCAGCAGATAACGATCACCCCAACGACGCTGGTGGGTACTTCATCGTGAAGGATTACCCGATCGTGAAGCCAGCCTACTCAATCACCATGGACACCACTTTCTGATATGGCAAACGACGACATCACCTGGGTTCGGCCAGAACACCGGGCGGCTTCTGCTGCCTGGCGGAAATACCGCGACTTCTGTAAGGGGGCTGAGGCAGTTAAGGACGCGGGCAATAAATATCTGCCGTTGCTCGATCCGACTGATAAATCCTCGCGCAACCGTAAGCGCAACGAGGACTACCTTAGCCGGGCGGTTTTCTATGCCATAACAGGCAATACGAAAATCGGCCTGCTCGGGCTGGCGTACCGGAAAGATCCGACGTTCAGTGGCCCTGAAAAGCTCATGTACCTTCTGAATAATGCAGACGGAGCCGGGACGAGCATTTATCAGCAGTCCCAGCTGGTGACTGAAAACGTGCTGGAGGTTGCGCGCGACGGCATTTACGTCGATTACGCTGAGGCCACCAACGAGGCGATTATCCTTCGTTATCCGGCAGAAAACATCATCAACTGGCGAACGAAGCGCATCAACGGGCGCGATCAGCTGGTGCTGGTGGTGCTCCGTGAGTGTGTCGAGCAGCCAGATGGCTACGCCTACAAAGACGAAATCCAGTACCGCGAACTGGCGCTAGAGGACGGGATGTTTATTTGCCGGGTATGGCGCCGTAGCGGCGGTACCGCCAGCGGGACTTATGCCATCGACAGCGAGTACCGCCCCAAACCCAAAGGACTGGATTACTGGGATGAAATCCCATTCACCTTTGTCGGTGCGCAGAATAACGATTCGACAATCGATGATTCCCCACTGGCCGCGCTGGTGGAGATTAACCACGGTCATTACCGCAACAGTGCGGACTATGAAGACAGCGTGTGGTTCTGCGGTCAGGTTCAGCCATACATGACCGGCCTCGATACCGGGTGGCGCGATCACCTGGAGAAGAAGGGCGTCAAAATCGGCTCTCGTTCTCCGCTGCTGCTTCCAAAGGAGGGCTCTTTTGGCTATGCGCAGGCGCAGCCGAACATGCTGGCGAAGGAAGCCATGGACAGCAAACGCGACTACATGGTGCAGCTGGGCGCGCGACTAATTGAGCAGAACGCCACGGCTAAGACCGCGACGCAGGTAAGCGGGGAGCAAACTTCATCCACATCGGTGCTCGGTATCTGCGTATCAAACGTTTCTGAGGCTTATACACTGGCGCTGGGCTGGTGTGCGAAATACCTCGGGCTCAATGACGAGTCTCCTGCCTACACCATCAATCAGGAATTCATCGCGAAGGTGGCCGAGTCCGGTATGGTCACGGCGATCGTGAACGCCTGGCAGTCTGGCGCGCTGCGCGATACCGATATGATTCGGGCACTACAGAAACTCGATCTGATCAACCCGGCAGACAACCCCGACGATGTCATCGATGCGCTTCGCAACCAGGCGCCCACGTTGACTGGAGGCTGATATGCCAACCGTCAATGAAAGCCTGCGTGATGAGGCGATCGCGCATTCCGTGTGGCTGAGCCGTTACGCCACCGGCGTGGCGAACAGGATGGTGAAGCTCCTAAACGAGACAGACGCAGACCTGTCGGCGCGTTTGCTGGATGCGCTGGACAGGCTGTCACCGGAAAGCTTCACCGTTAAACGGCTGGAAAGTCTGCTCGGCAGCGTGCGGCAACTGAATCATCAGGCCGTCTCTGCAATGCAGGCCGGGCTGGAAAGTGAGCTGGTGGCGCTTGCGAAGAACGAAGCCAGTTATCAGTTGAGCCTGTTCGACTCACTTCTGCCGTCCCAGGTGTTGTCCCGTTATCCGCTGCAGGGCGTTACCGCCGACATGGTGTATGCCGCGGCGATGGCGCAGCCTTTTCAGGGGCGGCTTCTGAGCGAGTGGGCGAGTAATCTGGAGTCGGACAGGCTGACACGCGTCGTTAACGCCGTGCGGCGTGGTTATCTGGCAGGCGACACGATGGAAGCGATCGCGCGAAACGTTCGTGGCCACGCCAACAAGGACTACCGAGACGGCGCGCTGCAAATGAGCAGGGCGAATGCTGCCAGCATAGCCAAAACGGCCGTTAATCATCTGGCCGCGACCGCGCGTAACAGCTTCACCAGCGCCAACAGCGATGTCGTGAAAGGTAAGCAGTGGTTATCCACGCTGGACAACAAAACCAGCCACGATTGCATCGTTCGCGATCTGCTGCGTTACACCCTGGACAATAAGCCGGTGGGGCATAAGGTGCCTTACCTGCAGGGACCCGGGAAAATTCACTTCTGCTGTCGTTCAACCGAAACGCTGATCCTCAAGTCCTGGCGTGAGCTCGGCATTGATATAGACGAAATGGACGAGGGCACCCGCGCCAGTATGGACGGGCAGGTGCCGGGGAAAACCACGTATCTGGAGTGGCTCAAACGTCAGCCGGCGCAGCGGCAGGATCAGGTGCTGGGCGCAGAACGCGGGCGCTTGCTTCGTGCCGGTGCGATTGATATGGGTGACATGTTCACCGATAAAGGCGAGTGGATAACTCTGGAACAACTCAAACAGCTATCAGCGACTGATAACTGACAAACATCACTTACATCATGCCCTGGCACCCGCCGGGGCTTTTTTATGGGCGAGGCCCGGCAAAATCCCGAGGGGACATTATGTTAATCCGAAATATGCTTCTGAAATTTTACGCTCCAGAAAGCGGCGGCGAAGGTGGTGGCGGTGGCGCTGTCGAAATCACACCGGAAATCCAGAAGCTGATCGACGAGCGTGTGACCAGTGAAGTCACCGGTCTGAAAACCAAAAACTCTGAGCTGCTGGGCACCATCAAGCAGCAAAAAGAGAATCTGTCCCGCTTTGATGGTATCGACCCGGACGCCGTACGCGGCATCCTGCAGCGTTTCTCCGACGATGAAGAGGCAAAGCTTATTGCCGCAGGGAAAATTGACGAGGTGCTGGATAAACGCACCGAGCGTCTTCGCGCTGATGTCGATAAGCAAATCAAGATGGCTAACGAGCGCGCGGATAAAGCCGAGGCGTTTTCCAACAAATTTCGGGATCGCGTTCTTGGTGATGCTATCCGCTCAGCAGCCGCTAAGACCGGTGCGCTACCGGAAGCATCTGACGATCTGATCCTGCGTGCCAAAGGCACTTTCAAGCTCAACGATGAAGGCGAGGCCGTAGCGGTTGATGCGAATGGCGACGTTCTGTTTGGTAAAGACGGGAAAACCCCGCTAAGCCCGCTTGAGTGGGCGGAGTCTCTCAAGGAGACGGCTCCTCATCTGTTCCCACGCGCGGAAGGCACTGGCGCGGGCGGGCATAAACCGAACGGTGGCGGCAGCCTGAAACGCTCCGAAATGAGCGCCAGCAACAAGGCGGACTACATCCGCAAGCATGGCCAGCAGGCCTTCCTCAAACTTCCGAAATAAGGGATTTACCCGATGACGACTGTTAATACCGATCTGATTATTTATGACGACCTGGCGCAAACCGCTTTTCTTGAGCGCCGTCAGGACAATCTGGAGATTTTCAACGCCTCCTCCAACGGTGCGATCCTGCTGGACAACGAACTGATTGACGGGGATTTCCGCAAGCGCGCGTTCTACACGGTTGGCGGCTCCATCGAATCGCGCGATGTGAACTCTACCGACAAAGTAACGGGCAAAAAAATCGGTGCGGCCGAAGCGGTATCCGTTAAAGCGCCATGGAAATATGGCCCATATGAAACCACCGAAGAAGCATTCAAACGCCGTGGCCGCTCCGTTGACGAGTTCTCTGAGGTGATTGGCACCGATGTGGCTGACGCAACGCTGGAAGGCTACGTTAAGTACGGTCTGAAGGCACTGACCGCGGCGATCGGCGCAAACGCTGAAATGGTGGTGACCGCTGATATCGAAACGGATGGCAAAAAGACCCTGACGCGCGGTCTGCGTAAATACGGCGATAAGTTTAACCGTGTGGTTCTGTTCGTCATGCACTCCGCCACCTACTTCGACATCGTTGATGAGGCGATCGCCAATAAAATCTACGAAGAAGCAGGTGTGGTGGTGTACGGCGGCCAGCCGGGCACCCTCGGTAAACCGGTTCTGGTAACCGACACCATGGACGCCGACGCTATTCTGGGGCTGGTGACCGGGGCGGTGACCGTGACCGAATCTCAGGCACCGGGTTTCCGCTCCTATGACATCAACGATCAGGAAAACCTCGCAATCGGCTACCGCGCGGAAGGCGTGGTGAACGTTGATCTGCTTGGCTACAGCTGGGATACGTCAAAAGGTGACAACCCAGACCTGACCAAAATTGGCACTGCCGGCAACTGGAAAAAACACTTCACCAGCAACAAATCCACGGCCGGCGTTCTGATCAAGCTGGGATCTGCTGCGGGGGAGTAACGCTGTCAGCGGATAAATCATCCGCGACCGCTGACAGCACCGACGCGGTAACGCTCTCTCTGAAATACACCCGCAACGGCTCCGGTGTTGCAGGCAAGACCGTTGCCTGGTCATCGACGGGTGGCACGCTCAGCACCGAGAGCTCGCAGACTGGCTCTGCTGGTGGCGCTACGGTGAAACTCACCGCTGACGCAGCGGGGACCTTTACGGTCACTGGCACGGTTGATGGCGTGGCAAAAACCAGCGATGAAATCACTTTCACCGCACCTGCTGGCGAGTAACGCATGGGGCGAAAGCCCCACATCCGGGACATTTCCATGATTAATACCGATATCACCAGTGTTGGCGCCAACAGCTACGCCAGCGAGGAAGACCTGGTATCCTTCGCCGGGCTGCGTGGCATTACGCTGCCTGAGAAGCTCTCTCCATTGCTGATTAAGGCGATGGACTATCTGGAAGGGCTGGAGTGGGTAGGCTCAAAGGCGAAGCCACGGCAACCGCTTTCCTGGCCGCGCCTGAACGTGGTGCTGGATGGTCACGATCTTCCGCCTGATGAACTACCTAATCAGGTTATCACCGCACAGTGCATGCTGGCGGTCGAGGCGATAGACGGCGATCTGCTTGCAAGCACCCGCGAGGCGGCGGTGAAGACCGAGCGCGTGGAAGGCGCAGTCACCATGACCTACGCGGTTGCAGATGGCGAAGTTTTTACACCGTCCTACCCGGCAGTCATGGCAATTCTTGGCGATCTGGCTGGTGGTCGTGGCTATGCCATCAATTCCTTTGCGGAGCGTGCGTAATGGCAATCAACTATCAGCGCATGCAAGCCACTGCCACCCGCATGATCAGGCAGAACGGCATTTCGTATAACGTCATGCGAAAGGGTTCGGTGACGGTGATTGCTGGTGTTGAGCACAGGTCTGACGATATTCGTTTCACAGCCACGGGCGTAAAAACGGATTATCAGCCAGGCGAGATCGACGGAACGGTAATCGAAACCAGGGATGTTCGTATCGTGTTTACCGCAGAGCAGGAAATCAAAACCGGAGACCTGATCGACGTGGACGGTATCACCCATCGGGTGGTGAAACCGAATCCTTCGAAGCCGGCAGATGTGGTGCTCTGCTATCAAGCGCAATTGAGGGCCTAGTATGAGTGAGAATTCTGCATTCATCGCGGATATCACTGCGTTCGTCAATAAGGCAAAAGCCAACCAGGATGCGGTGGTTCGCGCGGTTGGAATAAGAATTCTCAATCAGCTGGTAATGATGTCTCCCGTCGGAAACCCTGAGCTTTGGGAAATCAATCAGACGGCCGCATCCTATAACCGCGCTGTGTATGACCACAACGAGGTGCAAAGAACAGATCCTGCCAACCTCACGAAAACCGGGCGACTGAAGAAAAAGGCGCGGGTTGTCGATGGGATGGATATCAAAGCGCCGCCAGGCTACACCGGTGGGCGGTTTCGCGGTAACTGGCAGGTGTCGTTTGATGCGCCCACGACCGAGGAAAACGGGCGGATTGATAAGACAGGCGATCTCACCAAAGCCGCGGGGAATTACACGCTTTCACTGTTCAAAGTTGGGATGAGTTCAATCTACTTCTGCAACAACGTCCCTTACGCCTATCCGCTTGAAATGGGTCACTCCACTCAGGCGCCGGGCGGCATGGTGCGCATCACGGCGGCAGAATTTCAGCGTTTCTTTGACGAAGCGATCAGGGAGGTGTTGAAGTGATCCCAGATATTGCTGCGGCTTTGGCCGTAAGGCTTGGTGCCTGGGCCGATGCTGAGCGCATCACCGTTGCCTGGGAAAATGTACCCTTCACACCGCCTGCCGATGCTATTTACCTCGCGGTTCATGACATGCCCGCCACACCTCGCACGCTCGATCTCGGTCTGCGCTGTCGGGTTTATTCTGGTGTGTATCAGATCAACGTTGTGGCACCCGTTGGCACCGGCCGCTCAGCTGCTGTGGCGCTGGCGGACCGGGTGGCTGAGCTTTTCCCTGAAGGGCTGGAAGTTGAAGGTAACGGCTTCATCAGTTCGATCAGCGGCGCGCCGGGTATCTTCCGGGGTATTTCGACGGACATCTCTTACACTGTCCCTGTCAGCCTGAACTACCGGGCAGATATCGTCAGCTAATTCTTCTTCTCACCTTTTCAAACCAGACCGGCCGCGCGCCGGTTTTCTTTTCTTCGAAGGAGTAACCACTATGGGCTTTGCACTGCCTAACGGCGCTCACGTCTATCTGGCGTCGGGCTATGGCCCGGCAATTGCTTTCACTGGCGCGACGAACGCCGAAAACGTGGTGATCACCGTCAGTTCCGCGGAGGAGCTGGATGTAGGTGATATCGTCCATGTGAACTGCAACTGGTCCGGAATTGATAACGTCATTGCCAAAATCGACGCAATTGCTGAAAGCGCGGTCACGTTGCGAAATATCAATACCATTAACAAAAACAAATATGCCGCTGGTGGCGGCACTGGTTCTATCCGCAAGGTTCTTGAGTGGACAGAGCTGCCGCAGATTACAGAGGTATCGAAATCCGGCGGCGATCAGAACACCACACAAATCCAGTTCCTGAGCGACGATCGCCAGCGCAACCTCAACACCTACAAATCTGCTGTTTCGCAGACCTATTCGATCGCACACGATTCCACGCTTCCGGTTTACCCGCTGCTGCGCCAGCTGGATGAGGACGAAGAGACGGTCGCAGCTTACATGTACGTTCCAAAGGCTAAGGAAAACCGTTATTGGGCCGCCACGGCATCCTTTGACGATACACCAACCACAGCGGTCAATGAGGTGGAGACGGTGAGTGTGGTTCTGAACCTGCAGTCTCCGGCCATGACGTTCTACAAAGTGACCAATGCCACGGCGTAAGCCGGGATCAGGAACCAACCACATGCCTCCTGTCCGGAGGCTTTTTTACGTTAAGAGGCATCAATGGCAACGAAGTTTACTCTCCAGCCTAAACCTACTTTCAAAGCAAACGTCACGATCCCGCGCGCCGGTGATGAAGACGGCGTACTGACCTTCACTTTCAACCACAAGCCGCTTAAGGAGCTGGCCGATCTTGAAAAGCTGGAAGGCAAAACAGCCACGGATTTCCTGATGGAAATTATTGCGGGCTGGGCGCTACCCGATGCGTTCAACGCCGACAACCTGGGCGTACTTCTGGAAAATTACCCGGCAGCCATGAAAGCCATTCCGGAGACTTACTATCGCGAACTGCTGGGCCAGCGCGAAAAAAACTGATAGCGGTTGCCTCGGCGTTCTATACGCCTGAACCCACGGCAGCCGACCTTGCTCCCTACGGGCTGAGTCCTGACGATTACGATGATGAGATCGTGGATGTATGGCCCGACGTTTGGCCTTCGTTTGTCGTGTTCCAGGCCGTCAGTACTCAATGGCGTACGGGAATGGGCGGCGCATCCGGGCTGGACTACAACGTACTGCCCTGGGTGATGCGTTTGCATAACGTGAGCGACGAGGTAACCGCGCTTTCAGATATCCGGGTAATGGAGCGCGCAGCGCTGAAAATCATGCATAAAGAGAGGGTGGAATGAGTAACGATATCGCCACCATTTCGCTGCGCGTCAACACCAGCGAACTGGAGCGCGGCAATCGGGAGCTGGAACGCTTTCAGGATACTGCGACCACCGCCGCCGATAAAGCGGATGACCTGAACAGTACGTTCCGCACCGGTGTCGATAATCAGAAGAAAAACAGTGAGAGCCTGAAGCAACAGCGCCAGGAATTGCAGAACCTGCTGAACAAAATCAGCCCGGTGAATAAGGCGCTGGATGAGCTGGATTCAATTCAGGAAAGCCTGGCGAAGTTTCGCGGTAAAGGGCTGGTGGACGATGAAGATTTCACCCGCTACAACAGCGTGCTGGAGACGACCCGGGCGAAACTGGCGCAGGTCATGGAGGCCGAAACAGCAGAAGGGCGGGCTCGCATCGAGCAGGCTCAGGCGGCCCAGCGGGCAGCGGCATCTGGGAAAACATTCATTGCCTCACTGGAGGAGCAAACTGCTGCGATCGGCAAAACGCGCGCTGAAATCCTTGAGCTAAAAGCCGCACAGCTGGGAGTAACGCAGCAGGCCGCTCCGATGATCGCCAAACTGAAGGAACAAGAAAACGTCTGGAAGAACGGTGCAATCAGTGCGGGGCAGTATCGTAATGCGATGCGTTACCTGCCAATGCAAATGACCGACATCGTTACCTCGCTTGCGTCGGGCATGCCGGTATACATGGTTGCTATCCAACAGGGCGGCCAGTTGCGCGATACGTTTGGCGGAGTGGGTAATGCGCTGAAAGCTATTCTCTCGCTGGTAACGCCGGCAAAGCTGGCTTTAGGGGGAATGATTGGTGTTGCTGGCCTGCTGGTCGCTGCCTGGTATAAAGGTTCACAAGAGGCATCCCAATATAACAAACAGCTGATACTTACCGGCAATTATGCGGGGAAAACTGCCACACAGCTGTCTGCACTGGCAAAGTCTCTATCCGGTGGGGGGATTAACCAATACGCCGCTTCTTCTGTTCTGGCTCAGGTAGTGGGTTCTGGAAAGTTTGATGCAAACAAGCTTGAGACAGTGAGCCGCGCGGCAGTTGCGATGGAGCAGGCAACTGGTCAGTCGGTGGATAAGACCATCGCTAATTTCCAGAAACTTTATGCCGAGCCAACTCAGGCATCGCAGGAGCTTAACAATCAACTGCATTACCTGACGGCGGCTCAGTTTGAATATATCTCTTCTCTAGAGCGCCGGGGTGATAAAGAGGCCGCCGGGGAAGCTGCAGCTGATGCATATAGCCAGGCTGAACAGCGCAGAAGCCAGCAGATCCTCGATAATCTGGGTCTTGTTGAGAGAGCCGCACTTGCAGCCCGCAATGCCTTCAAAGGGATGTGGGACGAGTTGCTCAATATTGGGCGCCCAGAAGCCCCGCAAGACATACTTGCAAAACTGCAGGCTGACCTGGCAGATCGTGAAACTCAGTTATTGCCTGAGCGCCAGAAGATGGGTTACGGCTATAGCTACGACACTAGTTCGCAGAACAGGGATTACGATAATCGCCGTAAAGCGCAGCTGGCAGCCATAGCATCGCTGAAAGCCCAGATGAACCCCATGCTGGGAGCCATCACTCTTCAGGACGATTTGAACGGGGCGATATCCGCAGGAAAAGAAATTAACGAAGATGCGATAACTGCCCAGCAGATCATGAATCGCTATCTTGTCGCCGGTACTGAGGCCGCAGAGAAGCGCCGTCAGGCACAGGACGAACTGAACAAAGCCATTGCAGATAATGCCAAAGCTGCCAGAAACGGAACGGCGACACTCTGGACGGCTGAGGACATTGCCAAAGCGCGAGCCGGGATCGAGAAGCTGTATAAAGACCCCAAAACGCCAAAGGCGAAGGGGGAAACAGTCTCGTCCGGTCTGCGAGCTGAGGATTCTGCTCAGTCTGAATTGCTGGCGCTACAGGCGCAGTTGTATGCCCTGCAGAAGCATAAAGACCTGAACGACACGATCAGTCAGCAGCGCAAAAACTTATGGACCACTGAAGCCAGATTTCAGGTGCTGGAAGAGGCTTGCCGGTCCCGCTCGCTCACTAAACAGGAGCAATCGCTGCTGGCGAGTAAGGACCAGGTTCTTCAGCTAGCGCGCCAGAAAGCGCTACTGGGTGATCAGATCTCAGCGCAGGAACAATTGAACAAGCGGATGGATACCGCGCAGAAATACGCCACGCAGATGGCCGAGAAGCAGGCCGCGTTGGCAGGCGGCGCCGGGATGAGCGATCGGCAAGCTCAGCGTGAACTTGCGAAAAGCCAGCTGGCTGCCGGCTGGAAAAATGCTGGCGGTTCTCTGGACGACGACGGTTATCAGAAGCAACTCAAGGCGGCGACTGACTATTACGATGCTGAGGATCGGCTGCGTGGAGACTGGCTGACCGGTGCGAAGAAGGGGTGGTCTGAGTTCGAAGACAGTGCCTCCAATGTCTATGGGCAGATGCAAAACCTTTCCCAGTCCGCATTTACGGGCATGGCATCAACGCTCACGGATTTTTTTACAACTGGCAAAGCCAACTTCACGGATTTTCTGAGCACATTCCTTAAAGGCATTGCCCAGATGCTGGTCCAGTTGGCTATGGTCAACAGTATGAAGTCAGCGTTTGGCGGGACGGCTGTAGGGGCCTTTTTCGGTTTCTCCCAGGGCGGCCTGGTCCCGGCGTTCGACAGCGGCGGCTATACCGGTGACGGTGGAAAATATCAGCCGAAAGGTATCGTGCATGGCGGAGAGTTTGTGTTCACCAAAGAGGCTACCAGCGCGATCGGCGTTGGCAATCTGTACGCAATGATGCGTGGTGCTCAGGGTTACGCTGACGGCGGTTATGTCGGCAATGCGCCGATGTATGGGCTGCAATCCGCTGGCGCTGGTGGTGTTACGGTGCAAACCTCAGTTGTCGTGCAGAACCAAAATGCACAGCAGCAAACATCAGGTAATGACGAAGCGATCACCCGGGCATATAAGCAGACGATCGATCAGTCTGTTCGGGCGGGCATTGCCCGGCAACTCCTGCCCGGAGGTATGATATGGAATGCCACAAAATCACGTTAATCTGCTTCGGTGGATCTCGGCTGGTTCGTGAAGCTACTAGTGTATGCTGATAAATGATCAGTTCATTTAACCAATTTGAAAATGTTAGTATAAAAAAAATGATTTCACTGGTGCATACATGATTCCGCCGAAGCCACTGAGCGACATTGCTAAGTTAAATTCGCTTATCCAGCAACTGACACCTTATGTATCTACAGAGGCTGAGCATACGGTGTTTACTGAAAGGCGCTTTGAAGCTCAGGTAGAAGAGTTTGAAGATGAATTTTTTTATAGTGTTGCTCGCTCCTACTTTCTATTTTCAATAGGTAAGGTTGAAGACGGGATTGCGCTTGCAGAAGAAATTGTTGATGCTCATTCGTCTGATGTAGTTACATGGGGTAACTATATTCTATGTTGTATGTACAGGGTTGGGATAGCTAAGGCTTTGGAATTAGCCGAGCGAGCCGCAGAATGCACTAATTCTCCTCGATTCGTCCGTGATTGTTTCTACTATGCTCGTGGGCTTGGTGATTTCGGAAAGTTCAGATTTTATCTGGAGAGGTTTTCAAAAATGGGGCAGCTAGATTTTGAATTATCTGATGATGATAACGCAATGCTACCATTAGCAGTTAAGCAAGCCAGTAGGGCTGCACTAAGCGGAAAAATGGAAAAAATTGCTGAAATTGGTAGGCTAATGAATAGTATGATCAGTCCTTACAGACAGATAGATTCTATTGCCAATTTTTATATTTTAGATGATGGCGAAGAGGAAACTTATGTCTTCGAGTTAACACCGCCAAATACTTCTCCTGATGAGTGTGCAAGGAACAATATCGAGCTAATTGACCATCGTATTCGTGCTGGCTTTATTGATTGGTCTGTGGTCGGTACTTTTACCAATGAACCTGGTATTGAGGGAGAAACCGCGTGTCAGTAATGCCTTCTGATTTTCTTGAGTCTGCGCTCAGTTTTTCTGATGATTCAAATGAGATGTCAATTCGAAACAAGGTAAGCCGGGCGTACTATGGTGGCTATCTTGCTGCGAGGGATTGGCAGATAAAATCTGGTGACAAGATTCCTCAGACGTTAAGTGGTGGTGTTCACATGCGCTTAATCCATTTTTATCAAAAAGGATTATGTTCTGATCTTGCGCCAGAAGAGCAACAAAAGTTAGCTGGACTTTTGAGCCTTGCAAAGTCTTTGAGAACGAAGGCTGACTACAAACTCGGCATCCGTGTCCCAGCTAGCGACGGGAAAACAGCAGTTAGATGTGCCGAGGAAGTCAGCGCCATTCTTAGTAATTAACCCGCTGTCCGGCGGGGTTTTCTATTATGTGGCAAGCATAGATAAGCCAGCGGATATCGCAGTTTGTACCACCGTTTTCAATGTCTCGGTAGACAGTTCATTCAGAGTTGATTTCGCCTTTTCCTTATCTGTATCGCTCATGTTGGATATTGCTACGAGGTCTTCAAGGACGACTACAGCATCTCGATGGAATTTTATAGTAGTGACATTCAGAATGGCTGAAAGACCGCCATCGTTAAGCAGGAAGTCAATACCCTTTTGAGTTGCACGCATATTATCCAAGAATGAGTATGGGTCATCGCTGGTTCTGTTTTTTATGGTAATAAGACCATGTTCAGCCAAATAAACAATATTGGCACTTAGAACATCATCTCCATAATCCATTATTTCAGGAGGAAACTGTTTCCAAAAAGTAGTGCTGGGATAAACAGCTATACATTTTTCCAGAATTTCTTTTTGCAAATCCCTATCAAATTTGTACATAGCTTACCTAATTAATATTGTTGCAATTATTAAGAGTATTTTACTTTTATCGCATTGTTTGACAGGTCCGAACATGATCAACCAGAGCATGCTCTACTGCGGGATGTTAGTTGGGCTTAATTTTGTCAATCATTAGCAGCGCTCCTAAAGAGGGTGTGTCCAGATGTTCCTAGTACTTCTTAATTCTCAGGCTCACCTCTGTATGCGTCAATGCCTTTTACGCAGAAATGTTATTAATATCAACCCAGAATTCAATACACCTGGCAATTTCAACGTTAGTTGAGTGACCATTTCGCTCAACTTGCACATCAATTGTCTGTATCAGTTCCTCGCGGAGTCGCTCATTAAATTGAAAATCATATCAACATGGTGATGCACACAATTAGTTCACCATCTTTATCCCACAACCGCTAAGGCGGTTTTTTTATGCCCGGAGGATAAGTGGCGATCCAAACATTCACCTGGCAAACCCAGATACAGGCAGGCATGGAGGGCGAGTTTAGTCACTCGACTCGCGCCGCATCTTTCGGTGACGGCTATGAGCAGATTGCGGGCGAGGGCATCCATCCCGAAAAGCAGTCCTGGCCAATAACCCTCACGGGTAGAAAAATCGAGATGCTAGCCGCTCTAAATTTCTGCCGAATGCACATCACAAAATCGTTTATCTGGACATCACCCATTGGCGAGGTAGGACTTTACCGCGTAGAGGCTGATTCAGTGAAGGCGCAGCCCCTCTCCAGCAAAGTGATGACCATTACAGCCACTTTCAAACAGGCATACGCACCATGATCACAGAAGATTACCAACGACTTGAACCCGGTAATAAGATCCGCCTCATTGAGGTTGATGGGTCCACTTTTGGTGTTGATGACGTCCTGCGCTTCCATGCCTACAACTTGCCCCATACGGCCGATGAAATTGCCGCTGCTGGCGGTGATGAGACGAAACTTGCAGCGAAAAGTATCTGGTGGCAGGGAAAGGAATATGCCGCCTGGCCTTATCAGCTTGAAGGGCTAGAAGCATCAACGGACGGCAGCAGCGCGCAACCAACTCTTACCGTGGCAAACATCGACAGCTCGATCACAGCTCTCTGCCTGGCCTACGACGATATGCTCCAGGCGAAGGTCACTATCCACGATACTTTTGCCCATTACCTGGATGCCAGAAACTTTCCTGAGGGAAATGCCACTACAGATCCGTTGCAGGTGAGAAAGCGCGTGTTCTACATCGATGGAAAGAACAACGAACTGGCGGGGAAAAGCGTCGAGTTCATTCTCACCAGCCCGATGGATCTTCAGGGATTAATGATTCCGACGCGTCAACTCCACTCGCTATGCACATGGTGTATTCGCAACCAGTATCGCTCTGGTGACGGGTGCGAATATGCCGGCGCCAGATACTTCGACTTGAACAATAACCCGGTAGGCGATCCTTCCCTAGATGCCTGCAATGGAACGCTGACCGCATGCCGGTTGAGGTTTGGCGAGAATGAAGAATTACCCTTCGGTGGCTTCCCGGGCACCTCTCTCATCAGGAGCTAACCATGCGTCAGAAAACGATTAGCGCCATCATGGCGCATGCCGCGAAGGAGTATCCACGTGAATGCTGCGGCGTGGTGGCTCAGAAAAGCCGGGTGGAGCGCTATTTTCCCTGCCGCAACCTTTCTTCTGATCCGACAGAGCAGTTTCATCTTTCGCCAGAGGATTATGCGGCTGCCGAAGACTGGGGATCGGTAACGGCCATTGTTCATAGCCACCCTGACGCAACGACTCAGCCGAGCGAACTGGATAAAGCACAATGTGATGTGACGCTTTTGCCCTGGCATATCGTGAGTTGGCCGGAGGGAGATCTGCGCACTATTCAACCGCGTGGTGAGTTGCCGCTGGTGGGGCGTCCGTTTGTTCTGGGTGTGTACGATTGCTGGGGTCTGGTGATGAGTTATTATCGGCAAACTTATGGCATCGAGTTGACCGACTATCGTGTGGATTATCCGTGGTGGGAGGACAGTTATTCGGATAATTTCTATCAGGAATGCTGGTATGAATGTGGGTTCCGAGAGTTTAATGGGCCGGTTCAATCCGGCGATATGGTGATCATGCAGGTCCAGGCTAACAAATGGAATCATGCCGGCATCATTTTAGAAGGCACCATGTTGCTGCATCATTTGTATGGCCACTTGAGTCAGCGTTTGCCTTACGGCGGGTACTGGCGAGAACGAACAATTAAAACCGTTCGTCACAAATCATTTTTTATTTAATAATGGTTTTTTTGAAACATTAGAATGGTTGGTTTAATGCATGCAACTAAACAGTGGAACAAAGGATTTTCTAAAATGGACTGCCATCTCAGCTCCTACTGTTATTGGTGGTTTACTTTTAGTTAATAATATTTTTAGCTGTGATTTCAATCTGTGGGCTGGCGGTGGGCAATTATTCACAGGACTTGGATTGTCATTATTTTTGTTGAGATGGATGATATGGGGTGTCCTCGATTTTAAAGTCGGCGGGGTAATGTTCGCTCTGGGCGTTTTATTAAGTATTATCAGCGTTTTCTCAAGCTCTAAGGCTCTTGATCCAGACTATGTAAATCTGCGATCTGATTTACGAGACGCATTCATCGATGCTTCCAATAATTGCCGGGGAGATCGGCAATCCTATCTCAATGCAGCTCAAGCTTGTGCTATAGCACCGGTGATGGACTTAATGGATTTGAATTATCAGTTGATGAAGGCGAAGTATCTTCCACCAACCGCCTCACTGATTGATGGTGTGTACCATTCCACTGATGGTGCGAAGGTTGATGCCTGTTTGGTGAGCTATTTTTCAATTTCCGCACAGTGCCCAAATAGTTTCGTGACGTTCAATCTTAACCATCCTGAAATGAAGTCGGTTGAATCACTAAAACAGTGCTCTTCATTTTGGCAATGGATTCAAAGTTGGGTTTGAGTCGAGCATTCATTCAATATTCTGACCTAATTGCCATATAATTTATCTGCGCCCATCTTAGTCGATGGGCTTTTTTTGGAGTGGATTGTTTGTGATTAAAACACATGACTCAATCAGAACGATTCGCCTTTATGGCATCCTCGGGGCTACCTTTGGTCGCGAGTTTAAACTCTCCGTATCTTCTCCGAAAGAAGCCGTCCGCGCTCTTTGCGTCATCCTTCCTGGCTTTGAGCGTTACCTGAACACCAGCAAGCAGCGTGGCCTAACTTACGCGGTTTTCAGCGGAAAGCGCAACCTGATCTCTGATGAGCTCGATATGGATAAAGGCTGTGAAGACATACGTATCGCGCCAGTAATTATCGGCAGCAAAAAAGCTGGCGCATTCCAGACCATACTCGGCGCGGTACTTGTCGTCGTCGGCGTTGCGATTGGTTACTTTTCTGCTGGCACGCTATCAGCGGCAGGTTATGGGGTAGCGAAGTTCGGTGCTGCGATGATGATCGGCGGCGTAGTTCAAATGATGTCGCCGCAGACGGCCGGCCTTGCCAGTAAGCAGTCTGCTGATAATCAGGCCAGCTACGCTTTTGGCGGTGTCACGAACACCACAGCACAGGGAAATCCGGTCCCACTTCTTTATGGCAAGCGACGCATTGGCGGTGCCATTATCTCCGCCGGCATCTATGTGGAAGATCAGCAGTAGCAACGTCAGCGCAGCAAGTGTATCGTCTTGAAAGGTATGATTAAGTAATTGGCGGATTTTATGGATGGCTATGCCGTAGATTTTCATGATTTGCTTGGCATTCGAAAATTAAACAAGCCGGGACTGGATCGTAGAGCTTTTACTGATTGGGCTGAACAGCAGATTTCAGTAGGGAGCAGTTCATCAAACTTGTTAATACTGGCATCGTTAGGGTTAGATAAAGAAATATCTAAAGATGAGGTGTTTCATTATTTCGACGCATATATCGACGAAGTAGGTTATCAACTGCCAGATGATCACGAGGCGTTTGTTTTGTCTTTACGCCTGACATTTAAAAAGCTTGCTTACCCACTGAGCGAGCATGATCTCTGGAGTGAATTAAGTAAAACCTTTGTCCAATGGTATGACTTGCCTGCTGGCCTGTTAAACCGTGTTGTTTCTTACTGGAGTGCATTACACGACGACTTTGTAAATAACTACGAAGAAGGTCTTGGTTATTATTACTTAAATTACCAGCTACATGGGAATGTTAGGCCACATCAGCAAGCCGATTATATCAAAACTTGTGCTTTGAGATTTCTACGACTCTACGACGAAGCGTATTTTTACAAGTTGTTGCTGAAATCGTGACCTTCCATGTTCAAATCACTGCCAGCCACCCACGGGTGGCTTTTTTTATGGGCGAAACATGGTTACAGCAACTGCTATTAAGGGCCGTAAAGGTGGCGACTCCAGTTCAAGAACCCCGACCGAACAGCCAGACGACCTCCAGTCCGTCGCAAAAGCGAAAATCCTGCTCGCGTTAGGAGAGGGGGAGTTTGCTGGCCAACTGACCGGTAAGGCTATTTACCTGGATGGCACTGCACTTGAGAACGCAGATGGTACGCAGAATTTTAGCGGTGTAACGTGGGAGTTCCGTCCGGGGACTCAGGCGCAGAAATACATACAGGGTATTCCCGGTACCGAAAACGAAATTAGCGTGGGGGCTGAGGTTTCGAGTGAGACCGCCTGGACGCGTACATTCACTAATACCCAGTTGTCGGCTGTGCGCCTGCGTCTGAAATGGCCCTCTCTTTTTAAGCAAGAGGACGACGGCGATCTTGTTGGATATTCCATCAATTATGCTATCGATCTGCAGACCGACGGTGGCACTTGGCAGACCGTATTAAATACCAGCGTAACTGGGAAAACGACCTCCGGTTACGAACGCAGCCACCGTATCGATTTACCGCAGGCGGGCAGCACCTGGACGCTTCGTCTACGTAAGATCACCGCTGACGCTAATAGCGCGAAGATCGGCGATGCAATGACCCTGCAAAGCTTTACTGAGGTGATTGACGCCAAACTGCGTTACCCGAATACAGCGTTGCTCTATATCGAGTTTGACTCAAGCCAGTTCAATGGCTCCATCCCTCAGATTTCCTGCGAGCCTCGGGGACGCGTAATACGTGTTCCCGATATCTACGATCCCGAGACCCGAACCTACAGCGGGACCTGGACGGGCACGTTTAAGTGGGCGTGGACGGATAATCCTGCATGGATTTTTTACGATCTGGTGGTCACTGACCGCTTCGGCTTAGGCAATCGTCTCACTGCGGCCAATATCGACAAATGGACGCTTTACCAGGTTGCGCAGTACTGCGATCAACAGGTACCAGACGGCAAAGGCGGGAGTGGTACCGAGCCGCGATATACCTGCAACGTCTACATTCAGGACAGGAACGATGCCTACACCGTGCTACGAGATTTTGCGGCCATTTTTCGCGGTATGACTTATTGGGGTGATGACCAGATTGTCTGCCTCGCGGATATGCCGCGTGATGTCGATTTCAGTTACACTCACGCCAGTGTTGTTGATGGTAAATTCACCTACTCCAGCAGCACGACCAAGAGCAGGTACACAAACGCGCTGGTCTCATGGTCCGATCCGGATAATGCCTACGCTGATGCTATGGAGCCGGTTTTTGAACAGGCACTGGTGGCGCGCTATGGCTTCAATCAGCTCGAACTGACGGCCATTGGTTGCACCAGACAATCGGAGGCGAACCGAAAAGGGCGCTGGGGCATTCTCACCAATAACAAAGACCGTGTCGTGACCTTTAATGTCGGACTGGACGGCAATATTCCACAACCCGGATATGTCATCGCCCTGGCGGACAGAAACCTTTCCGGACGTGATCTGGGCGGAAGAATCGCCAGTGCAAATGGCCGGGTTATAACTCTTGATCGAGCTCCTGGCGCCGCGGCAGGAGACAGGCTAATCGTTAACCTGCCTTCCGGTGTTTCTCAGTCACGCACGATCCAGGCGATTTCAGATAAAGCGGTCACTGTAACCACGCCGTATAGCGAAACACCAAAGGCTGAAGCTGTCTGGTTGTTAGAGAGTGATGAACTTTACTCTCAGCAATACCGTGTAGTTAGCGTGACGGATAACGATGATGGGACATTCACCATCGCTGGCGCAAATCACGATCCAGATAAATATGCCCGCATCGATACAGGGGCAATTATCGACCAGCGCCCGATAAGCGTTATTCCTCCGGGTAACCAATCGCCGCCGGCAAACATCGTGATCAACTCCTTCTCGGTGATTCAACAGAATATCAGCGTCGAAACCATGCGCGTCAGTTGGGACCAGGCGCAGAATGCTATCGCATATGAAGCACAATGGCGGCGTAATGACGGGAATTGGGTGAACGTGCCCCGCAGCGCCACCACCTCCTTTGACGTGCCGGGTATTTACGTCGGGCGCTATCTGGTGCGCGTGCGCGCCATTAACGCCGCCGAGATTTCTTCAGGGTGGGGATACTCAGAAGAAAAAACGCTGACGGGCAAGGTGGGCAATCCACCTAAGCCAGTTGGCTTTATCGCTTCTGAAAACGTGGTGTTTGGTATCGAGTTGAACTGGGGGTTCCCGGCGAACACCGACGATACGCTGAAGACGGAAATCCAGTACAGCCTAACCGGAAGTGAGGATGACGCCATCCTTCTGAGTGACATTCCCTATCCGCAGCGCAAGTATCAGCAGATGGGCCTGAAGGCAGGGCAGATTTTCTGGTACCGCGCGCAGCTGGTAGACAGAACCGGTAACGAGTCCGGGTATACCGATTGGGTACGTGGCCAGGCCAGCATCGATGTTTCCGACATCACTGATGCCATCCTGGAGGATATCAAAGAATCGGACACGTTTAAGGACCTGATCGAGAACGCAGTCGACAGCAACGAAAAAATTGCTGGCATGGCCGACGATATCAAACAGAACGCGGATAGCCTCGAACAACAGGCGCAGGCTATTCAGGAAAACTCAGATGGTCTGGCGCAGGCCGAAGTGAAGATCGACGAGATGTCTGTATCGATGGATGGCATGACTGGCGGGGTCAAAAACTCCTCCATTGCCGTTATTCAGAATAGCCTGGCACAGGTGACAACCCGCCGCTCTCAGACTGCTACAAACGCAGGGAACAGCGCCAGCATTGACCGCATCGACACCACCATTGCTGATACCAGTGAGGCGGTATCCCGTGCGCTGGTCACGCTCGATGCGTCTGCAGGTGGCAATGTATCCAACTCAACGGACCTCACTGAAACCTTAGCCAACTTTACCCAGGCCTCTGCCACAAAGATTAATTCTCTGACGGTGACAGTTAACGGCCAGACGGCAGCGATCAACCAGACGTCGCAGGCGGTTGCAGATGTGAACGGTAACCTCAGCGCGATGTACAACATCAAGGTGGCGGTAGACGCTAACGGTCGACAGTATGCCGCCGGAATGGGCATCGGCGTCGAAAATACGCCTTCAGGGATGCAGTCTCAGGTGCTGTTCCTGGCCGATCGGTTTGCAGTGATGGCGCAGGCCGGGGGAACGGTGACGCTTCCGTTCGTCATACAGAATGGACAAACGATCATCAGGGATACCTTTATCGGTGATGGGACCATTTCTAATGCCAAAATCGGCAACTATATCCAGTCCAATAACTACGTCGCAGGCTCATCAGGGTGGAAACTTGATAAAGGGGGAACGTTTGAGAACTACGGAAGTGATGGAGAGGGCGCCGTGAAACAAACGAACACCACCTGGAGCGTCCGCGATAAAAACAGGCTGCGTGTGCAGATTGGCAGGCTAACGGGGGTATTCTGATGGACTGGGGAATTCAGACGTGGGACGCCAACGGTGCCCCCAACAACTACGGCATTAAGCCCGTCTCAGTGGTGGGCCGTATATCACTCTCTGAGGGGCAAAACTCTGGCAGCTGGTCTTTCCCCATCCCTGCAGGCATGAAGGTTGGATTTGCCGTCACGCTCGATAAAGGTGCGGTTTCTGTCGGTCGCCGCATCGTTGCGAGCGAAAACTCAATTACTCTCAGCGCGGCAAGCAGCGTAGGCATAGGGAATTATCCGGCTTCTGAATGTGAGCTTGTTGTCTTTGTGGAGAAGGCATAATGGCGGATTACGGCGCGCTGATATCTCTGGAGAACGGAAACCCCTTTGTTACCCCACAGTCCACGCCGTTCTGCCTGTACAGAAAGGTTGTGGTTAACTCATCGGGTAGTGGTGCTTATCATGGTGCATCTGCAACGATAGTCTTAGATCCATCATATCCGGCAATGGTGTTTTGCAAAACGAGCAATACAGCTCAACCCACTACGGTCGGAGCCACCAGGTCTGGTGGAAATATCCTTGTAGGCTCAAGTAATGCTTACGGGCAGTCACACACATTAACGGCTTATATATTCGCCATTTTCCCGCAAACACTGCCTAAATGGGGATTTGCTATCTGGGATGAGGCAGGCAAGTTGGTTTTGACTAACGAGAGCAGGGTACTGAGTGACCTGGTTACTGTTGGGACACCAGGTGCGACAACCGGGGGGATCAACATCGACGTAACTCTTGCCGGCAGTTATGCGGTAGCCCCTGCTATTCTTGGTTCTCAGATCGTCCAAAACAACAATACTCAACCACCAACAATAGTGAACATCACCGCTTATACCGGATGCCGGTTTGACGGTTCCTCTACGCGGATTAACGCGGCACCATCGACAACAGCATCCGGTTCTGCTGCGGGTGGGACGACAACAGGCATAGCGTTGACGGCCATAAACACGGCGGCCTACGACTGATTGATCGTTCAGAGCGATCAATCTCAGGATATTGATCTGTTATATCTATTTTATATATTTCTGCCAGTAAGGTAATTTTGAATAAATAAAATTCACTGGATTGAATAATGAATAAAATATTTATCGTATTATTTATTTGCTTTGGTTTTTCTGCCTGCTCAGGCCCAATTCTGGAAAAGCAAGAGCCAGTATGTGAAGCCACTGCGATGCTTGGCGGCCAGCAGCAGGTGGTTCAAATCTATGGGGTTCGCAAGGTAGTCAACCAGACTGAATATAGAGCAGGTTATCCCTTTAACTGGCGATGGGTGAGTAGAAATAATTTCACCTCTTCAACCTGTAAATAATTAACCTCAAATAAATAAACCGCTTCGGCGGTTTTTTTTATGCCTGGAGAAAATATGATTTACAACATTGGAACAATTTCAGTAAACGGAAACACTGCTACGGGAACCGGAACAAACTGGTTGGCGCCTGCCAGCCAGGTGCGCGCGGGGCAGACGATTATCGTCATGTCTAACCCAGTTCAGATGTTCCAGATTTCAAACATCAACAGTGCCACTTCAATGACGGTTACACCCGCAGCATCTCCGGCGCTGAACGGCCAGAAATACGGCATCCTTGTCACGGATAGCCTTTCAGTCGATGGGCTGGCGCAAAGTATTTCGCAGCTGATCAAAGAGTACGATGAGAACATCGGGGCGTGGGAGAGCTTTGCCAGCACGACAGCGAATCAAAACGTGACCGTAACGATTAATGGTGTGAGCGTAACGATCCCAGCAATCGGGAAGCTTTTGCAAAAAGGTACAAACGGGGCGCTCCCGGTCAACCAGGGCGGTACCGGCGCAACCAAAGCCGAAGACGCTCGCACAAACCTCGGTTTGGGAGACAGTGCGACTAAGACCGTCGGAACAGCGGCAGGAAACGTCATGCAGGTGGGGGCTTTTGGGGTAGGTTCAGTCCTGCAAAATAAGCCAACGGATGCAAGTGCGGCCTTCATCAGTGATGCTGATGGAAATACTTTGTGGGCGCCAGCTAATGGTTGTGGATTTCAAAGCTCGTATACAGGACAGCGAATTGCTCAGGTCTGGGTAACATCCAGCAGCGCCGTTTTCAGCCGTTTTCTCACAACCACTAATCCTCAGGAGCCTAAATCTTCTGTGCCATGGACTCAGTTACAAGCCTCTGGTACATCAGATATTAACTTTAAGAAAGTTACTGGGGATCTGGATCTAAACACGTCGCTTTCGAACATTGAGGCAATGGATTTTAAAACTTTCTATTACCTTGCTGACGCAGATAAAACGATTCGACGCGGTGTGGTTGCTCAGGAACTAGAAAAGATAGATCCACAGTACGTCCACTCCGCTGAAGAATCCGGGAAAATGACGCTCGATCTAAACCCTTTGGTTCTCGATGCGCTTGCTGCGATTAAAGCACTGACAATTCGTGTCAGGGTCTTAGAGGAAAGGTTTAAGACAGTGGCTTCCTATTCATCCGCTGATTAAAAATAGAGTTGGCTGGCATATCAAGTCGAACGTCGATCCAACTGTTAGCTGGCACATCTATCAACTCACCTTTTGTTTTGGCGATTTCACCGTCATCACCCAACAGATATTTACGTTTATAAAGCTTTATAGTCAGTTCACCGGTATCACTTTGTTCGGCCTCTACAATACCCAGCTCACCCATGCCACCAGGGTCCATTGGTGGCAGGAGTTGCCAGCCCTCACAGGCCAGGCCAGCTGAGCCAGTGAGGACGTAAACACCGACATCGGACCGCGAAATAGCTATGCCTTCAGACTCGACGTTCGCCGTACCGCAGCCGCACCAGGTGAAACCCTCTTCAGCTAAATCGGTGCGCTGATTTTCCTCCTGAGATTTAACGATCCGGGCAACCGGTGATGCAGCTTTAAGTGTCCCATCGCTGGCTTTTGTCGTATTCCCGGTGGTGTATGCCTGCATCCATGACGACCATGTGCCCAACCCCATACCTCTGACGGCCAACGCACCACCCGCGTTGATTTGGAGTTGCCCAATGGTGCCTTTCGCGTCAGATCCTCCCGCCCTCACAATAGAAATGATGCCAGCATATAAATCGAAGTAATTTGAACCAGTAGCTCCTCCGCCAGCACTAAACCCGTTATACGTAATATCGTTCGCATTCAGTGTTGCACTGGCATTCAAATTGGTGAACCCAAGACCGAAAGCACCCACCTGCATAACGTTCCCTGCTGCGGTTCCGACGTTCTTAGTCGCGCTGTCTCCCAAACCGACGTTTTATAGATTGCCTCTCAAGCGCCTGGCCGATAACTTCACCTGATTTTTTTGCAAAAAATGTTGGGTGAAAAACATGCAAATTGGCTATGTCAGGGTATCAACAAATGACCAAAATACTGATCTTCAGCGGCAGGCACTCGAACGCGCAGGATGTGAGCAAATTTTCGAAGAAAAAATGAGCGGAACTGTGGCGAATCGTCCGGTGCTAAAAAAATTACTCCGTGTGTTAAACGAGGGCGATACGCTGGTGGTCTGGAAGCTGGATCGGCTGGGCCGTAGCATGCGCAACCTTGTCCTTCTGGTAGATGAACTGCGACAGCGCGGCATCCATTTTCGCAGTCTCACTGACAGCATCGACACTTCCAGCCCGATGGGACGATTCATCTTCCATATTATGTCCGCTTTGGCGGAGATGGAAAGGGAACTGATCGTTGAGAGAACTCGTGCCGGTCTCGCTGCGGCGAGAGAGAAGGGAAGGGTAGGCGGTCGCAGGCCAAAATTGACGGAAGAACAATGGGCACAAGCCGGACGACTCGTTGCGAACGGCATCGACCGCAAACAAGTCGCACTGATTTACGACGTAGCGGTCTGCACATTGTACAAAAAATTCCCTGTAGGAAAGCCGGTTGGCGCAGAACTGTAGCCGGGCTGGAATATTTACAAAAGCATATTTGTCGATGCATGAGAAGGTTACGAGCGAACCGCTTAAGCATTAATCAGCCTGCATCACGGCGCACCTTGATCAGATTTTTCCATTCAACTACTGTATATAAAAACAGTATCGAGGCGTGCATTATGAAGTTGTACAGACCAGCAGAATTACGAGAAGTCATTGCGATCCCGCTTTTCAGCGATTTGGTGCAGTGTGGGTTTCCCAGTCCGGCAGCGGATTACGTCGAGCAGCGTATCGATCTCAATGACTTGATGGTTCAGCATCCGAGTTCAACATATTTCCTGAAAGCTGCCGGGGACTCGATGATCGATGCGGGGATCAGCGATGGCGATCTGCTGGTGGTGGACAGTTCAATCACAGCAGATCATGGAGATATCGTGATCGCTGCAGTGGAAGGTGAGTTCACCGTAAAACGCCTTCAGCTTCGGCCAACCGTTCAGCTTAACCCAATGAACAGTGCCTACAGTCCAATCATTGTCGGCAGTGAAGACACCCTGGATGTTTTCGGCGTAGTCACTTTCATCGTTAAATCGGCGAGCTGAGCATGTTTGCGCTCTGTGATGTGAATTCCTTCTACGCATCATGCGAGACGGTATTTAGACCGGATTTGAGGGGGCGGCCGGTTGTCGTTCTCTCTAATAACGATGGCTGTGTGATCGCTAGATCAGCGGAGGCCAAAGCGGCAGGGATAACGATGGGAGACCCCTTCTTTAAGCAAAAGGACCTTTTCCGGCGCGCTGGCGTGATCTGCTTTAGCAGTAATTACGAGTTGTACGCCGATATGAGCCAACGCGTGATGACGACACTGGAGGAAATGAGCCCTCGTGTGGAAATTTATAGCATTGACGAGGCCTTTTGTGATCTGACCGGCGTCCGAAATTGCCGGGACCTGACGGATTTCGGTAAAGAGATTCGGGCTACAGTCCTGAAACGCACGCATCTGACTGTGGGCGTAGGGATTGCGCAGACGAAGACGCTTGCCAAGCTGGCCAATCATGCCGCAAAAAAATGGCAGCGGCAAACCGGCGGTGTAGTCGATCTTTCTAACGTTGACCGTCAGCGCCGGCTGCTTGCTCTGGTACCCGTGGAGGATGTCTGGGGAGTGGGCCGGCGCATCAGCAAAAAACTCAATGCTATGGGCATCAAAACCGCGCTCGACCTCTCAGAGCAAAGCACCTGGATTATCAGAAAGCACTTTAACGTCGTCCTCGAGCGAACCGTAAGGGAGCTGCGTGGTGAACCCTGCCTCGATCTGGAAGAGTTTGCACCGGCGAAGCAGGAAATAGTCTGCAGCAGATCGTTCGGTGAACGAATCACCGACTATGAGCAGATGCGACAGGCCATTTGCTCATATGCCGCGCGCGGTGCTGAGAAATTGCGAGGCGAGCATCAGTACTGCCGGTTTATTTCGGCGTTCGTGAAAACGTCTCCGTTCGCTCTGAACGAGCCGTATTACGGTAACAGTGCGTCCATGAAGCTTCTCACCCCCACTCAGGATTCCCGCGATATTATCAACGCCGCGGTAAAGTGCCTGGACAAAATCTGGAAGGATGGCCACCGATATCAGAAAGCGGGGATCATGCTCGGAGACTTTTTTAGCCAAGGCGTGGCGCAGTTCAATTTATTTGACGAGAACGCACCGCGGGCAGGTGGCGACAGGTTAATGGAGGTGCTGGATCAGTTGAACGCTAAAGGCGGGAAGGGCACGCTTTATTTTGCTGGGCAGGGTATACAGCAGCAGTGGCAGATGAAGCGTGAAATGCTCTCACCTCGTTACACAACAAGATTCTGTGATATTCTACATGTTAAATAAATTCTATTCCCCTAACCTGAAAAGTACAGTAGCATTAATTACACATCTTTCATTTGCTAGCGATAAGCTCTTAACTTAGGAAGTGTTATGCTTATTAATAAATATTTTAAACCGTTAGATAACAATTACATATTAATTCTTAGCTCTAATAGCAAAGAAAAGGAAGCAATAGATAATTTTTTGGGTAAAAAAAAGAGGCTTATTTCATTATCTGGTCAGCCTTTTGTGGATGTGGGCGTGGTTGGAGGTGTTTTTATAGTTCATTTAAATGGTGAGAGTGGAATTATTTCCGAAAGGTCAGTGGTTAATAAATGCAAGGCTTTTGTTTCTTCTAATGACAACCCCAAACCAGCATTAGTTATATTGGCTGGAATTTGCTGGGGAAACCCCTCCAAGGTTAGTTTAAATGATACAATTCTGTGTAACCATGTAATTACTGCGAATCAGCGAGAAATATCCGAAACGGATGATATTATAAAGGCGAGGCATTTTTATTCTGGAATCAATGGAATTCCTCCCTTGCAGTTTGAATCAACAAACATCCATATAGGTACTTTAATATCAGCAGAAACTTTGCTTAAAAGTGAAAGTGCTCGCGATGAATATCTTTCATGTGATAAAGAAATATTGGGAGGAGAAATGGAAGCCTTTGCTCTTATTCCATTTCTGGCTAATGTCAATTGGTTGGTAATTAAAACCGTTTCTGATTATGGCTCTGGATCAACACACGACCGAGAAACCCAAGCTGTTCATTGCTCTAAGCTTACTGAGGATATTAATAAGCTTTTACCAATTTTTATTGGTGATTTAGGTCTTCAATTTGAGGTTGCCTCACCAGAAGCCCTTGTTTTACATGATATAATAACAGGGGATAGACTTGATTTCCATTTAAGTTCGTTTGACCTAAGAGAAATTAATGACCATCTGAATGATCAATACGGGCCAGTTCTGTTAAGAAAGATAAATAACTATATTGATGGTGAGGTTTTCAAGCGGGATTTCGGATTTAAAATGGCGGGGCTATTATTAGAAATAGTGCAAAATTCATTTAGGCATAATAATTCAACTTCAGTTAGCATTGTGTTTAATGTTAGAAGCATTTCCATTGAAACTAACAATGATATTTTCAATGTGCAAAATATCACTGGGGAGCGTGGTGGCGCAATAGCTTGGAATAAAATAAAAGTCGAGTATGTGGATGATGATAAAATCACGGTGTCAGTTTCATCTAAAAAAATTAAATTTTCTTTCGGTAAATTATTGGATAAAATTAACGAAATAAAATCAAAGTGTTGTGTTGACGTGGTGCTTGGGCAATCCGGGTATTCCCGTTATATTCCCACTCTGAAGTTTAATGAAGACTGTGATTCTATATATATTGATATGACAGCTATAATCATGCCATCAAGAGCGATATCGATCTTTGATGGAATTAAGGATATTGTTAGCCAAGGTAAGGTTGTGTATATAAAAACTAGGGATGATTATCAACGTCTTGAATATATGGAGTTCGTCGGAGAAGGTTCTGAGAACATAAAGATAATATATTAAAGATCATAGTTTTTTGATTTAATTAATCCCAAGCTTTGATTCTTTACATAACCCACAGCCCGCTACATAGCGTGCCAGATAAATTTGTCGGCGGGTACAGCACCATCGGCAGCTATATCCTCCGCTTCTTTCCCGCACACATCCTGCCGCATCCATTCCCTGGCCGCGTCTGGCGACAGCACAAGCGGACGCCGGTCGTGGATATCTACCAGACCATTATCGGCGGCAGACGTCACAATCAGAAAACCTTCCGCTTCGTCACTGCGTTCGAATGGCGTGCTTCCGATCGCAGCCATGAAGATCGGAGCACTGTCAGCCCGGTGAATGAAGTAGGGTTGTTTTTTGTCACCTTCCTTTTTCCATTCAAACCAACCGTCAGCAAAACAGATTGCTCGGCCGTGCTGCCAAAGGGGTTTGAACATTCTGCTAGTGGCGGCAGTTTCAACGCGCACATTAATGAGAGGCGATTTATCCCTCCTACCCGGTGCGTAACCCCACAGCACGGGATCGAGGTGTAACTGCTCATCGCGTTCGCTTAGCAGCAAAACTTTGGTACCTGGCGCTACGTTGTACCGTCCAATTGGTTCTGGGTCGTAGGCAATATCACGATCAGCCTAGTCTGCGTCGTAAGCCAGGTATTCTTCACGGGTTTGGGCTTGAGCAAAACGTCCACACATAGAGACCTCCTGTTACCAAACACAAAGTATAGGTGATGGTAAAAGTTGGGTATTTGCAGCGGGGTTGTACAGGTGAAAATTGAATAATGAACGGGGCAAAAAGATTCTAATGAACTCAGTCAGAAAAGCACAGGTTGAGGAAGACTTAATGGGAATAAATCTGGGGCAAATTTGGGGCAAAAATTGAGGTAAGACACCTGTTGGGGCATGATTTGGGGCAGATAAAATGTAGATTATTGGATCTTAAGGTAGAAAAATGGAGTGCCTAACTAATTGTTTAAATTATCAATTTTAGATAATTCAATGATTTAAGTTATCTATCGTTGCTTGTTCAGGTTGTATTGCTCTTTTTTAGTAATTTCTTGGTTTTGCGACATGTAATAGAGGCTCAATTCGTTTGTGGCTAAAGCAGCGTCTGTATGGTACGTATTCCGGGCAAGAATGTCAGCACGTTTTAGCGATGTCGGGAGCCTTCGGGTGTTGTTCAGAAGGGCAGTAGCGGCTAATCAGCCTCCAGCGCCTGTAGAATTTCGCTGAGATGATGCATCACATTGCCGAAATCAAAAATTAATACCATCCACAAGCATGTCAAAAGGGCGAGGGCAGCAATCGATAAGCGGGTAAACACGGAAACTATCCTTCAGCTCATAGGGTTATAAAAATCAGTATATGATGATTTCCTTAAACTTCCCCTTTACGACGCCGTCATAAAACCGACCTTTTGATACCACCTGCAAAAAATCGTTGTAAATTCTCGCCGGCACACGCTGATACTGAAGCGTTCGGCGATCGAGAAAACGAATTTCCAATGTGGCGCTGCGCTCATCATAGCCAATGGATGCGATGCGTGACGATCTGACAGGGTGATGGACCATGATGATGTGTCCCTTACGGCTTAAAAAGGAAATTTATCATCTATCAGCGCGGGCCTGGGTGCAAGCCGAAATCATTATCATTCATTATTTATTGTTAGGTTATTAGAAATAATTATTGTGAATGTAATGCACTGAATGATATGAAATAAAAATTATTCAAGCGACTCACAGAAAGGTAGAATTAGCGCTGTTATATGCCTTTAAGATTCTTAATCCGATAATGTGCTGAGTGTGTGTTTAATTTAACTATCATCCAAAACTGACAGGATTAGCCCGGAGTGAATACTCCGGGCTTTTTTTTATCACTCGCTGGTCGATTTTTCGCCTTTCCCGGCCATCTGAGCCAGGAAGTCATAGCGTTTTTGCAGATCGGCCGCCGCGTCTTTCCACAGCTGCTCGGCCACTTCTGGCTGCTGAGCATTGAGGCGACGGAAGCGTTGTTCCTGCATCAACGTCTCAGCCAGCGCATCCGACGGCGGACGAGAGTCCAGCGCCAGCGGCAGCTTCCCTTCATCCGCACGACGCGGGTCGAAGCGATACAGCGGCCAGAATCCGGTTGCTGTCAGCTGACGCATCTGATCGTGGCTGAGTGCCAGATCGTAACCGTGCTCTTCGCAAGGGCTGTAGGCGATGATCAGCGATGGCCCCGGATACGCTTCCGCTTCCTGAATGGCTTTCACCGTCTGGTTCAACTGTGCGCCGAGCGATATCTGCGCGACATACACATGACCGTACATCATCATGCTCACGCCCAGGTCTTTACGCGCTTTGCGTTTACCGTGTTCGCCAAACTTGGTTACAGCGCCTAGCGGTGTTGCTTTGGATGCCTGACCGCCAGTGTTGGAATAGCACTGAGTATCGAGAACCAGAATGTTGACGTTCTCCGTCAGGCTCAGAACATGGTCCAGCCCACCGAATCCGATGTCATACGCCCAGCCGTCACCGCCAATCAGCCAGATCGATTTTTCGACCAGCGCATCAGCGTCGGTTAACAGCTGCTGCGCGCCTTCTACGCCAGTGAGATGCTGACGCAGTTCGGCGACCTGCTCGCGGCGCACTTCTGGCGTAGCATCACTGTGCAGGGCTTCATTTAGCGCGGTCGGGAGTTTATCGGCAAATTGTTCCAGCAAACGCATGACGCGGGCGCGGTGTTGATCGACCGTCAGGCGGAAGCCCAACCCAAATTCGGCGTTGTCTTCAAACAGGGAGTTTGCCCACGCCGGGCCGCGACCGTTCGCATCCGTTGTGTATGGTGTTGACGGCAAATTACCACCATAGATAGAAGAACAGCCGGTGGCGTTGGCGATCAGCATACGGTCGCCGTACAGCTGGGTAAGCAGTTTGATGTAAGGGGTTTCACCACAGCCTGAGCACGCGCCGGAGTATTCAAACAGCGGGGTAATCAGCTGCGAGGTACGGATGTCAATACGTTCGAGTTTGGTGCGATCGATTTCTGGCAGGTCGAGGAAGAAGTCATAATTCACTTTTTCTTCTTCAACGTGATCCAGACGCGACATCATATTGATGGCTTTGATTTCTGGGTTCTGACGATCTTTCGCCGGGCACACTTCGACGCACAGATTACAGCCGGTGCAATCTTCCGGTGCGACCTGCAGCACGTATTTCTGTCCACGCATGTCGCGGGATTTCACATCCAGCGAATGCAGGCTGGCAGGGGCGTTTTCCATGTCCTCCGGGGAAACCACTTTAGCGCGGATCGCCGAGTGCGGACAGGCCGCGACGCAGTGGTTGCACTGAGTACACAGCTCCTCCTTCCAGATTGGGATCTCTTCGGCAATATTGCGTTTTTCCCAGCGGGTGGTGCCGACAGGCCAGGTGCCGTCCGGCGGAAGCGCAGAGACGGGCAAGGCATCGCCAAGACCGGCCAGCATCGCGGCGGTCACGGTTTTGACAAAATCTGGGGCGGCGTCGGAGACTACTGGCGGACGGTTGGCACTGCTGGCATTAACCGGCTGAAGCGGGATCTCGGAAATTGATTCACGCGCCAGGGCCAGCGCCTGCCAGTTACGCTCAACCAGATCCTGACCTTTGCTGCTGTAACTTTTGGCAATCGCGCCCTGCAGTTCCGCCAGCGCGCTGTCGCCCGGCAGGATGTTGGTCAGGTGGAAGAATGCCATTTGCATCACGGTATTGATACGCGCCGCCAGACCGCATTCGCGGGCAATTTTTGCGGCGTTGACGGTAAACAGACGCGCTTGCTTCTGGTTCAATACGGCCTGAACTTCTTGCGGCAAACGGGACCAAACTTCGTCGGCGTTGTACGGCGTGTTAATCAGGAAAATCCCGCCCGGTTTCAGGCGTTCAGCCATCTGATATTTATCGATAAACTGCAACTGGTGGCAGCCGACGAAATCAGCTTGTGACACCAGATAGGCTGAGCGGATCGGTTTTTCGCTAACGCGCAGATGCGAAACGGTCAGACCGCCTGCCTTTTTAGAGTCGTAGACAAAATAACCCTGCGCATACCACGGTGTTGAATTACCGATGATTTTGATGTTGTTTTTAGTCGCTGAGACGCTGCCGTCGCTGCCCAGACCGTAAAACAAGGCTTCGAGCTTTGATGTCGACGGCAACGTGTTTTCCGGCAAGTGCAGGGAAAGGTTGGTGACATCGTCATAAATCCCGACGGTAAAGCGCGGCTTAGGTTTGGTTTCGCTCAGCTCGTTGAAGACAGCCATTACGCAATCTGGGCCGAACTCTTTCGACGACAGGCCGTAGCGACCGCCGATCACGCGCGGTAGCGTTTCGCGCTCGCCGCTGTTAAAGGCCTCCGCCAACGCCGTCATTACATCCAGATACAGCGGTTCTGCGTGCGCGCCCGGCTCTTTGGTGCGGTCGAGTACGGCAACGGAACGCACACTTTCAGGCAGGACAGAAAGTAAATGTTTTGCGGAGAAAGGACGGTAAAGACGCACTTTGAGCACGCCGACTTTTTCACCGTGGGCCAGCAATTCATCCACCACTTCTTCGCAAGTACCAATCGCTGAGCCCATCAGCACGATAACGCGCTCGGCCTGCGGGTGCCCGTAGTATTCAAAAGGCTTGTATTCACGCCCGGTGGCAGCAGCAAAATCGTTCATGGCCCGTTCGACGTGATCGTACACCGCGTTATACCAGGGGTTGGTGGCCTCACGGGACTGGAAATAGGTGTCCGGGTTGGCGGAGGTGCCGCGAATGACCGGATGCTCCGGATTCAGGGCACGGGCGCGGTGGTCGTCGATCTCCGCCTGCGGCATCAAATCCAGAATGGTGTTGTCCGAGAGCGGGACGATTTTATTGATTTCGTGTGACGTACGGAAACCATCAAAGAAATGAATAAATGGCACACGGCTTTTGAGGGTCGCAATGTGGGAAATTAGCGCGAAGTCCTGCGCCTCCTGCACATTGCTGGCGCAGAGCATGGCGCAACCCGTCTGGCGGATTGCCATCACATCAGAGTGATCGCCAAAAATCGACAGGGCGTGTGTAGCAACGGTACGTGCCGCGACGTGCAGCACAAAGGGGGTTAACTGTCCCGCCAGCTTATACAGCGTCGGGATCATCAGCAGTAAACCCTGCGATGAGGTAAACGATGTTGACAGCGCGCCGGTTTGCAGTGCGCCGTGTACCGCACCGATGGCACCGGCTTCAGACTGCATCTCAACGACGCGGGGAACATCACCCCAGACGTTTTTTAACCCGTTACCAGCCCAGGCATCAGCCTGTTCCGCCATTGTCGAACTTGGTGTAATTGGGTAAATGGCGATAACTTCGCTGGTGCGAAACGCGACGGACGCGGCCGCGCCATTACCGTCAATAGTGATCATGTGACACCCTTACATTGCGCAAAAAAGAGGGACCCGTGAAACGTCGACGAGTCCTGTAGTTATATCCTTATTTTAGCAAAGGTCTGGCTTTGCGATTTTCGCTTTTGTGTCCTCGCGACCCTTACTCAGATCAACTTTCTGGCAAAAAAAGAGCAAGAAATTGTTTCGGGAGTGCATAAATACGCACTTCCGCTCTCGACGGCGCGGCGGGGGATGCCTATTATGCTTAGGTTTCGCGACTTTATGGGGAAGAGAGAATGCGTTCAGCGTTTTGGGTAGGGTGTGCGGCGTTACTGTTGTCTGCATGCAGCAATGAGCCGGTTCAGCAGGCAACCGCAGCACATGTTACGCCGGGTATGAAAGCGGCAATGTCCAGTTCAGGACAGGCAAGTTGCGCGATGGTCGGCGGTTCATTGTCCGTAGCCCGTCAACTTGATGGTTCTGCTATCGGTATGTGCGCATTGCCCAATGGCAAACGTTGTAGTGAACAGTCGCTTGCCGTGGGTTCATGCGGTAATTACTGATTACTCTGCGCGTTTAAACATCAACGTTTTTTCGGCTGTGGCGAGCGTGAGCTGATCTTCAGTCAGGTCAACCTGTGCGCCTTTGCTCAGCATATCGCCGATCGTTGCGTCCAGCTCGTTCAGCTGTGGTTCAACACAAAGCTTGCGTGTCATTGCCATAGCTTTAACCTTCAGCTCGCCTTCAGATAATTTTCCCTGGCCGCTAAAGCGGTTACACATCACGCCGGAGACGGCCATTTTTTTGCCAAAACTCATTTCAGGCGGTACGGCGCTGGGTTTTATTGCCACACCATTCACGCTTTCCAGCACAAAACGGTGACCCTCAAGTTGTTCCGCCTGAACAGATGCCTTGCCGGGATTAACACAACCTGCAAGCGCCAGGGAAACCAGGCTTAACGCCACGAGCTTTTTCATATTGCTTCTCAAACTATAAATACGATGAATATATGTGAGTATTTTAACAATAACCTGAGGATTGTCATGGGTGTTTATCTGAAAGTGCGAGAAGGCCGGGCAGGGCGCGCCACCCGGCGTTAAGAGAAGTTAATGCGATTTAAAGCCTGCGGCAGTCATTAGAATGCGGAAAAACATCCCGACGGCGGCCAGCGCAAGTACGCTGCCACCCCAAATAACGGCTAACCACATCAGGCGCTTCCAAACTGGCTGTTGCATCAGTGATACCCCTCCCCATGTTGAACTTTTCCGCGAAATACGTAGTAACTCCAGAAGGTGTAGACCAGGATAATGGGAATAATCAGCAGTGCGCCCACCAGCATAAAGCCCTGACTTTGTGGCGGAGCAGCGGCCTGCCACAGCGTAATCGACGGCGGGATAATGTAAGGCCAGATGCTGATGCCCAGCCCGCTGAATCCCAGAAATATCAGCCCGAGGGTCAGGACGAACGGCGCGTTGTGACTCTCTGTATCACCGAGTTTTTTCCATGCCCAGCCGGTCAATACAACGACCAGTAAAGGCACAGGCAGCAGGAAAAACAGATTCGGCAAACTAAACCAGCGTTCAGAGATAGTCGGGTGCGCCAGCGGTGTCCACAGGCTGATCGCAGCGATAACCAGCAGTAACACGATTAAAAGCTGTTTTGATACCTTCCGCATTTTTGCTTGTAGCGGATCTTCGCTTTTCATCACCAGCCAGGTCGCGCCCAGAAGGGCGTAAGCAACCGTGAGGCCGACACCGCAAAACAGATTAAACAGCGTGAACCAGTCAAACGGACCGCCGCTGTAAGTGCGGTTTGTTACGGCAAAACCATTAATCACTGCGCCAACGACTACGCCCTGGCTGAACGTCGCCAGAATCGAGCCACCAATAAAGGCTTTGTCCCAGAAAGGCCGGTGTGTGGGTGTGGCTTTAAAGCGAAACTCAAAGGCCACGCCACGGAAAATCAAGCCAATCAGCATCAGGGTCAGCGGAATGGTTAGCGCGTCAATAATGACCGCATAGGCCAGCGGAAATGCGCCAAAAAGCGCCGCACCACCGAGAACCAGCCAGGTTTCATTTCCGTCCCAGACCGGGGCGACGCTGTTGACCATCACATCGCGATCGTCGGCATCCTGAGTGGTTGGGAACAGAATCCCGATACCTAAATCGAAGCCGTCCATCACGATATACATCAGCGTGGCGAATACGATGATCACAAACCAGATAATGGAAAGATCAATACCCATTACGGTTTCTCCTTAGTGACAACTTCAGGGCTGATGGCAGAAAGCGGACGCGCCGGGCGGCCATCGTGTTCAGTGGCATACGTTTCGTGCTCCTGTGGGCCTTTTTTGATCAGGCGAACCATATAGCTGTAACCGACGCCAAACACCGACGTATAGACCACGATAAAGGCCAGCAGGCTCACGCTCATGTGCAGATCCCCGTGGGCAGAAACCGCATCAGACGTGCGTTGCAGACCGTAAACCACCCACGGCTGACGCCCGACTTCGGTCGTTACCCAACCAGCCAGAATAGCGACGAGGCCCGATGGTCCCATCAGTAAGGCAAACCACAGGAACGGGCGTGAGGTATATACACGCTGCTTATAGCGCAGCCACACGGCCACCACGCCGAGCAGCAACATCAACATTCCCAGCCCCGCCATAATGCGGAACGACCAGAACACAATCGTCGAGTTGGGACGATCCTCTTTCGGGAAATCCTTCAGTGCCGGAACCTGTTTATCCAGGCTGTGCGTCAGGATCAGGCTGCCGAGTGCCGGGATTTCGAGCCCATAGCGGGTGCGTTCCTGTTCCATATCCGGCCAGCCAAACAGCAATAATGGCGTCGGTTCACCCGGCGGGTTTTCCCAGTGTCCCTCAATGGCCGCAATTTTGGCGGGCTGATGTTTTAACGTATTCAGGCCATGCATATCTCCGACCATCGCCTGAATCGGCGCGACGATCAGCGTCATCCACAGCGCCATCGAAAACATCTGGCGGATGGCAGGCGTATTGTTGCCGCGCAATAAGTGCCAGGCCGCCGATGCGCCGACGAAGAGAGCGCTGCTCAGGAAAGCCGCAATGGACATATGGAACAGGCGATAAGGGAAGGAGGGGTTAAACACCACCGCGAACCAGTCGACCGGCACGACCACGCCGTTGACGATTTCATAGCCCTGCGGCGTCTGCATCCAGCTGTTCGACGCCAGTATCCAGAACGTGGAAATAATCGTCCCCAGCGCGACCATGCAGGTGGAAAAGAAGTGCAGGCCTGGTCCGACTTTATTCCAGCCAAACAGCATCACGCCGAGGAAACCCGCCTCAAGGAAGAAGGCGGTGAGCACCTCGTAGGTCAGCAGTGGGCCAGTAATGCTGCCCGCGAATTGCGAAAATCCGCTCCAGTTGGTCCCAAATTGATAGGCCATCACCAGCCCGGAGACCACGCCCATCCCGAAGTTAACGGCGAATATTTTGGACCAGAAATGGTACAGCGAGCGCCAGACCGGGTTTTTGGTCTTCAGCCAAAGCCCTTCGAGCACGGCCAGATAGCTGGCGAGACCGATGGTGATCGCCGGAAAAATAATGTGGAAGGATACGGTAAATGCGAACTGTATCCTCGCCAGATGAAAAGCATCTAAACCAAACATGCACAGCCTCAATGTCAATCGGTGTGGTGTTATGGTATAGGGCGCTAAAAGGAACTATCAGACGCAGAAAAGGGATTTTTATGTATAACAGTTTGAAATAGTGGCGGGCTTTAATCATCTGATATAGTGAACAGGTAAACGCAGCTGACTGATAATCCCGATAAAAGTTCAGGGCATAAAAATTTTCTTTTTATCACTTTTCTTCATTAAAAGGGCTTGCGTTGTTCTCTCCGCCATGCGTTAATGCTTCATCGGTTTGATAGCCAAAAAATATCTGACGTCGTCTCAAAGCATTTCTCATCACGTTGTGCCTCTCCGCAGCCTCTTGGGTCTTCTCTTTACACTCTGATTAGTTTTGTCTCAGACCACTATCGCCTTGAATGGCCCCAATTAGCTTATTTACGTTTCTACGTTTACTGGAGAATCATATGATTTCTTATATCCATTTTCGCTGCCCATGCTGTCATGGCTCGCAATACCGCACCTCTATCTTTGATGTGTCCGAAAAAAATCCACACGGTGCGAAGTGCATTTTCTGCAAATCGTCCATGATGACCCTTGACCACCTGGCGGCCTCGTCTTTCCCGGAGCAAGCTCAGTACAGTCATCGCCCGTCATAACACCGCGTTTACCATAACAGTTTTTTAAAACTGCCAATTTTCTCCTGCTGATATACACTGGTGTGAAGCAAGGAGAGAACGATGAAAAAATACCAGCGCCTGGCGCAGCAAATCATTTCGCAAATCGAACTTGGCGTGTGGTTGCCGGGAGATAAGCTACCGTCGTTGCGTGAGCAAGTTGCCAGCAGCGGCATGAGTTTCATGACTGTCGGTCATGCGTATCAAACGCTGGAAAGTCAGGGGCGAATCGTTGCTCGCCCACAATCGGGTTACTACGTTGCTCCGCGCCCGGTTAAGCAGCAGCCTGCGCCACCCGCGCAGGTGATGCGCGACGAAATGGTCGATATCAATACCTATATTTTTGATGTCCTGCAGGCCAGCCGCGACCCCTCTGTTTTACCCTTTGCTTCTGCTTTTCCTGATCCCAGACTCTTCCCGCTTCAGCAACTCAATCGATCACTTGCCAATGTCAGCAAAACAGCGACCGCTATGAGCGTGATTGAAAACCTGCCGCCCGGTAACGTCGATCTCCGCCACGCCATCGCCCGCCGCTATGCCCAGCAGGGGATGAATATTTCGCCGGAGGAGATCGTGATCACCGCCGGTGCGCTGGAAGCGCTCAACCTGAGTTTGCAAGCTGTGACTGAGCCAGGCGATTGGGTGATCGTCGAAAACCCCTGTTTCTACGGCGCACTTCAGGCGCTGGAAAGACTGAAACTTAAAGCGCTGTCGATCGCCACCGACGTGCGCGAGGGGATCGATCTCGATGCGCTTGAACAGGCGTTAAACGACTATCCGGTGAAAGCCTGCTGGTTGATGACCAACAGCCAGAACCCTCTCGGATTTACCCTCAGCGCTGAGAAAAAGGCGCATCTGGTTGCATTGCTGACCAGGCATAACGTTACGTTGATTGAAGATGACGTATACAGCGAGCTCTATTTTGGTCGCGAAAAACCGCTGCCAGCCAAAGCCTGGGACAGCCAGGACATGACGCTGCACTGCTCGTCATTCTCGAAATGCCTGGTTGCCGGATTCCGTATCGGCTGGGTCGCTGCGGGCAAACATGCGCGTCGTATTCAGCAGCTACAGTTGATGAGCACACTCTCGACCAGCTCCCCGATGCAACTCGCGCTGGTGGATTATCTCGCCACTAAACGCTACGACGCTCATCTTCGCCGTCTGCGCCGCACGCTCGCCGAGCGCAAACAGCAGGCGTGGCAATCGCTGATGCGCCATTTACCGGCGGAAGTCAAAATTCACCACAACGACAGCGGCTATTTTTTATGGCTGGAACTGCCTGCGCCGTTAGACGCAGGAAAGCTCTCTGAACAGGCGCTGGTGCACCACATCAGCATTGCACCGGGCAAAATGTTCTCTACCTCAGATGTCTGGACGCCGTTCTTTCGCTTTAATACTTCCTGGGCGTGGGGCGAGCGCGAAGAGCAGGCTGTTATCCAGTTAGCTAAATTAATTAGCGCGATGCTGAAATAAGCCGAAAGGCTTATTTTTCACAGGCGTAATAACCCCGCATAAATAAACAATCCTTATCCTATGACAACCGTCGGGTTTATTTCCGCAGGTCTGTCATAGGAAATCTGCATACCGCCGCTCGCCGCTAACTCCTTGTCTATAATCCAGTTAACAGGGAATGCGCCCTCTGTCACAACCTGATGAAATTTCCCAAAGCCGCAGGGTGCGGCGCATTTGCGCAGTCTACGTTTATTAAGGGAGATATTTTTACGGCATGGCTGCCGCCAAATTTCATTGCGACAGGAGTAAATCAAATGAGCAAAAAATTTGCCCGCAGCAGCCTGTGTGCGCTCGGCATGACGATCATGACCGTGCAAGCCGCTGAGCCGCCGAAAGAGGTTGGGAAAGGCGAGGGACGACTGGATATCATCGCCTGGCCGGGCTACATCGAGCGCGGCCAGACGGATAAAAATTACGACTGGGTGACGCAGTTTGAAAAAGAGACCGGCTGCGCGGTGAATGTTAAAACGGCGGCGACCTCCGATGAGATGGTCAGCCTGATGGCGAAAGGCGGATATGATCTGGTCACCGCGTCGGGGGATGCCTCTTTACGTTTGATTATGGGCAAACGTGTTCAGCCCATTAATCCGGATCTGATTCCCAACTGGAAAACCATTGATTCGCGCATCGTGAAAGGCGAATGGTTTAACGTTGGCGGGAAAGTGTATGGCACACCGTATCAGTGGGGGCCGAACTTACTGATGTACAACACCAAAACCTTCCCGACACCGCCGGACAGCTGGGACGTGGTCTTTAAAGAGCAAAATCTCCCGGACGGCAAAACCAACAAAGGCCGCGTTCAGGCTTACGATGGCCCAATCTATATTGCTGATGCGGCGCTGTTCGTCAAAGCAACCCAGCCGCAGCTGGGCATTACTGACCCATACCAGCTCACCGAAGCACAATACTCAGCCGTACTGAAAGTGCTGCGCGATCAACACGCGCTTATTCACCGTTACTGGCACGATACCACTGTCCAGATGAGCGACTTCAAAAATGAAGGCGTGGTGGCATCGAGCGCTTGGCCATATCAGGCGAACGCCCTGAAAGGCGAAAATCAACCTATCGCGACCGTCTTCCCGAAAGAGGGGGTGACGGGCTGGGCAGATACCACCATGTTGCACGCCGAAGCCAAACACCCGATGTGCGCCTATAAGTGGATGAACTGGTCGCTGACGCCAAAAGTGCAGGGCGATCTGGCGGCGTGGTTTGGCTCTCTGCCGGTGGTTGCAGAAGGTTGTAAAGCCAGCACATTACTCGGTGACAAAGGTTGTGAAACCAACGGTTACAACGAGTTCGACAAAATCCTGTTCTGGAAAACCCCAATTGCCGAAGGCGGTAAATATGTTCCATACAGCCGCTGGACGCAGGATTACATCGCCATCATGGGCGGCCGTTAATCGCCAGGGAGCAGAACATGACGTACGCAGTAGAATTTAACGACGTGTCCCGTCTGTACGGCGACGTGCGGGCGGTGGATGGTGTCACCATCGGCATTCGCGACGGCGAGTTTTTCTCTATGCTGGGGCCTTCGGGCTCCGGCAAAACCACCTGCCTGCGCCTGATTGCCGGGTTTGAACAACTGAGCGGCGGGGCGATTAAAATCTTTGGCAAAGAAGCCAGCGAGCTTCCACCGTGGGAACGCGATGTAAACACCGTGTTCCAGGATTACGCCCTGTTCCCGCATATGTCGATAATCGACAACGTCGCCTACGGGCTGATGGTGAAAGGGGTCGATAAAAAGAAACGCCAGACGATGGCGCGCGATGCGCTGGAAAAGGTGGGATTAGGTTTCGCGGAAAAGCGTAAGCCATCGCAGCTTTCCGGCGGCCAGCGCCAGCGCGTCGCCATCGCCCGTGCGCTGGTCAACGAACCGCGCGTTCTGCTGCTGGATGAACCTCTCGGTGCGCTGGATCTAAAGCTGCGCGAGCAGATGCAGTTTGAGCTGAAAAAGCTTCAACAGGAGCTGGGGATTACCTTTATTTTCGTCACTCACGATCAGGGCGAGGCGCTGTCGATGTCCGATCGCGTGGCCGTGTTCAACAACGGACGCATTGAGCAGGTCGATACCCCGCGCGAGTTGTATATGCGCCCGCGTACGCCGTTTGTCGCCAGTTTTGTCGGCACTTCAAACGTGTTTGATGCCGCCGTTGCCCGACAGGTGTGTGGTATGGAGGGCATCTATTCGCTCCGTCCAGAACATATTCGCCTCAATGAAAGCGGAGACGTTCAGGTTCAGGGCGTGGTACAGGCGGTGCAGTATCAGGGCGCGGCAACACGGTTTGAGCTGCGTCTCGGCGATGGCGCAAAATTGCTGGTCAGCCAGGCCAATCTGAGCGGGGCACATATCCCAGCGGACGTTGCTCCTGGACAGCAGGTGCTGGCCTCCTGGTCGCGCGAGGCAATGGTGCCCCTGCATGAGGAAAGGTGAGATGGATATGAGCGTTTCTCCTGCCTCCTCATCCCGTGGCCCGGTCAGCCGGGTCACCACGCTACTCTGGCGCAAACCGTCGCTCGGGCTATTTTTGCTGCTGCTTGGCCCGCTGATGTGGTTCGGGATTGTCTATCTTGGCTCGCTGCTGACCCTGCTGTGGCAAGGTTTTTACACCTTCGACGACTTCACCATGTCGGTGACGCCGGACCTGACTTTCGCGAACATCCTGGCTCTTTTTAACCCCGCCAATTACGACATTATCCTGCGCACCTTACTGATGGCGATTGCGGTCACGATTGCCAGCGCCATCCTGGCCTTTCCGATGGCGTGGTATATGGCGCGTTACACCAGCGGTAAATGGAAAGCGTTTTTCTATATCGCGGTGATGCTCCCGATGTGGGCGAGCTATATCGTTAAGGCTTACGCGTGGACGTTATTGCTGGCAAAAGATGGCGTTGCACAATGGTTTCTGGGTTATATGGGGCTGGAGCCGCTGCTGATGTCGGTGCTGACGCTACCTGCCATTGGCGGCAATACGCTGTCGACATCCGGGCTGGGGCGCTTCCTGGTTTTCGTCTATATCTGGCTGCCGTTTATGATCCTGCCGGTGCAGGCCGCGCTTGAGCGTCTGCCACCGTCGCTGTTACAAGCCTCCGCTGACCTCGGTGCGCGTCCTCGTCAGACTTTCCGCTATGTGGTGCTGCCGCTAGCCATTCCCGGTGTTGCCGCCGGATCGATATTTACCTTCTCACTGACGCTGGGTGATTTCATTGTGCCGCAGCTGGTCGGCCCGCCGGGGTATTACATCGGCAACATGGTTTATGCCCAACAGGGTGCGATAGGCAACATGCCAATGGCGGCGGCATTCACATTAGTGCCGATTGTTCTTATATCCCTCTATCTGGCGTTCGTGAAACGTCTGGGAGCCTTCGATGCACTCTGAACGCGCTCCCTGGTTCCTGAAAGTGGCGGCCTGGGGCGGGGTCATTTTCCTGCACTTCCCGCTGCTGATTATTGCCATCTATGCTTTTAATACGGAGGACGCGGCATTCAGCTTTCCGCCGAAGGGGCTCACGCTGAAGTGGTTCAGCGTGGCGGCGTCGCGCAGCGATATCATTGACTCGGTGACGTTGTCACTTCAAATTGCATCGCTTTCGACCGCCATCGCTCTGGTACTGGGGACGCTTGCGGCAGCCGCGCTGTGGCGCAGTGAGTTCTTCGGCAAAAACGCTATCTCGCTGCTACTTCTGCTGCCGATTGCGCTGCCGGGGATCATCACCGGGCTGGCGCTATTGACGGCATTTAAAACCATCAATCTGGAGCCGGGCTTTTTCACTATCGTCACCGGTCACGCCACGTTCTGCGTGGTGGTGGTGTTTAACAACGTCATCGCACGCTTTCGCCGAACCTCGTGGAGCCTGGTGGAAGCATCGATGGATTTAGGCGCAGACGGCTGGCAAACCTTCCGCTACGTGGTGTTGCCGAATTTAAGTTCTGCACTGCTGGCGGGGGGAATGCTGGCGTTTGCGCTGTCGTTCGATGAAATCATCGTCACGACATTTACGGCGGGACACGAACGCACGTTGCCGCTGTGGTTGCTCAATCAGCTCGGACGCCCGCGCGATGTGCCCGTCACCAACGTGGTCGCGCTGCTGGTGATGCTGGTGACAACCATTCCAATTCTGGGCGCCTGGTGGCTAACCCGTGACAACGAAAACGTGGTCGAAAGCGGGAAATAACTTTGATTTCAACAGGACAATGCTATGCAAAATCAACTGCTGATTAATGGTGAACTGGTCACCGGCGAAGGGGAAAAACAGCCGGTATACAATCCTGCAACGGGGGAAGTGCTGCTGGAGATCGCTGAGGCGTCTGCCGCTCAGGTCGATGCCGCCGTACGGTCCGCCGATAGTGCATTTTCCGAGTGGGGCCGCACGACGCCGAAAGCGCGTTCTGAGTGCTTACTGAAACTCGCTGATGTTATCGAGGAACATGCTGAAATCTTTGCGCGACTCGAATCACAAAACTGCGGCAAGCCGCTGCACTGCGTTATCAACGACGAAATCCCTGCGGTGGTGGATGTTTTCCGCTTCTTCGCCGGGGCGGCGCGTACCTTAAATGGCCTTGCTGCGGGCGAGTATCTTGACGGCCACACTTCGATGATTCGCCGCGACCCGGTCGGCGTGGTGGCCTCCATCGCGCCGTGGAACTATCCGTTGATGATGGCAGCCTGGAAGCTGGCTCCCGCACTGGCTGCCGGGAACTGCGTGGTGATTAAACCCTCTGAAATCACCCCGCTGACGGCACTAAAGCTGGGCGAGCTGGCAAAAGATATCTTCCCGGCTGGCGTCCTTAATGTCCTCTTCGGACGCGGAAAAACCGTTGGCGACCCACTGACCGGACACGAAAAAGTACGTATGGTATCGCTGACCGGATCGATCGCCACCGGCGAGCACATTATCGGCCACACGGCCTCGTCGATTAAACGCACGCATATGGAACTTGGCGGCAAAGCGCCGGTTATTGTCTTTGACGACGCCGATCTCGACGCGGTAGTGGAAGGAGTGCGCACCTTTGGTTTCTACAATGCAGGCCAGGACTGTACTGCAGCCTGCCGGATTTATGCGCAAAAAGGGATCTACAACGCGCTTGTCGAAAAACTCGGCGCGGCGATAGCGACGCTGAAAACCGGCGCACCGGATGATGAATCCACCGAGCTTGGGCCGCTCAGTTCCGCCGCGCATCTGGCGCGAGTTTGTCAGGCTGTGGATGCCGCCAAAGCGCTCGGTCATGTGAAAGTGGTGACCGGGGGCAATAAAGTGGACGGGGCAGGTTATTACTTCCAGCCCACTTTGCTGGCCGGCGCAAAACAGGAAGATGCCATCGTCCAGCGAGAAGTGTTCGGTCCGGTGGTGAGTATGACGGAATTTGACGACGAAGAGCAGGTTCTGGCCTGGGCGAATGACTCGCAATACGGCCTGGCCTCATCGGTCTGGACCAAAGACGTGGGTCGCGCCCATCGCATGAGTGCACAGTTGCAATACGGCTGCACCTGGGTGAATACCCATTTCATGCTGGTCAGCGAAATGCCGCACGGCGGAATGAAACTCTCTGGTTACGGCAAGGATATGTCTGTATATGGACTGGAAGATTACACCGTTGTTCGGCATGTGATGATTAAACACTAGTGCCGCCCGGCAAAAAACGCATCAATTCCGTAGGCCGGGTAAGGCGCAGCCGCCACCCGGCTTTTAGTTGGCCCCGCACCAGACTTCGCCCGGTGGCGCTTCGCTTACCGGGCCTACGAAACCCTTCATTTGTAGGCTGGGTAAGGCGAAACCGCCACCCGGCATTTTTCTACCACCCGCACACATCATGCTCATTTTCTGTGTCATACGCGCGCACGGTATTGACCAGATCTTTCACGACATCGGCGGCGACGTCGGGGATTAAAAGCTCCATCGGGGCTTGTGTCTCGTAATCTACCGACACGCCGTTACTGTTGTTCGTCACGGTGACGGTATACGTTGCCTTGCCCATGATCTTACTCCTTATGTGTATTAACGACTCTACCCAGGCCCGCACCTTCCAGGGTTGCATGTGGATCGGCGAAGAAATCAATACTGAAATACGTATCGTCGGTCAGAAGCTCAATGCGGTGCCATTTTTGCGGCGGCGAAATGCCAAAAGAACCCGCTTCGATAATGAGTTCCAGATCGGGTTCGGTGGCGTCAGCATCCGGGAAACCAAAGTATTTCACCGCACCTTGCATTACCGACAGGCGGCCATACACGCCCGCTTTGGTGTTGTGGTGAGTGAAAAGGGCCTTCGGTGCAGAATCTTTGTTCCAGAAAGGGGTTGCGCGAGTGTGAACAAAATTTTCAGGAATACGTAGCATGTGGAGTTCCTTATAAGCGTTCAGCTGTTCAAAGAGATTTCAAAACTTCAGGTTCAACAAAAAAATCGACGTTGAACACAGTATCGTCGGTCATCGTTTCGATGTGATGCCATTTTTCGGGTGGGAAAACACCGAAATGACCGGCCTCGATGATGAGTTCGCTGTCAGGCTCTGGCGTGAATTCGTCGGCATAGCCTAAGTAACGAATCGCCCCCTGGCTCACGGATAAACGGGGATAAACGCCCGGTCGCGTGCCGCGATCAAGATGGCGCTGGAAAATGCCTGCAGGAGCGGTGTCCTTGTTCCAGAAAGGCGTGGAACGGGTATGAATACAACTCGATGGAATGCGTAACATATTTTCTCCCTGTAAAACCTGCCGTTATTACACCACTTTCCTGACAGAACCATTGTGCAAAATGTGCATTTAAGATGCAACTTTAAAGGAGTAGTAAAAGAGGTAGAAAAGGCAGGGGGTTAGCACGGAAAAAATACTCAAATGTTATTAACCCTGTGATTTTAGTGGTTAATGTGTAACATTAAAACTTGATCTGTATCAACATATGACGCATATTGCGCGCGGTTATTTTATCGATCGAGTGCACAAAATGACGCTGTATCAAAAAATGCTGGTGTTTTACGCAGTCATGGCCGCGATTTGCGCCCTGATAACCTGGTTCCTGTCGAAAGACCGCAAGCGCATTCGTTTTCTGAGCGCATTTCTGGTGGGTTCCACGTGGCCGATGAGCTTCCCTGTCGCGCTGTTGATCTCGCTTTTCTGAAGCTCGCTTCCAGTTTTTAAAGACAAAATAGCATTCTGCTGCGCGTGACTGTATAAATACACAGTGCATCGTCAAAGGAGTGCTTATGAACAGTTTTTACTCGCAGCAGGCTGGCTGCACCGTCCGCTGGCAGGACCTCCCCGGTTCCGGCGATCCCGTGGTGTTTATTCACGGCCTCGGCTGCGCCTCTTCCTATGAATATCCCCGCGTCGTTAGCGATCCGCAGTTCGGTGCGCGTCGGGCCATTCTTATCGATCTTCCCGGCAGTGGCTACAGCGACAAACCTGAGCATTTTAGCTATCGCACATGCGATCAGGCGAAGGTCATTGTTGAACTCCTCAATCATATCGAGCTCAAGGCTTTCTGGCTCTACGGCCACAGTATGGGCGGCAGCATCGCCATCGAAACCGCGACGTTAGTTCAGGAGCGTCTTCGCGGGCTGATTGTCGCCGAACCCAATTTCCATGCTGGGGGTGGGATGTTCAGCCGCGGGATTGCCGCCCAGGATGAAACCGCTTTTATCGAGAGCGGATACGCCGCGATGTTGGCTGCTGAAACCTCGCCGTGGGCGGGGTGCCTGCGCAGTAATGCGCCGTATGCCGTCTGGCGCGGGGCTGCGTCGTTGGTCGCAGGCGTTCAGCCAGACTGGGCCGCACAATTTCTGGCGCTGAAATGCCCGGTGACGTTGCTGTTCGGCGAGATGTCGCTCCCTGATCCTGAGGCGGAAGAGATAAAGCAACGAGGCGTAAAGACGATCGTTATCCCCAGGGCGGGGCATTCGATGTCGTGGGAAAACCCTTCGGCGCTGGCGGGTGCGATCTCGGGCTGTCTCTTCGCAGGATAACAGCCCGCACATTCGCGGGCTGTCAAAGTGACTAGCGCAGAATCGTCTGTAACGCCTGACGTGCTGCTGGCTGAATATCGTGTGGATGCTGAAAATCCATGTTCTCAATCGCGCGAGTGTAAAGCGCAACCAGCCAGTCGTAAACATAGACGGTGGCGGCATGCACCGGTTGCTCACCCAGGCGGGTCAGTCTCGGCGTTGTGCTGCTGACCACTGGCGTCACGAAAATGGCCTGTCCTTTGCGCACGCGGCTTGCCGGACGCGAGGCTACCGGTGTTTCGGCGTAACCCAGCCAGCCGATGAAGTTACCGATGGCAGCATGTAACTGCGCTGCACTGCTTTTATCGGCTTCTACAATGCGCTGCAATTGTTGCGGGAGATTCAGGCGATAGCTGCTGATTGCCAGCGCATCGGCAATCTGTGGCAGCACGGAGATGTCCAGCCCCAGCCTGTGGGCTGTCGCTTCATTCCGGCTCCACTGGCGCAGATGATTGAGCCAGACGCGATGCGCCAGACGCGCTTTGTCTTTGGTCTGGAATGTCTCATGACCTTCGCTGGCGTTATCAGCAAAGAGATCAATAACGTCGGTGAACAGGCCATTAACCTGCTCTTCGCGCGGTTGTTGGACGGCGAGCAGCGTTTCGAAGGCTTTCAGTGGAGGCAACAGTCCTTCCAGCAGTTCGCCGTGACGAGCAGCGCTGGATTGAAGTGAACGCACCATCGCTTCGGCCTGAGTGCGTTGTGTTCCTGGCTCGACGGCGATCGGTGCCAGATAGCTGTTCATCAGTGCGTGAAGCTCTCGCTTTTGCGCGGTTTTTAAGGCCAGCAGGCGAGACTGTCGCTGCGTGGAAAGCGTCGCCTGAGACAGCCACTCCACCACGCGCTGCATGCTGTGCGTGTCCAGCGCCTGCAAGGTTCCCCAGCGCTGGCCGGGCTTGCCAAGCAGGTGCTGCACGGCCTCGTCCAGATTTTGCTTAGTGTGGAAACGCGCGTCGTGAGGAGTAATCGCCCATACCAGGCCTGGCAACGCTGACTCTTCCGCCGTTTGGGTCTCTTTCACCCAGTTCAGCAAGGTTTTGGCGGTTTTTGCCGTCTGCTCGTGTCGAGCGGTCGCATTGCAGATAACCAGCACATCGGGCTGCATCTGCTGGCGATAATGTTCGAGCAGCCACGTGCATTTCGCTTCTGCCAGAGGTGATAAATTTGCATCAGATGGCGCGGGGATATCAATAATATCGACGCTGTCGAGCACACCATTTTCAGCAGGCAAAACCAGCTCGCGAGTCAGAAACGCCAACACGTCGACGGGAATACTGATGGCATTCAGCATCTCACCGTCGTTCAGCGGGTGAAGTACCGCTTCTTGGGCATCAGGAGCGGTAAATTCCGCGCGGGTCAGGAATCCTTCGCTCGGCAGGCCAAAATTATCGACCAGCAAGCTCAGCGGTGCCGCCAGTTCACGGGCGTGACTGGTCTGATGCAGCACGTGCGCCAGTTTCAGCCACTGCTGGGTAATTTCCTGCTGCTCACCCCACAATAGCGACCAGGCGCTGGCTCGGGTGCTTAAATCCAGCGAAGGAATCAGTTGAGCGAACTGGTGCCAAAGCACATCGTCCATCTGTTGTTCAAAACCTGGCACGGCGCTGCGCCAGTAGCGGCCAATGGTCGCCACTTCCTGTGCGGTGATCCCCGGAACGGCCTGCGGCTGTCGCAGTGCGCGCCACTTTTCAACACGCGCTTCGATGACTGATTTTTCCACCGGGCGAATCAGCGTGTGGAGCGTGGTTCGGGCGATAAACAGCTGGACCAACTCGGCCTCTGTTACCAGGCTCAGGCGCAGAGGGAAAGCATCATCGCTGACATCACTCGCACGCGGCGTAAAACGTACCGCCATGTTGGTCAGGGCATGACCGGGGTTGATATGTGAAAAATAGTCAAAAGTACGCTGGCCGGGAGACACATCCAGACGACTATTTCCGCTGCCGCACAATGACGCCAGCAGGTGCGCCTTGGCTGCCTGGGAGTGGCCGTAAAGACCAATGCTGCTACGTCCTGAAAGAGCACGGTCTATGGCCTGTCCCCGCGCCTGTGCACAGGTCAGTTGGGCCAGCAGGGCGTCGGCATCGTTATCCAGCATTGGGGCGTGCAGACGCGTTTCATTGATCCACTCGATCAGGGCCTGAGTGGTGGCAGTCATCGCTGTCATTTGAGATATACACTCCCGCTGTCGATCCAGTAATGGCTTCCGCTGTGACGGCGATCGGCCAGGGTATTCAGTTTAAATGTTAAGGCGTCAGGCGGAACTGGCGTTCCGTCCTGGAGCCAGGCGTCGCTCAGTTCAAACGACTCTGGCCCTTCATGTTTTGTGCCGCCGCGCAGCTGTAAACGCACGTTCAACACACCGTCACCGGCGATGGATTTTGCCAGTTCTGCGGAGTTGATGCTCAGGGTATAGAGCGGAGTTGCCGGCCAGCGGGTGTTTGCCAGCTGACGGAATCCCAGCGTGACGTTACCGCGCAGCGGGAAGTGCAGTTTTGCATCCAGTTTTGCGCCCGGTTTATCGAGGTCGATGTCCTGATACCAGACGTTCTCTTCGCGCAGCGTGTTGACTGTATTGTCGAGCACGCCCAGATAACGCACGGTTGAATAAGCACCAATATCGGCGGCTTTAAAATTAAAGCGCGGTAAACGCAGATCCAGCGCAAGGCTGCACAGCATCGCCCCAACGGCGGCGGTAGATTTTGGATTACCGATGCGGCCCTGCTGGCTAAACGGATACCATTCGTGCACGCGATATTTATCCAGCCAGACGATACGGTTGACGGGCACTGGTTGCAGGTGGCGAATCAGCGCCTGCACGCCAGGCAGGCAGCCCGGACGCCCGGTGATCAGCAAAATGTCGCAGGCATAATGCGAAATGGCTTCACAAACGGCGTGCAGCGGGGCGGCCAGCGTAAACTGGCCTGTCAGCATTGCGTCCTGCATTTCGTGGAAGTTTACATGCAGCGGTACTGCAAACAGGTCGAACGGGGCGGAACCGGCTGGCAGTGCATGGTCGACCGCCTGCTGCAAATAGTTCATCACATTGCGGGTCGGCTGCTGTTTGAGCAGATCGCCGAAGGTGGCGTGCAATCCAGCCAGCGGATCGTCGATATCGCTGTTTTCCCATGCCGCCAGAATGGCGTGGCCTATTGGCATAAACAGCTGCAGAGCCGTCTGCTGTCGCAGGACTGCCTGGGTATCAATGCGCCCGGAATCACCAAACAGAGACGCCATCAGCAGTGAGGCGTCGGCGATACCGGATTTTTGCAGCTGTGTTTGCAAAGCTGGCAAAACGTAGCGCTGGATAACGTCCAACAGCGTATCGTCTCCTGCGACTTTAAAACCTTCGCGGAACAGCAGCTGTGGCGTGATTTTGACGTTATTCCCCGAACCATCATCCAGTTGATAATGGGTGATCGCCATATCTGTCGTGCCGCCGCCAATATCAATCGAGGCCACGCGCAGTGAGCGTCCAGGCTGGGCGCCGGGTTCGACTTCGCGATCGGGGCGGGCGAGGGAGGCGAAAAACGCTTCCGTCTGGCCGCCGAAGTGGGAAATGGCTTCGTTATACAGCCACACCAGCTGACCGCAGCTGGCTTCGTCCCATTCCATCTGGATGGTCGGGACCGGGATCACGCTCTTATCCTGCTGTTTACGGCTGGCAAAATCTTCATCCTGCGGGTGCCATCCCATCGCTTTCCAGACGATGGCGATAGCTTCAAACATCCGGCGGCGGAAAATCTCGCGCTCCTGTTTAGGCATCGCCGAGGGCAGGGTCAGGATCAGAGTACGCAGCTGACGCGGTGAAGCCGGGAAGCCTAAACGCAGACGCGTGGCGACGCTGTTAATCTGGCCCAGCGCCTGTGCGAGTAGTTCGCACAGCATGTGAGTCATCAGCGTGCTGCGACTGTACTGCGGTGAGAAGACCGGCAGACGCTCATCCTGTGGCAGGGTGAACAGCGGCTGGCCGTCATCATTCATCAGATTCATCAGCGGGAAAGCCGTCGCCAGGGGTTCGCGCTGGGTTTTGGCGTTCATCTGGCTAAATCGCCAGTCCTGAACTGTCGGGGTTTCGTCCCACAGATAGCGACGCGGGCTGGAGATCCCGCTGTTGCCTTCGGTGCCGAGGCGCTGCATTGCCAGTTTGCGTGCTTCATCGCCCACGCGAACGATAGATGGCCAGACAAAGGCATCTTCGCGTCCACTTTCGACCGAGAAGTGTTGTTTGCCAAAGCGGGCTTCAGAGAATTCCAGGCGGCTGGTAAACAGCGGCTCGTTCAGGAACTGCGGTTCGCTTAAGGAGCGTACCTGCAGCTCTGCGGTCTGGCGCAGGCCGTCGTTGGCATCGCCATGATCTTCAATGATCACGCCGCAGGTGTGAGTGTTGCCGACATCCAGAATCAGATCGACTGGAATCGCCGGGGTACTCAGGGTATGGGTAACAAATTTGACTTCCGGGACGGTGATCTGCTCGCCAAGCATGGTCATCAGATTGAGCCAGTGCGCCTGGTATTCAAACCCGCGCAGCGCCTGATGCAGGTCGCGCTCGGAGCGGTTTTCCACGCCGGTAGCGTAGCCCGTAAAGGCTTCGCGCAGCCAGCCATCAATCCAGGTTTGATCGAGGAAACTCAGCACTTCATCGTCGCGCCAGGCCAGCGCAAAACGGGTGCCGTTCAGGATGTCATTTTCGACCGGCGACAGGCCCGGTGTGGCGTGATCGGCAATCTGGCTGTCGAGCGCAAAGGTTACACGATGGGTATTGCCTGCGCTGTCCGGCGTCTCAAGCTTGCGTACCTGCGCCCGCGCCCAGTTATCCGGGCCGTCGACGAAGGTACGTGGAGGATTAAAGCGTAAAAAAGGAATGGGGAACCAGACGCCATCCAGCACCGCCAGAGACTGATGCAAGGTGTAGGTACTTTCTGGTTTCACCACTTCAGGCTGCCCGCCGCGACCCGCGGGTAAGGTATAGCGGCTGTTCACCAGATCATAATTGAGGCGCAGCAACGGGCCATTGGCGGTTTTACGTACGAAACGGCCCAGACTTGCCGAGTCCTGTGGCGTCAGGCCAAAATCAAGAAACTGTACGCCGCTGTTCGCAATCAGCGTCACGCTTTGTTTGTAGTCGCAAAGATTAACCAGCATAGGATCAGGCACCTGCTTTCTTGAACGTCAGCGGAACGACGGTTTTGGCATCATAACGGGCAGTGCATTCTGCCACGTCGTTAGTCCCGGCTTTACAGGCGATCTCCGGCATCGGGTAGCGCGAACCGTCAGTGCAGCGAGCATTGCCGCGGCTCTTAATCATCAGTTCGCCGTTGCTGTGCAGCCCGGAGAAGATGTCGCTTCGACAAACCACATTGTCACCGTGAACCACTCTGGCAATACCTTTGTTGTTCTGAATTTGGTAACGCAGTGAGGGTGGTTTTCCGGTAATCGGATCTTTCACGTCCAGCATCGCGCGCCAGGTGCCGTTGAGGAACTTGGTCGAACCGGTTTTCACCTGAACTGCGTCCATGACCATCGCATCTTTAGGTATGGCGGTGATGACAACGGCTTGCTCCACAGGTGCGGGCGCGGGTTCTGCTGCTTTTACTGGCAGGACTTCGGCTTGATGCAGCGGTAAATTCATCGTCATTTCCACTGCCGGTTTCACCGGTCTCGGTGCGATGGCTAATGGTGCAGGGGCTGACACTGGGGTCGGTTCTGCGGAAGGGGCCTGTTTCGGCCACAGCAGCGGCGCGGCAACAGCGGCGATAATCACGGCGGCTACAGGCAGGGACCAGAGCGGAACGCGGCGCTTCTTGCCGATAACGGCAGGCGCCGGTTCAACAGGCGTTGCCACTTCGGGCATTCGCACAGTGGCAGGCTCAGCCGAATACAAATCGTCCTCGGTTACCCGCACGACAGGCGGTGGCGCGACGAGCGGCGCGTCGGCTTGTTCAAAAACAATCGTCGGGGCGGGCTCTTCTGGCTCAGGTTCTTCTACCGGCGCAGGCATCGGTTCTGGTTTGAGCGATTCGCGCAGGCAATCCAGAACATCCTCGCGCGCATTTTCGTTGAGGTTCACAAACCCCCAGAACGTAATGACGGGCTTGCCGTCGACGAGGAACAGGAAATTTTCACCAGGGAACTGGAATGCTTTTGAGAGCAGGGAACCAAACAGCTGCTGAGCAGTTTTGGGTGACTGAAGGCTCTTTTTACTCAGCGACTCGACGCTGGAAAGGGTATTTTCCAGATAGCGCAAGGCGCGAAAACGTGCGTCTTCATCGGTTGCATTCCAGCTGGAAACGTCGCCATCTATCGGCGAATACCAGTCAACGCGGTCACCGCCGTCGTTGACCTGCGGGATGGCCAGACAATCGACAATAGCCTGCTGTTTGCGCAGACGAAGTGCTTCTCGGATTTGTAATGCTGATTCAAATACGGCCTGTCCGCCGCCGCCAACGGCCTGAAAATCATCGAGATTACCGCTGCGTAAAAGTGTTTTTGCCACGATTTGGTCCTGTAGACTTCTTCACACCATTACTTTAACGAAATCGAGATACAAGCAAACGGACGAGGAGACGCTAAAAGCGGCGATTTCTTACGGCATAGAACGTGGCGGTATTGCTTGACGACGTAGCTGACTTAAGGCAAATCAACCGGCGAGGGCTGTTTGTTAAACCAGCGAAATACGCTGCTTTAGAATAACCTGATAGTGTTTCGTTATTTGCCACTCGCTCAGGGCTGTGCTGTTATTAACCTTCTATATAATAAAACGAAAAGGCTTATAACCATGTCCACAGGTAAAAAGACAGGGAAAACGCTGCTCGCGCTGGCGCTGAGCACACTTTTACCGGCAAGCGCCGCTTGGGCGGCAAACACAGATACGATTATTTACTGTTCCGAGGCGTCACCGGAATCGTTCAACCCGCAAATCGCCAGTTCTGGCCCGTCATTCGTTGCCAGTTCTCAGGTGCTTTATAACCGTTTGATCAATTTTGATCCGGTCAAGAATACCCCCGTTCCGTCACTGGCGGAGTCGTGGACCATTTCGCCTGACGGCAAAACCTATACATTTACGCTGCGTAAGGGCGTGAAGTTTAATAGCAATAAATTCTTCAAACCGACGCGTGATTTTAACGCTGATGACGTTATCTTCTCGGTGCTGCGCCAGAAAGACCCTAAACATCCGTACCACAACGTTTCGCAGGGCAATTACGAATACTTTAATGACGTCGGTCTGGACAAACTGATTCAGGACGTGAAAAAAGTCGATGATTATCATGTGCAGTTTGTGCTGACCGAGCCGAATGCGGCGTTCCTGGCCGACTGGGGAATGGATTTCGCCTCCATTTTGTCAGCCGAATATGCCGACGTGATGCTTAAAAAAGGCACGCCGGAAAACGTCGACACCTGGCCTATCGGCACCGGTCCGTATGTGTTGCAACAATATAAAGTTGATTCGCAGATCCGCTATCTCGCCAACCCAAATTACTGGGACGGTGCGGTCCCGACTAAACACCTGATTTTCTCTATCACGCCTAACGTCGAAACACGTCTGGCGAAGCTGCAAACCAACGAGTGCCAGATTATTCCTGCGCCTTCGCCGGTGCAGTTTGATGTGATTAAGAACAACAAAGATCTGACGCTGCACTCCGTTGATGCGCTGAACGTCGGCTATCTGGCGTTTAATACGGAGAAAAAACCGTTTGATAACGTGCTGGTGCGCCAGGCGCTGAACTATGCGACCGATAAAACGGCCATCGTGAATGCGGTGTTTATGGGCTCCGGTACGGTCGCTAAATCACCAATTCCGCCAAATATGCTTGGCTATAACAAAGATCTGAAAGATTACAGCTACGACCCGGAAAAAGCGAAAGCGCTGCTGAAGCAGGCTGGGCTGGAGAAGGGCGCAGAAGTGACGCTGTGGTCGATGCCGGTTCAGCGCCCGTATAACCCGAACTCCAAACGCATCGCAGAGATGATCCAGAACGACTGGGCGAAGGTCGGCGTGAAGGCGAAAATTGTATCTTATGAGTGGGGCGAATATCTGTCCGGCATGCGTAAAGGCGAGCACGACGCCGCGCTGTTTGGCTGGATGTCCGATAACGGCGACCCGGACAACTTCGCCGATGTGCTGTTGGGCTGTAACAGTATCAAGACCGGTTCCAATGCCGCGCGCTGGTGTGACAAAGGGTATAATGACCTCGTACAGAAAGCGAAACTGACCAGTGAACCAGCGAAACGTGCAGAGCTCTACGGTCAGGCGCAGGAGATTTTCTACCAGCAGGCTCCGTGGATTGCGCTGGCGAATGGCAAAACGTTCTACGCCACCCGCAGCAATGTCACGGGTTATAGCGTTAGCCTGATGGGAAGCGATTTCTCAAAAGCGAAGCTGAATTAACATTTCAGTATTTGTAGGGGCGGTGCGGCTTAAAACGCCCGGTGGCGCTGCGCTTACCGGGCCTACAAAACACCGCACAGAACCCGTAGGTCGGGTAAGGCGCAGCCGCCACCCGACAAAAAGACCGCACAGAACCCGTAGGCCGGGTAAGGCGTAGCCGCCACCCGACAAAAAGACAGCACAGAACCGTAGGCCGGGTAAGGCGTAGCCGCCACCCGGTAAAAAGACCGCAAAGAACCCGTAGGCCGGGTAAGGCGCAGCCGCCACCCGACAAAAAGACCGCACAGAACCCGTAGGCCGGGTAAGGCGCAGCCGCCACCCGGCAAAAAGACCGCAAAGAACCCGTAGGCCGGGTAAGGCGTAGCCGCCACCCGGTAAAAAGACCGCAAAGAGCCCGTAGGCCGGGTAAGGCGTAGCCGCCACCCGACAAAAAGACCGCACAGAACCCGTAGGCCGGGTAAGGCGTAGCCGCCACCCGGCAAACTCAGTTAACAAGGAGTGACGATGTCACATTTAGATGAAGTGATTGCCCGCGTGGATGCGGCGGTGGAAGAGAGTGTTATCACCCATATGAACGAACTGCTGGTCGAGCTCAGCGAAGACACCGAGCTGACCCGCGAAGATCGTTACGCTCAGCAGCAGCGACTGCGCAACACCATCGCCCACCACGGCAAACAGCACAAAGAAGAAGCAGAAGCCCGCCATGAGCACCTGACCCAGGGCGGCTCGATTATTTAAGGTTCAGAACTGGCGTCTCGCCACAAGCCAGGCGCCCACCACCAACAGCACTGCGCCGCAAACTGGGCCAATTAGCGCGCGCAGCGGAATGCCCTGGCTTTTCACGATGTCCATCACCATTCCACCAATCAACTGGCTGGCGACCAGCACTGCAATAGTGGTCGCCGCGCCGACGTACTGATAGCCGCTAATACTGGCGAAAACAAAGAACGACCCCAGCAGGCCCGGAATCAGCGTCCACCAGCGGATCGTCGATGCCAGCTCGCTAAAGCCCGCCACGCCGTTTTTAATCAGCAAGATACTGACAAACAGCACAATACCAACCAGCGAGTTCAGCAGCATAGCGATTAAAATCGTCGAAGACGATTGAGTGATGCGTACCATCAGCGTGTTTTGCACCACCAGGCCGATCCCGGCTGCCACCAGAAAGACCAGCGTCAGGGACTGATTCATCAGATAGCGTCCGGTTCGTTTCGATCGTCGAGCTGGAGCTGCATAAAGGTCAAATCCAACCAGCGGCCAAATTTGGTCCCCACTTGCGGCATCTGCCCGGTGACGACAAAGCCCAGCGTTTCGTGCAGGTGAACAGAAACCTGATTTTGCGACTCGATACCCGCGACCATCACGTGTTTGCCAATAGCGCGGGCCTCAACGATCAGCTTTTTCATCAGTTCGCGGCCAATGCCTTTACCCTGGTGATCGGGATGAACGTAAACCGAGTGTTCGACGGTATGACGAAAACCGTCAAAGGCGCGCCAGTCGCCAAATGAAGCATAGCCCGTCACCACGCCGTTTTCTTCCGTCACTAATACCGGATAGCCCATCAGTGTTCGCGCTTCAAACCAGGCAATGCGGTTATCAGTATCGACGGTGGTGTCGTTCCAGATGGCGGCGGTGTGGAGTACCGCATGGTTGTAAATCTCGCCGATGGCGGCGCAATCTTCTTTGCTGGCGTGACGAATCATCATCGGAACCTCGAAATGTGTTGTTCACTATAGTAGACATTATTCACACAATATTACACAAGCGCGCGGCCATACTGCTACGGCATAAGACATATTTTTTTGTTATGACAACGCCATTGAAATCGGGTCTATACACTATAGTATGACGATATGAACACTATGCCAGACGATATGAATCAACGGATTAGCGCGCGTATTCGGGTAGAACGCGAGTCGCGCGGCTGGTCTCTGAGCGAGCTTGCTGAACGGGCAGGCGTCTCGCGCGCCATGATCCACAAAATTGAACGCAGCGAAAGTAGCCCAACCGCCACACTTCTGGCACGGCTTTCGGGTGCGTTTGGCATCAGCATGTCCACGCTGATTGCCCGCGCTGAGATGCAGGAGGGTAAATTGCTACGATTGGCTAATCAGCCAGTGTGGCGCGATCCGCAAAGTCACTATCTGCGTCGCCACGTTTCTCCCCGCACTGATTTGCCGATTGACCTGGTTCAGGTTGAGCTTCCTGGTGGCAGTGATGTGCCGATGCCTGCTTCGTCCTATGCCCTGGCGCGCCAGCTTATCTGGCTACAGTCCGGTGAGCTGGTATTCCAGGAGGGCGATACCCGGCATGAAATGCAGGCCGGAGATTGTCTGGAACTGGGGCCGCCGAACGACTGTCGCTTCATCAATGAGACGCAGCAACCCTGCGTCTATCTGGTGGTGCGCCTGAATCAGTCTGGCTCGTAATGATAAGGCAGTTGTCGGCAACAGGCGCTAGTCTCTAAGGACATTTGCGCAACAAAGGAGCTACCCATGAGTCAATCTGCAAAAACAAACCGCCGTCTGGTGCTGGCCTCTCGCCCGCACGGTGCGCCGGTGGCGGACAATTTTCGCCTGGAAGAGCAGCCGGTGCCGACGCCTGCGGACGGGCAACTGCTGCTGCGAACCGTCTGGCTTTCACTTGATCCTTATATGCGTGGCCGCATGAGCGATGCGCCCTCCTATTCACCGCCGGTCGACGTTGGCGCGGTAATGGTGGGCGGCACGGTCAGTCGCGTAGAGCAGTCGAACCATCCGAAATTTAAAGCGGGCGAGTGGGTACTGGGTTATAGCGGCTGGCAGGAGTATGAACTCTCTGACGGCGCGGGCCTCGTCAAGCTGGGCGAAGAGGTTGAAAATCCGTCCTGGGCGCTGGGTGTGCTGGGGATGCCGGGTTTCACCGCGTATATGGGGCTGCTGGATATCGGCCAGCCGAAGGCGGGCGAGACGCTGGTAGTCGCTGCGGCCACCGGGCCAGTCGGGGCAACCGTCGGGCAGATCGGCAAGATTAAAGGCTGTCATGTGGTAGGCATCGCGGGCGGTGTGGAAAAATGTCGTCATGCGGTCGACGTGCTGGGATTTGACCAGTGTCTGGATCACCACGCGGATGATTTTGCCGAACAACTGGCGCAAGCCTGCCCGAAAGGCATCGATGTTTATTACGAAAACGTCGGCGGTAAGGTCTTTGATGCGGTACTCCCGCTTCTCAACACCTCGGCGCGCGTGCCGGTCTGTGGACTGGTGAGCGGATACAACGCCACGTCACTGCCCGACGGGCCAGACCGTTTACCGCTGCTGATGGGGACGTTGCTCAAAAAACGCATCCGTATGCAGGGCTTTATCATCAGCCTTGATTACAGCCATCGCATTCACGAGTTCCAGGAAGAGATGGGGCGCTGGATCAAAGAGGGCAAAATTCAGTATCGCGAACAGGTTACCGACGGACTTGAAAATGCGCCTCAGACCTTCATTGGCATGCTGGAAGGAAAAAATTTCGGCAAAGTCGTGATTCGCGTGGCGAAGGATAACTAATGGTACTAAATATGGCGGGAATCCCCGCCATAATATATTCTTAAAGTTTGACTATAATGTCTTTAATAATACCAGCATAGCGATCGTTCCTGCTGGAACGTGTTAGCTGGATGCATAAAAGAAACATAATTTTTAGTTCGTCATTTTAGCGTTACCCCCAATACCAGGCATGAAGATACAGGATATATTTAACAGGCCCCGTCATGGTCAAGGCGGGGGCGGTGAATAGCGCTTATTTTAAGCTGAAGGAAATGAACATGCTGGAATTGGAAAATTTGGAAAAAGCCCAACGTTTGAGCCTTACGATGCAAGTTGAGGTAAGTTTAAAAGGGGCGTTGATTGCCGGAGCGCTCAAACCTGGCGCAAGGCTCATTACCAAAGAAATTGCGGATAAATTAGGCACCAGCATTACTCCCGTTCGCGAAGCACTTTTGCGACTGGTTTCCGCCGGGGCACTGCACGCTACCCCTGCACAGGCCTTTCTGGTGCCGGAAATAACCCTCGAGCGTTATACAGAAATTAGCGCCATTCGAAAGCAATTGGAAACAATGGCTGTCGCTGCCGCCTGCGAAAATATGACTGATAATAAGATGCTGGAATTACGGGATCTGGCTGAAAAATTCCACACAGCGATGCGTAACGGCGAGGCGCAACGCGCCTTACACGCCAATCGTGCGTTTCGTTTCAGGCTGTATGAACACGCGAAAATGCCGACATTAACGGCAATGATTGAACAACTTTGGGTGCGTATTGGCCCATGCTTCAATTATCTGTATGAAGATGTTCACGACATTACACAGTATTCCTATCGCTACGATGAGCTGCTCGATGCTCTCGAACGCGGGGATGTCCAGGCCTGTGATAAAGCGATAGATAAACTGATTGAAGGCTCGACGGCGCTTTTATTGCAGCAATATTTTAGTTAAGGAATAGTTTAATTCCTTTTTACTTCTCCATTAAAACTATTGCCCTACTTAACTATTACCCGGAGGAATTGCTCTTCCGGGAATATTATTTCATGTTTATTGATGTAAAAAGTCACCATCAAGTTTTGAGGAGGCATGCCGATATTCACTCTACTTTGTTAGACAAGGATAGATGATGAAATATCTGAGCTGGATTTTGATTCCTGTTGCCCTGAGCGTATCAGGCTGCAGCACGTTATTCCCAGAGCCAAAACTGTACACCCCTCCGACAAACAGTGCTGATGTCGCAAAAATCCGTCTTATCGGGCCTCCGATGAGCTACGGGATTTATCAATACGACCCTTCTGGTAAACAAACGGGTGGCTGGGTTTTAAAGCATAATCGTTACCTCAATCCTTTCTTGGGTTCAACAAAGGATATTGGTTTACCCAAAATAACCGGAAAGAGTTACAAAGATGATTATTTTGAAACGCTGCTAATACCGAATCAAAAAACCACCATTGAGCATTCATTGTATCAGGGCTGCCACGTATCCCTTTCATTCGTACCTGAAAAGCAAAAAATCTACGAAGGGCACATCAGCTACGCAGACAAGACGGGCTACTGCGTGCTGTATATGAAGGAAGTCGCATTAGATACTACCAATGGCATCTATGTGGAAAAGGATGTTAAGCAATGAGAGCGGCGAAGGCGTTAGGAATTGTTTTACTTGTCTTAATGAGCGCGTCATGCGCGTCAAATTACGATAAAACGGGCGCAACCAGCTTAGCGCAGTATTCTGAAAAAGAGATCAAACAGAAAATCACTCCTGAGGTGACCACCCGCAAAGATGTTCTGATTGCCTTCGGCGTGCCCGCCAATACGCCGGATTACAACAAAGTGAACCACTGGGTATATACCTCAAAAATCGTCGATCGTCGCATCTATCTTATCATTCCGGTGATCCTCGACAGGAAACAATATCTGTCGGTTGATTTCTCTGATAAAGGGATTGTGACCGCGTACCGTTACGTTGAGGAATGAAAGGCCCCGAAACCCCGCCTTCGTCAGGCGGGGTTTATGATGCGTAGCGTCTATTAATCGTTATTCGAAACGATACGAAACTGACATTCCCACGCCGTAATTACGCCCCGGAGCCGGTTCGTAGTAGCGGCCGTTGGATTCGTTAACGATGACCGATCCGACATACTCTTTGTCGAACAGGTTATCGACGCGCCCGAAGACGTCCATTCCCCAGTTGCCGTAGTTAAATTTGTAGCCCGTATTCAGGCCGACCACGGTGTAGGAAGGGGCTTTGGCGGTGTTTTCATCGTCCGCCATAATGTCGCTCATGTAGCGCACATCCGAACCTGCGTACCAGCCTTCTTCCGGCTGCCAGCCGAACGACGCATAGCCCATATTGCGCGCGATGCCCGGCATACGGTTACCATTACAGTCGGCGTCAGAGCAGACGTTAGTGCGGTAGGTCGCATCCAGATACGTCCACGCCATTTTCAGCTTCCAGTTCTCGGCAAACTGCTGATCGAGAGACAGTTCCACGCCCTGACGACGGGTTTTCCCGGCGTTTTTATAGCTGGTGCGACCGCCGGAACTGGCGTCCACGACGATCTCATCATCCGTATCGGTGCGGAACAGCGCCGCCGTCAACAGACCATTGCCGATGCGGGTTTTACTGCCCACTTCGTAGGTATTGTTGGTGGACGGTTTCAGGCCGAAGTTCAGCCCGCTTTGATTCCCGGAGCGGTAAGACAGCTCGTTAATGGTCGGCGTTTCAAATCCGCGACCAGCGGCGGCATAGACATTCCACGCGTCGGTGATGGCGTATTTTAACGCGCTGGCAGGCAGCCATTTGTGATAGCTCGCGTCACCGCTGTCATCCCCGTTGGTGCCCTGCACGTAATGATCGTTGGAATCAAACCACACGGAGCTGTAGCGCACGCCCGCATCCAGGGACAGTTTTTGCGTCAGCTGCCAGCTCGTTTGCAGATACGGGTCAACGTTCCACATCAGGTTGCGTTCGTCGCGGCGTTTATCGCCTTTGACGCCATATTCCGGCACGCCATTATTCATGACGAAGTTTTCATAACCGCGACGATCTTCGCTCATGTTTTCGTAGTTCAAACCCGTGGTGAAAGTGACCGGCACCAGCAGTTCGCCGCGATGCGTCCAGCGGGTGTCCACGCCCTGATAGTGGCGCTGCATGTCGATAACGCCGCCGGAGTGGGTCTCTTTAAGTTGCGCCTGATACGGAATTGACTGGTACTGCGTCATTTCGCGCTCACCGGCGTACATCATCACGCTGAGATCGTCCTGCTCCGTCAGCTGACGCTCATAGCGCAGGCCCGCCTGGGTCTGTTTGATGGTTTTGCGGGTGTTGTACTGATCGGCGCGTGGCGACTGACGCGGATTGTCGCGCCACTCCTGATAATCCAGTCCGCCCGGATCGTTGGCTTTCATATCGACGCTGTTAAAAATCAGCGTCAGTTTGCTGGCATCGTCAATACGCACGCCGAGTTTGGCGTTGGCGAGATTTTTACGTGCGCCGCTGTGATCACGATAGCCCTGGGTGGTGAAGCGGGTGGTGGAAACAGTGTAATCCACGTCGCCCGCGTGGGTCCCATCGCCCATCGCACCGGTGGCTTTCATCCCGTAGCGCCAGGTTCCGTAGCTGCCGTAATAGCTGCTCGCCTCAATAGTCGGCGGCTGCTGTCCCGTCTGGCTGGCGATATTGATCACCCCACCGGAGGCGTTGCCGTACAGGGCGGAAAACGGGCCGCGCAGCACTTCAACGCTATCAATACTGGAGAGGTCGATATTCGAGGTCTGCCCCTGACCGTCGGGCATTGTGGCCGGAATGCCGTCGACGTACATGCGAATGCCGCGCACGCCGAAGGTCGAGCGTGCGCCAAATCCACGCATGGAGAGCTGCAAATCCTGGGCATAGTTCTGACGGTTCTGGATTTGTAAACCCGGAACGCTGCCGAGCGATTCTGAAAGGTTGATGCGCGGCGCGGCCTGACGCATATCGTCCCCGTTAACCACGCTGACAGCAGCAGGGGTATCGAGTTCAGAAACGGTCTGCGGCGTAGCGCTGACGATCATCGTTTGTTCTTGTGCAGCCAGAACGGATGCGGAGGCGAAGATCGTCGGCATCCACAAAAGGGAGAGCGTGGCCTGACGGGCAGAAATGATTTTCATGAATAGAAGCCAGTAGATGGAAGAAACGAACCAAATGGAACACATGTGCGTATGGTAAATCTTTTGTAAATAATTTGAAAACTTTAACAGCACATTAGGTTAACGGGAAACAAAGTCTCCACATTTACTGGAATAATGATTACTATTCTCAACAATAAATATGACGAAGCCATGACTTCGTCTCAGGGAAGCAATGTCGGCATTACTACATTTTTTATCAAAGGGAGTCGTCATGTCATTACGTCATCTGTGCTCGCCGCGTCTGCGTGGTTCTTTACTGCTGGGTTCACTGCTGGTAGCGGGTTCGTTTAATGTTCATGCTGCAGAAGAGATGCTGCGAAAAGCGGTCGGCAAGGGCGCTTACGAAATGGCCGTCAGCCAGCAGGAAAATGCCCTGTGGGTGGCAACCACGCAAAGCCGTAAAACGGATAAAGGTGGCGTGGTTTACCGTCTCGATCCGGTCACGCTGGAAGTGACACAGGCCATTCATAACGATTTAAAACCGTTCGGGGCTACCATCAACAGCGCCACGCAAACCCTGTGGTTTGGTAACACCACTAACAGCGCCGTGACCGCTATCGACGCTAAAACCGGCGACGTGAAAGGGCGCCTGGTACTGGACGATCGCAAACGTAGCGATACCGTTAAGCCGCTGCAGCCGCGCGAACTGGTGGCTGATGACACCACCAACACCGTGTATATCACCGGTATCGGCAAAGAGAGCGTTATCTGGGTGGTGGATGGCGAAACGCTGAAACTGAAAGAGACCATCAAGGACACAGGCACCTTCAGCACGGGTCTGGCGCTGGATGCGCAGGCCAAACGCCTGTACAGCACCAATGCGGACGGTGAACTGATTACCATTGATACGGCCACCCACAAGGTGCTGAGCCGTCAAAAAGTGCAGGATGATGGGAAAGAACACTTCTATCTGAACCTGAGCCTGGACACTAAAGGCCAGCGCGCATTCCTGACCGATTCTAAACAGCCTGAAGTGCTGGTAGTGAATCTGAAAGACGGAAAGGTTATCGAGAAGATCGCCGCACCTGAATCGCTGGCGGTGCTGTTTAACCCGACGCGCAACGAAGCGTACGTGACCCATCGCGAAGCGGGTAAAGTCAGCGTGATTGACGCGAAAACCTACAAAGTGACGAAAACCTTTGATACGCCAACCTTCCCGAACAGTCTGGCGCTGTCCGCGGACGGTAAAACCCTGTACGTGACGGTGAAACAGAAATCCACCCGTCAGCAGGAAGCGACCCAGCCGGACGACGTGATCCGTATCGCGTTGTAAACGGCTCTTGTAGGCCGGGTAAGGCGAAGCCGCCACCCGGCGAAAAGAAAAAGGGAAGGCAAAAATGCCTTCCCTTTTTTTGCCCGTCGTCGCTGCGCTTGCGCGGGCCTACGGGGTTTCATCCGCGTCTGTTAACGCGAAGTCTCTTCAACCAATGGACCGTCGTGCTGCGCGTCTTCCGCCAGCACCGGCGCGGTGCTGTGGATCTCGTTCACGCGCTTACGCACACCAAACCAGCCAATCACCAGCAGGATAGCCAGCAGTGGGATCGTGGCGATGGTGTAGGTGCCGTTCGGATAGTCAAACGCCATCAATGCCAGTACGCTGAACAGGAATAGCAGAGTCAGCCACGATGTTACCGGTGCGCCCGGCATTTTGAAGCTCACATCCGCTGCTTTACCTTCTTTGATCGCTTTACGCAGGCGCATCTGGCACACCACGATAAACGCCCATGAGGCGATAATGCCGATAGCCGCTACGTTTAGCACGATCTCAAACACCTGAGACGGCACCAGATAGTTCAGGAACACGCCAAAGACGTAAATCACCAGCGTCGCAAGAATCCCCGCGTACGGAACCTGCTGTTTGCTCATTTTCGACATGAATTTTGGTGCGGAACCGCCCATCGACATCGAGCGCAGGATACGGCCTGTGCAGTACAAACCGGAGTTCAGGCTGGAGAGCGCAGCGGTCAGCACCACGATATTCATAATGCTGCCAACGTAAGGCACGCCGAGCTTAGAGAAGAAGGTCACGAACGGACTTTGTCCCGCCTGATAGGCATTCCACGGCAGCAGCAGCACTAACAGCACCACCGAGCCAACGTAGAACAGGCCGATACGCCAGATAACGCTGTTAATCGCTTTTGGCACCATCGTCTGCGGGTCTTTACATTCACCCGCTGCGGTCCCGACCAGTTCAATCGAGGCGAAGGCAAAAACCACACCCTGAACCAGCACCAGCGCAGGCAGCAGGCCGTGCGGGAAGATGCCGCCGTTATCGGTTATCAGATGGAAGCCGGTCGCGCCGCCGTCGAGCGGTTTTCCGCTGCCGAGAACCACGGTTCCGACGACCAGGAAAATCACAATTGCCAGCACTTTAATAAGTGCAAACCAGAACTCCATCTCGGCGAACCACTTCACGCCGATCATATTCATGGTGCCGACAATCGCCAGCGCACCAAGGGCAAACACCCACTGCGGAACATCACCGAACGCGCCCCAGTAGTGCATATACAGCGCGACAGCGGTGATATCGACAATCCCGGTCATTGCCCAGTTGACGAAATACATCCAGCCCGCCACATAGGCGGCTTTTTCGCCGAGAAACTCACGGGCGTAAGAGACAAAACTGCCGCTGGACGGGCGGTGTAATACCAGCTCGCCAAGCGCACGCAGAATAAAGAAGGAGAAAATACCGCACACCAGATAGACCAGTGCCAGCGCCGGGCCCGCCATTTGCAGTCGTGCGCCCGCACCTAAAAACAACCCTGTACCAATGGCGCCACCGATGGCGATCATCTGCACCTGACGGTTGCCCATCGCCTTGTGATAGCCCTCTTCGTGAGAGTTCAACCAGCGACGTTTCGCAGCGTGATGATCGGCTGCGCTTTTATTGCTTGTTTTCATTGAGATACCTGTTTACCTGTCTGAATCATCTTAGGGATGCCCGTACATGGCCGTCAGCAGACCAATCGATTGCTTCTGTGCGGCCAGATGCCGCCTTTCCAGTCATTCTGCGTATGGATAAGGCAAAACATGGCGAAGCATCCTACCCGCAATCCATAAGCGACGCAAAATATAACCGGCCTGAAATAATACGAATTGAGAGGGACTTATCACAATTGATGAGCCAATTTCATAAGCACAAGCAGTTATGCGCTGTAGTGCTCATAAGAAATGCCCCTTAGAGTGGTGTTGTTCAAAACACAACGCATAAGGTCAACAGATGCAACAGCGACAACTCGGACAAAATGGTTTAACAGTTTCCGCCCTGGGGCTGGGATGTATGGGGTTAAGCTTCGGTTACGGCCCGGCGACGGACAAAGCGCAGGCCATTGCCCTCATCCGTGCGGCGGTTGATCGCGGCGTCACATTCTTCGACACCGCCGAAGTCTACGGTCCGTACATCAACGAAGAGGTGGTGGGGGAAGCGCTGGCCCCAGTGCGCGATAAGGTGGTGATTGCGACCAAATTTGGTTTCGACTGCGCTCAACCTGGCCAGGTGCTTAACAGCCGTCCGGAACATATTCGCGCGGCGATAGAAGGCTCGTTAAAACGCCTGAAAACGGAGGTAATTGACCTCTATTACCAGCATCGGGTTGATCCTGATGTTCCGGTAGAAGATGTTGCCGGAACCGTTGCTGACCTGATCGCCGAAGGCAAAGTGAAACATTTCGGACTGTCAGAAGCGGGCGTCGAGACGATTCGTCGCGCCCATGCGGTGTGCCCGGTGGCTGCGCTACAAAGCGAATATTCCCTGTGGTGGCGCGAACCGGAACAGGCCATTTTACCGCTGCTCGAGGAGCTGAATATCGGTTTTGTGCCGTTCAGCCCATTGGGAAAAGGCTTCCTGACCGGGGCGATCAACGCACAAACTACCTTCGACAGCAGTGATTTCCGCAACCAGGTGCCGCGCTTTAGTGAAGCCTCGCGTCAGGCCAACCAACAGCTGGTGGATCTGGTGCAGCGTCTGGCGGCTGAGCAGGGCGTGACACCGGCGCAAATCGCGCTGGCATGGCTGCTGGCCAAAGCGCCGTGGATTGTGCCCATTCCGGGCACCACTAAACTGCATCGTCTGGAAGAGAATCTGGGCGGAGTCAGCGTGACGTTGTCACCTGAAGCGCTCGGTCGAATCAACCAGGCGCTGGCGAGCATCGATGTGGTCGGCGATCGCTATCCTCAACATCTTCAGGCGCGCGTCGGGAAGTAATTTACGCTTTACGCAGCGCATCGACGAGCAGTGAGAAGGCGGTGGTGTGTTGACGACGACTCGGGTAGTAAAGGTGGTAACCGTCAAAATACGGACACCATGAATCAAGCACCTGGATAAGTTGTCCGCCAGCAATAGCGTGCTGCACCGTATCTTCCGGCACATACGCCAGTCCCAGGCCTGCCACGGCGGCATCAATGCGCTGGGGCAGGCTGTTTAGCGTCAACTGTCCGTCCACTCGTACCCGCAGTTCACGCCCATCCTGTTCAAATTCCCAGGCGTACAGCCCGCCGAGCGTCGGCAGACGCATATTAATGCAACGATGGTTCGCCAGCTGTTCGGGGGATTCCGGGATGCCGAAACGCGCTAAATAATCCGCCGATCCCACCACTACCATGCGCATATCAGGCGCGATGCGTACCGCAATCATATCTTTGGCAACTTGCTCGCCGAGCCGCACGCCTGCGTCAAAGCGACCATCAACAATATCCGTCAGGCCATTGTCCACGGTAACTTCGATGTGAATGTCGGGGTACTGCGCCATAAACGGTTTTAGCACCGGCCACAGCACCGATGACATGGCGTGTTCTCCGGCGGTAATACGAATGTTGCCTGCGGGTTTGTCGCGCATATCACGCAGAGTAGTTAGCTCCTGTTCGATTTCCAGCAGGTGCGGGCTGAGGCGCGTAAAAAGTTGCTCGCCTGCCTCGGTCGGGGCTACGCTGCGGGTGGTTCGGGTGAGCAAGCGCATATCCAGACGGGCTTCAAGATTGCGCATCGCGTGGCTTAACGCCGATTGCGAAACACCAAGCTGGGCGGCAGCGCGGGTAAAACTGCGCTCGCGGGCAACCACCATAAAAGACAGCAGATCGTTGAAATTATCTTTCAGCATGGCGCAGTTCCCGATTTATGAGTTGAGTTCATAGTTCCTTTCTGATTATGCAGTCTAATGCTGCGCCTGGCTTTGCGCTACTGTTAACGCATCAGCAAAACAGGAGGCAACATGAAAATTATCCGTAGTGGTTCGCTACCGTCCGTTCGCGGCCCGGAAGCGTGGTTTAGCGGCACCGTGCGTATCGATGCGCCATTTCAGGCGACGGAACCGGCAGCCGTCGGCGGGGCAACGGTAACGTTTGAACCCGGCGCACGTACCGCGTGGCATACTCATCCGCTGGGGCAGACTCTGATTGTGACGCAGGGGCGCGGGTGGTTGCAGGAGTGGGGTAAAGAGGCAGAAGTGCTTAATCAGGGCGATATCGCGTGGATACCGCCCGGCGTAAAACACTGGCATGGCGCCAGTTCACAAACCGCGATGACGCATATCGCCATCGCCGAATCCGTGAACGGCAGCCCGGTTGACTGGCTGGAAAAAGTGACTGACGAGCAATATCAGGGCCGTTAACCGCCAAATACCGCAATCGCCTGTTGCAGCCGTGTGGTGCGCTGCGTCAGGTGTCTGGCGGCGCTGGTGACATTATCGACCATGCCCGTATTGTTGTGGGTCATCACGCCGATGCGGGAAATCGATTCGTTAATCAGCGTCAGGGCCAGAGTTTGCTCCTGAGTCGCATGGCCGATCTCTTTAATCAGGGATGTCACCTGCAATACGTTGCCGATCATTGCAGTAAGGTGCGTTTCGGTCTGTTCAACCATTGCCACGCCCGCGTTAACGCTGGCGACGTTTTTCTCAATCAGCGTTTTGATCTCTTTGGCCGCCGAGGCCGAGTGCTGGGCCAGATTACGGACTTCCGCCGCCACGACTGCAAAACCGCGTCCTGCTTCACCCGCGCGTGCGGCTTCCACCGCCGCGTTGAGCGCCAGAATATTGGTCTGGAAGGCGATACGGTCGATCACGGCGATGATATCGACGATCTGACTGTTATCTTTCGACACCGACTGCATCATGCCGATGGTCTGTTTCATCGCCGTTTCGCCGCTGTGGGCGCTGCTGCTGGTGCGATCCGCCATATGAATCGCTTCCCCGGCGGTTTGTGCGGTTTGCTGTACGGCGCTGGCAATTTCTTCCACGGCAGCTGCCGTTTGCTGCAAATCATCCGCTGTTTCTTCTGAACGCGCCTGCAACGCCGCGCCTTCCTTTTCCACCTGCTGGCTAATGGTACTGATCCCTGATATTTGGGCCCCGACATCATCCACCAGAGAATTTAGATTCAGACCTGACTGATTAACCAGACGCATCATCATTCCCACTTCATCGACGCGATCGAAATGGAAATAGGCCGGTTTTCGTCCAGAAACGACGTGCTGCATATGATGAACAATGGTTTTTAGTGGACGGCAAATCTGCGCATTAAGATAAAATGCTAACATAATAAAAATTGCCACAAATGCACCGGTTTGCACGATCCCCTGGGGTAATAAAATAGTGGCGAGCAACGTCAGGATCGCGGTGAACGCAATGGCGAAATTGACTCTTTTCGCAATGCTGATTTTTTTAAAAAGCGAAAGAAAAGAAAATAAACCTCGGCGAACCAATAAACCTTTATAAAAACGATAGCGAGTGACCTGGTTATTTCGAACTCTCTCGTAAAGATTTTCGCTGGCTTCAATCTCTGCGCGCGGTGGAATATTTCGGACCGAAATATAACCGGTCAGGGTGTCGTTCTGGTATACCGGCGTGACGTTAGCCCGCACCCAGTAATGATCGCCATTGTGGCGGCGGTTCTTGACAATCCCGGTCCAGCTCTGGCCTTGCTGGAGGGTAAACCACATATCCCCAAACGCCTCTGGCGGCATATCAGGATGGCGAATCATATTGTGCGGCTCGCCGATAAGATGTTCTTCTTTATAGCCGCTGGCCTCAATAAAGGTCGAGTTGGCATAAGTAATATGGCTGTGGATGTCGGTGGTCGACATCAGCGTCGACTCTTCGTTAAGCAAATACTCGCTTTGTGTAACAGGAGTGTTATTTCTCATGAAAAACTCCGTGGTGATGTCAAAAAAACAGAGAAGCCGCCCGAAAAATTATTCAGGCAAGACAGAATTTATTGTTGTGTTTATTACGGCCTGCGCATTCTTCCACAAAAAGGGGTGAACAAGAAAGCACCTAAATTAAATAAATTTTATCTATTAAACTTTGCTTATGTAATGAAATTGCAAACAAACGGAAACGCTATTTTTAATGGCGAATTAAATTCTCACTTTAAGCTAAATATTAAGTGAAATATGAATGCGAAAACTGAAACTCGTGCCGTTATTGCCGGGTGGCGCTTCGCTTACCCGGCCTACAAAACCTGTAGGCTCGCGCAAACGAAGTGCCGCCGGGTGACATCCCATTTCTGATTTCCGGGAAACCAAATGTAAATTAATTGTTTCTCAGAGGTGAAATCGCCCTTTAATAATGACGACATGTTAAGTCAAACGAGAACACAACATGTCCTGGCGAATCAGCATTCTGGATAAAAGCCCTGTCGCGGTGAACGAAACGGCAGCCGATGCGCTGGCGCGCACCTTAAGTCTGGCGAAACAGGCAGAAGCGCTGGGGTTTCATCGCTTCTGGATTGCCGAGCACCACAATACTGCTCAGCTTGCCAGCCCATCGCCTGAGCTGCTCATTGCCTGGATTCTGGGACAAACAAAACACATTCGCGTCGGTTCCGGCGGTGTGATGCTGCAACATTACAGCCCGTATAAAGTGGCGGAGAATTTCAACGTGCTGGCGTCAATTGCGCCTGGGCGCGTTGATTTGGGTGTCGGCAAAGCGCCAGGCGGTTTGCCGCTTTCCACCCGCGCTCTGCAACGTGGCTTGCATCAGGAGGAGAAGGGGGATTTCGCCGATCAACTGACGCAGCTCGATGGCTGGCTCTCTCCGGGAGCAGACGTTCAAGACGACAGCGTCAACGCGACGCCGCTTCCCGCCGCTCCGGCGGAGAAATTCCTGCTCGGTGCCAGCGTCGAAAGTGCACAGCTTGCCGCGAAGCTCGGCTGGAATTTTGTCTTTGCCGCGCATCTTAATGGGGATGCAAATCTCCTGCGCGACGTCCTCGAAACCTGGCACGCCAGCAGCGCGCTCAATGCCATTGTGGCCGTACAAGTCATCGTCGCGCCGACTCAGGCTCAGGCCGATGCGCTGGCCGAAAAAGTTGAAGTCTGGGGCGTTGAACTGGCGAACGGCCAGCGAGTGACGGTCGCCAGCGAAGAACAAGCTTATGCCTTCGCGCGTCAGGCGCAAAGCGAGCCGCTGCGCATCGCCCGTCGCGCTCAGTCACTTATCAAAGGCACGGCAGAATCGGTGCTTGAAGCGCTTGAAACCCTGCATCAGAAGTGGGGAATTGACGAGTTCATCATTGATACTCCGGTCGCTGACGGTCTGGCCCGCACGCAATCCTTGCGCCTGCTGGCACAGGCGAAATTCGCCGGGGAGGTGCTGGCATGAGCCTCGGACAACAGCTGATCGACTGGCGTCGTGAACTGCATCGCCATCCCGAACTGTCAGGTCAGGAAGTCGAAACGACCGCGCGGCTGCGCCAGTGGTTGTCGGACGCCGGGATCACCGTGCTGCCCTATGATATCCAGACCGGCGTAGTGGCTGAAATTGGCAAAGGCGCTAAACAAATTGCCCTGCGCGCGGATATCGATGCGCTGCCCATTGAAGAGCGCAGCGGCGTGGAATTTAGCTCGCAAAATCCCGGCGTGATGCACGCCTGCGGGCACGATATTCACACCAGCGTCATTTTGGGTGCAGCGTTACAGCTCAAAGCCCGCGAAGCGTCACTTCCCGGTCGCGTACGCATTCTGTTTCAGCCCGCTGAAGAGAATTTTGGTGGCGCGAAAAGTCTGGTTCGGGCCGGGGCGCTGCACGATGTGAACGCTATTTTCGGCATGCACAACGAGCCGGGTCTGCCGGTGGGTGCATTCGCCACGCGCGGCGGACCGTTTTATGCCAACGTCGACAGGTTTGTGATCCGCGTGACGGGCAAGGGCGCTCACGCTGCGCGTCCGCATGAAGGATCTGATGCGATCCTGCTCGCCAGCCAGCTGGTCACCGCGCTGCAAAGCGTTGCCAGCCGGAACGTCAACACGCTCGACTCCGTGGTGCTGAGCGTGACGCGCATCGAAGGCGGCAATACCTGGAACGTGCTGCCAGAAAGCGTGGAGCTGGAAGGAACGCTACGCACCCATCGCATTGAAGTACAACAGAATGTCAAAGCGCGCGTTGGCGAAATCGCCGCCGGATTTGCCAGTGCTTTTAACGCTCAAATCGATATCATCTGGTACGCCGGGCCGACTGCGCTGGTGAATGACGAGCGTTGGGCCGATTTTGCCACTTCGGTGGCGCGCGAAACCGGATACGAAACGCAGCACGCAGAGTTGCATATGGGCGGCGAAGATTTTGCCGTCTATTTACAGCATATTCCCGGCGCGTTTGTCAGTATCGGCAGTAATAGTCCATTCGGTTTGCACCATCCGGGTTTTAATCCTGACGAAGCATTAATCGAACCCGCCGCACACTATTTCTCGCAGCTTGCAGAAAAAGCATTACATCAAATTTAATGATTAAGGGGTGAATATGTCTGCAACACGAAAATTGCGTCTGGGAACGATATTACATGGCGCATCAGGGAATATGTCAGCCTGGCGTCATCCGGCGGCTATCGCTGATGCGAGTATTAATTTTGATTTCGTCAAAGAGACGGCGTTAAAAGCGGAAGAGGGGAAACTGGATTTTTTATTCGTCGCTGACGGACTGTATATCAATGAGAAATCCATCCCGCATTTTCTCAATCGCTTTGAGCCGTTGACCGTCTTATCCGCGCTGGCGAGTTTGACGTCGCGTCTCGGCCTGGTCGGTACGTTATCGACTTCCTATAGCGAGCCGTTTAGCGTTGCGCGTCAGTTTGCCAGTCTCGATCATTTAAGCAATGGCCGCGCGGGCTGGAACGTAGTGACCTCCCCGCTGGAAGGTTCGGCAAAGAACTTTTCCCGCGAGAAACACCCGGAGCACGCCCTGCGTTATCGCATTGCTGATGAATATCTCGACGTGGTGAAAGGACTGTGGGATTCCTGGGAAGAAGATGCTTTTGTGCGTAACAAAGCGAGCGGACAATTCTTTAATCCAGAGAAATTACATACTCTGGATCATCACGGTGATTTCTTCCAGGTCGCTGGGCCGCTGAATATTGGCCGCACTCCGCAGGGACGTCCGATTGTATTCCAGGCGGGTGCATCGGAAGACGGTAAAAAACTGGCGGCAAAACATGCGGACGCCATTTTCACCCATCACGATACATTAGAAGAAGCTCAAATCTTTTATCGTGACGTGAAAACTCAGCTGGAATTAAATGGCCGTCGTGCCGAGGAACTGCATATTTTCCAGGGCGTCAGCGTGATTGTCGGAAAAGATGCGGCGGATGTTGAAGATCAGTATCAAACCACCGCCGCGCTGGTGTCGATTAACGATGCGTTGAATTATCTCGGACGCTATTTCGAGCACCATGATTTTAGCCAGTATCCCCTCGACGAACCCTTCCCGGATATCGGCGATTTAGGGCAAAACAGTTTCCGCAGCACCACCGATGAGATCAAACGCAACGCCCGTGAACGGAACCTGACTCTGCGCCAGGTGGCGCTGGAAGCGGCTTCTCCGCGCCCACGTTTTTCCGGCACGGCACAAGAGGTGGCCGATGGGCTGCAACAGTGGTTTGACGCTCACGCCGCAGACGGTTTCATCATTCAGGGCGGTACGCCGGACACTTTCCCGCGCTTTGTCGACACCGTTGTTCCGGTATTGCAGGCTCGCGGCCTGTTCCGCACGGAATATCCGGGCACCACCCTGCGCGAAAGCCTGGGTTTAGACCTGCCAAAAAACCAGTTCGCACAACAATAAGAGAAAACACGCTATGCAGAAATCATCGCTCGTTCTGGCGCTCGCGCTGGCCTTTACCCCTGCGGTCTGGGCAGAGAATGTGAACATTAACGGCACCGGTGTGAGCATCGAGGCCAACAAAACCCCGGTTAACACGCCTAAAAACGGCGATGCCGTGGCTCAGTTGCCGAAGGATTATCGCTTTGCGGTGCCGGGGAAATTCACCGTCGCCGTGGCGGGGCTGAACCAGCCGCCGCTGACCGTGTTTTCGGATGACAACAAAACCCTGCTTGGCAGCGAAGTGGACGTCGCCCGTCTGGTGGCGGATAGCCTTGGACTTGAGCTGAATGTGGTCCCAACCTCCTGGGAAGACTGGCCGCTCGGCGTGGCCTCCGGCAAATATGACGCGGCGATCAGCAACATCACCGTGACCAAAGAGCGCAAAGAGAAGTTCGATTTCGCCACTTACCGTAAGGATTCCCTCGGTTTCTACGTCAAATCGACCAGCCCGATCACATCGCTTAAGACAGCTGAAGATATCGCCGGGCTGAAAATTATTGTCGGGTCTGGAACCAATCAGGAAGCGATTCTGCTGGCGTGGAACGCGGAAAACCTCAAAAAAGGCCTTAAACCATTTACCCCTGTTTATACCAAAGACGATGCGGCGCAAACCCTGGCGCTGCAATCCGGGCGCGCTGATGCATACTTTGGTCCGAACGTGATTGGCGCGTGGAAAGCGGCGCTGAACGGAAAAACCAAACTGGTGGGCAGCGTGGACGGCGGCTGGCCGAAAGCGGCGCACATCGCCGTGACGCTGAAAAAAGACTCCGGACTGGTTGAACCGGTACAGACTGCGCTCAACGGCGTTATCAAAAACGGCGATTACGACAAAGTGCTGAACCGCTGGGGTGAAGGCGTCGAGCGTATCCCGAATTCTGAAGTGAACCCGGCCGGACTCGGCGATTAAGGAGGCCACATGAGCGATCTTTTTCGCGACGTAACGCCTGAAGACGCCGATCTTCAGCCCATCATTGATGGGCTGTTCGCAGAGTACGCGGCGCGCTATGGCGACTACTTTTCCAAAGATGCCGAAATCGAGCTGACCGAGTGGTATCTCACGCCTCAAGGGCTGTTCATCGTGCTGGAGCGCGACGGCGAGATCATCGCCACCGGGGCGTATAAACCTTTCGATGAGCACACGGCGGAAATCAAACGCATCTGGACTAACAAAACGCTGCGCCAGCAGGGGCTGGCCGCACGCGTGGTGCAGGAGCTGGAGCGTCGGGCGGTGCTGGCGGGGTACAGCGGTATCTATCTCACTACCGGTTTTCGTCAGCCGGAAGCGGTGAAACTGTATCTGAGCCAGGGCTACGCGCCGCAGTTCGACCTCGACCGCGATCCGGAAGAGTACAGCCAGCCGCCGTTCGACGGGCGTCTGCGTTTCACCAAAACGCTGGTTCGCGAAGCGTTCAGTAAATCCGCATGAGGAACGACGATGAACAACAACGTTGAAACCATCAAAGTGGTCCCGGCGCGTTATCCGTGGCGCACCGTCGGGGCGATTGCCGCGCTTTTTGTACTGGCCGTCGTCGTTCAGTCGGTAGCCTTTAATCCGCGCTGGGAATGGAGCGTGTTCGCGCGCTGGTTCTTCGATCCGGTGATTCTGGAAGGGGTCGGACAAACTCTGCTGTTGACCCTGATCGGCACGGCACTGAGCGTGGTGCTGGGGGGCATGTTAGCCCTGGCGCGGTTGTCCTCGTCATGGCTGTTGAGCAGCCTCGCGTTTGGCTACATTTGGCTGTTCCGCTCGCTGCCGCTGATCGTGGTGCTGATCATCCTCTATAACTTTTCGTATCTGTACGACACGCTCTCACTCGGCGTGCCGTTCACCAGCATCACCTGGGGGAAATTTGAAACCATCAACGTACTCGGGCAGTTTTCCACTGCCGTAGTGGGGCTGACACTGGTGCAGAGTGCCTATACCGCCGAGATCATTCGCGGCGGTTTTTTGGGCGTCGATCACGGTCAGTACGAAGCGGCCGCCGCGCTGGGTTTACCGGCCTGGCGTCGCACGCTGCGAATTATCCTGCCTCAGGCGCTGCGCACCATTTTACCGTCCGGGTTTAACGAAATTATCAGCCTCGCGAAAGGCACCGCGATGGTGTACGTCCTGGCGATGCCGGAGCTGTTCTACACCATTCAGATGATTTACAACCGCACCCAGGAAGTGATCCCGCTGCTGATGGTCGGTGCCGCCTGGTATCTGGTGATTACCACCGTCTTATCCGTGATTCAGCATGTCGTCGAACGCGGCCTGGCCCGCAGTGAACGCCGCTCGGCGGTGAATCAGTCTCGAACAAGCCAACGCACCCGTTCCGTTACCCCAGCACAGGAGCCTATCCATGCCAGCCTCTCCTGAAGGACATATCTCAATCACCGGCGTCAGTAAGTTCTTTGGCCGCCACAAGGCGCTGGATAACGTGTCGCTTGAAATTCCGCCTGGATCGGTGACGGTGATCCTCGGCCCATCCGGTTCCGGTAAATCGACGCTGCTGCGTACCATTAACCACCTGGAGCGCGTTGACGAAGGCTTTATTCAGATCGACGGGGATTACATCGGCTATCGCCGCCAGGGCGATAAGCTGTATGAATTGAAAGAGAAAGAGATCCTCAAACAGCGCGTCAACGTCGGATACGTGTTTCAAAACTTCAATTTGTTTCCACATCTCACGGTGCTGGAGAACCTGATCGAAGCGCCGATTGCGCACAAACAATTGAGCCGCAAAGAGGCGGTCGAGCGAGCTTATGGCCTGTTGGATGTGGTCGGTTTGCGCGAAAAAGCCGATGCCTGGTCGCGCCATCTGTCCGGCGGGCAACAGCAGCGCATAGCCATTGCTCGCGCTCTCGCGCTGCGACCGCGCGTGATGTTGTTTGATGAACCGACGTCGGCGCTTGACCCGGAGCTGGTGGGTGAAGTGCTGGATGTCATCAAAAAGCTCGCCCGATCCGGCACCACGCTGGTGGTGGTGACGCACGAGATCGGCTTTGCCCGCGAGGTAGCCGACCAGGTGGTGTTTATGGTTGATGGCAAAATAGTCGAGCAGGGCAGCAGCGACGAGGTGTTAAACCGTCCATCCCATGCGCGAACGCGTCAGTTCCTGTCAAAAGTGTTGTAAGGAGTGGGTATGAAATATGGATTTCTGGCGCTGTTGGGCGTCGTATCGGTGAGCCAGGCGAGCATCGATTTAAAAGCCAACGAGCAGCCGTTGCCGGTAACAGTCGATCAAGCCGCGATCGCGAAGATCCCGCAAAATTATAAATTTGTTGAGCCAGGCACGCTGACGGTCGCCATTTCCGCGCTCAATTCACCGCCGCTGGCGCTGCTGGCCAGCGACAACCGTACCCGCATTGGCAGTGACCCAGATATTGCTCGTCTGCTGGCGGGCAGTCTCGGATTAAAACTGAAACTGGTGCCAACCGCATGGGAAGACTGGCCGCTGGGGATCAGCTCCGGGCGCTACGACGTGGCGCTGGTGAATATCGCGGTGACCGAGCAGCGTAAACAGAAGTTCGATTTTGCGACCTATCGCGTCGATTCCCTGGCGTTTTCGGTGAAATCCACCAGCGACGTGCAGTCGATCAAAAACGCTGAAGATCTGGCGGGCAAAAAAGTGATCGTCGGCTCTGGCACCAATCAGGAGCGCATCCTGCTCGGCTGGAACGAAGAGAACAAACAGGCCGGGCGCGAGCCTGCGCTGCCGATTTATCTGACGGATGACGCCTCTGGGAATTTGTATATCCAGTCCGGACGCGCGGATGTGTTCTTCGGGCCACAGTCGGTTTCTGCCTATAAAGCGGCGCTGACCGGAAAATCCCGAGTGGTGGGGTTGGGGCCGAAAAAAGCCTACGTCGCGACAACCACCAAAAAAGGCAACGAGCTGGTGTATGCACTGCAGGCCGCGCTGGACGGGGCTATTCAGCGCGGTGAATATCAACAGGTGCTGGCTCGCTGGGGTGAGCAGGGCGAGGGCGTGGCGCAGTCCGAAGTCAATCCGCCGGGTATTACCTATTGATGTTCTACACTTAGGATTTCTCCTGAGTGGGGGCAGTATGATCAAGGTGTACGGCGTACCCGGCTGGGGATCGGCCATCAGCGAAGTGATGCTGACCCTGGCCGATATTCCTTATCAGTTTATCAATGTCGCCGGGTTTGACTCGCCTGGCCCACAGCGCGTCCTTCTCGAGAAACTCAATCCGCTGTGTCAGGTCCCGACGCTAGAAATGGAAAACGGCGCGGTGATGAGCGAAACGGCGGCCATCGGGATGATGATTCTCGACCGCTGTCCGGATCTGGCGCCGCCTGTCGGCCATCCGGATCGGGCGCAGTTTCAGCGTCTGCTTGTCTGGCTTGTCGCCAATGTCTATCCCACTTTTACCTACGCCGATTATCCGGAACGTTGGGCACCCGACGCGCCGGAACAGCTGCGGGAAAATTGCCTGGCGTATCGTCAATCGCTCTATCTGTGGCTGGATAATCATCTCAAAGCCGCGCCCTGGGCGTTCGGCGAACAGCTTACGCTGATTGACGTCTATATCGCGGTGATGCGCACCTGGGGCCCGCGCCATGAATGGTTTGCTGCCAACACGCCGCATATTACCGCGATCGCAGATTCCGTCTGTCAGCTGCCAGAACTGCACAAGGTGTTAAAAGCAAACGAAATAATCTGATAAGTTGAAACGCTCACAACACAGGAGCCTGCACATGCCACACGTCGATATCAAATGTTTTCCCCGCGATCTGAACGAAGAACAAAAAACCGCACTGGCAGCGGACATCGCCGAAGTGATTATTCGCCATTTCAACAGTAAAGACGCTTCCGTGTCCGTTGCTCTGAATCAGGTGCAACAGGAAGACTGGAAGGCGCAGGTCTGGGATACGGAGATTGGCCCGAAACTGGATGAGCTGATTAAGAAGCCTGGGTATTCGATGTAAGATTTTTGCCGGGTGGCGCTGACGCTTACCCGGCCTACGGGTCCGAAGATTTTGTAGGCCGGATAAGGCGCAGCCGCCACCCGGCAAGGTTTTCAAATCTGCGTAGCTCGATAATAGCCTGAAACACATTTGCCACTTTTTATCGTCTCGTCAGAGGGTTATGCTGATCTAACTCACATTTTCGAGGTCACAACATGACGTTACTGCAGACATTTCAGGCACCCATGATTAACCGTAAAAAAATCGGCAATATGCTGGTTACCATGCTCAGCGATGGGTATCTGGATGCTTCATTTGAACTGCTGTCGGGGATCGATGGCTCAAAAGCCGAAGCACTCCTTCAACAGCGCGGTGTCTCTTCGCTACCGCGAATGAACATCAACGTGTACGTTATCCAGACCGGTAATCAGACTATCCTCGTGGATAGCGGAGCGGGGAATTTTAAAGGCTGGGGCGGACGTTTGCCGGTCGCGCTGGCGGCGGCAGGGATAGATCCTTTACAAATTGACACCATCCTGCTGACACATGCACATCCCGATCATATTGGCGGTATCGCGGGTCCACTGAATACACCCCTCTTTCGTAACGTTGAAAGGGTGTATGTTCACGAGAAAGAGTTGTCTTTCTGGCGCAATAAAACAATTCATGCGAGTGCGCCTGGGGTATTTAATCCGTCTTTTTTACTCGCGCAAAATGCTTTTGCGGCCTACGAGCAGAAACTGGTTCCCTTCAGTCAGGAGGACATTGTGTCTGGAATTCAGGCTGTGCCGTTACCCGGCCATACGCCTGGCCATACTGGATATCTGATCGGTAACGATCAGGAGTCCTTGCTCATCTGGGGGGATATTGTCCATTTCCCGCATATTCAGGTTGAGCATCCAGAAGTGACGATTGCGTTTGATACCGATCCGGTAGCGGCGGCGGGGGCTCGCAAACGTCTGCTGGAACGGGTGGTTTCAGATAAAATCAGCGTAACAGGCATGCATTTTAATTCACCGGTAACAGCCCGCGTGAAAGGGAATGATGCGCGGTTCTCGTTGCAGTATGACGGGTGGTCACCGGAGGTCTAAAGCAGTAATTTAAGCCGGGTGGCGGCTGCGCCTTACCCGGCCTACAAATCACTGCAAACCGTAGGCCGGGTAAGCGTCAGCGCCACCCGGCATAAAAACGACTACATCACCCGCAACAACGTATCCAACAGCCCCGGAAAGCGGGCGTCCAAATCTTCTCTTCGCAACGAAATCATATTCTCGCGTCCCTGTGGGCGCTGCCAGATCACACCGCTGTCGCGCAATACTCGCCAGTGGTGGGTCATCGTCGATTTGGCGATTTCTTCCGGGCGCAGGGCGTTGCAGCTGAGTTCGCTGCCGTCAGCGAGCAGGCGGAGGATCTCCAGTCGCAGCGGGTTGCCGAGGGCTAACAGCACATTTTCCAGCGTGATTTGTTCAGGTTCGGGGTGGTTAGCGATCATAGACTTCCTGGGTTAGCGGACAGGTTGAGCTATCTTAATGATAGGCACACCCTTAAAAAATAGTTCGTATATACTCGTACAATAGGACTATTATAGCAGACGAACACACAGACAACCATTCCGGTTGTACTACTCAAGTCAAACTGACTAAGGATTTATCATGCCCCGACCCGTCCCCCTCGAACGTTATCGCAACATCGGTATCTCCGCGCATATCGATGCCGGTAAAACGACCACCACCGAGCGCATTCTGTTTTACACCGGGATGAGCCACAAAATGGGTGAAGTCCACGATGGCGCGGCAACAACTGACTGGATGGCGCAGGAGCAAGAGCGCGGAATCACGATTACTTCCGCAGCCGTGAGCGCTTTCTGGCCCGGTATGGACCGAAATTTTGAACCGCACCGGATCAATATTATCGACACCCCAGGGCACGTGGATTTCACCATTGAGGTGGAACGTTCAATGCGCGTCCTCGATGGCGCAGTGATGGTGTATGACTCCGTCGGTGGCGTACAGCCGCAGTCGGAAACGGTCTGGCGACAGGCTAACAAGTACCACGTGCCACGCCTGGCTTTCGTCAATAAAATGGACCGCCAGGGGGCTGATTTCTTCCGCGTGGTGCAGATGATGATTGACCGCCTTAAAGCCAATCCGGTGCCGATTGTCATTCCCGTCGGTGCCGAAGAACACTTTACTGGCGTGGTCGATCTCATCAAAATGCGCGCCATTTTGTGGGACGATGCCACCCAGGGTATGACCTTCAGCTACGGGCCGGTTCCGGATGATTTGCTCAGTACCGCGAAAATCTGGCGTGAGAAAATGGTCTCTGCGGCGGCGGAAGCCACTGATGCGCTGATGGATAAATACCTGGAAACGGGCGATTTGGATGAAGCCGAAATCATCGACGGGCTACGCCAGCGCACTATTAAAGGTGAGATCCAGCCGATGCTGTGCGGCAGCGCGTTCAAAAACAAAGGCGTGCAGCGCATGCTCGATGCGGTTGTCGAACTGATGCCGTCGCCCCTCGACGTTCCGGCTATTGATGGCGTGGATGAAAAAGGCCAGCCCGCAGAGCGCCACCCAAGCGACGACGAACCGTTCTCGGCGTTAGCGTTCAAGCTGATGACCGACCCGTACGTCGGCCAGTTGACCTTTATCCGCGTCTATTCCGGCGTGCTGAAAAAAGGCGACGCGGTGTACAACCCGGTTAAAGGGAAAAAAGAGCGTATTGGACGTATTGTGCTGATGCATGCCAACGATCGTCATGAAGTCGATGAGCTGCGCGCGGGAGATATTGCCGCCTGCGTCGGGTTAAAAGATGTCACTACAGGCGACACCCTGACCGATCCGGATCATGTGATCACGCTTGAGCGCATGGAATTCCCGGAACCGGTAATTTCGCTGGCGATCGAGCCGAAAACCAAGGCCGATCAGGAGAGAATGGGCATCGCGTTGCAGCGGCTGGCGGCAGAAGATCCGTCGTTCCGTCTGCACACGGACGAAGAGTCCGGCCAGACGATTATCTCCGGAATGGGCGAGTTGCATCTGGAAATTATCGTCGACCGTATGAAGCGTGAGTTTGGCGTCGAAGCCAATATAGGTCGCCCGCAGGTGACCTACCGCGAGACGTTGCGCAAAGCGGTGAAAGAGATCGAAGGCAAATTTGTGCGCCAGTCCGGCGGTAAAGGGCAGTATGGTCACGTGGTCCTGAGCCTGGAGCCGCTCGAGCCGGGCAGCGGCTTTAAGTTTGAAGATGCCACCAAAGGCGGCGTGGTGCCGCGCGAATACATTCCATCGGTGGAAAAAGGTTTGCGTGAAGCCATGAACAGCGGCGTGCTGGCGGGTTATCCGGTGGTGGACGTGAAAGCGACCCTGACGTTTGGTTCGTATCACGACGTCGACTCCTCGGAAATGGCCTTCCGTATGGCGGCAATCTTCGGTTTTAAAGACGGCGCGCGCAAAGCCGATCCGGCGATTCTGGAACCGGTGATGCACGTCGAGGTGGAAACGCCGGAAGAGTACGCCGGGAATATTATGGGCGATCTCTCTTCTCGTCGCGGGATGGTGCAGGGCATGGACGAACGGTTCGGCAGCCAGATTATTCGCGCTGACGTTCCGCTGGCGGAGATGTTTGGTTATGCGACCACGTTGCGATCCATGTCGCAGGGCCGCGCAACCTACAGCATGGAATTCCACCATTACGCCGAGGCTCCACGCAACGTGGCAGAGGATATTATTGCCAGCCGCGCGAAAGCGTAAATGGTTGCTCCCTCTCTCTTTGGGAGAGGGTCGGGGTGAGGGAACCAAACCGCACCATTCTGTAACAAAGCCCGGTGGCGCTGCGCTTACCGGGCCTACAACACCAGGCGTCGGAGTTTACTCCGGCGCTTTCACCATCTTCCCACTCGTCACAAACGTTCCCGCGCCCAGGTGATGCAATGTATTCAATTTATCCGCATCAAACTGCCAGCGTCCGGCGACAAATGCGCGTTCATCGGCTGCAGCGGCCACCACTTCGCCAAATAACGTATCGTATTTTTCGGCGGCGGAGGTCGGCGGTAATAAGCGGCACTCCATCCATGCCAGGCATTTCTCTTCAATCACCGGCAGGCCCAGCACTGGGCCGTTAATCGCCGGGATTCCATAAGCGTTGAATTTATCTTCATCGCGACCGCTGATGCTGCCGACGGCGTAGGTCCAGTTGGCGGCGGCGACGCCCGGAATGACTATCCCGAACATCCCACTGCGTTCAATCAGCTCGCGGGACCACGCGCTTTTGTCGACCACGATCGCAATGCGCGGCGGTTCAAATTCGACGGGCATCGACCAGGCGGCAGCCATCACGTTGCGCCGGTCGATAGTCTCATCGCGGCTGGTGATAAGCACCGTAGGACCGTGATTCAGAAGGCGGCTCGCATGTTTTAACTCAACGGGACGGAAAGGGGTCATGAGCATTCCTTAATCGGTGGGATAGGGCATTAAACGACTGAAACGCGGATGAAATCAAGCTGCAACCTGCGTGTCATGCCTTCGTCATACAGCCTGCCTACAGTGGCGGACACTAAATCCCAAAGAGGATAACAAGATGGTCAGCGATATCACGCTCAACGGCGTGTCGTACGCCTTTGGTGCGAACACCGTATTAAATCACATCGATCTGCACATTGATGCGGGTAGCGTAGTCGCGCTGCTCGGTCCGTCAGGCTGCGGGAAAAGTACGCTTCTGCGATTGCTCGCCGGGTTAACGCAACCGGCTGCGGGAGAAATCTTCTTTGGTGGACGACAGGTCGCAAGAGCGGGCTGGTCTTTGGCGCCGGAAGCCCGCGACATCGGCATGGTCTTCCAGGATTACGCTCTGTGGCCGCACATGACGGTGGCACAAAACGTGGCGTTCCCCTTGAAAATGCGCAACCTCCCGCGCCGGGAGTGCGAAGCTCGTGTGTCGCAGGCGCTCTCCCGTGTTGGCTTACGCGATTTCTCCGAACGAAAACCTGCCGGATTATCCGGCGGTCAGCAACAGCGTGTGGCGCTGGCGCGTGCCATCGTTGCCGAACCGCGCGTGCTGCTGTTTGACGAACCGCTCTCCAATCTTGACAGCGAACTTCGCGAATCACTGTGCCTGGAGATGGCTGCACTGCTGCGCCAGCTCGGGACCACCGCCGTTTATGTTACGCACGACCGCCGGGAGGCTGAAATCCTGGCCGATCGCATCGTGCATTTGTCTGCGGGCAGCGTCGCTGCCGATCGTTTGATTTCATCCTCAGGGGAGTTCGCATGAAAAAGTCATTTGCCTTCAATAAAGGAGTTTTGCTCGCCGTGGCACTATCTTCCGTCATGATGTCCAGCGCCCATGCGCTGACCGTCTACACCGCAGGGCCGGGGTCGCTGGCTAAAAATCTGGCGACCGGGTTTGAAAAGAAAACCGGGGTCAAAGTCGATATCTTCCAGGCGACCACCGGCAAAGTGATGGCCAGACTGGAGGCCGAGCAGGCTAATCCGCAGGCCGATATTCTGATCTCCGCGTCATGGGATACGGCGGAGGATTTACATCAGCGCGGCTGGCTGTTGCCCTACGTTAGCGTCAACGCTGAAAAAGTCCCGGCGGAGCTGAAATCGGCGGATTACGTCGCTCAGGGCGTGTCGGCGCTCGGCATTGTATGGAATACCAAAAGCGGTACCCCGGAGCCAAAAGAGTGGCAGGATCTGACCACCGATGCGTTTAAAGATAAAGTCACGACGCCCGATCCGGCGCTGTCCGGCGCGTCGCTCGATTTGCTGATCGGTCTGCAAAACGGCATGGGTGATAAAGCCTGGGCGCTGTTTGATGAGCTGAAAAAGAACGGCATGGTTGTCAGCGGCCCGAATGCGCAGGCGGTAACGCCGGTGATGCAGGGGGCTAAAGCGGCAGTGTTTGGCGCGGTAGATTATGTCTCCTACGGCAACATCAATCAGGGCGAATCCCTGAAAGTGATTTTCCCGGCCAGCGGCACGGTGATCGCGCCGCGCCCGATGATGATCCTCAAATCCACGCAGCATGCGGATGATGCCAAAGCCTTCGTCGATTACGTGCTGTCGCCGGAAGGCCAGACAATGGTTGCCGATGCCTGGCTGATGCCCGCGCGTGACGATGTTCAGGCCAAACGCCCACTGCTCAACGAGCTGAAAATCCTGCCAACCAAAAGCGATGGCACCCGCGAGCGCAGCGATATTCTTAAGCGCTTCAACACGCTTTTCTCTCTGTAATTCATCTGACGGGGGCGACCCCGTCTTCAGGATTTCCTCGTGAATCAACGACTTTTATCCGTCATGACGCTGGCGCTGCTGGTGATTCTGGTGGCGTTTCCGCTGGCGTTTATCGTGTTGCAAGCGGTGTTTCCGCAGTTTAGCGCAGGCTCGCTTGCGGGTGCTTTTGGCGGCGTGACTGCGCTCATTGATGAGCCGCAGTTGCCTGGAATGCTGAGTGGGACGCTGCAAATCGCGCTCGGCGTGGCGTTAGTCAGCGCGCTGATTGGCTTTCCGCTCGGCGTGGCACGCGGGCTGTTTAATTTGCCGCTGCCACGTCTGTGGGATCTGCTGTTTCTGATCCCGTTTCTAACGCCGCCGTACATTGCCGCGCTGTCGTGGATGCTGGTGCTTCAGACTAACGGCTATTTGCAGCAGCTAACCGGCATTTCGTTAAACTCCCTTTTGTTCAGCAAAACGGGCATTGTACTGGTGATGGCGCTGAATATTTTCCCAGTGGTTTATTTCGCGGTTTCGCGCAGTTTACTTGCCAGCGGGCAGCGTCTGGCGCTGGTAGCGCGCGTTCACGGGGCCAGCGCGGGCAGGGCATTCTGGCACATTACGTTGCCGATGCTTTCACCGTCTCTGGCTGCCGGAATGCTGCTGGCCTTTACGCTGGCGATCGAAGAGTTTGGCGTTCCGGCGGCGCTGGGAACCCGCGCAGGCGTGGTGATGCTGACGACCAATATCGAGAAGAAACTCGCCGACTGGCCGATCGATCTGTCGGGCGCGTCGATGCTCTCTGTGGTGTTAGTTGCCATTGCGCTGTGCGCCTGGGGCGTGCAGAAAAAGCTGACCGGCAATCATGATGTCACCAGTATCACCGGCAAACCCACTGAAAACATGGGTGCGGAGGCGGGCGTCTGGACGCTGCCCGTGGTGGCCGTGATGGCGTCGGTCGGGATTGTCGCGGTGGTTTTACCCGGCGCGTCGATGGTGATGTCCGGGATGTTAGGCACCTTATCCGGCGGTGTTACGCTGTCTAACGTGACGTTGTCACACTACGCGGCGCTGTTTAGCCAGCAGGGTGATGCGCTTGCTGCACTGGGCACCAGTCTTTCACTGGCGCTGGGTGCGGCCTGTATCACCGGAATGCTCGGCCTGCTGGCTTCGTGGCTGGTGGTGGTGCAAAAGATAAAAGGGCGCGGATTTATCGACGCACTTTCTCTGATGCCCGCTGCGCTGCCCGGCGTAGTGGTCGGCGTCGGATTGATCCTGCTGTGGAACCAGCCGTTCTGGGTAATTTCCCCTTATAACAGCTGGGCAATCCTGCTGTTGTCGTACTGCTGTTTGCTCCTGCCGTGGCCGGTGCGTTATGTCGGTAGCGCATTACGTCAGCTGGGCGGCAATCTCGAACCTGCCGCGCGGGTACACGGCGCATCGGCATTTCAGGCGCTGCGCTTTATCGTGCTGCCGTTAGTCTTCCCGGCGCTGCTGGCGGCGATGCTGATGGTGTTTGCCATTGCCTCGCGGGAACTGGTGACATCACTATTACTCGCGCCCGCCGGAACACAAACGGTGTCGGTCTTTATCTGGCGGCAGTTTGAACAGGGTTCGGTCGGGCAAGGTATGGCGATGGCGACGCTGACGTTAATCACCGGGCTGACGCTGATGCTTACCGCGTTGCACATCATGCAGCGTGGCGCGCGTCGCTAAAAAGCACTTTTGCGCCAGTGGGATCGTAAAAATAGTTTATAAACAGGGAATATCTCTCCAAGGAAGCGAAACATGTCCACATTTTTGAGTGCTTATTTTTCACGTATCGGCTGGCAACAGCCGGTCTCCGTTGACATCGACACCCTGCGAGCGCTGCATTTAAGCCACAACTGCGCGATCCCGTTTGAGAATATTGACGTGGTCATGACGCGCGAAATCCAGCTCGACGATCAGTGCGTTGCTGACAAACTGGTCTCCGCCCGTCGCGGCGGCTACTGCTTTGAGCAAAATGGATTATTCGAACGCGTGCTGCGTGAAGTGGGCTTTGAGGTGCGTAGCGTGCTGGGCCGTGTGATTCTGGCGAATCCGCCGCAAATGCCGCCGCGCACGCATCGTTTGCTGTTGGTGGAACTCAACGGCGAGCGCTGGATTGCGGATGTCGGATTTGGCGGCCAGACGCTAACTGCGCCGATTCGCCTGGTTGCCGGTGAAGAGCAGGCCACGCCGCACGGTGTTTATCGCCTGATGAACGAAAATAACGACTGGGTGCTGCAGTTCCGCCATCACGAGCACTGGCAGTCGATGTACCATTTTGACCTGGCGACACAGTATTTCACCGATTACGTGATGGGCAATTTCTGGTCCGCCCACTGGCCGCAGTCGCATTTCCGCCACCATCTGTTGATGTGTCGACACCTGCCGGACGGCGGAAAACTGACGTTAACTAACTACCACTTCACACACTGGCAAGGCGCTCGCGCCGTGGAAACGGTCAATCTGCCGGATGCCAATGCGTTGTATGCCGTGATGCAGGCGCGTTTTGGGCTGGGTGTGGATGATCCGAAACACGGGTTTTCGCTGACAGAATTAACGGCGGTGATGGCTGGGTTTGATACCCATCCGGAAGCGGGAAAATAGCCTGTAACGCCCGGTGGCGCTGCGCTTACCGGGCCTACAAAACCCAACAAACCAAACCCGATAAAACCTAAACCGTAGGCCGGATAAGCGCAGCGCCATCCGGCGCAATCAACGCCGCGATCTCACCACCTGATATCTGCGCGTCAAATACTCCACCGGCGCACTCCACACATGCACCAGACGGGTGAACGGGAACAGCAGGAAGATGGTCATGCCGAGCACCAGATGTACGCGGAAAATGTAGGCCACGCCATCGAGATGTGCCGACGCCCCGCCGTGGAACGTCACCACCGCCTGCGCCCAGTCGACCAGTTTCAACATTTCACTCCCATCCGGATGTTGCGCGGAGAACGGAATCGTCGCCAGACCGAGAATACACTGGATGAGCAGCACGCAGAGGATCAGAATATCCGCCGTCGAAGAGGTCGCGCGGATGCGCGGATTGGTTAGACGTCGCACCAGCAGCCCCGCGCCACCGACCAGCGTCAGCACGCCGCACACCCCGCCGAGGATCATCGCCATCAGCTGTTTTTGCGACATTGGCAGGAACCATGAATAGACCCAGTGCGGTGTCAGCATCCCGAAGGCGTGGCCGAAAAAGATCCCCAGAATGCCGATGTGAAACAAATTCGACCACAGCACCATGCCGCGTTTATCCAGCATCTGGCTGGACGACGCCCGCCAGGTGTACTGCCCGTAATCGTAGCGCAACCAGCTTCCCAGCAGGAACACCGTCCCGCACAGATACGGGTAGATATCGTAAAAGAAGACGTTCAGATAGTGCATCATTTCGGGCCTCCGGCGCTGACGTCCACGTACTGCGGCGCGACGTCCTGACTAAAGCGTCGTTGATATTGCTGCATCGGCGAGCTGTCGCAGGCCGTGGCGTTGTCCTCGATAAACTTCACCTGTTCCTCTTCCCAGACGGCATCCAGTGCCTGACGAGTGTCATCCCGCTGTTCAGTCGCGACCTGCTTGGTGACGCTGTCACTTGTTAGCTTACTGGCCGCAAGCGCCAGCAGGGCGTCGAACAGCTGATACTGCGGGACACTGCGCTGTTTGAGTCGTCCGCCGATCAGCGCCAGAATCGGCGCGACGTTTTGTAAGCCTTCGCGTGCCTCGGCGTCCGTTACGAGGCTCAAATATTCCAGATACAGCGGCAGATAGTCCGGCAGCTCGCGGCAGTCGAGGGCTAAACCGGCTTTCTCGTACTGGCCCATTAAATCCACCATCGCCTGGCCGCGATCGCGGGACTCAGCGTGAACATGCTCGAACAGCAGCAGCGACGTCGCTCGCCCGCGCTCAAATACTTCACACCATTGCGCCTGTTGATCCAGCAGCGCCGCGTCAAGATACTGCTGCGCAAAGGGCAGCAACTGCGGAGCATCCTGGGCAATCAGGGAAAGGGCTTCATCGCGGCTTTCCCACAGCGCCTCGTCGGGATATTCAATGAGCAGGGCGATAATTTTCAAAATTCGCATTACTCTCCCTCCCCGTGTTCACGCACCTCGGAAATATTGATGGCGTCAATGCGCTGGCTGTTAAACAGATTGAATTTGGTGTCCGAACCGTGGCAACCGTCGCCGAAGGTAAAGCCGCAGCCGTTTTTCTCCGGGAAGGCATCGGCAGCCATTTCACGGTGGCTGGTTGGGATCACGAAGCGGTCTTCGTAGTTGGCGATCGCCAGGTAGCGGTACATCTCTTCCACCTGTTCCACGGTCAGGCCGACTTCGTCGATAGCGCGGGTATCGGTCACGCCTTCCACGGTTTGCGAGCGTTTGTAGTGGCGCATCGCCATCATGCGTTTCAGGGCACGCAACACCGGGCCGGTATCGCCCGCGCTGAGCATATTCGCCAGATACTGCACCGGAATGCGCAGGCTTTCGACAGCAGGCAGAATGCTGTCGGTCTGCGGCAGACCACCGGCGTCGGCGTAAGACTGAATCGGCGACAATGGCGGAACATACCAGACCATCGGCAGGGTGCGGTATTCCGGGTGCAGCGGCAGGGCTAACTTCCAGTCCATCGCCATTTTGTAGACCGGAGAACGCTGGGCCGCGTCGATCACGTTCTGCGCAATTCCCTGTTTCAGCGCTTCCTCAATTACCGCCGGATCGTTCGGATTCAGGAACACGTCGCACTGACGCTCGTACAGATCCGTTTCATGCTCGGTACTTGCTGCTTCTTCAATGCGATCTGCGTCGTAGAGCAGCACGCCAAGATAGCGAATGCGTCCGACGCAGGTTTCTGAGCACACGGTGGGCTGGCCGGATTCAATGCGCGGATAGCAGAAGATGCATTTTTCCGACTTGCCGCTCTTCCAGTTGAAGTAGATTTTTTTGTACGGACAGCCGCTGATGCACATGCGCCAGCCGCGGCATTTGTCCTGGTCGATCAGCACGATGCCGTCTTCTTCACGTTTGTAGATAGCCCCGCTTGGGCAGGTGGCGACGCAGCTTGGGTTCAGGCAGTGTTCGCACAGTCGCGGGAGATACATCATGAAGGTGTTTTCGAACTGGCCGTACATCTCCTTTTGCATCTTGTCGAAGTTACGGTCGCGGGCGCGTTTTTCGAATTCGCCGCCGAGCAGTTCGTCCCAGTTGGGACCGCCGACAATTTTATCCATCCGTTTGCCGCTGATAAGCGATCGCGGGCGTGCTGTCGGCAGGTGATCGCCCTCTGGCGCACGGTGCAGATCCTGATAGTCAAAGGTGAAGGGTTCGTAATAGTCATCAATGCCCGGCAGCGACGGGTTGGCGAAGATTTTGGACAGCACGCCCACACGTCCACCGAGGCGTGGCGTAAGTTTCCCGGTGATACTGCGCACCCAGCCGCCTTGTCCTTCTTCCTGATCTTCCCAGTTTTTCGGGTAGCCGATGCCCGGCTTGGTTTCGACGTTGTTAAACCACGCATATTCCATGCCTTCGCGCCCGGTCCAGACGTTTTTGCACGTCACCGAGCAGGTGTGACATCCAATGCATTTATCGAGATTCAGTACCATGCCGACCTGTGAGCGTATTTTCATTTTTTCGCCTCCTGTACCTGATCCCGACCTTCGCCATCCAGCCAGTTAATGTTTTTCATCTTGCGGATCATGATGAACTCGTCGCGGTTCGAGCCGACGGTGCCGTAATAGTTAAAGCTGTAGGCCAACTGCGCGTAGCCGCCAATCATGTGCGTCGGTTTTGGACAAACGCGGGTGACGGAGTTGTGAATGCCGCCGCGCCGTCCGGTCACTTCCGATCCCGGTATGTTCAGAATGCGCTCCTGAGCGTGATACATCATGGTCATGCCCGGCGGCACGCGCTGGCTGACAACCGCGCGTGCGGTGAGGGCGCCGTTAGCGTTGAACGCTTCGATCCAGTCGTTATCCTCAATTTCCAGCTCTTTGGCGTCCGCTTCGCTTACCCACACAATCGGGCCGCCGCGCGACAGGGTCTGCATCAGCAGGTTTTCGCTGTAAGTGGAGTGAATGCCCCATTTCTGGTGCGGCGTGAGGAAGTTCAGCGCTTTTTCCGGGAAGCCGTTCGGCGGAATTTCGCGCATGTGCGTCACGCTGCGGGTGTCGATCGGCGGACGATAGGCCACCAGACTTTCACCGAAGGCACGCATCCACTGGTGATCCTGATACAACTGCTGACGGCCCGACAGGGTGCGCCACGGGATCAGCTCGTGAACGTTGGTGTAGCCGGCGTTATAGGAAACATGCTCGCTCTCAATGCCGGACCAGGTTGGGCTGGAGATGATCTTGCGCGGCTGGGCCTGGATATCGCGGAAACGAATCTTCTCGTCTTCTTTGTTGATCGCCAGATGGGTATGGTCGCGCCCGGTAAACTCGCCGAGGGCTTTCCAGGCTTTGACCGCCACATGGCCGTTGGTTTCCGGGGCAAGCGACAGGATCACCTCTGAGGCGTCGATCGCCGTATCAATCAGCGGGCGTCCTTTACACGGCCCGTCGAGCTTGACGTAATTCAGCTTGCCGAGGAAATCGATCTCTTCCTGAGTGTTCCAGGAAATACCTTTCCCGCCGTTGCCGAGCTTGTCCATCAGCGGGCCGAGCGAGGTAAAACGCTCGTACGTTTCTGGATAATTGCGCTCGATGACGGCGATATTCGGCGCGGTTTTGCCGGGGATCAAATCGCATTCCCCTTTGCGCCAGTCCTGAATATCAAACGGCTGCGACAGTTCCGCCGGGGAGTCGTGCTGCAACGGTTGCAGCACCACGTCTGTTTCCGTACCCAGATGGCCAACGCACACTTCAGAAAACACTTTGGCGATGCCTTTGTAGATATCCCAGTCGCTGCGCGATTCCCAGGCGGGGTCGACGGCGGCCGAGAGCGGGTGAATAAACGGATGCATATCCGAGGTATTCATATCGTCTTTCTCGTACCAGGTGGCGGTTGGCAGAACGATATCCGAGAACAGACAGGTGCTGGACATGCGGAAATCAAGCGTTACCAGCAGGTCGAGCTTGCCTTCGATGGCGGCGGTTTGCCATTCCACCTCTTCCGGTTTGACGTCGTCGGTTGAACCGAGATCGTCGCCCTGAATACCGTTTTCCGTCCCGAGCAGATATTTGAGCATGTACTCGTGGCCTTTCCCGGACGAACCGAGCAGGTTCGAGCGCCAGACGAAGAGATTACGCGGGTGGTTTTTGCCGTTATCCGGCTGTTCGCAGGCAAAACGCAGATCGCCTGATTTCAGCGCCTGTACGGTATATTCCTGCGGCGACATCCCTGCGGCATCGGCGCGGGCTTTGATGTGCAGCGGGTTGAGCGACAATTGTGGGGCGGACGGCAGCCAGCCCATGCGTTCGGCACGCACATTAAAGTCGATCAGATGGCCGGTGAATTTCGACGAATCCGCCAGCGGGGAGAGCAGCTCCTGCGCGGTGAGTTTCTCGTAGCGCCACTGGCTGGCGTGGTTGTAGAAGAACGAGGTGCTGTTCATCTGGCGCGGCGGGCGGTTCCAGTCGAGGGCAAACGCCAGCGGTAGCCAGCCGGTTTGTGGGCGCAGCTTTTCCTGGCCGACATAGTGCGACCAGCCGCCGCCACTTTTACCGACGCAGCCGCAGAACACCAGCATGTTGATCATTCCACGGTAGTTCATGTCCATGTGATACCAGTGGTTCACACCCGCACCCAGAATGATCATCGAACGGCCGTGAGTTTTATTGGCGGTATCCGCAAACTCACGGGCGATTTGTTCGATGTGACGCCGCGGCACACCGGTGATCTGCTCGCCCCAGGCCGGAGAGTAGGCTTTGATTTCGGCATAATCCTGAACGGCATTTTCATCATTCAGCCCGCGATCTAAACCGTAGTTCGCCAGAATCAGATCGTACACGCTGGCGACCTGCTGCTGACGGCCATCGGCCAGGGTGAGGGTTTTGGACGGCACTTTGCGGATAAGCACCGGGTCTTGCTTCACGCTGCGAAAATGCGGGTTTTCGTTGCCGCCGAAATAGGGGAATGCGACATTCGCCACCTGATCGTGGGTGATGAGCAGGGAGAGCGTCAGCTCAGTTTCCTGGCCTGCCGCCAGCGGTTCAAGGTTCCATTTGCCTTTTTCGCCCCAACGGAAACCAATCGAACCGTTTGGCGCGACCAGGCCACCGGCGATATCAAACGCCACGGTTTTCCATTCAGGATTATTTTCCTCGCCCAGCCCGTCGGCCAGATCCGAGGCGCGCAGCATCCGGCCAGGTACCAGGCTGCCGTCTTCACGCGCATCGAGCATCACCAGCATCGGCATGTCGGTGTAGCGGCGGCAATAGTTGAGGAAGTATTCACTGGGTTTATCGAGGTGAAATTCTTTGAGGATTACGTGGCCCATCGCCATCGCCAGCGCGCTGTCGGTGCCTTGCTTCGGCGCCAGCCACTGATCGCTCAGTTTGGCGACTTCCGAAAAGTCCGGGGTGATGGCGATGGTTTTGGTGCCTTTGTAGCGCACTTCAGTGAAGAAATGCGCGTCCGGGGTCCGCGTTTGTGGCACGTTCGAGCCCCAGGCGATGATGTAGCTGGAGTTGTACCAGTCGGCGGATTCCGGCACGTCGGTCTGCTCGCCCCAGGTCATCGGCGAGGCGGGCGGCAGGTCGCAGTACCAGTCATAAAAACTCAGACAGGTTCCGCCGAGCAGCGACAGATAACGCGTCCCGGCGGCGTAAGAGACCATCGACATCGCGGGGATTGGCGAGAATCCGGCGACGCGGTCCGGGCCATAATTTTTTATCGTCCAGACGTTGGCGGCGGCAATCAGCTGATTCAGCTCTTTCCAGTTCGAGCGAATAAATCCGCCGTGACCACGCGCTTTTTTGTAGCTGTTGGTTTTTTGCGGATCGCTCATGATGGCGTTCCACGCCAGTACCGGATCGCTGTGCTGGCCCAGCGCTTCGCGCCACAGTTCGATTAATTTGCGTCGCACCAGGGGATATTTTAGGCGGTTGGCGCTGTACAGATACCAGGAGTAGCTCGCCCCGCGTGGGCAGCCACGCGGTTCATGGTTGGGCAAGTCGGGGCGGGTGCGGGGATAGTCGGTCTGCTGCGTTTCCCAGGTCACGAGGCCGTTTTTGACGTAAATCTTCCAGCTACACGAGCCGGTACAGTTCACGCCGTGGGTGGATCGCACAATTTTGTCGTACTGCCAGCGCTGGCGATAGCTGTCTTCCCAGTCGCGGTTGGTGTGCATCACCTGACCGTGCCCGTCGGCGAAGGTTTCGCCTTTTTGTTTGAAATAACGGAAGCGATCCAACAATTTACTCATGACGTTTCTCCTGACGGGGCGACGCCCACCCCGTGGTTACACTGCTCACAAATGTGTCGATCTGAATAGTTATGATTTGACGTGTTTTTGACGGCGGCCATAGACCAGCCAGGTGACAAACACGCAGACGATATAAAACACGAGGAATACTTTCATTGCGCCGACGGGCGAACCGGTCAACGCCAGCGAGGTGCCGAACGCTTTTGGAATGAAGAAGCCGCCTACGGCACCGATGGCGGAGATAAATCCAAGCGCCGCAGCGGTATCGGAAACGGCTTCCTGCTGGGCTTGTTCTTCGGTGCCGCCGTGCAGTTTCACCTTGTAGATGGTTATCTGGCGGAAGATGACGGCAATCATCTGGAAGGTCGAGCCGCTGCCTAAACCGGCCGTCAGGAACAGGCCCATAAATACCAGATAAAAGGCGGTAAAGTTCCCGGAACCAGAGCCAGGAAGTGTCAGAAACAGCAGGGCGCTGAAGACAGCCATCAGGATAAAGTTGACCAGCGTCACGCGCACGCCGCCGAGTTTGTCCGACACCACGCCACCCGCCGAGCGCGCCAGCGCGCCAATTAACGGACCGAAGAAGGCGAGGTGGAGAATGTTCACATCCGGAAACTGCGTTTTGGCGAGCATGGCAAAGCCCGCCGAAAAGCCGATAAACGAGCCGAATGTCGCCAGATAGAGCAGGCTCAGCAGCCACAGGTGTGGCTGTTTCAGTACCGGCAACTGGCTGGCAATGGACGCTTTCGAACTGGCAATATCGTTCATGCCGAAAAAGGCGGCGAGAGTCGCAATCAGCAACAGAGGCGCCCAAATCCACGCGGCATTGGCAAGCGACAGCACCGAGCCGTCCTCCTGCGGTACGCCGTGGACGCCGAGAAACGCAAACATCGGCAGGAAAATCACCGCCGGGGCGACCATCTGCATCACGCTGACGCCCAGATTGCCCAGCCCGCCGTTAATCCCGAGTGCGCTGCCTTGTTTGGCTTTCGGGAAGAAGAAACTGATGTTGCCCATGCTGGATGCAAAGTTTGCTCCGGCAAATCCGCACAGCAGGGCTATGGTGATAAACACCCAGTACGGCGTGGCACTGTTTTGCACCGCAATCCCCAGCCACACGCAGGGAACAATCAATATCACGGTGCTGAATATTGTCCAGTAACGGCCACCAAATATCGGCACCATAAAGGAATAGGGGACGCGTAATATTGCACCAGAGAGGGAAGGTAAAGCGGTTAACATGAAAAGCTGATCTGTTGTGAAATTAAACCCGACTTTATTAAGATTGACCGCAATAGCGCTAAATAACATCCACACGCAAAAGGCCAGTAGCAGACATGCAACAGATATACAAAGATTCCGTCGCGCGATGTGTTTGCCTTTATTCTCCCAAAATGCCGCGTTTTCAGGTTTCCAGTTATTTAAAAGATAATGATTATTCTTCTCACTTTTTGGTGACATATCGCCCTCGTACTTACCCGTAAAATACAGAAAAGAGAAGTGAAAACAGTCAGATGGCTGACGTTATGCGATTAAGATTTTTGGAATTTTTCAGATGCTTCTGAAAGGATAGATAAGAAAGCGAATCCCTGAGTTTGAGAGGGGGAATATGATCCGCTTTATGTGTTACTAATTGTAAAAAAATCGGTTTTAAATACTCAGTAAGGAGTATTAAAACAATTCCAGTGAGATTAATTTATCAAGATGTTTATTAAACGCAGCATCATCCATTTCTGGCATATTTAACACGTAGATACCATCAAGTCCGCAGACTAAACCAATCAATCTCCAGGCAATATTTTCTGCGCGATCGGAGAGGGTAAATGCCTTAGCCGCTACACCTGCGTTAATGATGGAGACGGTTTCCAGATGCCACATTTCCATCGTCAGGATATAGGCACTTTTAATATCAGGGTCACGACTTGCCAAAATTTGCGCTTCACGCCACAGACGAATGTAAGGCTCAAACGCGCCGTCATCGCTGCCGAGGATCGCATGCAGGCGCTGTCGCCAGTCTGCATTTTCGCCCACCACTTCTGCATCGAGTAAATCACGAATCAGACGTACGAACGCCAGTGATTTAAGCTCACCGGCGCTGGCAAAATGGTGATGCACCTGCCCGGTGGCGACTCCAGCTTCGCTGGCAATGCGCCGGACCGTCATGGTGTTAAAACCTTCGCTTAATGCGACGCGCATTGCAGCCTGCAGGATATCTTCCCGCCGTTCGTCCTTGCTCAAATAGCTCATTTCTGTTCACTCTTAATGACAATGCAACGAGTGTAACAAAAAGCTGGACACGCGTTCAACTTTCCGTAGGATCGCATTCTGGACACGTGTCCAGATTAAGGTGAAAGGGAAATTTATGTTTCAAAGGTGGTTAGCGTTAGTGATTATCGTGCTGGTCTATATCCCAGTCGCGATTGACGCAACGGTACTGCATGTCGCCGCACCGACGCTGAGTATGACGCTCGGTGCCAGTGGTAACGAATTGCTGTGGATTATTGATATTTACTCGCTGGTGATGGCGGGTATGGTGCTGCCGATGGGCGCGCTCGGGGATCGCATTGGCTTTAAAAAGCTTCTGATGCTCGGCAGCTTTTTATTTGGCCTGTCGTCCCTGGCCGCGGCGTTTGCGCCGTCCGCTGCCTGGCTGATTGCCGCACGCGCGTCGCTGGCGATTGGCGCGGCGATGATCATCCCGGCGACGCTGGCGGGCATTCGCACGCTGTTTGTCGAGGCGCGACACCGCAATATCGCATTAGGCGTTTGGGCGGCTGTGGGCTCAGGCGGGGCGGCATTTGGCCCGCTGGTCGGTGGTTTGCTGCTGGAGCATTTCTACTGGGGTTCGGTGTTTTTGATCAACGTGCCGATCGTTGTCGTGGTAGTCGCCCTGGCCGCGCGCTTTGTACCGAAACAGCAGGGACGCCCGGAACAAACGCTGAATATTTCTCATGCCCTGATGCTGATCGTGGCGATTTTGCTGCTGGTGTATAGCGCCAAAACGGCACTCAAAGGCACGCTTTCGCCTGCGATCGTAGCGGGAACACTGGTAACCGGCGCAGTGCTGCTGTTTATCTTCGTGCGCATCCAGCTGCGAGCGCGCGAGCCGATGATCGACATGCGCCTGTTCTGCCACCGCATTATTTTGAGCGGTGTAGTGATGGCCATGACCGCGATGATCGCCCTGGTCGGATTCGAACTGCTGATGGCGCAGGAGCTGCAGTTTGTGCACGGCTTTACGCCGTTTGAGGCGGGCATGTTTATGCTGCCGCTGATGGTCGCCAGCGGATTCAGCGGGCCGATTGCCGGTGTGCTGGTGGGGAAACTCGGATTGCGACTGGTCGCGGCGGGCGGTATGGGATTGAGCGCGGTGAGTTTTATCGGGCTGTCGATGCTCGATTTCAGCACCCAGCAGTGGCAGGCGTGGAGCCTGATGGTTCTGCTTGGGTTCAGCGCCGCAAGCGCATTGCTGGCCTCAACCGCTGCGATTATGGCGGCGGCTCCGAAAGAAAAAGCGGCGGCGGCAGGGGCTATCGAAACGATGTCCTACGAATTAGGCGCTGGGCTTGGGATCGCCATTTTCGGACTGCTGCTCACCCGCAGTTTTTCGGCGTCCATCGAATTGCCGCAGGGGTTGAATGCGACGCTTGCCGACAAAGCCTCGTCGTCGATTGGTGAAGCGGTGAAGGTTGCGCAGGATCTCTCGCCAGCGCTGGCAGAAGCAACCATTCAGGCCGCGAAAACAGCATTCACCACTTCGCACAGCGTCGCGCTCGGCAGCGCGGGTGCGATGCTGCTGATACTGGCGACCGGAATTTGGTTTAGTCTGGCGAAGGTGGAGCAGAGGTAACAGAAAGCCTGGTGGCGCTGCGCTTACCAGGCCTACAAAGTGCACCCAACCCGTAGGCCGGATAAGCGCAGCGCATCCGGCTTATTTTTCGAGTGCCGCACTCAACACGCTGTGCAGCAGCACATTTGCCCCTTTCTCTGACCACTCGGGCAGAATATTTTCTGCCTCATTGTGGCTGATGCCTTTTTCGCACGGAATAAAGATCATGCTTGCCGGGGCGATTTTGCTGATATAGCAGGTGTCGTGGCCAGCGCCGGAAACCATCGGCTTAGACGAGTAGCCCAGCGCTTTAACGGCTTTTTCACTGCGCGCCAGGCAGGCATCATCAAAAACAATCGGCGCGTAATCAAAAACCCGCTCCACGTTTGCCATAACGCCGCGCGTAGAAAGCCCTTCAGCGGCTTCACGCAGCGCGATTTCCATTGCTTCCAGCACCTCACTTTGTGGATGACGAAACTCCACGCTGCACACCACGCGCGAGGGCACGACATTGCGCGAGTTAGGTGTGATTTGCGCCATGCCGATGGTCGCGCGTCCGTCAGGTTGGTGCTGATAGCCAATTTCTTCCACCATCAGCGCCAGTTCGGCGAAAGCGGTTAAGGCGTCGCGGCGACTGTGCATCGGCGTGGTTCCGGCGTGGGCGGCAAAACCGTCAATTGTCAGGGTGAACCAACGCTGGCCCATTGCGGCACGAACCAGTCCGATGTCGATAGCCTCATCTTCCAGAATCGGGCCTTGCTCGATATGCAGCTCATAGCAGGCGTGAACGGGAAATGCGCGAGCAGGCAGCGTGCCGCGATAGCCGATGGCATCCAGCGCTTCACCTACCGTTACGCCTGCGTTATCGGCGCGCGCGAGGGCGTACTCTTCGCTAAACTGCCCGGACCAGACGCCGGAGGCCAGCATCGCAGGCGCGAAGCGTGCGCCTTCTTCATTGGTCCAGTTTACCAGCACGATATCGCGCTCGGTTTCAACGCTGTTGTCGTTGAGCGTGCGCAACACTTCTAGCCCGGCCAGCACGCCGTAGATCCCGTCGTAATTACCGCCGAGCGGCTGAGAGTCAACGTGCGATCCGGTCATCACCGGCGGCAGGGCGCGGTTTTTCCCGGCGCGGCGGATAAACATATTGCCCATGCTGTCGACGTCACAGGTGAAACCTGCTTCCAGCGCCCAGTCGCGCAGCAGATTGCGCGCGATCCGATCCTCTTCACTGAGGGCCAGACGCGTTACACCACCGGCGGGCGTGCCGCCGATCTGCGCCATCATCGAAAGCGTGGACCACAGACGCGGGGCATCGATACGAATCATGCTTTGTCCTTTTTGGTGTGATAACGGAAATCGCAGCATTTTCCGCCCTGCATGATGGTGGTGGTGCGCGTCAGTTCGACGTCCGGCGCGTAGCCGACGATGAACTTCTCATCGCGTGCGCACGACAGTAAGTGGCCAATCTCGCCCAATCCCATCTCGTGATACATCTCAGCGTAGCGACAGCGTGTCACGTTGTAGTTGTACTGCTGGTCGTCGGCGTCGATCACTTTTACGTCCAGCGCGTTGTCTTTTTCCCAGAGATATTGCAGGGCGATAAAGCTCTTCACATCCGCGCCGTTCGGCTCCTGACGGGCAAAATGCGCCCCGGCGTCAATCGCCGCCTGTTCGATAGCTTCACCTATCACCGCCTGGGCGCGGGTTTTCCCTATCTCGCGCACCAGGATCTCGTAAATGGGTTTAATAATTTCTGCTTCTATTTTTCGGCGGGCGAGAATGCCCAGCTCATTGTTATCACTCATCACATTGCCTCACTGCGTTACTTCGTTTTTGCGCCGCCCAGAACGGTTTGCGGCTGCCATTTCCCGTCGACAACTTTATAGACGGTAAAGGACGGGGATTTCAGGTTGCCCTGATCGTCAAAGGCTATCTGACCTGTGACGCCGGAATAACTGATGGCGCGCAGGGCGGGCAGATACTCGGACGGATCGACGGAGTTAGATTTTTCCATCGCCGCGACCAGCACGCGGGTGGCGTCATAGGCGAACGGCGCGTGCAGTTCGATATGGGTGTGGTAGCGGGACTGATACGCCTGCTCGAACGCTTTTCCGCCCGGCATTTGATCAACCGGCAGACCCGGTTCCAGCGCGACAACACCTTCACCTTCTTTCTGCGCCAGCTGCAGGAAGGTCTGGCTGACGAAGCCGCCCGCGCCCATCAGCGTGGCGTTCATGTTCAGCTGCTTGATACGACGCGCCAGCGGAGCAGCCTGGCTGTCCACGCCGCCGAAGAACACCAGATCGGCGTTTTTGCTGCGAATGGCGGTTAGTACGGCGCTAAAGTCGACAGTTTTGTCGTCAACGTACTGGCGGTCGACGATTTTCACGCCCTGAGCTTCCAGCGATTTGATAAATTCATCTGCCAGACCCTGCCCGAAAGCGGTACGGTCGTCGATCACGGCGATGCGTTTGGCTTTCAGCGTTTTCACCGCATACTCGCCCGCGAACTGGCCGCCGTCATCGTCGTGGCCCATCACGCGGAAACTGGTGTCAAAGCCCTGTTTGGTGTACGCGTGACCGGTGGCGACGGGCGCGACCTGGGCGATCCCGGCATCGTGATAAACACGCGCCGCCGGAATGCTGGTCCCGGTGTTCCAGTGGCCGACCACGCCAGCCACACCGCTGTCGACCAGACGCTGAGCTACGGCCACGGCGGTGCGCGGATCGGACTGATCATCTTCGGACTGCAGTTTGAACGTCACTGCTTTGCCGCCGATGGTCGGGTGTTGTTTGTTGATGTCGTCGATCGCCAGCTGTGCGCCGTTCTCCAGATCTTTGCCGATTCGCGCAGAAGGGCCGGTAAGCGGGCCTGCCAGGCCGATAATTACCGTTTCACTGTCCGCGGCCCATGAGGCGGATGAGGCAAAACCACTGAGCAGAAACGCGGCGCTGAGCGCACTGATTTTTAAGGTTTTCATTATAATTTCCCTGGTGTTGGTTGGTGTGTTAAACGGGCATTTCGCCCAAATAAATCTGTGCAATTTGGTCGTCATCGAGCAGCGCTTTTGATTCGCCGTGATGCACGATGCTGCCGCTGTCCATCACCCAGGCCTGGTCCGTGACTTCCAGCGCCAGCCGGGCGTTTTGTTCGATCAGCAGCAGGGCCACGCCGCGTTCGCGCAGCCCTTTAATCACCTGAAAAATGTTCTCAACCATTTTCGGGGCCAGTCCCATCGATGGCTCGTCGAGTATCAGCAGACGCGGGCGGCTGAGCAGGGCGCGGTTTAGCGCCAGCAGCTGTTGTTCGCCGCCGGAAAGCAGCCCGGCGAGCTGATGCTGACGTTCGCCGAGGCGCGGGAAACGGTCGAAAATCTCGTCCATTTCGCTTTTAATGGTGACAGTGTCACGCCGAAGCCAGGCCCCCATCTGTAAGTTTTCCAGCACCGTCATGCGCGCGAAGATGCCGCGACCTTCCGGGACCATCACCAGCCCGTCGCGCAGTAAAGCTTCGGCTTTACGTTTGCGCACCGGTTGACCGTTAAATTCGATATTTCCGCCGAAGTTTTCCAGCCCGGTAATGGCGCGAACGGTGGAGCTTTTGCCCGCGCCGTTAGCGCCGATTAGCGTTGCCTGTTCGCCTTCTTGCAGGGTAAACGAGACATCGCGCACCGCCTGAATGCCGCCGTAATGCACGTCCAGACGATCGACTTTGAGTAATTCAGACATGGACGTTGCCTCCCAGCCAGGCGGCGATCACCGCCGGGTCACGTCGAACGGTGTCGGGCGTGCCGACCGCCAGCGTTTTGCCGTAATCCAGGACTGTCAGACGATCGCAAATGCCCATCACCAGTTTGACGTCATGTTCAATCATCAGCAGAGTTTTGCCGTCATCGCGAATACGTGTGAGCAGTTCACCGAGCGCATTTTTCTCGGCGGCATTCATGCCTGCAGCCGGTTCGTCGAGCGCTAACAGCAGCGGGTCGGTCGCCAGCGCGCGGGCGATTTCCAGCCGACGCTGATGGCCGTAAGCCAGGTCGCAGGCGCGATAGTGAGCAAATTTGGCAATGCCGGTGTACACCAGCCAGTGCCAGGCCAGTTCGCGAGTTTGCGCCTCTTCCGCGCGGGCGCGTTTATGGCGAGATAATGCTGCCCAGAGTCCGTTGCGGGTGCGCACGTGGCGGCCTACCATCACGTTTTCCAGCACCGACATCTCATTAAACAGACGCACATTCTGGAAGGTGCGGGCGATGCCAGCAGCAGTGACTTTGTCGATCTGCTTCGGGAAATAGGGCTTATCGGCAATCGAAAACTCGCCGCTGTCTGCCGGGTAGAGGCCAGTGATCAGGTTAAAGCAGGTGGTTTTGCCTGCGCCGTTCGGGCCGATCAGACCGTAGATTTCACCTTTGTTGATCGAGAGCGAAACATCGTCAACGGCGGTCAGACCGCCAAAGCGTTTAGACATATTGCGCACGATTAACAGGCTCATGCGTTGACCTCCTTGTGGCGTACTGGCCAGATCCCGGCGGGGCGCAGGAGCATCACAAGTACCAGGGCCAGTCCGTAGAACAGCTGGCGCAGAATTTCCGGGTCGATCAGCACAGTGCCAAACAGCGCTTGCTGAACAGGTGCCGCCTGGCTGCGCAGGATTTCTGGCAGGGCGGTTAGCAGTACCGCGCCGAGGATCACCCCTGGGATGTGGCCCATTCCGCCGAGCACCACCATTGCCAGCACCGCAATCGACTCCTGTAACGTGAAGGATTCCGGGGATACGAAGCCCTGGAAAGCACCGAACAGCGCGCCCGCCACGCCGCCAAAAGAAGCGCCCATCGCAAAGGCCAGCAGTTTGTAGTTGCGTATATTGATGCCCATCGCGCGAGCCACGTCTTCATCTTCACGAATCGCATGCCACGCCCGGCCAATGCGCGAGTGTTGCAGGCGCAGACAGACGAAAATGATCAGCACGATCACCAGCATCAGCAGGTAGTACCACAGCCACAGGGCCGGGACCTTCATGCCAAACCAGTGATACACGCCGCTAAATTTCAGGCCAAACAGATTGAGCGTGTCGACGCCGGTAATGCCTTTCGCGCCGTTGGTGATATTCACCGGGCGGTCGAGGTTGCGCATCAGAATGCGGATGATCTCCCCGAAACCGAGCGTGACAATCGCCAGATAGTCGCCGCGCAGTTTCAGCGTCGGTGCGCCGAGGATAATGCCGCACACCGCCGCGACCAGCGCCGCAAGCGGAATAATCAGCAGATACGAGGTGTGCAGCCCGTCCGGGAACCAGACGCTGAGGATCGGGAAGACCTCCAGCAGATGCGGTGACGCCAGCAGCGCCGCGAGATACGCGCCGACGGCGTAAAAGGCGATGAAGCCCATATCCAGCAGGCCGGTATAACCGACGACGATGTTCAGCCCCAGTGCCAGCATGATGTACAGCAGTGCGAAATCGATGACGCGCACCCAGTAGTTGCCGCCGAGTTGGCTGGCGACTATCGGCGCAATCAGCAGGGCGATAACGAATAGCGTCATACCGGGCCAGAAGCGGCGCGTAGAAACAGGAGCCTGTAGTGATGTGGTTGTCATAGTATCCCTTACGCCCTGTGCGCCACGCGTTCACCCAGCAAACCTGCCGGACGGAACACCAGTACCAGAATCAGCACGATGAACGCGAAGACGTCCTGGTAGTTACTCCCGAACACGCCGTTCGTCAGCTCACCCAGATACCCCGCGCCCAGCGCTTCAATGATCCCAAGCAAAATCCCGCCGATCATTGCCCCGCGAATATTGCCGATGCCGCCTAAAACAGCGGCGGTAAAGGCTTTAATGCCGGGCAGAAAGCCCATAGAGAAACTGGCGTTGCCGTAGTTGCTGGCCATCATCACCCCCGCGAGCGCGGCAAAAATACCGCCAATGGCAAAGGTGAGCGTGATAATGGCGTTGGGGTTGACGCCCATCAGCGTCGCGACGCGTGGGTTTTCGGCCACCGCGCGCATTCCACGACCTAATCGGGTGTATTCCACCAGCAGCCACAGTCCTGTCATCACTATCAGCGCCAGCGACACGGTGACGATACCCGTCACGGTGATAATGGCCGGGGGATGGTCTGCGCTGCCGGCGGTGACAGCAATGGCGTCCATCGGCAGGATTTGCGGAAACATCAGCGGGTTGCGGGTCCAGATGATCATGGACACGGTTTGCAGGAGCACGGATACGCCGATCCCGGAGATCAGCGGTGCCAGACGCGGGGCGTTGCGCAGGCGACGATAGGCGAAGCGTTCTACCGCCATTGCCAGCAGGGCGCAGACGGCCATCGCAATAACCAGCGCAAAACCGAGCTGCAACAGCTGCGGCATGTGCGGGAAAATACCGTTCAGCGCGTTGAGGGCCGACAGCGTGGTAAGCGCGCCGACCATGAGAATATCGCCGTGGGCAAAGTTAATAATGCGCAAAATGCCATACACCATCGTATAGCCCAGCGCGATCAGCGCGTAGATGCTGCCCAGCATCACGCCATTGATCAGTTGTTGTATCAGTGTGTCCAACGTGGTTACCCAACAGATTGCTCTTTCAGCGGGTAACATCCGATAATTGAATTAAATTGTAAAATACGCATATATTATTTCTTATGATATTTCGAGATTGATTTATCACGATGATTTTAAACAAAATAGTAAAACATCACCTGAGCGAAATGACGCCACTGAAATCAACATATGAATAAAACAGAACAATCACATGCGTTGCCTGCCTATGCGGAAAGCCGTCTGGCGAACGATCCACCCCTGCGGGCCGTGCGCGCCTTCGAAGCGATCGCCCGGCTAGGGAGCGTGACGCAGGCGGCACAGGAAATGGCGATTTCACCGTCTGCTGTCAGCCATCAGCTCAAAGTGCTGGAAGGCTATTTGCAAATGCCGCTCACCGAGCGCCAGGGGCGCAGGCTGATTTTGAGCCAGCAGGGGCGTGACTATTACCGCTCAATCCGCGCGGCCTTTAACGTTCTGCGCCAGGCCACAGAGCATCTTGTTGAACAGGCACAGACGCGGCAGGTGACGATAAGCCTGATCCCGCTGTTCGGCATGGGCTGGTTTATTCCACGTTTGCCCGCGTTTATGCGCGCCAACCCGCAAACGGAAATCAACGTGGTGTACGCCAACCATCGTAACTATCTTAGCGATGCGTCGGATATGTCGATTAGATTTGGCAACGGTCAGTGGGCGGGATATCAGAGCGAAAAACTGATTTCCGGGCAGATGGTGCCGGTATGCAGCCGGGCGTTTCTGCGCGTTCACGGGCTTCTGGATACGCCGGAACAGCTGCTGCAAATGCCGCTCTTACACGACGAAGAGCGCACCACCTGGCAGCAGTGGTTTATCCAGCAGGGCGTGAAACGTCCACCGCGCAAGAGCGGCCCGCTGTTTGAAGATGGATTGCTGACGCTGGCGGGCGTGCAGGCCGGACTGGGCTGCGCGCTGATGCGCGAGCCGCTTATCGCGCCCTATCTGGAGAGCGGCGAGCTGGTGAAAATCTTCGATGCGCCCATCGATGACGGGCGCGACTATTATCTGTGCGTCCGTCAGGATTCGGATATGACCGAGGATGGCAAGTTGTTGCAGGCATGGCTCAGGCGCGCGGCGGGTAGCGCTACGTTGTGAATGAGCAGCTTTTATCCAGCGCTTCGATCTCGGTCCCGCTGAATCGGGCGTATTGTCCTGTGAGTCGCCAGAAAGCCGGCTGTGTTTCGGTATAAATCTCGGCGGCCAGCACCAGTCGACGACGTTCATCTTCGCTGAGATCCAGCAGCGTCCAGGGGACAAAATAACGTCCGGAGGGCGTTAACTCGAACCAGAGTGGACAACCGCATCCGGGACAGAACCAGCGCTCTCCGCGCGAAGAAGAGGAAAAGTGCGAAGGGGCGATCGAACCTTGCTCAACGGTAGGTTCACCCTGAGTTTCCAGATACATGGCAATTCCGCCCGACCATTTCTGGCAGTTGGTACAGTGGCAGGCATACACATCGAGCGCATCGATGTTGACGCTAAACTGGCTCATCCCACACAAGCAGCGTCCGGTATAGAGGTGCATGGCGTACTCCTTTATCACGCCAGGTGACTGCGATAAAAAAAGCCAGCCGCGAAGGGCTGGCCTTTTTAACTGACAAAATCTTAGAACTGGTAGGTCAGACCCAGTGCAACGATGTTGTCGGTGCTTACACCAGCAGCTTTGGTGAAGGCATTGTCATCAACCAGGTTGATTTTGTAGTCAACGTAGGTGGACATGTTTTTGTTGAAGTAGTAAACGGTACCCACTTCAATGTATTTCACCAGATCCTGGTCGCCGTAAGAATTGATGTCTTTACCTTTGGACTGCAGGTAAGCGACGGAAGGACGCAGACCGAAGTCGAACTGGTACTGTGCAACCGCTTCGAAGTTCTGAGTTTTGTTCGCAATGTAACCTTTACCGAAGTTGGTCATGTTGCGGGTTTCAGAGTAGGTAGTTGCCAGGTAGATGTTGTTCGCGTCATATTTCAGGCCAGCAGCCCAAACTTCTGCGTTTTCGCCGCCTGCGTTCAGGTCGTTCAGCGCTGCTGCACGAACCTGGTTGTCAGTACGGTCAGATTTCGCATAGGTAGCACCCACGCCGAAACCGTCCATTTCATAGGTAGAAGACAGACCCCAGCCATCGCCGTTCGCGGTGGTGATATCACGGTCGTCGTTTTTACCCTGGTACTGTGCTGCAAAGTTCAGACCATCAACCAGACCGAAGAAGTCTGCGTTACGGTAAGTTGCAACACCAGTAGTACGGCCAGTCATGAAGCCGTCAGTCTGAGTCCAAGTGTCTCCGCCGTATTCTGGCAGAACGTCGGTCCATGCGCCGATGTCGTAAGCAACACCGTAGTTACGACCGTAGTCGAAAGAACCAAATTCGTTGAATTTCAGGCCCGCGAACGCCAGACGGGTTTTGTTGCCTTTGTCGCCGTTGGATTCGTCGTTGTTGCCTTTGAACTCATATTCCCACTGACCGTAGCCGGTCATCTGGTCGTTGATCTGAGTTTCACCTTTGAAGCCCAGACGCACGTAAGTTTTGTCGCCGTCGTTGCCAGCGTCATCAGAGAAATAGTGCAGACCTGTTACTTTACCGTACAGATCCAGCTTGTTACCGTCTTTGTTATAAATCTCAGCCGCGTTCACCGCGCCTGCTGCCAACAGGGTAGTCACTGCCACTGCAACTAATTTAAGTTTCATTTTAATAATCCTTATAATTTTCTTTGGGCATTTCCTGAGCCATTAATAAACGATTTCTAAACGAGGTCGTTCGTCAATGGCATGCTATTTTTAAGAATCTTGTAGTCTCATTTCAATAATAAGTTTCAAGTTATTGCTGATAATTTCAATTAGTGTGACGTGCGTCCAATAAAATGGCCGATATTTGGCAGGATTGATTAATTGTTATTCGGGTATTGAGTATTTACTTAATTTTATAATTACCCTTCATATAGTTTGATCGGGTTTTTATTATTATAGGTGATTATCAAGTATATCCGATTGAATACTGGCTTCTAAAACGCAAAATCAAATAGTTAGCCAGCTTTTGAGCTGATTCAGGACAGAAATGCTGAAATATTTACACATAAACTATTGTGGCGATGGCTATATCGGCAGGGATTATTAGAGCGTAATTAGTTCCGCTGCGTTGTCAGTTTATGTCAATCAGAATGTAAGAAGAAGTTACGAAGGGCACAATATAAACAGAATATAAATGTAAACACGATGTAAAAAACAAAATATCTGATGTCGGATCACATTTTATTTATGCAGGATGAATAACAGGGGGTATTTCCCCCTGAATCGGGTTTATTTTCGGGTGGCATACCAGCACAGTAACGACCCTGCGCACACCATCAACGCCCCTTGCCAGAAGGCAAAGGAGAGCGGGGCGTTCAGCAGAACGGCGGCCAGGGCGGCAGACAGTACCGGGGTGAAATAAGAGACTGTGGCCAGCACGGAGACATTTCCGTGCAAAATGCCAATATTCCACGAAGCGTAGCCGAAACCGAGCGCAATTCCGCACATCACCAGTTTAATGACCACCGGTACGCTGAAGACCATTTCCGGTTGATCGCTGAACAGATATTTCATCCACAGCGACAGCGCAGTCAGCAAAACGAACAGCGTAATACCGTTCTGTCCTTTGGCATATTTACTGGTCACCGTGCAGTAAGCCGCCCAGATAAAGGCCCCAGCAAATGCCAGTCCATAGCTCAGCGGATTAGAGATAATATTGGCGGTTATTTCAGCAAGATGCAGACCATTCTCACCGCCTAATACCCAGCAAACACCGAGCAGGGCGATCAGTAAGCCAGGGATAATCCACAGGTTCGATTTTTGACCATTAAACAAAATGGCGAACACAATCGTCAGACTCGGCCAGAGATAATTCACCATCCCCACTTCAATCGCCTGATGGCGGGTGCTGGCATATCCGAGCGAAAGCGCCAGGCATATTTCGTAGCTCACAAACAGGACGCTGCCCGCAATAAGATAGCGCGTTGAGAAGCGTCTGATATCCGGAAATCCAACGGTGATAAAACAGAGTAAACCGCTGAGAGTGTAGATCATTGCCGCACCACCGACAGGCCCCAGTCCTTCGCTCACACCGCGAATTAAACCTACCATCGTGCTCCACAGCATAATCGCCGCGAGGCCAATCAATGTTGCTCTTTTTCTGTCCATTTTTATCCCAATGCCATCGAAATCCAGGGGCAATTTTATAGCACTCTTTCAGGCGCTTTCGCGAATCAAACTACAAACGGTTAACCCCAAAGGATTAAGCAAAGCCGCCAGGGAGGACTATTAAGGGGGCGAAGATCGTGGACATTGATTTGACGCAAAAAAATCAGGGGCTTTGCTGCTAGTTTCCCCCGCGAAGTCTCCTGAACAGAACGAGGACAATAATGGACGTCAGCCGCAGAAAGTTTTTTAAAATCTGCGCGGGCGGTATGGCCGGAACAACAGCTGCTGCGTTGGGATTTATGCCCAAAATGGCGCTGGCTCAGTCGCGTAACTATAAACTGCTGCGCGCCAAAGAGATCCGCAACACCTGCACATACTGCTCCGTGGGATGCGGGCTATTAATGTATAGCCTGGGTGATGGCGCTAAGAACGCCAAAGAAGCGATTTATCATATTGAAGGGGATCCGGATCATCCGGTGAGCCGTGGGGCACTTTGCCCGAAAGGCGCAGGTCTGCTGGATTATGTCCACAGCGACAACCGCCTGCGTTACCCGGAATACCGTGCGCCAGGTTCTGATAAATGGCAGCGTATTTCCTGGGATGATGCGTTCAATCGCATCGCCAAATTAATGAAAGCTGACCGTGACGCCAACTTTGTCGAAAAGAACGAGCAGGGCGTTACCGTGAACCGCTGGCTTTCCACCGGGATGCTCTGCGCATCTGCGGCAAGTAATGAAACCGGTATGCTGACGCAAAAATTCGTGCGCTCACTCGGCATGCTGGCGGTAGACAACCAGGCGCGCGTCTGACACGGACCAACGGTAGCAAGTCTTGCTCCAACATTTGGTCGCGGTGCGATGACCAACCACTGGGTTGATATCAAAAACGCCAACGTAGTCGTCGTGATGGGCGGTAACGCCGCTGAAGCGCATCCGGTGGGATTCCGCTGGGCGATGGAAGCGAAAAATAATAATGATGCGACGCTGATCGTCGTCGATCCGCGCTTTACGCGTACAGCATCGGTGGCCGATATCTACGCGCCGATTCGTTCCGGTACGGACATTACGTTCCTGTCTGGCGTGCTGCTGTATCTGATTGAAAACAATAAAATCAACGACGAATACGTTAAACACTACACCAACGCTAATCTGCTGGTGCGGGACGATTTTGCCTTTGATGACGGACTTTTCAGCGGCTATGACGCAGAAAAACGTCAGTACGATAAATCCTCCTGGAACTACCAGTTTGATGAAAATGGCTTTGCGAAACGCGATGAAACCCTGACCGATCCGCGCTGCGTGTGGAACTTGCTCAAACAGCACGTTTCTCGCTATACGCCGGAGGTGGTGGAAAACATCTGCGGAACGCCAAAAGCTGACTTCCTGAAAGTGTGTGAAGTGCTGGCCTCGACCAGCGCAGCCGATCGTACGACGACGTTCCTGTATGCGTTGGGCTGGACGCAGCACACCGTCGGTGCGCAGAACATCCGTACTATGGCGATGATCCAGCTGCTGCTCGGCAATATGGGGATGGCAGGCGGCGGCGTGAACGCCCTGCGCGGACACTCCAACATTCAGGGTTTGACCGATCTGGGGCTGCTCTCCACCAGCCTGACCGGCTATCTGTCGCTGCCTTCTGAAAAGCAGGCGGATCTGCAAACGTATCTTGCGGCCAATACGCCAAAAGCGCTGCTTCCAGATCAGGTGAACTACTGGAGCAACTATCCGAAGTTCTTCGTTAGCCTGATGAAATCTTTCTACGGCGATGCCGCGCAGAAAGAGAACGACTGGGGCTTTGAGTGGTTGCCAAAATGGGACCAGGCCTACGACGTCATCAAGTATTTCAACATGATGGATAAGGGCAACGTCACGGGCTACATCTGCCAGGGCTTTAACCCGGTGGCTTCTTTCCCGGACAAAAACAAAGTCGTGCGCAGTCTGAGCAAGCTGAAGTACATGGTGGTTATCGATCCGCTGGTGACCGAAACCTCTAACTTCTGGCAGAACCACGGCGAGATGAACGATGTCGATACTGCGTCAATTCAAACCGAGGTCTTCCGCCTGCCGTCGACCTGTTTTGCAGAAGAAGATGGCTCGATTGCTAACTCTGGCCGCTGGTTGCAGTGGCACTGGAAAGGCCAGGACGCTCCGGGCGAAGCGCGTAACGACGGCGAAATTCTGGCCGGTATTTACCATCGTCTGCGCGAAATGTATCGCTCCGAAGGCGGAAAGGGTGCAGAACCGCTGCTGAAAATGGGCTGGAGCTACAAACAGCCGGATCATCCGGAATCGGAAGAGGTAGCCAAAGAGAACAACGGCGTTGCGCTGGCGGATCTCTACGATCCGAATGGCAATTTGCTGGCGAAAAAAGGCCAGTTGTTGAACAGCTTTGCGCTGCTGCGTGATGACGGAACGACGGCGTCCTCCTGCTGGATTTACGCCGGGAGCTGGACTGAGCAGGGCAACCAGATGGCCAACCGCGATAACGCCGATCCGTCAGGATTAGGTAACACGCTGGGCTGGGCATGGGCGTGGCCGCTCAACCGACGCGTGCTCTACAACCGCGCGTCGGCGGATATCAACGGCAAGCCGTGGGACCCGAAACGCAGTCTGATCGAGTGGAACGGCACGAAGTGGGCGGGGAACGATATCCCGGACTTCAACACCGCGCCGCCGGGCAGTAAAACCGGGCCGTTCATCATGCAGCCAGAAGGTCTGGGCCGCCTGTTTGCCCTCGACAAACTGGCAGAAGGTCCGTTCCCGGAACACTACGAACCAATGGAAACGCCGCTGGGCACCAACCCGCTGCACCCGAACGTGGTCTCTAGCCCGGTGGTTCGCCTGTATGAAGACGATGCGCTGCGTTTAGGCAAGAAAGATAAGTTCCCGTACGTCGGGACCACCTATCGTCTGACCGAGCATTTCCACACCTGGACCAAACATGCGCGGCTCAACGCCATCGCGCAGCCGGAACAGTTTGTCGAAATCAGCGAAAACCTGGCGAAGTCGAAGGGCATTGCTAACGGCGACCGGGTGAAAGTGAGCAGTAAGCGCGGCTTTATTCGTGCGGTGGCGGTGGTAACGCGTCGTCTTCAGACGCTCAACGTCAACGGCCAGCAGGTAGAAACCGTCGGTATTCCGTTGCACTGGGGCTTTGAAGGGGTGGCGCAAAAAGGCTATCTCGCCAACACCCTGACGCCAAACGTCGGCGATTCCAACTCGCAAACGCCGGAATATAAAGCGTTTCTGGTCAACATCGAGAAAGCGTAAGGAGCGATTCAATGGCAATGGAAACACAAGACATTATCAAACGCTCCGCGACCAACGCCATGACTCCCGCACCTCGTGTGCGGGACTATAAGGCCGAAGTCGCCAAGCTGATTGATGTCTCTTCCTGCGTGGGCTGCAAAGCCTGCCAGGTGGCCTGTTCGGAGTGGAATGATATCCGCGACGAGGTTGGGCACTGCGTCGGGGTTTACGATAACCCGGCAGATCTTAGCGCTAAATCCTGGACGGTGATGCGCTTTAGCGAAACCGAGCAGAACGGCAAACTGGAGTGGTTGATCCGCAAAGACGGCTGCATGCATTGCGAAGATCCTGGCTGTCTGAAAGCGTGTCCCTCTGCGGGCGCGATTATTCAGTACGCCAACGGTATCGTCGATTTTCAGCAGGATAACTGTATCGGCTGCGGGTACTGCATCGCCGGGTGTCCGTTTAACGTTCCGCGTCTGAACAAAGACGATAACCGGGTATATAAATGCACGCTGTGCGTGGACCGCGTCAGCGTCGGGCAAGAACCTGCCTGCGTGAAAACCTGTCCGACCGGAGCGATTCATTTCGGTACCAAGAAAGAGATGCTTGAAGTGGCGCAGGAACGCGTCGATAAGCTCAAAGCGCGCGGGTACGACAACGCGGGGATTTATAACCCACAGGGCGTTGGCGGCACGCACGTGATGTACGTTTTGCATCACAACAATCAGCCTGAGCTTTATCACAATCTGCCAAAAGATCCGGCCATTGATACCTCTATCAATCTGTGGAAAGGGGCGCTGAAACCGTTGTCGGCCGCCGGATTTATCGCCACCTTTGCCGGACTGATTTATCACTACATCGGTATCGGGCCGAACAAAGAGGTGGATGACGACGAGGAGGAGCATCATGAGTAAATCGAAGATGATTGTGCGCACGAAATTCGTCGACCGCGCCTGTCACTGGACGGTGGTCATTTGCTTCTTTCTGGTGGCGGTATCGGGGATTTCGTTCTTCTTCCCGACGCTGCAATGGCTGACTGAAACCTTCGGCACACCGCAGATGGGACGCATTCTGCATCCGTTCTTCGGCGTGCTAATTTTCGTGGTGCTGATGTTTATGTTCGTGCGCTTTGTGCATCACAACATCCCGGATAAGCAAGATATTCCGTGGGTGAAAGGGATTGTCGAAGTGCTGAAAGGCAACGAGCATAAAGTCGCCAAAGTTGGCAAGTACAATGCCGGACAGAAAATGATGTTCTGGACCATCATGAGCATGATTTTCGTGCTGCTGGTGACCGGGGTGATTATCTGGCGCCCGTACTTTGCCCACTATTTCCCGATACAGGTGATTCGTTACAGTTTGCTTATCCATGCGACCACGGCAATCATTCTGATCCACGCGATCCTTATCCATATGTATATGGCGTTCTGGGTGAAAGGGTCGATCAAAGGAATGATTGAAGGGAAAGTCAGCCGCCGCTGGGCACAAAAGCATCATCCGCGCTGGTATCGTGACGTCGAAAGACTGGAAGCGAAAAAAGAGAGCACGGAAGGGATCAAGTAAACCTCTGCGCCGTCGGCTTTGCCCGCCGGCGCTACGGGTTCGACCTTTCTGAAGGCCGGGTAAGGCGAAGCCGCCACCCGGCGCTTTTAAAACCGTTCTGCAATATATCTGAACGGATAATCCGTCGGTTTGATTTTACCCACTCTCCGCTTCGGCAGTTTAACCGGTTCGACGGGCAGCGATTTGTAAGGGATCTGCGACAGCAGGTGAGAAATAACATTCAGCCTGACGCGTTTTTTGTCCTCGGAACGTGCAACAAACCACGGCGCCCAGGCGGTATCGGTGGCGGCAAACATCGCATCGCGTGCTTTGGTGTATTCATCCCACAGCTTGAAGGATTTGATATCCATCGGCGATAACTTCCAGGTTTTACGTCCATCGTCAATGCGGTCACGCAGGCGGCGTTCCTGCTCTTTGGGCGTCACTTCGAGCCAGTATTTGATCAGGATAATCCCCGCATCGACCATCGCTCGTTCCATCGTCGGGGTGCCATCGAGAAACTTTTGCACCTGTTCCGGCGTACAAAAGCCCATCACGCGCTCCACGCCCGCACGGTTGTACCAGCTGCGGTCAAAAATAACGATCTCCCCCGCTGAGGGTAAATGCGGCACGTAGCGCTGGAAATAGAGCTGACTTTTTTCTTTCTCAGTCGGCGCGGGCAGCGCAACAACCCGGAACACACGCGGGCTGACACGTTCGGTGATGGCTTTAATGGTGCCGCCTTTGCCTGCGCCGTCCCGACCTTCAAAGACAATGCAAACCTTAAGGCCTTTGGTGACCACCCATTGCTGTAATTTCACCAGTTCAACGTGGAGGCGACGCAGTTCCTTTTCGTACTCCTTCGTCTTCAGCGGTTTGCTAATAACTTTTTCCGCCACGGTTTTTACTTTCTTGATATTTCCCATAACAATCCTCTTCTGCTGAAGGGAGGGGTAACTCTTTGAAGTGTAATCGTGCTCGCAAAACCTCGCGGGAAATATTTACACGCAGGTGAGGGATCGGGTTACAATGTGGTCATAACTGTATAAATAAACAGGTGGTCGTAAAATGCTGACGTTGAAGGGTGAAAGAATTGGCCGTAACCAGTTCACGGGGGAAAAAATTGAAAACGGGACTTTTCAAAACTGTGATTTTTCCGGTGTCGATCTCACCGGCACGGAGTTTATCGGCTGTCAGTTTTACGATCGCGAAAGCCAGCAGGGCGGTAATTTTTCCAGAGCAATACTCAAAGATGCCGTTTTCAAAAGCTGCGATTTAACGATGGCAGATTTCAGAAACGCCAGCGCGCTGGGGATCGAAATTCGCGAGTGTCGGGCGCAGGGCGCTGACTTTCGTGGCACCAGCTTTATGAATATGATCACCTCACGCACCTGGTTTTGCAGCGCATACATCACCAAGAGCAACCTCAGCTACGCCAACTTTTCAAAAGTAGTGCTTGAGAAGTGCGAACTGTGGGAGAACCGCTGGAACGGTGCGCACATTCTCGGCGCAACGTTCAGTGGTTCCGATCTATCTGGCGGCGAATTTTCATCGTTCGACTGGCGAGCGGCCAATGTCACGCATTGCGATCTGACCAATTCTGAACTGGGCGATCTGGACGTGCGCGGCGTAGATTTGCAGGGCGTTAAGCTCGACAGTTATCAGGTGGCGCAGATTATGGAACGACTGGGCGTAGCCATAATTGGGTAAACCTATTCACAACCCTACCCGAAATAATGGATTAACCTGTCAGAGCGCTAATTCGAACTGGCTCACCATACCAGTTTGTTCAATAATGGCTGTTGCAAATTTTTAACAAATGGCTGTGGTATGAAAAAAACCGTTTTTTCACTGGCGCTGGGTACCTTTGGCTTAGGGATGGCCGAGTTTGGCATCATGGGCGTGTTGACCGAGCTGGCGCATGATACCGGCATTTCGATCCCTTCCGCCGGGAGTATGATTTCGTACTACGCTTTTGGCGTGGTCATTGGCGCACCGATCATTGCGCTGTTTTCAAATAAGTTCTCGCTGAAAACGGTTTTGCTGTTCCTGGTGGCCCTGTGTGTGGCCGGAAACGCGCTATTTACCTTCTCAACCTCGTATTTCTGGCTGGCCATTGGGCGGCTGGTGTCAGGCTTCCCACACGGGGCATTTTTCGGCGTCGGGGCGATCATTCTTTCTAAAATCGCGCCGCCGGGCAAAGTCACGCTCGCCGTGTCGGGGATGATTGCCGGGATGACGGTCGCTAATCTGGTTGGCGTCCCACTGGGCACCTGGCTCGGCCACGAGTACAACTGGCGCTATACCTTTTTCCTGATTGCGGCATTTGATGCGCTGGTGATCCTCTCGGTCATTCTGTGGGTGCCGAATCTTTACGATAAAACGGAAACCCGGCTCACGGAACAGTTTCACTTTTTGAAAAAGCCGGAACCCTGGCTGATCTTCGCCGCCACCATGTTCGGCAATGCCGGTGTGTTTGCGTGGTTCAGCTTTGTGAAGCCGTTTATGGTTAACGTTTCCGGGTTTTCGGCAGGGTTTATGACCGTCATCATGATGCTGATGGGCCTCGGTATGGTGCTGGGGAATTTGCTCAGTGGCAAATTATCGGGTCGCTACAGCCCGCTGCGTATTGCCGCGACCACCGATCTGGTGATTGTGCTGTCGCTGCTGATGCTGTTTACCTTTGGTGAAAACCCGTCGGCATCGCTGGTGATGGGCTTTATCTGCTGTGCGGGCTTGTTTGCGCTGTCTGCGCCGCTGCAAATCATGCTGCTGCAAAACGCGCAGGGCGGTGAACTGCTGGGTGCGGCAGGCGGGCAGGTGGCGTTTAACCTCGGGAGTGCTATCGGGGCGTATTTCGGCGGGATGATGATCACGCTCGGTTACAGCTGGAGCTACGTGACGCTACCGGCGGCGCTCCTCTCGTTCGCCGCGATGTCGTCGCTGCTGCTGTATGGCCGTCAAAAAGCCAAACGTGCTCAGGCTAGCGCCAGCGCGCTAGCCTGACGTCTGTCAAGGAAGGTACGGTTCGCCAAGGGTCAGCATGAGCCGGTTGGCCCAGGCGAAAAACGCCGCGGACTGTATCAGATCGAGCTGTTCTAGCGTGTCCAGCTCTTGCTTCTCCAGTTCCGCCAGATGCGCTGGCGTGATAGCCGGCGGCGTCACGGACAGCGCTGCAGCAAAATCAATTTCCGCCTGCCAGCGAGCTGATTGCCCCTCGCTTAACGATTGACCCGGACGCACCGCCAGCAGTGCTTCAACCGCGTTGTCATCCTTCGACAACTGGCTGGCTTTACGCGCATGGACAGATGCGCAGTAAATGCAGCCGTTTACTTTGCTGGTCACGGTTGCCGCCAGTTCACGCTCTGCTCTGGGCAGGCCGCCAGCCGTATAAAAAATCCCTTTATCGGTCAGCGTGCGCTGCTCCAGCACCGGCAAATTGCGCGCAAGCAGACGGAAATAATCAGACTCCGTATGGCCAAATTTGGCGAGAGTCGCCTGTTCATCAGCGTTAAATTCCGCCAGTGGTTTGGACGCCAGCCACGGCTCCCAGCCCAGCTCCTGCTGAGTAAACTGCACTGGCGCAGGTTTACCGCTTTTCGTCGTGGGCGTGGTGTGCCAAATTCCCGCCGCAACAGGCGTGTCGCTTGCGGCAACGGTTTTGTCATTGAGCAAACTGAGTCCGACGATGAGACGGCTCTGGAAACTGACGAACGCGATCAACTGTGCCAGCGTCACGATCGCCTCTTTGCTCCAACCCGCCTGAGTCAGTGCGTTCAGCGCGCCAGGTGTGGCTTCGACGGGCGAGAAGGTGAGCAGACGGGCAAAAGTCAGCGCAGGCGTGAGCCGTGCTGATGTCGGGTCAGCCAGACCAAAACCGGCGTAGTGAGCGGCCAGCGCATCGGCGTTGTGCCATTTTGCAACTTTCGCGGCGACGGCCACACGTTCATCCAGCCCAAACGCGGCGTCCTGCTGGCTGAAGAGGGTTTCATAGCTGCCCTGTGCATGACGCGTCGCGGCGTCGCGGGTCGCGCGGGCAGTAGCCAACGGTGAACCCGGCGCGATCCCGGCTAATTCGGCAACAATATCCTGACTTAAAGACATAGGGACTCCTTAAAGAATATGAGGGGCGATATGTTCTGCAATAAGCTCAATCGAACGTAAGGTGTCCCGATGGGACGGCTCAACGGAGTGGACCTGGAATGAAATATCCGTTGCTCGTCTGAGGACCGAATCCTGGGAAAGCGACGCCAGCACCGTTTGTGGCGTGCCGATATGGGCGTCGAACTGACGAATATAATCCGTGACACTGTCACCTAAAACGGCATGACCCGCTGCAACATGTGCCTGCGCTTGTCGGGTTAAACCCGGCGTAGCGACTTTCAGGGCGTACTCATCACTGTCGGCCACAAATGCTGTGCGAGAGGCCAAAATCCGCGGTGCAACGCCCGAGGGCAACGCATTGAGATAAGCGTCGACAATCGGGTTCTGAATCTGGTCTAGAGTGAGATCGAGCCGATCAGCCGGACGAGGCTGGGTACGGGACAACATCAGCCCGTGTCCGGCCTGCGCCGCACGCACTGCGCCCTCAACGGAAAACGTCGCGATCCATACGCGCTCCGCCAGCTGTGGCGCAGGCGGGTAAAGATGATTATCTGGATGGGTGAGCGAATCCCCGCGCCAGGCGCTCTGAATCAGATGCAAATGATCCGCAAATGCCGCGCCGCGCTGTTCAAAGGTCAGACCAAAAGGCAGAAACGAGGTCGGCGTGCCGCCGGAACCAAAACCGACATCGAGACGCCCGTCGGCCAGCAAATCCAGCACCGCCGCATCTTCTGCCACGCGCAGCGGGTTCTCCATTGGCAGGGTGATAATTGCGGTACCCAGTCGAATTTTTTCCGTCTGCGCCGCAACGTGGGCGAGGAATACCAGCGGTGATGGCAGGCCGCCTTCTCGTTCATGGAAATGGTGCTGGGCAATCCAGGCCGTATCAAACCCAGAACGCTCGGCATGGCGGATCTGTTCTGTCGCCAGGCGATAGCGCTCTTTGGGCAGGGCATCATCCAGCAGGCGGGTAAAGAATCCCAGGCGTTTACGCGTCATGCGTATTCCTCCGTAACGGGTGAAAAATGGGGAATGGCGTCGATCAGCTCACGGGTGTAGCGGTTTTGCGGTGAGGAGAAAAGCGTTTCAACCGTGCCATGTTCAACCACCTGGCCGCTCTTAAGCACCGTCACGCTGTGCGCGATGCGACGAACGGTTGCCAGGTCGTGGGTAATAAACAGATAGGTCAGCCCCAGCTGCTGCTGAAGCTGTTGCAACAGGGCAAGAATCTGAGCCTGGACTGTGACGTCCAGCGCAGAAGTCGCTTCATCGAGCACCAGAATCGTCGGTTCCAGAATGAGGGCGCGGGCGATGGCTACGCGCTGGCGCTGACCGCCGGAGAGTTCGCGCGCCGTGCGATTCAACAGTTCCAGCGGCAGGGCGACCCGCGTGGTGACGGCCTCGACGCGGGTTTTGCGTTCCGCTTTGGCAGCCTTGCCGAAGTTTTTTAACGGTTCTTCGATGATTTCAAACAGCGTCTGTCGTGGGTCGAGCGAAGCAAACGGGTTCTGATACACGAACTGAATTTTTTGCCGCAGCTGGCGGCGGGCCTCCACGCTAAGCTGCGTCGCATCGATATCATCAATGGTGACGCGCCCGCTGTCTGCCTGCTCGAACCCCAGCAAAATGCGTGCAAGCGTGGTTTTCCCCGATCCCGATTCGCCAACCAGTGCATGAGTGCTGCCGCGTTGCACGTCAAAACTGACGTTATCCAGCGCCTGCAAAGCGTGACCTTTGCTGAGCGAAAATTGTTTGCTGATGTTTTGCGCTCGAATGGCGGCGGATGCCAGCCGATGGCCTGATACCGGCGCGATGGTTAACCGCGAACCTTGCAAATCGCTCAGCAACTGACGGGTATAGGCGTGCTGCGGGGTGCGCACCACGTCGGCGGTTGCGCCGTGCTCTTGTACTTCGCCGTGACGAAACACCAGTAAGCGATCGGCACGTTGCGCGGCGAGAGCCAGATCGTGCGTCACAAACAGTACCGCTGTGCCCGACTCGCGGCGCAGAATATCCAACAGATCGAGAATCCGTTTTTGCACCGTCACGTCCAGCGCGCTGGTCGGTTCATCGGCGATGATGAGATCCGGGCGCAGGGCGATGGCAATCGCGATCAGCACCCGCTGCTTCATTCCGCCGGAAAGCTGGTGCGGATACTGTTTCATGCGCTGTTCAGGGTGGCTCAGTCCGACTTTGGTCAGCAGGGCCAGCACCAGGCTTTCCTGCTCAGCAGAGGTGATTTTCTGGTGAATATGCAGGATTTCGCCCACCTGTGCGCCGATGGTTTTAACCGGATTCAGTGAGTTGCCGGGGTCCTGTGGCACAAGGCTGATACGCGCTCCGCGCAGGCTGTTGAGCCGTTTCGCCGACCACTGATCGATCTCTTCATCGTTGAGAACAATTTTGCCGCTATCGCTACGGGCATTTTCCGCCAGCAGGCCAATAATCGCCTGCGCGGTGGTGGTTTTCCCGGAACCGGATTCGCCGACAAAAGCCAGCATTTCGCCGCGTTTCAGGGTGAAGCTGACGTTATGCACGACTTCGCGCCACTGGCGGCCAATGCGATAGCTTAAGGTCAGATTTTCAACGGACAAAACGGTCATGAGCGGCCTCCGTTTAACTGCTGGCTGATACGGTTGGTGGCAAGTACCACGGCGATCACCACGATGCCGGGGAAGGTAGTCAACCACCAGGCCGTCGAGAGATAGTTACGTCCTTCGGCGATTAGCAGACCCCATTCCGGAATCGGCGGCGGGGTGCCGTAACCGAGGAAACTGAGCGTTGAGAGGGCAAGAATGGCCTGACCAAACTGGAGCGTTGCGAAGGCGAGAACAGCAGTCAGAGAATTCGGCAAAATGTGTCGCCACAGCACCGCCCAAAAGGTGCCGCCGCTGCCGTAGGCCGCTTCGACGTAATCCGCGTGACGAATGCGCACCACTTCCCCGCGCGCCAGGCGGGCAAAGCTGGCAATCGATGCCACACCGACCGCGATCGCGGCATTCACGGTGCCGAAGCCGAGCAAAATGATTACCGTCAGGGAAAGTAACAGCGACGGAATCGACAGCAGGACATCGACCAGGCGCATTAGCACCGACTCCACGCGTCCGGCAAAAGCGCCCGCAATCACGCCGATTGCCGTCCCCACGAACAATCCCATCGCGACGGCTGCCAGCGCAGCACTCAGGGAATGCGATGCGCCATATACAATGCGTGCGTAAACGTCGCGACCCAACTGATCGGTTCCCAGCCAGTGTCCCGCTTGCGGAGCGAGCCGCTGTGCGCCTGCGATCCCATCAATCGGGCTGTACTGCGTGAGCAGGCCGGGGGCTAACGCGGCCAGGGCAGCAACAGCAATCACACCCCACGCCAGCCATAAACCGGGCTGTATATTGAGATATTGCAGAGCCGGAACGCGCTTTCGCGCAGCGGCGGCATAATCCACCAGACTCATGATGCACCTCCGGTGACGGGTTGCAGACGTGGATCAAACAGCGGCATCAACAGATCCACCAGCAGGTTAATCAGTACAAAACCGAGCGCCGAGATCATCACCACCGCCTGTAACACGGCGATGTCCTGATTGTTCACCGCCTGCTGCGTGAGCTGTCCCAGACCGCTGCGGCCAAAGACGGTTTCGGTAATCAGCGCCCCGGCGATCAGTTCACCGAGCAAAATGCCGGCGATATTCAGCACCGGCAGCAGGGCGTTACCCGTGACGTGACGCCACAAAACGCCGGTTTCACTCAGCCCTTTGGCACGTGCGACGGCGACAAACGGCTGGGCGGAGACCTGATCGAGACTGCGCATCAGGATTTGCGCCAGCGGCGCGGAGATCGGAATGGCGACGGTAACGATCGGCAGGATCAGCCCTTGCAGCGGCGACGGGTTAATCACTGGGATCAGCCGTAGCTGGAAGGAAAAAAGTTGAATCAGCGCGATGCCGAGCCAGAAGGTTGGCAGCGAAATGAACAGAACAGGTACCGACTGAAGAGCGTTGCTTATCCAGCGTAGCCCCGGTAAGCGCGCGGCAAACGCAAGCGCGAAGGCCAGCACCACCGCCAGGGCGAACGCGGGCAGGGCGAGGCTCAGGGTGTCGGGCAAATTGCTGGCGACAAGCTCGCTCACCGGTACGCCCGCCTGTAATGAAAAACCAAAATCGCCGCGCAGCATGGCAAACAGAGTATGGAAATACTGTTGCCAGAGCGGGCTGTCCGCACCGTAGGCGACACGCATCTCTTCGATTTGCGCCGGGCTTAGTCCCAAATCCGGGTTCTGAAATTTAATCAGCACCGCGTCGCCCGGCAGCACCTGAAGCAGCACGAAGGAGAGGGTAAATGCAGCCCACAGGACCAGCAGCCCCATCCCGGCCCGTCGCAGCAGATAATGGCTCATCATCGCCCCCTTAGTGTTTTTCGATCCACGCGCCGTAGAACGACGGACGACCTACCGCTTCGAAAGCGACACCCTTCAACCACGGCGCACCGGCGAAGACCTGCGGCTCTTCAAAAATGGGGATCACGTAAGCGTTATCCAGCAAATAGCGCTGGGCATCGCCCGTTAACTGAAGGCGTTTTTGCGGATCAACTTCAGCGGAGATGTTCACCAGTAGTTCGTTGAGTTTGTCGTCGCGGAAGTTTTTCACTTTGTCGCTGGAGCCGCCTTTTTGCAGCAGCGCATCGCGGTTAGCCGGGTAGAACATACTTTTCACCACGTCCGGATCGGCGCGTCCCACTTCTGACACGGTGAGCGGCGTTTTCAACGGATCGAGATTATCCAGCGTGCGGCTGCCCGCATCGCCGGCTTTGACGCTCAGTGCCACGCCGACCTGTCGCCACTGCTGGGCGACAAGTTGCAGCACCTCTTTGTTTTGCGGCTGCGGCAGCGATTCATAAACGGTCAGCGCCAGTCGTTGTCCGTCTTTAGCTCGAATACCGTCGCCACCGGCTTTCCAGCCTGCATCGTCCAGCAGGGCGTTAGCTTTCGCTGCGTCGAAGGTCAGCTTGTCGCTAAGGTCAACAAACCCGGCGGCGGAGCCGGCAATCACCGATTTGGCCTGCGGATAGTTGGGCGAGAAGAGAGTTTCTACCACCTGTTTTGCATTGGTGGCGTGGAGCAGCGCCTGACGCACGCGGATATCTGACACCAGCGGGTTATCCGGGCGGAAGCTGATGCTGTCATTCACGCCGCGCGTTGGGGCGGCATAAATTTTATAGCCCTGATCGGTGGCCTGTTTCTCATCGTAGGCCTGAACCTGACGGATAAAGTCAGCCTGACCTGCCAGCAGCGCACCGACGCGCACGCTATCTTCCGGCGTAACGATGAATTTGATGCCGTCGAGATTCGCCGGGCCTTGCTGCGAGAGATTTTTCGGTCCCCACTGGTACGCTTTGCGCGCTTCGAGCGTCACTTCACGACCGAGTTTTTCGTCTGTTACGACAAACGGACCTGAGCCAATGATATGGCGTGCGTCGCCCAGTTCTTCGAAGTTACGCTTCAGGGTGCTTAATGAAACCAGTCCGGAACCGATGGTAGCCGTCCCTTGCAGGAAGCCCGGTGACGGTTTTTTGAAGTAAAACTTCACGGTGTGTGCATCGACCACTTCGCTATGATCGTAATTGTTGATCACTTCCGAGACCGGCAGGCGCTGCGCTTTGTTGCCTAACCCGTAGGTATCGAAGTTTTTAGCCACTGCACTGGCATCCAGCGGCGTGCCGTCAGAGAAGGTCACACCAGGACGAATTTTAAAGGTGTATTCGGTTTTGTCGGCGTTGGTGGACCAGCTTTCAGCGATCCACGGCTCAACTTCCAGCGTTTTCGGGTTCTGCCAGGTGAGCTTGTCGGTGACCTGATTCAGAATGCCGCCGTTTGGATAAAACCCACCCGCCGGGGGATAAAGATTGGTGTGCGCCTGTTGTTCCAGATAGACAAGCGTCCCGCCTTTAACCGGCGTATCAGCGGCGTGCGCGGCGGTCCCCGCGATGATCAGCGCCGTCAGCAGCGGCAGGCGAAAAGGGGTTTGCATGGTGAATTCCTTTGTAATCTTTGTTTTAGCGTCGGATTCATCATCGTGCGCGGCTGAAAACAAGGGAACAAAGGAATTGAGATAAGGATTGCCGGAAATCGGGAATATAGAAAAACCGCTCCCGGTCAGGAGCGGCGGGGGTTACTAAACAAACTTCGCCAGCGGATCGGCGGCGGCAAAGGCCACTGCGCGGTCGGCGGCTGGTGGGTAGATCAGCTCATTGGTGATCGCAATTTTGAGTTTTTTCGCCTCTTCACGCACCAGTTTCACTTCTTGTTCCCATCCCTCGGTGTACACCGCGCCCCAGGCACCCAAATCCAGACAGGTGACATAATTCACCTGACGATACGGGTATGGCTCGACGTTCAGCAGGCTGGCGGCGGCGTTGTGTCCGGCAAATTTGCCGAGCTGGATCGCATGCTGACAGGTCATCAGCGCAGTGTTGCCGACATCATCCGTTTTCGCATGGGCTGTGTCGCCAGTCGCGAAGACGTCCGGGTGCGCGGGGATCTGCAGCAGCTCGTTGACATGCAGGCGTGCCTGAGCATCACGTTCGCCATTAATTTGCGTGGTCAATGGATGGGCTTCAACACCCGCGGTCCAGACCACGGTGGATGATTCAATGCGATCGCCATTTTTCAGGGTCACACCGGCCGCGTCGACAGACTCGATTTCACTGTTTAAGCGCCATTCCACGCCGAGTTCGTGGCTTGCATCCGCAATCACATCGCGCAGGGCTTCGCTGTAACGACCACCGATTGTTGCGCCACGCTCAACTACGATAACTTTAGTCTGCGTATCCTCACCAAAACGAGCGCGCAGACGGGCGGGTAATTCGGTCGCCAGTTCGATGCCGGTAAAGCCGCCGCCGCAAACCACCACCGTGTTACGGGCAGGAGTGGACGGCTGATGAACCAGCGCATCGAGGTGTTTTTCGAACACTTGTGCGGATTCGAGTTGGTCGATGTCAAACGCAAATTCAGACAGACCGGCTACCGGAGGGCGCTTAGTCTGACTGCCTGTGGCGAGAACCAGACGATCGTAAGTAGCGAGGGTGGTGTTGCCGTGGCTGTCGCGATACCAGACTGCTTTCTCTTTAGTATCAATGCGTTCAGCGCTGCCCTGAATATACTCAATGCCCAATTCGGCAAAGAGATCCGTCAGCGGAGCCACCAGGCCTGCCACTTTTTCTTCATAGAAACGCGGGCGAACGCGCAGCTCGGGTTGCGGAGCCAGTACGCTAATACGCAGATCGCTGCTCTCGTTCAGTTCCGCCAGACGCGCCGCGCTCACCGCTGCCCACATACCGGAAAAACCACTGCCCACAATTAAAATATGCTTCTTCATCTTCGATCCTTTTGCTCATCAGGCTTTGTGTCTGACCTGACTGCAACTATACTTGTCGGAGTTAACTGCGACAACTTTTTTCTGAGTTAGAATAATAAAAAATGAAAAGCTCCGTAAAAATAGCAGGTTAGGTAACAGGTAATTTACAGGCTGTTTTTTCGCTCGCGAACACAGCTATAATAACCACGAATAATGAGAGCGGAGTTAATCATGGCCTTTTACAGTTCCGGTGTGGAATACGCCATTCATAGTCTGATGTGCATGGTGGATGCCAAAGGCAACGAACGGGATTTAAGCGTCAGGGAGATGGCGGACCTGCAGGGTGTGCCTTACGACTATCTGGGCAAAATCTTTACTCGTCTGTCGCGTGCGGGACTGGTGAACAGTTCAGAAGGTAAGGGCGGTGGCTTTAAGCTCGCGCGTCCGGCGGAACTCATCACGGTGCTCGATGTGGCTCATGCCATCGATGGCGAAAAGAATATGTTTGAGTGCCGGGAAGTGCGTCAGCGGCTGGCGGTATTTGACGAAACACCACCTGCATGGGTGTGCGACGGGCCGTGCGGCGTGCGTTCGGTAATGGACAGCGCCCAGCAGCGGATGGAAGAAGAACTGGCGCGCCACACCATTCTCGATCTGGCGCGCAAAATGTATCGAAAAGCACCTGATACATTCCTGATTGAAGTTCAGGACTGGATTACGGATCGCCGTAGCCCGTCCTGAATCCGTTAAGAACGGAAATCAATCACCATACGGCCACGGATTTGGCCTTGTTCCATCTCTTTGAAAATCGCGTTGATGTCGCCCAGTGGACGCATTGTCACTTTTGGCACCACTTTACCTTCGGCGGCAAACTGGAAGGCTTCGATCAGATCCTGACGGGTTCCGACCAGCGAACCGACCACCTGAATACCATCCAGCACCAGACGCGGAATATCCAGGCTCATGGCTTCTGGTGGCAGACCGACAGCCACCACGCGGCCACCGGCGCGCACTGCGTCGACCGCAGAGTTAAACGCCGCTTTCGCGACAGCCGTCACCACGGCGGAGTGTGCGCCGCCGGTTTTTTCCTGAATCACTTTCGCCGCATCTTCGTTGCGGGAGTTGATGGTCAGATCGGCTCCCATTTCAGCAGCCAGTTTCAATTGTTCGTCGTTAACATCCACGGCGATCACTTTGGCATTGAAAACGTTTTTCGCGTATTGCAGCGCCAGGTTGCCGAGCCCACCCAGACCGTAAATCGCAATCCACTGACCCGGTTTAATATGGGAAATTTTCACCGCTTTATAGGTGGTCACACCCGCGCAGGTGATGCTGCTGGCCGCTGCGGGTTCCAGTCCGTCCGGTACTTTGACCGCGTAATCGGCGGTGACGATGCACTCTTCAGCCATCCCGCCATCAACGGAATAACCGGCATTTTTTACGTCACGACATAACGTTTCGTTGCCGGAGTTACAGTATTCACAGTGGCCGCAGCCCTGGAAGAACCACGCGACGCTTGCGCGATCGCCCACTTTCAGCGAGGTAACACCTGGGCCGATTTGTTTGACAATGCCAATCCCTTCATGGCCGAGGATCACCCCGGTTTTATCGCCAAAATCGCCATTTTTTACGTGAAGGTCAGTGTGGCAAACGCCGCAGCATTCCATCTTCAGCAACGCTTCGCCGTGTTGCAGCGCGCGCAGGGTTTTATCAGTGACGTCAACGTGATGATCTTGAGTTACGACAGCAGCCTTCATATGTTTCTCCATGTTCATTTTCAGTATCTGCATAGCGTGCAAGAAAAATGAGAATCGTTCTTACTCCCTAAGGATTGATGCTTTGCCGGTTTTATACAAGGGCGGGGCAACATAATGTAATAATTTCGTTGTCTTTCAGGTGATTAAAGCATCAATAAACCATTCAACCCCTGAATAAATGGGGGGAGGGAAACTGCCAAAAAAACGTCATGGTTCTGTCATCTGGAAAACGTAACGTGTTGTCTTCCCAATAACCGAAGAGTTAAAAGACATGCAGCTGTTCAAAACATTACTTGCCGTTAGCGTTCTCCTTTCCGCCTCTGCGCAGGCGCAAAATATCCTGGAATTCCCACAGCCGGAAAACAATCCGGAAGAGTTTTATGCGGTCACCGAAATCCCGGCGGGCGGCATTATCAAATACGAAACCGACGCTAAAACCGGGTTTATCATCGCTGATCGTTTTCAGTCGATGCCGGTGGCTTACCCGGCTAACTACGGCTCGCTGACGCAATCCCTCGCGGGCGATGGCGACCCGCTGGACGTGATTTTCTACACCCGAGCACCGATGGCTCCGGGGACGCTTATCAAACTGCGCGCCATAGGCGTGCTGAAAATGGTGGATGGCGGGGAGAAGGACGACAAAATTGTGGCCGTTCCGGCGAGCAAGATCGACCCGACGTATGACGACATTAAAGAGCTAAGCGATCTGCCGAAAATTGAGGTGCAGCGCCTGGAGTCGTTCTTCCGCGTCTACAAAGAACTGCCAGAAGGGCGCAAAAAGGTGGAGCTGAGCGGGTTTAACGATGCCGCCACCGCGAAGCAAGAAATTAAACAGGCGTGGGACGCCTGGAAAGAGAAAAAACCGCAATAATAGCTGGCCCGGCGGGGACACCGCCGGGCTCAGGTTTTACAGTTGTGCTTCTATGCGCTCTATCTCCTGACGCCACTGCACCTGTAGTTGCGGTTTTTGATGCTTCGGTTTACGCGCCAAATCCTCTGCCAACAGCGTTTCCAGTGCCACCAGTTTTTCGAGAAGGTCGTCAAACTCCGTCGGCGCTGATGTAGTCGAGATGGCTGGCATCGCAGGTGTCGTTAATCCTCCGCTTTCCCGCAGACGCTCAAACACGGCATCGGCGTCGTGCCATTCGCTGAGCTTGCCGTCCTCAATCAGCCAGAACCGATTACAGCTCTGACGGATAAGCTGCCTGTCGTGACTCACCAGCAGAACGCCGCCTTCGAACTGTTGCAGCGTTTCGGCCAACGCCTCTTTGCCTTCCATATCCAGATGGTTGGTCGGTTCATCAAGCATCAGCAGGCTATAGCGTGCCAGCGTTAGCCCGATAAACAGAAGGCGCGAACGCTCGCCGCCGCTCAGAGTGCTGACTTTCTGCCCGTGACGCACCCAAGGGAATCCGGCGCTGATAAGCGACATTTTGCGCACCTGCGGGTCCGGCACAAACGGTTCGAGCGCATCCAGCAGCGAGGCGTCGTCCGGTAGCTGGTGCAACGTCTGGTCGTAATAACCCAGCGTCAGACGGGGATGGATTTTAAGTTCATCCGTCGACTGTTCCGCGACAAACTGCTGCCAGATAAGCTTCATCAGCGAGGATTTCCCGCAGCCGTTGCGCCCGACAATCGCCACGCGATCGCCGCTTTTGAGCCGTGCGATATCCACGTCAAACAGCGCCGGGAGACCCGGTGCTGGCGGGACGTAAAGGGAGGCCATTTCCAGCAAACGGTCGGCCCGCAGTGCGTCGCCGCGCAGAGTGAGTGTCCACGGGCTGCCCGCCGTGAGGTCGGTCTGATTCTCCTTCAGGCGCTCGACCTGTTTTTCCATCTGTTTGGCTTTGCGGGCGAGATCTTCGTTGTCGTAGACCTTGCCCCAGGTCGCCAGCCGTTTGGCGCTCGCCGCCACACGGTCGATCTCCTTTTGTTCAGCTTTGTACCGCTGGGCATCGCTTTCATCTTTTGCCGCCAGCGCCTGACGCGCAGCTGAGCAAGGAAGGGCGAAGCTGTGCAGGGTTTTGTCGCGCAAAATCCAGCTGCCGTTGGTGACGGCATCCAGTAGCTGTCGGTCGTGCGACACCAACACAAAACTCCCGGACCAGTTCTGTAAAAACTGCTCCAGCCACAGCATGGTCGGCAGATCGAGGTGGTTGCTTGGCTCATCCAGTAACAGCAGATCGGGATCGCTGATTAACGCACGTGCCAGCAGCAGCCGCGTGTGTTGTCCGCCGCTCAACGTTGCCGATTGCAACGTCATATCCTGGGGAGTGAAACCCATTCCGGCGAGCAGTGTTTCGGCCCGCCAGCGCAGGCTGTCGCGTTCAGCGGCGGGCAGTTGTGCCAGTACAGCGTCGAGCATCGACAGGGGATAGAGGGAGTCTGGCAAGTGCTGTTCCACACGCGCCATCAGGCAGTATCCGGCAAGTGCAACCGTGCCGATGGACGGGGTTTCGGTACCGTCGAGGATCTTCAGGAGGGTACTTTTGCCGCAGCCGTTATCGCCCAGCAGACCAATGCGGTCGCCTTTTTTCAGGGTAAAGGAGAGCGAGTCGAAGAGGGTGTTAAACGCCGTTTCAACGCGTAAAGATTGTGCAGTTAGTAATGTGCTCATTGTTGCTTACTCAAGTGTTTCAGGCATGGAAATGCCTCGTCAAACATCGCTGACGATAACTCAGTAAGCCCGAGAGAAGGGATTTGGTAGGTTGGTGTCTTCGCTCAAGCAGAAGTTATCGCAGCACGATACCGATAACGCTTGAGCTGGTGCGATCACCAAATGTATGTGAAACATTAAAAATTTCACTATACAGCATAATTAGCCTCCTTATTTATTCAGTGGGTTGATGGGTACAGGAAGTATAATCAAGCAGCTGGATAATGCACGTTAAGTTTCTGAAATTTGTGTCGATAATATTAAAAATTAACGCGCAAAAGGAGTTTGATCAATGACCTATTACTATGCTTTTCACAGCGGTTCAAATACCGTTGATTTTGATTGCTCACGGGGATATGGCGTCAGCGCGAAAAGCGCGGACAAACTCAGCCAGGTCAATATTGGGGATTTCGTATTTGTTATCCAGAACGTACACCAACGGATTGGGTATCAACTGTGCGGTCTTTACCGTATTGAAGAGATCACCGATGTCGGTTCAAACTATAAATACCCGCATCGGGTGGCGTTAAGCGATGTATCTAAGCTTGCTGAATTCATCCCGCTAAATCGACATGCGTTGAGTCAAGAATTGCCTGAAGCAGGGAAAGAAGGGCGCTGGGATCGGTTTATGAACCACTTTGCCAGACAGGGTCGATCGTTCCAAAAACCGTTGGATGAATCTGTTGTTGCATTGCTCATGGCTCAATTGAAATCAACCCATGAAGCTAGCGAGGATATTCCTACGCCTGAAGAAATTGAATTCAATGACAGAGTGGCGAAAGCTCTGAAACAAACCCAGTCAGAAAGATTAGATAGGTTGAAAAAAGCCCCCGTACATCCGCTTAAAAAGCAGGTCACCGTATGGCGTTACGATCGTAATCCTGATGTTGTGGCGGAGGTTCTTGCCAGAGCGGGAAATAGTTGCGAAAGCTGTCGCAAAACTGCGCCTTTCAAACGCACCAGAGATGGCAGTTATTACCTGGAAGTCCACCACATTATTCCGCTTTCGGAAAAGGGTGAAGACAGTGTCCAAAACGCGATTGCGCTTTGTCCTAACTGCCATCGACAAGAGCATTTTGGCCCTGTTCGTATAGATAAAAACTGGCGGCCTGATAAGCATTAAGCGGGCCTGAGGCCCGCTTAATGATGGCGTTAAATCGATGTCCGGCGATAATTCCGGTATTCCGGCATCCAGAAGTTCTCGTCAATCGCCTGCTGCAGCGCATCAGCGGACGTTTTCACCGCCACGCCCTGCTGCTGGGCCATTTTGCCGACCGCAAAAGCTATTGCACGCGATACGGTGTGGATATCCTTCAGCTCTGGCAGGACCAAACCTTCGCCGTTAGCCACTAACGGGGAGTGTTTTGCCAGAGTTTCGCTGGCGGACATCAGCATTTCATCGGTAATGCGCGATGCACCGGCGGCAATGACGCCAAGACCAATTCCAGGGAAAATATAGGAGTTGTTGCACTGGGCAATAGGGTAGATTTTGTCTTTCCACACCACCGGGTCGAACGGGCTGCCGGTTGCAACCAGCGCATCGCCTTCGGTCCAGGCGATGATGTCCTGCGGCGTGGCTTCTACACGAGAGGTCGGGTTAGAGAGCGGCATCACGATAGGGCGCGGGCAGTGCTTGTGCATTTCGCGGATGATCTCTTCGGTGAACAGCCCGGTTTGCCCGGAGACACCAATCAGAATATCCGGTTTAACGTTACGCACCACGTCCAGCAGGGACAGCACTTCGTTATCCGTATCCCAGTTTTTCAGGTTCTCGCGCTTTTGCACCAGCTTAGTCTGGAACGGTAGCAGATTTGGCATTCCGTCCGTCAGCAGCCCGAAACGATCGACCATAAACACGCGGGATCGGGCCAGATCTTCGCTTAATCCTTCGCGCTGCGTTTGCGCGATGATCTGTTCTGCAATTCCGCAACCGGCAGATCCTGCGCCGAGGAAGACAATTTTCTGGTAGCTCAGCTGGCTGCCTGCCGCGCGACTGGCAGCGATCAGCGTCCCGGCGGTGACCGCTGCAGTGCCCTGAATGTCGTCGTTGAACGAGCAAATCTCATCCCGATAGCGATTAAGCAGCGGCATGGCGTTTTTCTGTGCGAAGTCTTCAAACTGAAGCAGCACGTTTGGCCAGCGGTGTTTAACGGCCTGAATGAAGTCGTCGACGAACTGGTAATACTCTTCGTCCGTCACGCGCGGATGCCGCCAGCCCATATACAGCGGATCGTTCAGCAGCTGTTGGTTGTTGGTGCCGACATCCAGCACCACCGGCAGGGTGTATGCCGGGCTGATCCCGCCGCAGGCGGTATACAGAGAAAGTTTACCGATCGGAATCCCCATCCCGCCGATACCCTGGTCACCGAGGCCCAGAATACGCTCGCCGTCCGTCACCACGATCACTTTGATGTTGTGGTTCGGCACGTTTTGCAGGATGTCATCCATGTTATGGCGGTTCTGATAAGAGATGAATACCCCGCGCGAACGACGATAAATCTCGGAGAAACGCTCACAGGCCGCGCCGACGGTCGGGGTGTAAATCACCGGCATCATCTCTTCGAGGTGATTTTGTACCAGACGGTAGAAAAGGGTTTCGTTGGTGTCCTGGATGTTGCGCAGGTAGATGTGTTTGTCGATTTCGGTTTTGAAGCCCTGGTACTGGATCCAGGCGCGTTCGGCTTGCTCTTCGATGGTTTCGACCACTTCCGGCAGCAGGCCGAGAAGGTTAAAGCTGCTGCGCTCTTCGCTGCTGAAGGCGCTGCCTTTGTTCAGCAGGGGAAATTCCAGCAGGACCGGGCCCGCATAGGGGATGTAAAGAGAACGATGCTGTTTTGCTTTGTTGTCCATGTCACTCACTCGATTTTTTGAATATCCGTCCCTGGCACTGCGTATTGTCATCTTTCTGGCTTGCTGGCAGGGCGACCTCGGGTGGCATTATAAAGGAGCTAAATGTTAATTACCGCAACACACATACAAAAACACCATCGGTTTTGCCGATGGTGTGATGATTCAGTTACGGGATTTACTTGTCTGCGTGGCGTTTTCTGCCGTGCGTATGGGCGACTACGGTTTCATTGCTGCCCTCGATCACCACTTTACGTTGGTTCGATAGCTTGTAGTTCAGTCCCAGAATGTGACGTGCCTGACGGTTCGATTTCATGTTAACTCCTCAATCCTGTTGATAGTTTTAAGGACCAGTTTGCTTGCGCAAACGAAATGTAACCCCTTAGGTTGCAGATCCAGCATAGCAGGGTTTTTACAGAGGGGGATGTTGACCACTCACAACATAGTTAATGGTCTGCTGGTAGATGTCACTGAGGATGTCATTATCTGAGGCTTCCACCCAGCGGGTGAGTTCCATCAAAATGTCATCTTCAGTGACCACGCCATGTTCAGCGCGAAGACCCTGTTCAATGGCATTCACCAGGGCCGGTTGTGCGGAATGCGTATTTGCTGAGTAATGGGTAAACATGCAGCCTCCGTGTCGTTATCTGTGTAATATTCCGGTTCGCAATTCAGTCTTCACATTCAGAATGGCAAATATTATCCGCGCTGTGGTTCAGATTCATCCTGGAAATATAAATATCACATTAACCCTTTTTTTCGTTAAATCAGGGTTTCCAGCGGCGCAGTTCGGTATATTTTTCGTAGGGCATCGGGGACGGCCACGAGATTAATTCCACCACACTTCCCCAGGGGGTTTTGCCGTAGCAAAACGCATTACCTTCGCCGCGTTCGGCGGGAAAAGAGAGGGTTTTTGGCTCGGTAAACATTTCTCCTCCTGCGGCTGTAAAACAGGAGATTGCGCTTTCAAAATCATCAACATAGACAGCGAAATGTTGCAGGCCAAAATCACTGGGGCGGGCGGGGGATTGCTGTTCAGGTCCATGCATTTCAAACAGTTCAATGCCGGGACCATTAGGCATGGCCAGCATCCTGATGGCGCGGATTTTTGTTCCGGGAAATAATCTTAAGGTATTTTCCTGCGCCTCATGATCAATATTTTCACTGTCGGGTTCAACTGAGTGATATATCACGGTTGCCGCAAAAGCTTTTTCAAAAAATAATGTTGCTTCTTCTATGTCCGGAACCGTAATACCAATGTGATCAATTCCTCTGACTGAGGGTTGCATAAGCATCTCCTGCTATAAAAAGAATAAATATAGCAGGAGATAGTTAGCCTGTTACCACTTCATTTCGCCGGTATTAACCTTCGCGCTCAGCTCCAGCGAACTGACTTCTGCCAGCTTCGGCTGCTGCTTTTTCATCGCCTCGATAACGCTTGCCGAGTCTTTATGGGCGGCCAGCGCCTGTTCGAACTGCTGCAGGTAAGTGCGGGTAAAGTTGATGGCTTCAACACCCGCTGGCGGTGTGCCGAGGTAATGACCAGGGATTACGCGCTCTGGCTTATGGGCGGCCATTTCATCGAGGGTGGCTACCCACTGCTGGCGGCTGGCTTTGGTTTGGGTATCTGCCGTCCAGACGTGAATACCTGAAGACACGCCGGTACCGCCGAGAATAGCTTTCGCTGATGGGATCCACACATACGCGGCGTAGCTGTCAGCCTGCTCAATATCAATCTTTTCACCGTCAACCATAAACGTGGTGGAGGCGATAACCTGCGGCACAACCAGCTCTGTTGGCGCGCCGTCTTTCATCTGCGGACCCCAGAAAGCCAGTTTGGCATCTTTGGTGGCTTTGATGTGATCCACGACCGCCTGAGTAGCGACTACTTTGGCGTTCGGGAAGGCTTTTACCAGCGGCTGTAAGCCAAAGTAAAAATCCGGATCGCCGGAGGTAATCACAATTTTGCTGAGCGTTTTACCGCTGTCGCGCACTTTTTTGACAAGCGCTTCCCCATCTTTGACGCTGAACTGCGCGTCGAACAGCACCGCTTCTTTCGGTCCGGAAACCAGCGTCGAGGAGACGGCGAAAATACCTTTTTCCTGCGGGTTGTAGGTATCCAGCGTTAACGGCGCGGCAAAAACCGCGGGAGTGAACAGGGTGCACAGCAGGGCAAGGCGATTGAGCTTCATCATTTTGTCTCGGTTTTATTGGTGAAGACGCTATTGTACCGATCTCTCGATTTGCCAGAATTCCTGAAACAAGACATGCTTAGTTTCATAAATCGAGCAGATGGAGTCATACCAATGGATCGCGTGATCGCCGCCCAGGTCTATAACCGTATTTGTGAGCTGGGAAGTTTGAGCGCCGCCGCCCGCGCGCTGGGTATTTCGCGCCCGATGGTCAGCCGGTATCTGGAGCAGATGGAAAAATGGGCCGGAACGCGTCTAGTGCACCGTTCCACGCGCAAGCTGACGCTAACGCCCGCCGGGGAAAAGGTGTTGCAGAAAACCCGTAATCTCACGCGGCTGTCGCAGGAAATTGAAGATCAGTCACCCAAAGAAACGCCGTCCGGTACGCTGCGCGTGGCCTGCGCCCATTTTACGGCGATGCAAATGGTCGCCCCGATGCTAGCGGATTTTCTGGCACAGTACCCGAAAGTGCGCGTCGAGATGGACGTCAATAACCACCCAGTTAGCCTGGTCGGCGAGCGTATCGACCTGGCAATCCGCATTACTGATAATCCAGAACCCGGCATGATTGCCCGTCGTCTGGGAGAGTGCCGCTCGGTGCTGTGCGCGTCGCCCGATTATCTGGCCGCCAACGGCACGCCTGACACGCTTGAGGATCTGGCGCAGCACAACTGCCTGCATTACAGCTTCTTTGCCGGGCAGTCGTGGAATTTTGTCACCGACGCGGGGGAAGTGGAAAGCGTTGCAGTGAGCGGCAATCTGAGCGCCAGCATATCGTCGCTGCTAATGGATGCGGCCATACATCATTGCGGCATTGCGATGTTGCCAGAATGGGAAGCGCAGCCCGCGCTGGACAGCGGGAAGCTGGTCCCCGTTCTGGGCGATCTCACGCCCAAACCGATCGGCATTTTTGGGATCTATCAGTCCCGCGATTACCAGCCTGCGGCGCAGCGGTTGTTTCTGGATGCGTTGGGCGAGTCATTGATGAGATTATGAACAATCGGCTAAGACTGTTCCGTCTTCCTCTCACAACTGAATCAACGTTCTATACTTAACCCTTTGCAAGCCAAAAGGAGAGCAATAATGACGATTCATAAGCACGGTTCGGCACACTGGTCTGGCGATATTAAGCGTGGAAAAGGGACGGTTTCGACGGAAAGCGGCGTCCTGAATCAGCAACCCTACGGCTTTAATACCCGTTTCGAAGGTGAAAAAGGGACCAACCCGGAAGAGCTGATTGGCGCGGCGCATGCGGCCTGTTTCTCGATGGCGCTGTCTTTGATGCTGGGTGAAGCGGGCTACACTGCGGATTCCATTGATACCACGGCGGATGTGTCGCTGGATAAAACCGACGGCGGCTTTGCTATCACAAAGGTCGCGCTGCAAAGCAAGGTGACAGTGCCGGGCATCGACCCCCAGCAGTTCGACGGCATCATCCAGAAAGCGAAAGCAGGGTGCCCGGTTTCTCAGCTACTGAAAGCCGAAATTACCCTTGATTACACTCTTAACTGAGTCTCTTGCCAGCGGCAGTTACGCCGCTGGCAATTGTGACGTTGTCACTTATTTCTGCGTAACCGACTCAAGCTTAATACTATCGCACACCCTGATGCGGCTACCGCCAGCCATAAACTGACTCTCACGGCCTGATCCTGCTCCACAATACTGTTTGCCGAAACCATCACGGCCAGCAAAACGCTGACTAAGGCCGCGCCCAGACACTGACCGAAGGTGCGCACAACTGCCAGCACGCCCGATGCGTATCCGCTCCACTCCCGCACTACGCTCGACAACATTTCACGATTATTCGGACTCTGGAAACACCCGAATCCCATGCCGCATATCAGGCTACGCAGGCCAATATCCCAGTGCGCCGCCGTGGCGGGCAAGGTTGCCAGCAGCATTAATCCGATGACAAAGAAAAGCAGGCCTGCCGTGGATATGATCGACGGAGAGTATTTGTCCGCCAGTTTTCCGGCCCAGGGCGCAACCAGTGCAATGCCCACTGGCCACGGCGTGAACAGCAGCGCGGAGGTAAACGCACTGTAGCCATAAACACGTTGAAACAGGAACGGCAGCGCGACGAACGTGACTCCCTGGCTGATAAAACAGGCCAGTGACGTGAGTGCCGCAAGGGAAAAACGTCCTGAATGAAAGATGGCTGGCGGAAGCAACGGTTTGTCCGCCTGACGAATGTGCAGGATAAACGCGATACCGCTGATGAGTGCCAGTCCAAACCAGTTGATGACCGACGCGCTAATAGCGTGGCTGGCGGCGTGTGGGCTGGCGAAACTGTTTGTCGCCATGATCGCCGCACCGAGCATAGTAGCGGACAGTAGCGCTCCTCTAAGATCAAACGTTTGACCGCTTAACACCGGTTTATGCGGTATGGCTTTTAAGCCCAGCATGAGCGCCAGCAGACCCGGTACAACGTTAATCGCGAACAGCCACTGCCAGCTCAAAGTGCTGAGCAGCAGGCCTCCCAGTACGGGAGCGACGGCAGTGCTGGAGGCGATCAGCAACGCATTCAGACCAAGAATGCGGCCTAACAAGCGCCCAGGAAACACCGAACGTAGTATGGCCGGCGCGATGCTTAAGGTGGCGGCTCCGCCGATCCCCTGCAAAATACGCATGCCAATCAGAATGTTGGCATCTGGTGAGAGCGCGCAGCCGAGCGAAGCCAGGGTGAAAAGACTCAGGCCGAAGATAAACACCGGTCTGAAGCCAATGCGCGTCGCCAGCGCCGCGAAGATAAGCAGCGTCATGGCGGCAGACAGCAGATAACCGTTGGCGAACCAGACCGCCAGCGGGGAGGCAACGTTTAACGCCTGCGCCATTTGCGGCAGGGCGATATTGACCATAGTACCGTCAAAAACGGCCATCAGGGTGGAGGTCATCACGGCGGCCATCACCAGCCCTCGCTCGCGGCCTGGCAAGCCTTCGTCCCCTGGTTTACCGGAAAAGAGTTCCATTGCGTGTATCTCATTAGCGAGTGTATTGATGCAAGAAACTCTATTCCTTCACCATCAGAGGCGGAAGACGCAGCATTGGTACTGTATAGTTGCATCAAACGCCTTATCTCTTGTTCACAGGAGTTCTCTGATGACCGATCCCGATTTTAATCTGCTGGTTGCGCTCGATGCGCTGCTGACAGAGGCCAGCGTGGCAGGTGCCGCACGCAGAATGAATGTGAGTACCTCTGCGATGAGCCGCACGCTGGGCCGGTTGCGGGAGGTGACGGGCGATCCGCTTCTGGTCCGGGCTGGCAGGAATATGGTGCTCACACCCTACGCGCAGGCCAGTCGGGACAGGGCGCGAAATACGGTGCTGGAAGCCAGGGCGGTACTGCAACCGTCCTCGATGTCACTTGATCTGGCCGAACTGGAGAGAGTCTTTGTCGTGCGTGCCAACGACGGTTTTATCGAAGCGTTCGGCCCGGCGCTGATTGCCGAGGTTTCCGAAGCGGCGCCTCAGGTGTGTTTGCGTTTTGCGGCCAAACCCGAGAAAAGCTCGCGCTCCCTGCGTGAAGGCCTGGTGGATCTTGAAATTGGCGTGCTCAGTAATATGGGACCGGAAATTCGTGTTCAGGCACTGTTTCGCGATCGCTTTGTCGGCGTGGTCCGACACGATCATCCACTGGCGGCACTCAATACCGTCAGCATCAGCGATTACATTGCCTGGGGACATGTGGTGGCTTCCCGCCGGGGTCAGTTGCAGGGGCCGGTGGACGAGGTGTTAGCCGAACGCGGCCTGACGCGTAAAATTGCCTGTGCGGTGCCGGGATTCCCTTCGGCACTGGCTGTTGCAGAGGCCTCTTCCCTGATTGCGCTGGTCCCCGCGTCATTTTTGCATCGCCCGCAAACCTCAGCCCAACTGCATGCCTTCGAGCTACCGTTTAAAATCCAGTCCATCACCGTTTCGCAAATGTGGCATCCACGACTGGAAATGGACCCGGCCCATCGCTGGCTGAGAAAAACGGTGTTAGCCGTTTGCCGGAAGATTCACGGTTAAGCCGGGCGGAATCAATGCTGGAACTTTACACTTTTGGCATCACGCGTTATCTCTTTTAAGATAGGCCCTCATTTTTGCTAAAAGAGAGACGGGAATGGCTAATCTGCCGTGGCGGATACGTGTGCGTTTGTGGGCGGTGATAAAGCGTGTCGTGGTGGTTTTAGGCATTGTGGCGATCGTACTGCTGTCAGTGAGAGTCTATAAGTCGCAAACCGGCCCGGCGCTACATCCCTGGCACACCTGGACGGCGCATGAGATGTCCGGGCAGGAGATTGATCGGGCCAGTTTCAGCGATTATCTGACGCGCGAAACAGCCATTTTCCACGATCTGCAAACGCAAGTGACCGATAAACTGGACGAATCAGACCAGACGCCGCTTAACCGCTATTATCGTCACAGCCCAATGTGGCCGGGTCAGTTTCCTGATGACGGTAACCGTTCATTTGTGCTGATGCCGCAGGGTAAACCGAAAGGGGCTGTGGTGCTGCTGCATGGTTTGACCGATTCCCCTTACAGCGTGCGCAGTATTGCCGTTGATTATCAGCAGCGCGGGTTTGTAGCGGTTGCGCCACGTTTACCCGGTCATGGCACCGCACCCGGCGCACTGACGAACGTCGACTGGGAAGAGTGGCTGGCCGTGGCGCGTCTTTCCGTTCGTGAAGCCACGCGTCTGGCGGGCAACGATGTGCCGTTGCATCTGGTGGGCTATTCCAACGGCGGGGCGCTGGCGATGAAATATGCCCTCGACGCCATTGACGATCCGCATCTTCGCAAACCCCAACAGCTGATCCTGCTGTCGCCGATGATCCGCGTCCACGCCTTCGCCCGTTTTGCCGGACTGGCAGGATTGCCCGCGCTGCTGCCGCCGTTTGCCAAAGCAGCATGGCTCAGCGTTCTGCCCGAATATAACCCGTTTAAATACAATTCGTTTCCGGTGAATGCCGCACGTCAGTCCTGGCAGCTGACGCAGGCTTTACAGAAGCAACTCAACGACGCGGCGCGGCAGAATAAACTGACGGCACTCCCGCCGGTACTGGCGTTCCAGTCCGTGATGGATTCCACCGTCAGCACGCGCGGCGTGGTTGATTCGCTGTTTAATTTATTGCCGAAGAACGGCAGTGAACTGGTGATCTTCGATATCAATCAGGCGAGCACGTTGCGCCCGCTGTTCAAACCGGGAACGTACGTGGCGGTTAACGCGCTACTCCCGCCTGCGCCTCGCCGTTTTGCCGTTACAGTGTTGACCAATGCGTCAGCGCAAACCTTAAATACCGTTGCCCGGACCACTGCTGCGGGGGCCGTGGATGAGACGGCCCAACCTTTAATCACGCCGTATCCGCGCGATCTCTATTCCTTATCGCACGTGGCGATCCCGTTCCCCCCGACGGACGATCTCTACGGCATAGAGCCGATAAATCCGCGCCGTTATGGCATTAATCTCGGTAATATTGCCCTGCGCGGTGAAACCTCCGTGCTGGTGGTCGGGATGGATTCTCTGATGCGCGTCACCTCGAACCCGTTTTACGCCTATATGCTGGAGAGAATTAATCAGCGGGTGGGATGTGCAGATTCCTGTCAACCAGCAACCAGTAAAGCAATGCTAGCCCGCTGATCGCCGCGCCGAGCGTACACACACCGGGCCAGGCGAAGTGTCCCCAGACCCAGGTAGTGAGCCATGCGCCGGTGGCGCTGCCAAGGGAGTAAAACACCATGTAGGCCGCCACCAGTCTGCTGGTGGCCTGCGGGCGTTTCGCAAAAATCAGACTTTGACTGGTGACATGAATGGCCTGCACGGCGAAATCCAGCACGATGATACCTGTCGTTAGGGCGATCAGTGACGATCCGCCCAGCGCAATGGCTCCCCACGACAGTACTAACAGCACTAACGCGACACCCGTAACGCGCTGTCCGAAACCGCGATCGGCCAATACGCCGGCTTTTCTGGCGGCCAGCGCACCGGCAATGCCCGCCAGGCCAAACATACCAATCTGCGCAGTGGTCAGGTTAAAGGGGGCAGTGCTCAGCGGGAAAACGACGGATGTCCACAGAACGCTAAAATTCATGAAAATCAGCAGCGCCAGCACACCCCGTGAGCGCAGTTCGGGTATTTCTCGCCACAGTGACCAGACAGAACCCATCAACTGTAGATATGCGCCGGGTTTCTGCGCTTGACGATCTTCAGGCGCAATACGGATAAACAGCAAAGCCATCAGAAGCATTGCGCCAGCGGAGAATTGAATCGCTACTCGCCAGTCCGCCCATTCAGCCAGAACTCCTGAGACCATACGCGCCAGTAAAATCCCCAGCACCACACCGCTGGTGACGGTACCGGTCACTTTCCCGCGGTTCGCCGGTAAGGACAGACTCGCGGCATACGCCACAATGATTTGCACCACCACAGCCATGAATCCGACCAGCCCCAGGGCACAGCTTAACCCGTAGAGAGAGGAGGCAAACGAGGAAACCGTCAGCAGCCCACTGCTGGCGAGGAGCATTCCGGCGACCAGGCGTTTACGATTAAACAAATCGCCCAAAGGCACCAGCAGCAGCAAACCAAGCGCGTAGCCAATTTGTGTGGCGGTAATGATGATGCCCATTTTGTCCGGCTTTTCGTGAAACGTGGCGGCGATTTGATCCAGTAGCGGTTGGGTCATGTAGACGTTAGCCACGGCAAAGGCGCAGAGCACGGCAAAAAGTAAAATCATCCACTCAGAGAGCGGTGTGATGTCGTCGTAGCTTTCAGTGCTGGTCAATTGCATTATCCTCTAAACTGGTTTTAAATAAAAACCAGTTGATCATTATGCTTTCTGGTTTTTATTTGCAACTAGTTTTTGAGTGCCAAGCCTATGACCTATGATGAAACCTTTGTAACGACGACGTGTCCGGTGGCGAGAACCGTAGATTTGCTGGGCGATCGTTGGATGTTGATGATCGTTCGCGATGCCTTTGACGGCATCAGCCGGTTCAGTGATTTTCAGAAAAATTTAGGCGTTGCTAAAAATGTGCTGGCGGCGCGTTTAAAAACGCTGGTAGAGGCGGGGATTTTCTCGCTGATTCCGGCAAGCGAAGGGGGCGCGTATAAAGCCTATCAGTTGACTGAAAAAGGCAAATCGCTGCTGCCTTTGATTGTCAGTCTGCGCCAGTGGGGCGAAGAGAATCTGTTTGCTGAAGGCGAAGCTCGCTCGCAGCTAGTGGATAGCGAGGGGCAGCCTGTCGCGAAGCTCATCATTACAGCGCAGGACGGAACCGCTCTCAAACCTGAACAGCTGCGGCGCATCAGCACAATATCCCCGCAAAGGGATAAACAGTAAATATCCCCTTGCGGGGATAATTTGATTTTATCCGCGATCGGGGATATTTTAAAATTATCCGCGATCGGGGATAAAAGAGGGCATCATGAAAATTACCACATCGACCATGCTGGCGAATGCCATTCGCGATCAGCGCAAAGCCCTGCAGCTCACGCAGGCGGATGCCGCTGAGCGCGTGGGTATGAAACAAACCACTGTCTCAGGCTTTGAGCAAAATCCGGATACCAGCAAGCTGGAAACGCTGTTTCGTCTGCTTTCAGCACTAGAACTGGAACTGCATGTCTTACCGCGCGGCGAGGCAGCAGATAAGGACAGCGGCTGGACTCAGGAGTGGTAAATGAAAAACAGTAAGCTCACCGTGGCGATGAATGGCACGGTGGTCGGCTCGCTTTATCGTAACGGAAAAGGGGCGATGTCCTGGCAATACGCACAGAGCTGGCTACAAACGCCCGGTGCGCGTGTGATTTCTCAATCATTGCCGCTCACACCTCGTCGCCAGGACGGTGAGGCGGTATATAACTTTTTCAGCAATTTGCTACCTGACTCGCAGGCGATTATTGCCCGCATGCAAATGCGGTTTAAAGTGGCGACCGATCATCCTTTTGATCTGCTGGCAAGCGTAGGGCGCGACTGCGTTGGGGCCATTCAGCTTTATCCCGACGACACTGACATGCCTTCGGTCACGCAGATATACGCCACGCCGCTTTCCGATGATGACATTGCGACGCTGCTCGAAGGTTACCGTAACGCCCCGCTGGGAATGACCGACGATCAGGATTTTAGAATTTCTATTGCCGGCGCACAGGAAAAAACGGCGCTGCTCTGGTATCAGGAACAGTGGCAAAGACCGCTTGGCAGCACGCCGACTAGCCATATCTTTAAACTGCCGATTGGCAAAATTGAGCAGAACAATATCGATCTCAGTGAAAGCTGCGAAAACGAGTGGCTCTGTTTGCAGATAGCCCGAGCGTTTGGATTTGCTGTCGCGAACGCCTCGTTAGCCACCTGGGCAGATAAAACGGTGCTGATTGTCGAGCGTTTTGACCGAAGATGGTCACGTGACGGAAGCTGGCTGATGCGTCTTCCGCAGGAAGATATGTGTCAGGCTCTGGGCTATTCACCCGCGCTGAAGTATGAGTCTCACGGTGGCCCCGGTATTGCGGAAATTATGACCTTACTGCTGGGCTCGCGCCGCGCATTGCACGACAGAGAGACGTTTTTCCGTACGCAGATTTTATACTGGTTGCTGGGTGCCATTGATGGCCATGCAAAAAACTATAGCGTGTTTATTGAGCCAGAATCGGCGTATGTCATGACGCCGCTGTACGATATTTTGTCGGCCTTTCCAATTCTGGGTGCGAAGGGGATTTCTGCCCAGAAGGCCAAAATGGCGATGGCGCTACAGGGTAAAAACCGTCAATACCATTGGGCGCAGATTCAGCCTCGTCATTTCCCCGCGACGGCTGAACGGGTAGGATTCTCGGCCTCGCGGGCGAAAGCGATGATGCGGGAAATAGGGGAACAGACACCTGAAGTGATCGCAAGTGTCAGTAAGATTTTACCCGCTGATTTTCCACCGCACATTAGCGAGGCCATTTTCCGTGGAATGGAGAAGCAAGCGGAAAGACTGCTTAGAGCGGAATAAACCGACGTTTACATTTACTTCACTTATGTTTCTACCAGAAAATCTGAAAACGTCTTAGGGAGGGAATATTATTAGTCGACGGCTATAAATTATGATAAACAATCGCTTATAGGCGTAATTATTATGACGGGACATACTTGCTGTGCTGACTACACTCATTTATCGAAGCCAGTTAAATTCATCCTGTGAACCATTCAAGCTCATTTCACTGGTTGAGCAAGCCAAAAAGCGTAATGCCGGACTGAATATTACCGGCATTTTGCTGTTCAACGGCGCCGAGTTTCTGCAAATCCTTGAGGGAGCAGAAGAGAGCGTGGTGAAGCTGTTCCATAAAATCCGCGATGACAAGCGCCATCACGGCGTGGTGGAATTACTGCGCGATTACGGTCCAAGACGACGCTTCGAAAACGTTGGTATGCTGCTGTTCGATCTGCAGGTAGACACGCCTAAATCCGTGCTGGATTCCGTGCTGCGCTACAGCAAACTTGAACGCTATCTTACGTCTGAGGATCGGGTGTTTAAATTCATCCAGACGTTTATCACGCGCAAAAAACTGCCGGGCGCCGGGGATATCTTCCGCCCTGATAACTGGAAACTGGAATCCGAACGCGCACCTTTTGGACGTGGCGTGGACGGTCTGATGACGAATCAGATTTGCCAGTTTGCCTTCCAGCCGATTGTTGAACCGTCAGAAGGGAAAATCACCTCGCTGGAAGCCCTGATCCGTGGCAATGACGGGGGGAGTCCGGAACACTTCTTTAACGCCATTGATCCGGCAAAACTGTATGAGATTGATCTTCAGACCAAAGCCTATGCCTTTGCGCTGGCCGATAAGATCGGTATCGGTAGCCATAAGATCGCCATTAATCTACTGCCAGGTTCACTGGTGAACGTGCCGGATGCGGTCGATTTTCTGCTGGAAAGCATCGCAAAACATCACCTGTTGCCGGAGCAAGTGGTGGTGGAAGTTACGGAAAACGAGATGATTTCTGGCTTTAAGCAGTTTAATAGTGCGATCAAACAACTGCGGGCGGCGGGAATCGGGCTGGCCATCGACGATTTCGGTTCGGGCTACGCGGGATTGTCACTACTGACCAAATTCCAGCCGGATAAAATCAAAATCGACAGGGAAATTGTCAGCGATATTCACCTGAGCGGCCCAAAGCAGGCGATTGTTAAATCCATCGTCAGTTGTTGTACCGATCTGGAAATTACGCTGGTGGCAGAAGGCATTGAAAAAATAGAAGAGTGGCACTGGCTGGAATCCGCCGGAATCAAACGCTTTCAGGGTTTTCTGTTTGCTCGCCCGCAGCTGAACGGGGTGGGTGATATTCACTGGCCACAGATAGCGCACTAACGTCAACTGTAATTCATGAAAATGTGCGATTACTTCCGGACATGAGCTCTGCTTGAATTCTCCTTACTATGTTTGCGTCACAAAACTGTGTAAAGGAGATAATCATGTCCTTATTTAACAACGATTTTTTGGCCAGTATTCGTAAAAATTTTCAGTCTTTAAATGATGAAAAAGAACTGGGTGGCACTAAGGCGATTGTCGAGGGTTTTGAAGCCTGGTCGAATAAATCCGACAAGCGGTGGCTGGCCTATATGTTGGCCACCGCATTTCATGAAACTAACGCCACCATGCAGCCGGTTAAAGAGGCTTACTGGCTTAGCGAAACGTGGCGCAAAAATCATCTCAGCTATTATCCTTATTACGGTCGCGGCTATGTCCAGCTTACGCATCGCGAGAATTATCAAAAAGCCGGTGACGCGATAGGCGTTAATTTGGTTGATCAACTTGATCGGGCTCTTGAACCCGATATTGCCGCCAACGTGATGTTTATCGGCATGGATAAGGGCTGGTTTCGTGGCGATAATCAGGGGCGTCATACGTTAAGCCGCTATTTCTCCGCAACGGCCAACGATCCCGTCGGGGCGCGCAATATCATTAACGGTAAAGAGACTAAGATCATTCACGGACAGCCGGTGACGGTTGCCGATATGATTGCGGGTTATTATACATTGTTCCTCGAAGCGCTCGGTGACGGGGCACAACAGGTGAATACTCAGACAGCAAACCTTGTTGCCAGTAGCACCATTTCGCCCGTCAGTAAGCGTTTTGCAGAGGAAGCGGCGATATTACTTCCCCTTGCCGAATCCCTTGATTTACGTTCTGCCATGCAAAAACTTCTCGATAAACGCGCTGAAAAATACCCCGCAAGTCATCCACGATATTGGGCGATTATTGATTTCGATAAAAAATCTGATACCCGGCGGTTGTTTATTTTTGATATGGAGGAGGGCAACGTCAGTGCATATCTTTGCGCACACGGTGAAGGTTCAGACCCCTCTAATTCGGGTTATGCCACGCTATTTTCGAATGTCGATGGTTCGCACATGTCCTCGCTGGGGGTCTATTTATGTTCTGAGACCTACTTCGGCAGCAATGGATATTCGATGCGTCTGGACGGGCTTGATGAGAGCAATAGCAATGCCCGTCAACGGTCTATTGTGATACATCCTTCGAACTACGTTTCCGATGAATTTGCGGCAGAAAATCATCGTGTGGGACGTAGCTACGGATGTCCGGCGGTGGATGCACAGTACAGTCAAAGCATTATTGAGCGGCTGAAACTCGGATCGTTATTGATGGCGTGGAAAAGTTAACGCGACAAAACCTTACACATCAGAATGTTGTAGATTAATCGTTATGGACTATGATCGAGGCGTCTAAACATTGTGGGTGTGATATGCGTAATCTTTTTTTCATCTCGACATGGTTTATCCCCGCGCTGGCCCTTGCTGCCAGCGATATTCCGCCGATCGTGAAGCATTTTGGCGAGCTGCAGGGCATTCAAAATATCAAGGAAATTGACGCGCCTGGTGGGGTTAAAAGCTGGATCGGCCAATATCAGGATATGGGCGTGACGCTGTTTATGACGCCAGACGGGAAACACGTTATTTCCGGTTATCTTTATGATGACAAAGGGAAAAATATCAGCGAAGAGTATTTTCAGAAAGAGATTTATATCCCGCTAGGCCGCCAGATGTGGGAGAACCTGAACAAAACGCACGCGTTGAAAGAGGGCGCAGAAACGGCTCCCCGGAAGGTGTTTGTTTTCGCCGATCCGTTCTGCCCGTACTGCAAAAAGTTCTGGGCTGAAGCACAGCCGTGGGTCACTGCCGGTAAAGTGCAATTGAATACGCTGCTGGTGGCATTTCTGAATCCGAAGAGCGGCCCGAATGCGACGGCGATCCTCAATGATGCCGATCCGGTCGCAGCCTGGAAGGAGTATGAGCTGTCAGGGGGCAAAACGCTGCCAGAGCTGAAAGGCGACTCATCACGAGAAACCTTCAATGTGCTCCAACAGCACCAGAAATTAATGGATGAGCTGGGCGCGAACGCGACGCCAGCCATCTATTATATGAATGAGAAGAACGAGTTGCAGCAGGTGGTTGGGATGCCCGATCAGAAGCAGTTGCTGGAGATGTTCGGACCCAAACCGGAGTAGCTGGGGTTATGAACCCCAGCGCGTTTTGATGTAGCTGACCGCTTCCTGCGCCTGCGGCTGGTTAAGATAGTCTTCCCTGAACAGGATGGTACCGTCGATGTGCGGTACCGATTCGTTCAAATCGATCTGCTTTTTCAGCTCCGGCACGCCGCCATTCACCGTCCAGTCAGGCTCATTCTTTGAAGACTCACCGACTTTATACAGCGCGACGCCAATGTACAGGCGCGTGTTGGTCGGCTTAACGACCTCCGCCCACCATTTTGCCAGCACGTCATAACGCGCGGCTTTGCGCGAAAACGGCCAGTAAACCTGTGGCGCGATGTAATCCAGCAGACCTTGCTGCACCCAAAGACGGGTGTCGGCAAAAGCTTCGTCATACGCTGCTGCACCCGAGGTTTCTGATCCCATAGGATCGTGTGAGCGATTTCGCCACACACCGGCTGGGCTGACGCCAAACTCCACGCCTGGACTGAGCTGTTTAATCGAGCGCGAAACTTGCGCTATCAGCTGTTGGGTATTGTGCCTGCGCCAGTCGGCTTTGGACGCAAACCCGGCGCCGTATTTTTGGAATGTCTGGCTGTCATTAAGCGTTGAGCCGGGCGTTTCCGTATAGAAATAGTCATCAAACTGCACACCATCGACCGGATAACGCGAAACCACTTCCGCCACGATGCTGGTAATCCAGTCTCTGGCTTCCGGGATGCCGGGGTCCAGCACGTAGCGGTCACTGGCAGTGCGAATCCAGTCGCGGTGCAAGACAAACACACTGGCCGGATTGAGCGAGATAGTGCGGTTAAGTTCCGCAACCGTTCCCGGTTTGGTGTTAGTCGTTACCCGGTAAGGATTAAACCATGCGTGAACTTTCATGCCGCGTTTGTGCGCTTCATCGAGCATAAACATCAGTGGGTCGTAGCCAGGATCTTGCCCGACATGTCCGGTCAGCGTGTCCGACCACGGCAAAATCTTTGAGGGCCACAGCGCTGTGCCGTCCGGTTTGACCTGGAAAAACACCGTGTTAATGCCGAGACTTTTCAGTTTATCGAGCTTATCGGTCAGTGCTTTTTGCTGCACGCTGTTGCGGGTAGCCGGATTACTGATATTGACAGAGGAAACAGGCGGCCAGTCGAGACGGGAAACCGTCGCCAGCCAGATGCCGCGCATCGGCCCCTGGTCTCTGTGCGATTTGTCGGGAAGCGGATGTTTGGTCACCGGTGGAAGCGGGGTGACTAACGATTTTGGCGGTTTGGACGCGCAGCTGGCGAGCAGCAGCGCGAGAAAAATGAGTGCGCCAGTACGTTTAACGTGTAAGGGCATCGTGATGTTAACTCTTTTTCAGTCGACTATTGGCCCAGGGGTCATTATCAAGATCTTCAGGTGCCGCGTCTTCCAGTGAGTCCAGATACAGCGCTTCGACTTCTGCACGCGCCCAGGGGGTACGGCGTAAAAACTTCAGACTTGATTTGACGCTGGGATCGCTTTTAAAACAGTTAATGTTGATCAGTTTGCCCAGTTGAGCCCAACCGTAACGTGCAACCAGTGCGTTGATTTGCATTTCAAGCGTTACGCCATGCAATGGATCTTTAGAATTGTGTGCTGCCATAGTGAAATCCGGTTTCTGCTGTGAGTCTTCAGGGGCAATCAAAGGGTACAAGAAAGTCGGGTTATCAGCAAACAATCTGGGGGTTTAGCCCATCGTTCAGATGAACCAGACCGGCGTATTAAAAGCTGTAGATAATATTGGGTAGATATAAGCTTATCTCGGCGACCCGCGAGATTTTATTGTGGATTGATCGATACAATGCTTACTGACTTTCCATCCTTCATAACTCCATTCCCGTTAATTAACCCATTTTCTCGACCAACACCCGTACAGAGGGTGAGCAACATATTATTAATCTGTGAATCTTATGAATTTTAAGTGTCTCTCAAGCAGTTAAGAAAAAAATTATCTCGCTCATCAGGAATCATATTAATATTTGTAAAACAATAAGTTAACACTCACCTTAACACCTTTTTTCTTATTTAAGATCGCTCTTTTTGTTATTTGAGAAAACAAAGGTTTTAATTACCAGGAATAATCTTAAACTAACAATCATCGTAGGGTTAATCCTATGGTACTAACAGACATTACTGGTCTCTTTACGTCATGCAAATAAACATTCCGCGTTCAGCGGAGGAGCGCTATTGCGTTGCATTGTCAGGATGCCGTGTATTTATTTATTAAGGAAAGACAATATGAAAACCAATACTTCACATGCCTGTCGTCTATTTGTTGCGGGTAGCCTCGCGTTGTTAATTGCGCAGACGGCACACGCTGACTCGGCCAACACCATTACCTTTAAAGGTGAAGTGACAGAGCAGACCTGCGAAGTGACCGTGAATGGTGTGAATGCGCGCCCGGTAGTGTTACTGCCCACTGTCGCCAAAAGCGAGTTGGCCACTGCGGCTTCTTCTGCAGGTCTGACGGCGTTCACCCTGGGTGTGACCGGATGTACCGTTGATGCTGATGCGCTGGATATCAAGACTGTATTCGTCGCCAATAACATGACCGAGCGCGGCAACCTGGCTAACACCGGTACAGCGCAAAACGTTGAGCTGCAGCTGATGACCGACAGTGCGGGGACCACGGCTATCGATCTGCGTGATGCGACACCGGTTGCCGGGATTACCGTTGCAGCAGGTAGCACCACCGGCGAACACGACTTTGCGGTGCAGTACTTCAGCCCGAACGGCGGGGCGACTGCCGGTACGGTTGTCGGTGCCGTGCAGTACGCCGTTTCTTACCTGTAAGCGAGTTCAGCGTGATGAAAGGAATGGCGATATTTCTGGCCGGGATGTTGATGTGTGCCAGCGCACAGGCAAGCATTGTGATGACCGGCAGCCGGATTATTTATCCGGCCGATAGCCGGGAAGTCAGCGTGCAGTTGACCAATCGCGACGATTTCCCCGGCGTTGTTCAGGTCTGGCTGGATGAAGGCAATCCGCAATCTGCTCCGCAAACCGCGAACGCTCCTTTTGTCACCACGCCGCCAGTCTTCCGGCTGGCGGCCCATTCGGGACAAACCGTGCGCCTGCGTTATGTCGGTAAGCCGGTCGCGCAGGACAGGGAGTCTTTGTGGTGGTTCAACTTTATTCAGATCCCACCGTCGGAAAAAGGCGCGCAGGCGGACAACCAGTTGCTGGTGCTGGTGCGCAGCCGGGTCAAAGTGTTGATGAGACCAAACGGGCTGACGGGATCACCGCTGGAGATGGCGAGTACAAGTCGCGTCTGGCTGCAGAACGGCACACTTTTTTTGCGCAACAATAGCGGCTATTACCTCGCGCTTTCGTCGCTAGAAGTCAGCGATGCGGGTAAAAAGCAGCGTATTCAGAGCGAAACCATCGCGCCGTGGGCGACGGTCTCATGGCCCGCGAAGGTTGCTCGGGTCGCTGAAGCACAGATGCGCTGGATTAACGATCAGGGCGCGACCTTAAGCGGGCGCGTGGCGGTGGAGAATCAAGGCGATGTCGGCCATTAACCCGCACTGGTGTTGGCTGCTTTTTCCCGGCATAACGCCCTTATACGCAAGTGAATACACTTTCGATGAGGCGTTATTGCTGGGCAGCGGTTACGAAAAAGGGCTGGCACAGTTTAACAATCAAACTGCGGTTGCGCCCGGGCACTACAGCGTCGATATCTGGCTGAACGGGCAGTACATCGGGCGCGATGACGTGTTGTTTCGCCAGGATACCGAAGGGCGCGTTTCACCTTGTTTACCCGTGAAATTCTGGAATGAACAAGGGGTTACGGCTGCGGCAGAAATGCCACCGGACACCTGCCTTGAACCTGAAGCGCGCATTAGCGGCGGACGGTGGGATTTCGATCAAGGTCTGCTGCGTTTGAACCTGAGCGTTCCGCAGGCAGCAATGAAACGCACGCCGCAGGACTATGTTCCGCCCTCGCAGTGGCAGAGCGGGGAAAGCGTGCTGTTCAGCAATTACAACTTGCACGTTTACCACAATAAAAATGGCGGCCAGCAGAGCGATTACGGTTGGCTGGGGCTGAGCAGCGGCTTCAACCTGGGTAGTTGGCAGTTTCGTCAGCAGTCGTCTGCAAACTGGCGGCGCGATGAGTATCGCGAAACTCAGCGTTGGGATGCGCTGCAAACCTGGCTCCAGCACCCGATTGCCAAACTGGAAAGCGTGCTGACCGTGGGTGAGAGCTACACGCCAGGTAACCTGCTTGGCAGCATGGCGTTTACCGGCATCAAACTGGAAACCGATCAGCGGATGTGGCCCCAGTCCCGACGCGGCTATGCGCCAGAGGTTCGCGGAACGGCATCAACGCCTTCACGCGTCGTGGTTAAGCAAAACGGTCGCACACTGTACGAAACCAGCGTCCCGCAAGGGCCATTTGTGCTCGACGATTTGCCGAACACCGCGTGGGACGGGGATTTGCAGGTTGAAATCACCGGGGCAGACGGCAAAAAAAGCGGCTTCACCGTACCTTACGCCAGCGTGCCGTTGTCGTTGCGCCCCGGCGTCTGGCGCTATGGTCTGGTGGCGGGAAAAACCCGCGATTACAGTGCTGCCGACGGCGTGTTTACTGATTTCACGCTGGAGCGGGGAATGACCAATTTACTGACAGCGAACGGGGCCGTACGTGTCGGTGACGAGTATCAGGCGCTATTGATCGGCGGCGTTCTGGCGACCACGCTGGGCGCATTTGGCGTCGATCTTACTGGTTCACGTGCGCGGATAGCGTCTCAGTCCCTGAGTGGGTGGCGGATGCAAACCAACTGGAGCAAAACCTTCAGTCCGACAGGAACCCACGTGGCACTGGCGGGTTATCGCTACTCGACAGAAGGTTATCGTGATTACGGCGACGTGCTGGGCGAGCGAAGCGTGAGCGGGCGCGATATGCCGTGGCGTTCGGATACCCTGCGCCAGCGTAATCAGTTCACCGCGACCGTTAATCAGACCTTGGGCGGTTACGGCAATCTGTGGATTTCCGGATCGATGATGGATTACTACGGCGGGCGCGGAAACAGCACCCAGCTGCAGGCGGGATACAACACCACGTTCGGTCGCGTGACGCTTGGCGTTTCCTTCAGTCGGCAGAATACCTGGTGGCGCAGCGGTGACAACGCGCAAGCGCAAAAAGAGAATGTGGCGACGCTGACACTCTCCGTGCCACTCAGTTTTGGTGAACGTGAGCACACGCTGGCCCTGTCTGCAAGCCAGGCTCAACAGGCCGGGCGCAATGCTCAACTGGCGCTGTCTGGCGCACTCGACAGTGAGGAAAGCCTCAATTACGCGCTGTCGACAGGCTGGCAACAGGGGCAGGGGGAAGCCGGCGATGTGACCGACTGGAGCGGGTCGCTACAAAAAAATACCGCCTTTGGCACGCTGAACGGCAGTGTTTCACAGGCGCAGAATTATCAGCAGTGGACGGCAGGTGTTCGTGGGGCGGTGGTTGTACATCGTCACGGCGTCGTCACTGGACCGTGGGTGGGCGACACCTTCGCCCTGGTGGAAGCACCGGGCGCGGAAGGTGCGCGAGTCGGCAGCGGACAGGGATCAACGGTGAACAGTGGCGGTTACGCGCTGGTCCCGTCGTTAACCCCGTATCGCTATAACAACGTCACACTTGATGGCAGTGCAATGAACACCAATGCAGAGCTACAGGAGAGCCAGCGTCGGGTCGCGCCGATGGCCGGAGCTGCCGTCAAACTGCGTTTTGCAACACTTGCAGGCTATCCGCTGCTGATTACCGTCAGCGGTAAAGAGACGCTGCCGGTGGGCACATCTGTTATCGACGATCGCGGGCGCGTCGTGGGCATGGTGGCTCAGGGGAATCAGGTTTATGCCCGAGTGGAAGGCGAACAAGGGCGATTAACGCTCGAAGGCAGTGACTGCTCGCTGCCGTGGAAACTTAACGAACAACAGCGTACCGAACCGCTGATTGCATTAACACTGGCCTGCGTGGCAAAAGGACAATCATGAGACTTTTTTTCCTGCTGCTGGTTCTGTTTTCTTATGGAGTGCAGGCTGCTTGCGAATACATTATTTACCCGTACAGCTCTGGGAGCAGCGGCGCGCAGGGTTCGCACCGGCTCAGTGCCGCAAAGGATGGGATCGCCAATGACTGGCGATCCGGTGGCGGCAACGATGCCTGGAACGGGCTGCTGCCGGGCCTGAGCAAATCCGTTGATATCACCAGCAATAACAGTTTTCAGCCGGGAGGAACAATTTTGACCTCCAGCGGCGGTATTCCGTTCACCACCTATGCGCACAAAGGCGGTGGCTACGATCCCGAACAGATCTTTTTCCGCTGCACGCCAGATACCGCCGGGCAACTCTATGAAGCCTGGTCAACCAACGGCGATGATGCTTACGCGGGATGGTATGAAGCGAACGACGTACCAGGTGCCCGTTTGACTGTGATGAAAAATGTCGCGCTGCGTCTGACGCATGACGCGACGGGCAGCGTATTCACCGACAGCTGGCAGCAACGCCCGCTCGAAAACCTGGATCTCGACACCAACGGTAACTTCCTGATTAAGGCCAAAAATTTCTCCACTATCAGTGCAGAACTTATCAAAACGCTGGATACGCGGTATTACGCGAATCAGGCACAGTCGGCGAGCTATAACAGCTATGTGAACCCTAATGCCTATGTGGTGTTTCGCGGGCCGGGAACCTCGTCCTGGGATATTAAAGTCGGGCAACCACACCGGGGAGGCAACTGGGCCGGGTGGGCCAATGACTGGCCATCGGTGATAAGCCTGTATAACAACGGCATCACCGTTAAACGTGCGGCGATGTGCCAGGTGAAGGATTTTACTCCGGTTGTGCATTTGCCGGTTATTTCGGTTGCCCAGCTAAAACGCGGGGAATACGCCTCGGCACCGTTTCAGATAGGATTTGCCTGCGAATCGACGGTCATATCAGGCATTGCAACGGGGAAAAGTAACGTGGCAATGGGGCTGCTTGCGCCGGAAAGCAGCGTCAACAGCGCCTGGAGTTTTAATTTGATCACCGGGAAAACCGTGACCTGGCTGCTTGACTCACAATACGGCGCCGCCGGACATGCCCGTGGCGTGGGCGTGCAGGTTTACAGGGCAGGTAAATCGGTAAATTTTATGGCGGTGACGACGCCAGGCAGTGGAACAGAAGGCGGCTGGATGCCGGTTATCGGCAGCAATACGCAGCAAAATGGCAGCCAGGATGGCGTGAATTATTACAACGAAACCTTCGAGGCACGCCTTGCCAGTTTTGGGGCTGATACATTAACGGCGGGGAGCTACCAGTCACATGTACAAGTTTTACTGCGTATTCAGTAGCCTGTGGCTTCTGGCGTTTAGCGTACAGGCGGCAGTCAATATCAACATGACGCGCGTGATCTTCAATCATGGAGAGACGCAGCGGACGGTAAAGTTGGTGAACGACGGAGATTACCCGGTGGTGGTGCAGAGCTGGGTGGATGACGGAGCGCCTGAGAAAGGGCCTTCGCAGACCAGTGCGCCTTTTGTGGTATTGCCGCCAGTGCTGAAGATTCATCCAGGTGAGCAGCGAGAATTGCGGATCATGACCACGGGTGCAGGACTTGCCGACGATCGTGAGTCTCTTTTCTGGCTCAACATTTATCAAATTCCGCCGGAGAAGAAGACCTCTTCGACTGGTGAAAAAGTGCGACTTGCGCTAAGAAATCAGCTTAAAGTTCTATGGCGTCCAAAAAAAATAGAGGTGTTGACTGAAAAATCCATCAATCTTCTGAGTTTTCGCTATGAGCGTGGAATAATTTATGCTGTAAATGATAGTTCCTGGAACATAACACTGGCTGATGTTTCTTCCGGAGACTATTCCACAAGCGGAATAGTGGTATTACCGCATTCCCGAAGCATGATTTTTAATTCGGCCCCTCCTGCAATGCTGAATAATACGATAAACTTTGTGGTGATTAACGATGAAGGAAATCGCTGGGGATTTTCAGCTGTCGTAAAATAACCAGGGATGAACTAACTTCAGATAAATTGACAAAAAATCACATTCAGGGCTCACGATGGCAAAAGTTTTTTTGCTCAACGGCACCGTTGTATTCTGGCCAGAGCGAAATGTATTACACGCGAAATCAGATGAGACGAAGCGCATAGCGTTAAGTAATCCGGCAACTCGTTGTTTATTGTTGTTAATTCAGCGACAAGGCCAGGTCATCGAACGCGATTATTTTTTTGAGCATGTCTGGTTTATTAACGGTGCTCAGGTCACAAATAATACTTTTTATCAGAACATATCATTGCTTCGCCGCGCGTTTAAAGAGTTGGGGCTGAATGAAGAGCTGATCGTCACCGTGCCAAAAGTCGGGATCCGTCTTGAGCCACAGCTCGAGATCCAGGAGCAGGAGCCCGAAGCAACTCTGTGTAATGAGCCAATAACTCCGCCAGTCACGCCGGTTGAAAAAACGTTGAAACCGCCACACAAACGTACAGCCTGGTGGCTGCTGGCAGGCGTTGTTTGCTGTTTTATCGCTGCATTGGTGACCTGGCAGACACAGTTTGATTCCAGACTCAGCCGCTATGTGCCACTGAGCGTAGGGGAGGGATGTCACTGGTACGGGAATCAGGATGTGCTGAAATTTGATAAACATCTGCAATTTATAAAAGCCAGCACGCTGGATTGTCAGAGTTATCCCTGGATTTATCTCACGCTATATCCTAATTTTCCTCGGATCTCGGCATTAGCTTGTCGCCAACAATATAGTCGCTGGCGTGATAATGACTGCGTGACACATTATTATTTTAAGGAGTCCAGAAATGTGGGCGCGTAATATTAAATGGAGTGTTTTCATCATCGTCGCTGTGGCGATAACAATCGCGGCGACGTTAATGTTACAAAACTGGCAGCGATCGCATTTCGATTGTTCAGGAGAGATGATGATGGAGTATCCGGATATTCAAGGCGATATTTCCGTCAGATACGTTTTTAATGGTACGCGTGGAGTGGCTATTTTACGCGGGCAAATAACCGATAAAAATGCCGAGACGCTGGCGGTAAATCAAAACGTCTGGTTTTCCTTTACCCGTAAGGATGACGATTATTTTCTTGAATCGGATAATGTTGCATCCAGTGGAGGAGGCACGACGATCCATCCGTTGCTGGCAAGGACGCTGCCAGATTTCTATCTCAAATCAAACGAGCCGTTTTATTTCAGCATCATTCGACTCAATAGCAGCACCTGGCAGTTCTACACCAGTCGGTCGCCATCGGTGTTTTGCCGACGATAGGTTGTTTGCTTTTAACTATCCAGCGCTCTTTGAAGTGGCAGAGGAAGTCAGGGGGGTTGGGAAGTAAACCGATTAGATAAGCTTGAATCGAATTTAACTTATGTTGAGCGAGGATCCAGTTCATAGGCTTTTAATAACATATGAAGTTGATTTTCAATAGTATTTTGAGTGAAAATCGACTTCACTTCCAAAGAACTTCATGAACTAACAGAAGATCTGCTTTTATGAGCTTTCCGTGAGAGCACAGAAAGCGCACAAACCGTTGGACTCTCCATGCACGATCCGGTTTGCGCGCCACCAGAAACCTCGATTATATCTCCCGGAGTCAACCCTGAGCAGAAGCAGTGTGCGTTTTTAACGGAGTTTTAATCGCATGTGGCAGACAAGTACAGGTGAGTAAACGTCACTGATAAGATACGATGTGACAAGCGTTCGCTGAATTTTGTAAATCCCTTGACGATTCAGCAGTAAATTGTCAGGCAGATCGACAGGAACTGAATCCGGCTCGTGCCGTGTCATTCCGTTGATCCTAAATTCAAATATTTCTTTGGCTCCACCGACTGGTAAAACTTCAATTTTATAGAATCTGTCTATTTTATAGGATCGTTGCCCGGACTGTACCTCCCCACTTTGTGATATGTAGCCATTGTGTTTTCTGGAAAGATTAATGACATACATTGCCTGGACGGAAATGAGTTTGCCATTAGTCACCATACTGATGTTGGAATGACCAACACAGTCTACGTCCTCATTTGATAAGGCATTGAACGACAGAACAAGCACAATCATACCCGTGATAAATTTCATTTTATTTTCCGTTATAGTAATAATCACTTTCACAGGCAAAGCCGTCATCTGTCCTATGACAGAATGCAAGAAAATCACGTTCCGGTTCAGTACGCAGTTCATCAGTTGCGTTTCTGTCATGAACCGACACCAGAATCATATCTGAAGGGACGCACTTAATATTATTACGCATTATGAATTTTTCAATTTTATCCTCCACATTAAAGCTTCTGACCAGATAGTGTTTCAGAAAGAAGTAATTACATGTATTTATCTCACCTGCTTTTTCCCACCCGGCATAGGATAGTGGATATGCTGCTTCATTTTTTGAAAAAAAAACCTTAATTAATGAAAAAAGTATCACAGTGGATATAAGAAACAGCGTAATACCTATGGCCAATCTTTTTGTTTTCAGTCCCATTGGAACTGTATGGCTCATGTTATTTTTCATAAAGTCAGGCCGGGCGTGTGGTGACGTTATTTGAGCTGCATTTCTGACGGTGTGCTCAACCGAATTGTTTTTTATTTCGTCAGGAAGACTTTCGACAGTGGCCGTAAAATATACTTCCCTGGAAGGAAGAACTTTAATTGCATCATGCTCTATTCCGAAAGTTCCCAGCTGTTTTCTCAGATTACTTAAATGAACTGTCAGGCTTGATCCCGAGGGTTCCTGTCCGTGTAGTTCCCAGACCTGATTGAAAATATGGCTCCGGGAGATATTTGTATTCGCATTTTCAGCCAGGACATAAATTAAGCGTAACGGTACTTTCGTGAGCCTGATTTCAGCTTCGCAGGTTCCCGGTGTTCTTAGCCCATCCTGGCTCAGGATGACTTTACTATTTATCAAGTACTGCATCTGAACCTCAGGAAGCAAGATCGGGATACCGGAATAAACCAGAGTATCTAGTGGTACTTCAATGTCTCTGAGTATAGCAAAACACGAAAAGAGCACAAAAGAGCAAGCAAAACAAAATACTTAAATTTTCCAATATCGCAGATGTTAATTACAAAAAAAACACTTATGCAAATTAAATCTCTTAAAACGAATTTAATGTAGTTTATTGTTCTGTGCATAAAACAAATCCGCTAGAATTTTCTCAAATCTTGCTACCCCACCTTCTGGGTAGCTCTCGTACCTCGCACGGAACCTGCGACCCGCTACGAGAGTGGCGGGTTAGGGGAGTTAGCGGCTCGGTAGCAAAGTCGTAGTCAGGAAAAGGAAGTTTGAACAGAGGGACTTATAAATGCGTTGTAATTACATCGGGAATAATTATTTTATAAAACTTGCCGTACTTAACCTACTTACTCTTGCGACAGAACGATACTCCCGTTCACTCAAGGGAAAAATTATATATTTCGTGGATACGGAAAGTGTTCTGACCATACACGACTTAGTTAAACAGATTATCAGGATCCGAAAAATCGAAGACAAAGCCTGTATTATTTTGGTTGATAACAACGATTTCATTGCATCCATTCAGTTCCCTGACCAGGTGTCCGTTAAAATGCAGCTCTGCGAATGGGTTAAATCAGTGTATGCCGTTGTACCTAACATAGATGAAATACTCTACGCATGTATGAGTGTTTTAAAATTGCATCTGCTTTCTAAAGCACAAAGACGATTTTGTATACACTTACAAACAGGCAAGTCCTTAATGCAGATTTCAACGCAACTCTCCATTACTAACAAGACTGCTTATGCCCATCGTCAGGCGATAACTACGTTATATTCATTTTCGTCTCCTGCACACCTTATTATTTATATGAAAAATGAATTCAAAAAAACGAAGATTCCCATTCAACTGTTTTAATTACAGATCATTCATAGTTTATATATTTATTGTTTCAGTTTTTTAAGCAAAAGCAAATTGAGGTTAACCTTATGAATCACTCATTCCGGAAAACGCTACTTGCGTTATCCATTATTTCGTCATCATCTTTTGTTTCAGCAGATGACGGGCGTTATGATGTTTATGACGACTATGTTACTGAAGATGGTATTACTCTTCCGGAAAACAGCGCTGCTGAAGTAAGAGGGAATTCAACGATCAAAAATAATAATGGACCGGCTATCGATATGGGTAACGGTACCAGAATTGAGATTGTAGGTGATGGTGATGTTGCCGTTCAGATAAAAGACTCAACCTATGGAATACTCAGCACCGGCGACGGCAACGTAGTTCACGTCACAAATGCCTCTGTCAGCAATCATTCCGTGGCAGGAATTACCATGAAAGGTAATAACTCCGAGCTCTATACCACCATGTTGAGCGGGAGCAGTAGTGAAGACGTGATTTCCGGCGCTGACGGTATCCAGTTCCTCGATGGCAACAATGTCAGGGCGACAATCAGCGATAACACTCATGTGTTCGGACTGACCGGCAATGGCATTTATTCCGATGCAGGCGATCTGAATCTCAAAGTGAACGGGCACTCAACAGTCACCGGAGAAATGAATGGTATTCAGTCTGTGGGCGACCAAGCCACCATACGACTGGATGATGCGGTAGTTGCCGGTAACCAAAATGACGGTGTGACTCTGTCCGGTAATAATTCACAGTTACTGGGTACAAGAGTTAACATCCATGGGAAGAACAATGGTGTTTCGCTCACCGGCGACAATAGTATTCTGTATCTGCGTAATTCCGGCCTGTACGGTGAGCAGGCTCTTGCCGTGTCAAGAGGTTCACAAGTATTCATTGAAAAGAGTACGGTGAAAGGCACCCGAAATCTGATTTATGTTGAAGATGCGGGCGCACAGGAAACAGATATTAATATTGCCCATTCCACCGTCGGTGGAGACATTTTTTTAAACTCTTCCTCTTCGGGAAGCAAAGCCACCACTATCACCTTCTCAGATGAAACGACCTGGTCCGGGTCGGCAGACCTCTCCGGCACCGATTTAGTTCAGGGTGCTGCACTGGAGCTGAACACTGGAGCTGAATGGACTAACACGGGGGATTCACGCCTGGCCTCATTAAGCCTGAACAACGGTACCGTGAACATGACTGGCGGCAATATCACCACAGGGGTTCTGAAAGGTAATCCTGAGGGGAGTGACGAGGGGCCATCATACGTACTGTCAAATTATAATAATGACACAGGCAAGGCATTTATTCTCACGGCGGATAAATCCGCAGGTACGCTGACAGCCGGGGTGGCTTCTAATTCCAGCGGAGCGGCTGGCCTGATGTACGGTAACGTCATTGTGCACGTCACCGATGCCGCCGGCACCAATTTTAATACCATGGTCTCTGACGTTGGCGTTTATCGCTACCAGTCGTATGTAATCAAGAATGATGATGGTTCAACGGATGTCATCCTGGGTACTTTAGGAGATATCACAGATCCGACTATCCCGCAGACACCGGATATCACGAACCCTGCAGCACCGCAAACCCCGGATATCACGAACCCTGCAGCACCGCAAACCCCGGATATCACGAACCCTGCAGCACCGCAAAACCCGGATATCACGAACCCTGCAGCACCGCAAAACCCAGGTTCCAGGCCGCCGGAGTTATCTACTGGTGCACAGACCGTGGTCAATACCCGTGCGGCGGCGGTAACGCTCTGGCGTGATGAGGAAGAAGCCCTCAATCTGAGAATGGACAATAACCGTCGTACCGGAGAGAAGAATGCCCATGGCGTCTGGGGCAGCTATTACGGCAGTGATACTCGCCAGCAAATGGATGGTGCCAGTTCGGGCTTTGAACAGGAAAACCATGGATTTATGCTCGGATATGATAAAGAGTTTGAGCTGAATAACGGCAACGTGCTGCTTGGCATGAGCGTAATGCGGGGGAGTTCAGACGTCAGTATGACGGATAAAGCCAACACAGGGAGTAACATCACCGGTTACTCCGGAACCCTATACGGCTCATTCCGTCACCATAACGGCATTTTCGTGGACGGTTCAGTAAAAGCCAGCCGCATGGAGAACGATCTCAACGTAACGTCTCTTGATGGCGGAAGGTCTTCAGCAAGTTACGACTCTGCTGGTTTTGGTGGCCGTCTGAAAACCGGTGTACGTCTGCAGCCATTAAAAACGTTGTTTGTTGAGCCTTATGTCAGCCTCAGCTACGCCCGCTTTAACGGGGTTGATTATAAGCTGAGCAACGGCCTGCATGCACGTGACAGCGGGTATGAGTCATTACGCAGTGAGGCTGGCGCCAATGTAGGCACACAGTGGACCCTCAAAAACGGCGGGAGAATTGCTCCCTACATTCATGCTGCGGTGGCAGATGAAATGGCGAAAAACAACAAGATGAATATGAACGGTATTGAGGTCAAAGACAGTACCGATGGTATGGCAGGTATTGTAGGTCTGGGTGCGGATGTCGCCTTTAAATCGGGTTTTGGTGGATACGTTGGCGCCAATTATTCTAAAGGTGAGAACCACGAAAAACCATGGCAGGTGAATGCCGGTATAACCTACAGCTGGTAAATTGATTGAATGAGGGCGGCATTCAGTATATGCCGCCCTCAGCCTCCAGATGGAATAAAAGACGTATTCACAGCGGCGAATATCATTTCAGAAACGTTATTACAACAGCCTGGCGTTTATTATTAAACAAAGATGAGTTTATTAAAAAGCACAAAATCAAGGAGCCATAATAATGGATTACCCAGTAAAACACCCGCTATTAAGGAAGAAAAAGGTCTCAGTCCGGCTTACCCTTTTAAAGGGTGCGAAACTTTTTGTGGACGACGTTGAGCAAAAAAAAACGACAATATTTAAAAGGAGGTATCATATCCAGGATGACACGAACAGGCCAGTTGTGGTGGGGTTGGAGTTAGATCATTTCCTTGATCCGGTCCCGATAGTAAAAATCAATGAGGAAATTGTACGTTTAGTGCCGAAGATGAGATGGCATGAGAAAATCTGGCTATTACTTTTAGCACCACTTTTGGCGGGAGGGGCTCTGGGGATTGTGGTTATGTTTACAGGAGCAACAATTTTATCAAAGATAATTAGAAGACCCTGCAATGCAGTTTCACGATATGCTTCCATAGTAGCAACTTTGCTGGCGTGTTATTCCGCATACCTATTATCGGGTATAGCTTTTCATTATTTTTTAAATTAATGACGGCACGAGAATGCCGGTATTTCATACCGTCCTGCACTCCGCTGACTTTTAGAAAACATACATACCAACGAAATACTAACCAGGAATTCACATGAAAGTAATTATATTTGCAGCAGTTCTTCAGGCCATTCTCCTGACAGGATGTGATGCTAAATCGAGCGAAAACGTCTCGTCAACTGAACAGGTTAAATATGCTGTGACACCTGTTCAGGTTGATGCAAACTTTTCACTATCTATCCCAGTGGGGTATGAGAAAATTGATGAGGAAGAAGCCGAAAAAAAATTTGGCATTAGACATGTCTGGGTTAGCGATGACGACTCGACCATCATGCTTTCCTGGGTACCATCCTACGCAATTAAAGATAATAAGCTGGCAGGTTTTGTAAATCTTATGATTTCGCAGCTTGAAGAAAATTTCACCTCAGAGGGTGGTATTAAATTCATCAGGGGAAAAACTGATGGAAGAACATCTTACTTAACCCCATCAGATTTTACAGATATAGAATCAAAAAAATCGAAAGCAAAAATGCTTATTATTTCATCTGATGATAAGTACTACGCAATATTGGTGATGAGTCCAAAATATAGTTCAAAATATCATCAGGTGCCAGACATTGTATTCAAATCAATTAAAATACAATAACCTTTCAAATCAGCACTAGGTAGAAGGCCCGAGGTGTCGGGCCATTATATATGTCGACATCGTGTATGTAGTGCATTAACTTAACTACAGCCCTATGGAGGTTATTTAACTTATGTTATGTGCGAATCCAGTTCATAAACCACAGGATACATATCTCTATGCTATAAATGATATTTTTAACAGGATGGTGAAATCACTTTAAGAGAACTTCATGAACTAACAGGAAATGCGCCTCTTATGAGTATGTACTGACAGCTTACTCTGCTTCATTTCATGGGCCTTTTCCAAACGTAACAAAAGGTTACAGCATGCGATTTAGCGGCACTGGGGTAGGTGTATTGACATCACCGTGCTATCGCTTTGCATTTTCTGTCCGAGGAAAACAGCCTTACGGTCAGCGTTCGTTCTTCACCTGCCTGGGAGTTGCTCATTTTCGAGGTTGGCAAATCGCACTCGCTGGATTAGCCCGGAAAGCCCATTAAAACCTGGAGGGGCGTCATGGCGCAGTCGGTTATGCACCAGCTTGGCGAGATATACGCTGGCCATCAGCCTGCACAATCTCTTTCCTTTAGGGCTGATGCGCCTCGGATTGATAAACAGCTGGTGTAAGAAGTGATTGAGATAGCCTTAGAGCAATATAATAATGTACAATTATAGCATCTCAATTATCTGTTATGAAATTGTTATATATAATTCACCACAAAAGATAAAAATTAATAACATGGGGAAGTAAAGTGAAAATAATAGACGGAAATATTGTTGATGAGGAAAATAAAGTATTGCTATTCTCAAAGGAGAACTTTGCAACGAAAATATGTGAAGGGAAAACGTGCTTTATTTGTGGTGATGAATATGAAAAAAAAGACTTTAATGATGAACATGTTATCCCACGTTGGATCCTAAAAAAATTCAGCTTATTTGAGAAAACAATAAGTTTACCGAATGGAAAAACCTTTAAATACGGGAAATATAAAATATCCTGTTGTAAAGGATGTAATTCTTTGCTAGGAACTGGCTTGGAAAAAAAAGTATCTGAAGGTTTTGGTGGAGATATCAATAGGTCGCTTTCATTTTTTAATAAAAATAAGGAATTAATATTCCAGTGGGTTTGCTTGCTTTATATCAAAACCCATTTAAAAGATAGAGAATTTATCTCAGACTTCAAAAAAAGAGACAAAATTTCAGACAGTTATGAGTGGGAAAGATTACATCACACATACTGTATAGCGAGAAGTATTTATTCAGGGGTTATCATAGACGAAAAAACCTACGGGAGCATGTTCTTTTTTGAATGTGACGATTCTGAATTTAGTGAACCTTTTGATTATATCGACTTGTACGGTACCGGAACGGTTATGGTTAAATTGAGAGATTTCACAATTATCTGTGTTATTGATGATTCAAAAATTGTTCATAAATTAATCGATGAGTATCTTAAAAAAATCACTGGAAAAGTTAATGATATTCAACTACGAGAACTTTATGCAAGAATCACTGACAAGAATCTAAGGATAATCGACAAGCCCAAATACTTCACAGCTGGGAATTATGAGCAGAAAAAGTTAATCACAATGGCTCTAATTAAGGATGAAATCAGGATTGCAAATTATAGCAAAAGAAGTCTTGGGGAAATGATGTTTAAACTTGTAGAAAATCTCTTGTATAAACCTAAAGAAAAGCGTCTTGAGAAGTTAATTTCTAAACAAATTCGACTTATAAAAAAAGGGGAGTGGACTTTCTTATTTGACAAGAATGGAAAGTTTTTACAAGACGCCATTTTCAAAGTAAATGATGAAAATGTATTTCTTGAAACATTTAAAGCAAAAATGAAAAATTGAATAAATTCTAACAAGCAACCCTTTATAAAGGTATTAAAGCTTTATAAATGGCTTAGGCATTAAGAAAAGATAAAGAAATTCTAAAATCTCTACCGCGAGGACTCTTTTGAATTTAACTACCCAACTAAAGTTACAAGGCCACTCGGGAGCGAGTGGCCTTCAGCGATACTCGAATCCGCTGCAGATAGCCTATCCCTAGACTTGCGCAGAGTGAGTGAGTGAGCATGAGTTCGAACTATCTTGAGCCTCAGTATAAAATATGAAATCAGCCGGGGAGTGGGGCCTAGCCACATGGATAATTACACGTTTATTGATCGATATTTTCACAGCCAGCGCGAGCTGTTGGACATCAGGCATTCTGAAGAGCGGGATATCAATACGCTGTTTACCTACCTGAATAACCTCCACTCTACGGCTGATAAGCTGCATGAGTTATTCAACTGCAGCATTAAAACTGCTCCAGAATTCAAAGTACTCAGGCTTATCAGGAATTATTTTCACCATGTCGGGGACGTTGACGAAATTCGTCTCCATGTCAAAATCGAGGAAAATGTTCTCGTTAGCCATTCGCAACACCTTCTAATACCACTAGAAGTGCTCGCAAAAAGCGTCAAATCATTTATCGATAACACGATACCTGACAAAAAAAAACAAAAATTACAAATCCAAATTGCGATTCGTACAGAGGGAAATGAGTGATATCGCTGAGATCTTCGACTACGCCGCAAATCTCATGAAAGACCTCGAAATGTTCTGCCAAAAGCCCAGTCTAAGGCTTGATGGAAAGGTATATGAACTCGGATTTGATATGTACAAATTCGTTTTCAACATCACGAATATTATTGCAGACAAATGCCGAGAAATCCCAGAGCTACGCGAAAAGAAGGTAATCTTGGCGCTCGATTGGTCTTATCGTGCTGAAAACAATATTGGCAAATACGACGTTTTTTGCAGCCCGTTCAACGTACCAATCACCACTACCGAAGGCTTCGTATACGCTAAGGATATTGATCTAGTTCGTTAACTTGCTTGCTTTGAACCGCCTGCATTTGCAGCCCGCGTAAGCAAACAGTCAAGGAGCGGCACATTGTCAGTTTAAAATCAACTAACAGAACCTGAAAACAAAACGACTCAATCAGGCCTAGAAAGGCGTGAATGCTCACCGATGAGATGCGCAAGGGGATTTACGGTCGCTACTTTTGCACGTTCAGTATCGTCAATGATTTCTATCGCGAGGCTATATCGATTGAAATAGTCCTGAGCCTGCCGTCTCAGCGAGTGCCTCGTATGCTCGAAAGGAACGCAACAAACCGAGGATATTCCTACGAGGCCTCGCATGGATAACGGCTCGGAATTTGTTTCTCTTACTCAGGCTGAGTGGGCTGAAATGCACGCAGTCAGGACGCTGAACGAAGTACGGGAAATCCCAAAGTGGTGGCTTTCAGAATATAACGTTGAACGTCCACATGAATCACTGAAAAAACTGACACCGGAGGAACACCGATTACAACACTATCAGGCCAAGTTCTCAAAAAGTGCGTAGAACTAAAATGTTATATTTACATAGCTATAAGCATAATCCCTAATAACTAGTGAAAACTATGTGAGGCGCTATGGCGGATTTTATGGATGTATAGATTTAGAAAATGATAGTCCAGCTTATCTAATGCCAGCACCCGATTTGCATAGACATTTTTTAATGAAGGTAATCTTTTTCGCTGATCTGGTACGTCGTCATCTACTGTGGTCACAATCAGGCTGAACTGATCCCCTCGGAGATTTGGTTTGATCGAATGACACTCCAAAAGCAGTAATTCACTGACACGCAATCCATAATTTAAAAGCAACCGGCAAATCAGAAAATTACGTAGCTGGATTTCACCAGCGGGGAAGGGATTAAGTGGGTTTTTCTTTGAAAGTGAACCTGGTGTAATAATTTGGTAAAAAGCCATGACCATCTCAGCAGTCAGACTTCGAAAACGCTTATGGGCCGTGCCATTGTTCATCTGACGAGAATGGGTAAGAGTACGGAATTCTGCTTTATGTATCGATAACCGTCCCGTTAACTGCGTGGCAAGTCGTGTGAGCTCTTTAGGTGAGCCATCAATATATCTCGGCGAGATATACGTGTTAATCAAATATCGGATAAAGCGAATAACCACATGTACATGCCTAATGTTTGTACGACGCTGAGGCATGGTCTGCGTAGCAGACCTGATGGTTAACGCTGGTACATATAAATGCGTATTTTCCAGATAATGAAAAAAGGCTGTCAGTTCATCAATGGCAATCAATGGATTGTGGTTCGAGGAATAGAAACTGAAGCAAAACGTCACGCCATGTTTCTGGTGCCAGAATTCATAGAAAAACTTGAGCGCTTGAAGTGAAGCGGATTGCGTGGCTGATGAACGCAAAGCCAGATGATCTATAAGATATAGTAACGGGTATAAAAGCGGCTGGCACGTATGAGTATCCATCAGTACCCATAGACGCAGTCGTTGGTTGATATTGAGTTGTGTGAGTATGAACAAAAAATTATGTGTATGAAGAAAGTAACCAGCAAACATAACGTCTTGCAAGAAGAAGATGGAGTGCAGGGTAAGTGTATGATTGATCGTGGTCCGTGGATGGGTATGAACTAAATGGATGGCGGACTAGATTTAACATAATATACATTATGCGTACCAATCATAACTCTGGCAGAATCCAGCATCGTTATCGTCATCCTTGTCCTTGCGATTTCAGCGCTAAGAAAGCGTTAACCGCGCCGTTAGTTTCATCACTACGGCTGATCATCAGCAAATTAGCCGTTAACTCCGAAGCACTCAGGCTGCGGTAAACCAGTCCTGGAATATTGACCTGCTTTAGCGGTTCGGGAACCAGCGCGATTCCGAGTCCTGCGGCAGCAAGAGCCAAAACGCTCAACGAACTGTCAGAACGATGCGCAACCTTAAGAGCACTCTTCAGTTTCTGACTCAACAGGAGGTAAAGCTTTTCATGTGTGTCATGGGCATCGTAGAGGATCAGCGGTTCGCCGGAGAGCATCTCGAAAGTGAAATACGGATGTTCAGCCAGCGGATGTTCATTCGATAGCGCCACCAGAAACGCCCATTCCCCTATTCTCTTTACGTTAATCCCGTCAGTGAGGGTTTTACTGTGATCAGGCGTATACCCAATATCCTGCTGTCCGGCGAGGATCGCCTCCACCTGCTGCTGCGGGGGGATTTCCTTCAGCGTTATTTCTACGTCGGGATACTGTTTGCGGAAAAAACGTAAATCTTGCATCAGTTGACCGCTGAAAATGGCGTTTCCGGCGAATCCAATTCGTACCGTACCGGTTTCACCGCGTAGCGACCGTTCAACAGATCGGCGGGCAAACTCAGCCTGGTCTAGCGTGCGTTGCGCCTCAGTCTGGAACAATTTTCCGGCTTCGGTCAGCTCAACGCTGCGGCTGGTTCTGACAAATAACGCGCCGCCGAGTTCTTCCTCTAAGGCACGAATCTGCATGCTGAGTGCAGGCTGCACGATGTTTAGCGTCTGGGCTGCGCGACCAAAGTGTTTCTCTTGCGCTACGGCCAGAAAATAGCGTAACTGGCGTAAATCCACGTTCGCCCTCCATTCATCAGTAAAAATGATTAATCTGTCATTATAAGCTATTTGATGTTATCGAAGGTAAGGTCAATACTCCATACAACTTTCACACACTGGAGCACAGAAATGGAAAACAGAATTGAAGATCGCCTGCAGATTACCGACCTGATCAATGGCTGGATCCACCGGGATCTGAACGAATGGGAGCAGCTGCGTTCATTGTTTCATCCGGACGGCACCATCGAGGTGACCTGGTTTGAAGGATTGTTCAGCGATTTTGTGACCGGTTCAGAGCGTATGGGAGCGTCAGATATTCGGACTAAACATCTGATGGGCAGCCCGATTATCACCTTCAACGGCGACAAAGCAATTGTTGAAACTAACGCCATTATTATCGCTGAGAACGTCAAACTTAACGTGGGCTGTAACGGACATAATCGTTTTTACGATCTGATGGAAAAACGAAATGGCGCCTGGAAACTGTTCCATCGTCAGAGCATTTATGACATGGGCACTTTCACGTTTCCTCTTGGGCTTGTGGAAATAGACACGGCGACGGCCGAAAAATACCCGCGTGAATATGCTGCGCTGGCCTATGTACTGGAAAAAAGTGGTTTTCCGGTTAAGCGCGTCTTTGCCACTCGTGGCAGCGAATTAGAGCGAAAAATGAAGGCCGATGGCCAGGCCTGGCTAAACACCTGAACATAAATCATCTACACTTGCTGAAAACCGCAAACTGGAGATGCGATGATGGCCGACTGGAATCCTTCTTTATATCTGCAATATGGCGCGGAACGCACCCGTCCCGCCGCCGAATTGCTGGCAAGAGTGGCGCTAAACGACGTTTCTGAGGTTCTGGATCTGGGCTGCGGCCCGGCTAACAGCACTACGCTTTTGCACCAGCGTTGGCCATCAGCACATATTGTTGGCGTGGATAATTCGCCCGCGATGCTGGAACAGGCGCGAGTCGCCTTACCCGAGTGTCAGTTTATTGAAGCGAACATAAAAACGTATCGTCCTCAGCATTCCGTCGATCTGGTCTATGCCAACGCGTCGTTACAGTGGATACCCGACCATTATGAGCTACTCCCGCACCTGGTTTCTCTGCTCAAACTGAACGGCGTGCTCGCGATTCAGATGCCGGATAACCGCGATGAACCTACCCACGTTCTGATGCGAGAAGTGGCGTATGAGCAAGGTTTTCCTGACCTTAGCCGCGACCCGTTGCCCGGCGTTCATGCTTATTTTGATATTCTGACCGATGCGGGATGCGACGTGGATATCTGGCGCACAACGTACTTTCACAAAATGAGTTCTCATCAGGCCATCATCGACTGGGTCAGCGCGACGGGATTGCGTCCCTGGTTGCAGGAACTGAGTGAGCATGAGCAGCGGAACTATCTGGAGCGCTATCACGAGCTTCTGGAACAGCAGTATCCGCTCCAGGAAAACGGTCAGATACTGCTGGCGTTTCCGCGTCTGTTTATCGTTGCTCGTCGCGAGCCATAACGCAGGTTCAGAGCGACACACGATAGCGGACGAAATCGTCTGCTTCGCTAAACATGTCGTAGAGTTTTCGCGCAGGGTTGTTTTGACGTGTCACCCAATAGAGCGTTGACCACCCTTCGCGTTTTCCTTCCGCCTGGAGCGCCTCAATCAGCGCCTTTCCGGCACCCTTTCCGCGAACATTTTCATCAACAAACAAGTCTTCAAGATAACAAACGGGTGCGGTGGTCCAAGTGCCTTCGTGCAGCACGCACATGGCAAAACCGATCACCTTGCCATCGATTTCTGCGACCCGACAAAACAGGGACGAATGCGGGTTGAGCGCCCTTTCCCATGTTAATGCCGTCACGGATTCATCGAGTTCACATGCGTAAAACGCCGTATAACCATTCCACAACGGACGCCAGCCGGCATAATCGCCTTTGCGCAATGCCCTCACGATTACTGTCATGGTTTCTCCTCATCGGATAAATCAATGGCCATGTTGAAACAGCGCAACTCAGCGCCCGCCATTCTTGAAGGATGCAGGCTTTCACCCAGGGTGATGAATCCGTGTTTCTGATAAAAAGTGTGTGCATTTGGCGTTGAGGAAAGCGTTAATCGAGAAATACCACGCTCGCGCGCATTGCTCAGTATCGCTGTGATGACTCGTCCCGCGAGTCCTTTTCCCGCGGCTTCGGGTACGGTAAAAATTGCTTCCACGCTATTTGCATCAAGGTCGAGATAGCCGCTCGCCACAATTTCGCCCTTCTCATCTTCTACTACGTAAAAAGGATTATCGATGATGACCTGACGATAGCTTTCAGGCATCGCCTCCGGAGTCCATCGGGCGATCACTTCAGAATCGTAGCTGCTCTGACAGCCTGCGCGGATAGCAAGATTACGAACTTCCCAGAGCTTTTCAGCCTCTTCTGGCACGGCCAGTCTTAAGGTCATATTTTCCTCGGCTATTCAGATAACAAAGAATGTGATAATCATGAAAATAGCAGAAGGCAAACAAAAACATAACGACAAAAAATGGAGATACGAGCCGTGAATACACCAACGTTGACCACCGAACGCTTGTTGCTTAAACCGCTGGAAGCAAAAGATGCGGCGCAAATTCAGAAGCTATATCCGCGCTGGGAGATCGTGCGCTATATGGTAGCGAGCGTGCCGTGGCCTTATCCGGACGATGGTGCAGAGAATTACGTCAATAACGTCGCCTTGCCGGACGTGGAAAATGGTGTTGCATGGTTCTGGACGATTCGTCGCAAAGCTTCGCCTGACGAGTTGGTTGGTCTGATCTGTTTGTACGACGTGGAAGATAATAACCGTGGATTCTGGCTGACACCCGAATGGCAAGGCCAGGGATATATGCGCGAAGCCAGTATTGCCGCAACAGATTACTGGTTCAATACGCTAAACAAACCGGTTCTGCGAGCCCCAAAAGCCGCCGTTAATGAACGTTCTCAGAAGATTTCAGCGAGCAGCGGGATGCGCCTGGTGAGAACCGAAAAGAAATCCTACGTCAGCGGTGAGCTGGACTCAGAGCTGTGGGAAATCACCCGCGATGAATGGAACGCGTTGCCGCGTTCCTGAATATTCACTATGTGAGCTGGTAATGTTTATCCGGTAAAACGCGGGCCGGGATTTCTGGCTCGTCGTTCATCTGTAGCAGATCGATTTCCATCGCATTGCAGATAGCATCCAGCGGTAAGTCGTTATTTTCGGTACCGAAAGGTTCTTCCAGCTCTTCTGCCAGCGCATCGAGAGAGATAAAGGTGTAGGAGATCAGGACCGAGACGAATGGCGTCATGTAGTGCAGATCAACCACCAGGGCAAACGGCAGCATGATGCAGAACAGGTACACGGTGCGGTGCAAAATCAGGGTATAAGCAAACGGCACCGGCGTGTTAGCAATGCGTTCACATCCGGCCAGTACCACTGACATATCGTTTAGGCGATTGTTGAGACTGTGGAACAGAATGTCCGACAGGTGCCCTTCCCGACGCCTTACGGCGAGCCATTCACCCATTATCAGTAAAATGCGGTTCGACGGCGAATTCGAATCCATTACCGCGCGAAGATGTGGAGCTGAAAGATAACGTGCAAGCTGGTCCGCCTGCGGCTGTCTTCTAAGCGTCATGCGCAGACAATGGGCGAAGGCAATTTGCAGACGCACGAACTCGCTCAAATGCGGATCGTCCGGAAGCGTGTTTTTCACCTCGCGAAATAGCGAGCGTGACGCTATCATCAGTTGCCCCCAAAGCTGGCGAGCCTCGACGTAGCGCGAATAACAGGCGTTATTGCGAAAACCGAGGAAGATCGCGATGGCCACCCCGAGGATGCTAAATGGCGCAACGGTCAATTTGATGCCCAGCGATGAGTACCACGGCAACATCACGATAACAGCGATGGATAACAGGAAGTTAAGGAACAACCGGGTAAAAATTTTAGACAGGACGGAACCGTGCCAGACGAAAATCAGGCGCAGCCAGTGCTGTTGAGGACGAACAATCATAGTTAGCTTCAGGTCAATAAAGAGCGTGACTATTAAACGTGATCACCATCACGGTTGCAAGCTTGTTACGAGATTGCTGTTCCCTTTTTAACTGCCAGACAAAAAGCGCACGATGCCAATGTGTGTTTTAAAAAAACGGAACGCATAGTATGTTGTAACTAATCGGTGTTTAAACAAAACCCGGCCAAAGCCGGGAATCGTGTTTAGCACAGCTGTTTCACGGCAGCGCGCATCCCCTGCAACAAAATTGCATCCAGATCGAGAGTAACTTGTTCTACCAATCCGTTCACGTTGGTCAGGTCCTGCTCCCAGTGATCGCTGACGCTCAGAACCGCTTTCACCAGTTCGCTGGTGCTGATTTGTTTATCGTTATGTTGCGTCCACAGCTGCTGGAAACGCTCCAGCCAGTGGGCATCGTCCTGCACCGGATAGCTTTCGCCGTTGCGTTCTCCGCGATAAAACGCCATCAGTGCCGCCAATGCAAATGTCAGACGCGCCGGTAATTGTCCGGTGGCCTTCTGCCCTGCCAGCAGTTGCGGCAGGATGCGGGTGCGGTATTTGGTCATCCCGTTCAGGGAAATCGACAGAAGCTGATGTTTGATATACGGGTTACGGAACCGCCCTGTCACCGCACTGGCGAAGGATTCCAGCTCATCTTTTGGTAAATCCAGCACCGGGATGATCTCCTGGTAGATAGCCTTTTCCACGAATGCGCAGATCTCTGCATCGTTCATCGCCTCGCCGACCGTGTCCAGCCCCGCCTGGAAAGCCACTGGCACCAGCGCCGTGTGCGCGCCATTCAGGATCGCTACTTTGCGTTCTTTGTACGGTTTAATGTCGTCAACAATCAGCACGTTAAGCGGGAATTTATCGAGACGCAGTTCGGCTGCCAGGGATTTTGGCCCCTGAATAACAAACAGATAGAAATGCTCAGCGGTGTCGAGGAAGCCATCGTGGTAGCCAAGCTCTGTTTCGAGTGCAGCCACTTCGTCACGCGGATAGCCCGTCACGATGCGGTCAACCAGGGTTGAACAGAAGCTGTTAGCATCATTCAGCCATTGAATAAATGCAGCGGGAAGCGCCCATTCCTGAGCGTAGCGCAGCACCAGTTCACGCAGTGCATCGCCATTATAATCAATCAGTTCGCACGGAATAATTACCCAGCCCTTATCGGCCGCGCCGTTGAAATGGCTGAAACGTTCAAACAGCAAACGAGTCAGTTTTGCCGGATAGCTCACGGCTGGCGCATCGTCGAATTTGTCGTCGGCGTGATAGCAGATACCCGCTTCGGTGGTGTTGGAGAACACAAAACGCATATCGGGATTGTGCGCGAGCTTGAGGAATTCATCGTACTGACTGTAGACGCTGATTTCGCGGTTCACGGATCGGATAAGACGCGCGTCGCTGACGGCTTCACCTTTCTCATTCAGACCACGAATAATTGTGGTGTACAGGCCGTCCTGAGTGCTGAGCGAAGGCGGGAAATCACTCTGGATTGGGCGGACAATCACCACCCCAGAGTTGAGGTCGGTGTGTTCATTCAGCAGGTCTACCTGCCAGTCGATGAACGCACGTAAAAAGTTACCTTCACCAAACTGGATGATACGTTCAGGATAGAGAGCACCGGGAAAATCACGACGGTTGAGTGTGTTCACAAGGGGTTCCTTTTTTAATTAGTCATACAGCCCGATAAGATTGGTCCAATAACTTATCAAACTTTGAGACCATGAAACCCTGTTTTGATCAAACCATGCAGCAATTGTAAAAAATATTATAAAAACTTATAAAACACTGAGGTCGCCGTCATTTCACCGTCCGGCATCAGCGCATAGCGCGGGATCTCTCCTACCTTTTGCCAGCCAGCACGCTGATAGAATGTTTCCGCGCCGCTGCCGGTTGCGGTATCCAATACCAGAACGGATTTTCCCTGATTTTGCGCGACCGATTCCAGTGCGTCCATCAATGCCATAGCCACACCGCGACGACGGGCTTTTTCATGTACCAACAGTTTGGCAACATCCGCGCGGTGCGGCTGGTTTTCAGGTTGATCGGTGATGAGCTGGACTGTGCCTAAAAACGCCTCACGTTCGTCACTGCACGCCAGCACGGTGCGCTCCTGCCGCCCCACGCTTTCGGCCACGCCCAGCCAGAACTGGCGCGCTTTTTCAGGGGTAAAAGGCAGCATAAAGCTCACCGATGCCCCACCGCTGACGCAGTTTTCGAGGATATCAGCCAGCGAATCGATATGGGAAAGGATCGCTTCCCGAGAAAGAGAGTGAATATGCAGCGAGGAGGTCATTGGATTTCCTTGTGAATTGACCTCCTCAGATTGCTCTTAACATTTATTTAACGCAAGAGCCGCGCTCATAGGATTTTATGATGTCAGCCACCCGCGCTGTGCTGCTGCTTCGCCGCGAGAATCCTCTCATGGGCGGCATGTAGCCATTGCTGAAGATCATTTTGCTGATGCTCGAACTCACAAACTCCCCACGAAAACGTAAGAATCCACGGATGCAGACCGCGCTGGTTGTATTCCGCGACCTGTTCATTAAGATATTGCATCGCAATCCAGGCACCCTTCTCATCGGTATCGGCAAACAATACCGCGAACTCGTCACCGCCATACCGCACTAAAAGATCGGCTTCGCGAAACGAGGCGCGCATCAGTTCAGCCATCGCTTTAAGCGCAATATCACCTTCACTCTGACCGTAGCGTTCATTAATCTGGCGGAATCTGCCCAGATCCATCCAGGCGAGTGTTAATGGCTCTGCCCGCCGCCGGGCACCGGATAATGCGAAAGCCGCAAACTGGTTAAACCCGCGCCGGTTAAACAGCCCCGTCAGATCGTCGGTGGTCGCAGCACAGGCCGCCGCAAATTCATCTTCCGCCAGCGCCGCCAAATCGTTCAGCGCGGCCATGTCCTGATCGCTGAAATCCCGAGGAACGGCGTCCATCAGACACAGCGTTCCGGCAATCGCACCATCAGGTAAATGCAGTGGAATGCCCGCATAAAAACGCACGCCCAGCGATCCCCTGACCTGCGGATTATCGCCAAAACGAGCGTCATGGTGGGTATCAGGAACCACCAGCGGCACGTTGCCACTCAGGGTATGGCCGCAAAAAGAGTGGCTGCGCGGCGGGAGGTTTACCGTTGAACCCTTCGTAGACAAAGCCACCAGCGAATGCTCATCAATGAGATTGATCATCGCCACCGGCACGTTAAAAATACGCGTCGCCAGACGGGTAATACGGTCGTAAGGCTGATGGTGAGAGGATTCCAGAAGCCCGGAATCACGCAGGGATAAAAGACGGTCTGATTCATTGGCAGGGATCGCGGGCGCTTTCATAATGTCTCCTGACACTCAGCTTTTTTAATAGCTTAGCCTAAACAGTCAACTTGTCAGTGCGCGAAAATTCGATTTTTGCCGCCGCGCTTAGCCTGGTACAGCGCCGTATCCGCCGCCTGTAGCCAGTCGGTGACATTCGACATCTCGCGGGTCGCCCCTGCAATACCAATGCTCAACGTACAATTGATCGTTTCTTGCGCCACATCTTGCATAATGGCGGCGGCTTCCATAATCCGCGACGCCACCACGTGGGCCTCTTCAATAGAGGTATCCGGTAGCAATATCACAAATTCATCGCCACCCAGTCGAGCCGGTGTATCGGTGGAACGCGTGGCGAGATGCAAAATTTGCGATACCGCAGCGAGCATCGCATCCCCGACTTTATGACCGAAACGGTCGTTTACCTCTTTAAAGTTATCGATATCGATAAACATCAACGCCGATTCCCGACAGGCCTGCTGGAGTTTTTTGAGTTCATGCTCAATGCGTTTTTCGAGCAAGCGGCGATTGGCGATATCCAGCAGCGGGTCCATCATTGCAATACGTTCCAGCTCGCGCGATTTAATGCGCAAGCGCAGCGCAATACTGTCCGTCAGCACGCTGAGGGCGATGATGTAGATAGCAATTAAGGGCAACGTGGCAAACATGGTCTGCTGAGAAACGGTGGTGACCACTGCCATTCCCTGTACCAGCCAGGCGGCGAGAAACACCGCCAGCATCGCAAACGCCGCTTTCTTCATCAGCGCAAAACCGCCAGCGGAAAGCCGGTCTGCCAGCAGGATCGTCGCAATGACGACCGAGGGGAGCGGATTGACAGCCATCATGGCGATCCAAAAACCGCCCGCTCCCGCATCAATCACCAGATTTTGATGTTCCGTCACCAGCGGCGTAGAAGAGCGACGAGCGCGCTGCCAGGCGACCGTCGGCCAGACAAAAGCGTTCACAGCCAGCAAAAGCATGAGCCATTCTGAACAATTCTGCTCAATGAGGGCGGAGATAATGGGGATAAAACAGAGAAACGTGCCAAGGATACGCATCAGATACATACGTTTGACAAAACGACTCCCTGGTAAGCGATGGTTTTTACTCAGTTTATCAATTCCGTTCATCACGCGATTTTTCCGATGTGTTATCCCCGGTATCTTATTGAGCTTAAAAATACGTAGCAAGCAATTTATCAGCAATTTGATAACATCAAGGCCGCATTCTGCCTGGGATGGATACGTTTACACGTGCTCCGTACTTTTTTCGGGTTCAACGCTAAGCTGATTGTCCAGTTGACGCGCACTGGTACGATTTCGCCCTGCTTTTTTCGAGCGATACAGATACTCATCTGCTTCGGCCATCAGCTTATTAAACACCTCAGTCAGCTGCCAGGACTCGGATTTGGCGCTCCCGAGACCGATACTCACCGTCAGAAAGAGCGTTTGCTGACGCCAGCTAAACGGATGCGAAGCGATAGATTCCCTTATACGTTCCGCCAGTTCAACGCCCTGACGCGCATCCACGGAGTTCACCACCACCGCAAACTCTTCGCCGCCCATTCTTGCCACCAGCCCGTCTTCACCGACGGTCTGCTGCACCTTGCCGGCAAACTCGGCAAGAACACGGTCCCCGCACTCATGACCATAGTTATCATTGATGCTTTTGAAATAATCGATATCCAGCAGCATGACCGTCAGAAAACGCGGATGGCGATGAGATTCTTCATTTTTCAGCGCTTCATACAGGCCCGATCGTGAATAGACGCGGGTCAGAAAGTCATAATCAGCGCGCAGCGACACCTGATGAATGAGCGAGTTAATCGCCGCAACGCTCACGGAAACCATCACCGGGCAAATCGCCATCGTGGCAATCCCCAGACGCGCAGAGAACATCATTGGCGTCGACAGCGGTGCGGCCACAGCAATATTAATAATCGAATTGGCGACCAGGATGATTTCTACGCCTCCCGTCACAAAGGTCAGCAAACAGGTCGCCGGGAGAGAATAGCGCACCGCACACCAGATAAGCGCAGGCAGCGGAAACGCCAGACTGCCCGCTCCACCGATCACCACTGAAGCCATCACCGAAACGATCAGCGCCACCACCGGCATAAAGTGATCCAGCCGCACCGGATGTTTGAGCTCCGGGATTTTGACTGTCATCAGGCACGGCAGAATCAGCACTCCCGTCGAGAATTGCTCGCTAAACCAGTCGGCAAACAGTGGCCAGAAAGTTTGACTGTCAATGCCGACCGAGCCCATTGCGCCTATCAGCGCGCACAGAAGTGCCGCCAGCAGACAATAATTAAACAGTCGTAGGGCGTTAATCGGGTCCGGAACCAGCCGTCCTCTGCGTCTGTCCCGCGTCACCAGCAACGCGACGGTGACGATAAACACCATATTGGAAAGATTGATCACCACCGAGGCCATGCCCCAGTTAGTGGTTACCGCGTCATACATCAGCATCGCGACATACGACACCGCATAATAATGCAGGCGGTTGAGATAAGCGTAACGGGCAAATACGCCCGCCATCACGCCATTCAGCGGCCAGAAAAGCGAGAGCGCCTCCACCAGACGTAATTCCGCACCAATGAAATAAAATAGCGTGGTGAGAATAAAAATACTCACCGCATTACGCAGCGGATTGTCGGGTTGAAAAGGTTTAAATGAGGTCAAAGAAGATTGCATCAAATATCAATCCATATAATCGCTTAACGCAATTATTTCGCGGTCATCAGCAGGAATACTAAAAGATTAGCACCTATCTATAACATACATCCCCAGGGAGCATAACCCATCAACGTTAGTGGTGTATTTGATCAGTAAACCGAACGCCCAAGCCGCTGAGTGAGTTGTTCCAGCACCGCAACGCCTGCCAGCGAGTTCCCGGCGGCATCAAGCTCCGGGCTCCAGACCGCAATCGCCATTTCGTGAGGAACAATCGCCACGACGCCACCGCCAACGCCCGATTTGGCCGGTAACCCTACCCGCCAGGCAAATTCACCGGCATTTTGATACATCCCGCTGGTCGCCATGAGTGCATTCACCTGCCGCGCCTGCATCGGCGTCACAACGGCCTGATTATGCAGCGCAGAATGGCCCTGATCGGCAAGAAACAGAAAGGTACGCGCCAGCTCCACGCAGCTCATTTTCAGCGCACAGTAATGGAAATAGTTTTGCAGCACGGTGGCGACATCATTGTGAAAATTGCCGAAGGATTTCATCAGCCAGGCAATGGCGGCGTTCCGCGCAGAGTGTTCAAACTCAGAACGCGCCACGTTGGCGTCGTAACTCAAATCGGATACACCGCTCAGCTGACGCACAATCTCCAGCATTCTCTGGCGCGGCGCACTGAGACGGCTTTGCAGCATATCGCACACCACCAGCGCGCCGGCGTTGATGAACGGATTACGCGGTTTGCCCTGTTCGATTTCCAGCTGGAGCAAAGAGTTAAACGGCTGACCCGAGGGATCTTTCCCGACCCGCTGCCAGATCTCGTCTTCATCATATTGACGCATCGCCGCCACCAGACTCAGCACTTTGGAGATCGACTGAATCGAAAAACGCTCAGTGGCATCCCCCGCCTGATAAAGTTGCCCCTCAACGGTACAAATCGCGATACCCAGTTTATTGCCGCTGATACACGCCAGCGCGGGAATGTAATCGGCAACGTTACCTTGCCCCAGTAACGGGCGAACCTGGGCCAGAATCTCTTCCAGCATCTGATTATCAATGACCGCAGCCACACTTTGCTCCTTGCCCACAGGCCAAAAACGGGCTGCGAGTATAACAGAGGGCGATACGCTCCGTCAGGCAGGAAGACGAAAACGCGAAACCGCCTGCATCAGAAGATAAGACTCATCGTGTAAGCGGCGCGAGGCTTCAGACGCAGTGCTCACCAGGACATCAGTCTGCTGCGAAACCTGATTCAGCGCCTGTAACTGTCGCGTCATCTGATGAATACTGTCGCCCTGGCTCAGGGTGGCGGCAGAGATGTCATCGAGCAAACTGCTGAGATTCGCCACCAGCCCGGTAACCTGCTGCAAATTGTTCTCCAGCTTGACCACTGCTTTTGAGCCGTCCTCAATCCCTTGCAACGAATGATTGATCAGCTCCTGAATCGTCTGCGTCGAATGGCTGCTCTTTCTCGCCAGCAGGCCGACCTCACGCGCAACCACCGCAAAACCGCGCCCCTGATTGCCCGCATGGGCGGCTTCAATGGCGGCGTTTAGGGCCAGAATATTGGTCTGGAATGCCACGCTGTCGATCAGAGAGACGATCCCGCGCATCTCAGACGATCGTTCAACGATCGCCTGCATCGACGCATTCACGGTCGACATCATCATATCGCCACTCGCCGCCGTCTGACGCGCTTCGTTGGCACGTGAGCTGGCCAGTTTTGCATAGCCGGTATTGCCTTCAACGTGCGTTTCCAGCGTCGCGATATGCGCCGTAACATCGCTCAGCTCTTGCGCCTGGCGTGCCGACTGCTGATACAGTTTCTGATTACCTTCCGCCAGCTCGCCAATATTCGACACCATCGACGTTGTGGCCTCACTCACCTGGGTCACCAGCTGCTGTAATCCGCGCTGCATGGTCATGACGCTCACGCTCAGCTGTCCGATTTCGCGGTTAAAGCCATTCACCGCAGGCGCATTCCCGGAGAGATCTCCCGCCGCCAGCTGATTGATATGCGCAATGAGCCTGCGCAGAGGGACAATCACCCAGCGAGACATTCCAAACCAAACCGCAACCGCAATGAGCAGCAGCACCACCGGCGCCAACAGGAACAGCGACTGCAAATCCGATAGACGGTCCATCAGCGACTGTCGCCCCACGCCTGCCTGTTGTTCGCTGAGTTGCTGAAAGCGCGCGTAGTTATCATTAAAATCGGTCTGAAATGCCTGGGCAGGTACCGCGAAAAAGGCATCGATGGAGTTGGTTTTGATCAGCCCTTGCGCCTGCTCATTGATCGCGCCGTAGAACAATTGATAGCTGTTGATCAGCGCGTCATCTTTCGGCGGATTCAGCGCCAGCCACGCGTTCCAAGCCTGCTGAGAGGCACTCAACGCCTTCTGTGCTTCATCCATCAGGCTGTTCCAGCTCCCCTCCGAGCCGGTCTCTTTATCCTGCATAAAATAGACGCCTGAACGATTGAGCAGGTCACTTGCCGCCAGCAGCGAGACGCGAGCCAGATCGAGTTTGCTCTGCTGCTGTTGCGCCAGCTGGTTTTGTTGTTCATTGAGTTTCGCATCGCGCAGTGAAGCGGTCAGGAGAATCGAGGAGGAAAGCTGTAAAGCAGAAAAAAGGGCGATAATGCAGAAGATGCCGGCCAGCAGACCAAACTGACGCTTCGCAATACGGCTAAAAATTTGCGTTAGGTTCATAATATTCTTCTGTAACAGTACGTTAGACGCGTGCGAGTCTACGAAACCTAAATGACAGAACCATGACACAAAAATGACAAAGGCCTTCGTGATGAAGGCCTTTTAAGCGTTTATTGCAGAATTTACACCCGGTCTTTCCACACGGTCTGGATATTGCAGAATTCATGCAAACCGAAATGGGACAGCTCGCGGCCAAAGCCGCTTTTCTTAACGCCGCCAAAGGCCACGCGCGCATCGCTGGCGCTGAAACCGTTAATGAACACGCCACCGCATTCAAGCTGACTCGCGAAGGTGTCGGCCAGGTGTTGATCGGCAGTAAATACCGTTGCCGACAGACCAAAGTCACTGTCGTTGGCCAGCGCCAGGGCATGTTCAGCGTCTTTCGCTATCGTGATTGCCGCCACCGGACCGAACAATTCCTGACGGAACGCGGTCATTTCTGGCGTCACATTGCCAAGCACGGTTACCGGGTAATAATTGCCCTCTCCCGCCACTTTCTCGCCGCCGAGCAACAGCGTGGCGCCTTCATTAAGTGTCGCCTGCACCTGCTGATGCAGCTCATCGCGCAGATCGAAACGCGCCATCGGCCCGAGATAATGCGCTTCGTTGTCCGGTGCGCCCATCTTCAGCGCAGCCGCCGCCGCCACAAAACGTTCGGTGAACTGTTCCGCAATGCCCTCTTCGACGATAAAGCGTTTAGCCGCCGCGCAAACCTGCCCGGTATTTTGATAGCGCCCGGTGACTGCGGCGTTTACAGCCAGATCCAGATCCGCATCGTTCAGCACAATAAACGGATCCGAACCGCCCAGCTCCAGCACACATTTTTTCAGCGCCGCTGCCGCCTGAGCACCAATCGCCGCACCGGCTCGCACACTTCCGGTCACGGTAATCGCGGCTATACGACGGTCATTAATTGCCTGAGTCACGCCGTCATTCGTGGCATTTACCCAGCCAAACACGCCCGGCTCAAAACCCGCGTCAGCGAAAATCTCCCCGATTAGCGTCGCCGAACCCAGAACGTTAGGTGCATGTTTGAGCAGATAGCTATTACCCGCAAGCAGGATCGGCACCGCACCGCGCAGCACCTGCCATAGCGGGAAGTTCCACGGCATCACCGCCAGAATCGCGCCCAGCGGGCGATACTCAATCACCGCTTTCTGGTTTTCAACCTGCGTCGGCTCAGCGGCAAGCATCGCCGGGCCGTGCTCGGCGTACCAGTCGCACAGACCGGCAGATTTAGTGACTTCGGCACGAGCCTGCACAATGGGTTTTCCCATCTCACGCGACATCATCTGTGCCATCTCTTCAGCACGTGCACGCAGCGCAGTACCGAGTTGGCGAAGTACTTTCGCCCGTTGAGAAACCGTTTCGTTTCGCCACAGACGAAAACCACGATCCGCCAGAGTGATAGCCTGTTCCACGTCTTCTTTCGTGGCCCACGGATATGCCGCCAGCGTTTTGCCGGTGGCCGGATCAATAGACAGCGCATGCGTTGCAGGTGAGTGAGTCATAGTCTTCTCCACGTAATAAGGGTTGATTGATTGTGGCCCACTCTGTTATTTCTTAAAAATGAATAATACTGACTCACTTATTCACGAATCGAGAACGCTATGGATTTAACCCAGCTTGAAATGTTCAATGCGGTCGCCCAGACCGGCAGCATCACCCAGGCGGCGCAAAAAGTGCATCGCGTCCCGTCGAACCTGACCACCCGTATCCGCCAACTGGAGGCCGATCTCGGTGTGGAGCTGTTCATCCGCGAAAACCAGCGTTTGCGCCTCTCGCCGGCTGGGCATAACTTCCTGCGCTACAGCAAACAGATCCTCGCCCTGGTCGAGGAAGCGCGGATGGTGGTTGCGGGTGATGAACCGCAGGGGCTGTTTGCCCTCGGGGCGCTGGAAAGCACAGCAGCGGTGCGCATTCCAGAATCCCTCGCACAATTTAATCAGCGCTATCCGCGTATTCAGTTTGCCCTGTCGACCGGGCCTTCCGGGACAATGATTGACGGCGTGCTGGAGGGCACATTAAGCGCGGCGTTCGTTGACGGGCCGCTGTCACACCCGGAACTTGACGGTATGCCGGTCTATCAGGAAGAGATGATGTTGGTTGCGGCTGCCGGACACGAAAAAGTGTCGCGCGCTACCCAGGTGAGCGGGCGCGATGTCTACGCCTTTCGCGCCAACTGTTCCTACCGCCGCCATCTTGAAAGCTGGTTTCATGCGGACCGGGCGATGCCCGGGCGAATTCATGAGATGGAGTCATATCACGGGATGCTCGCCTGCGTGGTAGCCGGAGCGGGAATTGCGCTGATGCCCCGCTCGATGCTGGAGAGCATGCCGGGGCATCATCAGGTGGAGGCGTGGCCGCTCGCGGAAAACTGGCGCTGGCTCACCACCTGGCTGGTATGGCGACGCGGCGCGATGACGCGTCCACTTGAGGCGTTTATAGCACTGCTAAACGAACGTCAGCCACCAGCACCTTCTCCATAAACAGGCTTAACGGATCTTCCGCGTATGGCGCAAACGCCGTGCGCGTCTGATACCCGCAGCGTTCATACAGCTGAATCGCCGCATGCTGCTTAATGCCCGTTTCGAGGCGAAGCGTGTGGCAGTGGCGGCTCAGAGCTTCATCCTCCAGCGCCGCCAGCAGTTTTTCACCCAATTTTTGTCCGCGATGGGTGGGATCGATATAGACCCGCTTCATCTCCCCACTGCCGTCACCGTTGAGCACTATCGCCCCGCAGCCTACGGCATTTAATTGATTATCGCGAATCACCATCATCAGCAGCGAGCCGGCTGCTAACTGGGTCAAATCAATCAGATGATTACTTTCTGCCGGGTACAACTCGGTTTGATAGCGATCCAGGGCGGTGATCAGCGCCACAATATCCGGATGAGAGGCAGATTCAGAGGTAATGGAATACATGGCAGGCTCCTTTTGTTGTTTGTTATCAACATAGCGGCCTCCATCGCCAAAGGGTCATACGGTTAACTTATCTTTCTTGAGGGGAATCTAACAAAGAGTGCCAAAAATGCGGGGTGCTGTAGTTATATACAGTATTGGTATAGGAATTGCGATAATATGCCCGTCACTCGTGAACAACGCTTACCTGAAATGCCCGCAGTGCGGGCATTTCAGTATGGCCTACACGCGCAGGAAGATTTTGCCTTTCAGGTACAACGTCGCCTGGCCGCCGATTAGCACACGATCGCCCAATAGCTCGCAGCGCAACTCCCCGCCTCGGGCTGACACCTGGCGGGCATTCATCTGCGTTTTGCCGAGTTTTTCGCTCCAGTAAGGGATTAGCATACTGTGGGTAGAGCCTGTCACCGGATCTTCCGGTACGCCCTCTCCTGGACAGAAGAAGCGGCTGACAAAATCAGCTTTGTCGCCGGGTGCAGTAATGCAGACCATTTTATCCAGCGGGATCATCGCGGCGATATCCGGGGCAATCGCTTCGACCTGCTGTTGGTTTTCCAGCACCACCATGTAGTCACGCGCGACGCGCACTTCTTTCGCTTCGGTGATCCCCAGAGCGTAAAACAGCAGCGCTGGCGCATTGTCCACCGGCTCACTCGCCCATGCAGGGAAGTTTAGCGTCAGCCAGTCGCCGTTACGTTTAACGGTCAGTTTACCCACGAAGCGGGTCGAGAATTCGATCTCAGTGTGTGGATAATCGAGGTATTCAAAAATCACATGCGACGCCGCGAGCGTGGCATGTCCGCAGAGGTCTATCTCAGAGAGTGTGGTGAACCAGCGCAGCTCAAAACCCTCATCGGTACGCACGAAAAACGCCGTCTCCGACTGATTGTGTTGCTTCGCCATGCTGAGGAGTATCTCGTCCGGGAGCCACTCTTCCAGCGGACATACGGCTGCTGCGTTACCGCCAAAGGCTTTATCGCTAAAGGCATCCACCAGATAAAAATCAATTTCCTGCATCGTGTTACCGCCTGTTTTTATTGTGCTGTTCTTTATATTCAAGGAAAACAACGCCCTTCGCTACCGGTTGCATAAGGTAAACTTTGAGATCTACATCACATAATGATTGTCTTTTAACCAGTGAAGGCTTTAAGATCGCCTTCTCCTCTTTTCAGCAACGAACCCTAATTATACTTATGCCTTCGAACACGGTTTCCCGCAAGGTCGCGTGGCTACGTGTGGTCACGCTTGCCATTGCTGCGTTTATCTTTAATACCACAGAATTTGTGCCCGTAGGGTTGCTTTCCGATATTGCTCAAAGTTTCCATATGGAAACAGCGCAGGTCGGGATCATGCTGACTATCTACGCCTGGGTGGTCGCGTTGATGTCGCTACCCTTTATGCTTCTCACCAGCCAAGTGGAACGGCGCAAGCTGCTGATTGGCCTGTTTGTGTTGTTTATCGCCAGCCATGTATTGTCGTTCCTGGCGTGGAACTTTACCGTGCTGGTGATTAGCCGGATTGGTATCGCCTTTGCACACGCCATTTTCTGGTCGATTACCGCCTCGCTGGCCATTCGACTGGCCCCGGCGGGCAAACGCGCTCAGGCGCTGAGCCTGCTGGCAACCGGAACCGCGCTGGCAATGGTGCTCGGTTTGCCGATCGGGCGAATCGTCGGGCAGTATTTCGGCTGGCGAACCACCTTCTTTGCCATCGGCATGGGGGCGTTAATCACCCTTCTGTGTCTGATTAAACTCCTGCCAAAATTGCCGAGCGAACATTCTGGCTCGCTGAAAAGCCTGCCGCTGCTGTTCCGCCGCCCGGCGTTGATGAGTATTTATCTGCTGACGGTGGTTGTGGTCACCGCCCATTACACGGCGTACAGCTATATCGAGCCTTTTGTACAGGTGGTCGCGGGCTTTAGCGCCAACTTTGCCACTGTCTTGCTGTTACTCCTCGGCGGGGCCGGAATCATCGGCAGCATCCTGTTTGGCAAACTGGGCAACCAGCACGCGTCGCTGCTGGTGAGCGGTGCAATCGGGATGCTGATGCTGTGTCTGGTGTTGCTGATGCCTGCGGCGGGAAGCGAGACCAATCTGGCGATATTGAGTATTTGCTGGGGCGTGGCGATGATGATTATCGGCCTGGGAATGCAGGTCAAAGTGCTGGCGCTGGCCCCGGACGCCACCGACGTGGCGATGTCGCTCTTCTCTGGGATCTTCAATTTAGGCATTGGCGCGGGGGCGCTGGTCGGGAATCAGGTAAGCCTGCATTTTTCAATGTCGGCGATTGGCTATCTCGGGGCAATTCCGGCGCTGGCGGCATTTATCTGGTCGATTCTGATATTCCGCAAATGGCCTGTGGCCTTAGAAGAACAGACGCATCGTGGGTAGTTTTTTGCCCAGCGGCGCTTCGCTTGCAGGGCCTACGGGAAGAGTAGGCCGGGTAAGCGCAGCGCCACCCGGCAAAAAGTCAGTGGTAAGTCTTAATAATTTCCAGCACGCCGTTAATAATAAACTGCACGCCCATACACACCAGCAGGAACCCCATCAGACGGGAAATTGCTTCGATTCCGCCCTTACCCACCCAGCGCATGATCGCGCCTGAACTGCGAAGGCTCGCCCACAAAATCACGCCAATCAATGCGAAGATCAGCGGTGGCGCCACCATGACTACCCACGCCGAAAACGTCGTGCCATCGCGAACCGTGGAAGCGGAACTGATGATCATCGCAATCGTACCCGGACCCGCCGTGCTCGGCATCGCCAGCGGCACAAAAGCGATATTGGCAGAAGGCTCCGTTTCCATCTCTTCCGATTTGCTTTTGGCTTCCGGCGATTCGTGCGCTTTTTGCGCCGGGAACAACATGCGGAAACCGATAAAGGCGACGATCAGGCCCCCTGCAATACGCAACCCAGGAATCGAAATCCCAAACGTGTTCATCACCAGCTGTCCGGCGTAATACGCCACCATCATGATAATGAATACGTACACCGAGGCCATCAGCGACTGGTGATTACGTTCGGCGGTATTCATGTTCCCCGCCAGCCCCAGGAACAACGCCACAGTTGTTAACGGGTTTGCCAGTGGCAACAGCACCACCAGCCCAAGACCTATTGCCTGAAATAATTCCACCATAGTGCGTTGTCGTCCTTTTCCATAATCAACCCTCACAGTATACGGTGAAATGCCTTGCGTGAGCCACGCAGACAACGTAAGCAGTGTTTTCCGCTGGATAAAGATAACCATCCGTTATGTTTATGATTTAAAAGGCCTCAAAAAAAGTTCATGAAACGTTTTAGCAAATCGTGGCATCGGCGGATACATTCAGTTGACTTATACTTGCCTGAGCAATAATATCTGCCGTGATTAAACTACTTGCCAGGGCAACCATTGTGAAAAGCACCAGTGATCTCTTTAACGAAATTATTCCACTGGGCCGTCTTATTCATATGGTGAACCAGAAAAAAGATCGCCTGCTCAATGACTATCTGTCTCCGATGGACATCACCGCGACTCAGTTCAAAGTGCTGTGTTCCATTCGCTGCGAAGTATGCATCACCCCGGTTGAGCTGAAAAAGGTGCTTTCTGTCGACCTGGGGGCGCTCACGCGCATGCTCGATCGTCTTGTCTGCAAAGGATGGATTGAAAGACGCCCTAACCCCAATGACAAACGCGGCGTACTGGTGCAACTCACCAGTGATGGCGCGGCGATGTGTGAAAAATGTCATGAGTTAGTAGGACAAACACTGCACCAGGAACTAACAAAAAACTTAACGGCGGATGAAGTGGTCACTCTTGAGCATTTGCTGAAGAAAATCCTGCCGTAAACAGAAAGAGGTATGACGATGTCCAGACGCAATAATGACGCCATCACTATTCATAGCATTTTGGACTGGATCGAAGAGAACCTGGAATCGCCGCTCTCACTTGAAAAGGTGTCCGAGCGTTCAGGTTACTCAAAATGGCACCTGCAACGGATGTTCAAAAAAGAGACCGGTCATTCTTTAGGCCAATATATTCGTAGCCGTAAGCTGACGGAAATTGCGCAGAAACTGAAAGAGAGCAACGAGCCGATTCTGTATCTGGCAGAGCGTTATGGGTTTGAATCGCAACAGACCCTGACCCGCACATTTAAGAACTATTTCGACGTGCCGCCGCATAAATACCGAATCACCAGTATGCCCGGTGAATCCCGATATCTGCATCCGCTAACACACTGTAACTGCTAATCGCCTGTATTAAGACGTAACCGAGGAAATCATGAAATTTATCGCCTCCGCCGCCCTCACCTTACTGGTGCTGGTCTCCGGCCAGACTTTTGCGGAGCAAACCACTCACGCTAACCAGCAGAACAGTCGCACCACGATGGTTCTGCCTACCGCACACGAACAATCACCGTTTGATTTCAATCATATGGGTGCGGGCAGCGACAAATCCGACGAATTAGGCGTGCCGTATTACAATCAGCACGACCTCTGATTCGTTTTTGCCCCGCTAATTGCGGGGCTTTTTTCATCCCCTGACCCGCGTCGTCCGACGCAACCGCAAACCAAACACGTTGATGTACAGCCCGGCCATGATCAGCACCGCACCGATCAATTGCAGCGTGGTCAGTTTTTCCCCCAACAAAATTGCCGCACTCGCCATACCCACGACCGGTACCAGCAGTGACAGCGGTGCAACCCGCCAGGTTTCGTAACGCCCCAGCAGCGTTCCCCAAATCCCGTACCCGACAATCGTGGCGACAAACGCCAGATATACCAGCGACAGAATGGTCGTCAGGTCAATCTCGATCAGGCTTGTCAGCATCAGCGCCGGACCGTCAAAAATAAGTGACGCCACCATAAAGGGAATCACGGGAATCAGCGCGCTCCAGACGACGAGCGACATCACCGCCGGTCGTGCATCGTGCTGCATAATCAGCTTGTTGAAGATGTTCCCGCATGCCCAGCTCAGCCCCGCCGCCAGCGTCAACATAAAGCCCAGCATCGCCACATGTTGACCGTTGAGACTGGCCTCAGCCAGAACTAGCACACCAAACACCGCCAGCGTGATCCCCGCCAGTTGTTTACCCTGCAAACGTTCACCGAACACAAACGCGCCGAGAATAATAGTAAAGAAGGCCTGCGCCTGTAATACCAGCGACGCCAGTCCTGCGGGCATCCCGAATTTGATCGCGCAAAACAGAAAGGCGAACTGACCGAAGCTGATGGTCAGACCGTAACCAAGGAGCAGACGAAACGGGATCTTTGGACGGTCGACGAAAAACAGTGCCGGGAAGGCCACCAGTAAGAAACGCAAACCGGCCAGCATCAGCGGCGGCATGTTATGCAACCCCACCTTAATGACCACAAAATTTAGCCCCCACACCACGACCACCAGTAACGCCAGCAGCCCGTCTTTACGCGTCATACCTTGCCCCTGATTATTAAATTTTTGTAAACAGATTCACGTTAACGAAAAAAACGCGGCAGGAAAAGATCATTAATTCTGGCAGTCAGATAAAGCACTGATGGAAAAATTGGGTGCTATACAACGCCCCTGGTGGCGTGATAATCATTTAGACATAAAAAAAGCATAAGCATATGTCGGACAGGAAAATGAAATCATCTCTCAGGCGCTCAACCGCAGCGTTACTGGCATCGTCGTTGTTGTTAACCATTGGCCGTGGCGCGACGCTGCCGTTTATGACCATCTACCTCACGCGCGTTTATCAGATGAGCGTCGCGAATATCGGCTACGCCCTGACCATCGCTCTGACGATTGGCGTGGTGTTCAGCATGGGGTTTGGCATCCTGGCGGATAAGTTCGACAAAAAGCGCTACATGATGCTGTCGATTCTGGCGTTTATTGCCGGGTTCGTGGCGATCCCGCTGGTGAATAATGTCACGCTGGTGGTGCTGTTCTTCGCCCTGATTAACTGCGCGTATTCCGTGTTCTCGACGGTGCTTAAAGCCTGGTTCGCGGATGTGCTGTCGCCAGGCGAGAAAGCACGCGTATTTTCCCTAAACTACAGCTTCCTCAATATCGGCTGGACGATCGGCCCACCGATCGGCACGCTGCTGGTGATGTACAGCCTGCAACTGCCATTTTGGCTGGCAGCCTTCTGCGCCGCGCTGCCACTGGTGTTTATCCAGATGTATGTGCAGAAAAGCATTGCCGCCGACAGTGAAAACGTCACCGTGCCGTGGCAGCCGTCGGTACTTCTGCGTGACCGGGCGCTGTTCTGGTATACGCTCTCCGGTCTGCTGGCGTCCTACGTGGGCGGCTCGTTTGCGAGCTGTATTTCCCAGTATGTACTGGCGGCGGATTACACCAGTGAATTCGCGGAAAAAGTGGTTGCCGTGGTGCTGCCCGCTAACGCCGCGATGGTGGTGTCGCTGCAGTATTTTATTGGCCGTAAAATCAAAGCCAGCAATATTCGCCCGTTAATGGCGATTGGCACGCTCTTTTTCCTTCTTGGACTGGGCGGGTTTATGCTCTCTGGCACCAATTTGATCTACTGGGGAATTGCCTCGGCGGTGTTCACGATTGGGGAGATTATCTATGCGCCGGGTGAATACTTGCTGATTGATAACATTGCGCCGCCGGGGATGAAAGCGAGCTACTTCTCAGCGCAAGCGCTCGGCTGGCTGGGCGCTGCTGCCAATCCGATGGTCACAGGACTGATTCTGACCCACCTGCCGCACTGGTCGTTGTTTGTGATTATGATGGTCGCGATCGTGGTAGCGTGGCTGATGATTTTGCGCGGGATGAGCGTGGAACCCTATGCCGAACGGGTGGAAACGGCGTGATGGCTGGTGCGGTCTGAAATGCCCGGTGGCGCTGTGCTTACCGGGCCTACGTTCCAGGGTTTTGTAGGCCGGGTAAGGCGAAGCCGCCACCCGGCAAAACACGGCTTAATGGTGCAACATCTCCTCCACCACCTGCTTCTTAAACATCTCGTTCGGGTAATAGGTCGGCCAGTTGTCCATCTCTTTCAGTAAGGCTTCATGCGAGGTGTTGCCCATAAAGATATGGAAATGCGCCGAGGCGCGCGGGCCGATGGTATGATCGCTGAACTGGACAAATTTCGGCGCTTTCGAACTGGCGTCTTTACATTCAAACAGGTAACGCACGCCCTTCTTGCCTGATGCGTAGGTCAGGATCTTGTAGCCGCTGTAATCATACTGACAGCTCGCCACCGATTTGCCGGTGTGGAATTCCATCACGTTATTTTCAATGCCGATGGTTTCCACATCCGTAGCGTAGCCCTTACGGTAATAGGCTTTCACTTCCTCGAACGATTTACTGGCGTCTTTTTCGACTTTCTTTTTAAATACCGGATCAAGCGAACCGTCCAGCAGGAAAGGATAAACCGACTGCCAGGTGCCGTCCCAGTCAGAGAGCTTACGGTCCTTAACGTCTTTATCTTCAAATACCCCGTTTGCCGCTTTTTGTTCCGCTTCGGTCATCTGATGGCCGTGCGAGTGGGCAAACAGCTGGCCGCTGACCAGCAGCGCCCCCAGAGTCATTGCAAATTTTCCAATGTGTAAAGCCAACGTGCGATCCTCACTCCATGTTATGAGAATGCGAATGTTATAATATAACATTTCAAAACACAATAACCCTAGATCGCCACCAGACCGCGCACGCCTTCCTGTTCCATATTTTCTCCGCGACCACGCTGGATGATGCTCCCGCGTGACATCAGCAGGTAGTTATCCGCCAGTTCCGCCGCAAAATCATAGAACTGTTCCACCAGCAAAATCGCCATATCCCCCCGGCTGGCGAGCTGGCGGATCACCACGCCAATCTCTTTGATCACCGACGGCTGAATCCCCTCGGTCGGCTCATCGAGAATTAACAGCTGCGGACGGCTCGCCAGCGCGCGACCGATCGCCAGCTGCTGCTGTTGCCCGCCCGAAAGATCGCCCCCGCGCCGGTGCTTCATCTCTTTCAATACCGGAAACAGCTGCCAGATATCCTCCGGAACGCTTTTCGCTTCCCGCGCCGTAAAGCGCGATAGCCCCAGCAGCAAATTTTCTTCCACCGTGAGGCGCGGAAAAATCTCGCGTCCCTGCGGGACATACGCCACGCCGGACTGCACCCGGTGATGCGGTTTCGCATGGGTAATCGTTTTCCCCTGCCAGACAATCTCCCCGCTGCGTGCCGGAATCAGCCCCATCAGACATTTAAGCAGCGTGGTTTTCCCCACGCCGTTACGCCCGAGCAAACAGGTCACTTCCCCGCCCGGCGCGTCAAAGTTCACGCCGCGCAAAATGTGGCTGCCACCGTAATACTGATTCAGTTCATTCACCTGTAGCATGATGGCTCCTTAGCGTCCCAGATAGACTTCAATCACCTGCTCGTTGGCCTGCACTTCCCGCAGCGAGCCTTCCGCCAGCACTCTTCCCTGATGCAAAACGGTGACGTGATCGGCGATGGTTTCAACAAAACCCATATCGTGCTCCACCACCATCAGCGAGTGTTTCCCGGCGAGCGTGCGAAAAAGTTCTGCCGAATATTCGGTTTCGGCGTCGGTCATCCCGGCGGCGGGCTCATCAAGCAGCAGCAAATGCGGCTCCTGCACCAGCAGCATGCCGATTTCCAGAAACTGTTTTTGCCCGTGGGAGAGCATTCCGGCGCAACGGTCGCGCTCGGCGCTCAGGCGCAGGAGGGTTAACATCTCGCTGATACGATCGCTCTGCTCCGAGGTTAATCGCGCGCGCAGACTGGCCCACACGGACTTATCGCCTTTCATCGCCAGCTCGAGGTTTTCCCATACCGTCAGCGCTTCGAACACCGTCGGTTTCTGGAACTTACGCCCGATACCCTGGCGTGCAATCGCCGCCGGTTCCAGCGCTGTTAAATCGATAGACTGATCGTAAATCGCCCGCCCGCTCTGAGGACGTGTTTTGCCGGTGATCACATCCATTAGCGTAGTTTTCCCGGCACCGTTCGGGCCGATGACGCAGCGTAACTCGCCGACGCCGATGTTCAGCGACAGATCGGTTAGCGCCTGAAAGCCGTCAAAATTGACGTTTATCGATTCCAGCTGGAGCACGGGATCGGTCTGGTCGCGAAAACGGTCGCCGGGCAACTGACGAGTAAAAAGTCCTTCGGCTGGCTGCATTATTTCTCTCCCTTACGAAAAAGCCCGTACACGCCGCGCGGTAAAAAGAGCGTGACCGCGATAAAAATCAGCCCGAGAAACAACTGCCAGTATTCCGGCATCGCCACGGTAAAGTAGCTTTTCGCACCATTCACCAGCGCCGCGCCGATCACCGGGCCGACCAGGGTTCCACGCCCGCCGAGCGCGACCCAAATGGCCGCTTCAATGGAATTGGTCGGCGACATTTCACCAGGATTGATAATCCCCACCTGTGGGACATACAGCGCCCCGGCGAGTCCGCATAGCACGGCAGAAAGCGTCCACACCAGCAGCTTAAATCCGCGCGGATCGTAACCACAAAACGTCAGGCGGTTTTCCGCATCACGCACTGCCGTCAGAATGCGGCCAAATTTGCTTTTCGCCAGCGCAAAACCGATAGCCAGTGACGCCACCAGTAGCGCGACGGTCGCCAGAAACAGCGCGATACGCGTTGTCGTCGCCGTCACCGAAAAGCCCAGCAGCGTGGTGAAACCGGTAAACCCGTTGTTGCCACCAAAGCCGGTTTCATTTCGAAAGAACAGCAGCATCCCCGCGTAGGTCAGCGCCTGGGTCATGATAGAAAAATAGACCCCTTTGATTTTGGAGCGAAAAGCAAACCAGCCGAAAACAAGCGCCAGCAGGCCTGGGATCATCACCACCAGCAGCATCGCCCAGGCAAAATGCTGAGTTCCCCACCAAAACCACGGCAGTTCGCTCCAGGAGAGAAACGACATAAATGCCGGAAGACTATCGCCCGAGGCCTGGCGCATCAGGTACATCCCCATCGCATAACCGCCGAGAGCAAAGAAAATCCCGTGTCCAAGCGACAGCATTCCGGCGTAACCCCACACCAGATCGAGCGCCACGGCGACGATGGCGTAGCAGAGAATTTTACCGACCAGCGTCAGCATCCAGGTGGAAACCGCCAGCGGATGGCTGGCCGGAAGCAGCGCCAGAAACGGCAGCACCAGCAGAATGGCAAGGATCAGACTGCCAAAAAGTTGGGTCACGCGCGGCGCCTTACGCGCCAGTGTTAACGTCAGCGGCTGGCTCATCAGTCTGTCACCCTCCCTTTAAGCGCAAACAGTCCCTGCGGGCGTTTCTGAATGAACAGAATAATCGCCACCAGGATCAGAATTTTACCGAGCACCGCACCCATTTGCGGTTCGAGAATTTTGTTGAAGATCCCGAGGCCAAACGCTGCCGCCACGCTCCCGGCCAACTGTCCGACACCGCCCAGCACCACCACCAGGAACGAGTCAATGATGTAACCCTGCCCAAGTTCCGGCCCGACGTTGCCGAGCTGCGACAGCGCTACGCCGCCCAACCCGGCAATTCCCGAGCCCAAACCAAACGCCAGCATGTCGATCCGCCCGGTCGGCACGCCGCAGCAGGCGGCCATGCTGCGGTTTTGCGTCACTGCCCGCACGTTCAGCCCTAGCCGCGTTTTGTTGAGGATAAGCCAGGTGAAGAACAGCACCAGCAGCACAAAGCCCAGCACCACGATACGGTTCCACGGCAGGATCAGATTGGCGTAGACCTGCACGCCACCCGAAAGCCACGCCGGATTTGCCACTTCAAGGTTCTGCGCGCCAAAGGTCATGCGCACAATCTGGATAAGCATCAGGCTAATGCCCCAGGTTGCGAGCAGAGTTTCCAGTGGGCGGCCATAAAGATGACGAATAATGGTGCGCTCCAGCGCCATACCGATTCCGGCGGTCACGAGGAACGCCACCGGCAGCGCCACCACCGGGTAGAACGCCAGCCACTGGGGCATAAACTGCGCCATCGCCTGCTGAACCATCCACGTGCAATACGCCCCGAGCATCAGCATTTCGCCGTGGGCCATATTGATCACCCCGAGCAGACCGTAGGTGATCGCCAGCCCGAGCGCCGCCAGCAGCAGGACTGACCCCAGCGACAGCCCCATAAACGCCTGCCCCAGCAGATCGCTAATCAACAGACGATGCTCGATTTTGCGCAGACTGTTTTCCGCCGCCTCGCGCACGCGGGCGTCGGGTTCGGTTTGCACCTGAGTGAACGGCAACAGCCGGGTCTGCGTTTCGGGATCGGATGAGTGCGCCAACAGCTCGATGGCCTGCAAACGCACCTCCGCATTTGGGCTGACGAGCTGTAAATTGGCCAGCGCCACTTCCAGCGCCTGACGCACGCCCTCGTCCTTCTCCGCCTGCAGACGCTGCTGCAACATATTCAGCATTTCAGGCGTGGCCTCGCGCTGTAACTGTAGCGCTGCGCCCTTGCGCTGCGTGACACTGTCACTTGCAAGCTGATGCGTCGCCAGCGCTGCGGAGGCCAGCACCCGCAGGCGGTTGGTCAGGCGCACCGCTTTCGGGTCGCCCTCCGCCGCGGGTGAATCCCCCAGCGCCACCATCTCACCCTTCACGCGGGCAAAAGCGTGCTTTTGCCCGTCAGCAAACAGGTTTTCTTTTTGTAGCGCCTGCAACAGCGGCAGACGCTTCTCATCCGGGGCGACGGCCCACTTTTCCAGCAGTGCGGTTTGCTGGCTGCGGCTTGCGGCGACAAACGTGTCCGCATCCGACGCCTGCGCCATCCCTGGCAGCAGACCGGCAAGCCAGACTATTGCGACGAACATTCGCATTACGCTCATGGCTTTTCTCCGTGCGATTAAGGCTTAGTTACTGGCGGTTTTCATCGGCTGGTCTGGTTTTTTGTCGTTGCCCTGAATGAACGGGCTCCACGGCTGGGCGCGGACGGTCTCTTCGGTCTGCCAGACAACGTTGAACTGGCCGTCACCTTCAATTTCGCCAATCATCACTGGCTTATGCAGATGGTGGTTGGTGGCATCCATCGTCAGCGTGAACCCCGACGGTGCTTTGAAGGATTGACCGGCCATCGCCGCGCGCACTTTATCCACATCGGTGGTTCCCGCTTTCTCCACGGCCTGCGCCCACATATGGATACCCACGTAGGTGGCTTCCATCGGATCGTTAGTCACCACGGTATCGGCGTTCGGCAGTTTGTGCGCTTTGGCATAGGCTTTGTACGCCGCGACAAAGGTCTGGTTGGTTGGGTTATCGACGGACTCAAAGTAGTTCCATGCCGCCAGATTGCCGACCAGAGGTTTGGTATCAATCCCGCGCAGTTCCTCTTCTCCGACCGAGAACGCGACGACCGGCACATCCGTGGCTTTTACGCCCTGGTTGGCCAGCTCTTTATAGAAGGGAACATTGGAGTCGCCGTTGATGGTGGACACCACTGCCGTTTTGCCGCCCGCGGAGAATTTCTTGATATTGGCGACAATGGTCTGGTAATCGCTATGCCCAAACGGGGTGTAGACCTCTTCAATATCTTTGTCCTGAACGCCTTTTGAGTGCAGGAACGCACGCAGGATCTTGTTGGTGGTGCGTGGATAAACGTAATCCGTCCCGAGCAAGAAGAAGCGTTTCGCGCTGCCGCCGTCTTCACTCATCAGATATTCCACCGCCGGAATCGCCTGCTGATTTGGTGCCGCGCCGGTGTAAAACACGTTTGGCGACATCTCTTCGCCCTCGTACTGGACAGGATAGAACAGCAGACCATTCAGCTCCTCGAATACCGGCAGAACCGATTTACGCGAGACGGAAGTCCAGCAGCCAAACACCGCCGCGACCTTATCCTGGCTTAACAGCTGGCGCGCTTTCTCTGCAAACAGCGGCCAGTTAGAGGCCGGGTCAACAACAACCGGTTCCAGTTGTTTACCCAGCACGCCGCCTTTGGCGTTAATTTCATCGATGGTCATTAACGCCACGTCTTTGAGCGGCGTTTCGGAGATCGCCATCGTGCCGGAGAGCGAGTGCATGATACCGATTTTGATCGTATCGGCAGCCTGAACGCCGAAACTCATTCCCATCGCCACAACGGAGGCCGACAGCGCGAAAGCTTTGATGAAGGTACGACGATGCATATTTTCACTCCTGAAAAGAAAGCTGTGCGAAAACGTCCGTAACCATGTGGACGCAGAATCAAACGTGTCAGCTTCAGGAGAGCAAAAAGGATGCCAGAATGGAAAACGGCGGAAATTCAGGGGAGTACAGGCGCAAAAAAAGCGTTAACGATTCAGAATGGCACAGCGCTGCATTAATAAAGTGCAACGCTGTGCCCGAAAAATCACCAGACTTCGTCAGCGATTTGCGTAACCAGACGCACTTTGTCCCACTGCTGGGTTTCGGTAAGACTGTTGCCCTCTTCCGTTGAGGCAAAACCGCACTGCGGGCTGAGGCAAATCTGCTCTTTCGAAACGTATTGCGCCGCCTCTTCCAGACGCGCTTTCACCCCTTCCGGGTTTTCCAGCTCGCCGTTTTTGGTGGTGATAAGGCCCAACACCACCTGCTGTTTGCCCGGACGGACGAAGCGTAGCGGCGCGAAATCCCCGCTGCGGTCATTGTCGTACTCCAGGAAGAAGGCATCCACGTTAACGGAGCCGAAAAGCACTTCGGCCACCGGCTCGTAGCCGCCTTCGGAGATCCAGGTAGAGCGGAAATTGCCGCGACACACGTGCAGACCGATAGTCAGATCTTCCGGTTTGCCTTCCAGCGCTTTGTTCAACACGCGGGCATAGGTGCGCGCCAGCTGGTCTGCATCGTCGCCGCGCTCAGTAATCTGGCGGCGCTGATCATCTGAGCAGAGATAGGCCCAGACCGTGTCGTCGAGTTGCAGATAGCGGCAGCCCGCTTCATAGAACGCATGGATCGCATCGCGCCAGGTGGTCGCCAGATCGTCAAAGTAAGCGTCCAGTTCCGGATATACCGTCGCGTCGATGTCTTTACGCCCACCACGGAAATGCAGCACGCTTGGGCTGGGAATGGTCATTTTCGGCTGTGCGTTACCGCTGATGCTTTTCAGATAGCGGAAATCTTCCAGCATCGGATGGTCGCCAAAGGCCAGTTTTCCGGTGACTCGCACGCCGTGAGCCTTAGTCTGAACGCCGTTAAACTGGATGCCCTGGTTTGAATCGTAGCGTTCCACGCCCTGCAAACCGTCGAAGAAATCAAAATGCCACCACGCGCGGCGGAACTCTCCGTCAGTGACTACGTGCAGGCCGCAGGCGCATTGCTGCTCAACTACATGGCGAATCGCATCGTTTTCCACAGCGCGGAGCTGCCCGGCGTCAATCTCACCGCTGGCGAACTGCAGTCGCGCCTGTTTAATCGCGTCGGGACGTAAAAAGCTGCCTACCACATCGGCACGGTACGGGGCGTGTTGTCGCTGCATGACTCTCTCCTTTACTGCCGGCAATTGATTGCCCACAGTGATAATTCATTAATTGAACTTTTAGACTTCTGGATGGCTATATGTCCAAAAAGATGTCATAACCCCTGCGTTGCAGCAAACGAGAAAATTTCATGCGTGATGAATTTTATTCATCTTCGACTTAATCCTCACTGGCAAAGGCGAAGTTTTCATCTTCCCAGCCGGTGATGCCACCGAGCATAATTTTGACTGGCAGGCCCAGGCGTGAGAGCTTCAGCGCCGCCCGATCCGCACCATTGCAATGTGGTCCGGCGCAATAGACCACGAACAACGTATCCTGCGGCCATTGCGCCATCGTTTCAGCGGTCATGGCGGACCAGGGGAGATGAATGGCACCCGGCAGATGGCGGCGCGCGAACTGCTCCGGGCGGCCTACCACATGTAGCAAAACAAAATCCTGCTGATGATTTGCCAGCGCGTGGTGCACGTCGGCACAGTCGGTTTCGACGCTCAGGCGGCGCAGAAAATGGGCAACGGACTCCTGCGGGTCGGCGGTGGGAAATTCAGTGACGTAACTCATGGTGCTTTCTCCAGTTTGGCGTTTGTGTTAACAGTACGTTATCCAAAAAATCAGTCAGTGAATGCCTGCGGTTATGCCAGAAAACAGCAAAATGATGACAAACTTACGACAAGCACCGCGCCCGCTGGTGGTGGTCCTGGCGTATGACGGCCTGTGCACCTTCGAGTTTGGCGTGGCGGTAGAAGTTTTTGGCCTGCCGCGCCCGGAAATGGGCAACGACTGGTATCGTTTTAGCGTCGCCAGCGTTGAAGAAGGAGAATTGCGCGCCACCGGCGGGATTAGGATGGTGGCCGACGGCGATCTGTCGTTACTGGAACAGGCCAGCCTGGTTGTGATCCCCGGCTGGCGAGGTGCGGATGAAAGGGTTCCTCCTGCGCTGTGCGAGGCATTACGCAAAGCCCATGCGCGCGGCAGTCATCTGCTCTCGATTTGTTCCGGGGTGTTCGTTCTGGCCGCTGCGGGTGTGCTCGACGGACGCAAAGCCACCACGCACTGGCGTTATACCGAGACGTTAAAGACCCGCTTTCCGGCCATTCAGGTGATTGAAGATGTGTTGTATCAGGATGAAGGGACGGTCCTGACGTCCGCAGGGAGCGCCGCCGGTCTCGATCTCTGTTTGCACGTAGTACGCCGGGATTATGGAATAGATGCCGCAAATCTCGTTGCCAGGCGCCTGGTTATCCCCCCGCACCGTGATGGAACGCAAACGCAGCACGTGACGCGTCCGGTGGCAGTACTAAGAGAAAGTCAGCGTTTTGGCGAGCTGTTTGATTTCCTGCACCTGCAGCTGACGGTCAATCATAGCGTAAGCTCTCTGGCCCGACGCGTTGGAATGAGCGAACGTACTTTTTTACGCCGCTTTGCCAGTGCCACCGGGACAACCCCCGCTCGCTGGCTGCTCAGCGAACGCCTGCTAAGAGCAAAAGAGTATCTGGAAAACACACGTTTAAGCGTCGACAGCATCGCTGAGCAAACGGGGTTTGGCCATTCCGCAACGCTGCGCCATCATTTTCGCCAGCACTATAATGAGTCTCCGACACAATATCGAAAACGCGTTAATTCAGGCCTCAGACAGCAGGAAATACGCTGAATTTTAAGCAAAAAAAACCGCCATAATCTGGCGGTAAATGCTTGCATGGATAGATATATATTTTGGTATCTACGTTCCGGTATTCCATGACCGGTTGCGGATCGATAATAACTTAACACCCACAATTTAAATGAATACTAAACAAAGGGTTTACCCTGTTAGTTACGACTGAATATTCGTCGCCGCTGTGTTGATTTGCAGATACTTCATGAGCCCTTCTCCGGCGCTTTGAATAGCGCTCTCATTGACGGCTTCAAGATAAAACGCACGTGAGACGGCATAAGGCGCATTCTCAGCAGGGTAAACGGAATACTCGAATATCTTCCCTTTTGCCTGGGTGCTGCAATCAAGACGCCAGTGCTGATCCGCCACTTTGGTACTGTTACAAGAGACGCGCCCGACATCACTGGTCAAATATGAACCGACACGCGTTTCTGCGGCCTGGAGATATTCTGGTTTGTCGGTGAAAGAGGTGTAACCGATATACGCTACTGCCGCTGCAGCAATACAAAACGACGTTATAGTTAATGCTTGTTTCATCTACTCGACCTGGTCCATAGTCAAAAGGCAATTATATCGGACTTTTCCTAAATACATAATCCCTGTCACCCTCCTGAAAGAGTAAATCCCAGAATCTTGAGCCGATTTTTATTGTCCATAAATAGACTTGCGGTAAATTCAGCGCATAAATTGACAATTTATTTGCGTTAGTTTAAATCATCAAATAATAACCCAACGAAACTATTGGCATTATGGCCGCTAAATGTGATGCGGTGGTAACGAAATGGTTAAAACAAGTTTGGTTTTCATACTATTAACCTGTGCGCTATTTTCAGGTCAATTAATGGCAGGACATAAAGGGCATGAATATTTGTGGGTACAGAATGCAGACCACCAGCTACGTCATGCGGCGGACAGTGATGAACTGCGGAGTGTGGCAGAAGAATCAGCGGAAGGTTTGCGCGAGCACCATCACTGGCAGAAGTCGCGCAAACCGGATACCTATTTTCGCTGATTAAGCGCCTTTGCGCTTTGGCAGGGTCTTCATCAGATCGTCAGGACTCACAGAGGCCACCACGCTTCCCGGCTGTGGCATCTTGAAGATGTGATTTTTCATCTTGCCAATTACGTGCATTTCACACGGGCGGCAGTCAAATTTCAGCGTCAGAACTTCATCGCCATTCACCAGCTGCATCGGCGTTGCTTTCCAGCTTTTAATATTGCCTTTGGCCTGTTTCGGACACAGGTTGAAGGCAAAACGCAGGCAGTGCTTGGTGATCATCACCGGCACGTCGCCCTTCTCTTCGTGCGCCTCATACGCTGCATCAATCAGTTGGACGCCATAGCGATGGTAAAACTCCCGCGCTTTGTGGTTGTACACGTTTGCAAGGAATGACAAGTGTGAATCCGGATAAACCGGCGCAGGATCGGATACCGCTTTGCGGCTGCCGCGCGGATAGTTTGCCAGTCGCGCATCATCAAGCATTTCTGCGGTTTCGCGGCGGAACTGGTTTAGCAGACTGTTCGGAACAAACAGCGCCGCAGGCAGGTTCACCTGAATATCACGCGCGTAATAAATCGTCTGCCCAAGCTTCGCTACGCCGTCTTTCAGGTTGTTCAGCGCTTTCTCGGCGTTATTGGCCTCTTCAAACTGACCATCCAGCGTATGTGTAACACTCACGCCGTCTTCGCTGGTCATGGTCAGGATCAGCTGCTCTTCCCAGCCGCCCAGTTCGATATCGACGGCAATCCGGCGCTCACTGGAGGTTTTCAGCAACGCCTGCTGCCAGTTGTGATCCAGGTTGCGATTCAGCGCCGCGTTCGGACGTGCCTTATACAGATCGGCAGGCATTTCGTTTGGCCAGACGCGATACTGATTTTCGCCGGTTTTCTCCACGGTATTCGCACGGAAACCGACGATTTCACGCTTGATCATCACGTTCAGACCATCGCCGTTCGCCAGCGTTTCGGTCACTTTCACGTCGAGATGGTCTTTGGACACTTTCAGCACTTCACCGACTGGCAGGCCGATAAACTTGGGTGAATCGAAGGCGCCGATATCGTCTTTACGCGCATTCACAAAGTAATCGGTGCTGCCGCGATGAAAGGTTTTATCGGTGGACGGAATGAAGAAATGCTCGGTACGCCCGGCGGACGCGCGCGCCAGATCGTTTCGGTCTTCAATAATGGCGTCCAGCATCTGGCGGTAGTGCGCCGTGATATTTTTCACGTAGCTCATGTCTTTATATCGCCCTTCGATTTTGAAGGAGCGCACACCCGCGTCGATCAATGCCGCGAGGTTTGCGGTTTGATCGTTATCTTTCATCGACAGGAGGTGTTTTTCGAAAGCCACGACGCGGCCCTGATCGTCTTTCAGCGTATACGGCAGACGACACGCCTGAGAGCAGTCGCCACGGTTGGCGCTGCGCCCGGTCTGGGCGTGGGAAATGTTGCACTGCCCGGAATAAGCCACACACAGCGCACCGTGAATGAAAAATTCAATGGTGGCGTCTGTCGCCTGGTGAATATCGCGGATTTGATTCAGATTCAGCTCGCGCGCCAACACTATCTGGGTGAAACCAACGTCAGACAGGAATTTCGCTTTTTCGACGGTACGAATATCGCACTGGGTGCTGGCATGCAGTTCAATCGGAGGAATATCCAGTTCGAGCACGCCCATGTCCTGAACGATCAGGGCATCGACGCCGGTCTGGTATAAATCGGTAATCAGGCGTTGCGCAGGCTCAAGTTCATCATCATGAAGAATAGTGTTCAGGGTCACGAACACTTTCGCCCCAAATCGGTGGGCAAACGGCACCAGCTCAGCGATATCGCGCAGGCTGTTGCTGGCATTATGGCGAGCGCCAAAGCCAGGACCGCCGATATAGACCGCATCTGCACCGTGCAGAATTGCCTCGCGGGCAATCGAGGCGTCACGGGCCGGGCTTAAGAGTTCAAGATGATGGGATTGCAGGCGCATACTTCGTCGTTATCCGTTATGGTCAAAATGGCGGCTATTGTAGTCAGAAGTCTACGACAGCGAAACCGTTTTGCGTACCTTTAACGGGGATAATGAATCAACGAATGAAAGTGCACCGTCTGGCTGCTGCTGTTGCGATAGGCATGGGGTTTGTCCCCTGCAAAACGCAGGCCTGAATCAGGCAAAATCGTGCGCCAGACCCCTTCAATACACATATCCAGTTCACCGTTGATCACCACCACATGTTCAATCACACCGGCTTCGTGCGGCGTGGATTCACTCAAGGCACCGGGCGCGAGGGTAATCGAGAAATGATCAAACTTAAGCGCGTCATCCCAGGGGAACAGCGGTTTGACCACCATCGCCTGCTCTTGAGGATCGAAAACCGGCTGCGGATGGGCTTCCGGCGTAATAAATGCCGAAAACGGAACGTTCAAACCCGTGGCGATTTTCCACAGCGTAGAGACGGTCGGGCTGGACTCGTTGCGCTCGATTTGTCCAAGCATCGCTTTCGACACGCCCGTCTCGTCGGCCAGTTTTGACAGGCTCCAGCCTCGCGCCTGACGCTCAGTTTTCAGCGTTGAGGCAAGATGTTCAGTGATATTCATAGATCCTCCCGTTGCGGCGAAGTGTACCACTTGTACGCTATAGCGCACAGTGTTACCTTTACTCGGACGCTATAACGCACATCGGAGTTTTCATGCCCAGTTCATCTTCTCTTTTTCCTGCGATCCTGGCCGGTTTCGTCGCGGTTCTGGTCGGTTACGCCAGTTCTGCCGCCATTATCTGGCAGGCTGCGGCGGCAGCTGGCGCAACGCCTCACCAAATTGCAGGCTGGATGACCGCGCTCGGTATCGGCATGGGTGTTAGCACATTAGCACTTTCCCTTTGGTACAAAGCGCCGGTGTTAACCGCCTGGTCAACGCCTGGTGCCGCCCTGCTTGCCACCAGCTTACAGGGCGTGACGCTTGCGGAAACCATCGGTATTTTTATTTTCGCTAACGCCCTGATTTTACTCTGCGGTTTGACTGGACTATTTGCCAGACTGATGAAGATTATCCCGCATACCCTGGCGGCGGCGATGCTGGCAGGTGTGCTGCTGCGATTTGGCCTGCAGGCATTCACAAATCTGGAAGGGCATTTCCTGCTGTGCGGAAGCATGTTGCTGGCGTGGCTGATAGCCAAAACCTTCGTTCCACGTTATGCCATTGTCGCCACTCTGTTGGTAGGGAGCGTCACGGCCTGGGCTGGAGGTGACGTTGTCACTAACAATCTCGCCTTTAAGGTGGTCATGCCGGAGTTTATCGCGCCAAAATTTACCTTTACCACGCTTATCAGTATCGGCCTGCCGTTTTTCCTGGTGACGATGGCCTCACAAAATGCGCCCGGTTTCGCCACCATGAAAGCCTCTGGTTATCCGGTTGCCGTCTCGCCGTTAATCATATTTACGGGCGCACTGGCCCTGCTGTTCTCGCCTTTCGGCGTCTATTCCATCTGCATTGCCGCGATCACCGCCGCCATCTGTCAAAGCCCGGACGCGCATCCGGATGCGCAAAAACGCTGGCTGGCCGCGGCGGCGGCTGGCGTGTTTTATTTGCTGGCAGGGATTTTTGGCGGTTCCATTACTGCCCTGATGGCGGCGCTGCCCGTGAGCTGGATCCAGACGTTGGCCGGGCTGGCGTTGCTGGGGACGATCAGCGGCAGTTTATATCAGGCGTTACAACTTGAGGCTGAGCGCGACGCGGCCATCGTGACCTTTCTGGTCACAGCCAGCGGCGTGACGCTGCTTGGAATAGGTTCGGCATTCTGGGGACTGGTGGCGGGCGGGATCTGCTTTACCGCGTTCTCACTCTTTCGCCGCGCGTAGCTGCGAGGGGGTGAATCCGGTTGACGCCTTAAATCGGTTGCTAAAGTGGCTGGCCGAGCTAAAACCGCAGGCCAGCGCGATGTCGGTCAGTGGTTGCTGCGAGAATTGCACCAGACCTTTTGCCTTTTCCATCCGCTGCTGCATGACGTACTGATGCGGAGCCATGTTCATAGACTGGCGGAACATGCGGGCAAAATGGTATTCGCTCAATGCCGCAATCGCAGCGAGTTCAGCAAGCGTTAAGGCTTGTGAAAGATTTTCGTCAATATAGGCCAGCACATTGCGCAGAACGAACGGCGACAGTCCGCCTGTCACCACCGGTAACTTCCACTGAACGCTGGAATAATGTTGGATCAAGTGGGTCAACAGCAAGGTGCTGGCGGTGCTTAACGTCAGCTGATTCGCCTGCTGCTGCCAGTCGCAGCCGAGCAAAAACTGGCGGTAAAGCATGGCGATTTTGGGATCGCTGGCGAAGGTTTTTTCGTCCAGTGAAATCCCGGCCGGGCTTTTATCCCAGATTTTTTCGCCAATCTCCCGCAGATGCTCATCGGTGCAGTAAAGATGCACAAATGACAAATCATCACGGATATCCCAGCTCGACTCGCTCTCTTTCGGCATCAGGCAAAAACGGTCTGGCCCACCGCCGTTTTTCCAGCCGCTGTTAGTTTTGTGGTAGCTCTCATAACCATCGGCCACGTACAAACTCAGGGTGTGGTGGTTACTTTTTACCGTGACCGTATCGTGCTTGTTGTACCACGCCGCCAGCTGGATGCCCGAATTCAGCGCGACCGTTTCCCGCAGCACGGCATTTTGTTGGCGAAGCGTTTCAAAGGTGTCGTAAGCGCGAGACATATCCGTCAGCTGGTAATGAAAGAGATCGTTAGTCTAAGAAGTGTTGCCCCGCGATACCAGCGTTGTCACCATAAAAAAGCGCAAGATTCTGCAAGTCAGCCGCAAGATGCTGAAAGCCGGGTTGTGTGGCTCACGTCATACTGCTTTTTTGCGGTTTGATAAGAGAGAAACATGAACGCACTTTTGTATGGACTGGTGGTGGTTATCTGGGGAACGACGTGGATTGCGATTTTCCTGCAACAAGGGCCGGTCGCGGCTCCCGTCTCCATCTTCTGGCGTTTTGCCGTGGCGAGCGCCACCATGATGATTGTCCTGCTGGCATTGGGACGTTTGCGCAAAATGGCGATGCGCGATCACCTGTTCTGTATGATTCAGGGCTGCTGCGTGTTTTGCTTTAACTTCTGGTGTTTTTATACCGCGGCGAAGTTTATCAATACCGGTCTTGAGTCGGTCATTTTCTCGATGGCGGTGCTGTATAACGCCATTAACAGCTTTATTTTCTTCGGACAGCGTCCACCAGCACGTTTCTGGACCGCCGCTATTCTCGGATTACTCGGTATCATCACCCTCTTCTGGGACGATCTGCTCGCCAGCGGCTGGAGCCATGAGCTGCTGCTGGGCATTGGCCTGTCGGCGCTCGGAACCTACGGCTTCTCGCTGGGGAATATGATTAGCCTTCGCCATCAGCGTAACGGTCTGGAAACCATGACCACCAACGCCTGGGCGATGATGTACGGCACGCTGGTGATGGGCGTGATTGCGCTGGTGCGCGGCGACAGTTTTATGCCGCAATGGACAGTGAGCTACATCGGTGCGCTGCTGTATCTGGCAATTTTCGGCTCGGTCATAGCCTTTGGCGTGTACTTTACGCTGGTCGGGCGCATTGGCGCCGGTAAAGCGGCGTACAGCACCCTGTTGTTCCCGCTGGTCGCGCTGTCGATTTCTACGGTATACGAAGGCTACGTCTGGCACATGAATGCCGTGGCAGGATTGCTGCTGATTCTGACGGGAAATATGGTGATGTTCACGAAACCGGAAACCTGGTTTAAGCGACTACGGACGGCGTAAAATACACCGGCGGCACTATGCCGCCGGTGAGTATTTTATTTTCTGGTCTTATTCACATCAAACATGGTGGCATCCGTCGCCATGTCATCAACAACCTGTTTCAACGTCGCAATCGTCATCGGTGCGTTTTCGTTGTTCAGCTCTTTACCTTCGCCTTTACGAACCACCTTGATAACCGGTTTACCCGTTGAAGCATCGATCAGCTCACCTTCGAAATAGAGATGGGTATCCATTGTACGGTGTCCCGTCGCCATTTGCGTACCGGCTACGACCAGAGCAACCGGGACCACTTCATAGAATTGCAGACCTTCTTTCTTCGAGCTTACACCGGTGACAGCGCCACGGAAGATGAGGCTACGCGGCCCAGGGGTGGTCACCAGAGGTTTCGTCTGCCCAATAGCCGCTTTCATTTTGGTGTTGGTGTAAGCCAACAGATCATCCAGCAGTTTTTGCCCTACCTGTGTGGTCGGTTTAGGGACCGGATAATAGGTAATTGGGTTCCAGACGATATTGTCGTAATTAGACGGGTTGTAGGATGGATCGACCCAGCGCAGCGTCGGTTTACCGGTCGCTGACGTCGTTTGCTGCAAGCCTGAATAATCTTTTAAAAAGCCCGAATATTGATCGGGTTGCGCCACTTTGGACGCACAGCCCGCTAATGCCAGCAGGCCAGAGAGCGCTGCAACTTTAAATAAAGTCTGAGTACGCATGGTGGTAGATCCCTGTTATATGCAGATATGCATATGAAGTTATAGCAAAAGTATCAGGGGTTTGTTGTGACAAAAAAGGTGCTCGCCGCACAATTCAGAAAACAGACTGCCCGGAATAGTCACGGGCAGTGATTTATGGCTATTTAATATCCACTTGCCAGAACAGATGTTTGCCAAATGGGTCAATTTCGTAGCCTGTCACCTCTTTTCTCACCGGTTCGAAAATGGTGGAGTGCGCAATCATCACCGCAGGCATTTGATCGTGCATCATTTGTTGCGCCTCTTTGTACAGCGCCACGCGTTTTTCATGATCGGTTATCGATTTAGCCTCATTGATGATTTTATCAAACGGCTGATAGCACCATTTCGCCGAGTTTGACCCGCCGTTGGCTGACGTGCAGGTAAACAGCGGGCCAAAGAAGTTATCCGGGTCGCCTGTCGCGGTCGTCCAGCCCATCAGCGCCGCCTGGTGTTCACCGCCCTTCACGCGTTTGAGATATTCGCCCCACTCATAGGTGACGATTTTGGTCTGCACGCCGACCTTCGCCCAGTCGGCCTGAATCACCTCGGCCATCCGTTTGGCATTCGGGTTATACGGACGTTGCACCGGCATGGCCCACAGATCGACGCTCACGCCGTTGGCAAATCCAGCTTCTTTGAGCAGCGCTTTGGCTTTTTCGGGATCGTAGTCATAATCCTTCAGCTCGCTGTCCGCGCTCCAGACGCCCGGCGGCAGCAGGTTTTTCGCCGCGGTGCCGGTACCGTGGAACACCGCATCGATGATCGCCGGTTTATTGATCGCCATCGCCAGCGCCTGACGCACTTTCACATTATCCAGCGGCGGTTTCTGGGTGTTAAACGCCAGGAAACCGGTGTTCAGCCCCGCCTTGCTCATCAGGTTGATATCTTTGTTGGCTTTCATGCGCGGCAGATCCGCCGGATTCGGGAACGGCATCACCTGACACTCATTTTTCTCGATTTTGGCCAGGCGAACGGAGGCGTCCGGTGTGATGCTAAACACCAGACGGTCGAGCTTCGACTTGCCCTGCCAGTATTCCGGGAACGCGGTAAAAAGAATGCGTGAATCTTTTTGATATTGCGTCAGTTTAAACGGCCCGGTGCCTATCGGCTCCATATCCACTTTTTCCGGCGTGCCCGCTTTGAGCATCGCGTCGGCGTATTCCGCTGAAAGAATCGAGGCAAAATACCAGGCCAAATCGGCGACAAACGGCGCTTCCGGATGGGCCAGGGTAAAGCGCACGGTATGATCGTCCACCTTGTCGATGGCGGTAATCAGGCTGCCAAACTCCAGACTTTCAAAGTTTGAATAGCTGCCATTCGAGACGTTGTGATACGGATGATTGACGTCTTTCTGCCGCATGAAGGAGAAAATCACGTCATCGGCGTTAAAGTCGCGCGTCGGCTTGTAGAATTTGTTGCTCTGGAATTTCACGCCTTTGCGCAGATGGAAGGTGTAGACCTTGCCGTCTTCGCTCACGTCCCAGCTTTCGGCCAGGCTTGGCACCAGCTCCGTAGTGCCCGGTTTAAAATCGACCAGGCGGTTATAGACCGGAACCGCACTGGCATCCACGCTGGTACCCGAGGTGTAGAGCTGCGGGTTGAAATTCTCCGGCGATCCTTCCGAGCAATACACCAGTGTTTTTGCCGCCACGGTGGAACTTACCGTTAATGCGGCAATGGCCAGGGTTAATTTTGTCAAGTTGCTGTTCATCGCATTTTCCTGTCTTTTTATTCGACGGCTAATTAATTCTTTTGCCAATACACAAATACCATTAAAGTGATGATGCAAACACCTGATAATACAAATAAAGAAGGAATCACTATGGCGCTCTCACTCTCCAGTCAATTAACCCAACGCTTTTATCGCTACCTGGCTATTACCAGCCAGAGCGATCCGAAAAGCAAAACGCTGCCCTCTACGCCCGGTCAGCATGAGATGGCACGAGAACTGGCGAAAGAGCTGGAATCACTGGGTTTGAGCGACATCGTGATCGATGAATTCGCCACCGTCACCGCCGTCAAAAAAGGGACAGTCAGCGACGCGCCGCGCATTGGTTTTATTACCCATATTGATACGGTTGACGTCGGATTAACACCGGATATTCATCCACAAATATTAAGATTTGCAGGAGAAGACCTCTGCCTGAATAAAGAGAAACAGATCTGGTTACGCGTGAATGAGCATCCGGAAATACTGGCATACCCAGATGAAGAGATTATTTTCAGCGACGGGACCAGCGTATTAGGCGCAGATAATAAAGCCGCTGTGACGGTAGTAATGACGGTGCTGGAAAACCTGACGGCGGAACATCAGCACGGGGATATTGTGGTGGCCTTCGTGCCGGATGAAGAGATCGGTCTGTGCGGCGCGAAAGCGCTGGATCTCAAACGCTTCGACGTTGATTTCGCCTGGACCATCGACTGCTGCGAAATTGGCGAAATTGTTTACGAGAACTTTAACGCCGCTGCGGCAGAAATCCGCTTTACCGGTGTGACCGCCCATCCGATGTCGGCGAAAGGCGTACTGGTAAATCCGCTGCTGATGGCGATGGACTTCATCAGCCATTTCGACCGACAAGAAACACCGGAATGCACCGAGGGGCGCGAAGGATACATCTGGTTTAACGGCATTCAGGCCGGACAGAACGAAGCGGCGCTTAAAGCCAATATCCGTGACTTCGACAAAGACCGTTTTGCCGCGCGTAAACAGCAAATCGCTGACGTTGCGAGCCACATTGCTGACCAACACCCCACCGCCCGCGTCGAGCACCACATCGAAGACACTTACAGCAATATCAGCAATGCGATTGGCGAAGACCGACGCGCCATTGATTTGATGTTTGAAGCGATGGAATCACTCGGCATTACGCCAAAACCGACGCCAATGCGCGGTGGCACCGATGGCGCAGCGTTGTCGGCGAAAGGCCTGCTGACCCCGAACTTCTTCACCGGCGCGCATAACTTCCACTCAAAGTTTGAGTTCTTGCCGCTGTCGTCGTTCGAGGCATCGTACAAAACCGCCCTGCAACTTTGCCTGCTGGCCGCCCGTTAAACCGGTTTGCGCGCCAGCATGGTGGCGAAACGCAGCTTGATGCGGTTACCGTTGGCGTCGGTGCGGTGTAACTCACCGACGTCTTCGTTGTATTTCAACAGCTCCCAGCCTTCGTAATAGCGGCTCAGTTCGCCGCTTTTAAACGCAAAAGGGAACCCGACAGTGCACGGGTAATCTTCCGTGTCCATTGCCGCCACAATCAGGTTATAGCCTCCTGGCGTGGTGCAACGTTGCATATTCGCGATCAGCCCAGGAATGGTTTTAGCGTCCAGGAACATCATTACCACGGTCGAGAGAATAAAATCGTACTCACCGTCAAAGCTCAGGCTGTTCAAATCCTGAACCGAAGCCTGCAGATTTTCGATCCCTTCTTCCGCCTTAATGCGCTCGATATTATCGATACTCATCGGGTTTTTATCCCAGGCGGTCACGTCATAGCCATTGGCGGCCAGGAACAGACTGTTGCGACCATTGCCACAGCCCAGATCCAGGGTTTTTCCCGGTTTGACGATCCCGGCGCTGTAGACCACATCCGAGTGCGTGCGGGTCAAACCGTATTTTTCGGTAAAGTAGTTTTCATCAAAGTGAGTCATTTCTTTTCCTCAGCGTGCATAAGCGTGGCTTTATCTGAACGAACTAAAAGTTTTCCCTGCACCAGCAAAATGAAGGTACGCACCAGTAAGAGCGCAATGATGCAGTTGGTAAAAATGAACAGCGGAACCGCGATGGCGTGGAAAAAGCCCGTCGGACTGCTCTGCCCCAGATGAAGCCCGGTGGTGGCGAGCGCGGACACGCCGAACGAGAAGCTCCAGAAAGAGGCATTAAACGGCTGCGAAAGATACCAGGGCATCAGGCGCAGCATAAATAGCAGCTGCAACAGGCCGTAGCCAAACAGCATTTTAGCGAAGGTATCCGCCTCGCCGCCGTTAACGCTCAACCAGGCACTACAGGCCACCAGTGCGGGGGCCAGCTGAATCCCGAGCGAGGTGCGAAGCGCCGCAGGCAGTTCACCGGCACTGCGTAGGCGTTGCAAAATCACAGGTTCAAGGCTCAGCCAGGAAAAGACGCCAGCGCCTAAGAACACCAGCCCGGCATCGTGGAACCCGAGCGCACCGCAGGCCATCGCGCTGATAAAGTTATTGGCAACTGTCGGAAGATACAGGCCCGGCGTGGTGGCCTCTTCAGGATGTTTCCCCCGCCACAACCCGGCGCTCTGCCAGGCGGAATAGCTCAGCTGCACCACCACGCCAGTGCCAAACAACATCAGCGAAACGGGACGACACCAGGGAACAAAACCCATCGCTACCAGCATCGTGGTAGCGGGAAACAGGCTTACAAAACTGCTCATCACCGGATGGCGCATCTCCGCCAGCACGCTATGCGGAAAGCGCACGGCGCGGGTAATGAATGCCAGGGTCAGCAAAAACCAGATAGCCATTGCAAGCGACACCAGAATCTCACCCGGCCAGTGTGAAACCGGCCAGACAGTGCTGGCATAGCGCCAGGCGAAACCCATGCCAATGGTCCCTAATACCATGCCGAAGTAGCCGAAGGGTAAGTTAAGAATCTGTTCAGATTTGTGTCTTTTATGCATTAATTTTAAAGTATAAATTATATTTGAAATGCTAGTTTAAGGGGTTTCAGACTCGGTTGCCAGTACTTCAGAAGGCGTAAAGTTTGCTACGTTTAATGAAGATGATGAGCAGAGAGACTGTAATGAAAAAATACCGACTCAGCGACGAAACCCGCCTTTATCACTGGCAGAACGGCGAGGGAAAAGCGAGCGTGACCCTGCGCCAGATTATTGCCGAGCGTGATTTCAGCGATGTCACCGCCGGGACCAAAGGCGGCTGGCTGGAGGATGAAAGTGCCCTGTCTCATGACGGCAACTGCTGGGTGTACGACGAAAACAGCGTTGTCTTTGCCCAGGCACAAATTTGCGATAACGCGCGCATTACACAGCCCTGCGTGATTAGCCATGCGGCGAAAATCGGTGATAACAGCTGGGTGGAGGGTTCGCAGGTGAGCCACGGCGCGCAGCTAAGTGACAACGTCACTATTCAATCCTCCGAAGTGCGCGGCACCTGCCATCTTTACGGCAACGCACGCGTTCTGCATCAAAGCACCATCATAGCGGCGCTTGGCCTGACACCGGATCGGGAACAGGTTCTGAAAATCTACGATAACGCCACCGTCAGCCAGTCTCGCATTGTCCATCAGGCGCAAATCTACGGGGATGCGATGGTCAATTTTGCTTTCATCGAACATCGCGCCGAGGTATTTGAGAACGCGCTCATCGAAGGAAATGATCTCAACAACGTTTGGATCTGCGATTGCGCCAAAGTTTACGGCAATGCCCGAATCATTGCGGGCCGCGACGATGACGCCATTCCCACTCTGCGCTACAGCTCGCAGGTGGCGGAAAATGCGGTCATCGAGGGAAATGTGATTATCAAACATCATGTCCTGATTGGCGGCCAGGCGTGGCTACGCGGCGGGCCAATCATGATTGACGACAAAGTGGTGATTCAGGGACGGGCCAGAATCAGCGGCGATGTGCTGATCGAGCATCGAATCGAGATTACCGACGATGCGGTGATTGAAGCTTTTGGCGGGGATAACATCCATCTGCGCGGCGAGAAAGTGATCAACGGGCAGCAGCGAATCACCCGTACACCGCTGCTTGGCGCGCTATAGGCCAATAATTTTGGCGTAGGTATTCACGTCCTGAAATTCGCCATTCAAAAACTCGGCTTCTTTCAGGCACCCTTCCAGCGTGAAACCGTTGCGCACTGCCACGCGGTTACTCTGCTCATTCCCCACGCGACACTTAATAACGAAACGACGGATTTCCCCGCGCGCCGCGTAGTAACGCATAAACGCCTGCAAAGATTGCGACAGAATACCTTGCCCCTGATTGCCTTTATCCAGCCAGTAGCCGATATACCCCGTCTTATTCGTCGGTTCGATAGAATTGAACGACAGCACACCTTTTAGCGTCTCGTCCTGAAAAATCAGGAACATTTTGGCGTAGCCACGCTGATGCAGCATCTGATTGCTCAGCACATTTTTGCGCGTATCGTCTTGCGTACCAACATACTGCGCCCAGTCAAACGCCGTTTGCAGCCAGGTTTTGTTCTTAATTACCAGCGCATGAAGCTCGCTGGTATAGCGCTCGTCGATGGCCCGCAGTTCGATGCGGTCGGTAACGGGAATGATTTCAACGGGAATGGCAGTCATGATTCCTCACACTTTCCCTCTCCCCAGAAAAGGAGAGGGATTTTCAGCGTTAGCGCATCACGCGGTCGTCAACGTAATTGCGTTTATCCGGTGCAGGCGGGAAATACTGATACAACCAGGTTTCGCTGATCGCCTCCCCCTGACAGCGCAGGAACATGCGCATTTCAACCGGATCGGTGGAGTCGTTGGTCGGATACCAGTCAAACAAAATGCGATAGCCGTCGAACGGTTCAACGTAAAGGATTTCCACCTGTTTTGCTTCGCCGTTAGACAGAGTGATGACCGGCTCGATACCTTTCGGTGCAGCGGCTTTCAAATCGCCACCCACAAAGTCGATGGCAAAGCGGCGCGCCCACACTTTCGGATAGTTTTCTCCCGGCGCCCAGCCTTCCGGGAAACCGCCCATGCCGGTACGGGTGGCAAAGACGTTCGCCAGCGGCGAGCGGACCGGCGGTTGCGCGCTCCAGTAGAGACGATATTTGAAGTCCAGCTCATCGCCCGCTTTAACAGGTTTTTCTGGCTGCCAGAAGCAGACTACGTTATCCAAAGTCTCGCCAGTGGTTGGGATCTCCATCAAGCCAACGCTGCCCTTGCCCCACTGATTTCGTGGCTCGACCCACAGGCTCGGGCGTTTGTTGTACCAGCCCATGATGTCCTGATAGTGAGAGAAATCGCGGTCCAGCTGCAGCAGGCCAAAGCCTTTCGGGTTTTTATCCTGGAAAGCGTTGAACTGCAGTTTCTGCGGGTTGTTCAGCGGACGGCAGATCCACTCCCCGTTCCCGCGCCACATCGCCAGGCGATCGGAGTCGTGGATTTGCGGGTGAATGGTGTCGCACATGCGGCGTTCGTTATTGCCGCAGCTGAACATACTGGTCATCGGCGAAATGCCAAGCTGCTTGATGTCTTTGCGCGCGTACAGATGGTTATCCACCTCCATGATCACCTGGCTCTTCTCGCAGTGGATCACGAACTTATAGGCACCGGTGATACTTGGGCTGTCGAGCAGCGCGTAGACGGTAAAGGTGGTGTCGTTCGGTTTGACGGTTTCAAACCAGAACGAAGTGAAATCTGGGAACTCTTCCGGCGTGTCGGTAAAGGTATCGATCGCCAGGCCACGCGCGGACAGTCCGTACTGATAGGTATCATCAACCGCGCGGAAGTAGCTCGCACCGAGGAAAGACACGATGTCGCGTCGCGCCAGTTCAGGCGCTTTAAACGCGCGGAAACCCGCAAAACCTAAATCGCTCTGCCCCTGCAATTGTTTGGTGTCGACATCCGTATCGTTGTAGCTGAACAACTCCGGGCGGAAGTGGATCTCACGCGCCTGGGACGTCGCGGAATCGAGTGAGAACATGCGCACACGACGGCGGAAACCCATTCCCATATGGAAGAATTGCACGTCTAACTGACGGTCTTCGATATTGTTCCACAGAGACTGTTTCTCATCGTACTTGATGGCGTTGTACGCCTGCGGCGTCATGGTGGCCAGCGTTTCAGGCAGTGGACGCGGAGCCCCGCCCCACGGTGTTTGCGCCAGATCGTGTGCCATCGATTGCAGGACAGAGAAGTCAAAGCGGCGGCTCTGACCGTCGGCAATATCCGACTCAGCAGCAAATGCCGCGCGGGAAAACAGCGATGAGAGTCCAGCGGTACCGCTCAGCGCAGCCATTGCCAGCGAGCCTTTTAAAAAACGTCTGCGATTCATGCCTGGGAAAACGTCCTTATGGTCGTGTGAATGAGTTTCGCGGGCAGCGAAACGACGGCAAGAAAGAACGCACAGCCTAAACAAAAACGGTTAAGAATCCAATTGTTGAGCGGCGAATATCTGAGCAAAGCGAGAAATATTTTCTGTCGAGGGGAATGAGCTTAATTGTTTAGAAAAACAGAATTACCCTAAATAAAAAGCCCCCGATGGACATCTGCATCGGGGGCAAATCAGGCGCAATATTATTATTTTACGCTGACATCGATACCCGGGAAGTATTTCTTCGCCAGTGTGTCGATCGTTCCGTCAGCGCGGACTTTCTCAATGGCCGCATCGAGCTGTTTTTTGGTGGCCTCATCACCTTTACGCAGCCCGAAACCGATCCCGCTGCCGAGGATGGTGTCGTCTGACACTGGTTTGCCAATAAAGCCAAACCCTTTCCCCTGCGGCTTACTGAGGAAACCTGCCTGCCCGGCCGCTGACATCACCAGCGAGGCGTCGATACGACCGTTCAGCAAGTCACCCCAGGCCATATTCTGATCTTTATAAGACACCACGGTGACACCGTGTTTTTCCCAGTGCTCTTTAGCATAGGTTTCCTGAATAGAACCCTGCAGCACGCCAATCGTTTTACCTTTTAAACCTTCCGGCGTCGCTTCAACGCCACTCCCTTCTTTTCCTACCAGTTGCGAAGGAATACGGTAGATTGGCTGGGTGAAGTCAATGCTCTGACGGCGCTGTTCGGTGATGTTCATCGCCGAATTAATGGCGTCAAATTTCTTGGCCATCAGCCCTGGAATCAACGCATCAAATGAGGTCTCTACCCAGCTGCATTTCAGCTCAGCGGCTTTGCAAATTGCCTTACCCAGATCAATATCAAATCCTTCCAGTTCGCCCGACGCATTGCGGCTTTCAAACGGTGGATATTCTGCTTCCAGGCCATAGCGCAGCTCAGTCGCAGCGAAGGAAGAAAATGAACACAGCAATCCCATGCCGACAACTAATGCGTTAAATTTCATCTCAACACTCCTTAGCGTGGTTTAACCCGACACAGGGCCTGCGCACCTGCCCGTAATGTTGCCTCATCTTTTGCAAAAGAGAGGCGGATCAATTTGTTATCCGTCCCGTCTGTATAAAACGCCGACAGCGGGATGGTTGCTACTCCGGATTCAACGATCAGTCGTTTGACCATCTCGCTGTCGCTTTCGTCGCTGAAGTGACTGTAATCGGCCAGCAGGAAGAAAGAACCCGCGCTTGGCAGCAGACGGAACGGCGACTCCGCCAGTAAATTTTGCAGCAAATCGCGTTTACGCTGGTAAAACGCCGACAGCGACAACCAGGTTTGCGGATCGGCCATGTGTTCCGCAAAAGCGTACTGCATCGGAGTATCGGCAGAAAACATCAAAAATTGATGCACTTTGCAAATCTCGTCCATCAGTTCAGCCGGAGCGACACAATATCCCACGCGCCAGCCGGTGACGTGATAGGTTTTTCCAAAGGATGAAATGATCACGCTGCGCTCCGCAAGCTGCGGGTGCGTGGCCATTCCGTGATGCGGCTGGCCATCAAACACCACGTGTTCGTACACTTCATCAGACAATATAATGATGTCTGTCTGGCGGGTAATCGCTGCCAGCTGTTCCAGATCTGCGGCTGAAAATACCTGCCCACTCGGATTGTGCGGCGTGTTGATGATGATCATCCGCGTGCGGGACGTCACCGCCGCGCGGACTTCATTCCAGTCCACGGCAAAATCCGGCACCGTCAGTTTAATCGCCACAGGCGTTGCACCCTGTAAGCGGACAATCGGCGCATAGCTATCAAAAGACGGCTCAAAATAAATCACTTCATCACCGGGATGCACCAGACCACTGATCGCAGAATAAAGCCCTTCGCTGGCGCTGGCAGTGATCAGCACTTCGCTGCTGGCGTCATAGCGTGTGCCATACAAGGAGGCAATTTTATCGACGATGCGTTCTTTGAGTGGTTGCAGGCCTGTCATGGCGGCATATTGGTTGTGCCCTGCTTCCATTGCACGCGTCACGCCCGCGATGAGTTTCGGATCGCAGGAGAAATTAGGTGCCCCCTGAGAAAGATTGATGGCGTTATGTTGAGCGGAAAGTTGCCCAATAACAGTAAAAATAGTGGTGCCAACATCAGGCAGTTTAGAGCGGGTTTGCACCGGAGTATGCAGAGTCATCATCAATCCTTTCGCGTGGATATTGCATAACTATTCAACAAGAAGGTTACCGAGACGACAACCGAATTGTTGTCATAAGCGTCATGACGAAAATGCATGGCTCAATGCGTTAGATAGCGTTACGAGCCAGAAGAAAGCTGAAATTATTTCTCTGTTTAAAACTCAAATAACGATCACAAATATTAAAAGCGTTGCATCAAAACAAGTAAAATCAGAATAAAACAACACCACTGTTAATTCAAAATAAATAAATACAGTGAATGAATTTGGTTAACTCATTACTTATATTAATTAAGATTTCATTTGGTTAATTTTGAATTAAATATTAACATTTTACCGGACCATATTAATTGCCGGGACATTCAAAACAATATTAGGATTCGTGTGATTCTTGTTATGGGCAAAAGTTCATTTCAAATCATAATAAAAACCTTTCTAAGGAATGAAAAAATGAATAGAAAAGTATTGGCACTCGTTATCCCTGCTCTGCTGGCAGCAGGCGCAGCTCACGCGGCAGAGATTTATAACAAAGACGGCAACAAGCTGGACCTGTACGGTAAAGTCGATGGTCTGCATTATTTCTCTGACAACACTTCTGCAGATGGCGATCAGAGCTATGTTCGTCTCGGCTTCAAAGGTGAAACTCAGATTAACGACCAACTGACCGGTTTCGGCCAGTGGGAATACAACGTTCAGGCCAACAACACTGAAGGTTCTTCAAACCAGTCCTGGACCCGTCTGGGCTTCGCGGGTCTGAAATTCGGTGACTACGGCTCATTCGACTACGGTCGTAACTACGGCGTTCTTTACGACGTAGAAGGCTGGACCGATATGCTGCCAGAGTTCGGCGGCGACTCTTATTCTCAGGCTGACGTATTCATGACCAGCCGTGCGAACGGCGTTGCTACCTACCGTAACAACAACTTCTATGGTCTGGTAGACGGCCTGAACTTTGCCCTGCAGTATCAGGGTAATAACGAAAGTGCGGGCAACGGTAACGAAGGCACCAACAATGGTAATGGTCGCGATGCGCGTCATGAGAACGGTGATGGTTTCGGCATCTCCTCTACCTATGATTTCGGCATGGGCTTCAGCGCAGGTGCAGCTTATGCTTCATCTGATCGTACCAACGCGCAACAAAATAGCGCCAGTGATTACATGGCAAAAGGCGATAAAGCCGATGCATGGACTGCTGGTCTGAAATACGATGCCAATAATATCTATCTGGCAACCATGTATTCAGAAACCCGTAACATGACCGTTTACGGTAGCACCGATAATAACGACATCGGCGGCGTGGCTAACAAAACTCAGAACTTCGAAGTGACTGCACAGTACCAGTTCGATTTCGGTCTGCGCCCTGCGATTTCTTACCTGCAATCTAAAGGTAAGGACTTAACTTACAACGGCGATAATGCAGATAAAGATCTGGTTAAATACGCTGATATCGGCGCAACCTATTACTTCAACAAAAACATGTCTACCTACGTTGATTATAAAATCAACCTGCTGGACAACGACGATCAGTTCTATAAAGATGCTGGCATCGCAACTGACGACATCGTGGCTTTAGGTCTGGTTTATCAGTTCTAATTCTGCGCATCATAAAAAAACCCGCCAACCGGCGGGTTTATTTTTCGCCAATTGACAGACTCCGCAAGCTCAGGTGTTATGAGCGGCATGATAAAAATGCATACCTGGAGTGTTTATGTCGCGCCGTTCGTTTCCGCACAATGCGGTTGACGCCTTTCTGGTCACCGCCCGTCATCTGAATCTCACTCACGCCGCGAAAGAGCTGTGTCTCACTCAGGGTGCCGTTAGCCGTAAAATTGCCACCCTGGAAACCTGGTTCGGCTTTCCGCTTTTTGAACGCCATGCGCGTGGATTACGGCTCTCATCTCAGGGGAGCGCCCTGCTTCCAGACTTACAGGCTGCATTCGAACATCTGCTTACCGTGGCCGAGCAAGCACGCGCTCAGCAAACGGTAGTGCGTTTGAAAGTACCAACGTGCGCTATGCGCTGGCTGGTCCCACGGCTGCTTGAAGTCGAGCGCGATCAGCCCGAACTGCAAATTGCGCTGACGACCACAACCGATCATACGGTTAACTTCAAAACCGAATCTTATGACGCCGCGATCGTCTTTGGCACCCATTTGAGCGCGGGCGATCTGCTTTTTGAAGAGGCACTCACGCCGGTGATGAGCCCACTGCGTATGCATTCTCCGCTGGATAGTCTGACGTTTCTTCATCCAACGCGGGACAAAACGGACTGGTCACTGTGGCTTTCCAGACAGGCAGAGCTCCCCCTTTCGATGCACAGGAATCAGCATTTCGACACGATGGATTTGGCTATTACCGCCGCGATGCAGGGGCTTGGTGTGGCCATCGCTGACGAAACGCTGGTTGAAGAGGATATTCGAGCCGGACGTCTGGCGCGCCCTTTTGACACCAGCGTCAAAACCGGGGCCAGTTACCGGCTGGTTTTAAGGGAATCACGCGCGAAAGCCGCCGGACTGGCCGCATTTCGTGCGTGCTTGCTTAATCAAGGCTCACATGATGCTTCATCACCCGTTTAAACAGACTCATCCGGGCACGCATGAAACGGTTTTCCAGCCGAAAACCTGCATGTTTATTCAAACCGATGCGCAACAATACGTCTCGACCTTTGCGACAGGCAGGCCAGCGCGTCGGACCATGTAACGCATCGCAGGTTCGGCTCGCATGACGGGCAAAGTTTACCCAGTAATCGGCCACCTGCGCGGCGAACGCCAGGTCGCGTTCGTTCACATACTGGCATGAAGGTTCAATGTTCCCCAGCGTATCAAAAACATACGGCACTTCATTCCCGTGCCATGCCCCATTCAGATAAGTGTCGTGCTCCGCCTCTGCCACATAATCAAACCAGTAGCGCCAGCAAGGTTCGCCGACGCGCTGCTGGGCCTGCATCACCACAAATCCCATGGTCGTAAACGCCATATCACGACACACCTGCCGTCCCAGCTCTTCATCCCCTTTCACCCCGGGATACAGCAGCTTGATCAGCCCCAGACCAAATCGACGCTCACGGCGCAGTTTTTGAATTTGTCCGGCAAGATCGATACCAAACACCGCCATGACGCTGGCCTCATCGCTGTTTGAGCCAATCATCAACGGAACCGGGTGCTGACGGGCCGCAAAGAACACATCCAGCATCGGTTCGGGCAACACACAATCACCGACGATCGGCGTAGGCGCAATGTTCAGCGGTGCAGCCAGTGGCCAGAAGGCTTCAGCCGGGATCGCGCGAAGTTGTTCTGCGGTGGCATTTTCTAAGCCAAAATGTGCCGCCAGCGCTTCGCCTTTTTGCAACGCCTGCTCGCGCGGCGTATCGGGCAGCGTGTAACCGCTCTGCACAATCGCTTTGTGAAACAGTCCTTTAGCCAGCGGAGAAGCCAGCAGCGAAAGCACGCTCCGCGCCCCGGCAGATTCGCCAAATAAGGTCAGATTATTCGGATCGCCGCCAAACGCGGCAATATTGTCCCGCACCCACTTGAGCGCGGCAATTTGGTCGCACAGGGCGAAATTATGCACCACAGATGCTTCTTCGCCTGCCAGCGCCGGATGAGCAAAGAAGCCAAGATGCCCGAGCCGATAATTGATGGTAACGACAACCACCTCGCGACGCGCCAGCGCTTTGCCGTTATAAGGCGGTAAGCCACCTGCTCCGATCGTAAATCCGCCACCGTGCAACCAAACCATCACCGGCAGAGGCTCACTGCGTTTTACTGGAGACCAGACGTTGAGATAGAGACAATCTTCCGAGAAGCGCCCCGGGTCGCCCCCGCCCAGCTCGCGGCAATAATCACTGTTTTGCCAGCTGGATGCCGAAATCGTATCGGCCACACGAATACCGTCCCAGGATTCAAGCGGTTGTGGCGATCGCCAGCGCAGCGCACCAACGGGCGGTGCGGCATACGGAATACCGCACCAGACGTGTACATCATCATCGGTAAAACCGCTCAGCGCACCCTGGCGCGTGGTAACCACTGGGGTCGAGGAATGTTCCATAATCACCTTCTTTTTCCTTCACACCCCAGCAGAGTAGCGATTTCAGAGCAAACCGCAACGCCGTTTACTGCGGTCTTCCGCCTGCTGATACAGCTCAAATTCGTCGAACACCTCGCAGCCAAGCGCGGTCTCAAATGCCGCACGGCTTGAATTTCCGTGGCTACGCGCCTGGGTTTGATTCCCGAGATTAGACTGGAAAATTCCTGCCGCGCTCACCGGGAGAAAATCTTCATAGGTAATCGGCTGCGCCACTACCCACCCACGTTCAATCAGCGGCTGCGGATCGTCACCTGCCCGGAATGCCTGGCGGTGCGCCTCGCCTGTCGGCGTCAGACGGTAGCGGAAATACGCCAGTTCCTGACGACGCAGGAACATTTCACTGTCCGGAAACGTCTGAAACACATCACGCAAATGCAGCTGATGCGTCAGGTTGTCCTTCCCCGTACCCGCTTCATTCAGCAGACGATCGTACAGTTCGCGGCCTTTCGGCGTTAACGCAACCCCACGCTGTTCAATCTCACCAAAACGCGCCGTATGCGTGCCTTTATGTTCCCCGGCAAACAGCACCGGCTCTTCCAGCGCTTTAAAACTGGTCTGGCGCAGCAATATAGGGACTTCGCGGCGCGGCGGCCCTTCGATCAGGATCTTCGGTTCAATGCCGTACTTCGGCATCAGCTCCTGCGCCCGGTCAATATCGAGGGTGCGCGGCGTCAGATGGTTGATATGACAGCCAGGGAAACAGACCACATCGGCAATCAGGCGATGTTCATTGTGCAGCGCCTGATAGGTTTCCTGATCGACGGTAGCGTGGCGATGCCAACGGAACGTTTCCAGCGCTTCACGAACAAACTCACGCGCCTGAGCTTCAGTAAATTTCCCTTCGGACTCATGCAGGTCAATCAGTTCCAGGCAACGTGGAGTAAAAATGGCGCGTTGCGCGAGAATTTCAGCGGCGCGTTTACGCAGTTCAACATTCTCGATGAGTTCCAGACGCAGTAACGAGGTGAAAACGCGGAAAGGGTTTCGCGACAGCGCTGCATCATCAATCGGGCGAAACGCCGTGGAGTGTACCGGAACGCCTGCCTGGGAAAGATCGTAATAGCTGACCGGATACATGCCCATAATGGCAAATATCCGCCGCAGAGTGGACAGTTCCTGCGCACTGCCCACGCGGATTGCCCCGTGGCGCTCGACGTTCAAACGCGCCAGCTCATCCGCATTGGCGAGTTGTTCATGTAAGTGCGGGTTGTTTTCCAGTACCGCCAGATTCACATCCGCGACCAGTTCCAGCAATGTGCCGTACTGCGGAACTTCCTGCTGGTACATCGCTGACATAGCCTGCGAAAAGTGTTCCCGAATATCATCAGCCGTGATGGTGTTCGCCATGATGTCATGCCTCCAGTGAATATTACCTGGAGTGTAGAGAAGGCCATCCGCGTTGGGGGGAAGAATTTACGATTTGTGATCCTGGCAGACAAGTGGTCATTCCCTGCGCTTTTGACGCCTGTCGCCTTAATAAGAGAAGAATGTGGGTATGAAAAATATCTTGTAACTCAAATAGATCAAATGTTAATAATATTTTGCTATCAGGTTATCAAAATTAAACATCTTTCCTTGTCACTCGCATGGCTCTGTTCTTAACATCGCATATGGAAAAAAATGGTTTGTTTAGTCAGCGCATACGCTTGCGCCATCTGCACACTTTTGTGGCCGTCGCTCAACAGGGAACGCTGGGGCGCGCGGCTGAAACTCTTAATCTTAGCCAGCCAGCCCTTTCGAAGACTCTGAACGAACTGGAACAATTGACCGGAACACGCCTGTTCGATCGCGGGCGGCTCGGCGCTCAACTCACTCTCGTCGGCGAACAATTTTTGACGCACGCCGTCAAAGTACTGGACGCCCTGAATACCGCCGGTCAGGCTCTGAGTCGCAAAGACGATCAGCCAACGGATGTCGTGCGCATAGGTGCTTTGCCAACGGCAGCACTGGGTATTCTGCCCTCAGCCATCGGACAGTTTCATAAGCAGCAAAAAAACACCACGCTTCAAGTGGCGACCATGAATAACACAATGCTGCTGGCCGGTTTAAAGTCTGGCGAGTTGGATCTCGGAATTGGACGCATGTCTGACCCGGAGCTGATGGGCGGTCTGAACTACGAACTGTTGTTCCTGGAATCGCTCAAGCTGGTGGTTCGCCCTCATCATCCTCTGTTGCATGATACGGTGACCCTGAGCCGGGTGATGGAATGGCCCGTCGTTGTGTCACCAAAAGGTACGGTTCCCCGCCATAATGCCGAAGTGATGCTGCAAATGCAGGGCTGCAAGCTGCCGTCCGGTTGTATCGAAACGCTGTCAGCCTCGCTTTCGCGTCAGCTTACGGTAGATTATGACTACGTTTGGTTCGTCCCCTCCGGCGCAGTGAAAGAAGATTTACGCCAGGGTACGCTGATCGCTCTGCCCGTTGCTTCGCCGGGAGCCGGTGAACCGATTGGTATTCTAACCCGCGTAGACTCTCCGCTCTCCTCGGGCGCACAATCCCTGCTGAGCGCCATTCGTAAGTCGATGCCTGTCTAATTTTCAGCTTTCAGCCTTCCCCGCACCCGTCGCTATGACGGGTTTTTAATCTGTTTAATCAAATAATGCGAAATTATTTATTAACAATTGCGCTAAACAATTTAACAGATTTATCATAGCTGCTAATTCACCAAATGGTTCGCAAACCATTTCATCACGTGGATTTAAAAGCCGTACAAGCGGTATTCATCGTATAAATCATCATTAAATCCGTATTCGATTATCCATTTGGTACAAACGTAACGCCATTGCAGTCGGATGAATACGAGGTCTTTAAGGAGATAGACATGGCATTTGGCAGCGCGCCGCGCGGGGTTCCGAGACTCCTGCAGTGGCTCCTGGTCGTTCTGATGGCCATCATCGGACTGGCGATCGGTGGTCTGGGCTTTAAGCTCGCCACCGTAGGCGGAAGTTGGTACTTCCTGATAGTAGGCGTAGTGATGTTGATCTCCGCCGGTTTAATTCTGATGAATCGCAACAGCGGCATCGTGCTCTATGCCATCGCGTTTATCGCGTCGCTGTTCTGGGCAGTCAGCGATGCAGGCTGGGATTTCTGGCCGCTGTTCTCGCGTCTGTTTACCCTGGCGGTGCTGGCATTTTTATGTGCCATCGTCTGGCCGTTCCTGCGTGCAGCCAACAGCCATCAACCGGCTAACACAAAACCGGCATTTGCCCTTGCGGCTGTGCTGGCAGTGGTCATGCTGGTCAGTGTCGGCTGGATGTTTAAACCGCAAACCCTGGTCGCCGCGAATGAGCCGGTGCCGGTGAAACCGGTCGCACCAGGCGAAGAGCAGAAAAACTGGGAGCATTGGGGTAACACCACCCACGGCGACCGTTTTGCCGCACTTGATCAGATCAATAAGCAAAATATCGGTGAACTGAAAGTAGCCTGGACCGCGCACACGGGAGACATCCCGGTCAGCAACGGTTCCGGCGCAGAAGACCAGAATACGCCGCTTCAGATCGGTGACACCTTGTTTGTCTGCACGCCGTACAGCAAAGTGCTGGCGCTGGATGTCGATTCCGGTAAAGAAAAATGGCGCTACGATTCGAAAGCGACTGCGCCTAACTGGCAGCGCTGCCGTGGTCTTGGCTTCTTTGAAGATCACAGTGTCGTGACAACGTCACAAAGCGACACTCCCCCTGCCGCCTGTTCCCGTCGCCTATTCCTGCCAACCACCGATGCGCGCCTGATTGCCATCAATGCCGATACCGGTAAAGTCTGCGAAGACTTTGGTGAGCACGGTGTGGTTGATCTCAGCATTGGTATGGGTGAAATCAAACCGGGTTATTACCAGCAAACGTCAACGCCGCTGGTAGCCGGGAATGTGGTCGTCGTCGGTGGACGCGTGGCGGATAACTTCTCCACCGGTGAACCGCCGGGCGTGGTGCGTGCCTATGACGTGCACACCGGTAAACTGGCGTGGGCATGGGACCCAGGCAACCCTGAGCTGACCGGCCTGCCGCCGGAAGGCCAGACCTATACGCGCGGTACGCCGAACGTGTGGTCTGCCATGTCCTACGACGCCAAACTGAACCTGATCTATCTGCCAACCGGTAACGCCACGCCAGATTTCTACGCAGGCGAACGTACCGCGCTGGACGATAAATACAGCTCATCGATAGTGGCCGTCGATGCCACGACCGGTCAGGTGCGCTGGCACTTCCAGACCACTCACCACGATCTGTGGGATTTTGACCTGCCTTCTCAGCCGCTGCTGTACGATCTGCCTGACGGAAAAGGTGGCACCACACCGGTACTGGTGCAAACCAGTAAACAGGGCATGATCTTTATGCTCAACCGCGAAACCGGTAAACCGGTGGCGAAAGTCGAAGAGCGTCCGGTCCCGGCAGGTAATATTGAAGGTGAACGTTACTCCCCGACGCAGCCGTATTCCGTGGGCATGCCGATGATTGGCAACCAGACACTGACGGAATCCGACATGTGGGGCGCGACGCCGGTCGATCTGCTGCTGTGCCGCATTCAGTTTAAAGAGATGCGTCATCAGGGCGTCTTTACCCCTCCGGGCCTTGACCGATCGCTGCAGTTCCCTGGCTCGCTTGGCGGGATGAACTGGGGCAGCGTGTCGGTTGATCCGAACAACGGTCTGATGTTCGTCAACGATATGCGTCTGGGCCTGGCAAACTACATGGTGCCGCGCGCAAACGTGGCAAAAAACGCCAGCGGCATCGAGATGGGTATCGTACCGATGGACGGCACGCCGTTTGGGGCAATGCGCGAGCGCTTCCTCTCTCCGCTGGGCATTCCATGCCAGAAGCCACCGTTCGGCACCATGTCAGCCGTGGATCTGAAAAGCGGTAAACTGGTGTGGCAGGTTCCTGTCGGTACGGTTGAAGATACCGGTCCGCTGGGCATTCGCATGCATATGCCAATCCCTATCGGCATGCCGACGCTGGGGGCATCGCTGTCAACGCAGTCTGGTTTGCTGTTCTTTGCGGGCACTCAGGATTTCTACCTGCGCGCGTTTGATACTGCCACCGGGAAAGAGATCTGGAAAGACCGTCTGCCAGTGGGTAGCCAGTCTGGCCCAATGACCTACGTCTCACCGAAAACCGGTAAACAGTACATCATCATTAACGCGGGTGGCGCACGCCAGTCGCCGGACAGGGGCGATTACATTATTGCCTACGCTTTGCCGGATAAGTCATAACGATACAAAGCAAAAGGGGCCACTTGGCCCCTTTTTTTTGCCCGGCGGCGCTACGCTTGCGCGGGCCTACTGGTTTTGTATTTTGTCGGTCGGGTAAGGCGCAGCCGCCACCCGACTTTTACCCGCTCAGAACGTTTCCCAGTTATCCCCACTTGCAACCGCAGTCTGGCGCAATGGCGCAGCCTGGGTAACTGGCGCACTCTTATTCCCACGTCCTGTCGTAACACCATTCAGACGAAACGCTCCCACCGCTTCCGTCAGACGCGCACCCTGCTCTTCGAGGGACGCCGCCGCTGCAGAAGCTTCTTCCACCAGCGAGGCGTTCTGCTGCGTGACTTTATCCATCTCAGAAATCGCCTGACTCACCTGAACAATCCCACGGCTTTGCTCATCGGATGCGGCAGCGATTTCCAGCATGATATCGGTGACACGCTTAACAGCTTCGACGATTTCATTCATGGTGTTTCCGGCGGCAACCACTTCGCCAGAACCCTGATCGATAAGCGTCACGGATTCGTTAATCAACCCTTCGATCTCTTTCGCGGCGTTCGCACTGCGACTGGCCAGAGTACGGACTTCGCTGGCGACGACGGCAAATCCGCGTCCTTGTTCACCCGCGCGCGCTGCTTCGACAGCGGCATTCAGCGCCAGAATATTGGTCTGGAAGGCAATGCTGTTGATCACCGCGGTAATTTCAGAGATTTTCTTCGAACTGGTCGAAATATTGCTCATGGTTTTCACCACGCCAGAGACCATCTGGCCGCCACGGCTGGCTTTCCCGGATGCGTCTTCCGCCAGTTTGCTCGCATGATGGGCATTATCGGCGTTTTGTTTCACGGTCGCGGTCAGCTCTTCCATACTGGCGGCAGTCTGCTCAATCGCAGCCGCCTGCTGCTCAGTACGGGAAGAGAGATCGGTGTTACCGGCGGATATCTCGCTGGTACCACGATAAATCTGCTCTGCCCCCTGACGCACAGTGCCTACGGTGTTGACCAGCGAGTGCTGCATGGTTTGCAGATCGCGGGTGAGACGCCCAATTTCGCTGCGACCGGTCAGATCGTCCGCCATCGTCAAATCGCCCTTCGCAATCTGCTCGATGCGACGCGCCGCGCGCTGCAATGGATGAATCACGGTACGGCGCAGCACCACGAAGGTCATCGCAGTCAGCACCAGCGCCAGTGCAAACGCTCCAACCATAAACATCAGGCCGAGCTGGGTACGTTTATGGGCGTCGGACGTCAGCGCATTGGCGCGGTCGGTACGGATCTTAATCGCCTTCAGCAGAATTTCATTGTAGCCATCGTCCAGCGGACGGGCGGATTCATTCTCATGGTTGATGATGGCTTCAAACATACCGTTTTTGGCATATTTCAGCATCGGCTGCAGCCCGGCGATATAAGCATCAAAGCGCGTTTTCAGTTCGCCATCCAGCGCTTCGTCAGCAGGTGTACGCACCGCGCGATTCATGTACGCCGCGAAGCTTTCCTGAGACTGCTTGATACGCGTTTCGGCTTCTGAAATATTCTGCTTCATCGCGTCCATTTCAGCGATACGGCTCGCCGCACCGGCATGGATCATATTGATACGCGCGGTACGCAGATGGTTAGAACTGTTCGACAACCCCGTGCGCACCTGAATTTCTGACGTGACATCCTGCAGATCCGTATCGGCTTTCAGCAGGAAATACCCTGCAAGAGCCGAACTCAACGCAAATAACAAAATGATGCCACCGAGAATTGAGGAAAACAGCGGAACCAGCCGGATATGATGCAGGAAGCTAAGCGTTTGCGGGCTTCGCATCGTTTTTGTGTTGTCCATGACCGTCGACTCTCTTATAGGTAAATGCGTATAAACACGCCTGTAAATTAGTCATCGGCACGGCGGGAAATTTGATTACGGCTAAAATCGCCAGATGGGTCACACTTTAGAGAAGAAAATGCAGGAAGTGCCAGCGGCAAAAACCGCTGGCAGAATAATTAGTTGCTGCCGAAATGTATGACGGTACGAATCGACTTTCCTTCGTGCATCAGATCGAAGGCTTCGTTGATTTGCTCCAGCGGCAAACGGTGGGTAATGAACGGATCGAGATTGATTTTCCCGGCCATCGCCTCTTCCACCATGCCCGGCAGCTGAGTACGCCCTTTTACGCCGCCAAATGCTGAACCGCGCCATACGCGACCGGTCACCAGCTGGAATGGACGGGTTTTGATTTCCTGACCCGCACCGGCCACGCCGATGATAATACTTTCACCCCAGCCTTTGTGACAGCATTCCAGTGCGGAACGCATCACGTTGACGTTGCCGATACATTCGAAGCTGAAGTCTACGCCACCGTCGGTCAGTTCAACAATGACGTCCTGAACCGGTTTATCATAATCTTTTGGGTTGATGAAATCGGTCGCGCCCATTTCACCCGCCAGTTTGAATTTCTCCGGGTTGGTATCAACGGCCAGAATACGTCCGGCTTTTGCCTGAACCGCCCCCTGAATCACCGCCAGACCGATTCCGCCGAGACCAAACACCGCAACGGTGTCGCCCTCTTTCACTTTCGCCGTGTTATGTACCGCACCAATACCGGTGGTCACGCCGCAGCCCAGCAGGCAGACTTTATCCAGCGGCGCCTGTGGGTTAACTTTGGCCAGAGAAATTTCTGCACAGACCGTGTATTCGCTGAACGTGCTGGTGCCCATATAGTGATAAATCGGCTCGCCGTTGTAGGAAAAACGCGTGGTGCCATCGGGCATCAGGCCTTTACCCTGAGTGGTGCGAACGGCCTGACAAAGGTTCGTTTTGCCGGACTTACAGAACTTACACTCGCCGCATTCAGCGGTATATAAAGGAATAACGTGGTCGCCCGCCTTCAGACTGGTGACCCCTTCGCCCACTTCGACCACTACGCCACCACCTTCATGGCCCAACACTGCCGGGAATACGCCTTCTGGGTCGTCACCGGACAAGGTAAATGCATCCGTATGACACACACCGGTATGGGTAATTTTGACCAGCACTTCGCCTTTCTTCGGCGGCGCGACGTCAATTTCAACGATCTTCAACGGCTGGCCGGGGCCAAATGCGACAGCTGCACGTGATTTCATATTGATTTCCTTTATGTGATGCCTGTGTTTTATTTTAGATAAGAGCGCAGCAAATGACCGACTTCCGCCATACGCACCGCACGCTGGTCGGCGGTGGTTTCCCCCGTTACCAGCTCATCTTTGAGGTGAATTTCGACCATCTCGCCCATCAAGCCGTTCGCTGCACCGCGGACCGCCGCGATTTGTTGCAGAATGGCAAGGCAGGGTTCGCCGGACTCCAGCGCACGTTCCAGGGCATCAACCTGCCCCCGGATGCGACGCACGCGAGTCAAAACGCGTTTTTTGTCTTCGGGTGAATGTGGCATACGCCCTCCCGCTGGATACTGTAGGGGGGTATAGTAACTTGGTTTAGGTATTCATGCAAATAATGGATTCGAGTGGACATCAGACAAAAGCATACTGATTAACATCCGTTCAAAATATTTTGCAAAATAGCGTGAAAAACAGGCTTAACATATTTTTGGTTAATTTTCAGTATGCACTCTTATAAAAAACACCAACAATTGCAGGAGCAGTTAGCAGCGAAAGGCCCAGTTTACTGCTGTAAGGGTGGGAGAAAATCCGGGAATAATTGTTTGTGCAGATTTTATTTCTTCAATAAAAAACAAAATAGCGAGCATTAAATTTTCAAATAACTAAAAAGAGTTATATTGATTGCATGGATAGTGGTTAATATCATCTCACCCTAAAATACAAACAATTATCAAAAACAGGTGTAAAACATGCGTTATTCACGTTCACTTAATAAGGAAATAGAATAGTGTCATGGAAACCGCACGATGCAGTTTTATATGCTCGCCAGCACTCTCATCTCAAAAGTGGTGGTCATTGCGCCAGAGCGGTTGCTGCAGCAATTCGCGCCGGTGGCATCCGCGTGGAAGATGCTGATGCAAAAAATTTTTGGCGCTCACTTGAGAATGCAGGCTTTACCAAAGTTTATGGGACGCCAATTGAAGGCGATATAGCTGTTATGGAGGCACTACCGGGGCCGAGTCAGTACGGGCACGCCTGCATTTATGATGGTTCTGGTACCTGGTATTCTGATTTTACGCAGCGCACTTTATACCCTGGCCCTCGCTATCGAGAAATTCAGCCAAAAATCACCATTTACAGGCACTACTAATATGAAAAAATTATTACTACTCATATTCATAGCCGCATCTGCCATAGCCCAGGACAGCGATCCAGAAAAGCAAGCTGTTGCGTTCAATAAGTGGTACGTGAAACAAATTAACGAGGATAAATTCCCGATCACAGACAGTCATGAAATCGATAAATACGTTACAGCATCAACGATGAAGAAATTGCGCCGCACGCAGGAGGCCGACTATAGCGATGATCCTTTTTACGATGCAGACATATTCACAAAGTCTCAGTACATCGGCGATGACTGGGCTGATTTTGTTACCGTCGTTGCAGGTGATACCGATCCGGTTTGCGTGAACGTCTATATTGAATTTGGCAAGAAGAAGAAACACACAGTTATTGACTGCATGGTCAAAGAAGATGGATTCTGGAAAGTGCAATCTGTCGCCGCTCGCGACTTTAATTAATACCCTGCATTAATGAAAATCCAGGGCCTGCCGACATCGGTCAGGCCCTGTAAACACACAGCATTGCAGATTGGAATACACCCTGTCCGTGGTGGATAGTGCATTTATAACTGCTAACCCTGTGGTTGTCATGGATATATTCATCGTTGAAATTAAACAGACTTAAACCAAATCATCAGGTTAAAGCCTGCCTTAAGAGCGAATGTTTTTCTGCTAAATAACCATCACTTCTTCTTCGGCATCATTCGCAACAGCGTGTTGTCTTTCCAGTAGTAATGATGCAGCAGCGCCGCAAAGGCGTGAATGCCGATAACGAAATACCCGACGTTTGCCAGCGTCACGTGCCACGTCTTCAGGCTGTCGACCAGATCGAAGTTTGCCTCTGCCGCATGAGGCATCACCAGACCAAACGCCAGCCACGGGTTGCCACGGTTATACATCATCACCAGGCCAATCAGCGGTAACGCGATAAACAACAGATACACCACCAGATGCCCCAGGTGCGACATCCCGGTGATCATCGGTTTTGGCTTTGGCTGAATCGGCGGTGCCGGGAATTTGAGGCGCACCAGTAAACGCGCCACCATCAGAACGAGGATCGAAATCCCACAGGAAACATGAATCATATTAATGAGGGGACGCGCCGTACGCGGGAAGAATCCACGTAACTCCATTGCCGCGTAGGCCACAATCACCAGAAGAAACACCAGCCAGTGAATGCCAATTTGCAGGCCAGTATATTTATTACGCATATGATTTCCTGGATAAAGTCGAACAAAGGGTCAACATAACGGGCTTTCCTTAAAAATTCATTAACTTTTCTGTATGGTTTTTCAAAAACTTCGCCTGCTCATGAATCATCTTCAATTGCCTCACTCGCCGACATGGTCTAAGCCTGGAGGAGTTCAAACTGTCGCATCGTTCAGTTCATACAGGAGTCAACCATGAGTAAAATTGGCATTAATGGTTTTGGCCGCATCGGACGTCTCGTTCTGCGCCGTCTGCTTGAAACTCAGGACAGCAACACCGTCGTCGCAATTAACGATCTCACCTCCCCCAAAGTGCTGGCCTATCTGTTGAAACATGATTCGAACTACGGCCCCTTCCCGTGGAGCGTGGACTTCACCGAAGACTCGCTGATCGTCGATGGCAAATCGATCTCCGTCTACGCCGAAAAAGAGGCCAAACACATTCCGTGGTCTTCGGCGGGTGTGGATTTGGTCGTTGAAAGCACCGGTTTTTACACCTCGGCAGAAAAATCCCAGGCCCATCTGGATGCGGGTGCAAAAAAAGTGCTGATTTCCGCGCCTGCGGGTGAAATGAAAACCATCGTTTTCAATGTCAATGACGATACTATAGACGCCAGCGATACCATTATTTCCGTCGCGTCATGCACCACCAATTGCCTGGCCCCACTGGCAAAAGTGTTGCACGATGCTTTTGGTATAAAGGTTGGGACCATGACCACCATTCATGCCTACACTGGGACGCAGGCGCTGGTGGATGGGCCGCGCGGGAAAGATCTTCGCGCCTCGCGTGCGGCGGCTGAAAATATCATCCCGCACACTACCGGGGCGGCAAAAGCGATTGGCCTGGTGATACCTACCCTGAGCGGCAAGCTCAAAGGCCACGCTCAACGTGTGCCGGTAAAAACCGGTTCGGTGACGGAGCTGGTGTCAATTCTGGAGAAAAAGGTGACGGTGGAGGAGATTCACGCCGCGCTGAAAAAGGCGACCGAGGGCAATGACTCTTTCGGCTACACCGACGAAGAGATTGTGTCGTCGGATGTGATCGGCTCTCACTTTGGTTCCATATTTGATGCCACTCAAACGGAAGTGAGCGAGGCAGGAGACGTGCAGCTGGTGAAAACCGTCGCCTGGTACGACAACGAATACGGTTTTGTGACCCAACTGGTGCGCACGCTGGATAAATTCGCCGCACTCTGATGAAAAGCGGGCAGTCCGGCTGCCCGCATCTTGCCTGGTTACGACTGCAAATAGACCACCTGAGTTTGCAGATATTCATGCAAACCGTGTTTACCGTCAGCCCCGCCAATCCCCGATTTACGCCAGCCCGCGTGGAACCCCTGCATCGCCTCAAAGTTTTCGCGGTTGATGTACGTCTCGCCGAACTTCAGCCCTTTGATGGCTTTCATTGCCACGTTCAGATCCTGGGTGTAAACAGAAGACGTCAGGCCGTAATCGCTGTCGTTGGCCATCTCCAGTGCCTCTTCCAGAGAATCAAACGCCACCACCGGCAGCACCGGGCCAAAGGTCTCTTCATGCATAATGGTCATATCCTGGCGTACATCCAGCAGCAACGTCGGCGGATAGTAATAGCCTTTGCCTTCCACCGCTTTGCCACCCAGCGCAACGCGCGCACCTTCCTGCACCGCACGCGCCACTTTTTGCTCGACACGCTCAAGGGCCGCGGCGTTTATTAACGGCCCCATCGCGATATCCGTGCGCTCAGCCGGATTGCCAAACTGCACGGCTTTCATCGCCTCGCCCAGACGATTCACAAAGCGATCGTAAATCCCTTTTTGCACATACACGCGCTCGGCGCAGTTACACACCTGCCCGGTGTTGATCACCCGCGAATCAACAATCGCTTTGACGGCCAACTCCAGATCTGCGTCGTCCATTACAACAGCGGGTGCTTTGCCGCCCAGCTCCAGACACACTTTGGTGATGTTTTTTGCCGCTGCGGCCATGATTTTCTCACCGGCGGTCACGCTGCCGGTCATGCTGACCATCGCCACCTTCGGGTTGCCCGCCAGTTCCTGCCCCACGGTTTCACCGCGCCCCAACACCAGGTTAAAGACCCCTTTCGGCAAACCAATTTCATCCACAATTTTCGCGAAGGCGATGGCGTTATTTGGTGTGAATTCACTCGGTTTGATCACAATGGTGTTGCCCGTCAGCAGCGCGGGCGCCAGTTTGCGGGCAATCAGGAAGAACGGGAAGTTCCACGGCAAAATGCCCGTTGTCACGCCCAGCGCACGTTTGAAGACCAGAATATTTTCGCCCGGGCGATCGCTTTGGATGATTTCGCCTTCGTAGCGACGCGCCCACTCGGCCATGTAGTCGATATAATCGGCGGTAAAGTTGACTTCCACTTCCGCCAGTTGCTGAATTTTGCCGCCTTCAGCGACGATCAGGGCGCTGATTTCACCCACACGCTCGCGGATACCGGCGGAAATTTTACGCAGCCAGCCAGCGCGCTCAATCGCCGGAAGTGCTTCCCAACCCACCTGGGCACGTTCGGCAGCTTCAATCGCTTTGCGAGCGTCTTCGGCACGTCCATCGGGAATACGGGAAATGACCTCTTCGGTGGCCGGATTGGTGACATCAATCCACCCTTCACCTTGCCAGGCAACAAACTGTCCATCGATATACATAGGATGTTGTACGGGTACTGTCATGACCTGCTCCTGTAATTGCACTGTTTTTAACAAGTAAAATTATTGTTAAAAATTACAAGCAGGAGCCTGATTGCCTATGCTATCGCGCTGTATTTGTGAGATATCTCAAAAAAGAATCGCATCAGCAAAACCATTTCATCACAGATGAGCAACATAAAATGCCCGTTTGCGACGAGGTATGCGCAAACGGGCAAAACTTACAGCAGAGAGCGGCTAACCAGCGCTTCAGTCAGGGTGCTGTCATTGCGCAGAATCCGCCAGGCGGCTTCTACATTGGCCGGAATCTCCACATGCGCGATAAAGTCGCGCCCCGCAGGACCATAACCGTTCACATCGTCTTTCAGGCGCGGGAGTTCACCAAGCACCAGCGACAGGTAGCGCTCAACCGGCCATAGCCCTTCACCGCCGTGGCTAAACACCAGGCCGTTTTCGCTGTTTTGCAGGCTCGGAACAAAGCCGGGATGACTGACAAAGCGCGGTAAAGCCGATTCGTCGCGACACACGCGGGCGAACGTCGCCATTGTGCGCCGCTGCATCGTCGGGTCTTGAACCACCAAAATGCGTTCCGGGACCGGAGCGTGCTGCTTCAACATGTTCCAGCTAAACCGCGCATTCTCACCGCAGTTGGTAGACTGATCCTCGATCAGAACGCGTTCATCAGCGATGTGCCAGAACTTGCGCGCGATATCCGAAAGGATCGCCGCCTCTGCCCGTCCGGTGGTGGGCACAGTGTTATAGCGCGGATGGCGAGCTGTCGCCGCGTACAGAAATGTCGTCGAGTGACCAATGCCGCCGCTGATCAACAGCGGAATCGCTTGCTCAGACGCAATACGACAGGCGGCGTCAATCGTTGGGATCACCGCGTTCCCGGCAAGAATCACCGCATCAAATTGCTGGTCATGACGATAATCGTCTTGTGCCAGCCATGAACCGACGGTGTTGACTGCCGCCAGTGTGGCATCGGGCAGACAGGGAAAAAGGTTCAGAGTCATCGTTACCTCCTTACATCAGGTTATTTTTAGGGTAACGCACAGGATTATGCACAACAGAGGATCTCTCCGAAAGCCGCCCGCTCTTTACCGCTGCTGAACGCAATCATATTTGATTTAATGAGGCTTTTCATATTCACTTGAATTATGATTTCTGCCACAGGTAGAATCATTAGCCCACTAACTATTCAAATTTTCCAAAGGTAAACGACGTTATGCGCCTGCCTCAACGCGATCCTTATGCTCCTCGCGAGTGGCAGCCTCACGAAAAACCCGCCCTGCTCGGCTCCCCTTCGACGCCCTTTCACAGTACGCCTAAACGGGTAGCTTATGGGGTGGTTGGTTTGCTCGTTTGCCTGACGGGTGCGCTTGGCAACGCGATGGTCGCCGCAAATCTGCAAAACCTGCAGGGAACGTTTGCCGTCTGGTCGACAGAAATCGCCTGGCTTCCCGCCGTTTACGTGATGACCAACGTGTCGATCAACCTGTTACTGGTCAAGTTTCGCCAGCAATTCGGGTTGCGCGCCTTTACCGAAGGGTTTCTGGTGCTGTACGTGCTGGTCACCTTTTTCCACCTGTTCGTCAATGACCTAAGTTCAGCCATGATGGTTCGCGCCGCCCACGGAATGGTCGCCGCCGCACTCAGCTCGCTGGGGATTTATTATCAAATCCAGGCCTGGCCTGCCAAACATCGTCTTAAGGCGCTGACCATCGGCATTACCGGTTCTTCGCTGGCGATCCCCATTGCGCGGCTGTTTTCCAGCGAGCTTTTACAGCTCGACGAATGGCGCGGGCTGTACTTCTTCGAACTCGGTCTGGCGCTGATTTCGCTGGGCTGCGTGATCGCCCTGAAACTGCCGCCGGGCGATCGCCGCAAAGTCTTCGAGAAGAAAGACTTCATCACCTTCTTCCTGCTGGCACCCGGCATGGCGCTCCTGTGTGCAGTGCTCTCTCTCGGAAGACTCGACTGGTGGTTTGAAGCGCCGTGGATCGGCTGGGCGCTGGCTGCGTCACTGGTGCTAATCCTCTCGGCTGTCATGTTTGAGCACCGCCGCAGCAACCCGCTGCTCAATACCCGCTGGCTTTCCAGCGGCAGTATTCTGCGTCTGGGACTGATTATGCTGCTGATCCGCATCGTGCTGGCAGAGCAAAACACCGGGGTGATCGGCTGGCTGCAGTATGTTGGTTTACAGAATGAACAGATGACGAATCTGGCGTGGTCAATTTTCGCCGGGATCGTCTGCGGAATTGTCGCCAGCTGTCTGACCATCAAGCCGACCAAACTTGCCTGGCCGATTGTCACCTCTTTATTGCTGATGATTATCGCCTCGCTGCTGGACAGCCAGTCCAGCAATTTAACCCGCCCGGACCAGCTGATGCTGAGCCAATTTTTACTGGGTTTTGGCAGTGCGTTTTTCCTTGCCCCCGCGATGCTGGCAGGCATTGGCGGTGTGATTGCCGACCCGCGCAATCTGGTTAGTTTCTCGGTGCTGTTTGGCATGAGCCAGAACATTGGCGGCCTGTTAGGCTCCGCGATTTTGGGCACCTTCCAGACCTGGCGCGAGAAATATCATTCCAGCTTATTGTCCGATCAGCTCACCACGCTCAATCCGCTGGTCAACGAGCGGCTGCAAATGTACAGCCAGATGTACCAGAATTTGATTGGCGACAGTGCGCTGCTCGGCACACAGGCGACGCTGCAACTGCAAACGGTCACCACGCTGGAAGCGAATATTCTGGCCTATAACGACACCTATATGCTGACGGCGGCCATTGCCACCGCCACGCTGGTGTGGATTTTATGGCGCTTGCTGCGCCTGAGAATTACCGCACGACTGGCGCTAAAACGCGCGACAGGGACCAAATAAATGAACAGTGATTTACCTCGGGAGACGTTATGAGTCAGCAGGATGCCGCCAAAGAGCAGGCCACTACGCGCAACAATTTGCGCATTGTTTCACTGTTTGCTGCGGCCGCCATCGGCATCGTCGGAGTGCTGGTGATTCTGTACGCCTGGCAATTGCCGCCGTTCACGCGCCATACCCAGTTCACCGATAACGCCTACGTGCGCGGGCAGACCACGTTTATCAGCCCGCAGGTGAACGGTTATATTACTGAGGTGAAAGTACAGGATTTTGTGCAGGTGAAAAAAGGCGACCTGCTGCTGCAAATCGACGACAGAATTTACCGCCAGCGCGTACATCAGGCCGAGGCCCAGCTGGCGATGAAAATGGCAGCGCTAAACAATAATCTTCAGCAGCGTAAAAGCGCTGAGGCAGTGATTGTTCGCAACGACGCGGCGCTGAAAAATGCCCGCGCCCAGAGCCTGAAAACCCAGGCCGATTTAAAGCGCGTTAAAGATCTGACTGCCGACGGTTCACTCTCGATTCGCGAGCGCGATGCAGCTCTTGCCAGTGCCGCGCAGGGCAGTGCTGATATTGAGCAGGCCAAAGCCACGCTTGAGATGTCACGCCAGGATCTGCAAACCGTCATTGTCAATCGCGGCTCGCTGGAAGCCGACGTTGAGAGCGCCAAAGCCGCGCTGGAACTGGCGCAAATCGATTTGCAAAACACGCGGATTGTCGCCCCGCGCGACGGACAGCTCGGGCAGATTGCCGTGCGTTTGGGCGCTTACGTCACCGCAGGAACCCATCTCACCACGCTGGTTCCGCCGCAGCACTGGGTCATTGCCAATATTAAAGAGACACAGCTTGCCGATCTCCGCGTTGGGCAGCCGGTGAAATTCACCGTCGATGCGCTTAATGGTAAAGCCTATGAGGGCCGCGTGCAGAGTATCTCTCCGGCGACTGGCGTTGAGTTCAGCGCCATTACGCCGGATAACGCCACCGGCAACTTTGTCAAAATCGCCCAGCGCATTCCGGTGCGCATTGAAGTGCTCGGCAAAGCGGAAGATTCAGCCCTGCTGCGCCCTGGGATGTCGGTGCAGGTGAACATCGACACACGGGAGACGAAAGAATGACGCTTCGCCCCGTCGCTGGATTATTGATTGCGACCTTCCTGGTAGGATGTCAGTCGGCAGATGTCGCCCCGGCCAAAAATACGCTGCAAATTCCGGCACAGTGGCGTGCGACGTCAGGCCCCACGAGCCCGACCGAGCAGCTATGGTGGCGTAATTTTCACGATAACCACCTCAACCGCTACGTCGATCAGGCGCTGCACAATAACAGCGACGTGCTGATCGCCCGTGAGCGGATTAATGAATATCAGGCGCGCGTCTACGCCGCCGACAGCAGTCTGTTCCCCTCGCTGGATGCCGGCGTCAGCGGCACTCGCGCGCGGACTCAATCTGCTGCGACCGGGCTGCCGGTTTACAGTACCTTATACAAAGGCAGCCTGACCGCCAGCTACGACGTGGATATCTGGGGCGTGAACCGCAGCACGGCGAACGCAGCGCAAGCCTCACTCGAGGCACAAAAAGCGGCAGCAGCGGCAGCGGACTTAACCGTCGCCTCATCGGTGGCCTCGGGCTATGTGACATTGCTTGCGCTGGATGAACAATTGCGCGTCACGCAGTCGACAGTGAAATCGCGTGAAGATGCGCTGGCGCTGGCAAAACGGCAGTTTGAAACGGGTTACAGCTCGCGGCTGGAGCTAATGCAGTCGGATTCTGAGCTGCGCTCAACGCGTGCACAAATCCCACTTTTGCAGCATCAAATTGCGGTTCAGGAAAACGCGCTCAGCCAGCTGCTGGGCGATAACCCTGAAGATGTCGCACGAAGCGACAGTTTTAGTGCGCTGACACCGCTACAACTCCCGTCACAGCTTCCCTCCTCGCTACTCAATCGCCGCCCGGATATTGTGCAGGCGGAGCGCCAGCTGATCGCCGCCGACGCCACGCTCGACGCTTCTCGCGCCAGCCTGCTGCCGTCGATCAACCTCACCGCCAGCGGATCGGTACAGGATCGTACGTTGCCCGGCTTGCTGGATAACCCGCTTCAGCTCTGGAGTCTCGGCGGGAGTATTCTGGCCCCGCTGCTGAATCGCCAGGCGCTCAACGCTCAGGTGGATATTTCGCAATCACAGCGTAATCAGGCGCTGTATGGCTACGAAAAAACCGTGCGCAATGCGTTTCGTGAAGTGAACGACAGTCTGGATGCCATCACGCGCTATCAGGAACAGCTGACCGAGCTACTCGCGCAGCAGGATGTGGCACAGGAGACGCTGCGCATCGCACAAAATCGCTATCGCAACGGGTATTCTTCGTATCTGGATGTACTTGACGCCCAGCGCACACTGTTCTCGGTGCAAACCAATGTGGTGCAGGTGAAAAATAACCTGCTGCTTGCACAGATTGATTTGTATAAAACACTGGGTGGCGGATGGTCGGCGGCATAACGCCTTACCCGGCCTATGCGGGGTTCTGTAGGCCCGGTAAGCGCAACGCCACCGGGCATTGGTTCAGAGATTAATCAGGAGGTCAGTCGATGCAACAAACGTGGTCTGCAGTAGATAACTATATGATTTCTTCTCTCATTCCCCAAGATGCGGTACTGCAACAGGTTCTGGAGAACAACAAACGAGCCGGGCTGCCGGAGCATGACGTGGCGGCAAATCAGGGGCAATTGCTGGCATTATTCGTACAAATGACGCAAGCGAAACGTATCCTGGAAATCGGTACCCTGGGCGCGTATAGCACTATCTGGATGGCGCGCGCTTTGCCACCAGACGGCAAAATTATCACCCTTGAAGCCGATCCAGTTCATGCCGAAATCGCCAGACAGAATATCCACCTTGCCGGTTTGCAGCGAAAAATTGAGCTTATCGAAGGTCCTGGATTGCAATCGCTGAAAGACTTCGGCGACATTCCGCCGTTTGATCTGATCTTTATCGATGCGGATAAGCCTAACAATCCGGGCTATCTGGAGTGGGCGCTGCGCTACTCACGACCGGGAACCGTGATTATTGGCGATAACGTGGTGCGTGACGGTGAAGTGATCAATGACCAAAGCAACGATGACCGCGTGCAGGGTGTACGGCGTTTTATCGAAATGACCGGAGATAACCCTCGTCTCACAGCCACTGCGCTGCAAACCGTGGGCACGAAAGGTTGGGATGGGTTTACGCTGGCCATAGTGAATAGCTGAAAAAAAGCCGGGTAGCGGCGACGCCTTACCCGGCCAACGATACAGTTATGCGGTTTTTGTAGGCGCGGTAAGCGCAGCGCCACCGGGCAAGCGTTAAGCCGTAATCTGCTCCATCGCCTGCAAGATACGCTTATCGGAAATCGGATAAGGCGTTCCCAGCTGCTGCGCAAAGAAACTCACGCGCAGCTCTTCGATCATCCAGCGGATCTCCTGCACGTCCTCGTCATCACGACGCGCGGGCGGCAGTTTGTTTAACCACTGCTGCCACGCCTGCTGGACGCTTTCCACTTTCAGCATTTGCGCGCGATCGCGGTGCGGATCGACGGCCAGCTTCTCCAGACGTTTTTCAATCGCATTCAGATAACGCAGCGTATCACCGAGACGTTTGAAACCGTTGCCGGTGACAAATCCGCGATACACCAGCCCACCCATCTGCGCTTTCACGTCCGACAGCGCCAGCGCCATCGTCATATCCACGCGCCCTTTCAGGCGTTTGTTGATATTAAACACCGCCGTCAGGATCTGTTCGACCTGCTTCGCAATCGTCACCACCGTCTCGTTCAGCCCGGCGCGCACTTTGTCGTGCAGGGCGGCAAAGCCCTCTTCCGTCCACACCGGCCCGCCCGCTTCGTCAATCAGCTTGTCCACTCCGCAGGAGATGCAGTCGTCGATCAGGTCCAGCACCTTACCGTACGGGTTGAAGTACAAACCGAGTTTGGCTTTGTTCGGCAGTTTTTCATGAAGATATTTGATAGGCGACGGGATATTCAGCAGCAGCAAGCGGCGCAAACCGCGCCACATCGCCTGCTGTTGTTCCTGCGGATTATCAAACAACTTGATCGCCACACTGTCGCGCTCATCCACCAGCGCAGGCCAGGCCTTCACTTTGTAGTTGCCGCGTTTCTGCTCGTAGTGATCCGGCAGATTGCCGAAACTCCAGATATGCAATCCGCTCTGCTCGATACCATCGTCAGCCACCGCTGAGAGCGTCTCCTGCACTTTGCCTTTCAGCGCATCCTTGAGTTCAGTCAGCGAGCGGCCTTCGTTGAGCTTTTTGTTTTTGTCATCCACTACCCGGAAGGTGATTTTCAGATGATCGGGCACCTGATCCCAGTGCCAGGATTCGCGGTCAATGGTCACCCCCGACATACGGCGCAGCTCTTTCTCCAGTGCATCGAGCAGCGGCAGTTCCAGCGGCGTAACACGGGCTAAAAATGCCTCGGCATAGTTTGGCGCCGGAACAAAATTACGGCGAACCGGTTTAGGCAAGGATTTGATCAGCGCAATCACCAGCTCGCGGCGCAGGCCGGGGATTTGCCACTCAAAACCACTCTCATCCACCTGATTGAGCAGCGGCAGCGGAATGTGGACTGTCACGCCGTCGGCGTCCGCGCCTGGTTCAAACTGATAGGTCAGACGCAGCTTGAGATTGCCCTGATGCCAGAAGTTCGGGTAGTCCAGCTTGCTGACCTGCTCCGCGCCCTCTTTGATCAACATGCTCTTTTCAAAGTTGAGCAGATCCGGCGATTCCTTACTGGCCTTTTTCCACCAGCTGTCGAAGTGACGCGCAGAAACCACGTCGTGGCTGATGCGCTGGTCATAAAACTCAAACAGCGCTTCGTCATCCACAAGGATGTCGCGGCGGCGCGTTTTGTGTTCCAGCTCTTCGACTTCGGCGCGCAGCTTCAGGTTTTCACGGAAGAAGGCGTGACGTGTCTGCCAGTCGCCCTCCACCAGCGCGTGGCGGATAAACAGCTCACGGGAGAGCGCCGGGTCGATCAGGCTGTAATTCACCTTACGCGCCGCAACGACCGGCAGGCCGTAAACAGTCACTTTTTCGGTCGCCATTACCGCGCCCTGCGCCCGCTCCCAGTGTGGTTCACTGTATGAGCGTTTCAGCAGGTGCTGCGCGACAGGTTCGACCCATTCAGGATCAATACGCGCTGCAATACGGCCCCACAGACGGCTGGTTTCCACCAGCTCTGCCACGATGGTCCATTTCGGCGGTTTCTTGAATAAACCAGAACCTGGGAAGATGGAGAAACGGGCGTTACGCGCGCCGGTATATTCCTGCTTATCGGCGTCTTTCATACCGATGTGCGACAGCAACCCGGTCAGCAGCGCCATGTGAATTTCGCGGTACTCTGCCGGTTCGCTGTTCACCGGAATGCCCAGCTCTTTCACCACCTGACGCAGCTGGGTGTAGATATCCTGCCACTCGCGCACGCGCAGGTAGTTAAGATATTCGACCTTACACTGACGGCGGAACTGGTTCGACGACAGCGCTTTTTGCTGCTCGCCGAGGTAATTCCACAGGTTCACAAAGGCGAGGAAGTCGGACTCTTTGTCGTGGAAACGCTGATGTTTTTCATCGGACGCCTGCTTTTTGTCCATCGGACGTTCACGCGGGTCCTGAATCGACAGCGCTGAAGTGATAATCATCGCCTCACGCACGCAGCCGTGTTTTTGCGCCTCAATCACCATCCTCGCCAGACGCGGGTCCACCGGCAGCTGGCTCAGCTGACGGCCCATCGGCGTCAGTTTGTAGGCGGTGGCCTGTTCGTCAGTGGTAATAGCGCCCAGCTCTTCCAGCAGGCGCACGCCGTCCTGAATATTGCGCTTATCCGGCGCTTCGACAAACGGGAACGCGGCGATATCGCCCAGCCCCAGAGCCGTCATCTGCAAAATAACCGACGCGAGGTTGGTACGCAGAATCTCTGGATCGGTAAATTCCGGGCGCGACAGGAAATCGTCTTCGGAATACAGGCGAATACAGATACCTTCCGAAACACGACCGCAGCGGCCTTTACGCTGGTTAGCAGAGGCCTGTGAAACCGGCTCGATCGGCAGACGCTGCACCTTGGTGCGATAGCTGTAGCGGCTGATACGCGCGGTGCCAGGGTCAATCACATACTTGATGCCCGGCACGGTCAGTGAGGTTTCGGCGACGTTGGTCGCCAGCACGATGCGCCGTCCGCTGTGGGCCTGGAAAACGCGGTTCTGCTCGCTGTTCGACAAGCGGGCGTAGAGCGGTAAGATTTCTGTGTGGCGCAGATCGCGCTTGCTTAGGGCGTCGGCGGTATCGCGGATTTCACGCTCACCGCTCATGAAGATCAGTATGTCGCCGGGGCTTTCACGGCCCAGCTCATCGACGGCGTCAAAAATAGCCTGCAGCTGGTCGCGATCGACATCATCCGCCTCTTCGACGATCGGACGATAGCGCACGTCCACCGGATAAGTACGACCAGAGACTTCGATGATCGGCGCGTTGTTAAAGTGGCGCGAGAAGCGCTCCGGGTCGATGGTCGCGGAGGTAATAATGATTTTCAGATCCGGGCGACGCGGCAGTAATTCACGCAGATAGCCCAGCAGGAAATCGATATTCAGACTGCGTTCGTGCGCTTCATCGATGATGATGGTGTCGTACTGCATCAGCAGGCGATCCTGCTGGATTTCAGCCAACAGAATCCCGTCGGTCATCAGTTTGACCATAGTGTTGTCGCTGACGTGATCGCTAAAACGCACTTTATAGCCGATGCAACCACCCGGCTCCGTTTGCAGCTCCTCGGCAATACGGTTCGCCACGGTACGCGCCGCCAGACGGCGCGGCTGGGTATGACCAATCAGGCCTTTAATTCCGCGCCCCAGCTCCATACAAATTTTTGGTAGCTGCGTGGTTTTACCAGAACCCGTCTCACCGGCCACAATCACCACCTGGTTATCGCGAACGGCTTCGAGGATTTCCTGTTTTTTCTGACTGACCGGCAGGTTTTGCGGGTATTCAATCACCGGACGTGCTGCTTCACGCAGCACGACTTTCCCTGCAGCCTGTTCAATCTCTTTCGCCATCTCCTGGTAAATGGCCTGTTGTGCATCAGGATTTTTAACCTTTTTAATCCCGTGAAGACGGCGTGCGAAGCGCTGCTTGTCGCGCAGCATCAGCGTATCGAGCTGTTGCATCAGCATCGGGAAGGTTAATTTTTGTTGTTCTGTCATAGTGTTAGGGGGCAGTGCTCTGCCAGGCTAAATCTCACTTGAATGATGGGTATAGAGTACCACACCGCCGCTTTGACTGCCTTATTCAAAAAAATCGAACATAGGATTCGATATATTGCGCTATCCCTGCGACAGGATTGTGAATAGAGTGTCAGCAAGCAACGGGGAAAACCCCAATCCAAACCAATTAAAGGAATCACCCATGAGCAAAGTATTAGTTCTCAAATCCAGTATTCTGGCAGGGTACTCTCAGTCCGGTCAGCTGTCTGATTATTTCGTTGAGCAGTGGCGTGAACAGCACAGCGCTGACGAAATCACCGTTCGCGATCTGGCTGCAAACCCGATTCCGGTACTGGACGGTGAGTTGGTTGGCGCGCTGCGTCCAAGCGATGCACCGCTGACACCACGTCAGCAGGAAGCGCTGGCGCTGTCTGATGAACTGATTGCTGAGCTGCAGGCGCATGACGTCATCGTTATCAACGCCCCAATGTACAACTTCAACATCCCTACTCAGCTGAAAAACTATTTCGACCTGGTCGCTCGTGCTGGCGTAACCTTCCGTTACACCGAAAACGGTCCTGAAGGCCTGGTGAAAGGTAAACGCGCTATTGTACTGTCCAGCCGTGGCGGTATTCACAAAGATACCCCAACTGACCTGGTCGCACCGTACCTGACGCTGTTCCTGGGCTTCATCGGTATCACCGACGTGAACTTTGTGTTTGCTGAAGGTATTGCTTACGGTCCAGAAGTGGCGACCAAAGCACAGACCGATGCAAAATCTGCTATCGACAGCCTGGTTGCAGCATAAGAATTCCCCCTCTCACCGCCCGGTGGGAGGGTTTTTCCTTCTCTTCATCCGCTGTATATTTCCCCTGCTTCATTCATTCTTCTGAAAATAAAAATACGGAATTATTCTTAAATATTTTCGGGGTATTTTGAGGCGAAGGAGTGTTAATTCTTTTGAAATGGAAATGAATACGAGCTATTTGAGGATTATGCGTGTATGGTAGCAGGCCAATTACACAGGAAATGCCTATGTCCGATCGCAAAGATGGAAAAGCCCGCCGTAACTTTCTGATTAAATGTCCTTGCCCAAACTGCTCAAAAGACTCTGAACACAGCTACTCACGTGTTCAAAAAGGGTCACTGCTTGTTTGCCCTTACTGCAGCACAATGTTCAAATCCAGCCAAAAAGTCTGATGTATTGATCCTCTGCGATTCTGACTACTCAGGCTTACGCCTTCATCGTGGTTGCAGACTCGCAGAGATCAAACCGGTTAGTCGCGCAGAATAACGTTAGCCGCAGCCGGGCCTTTCGCACCCGCTTCAATCACGAATTCCACTTTCTGGCCTTCAAACAAGGTTTTGAAATTATCACCCTGCAACGCAGAGAAATGGACAAAAACATCTTTGCTGCCATCAACCGGAGAAATAAAGCCAAAGCCTTTATCTTCGTTAAACCACTTCACTAAACCAATAATTTTTGCAGACATATAAGGCTCCTTTTTTCTGGCCTTTCGGCTGACAAAATTTTTTCGCATTGTAAACGCTGGGCATTAATGCACGGGGCGATATATTAAGCAATGTTTATTTTTACCGCACATGTCAACAAAGGCTGAATTAATTGATGAAATAATTCAGCGCTAGGGCAAATAGTCAAAGATTAATTTGCCTGTGACGATTTCGGTCGTAAATTTTCGTCAAATACCAAACGCGTTCTGCCCGGTTCCACTTCCCGCAGCGGTTCAACCTGATGCATTGTCAGCTTGCAGCGTTCAACCAGCACCTGATATTCGCGCGTCCCTTGCTTTTTCCATTCGAGTTCCTGATCGCTCAGCTGACGAATAGCTTTTGCCGGGCTGCCGATAATCAGAGTGTTGGCGGGCATTTCCGCTTTAGCTTTCACAAATGCCGCCGCGCCGACGATGCTGTTCTCGCCGATGACCGCGCCATCCATTACCACCGCGTTCATGCCGACCAGCGCATTTTTACGCACAACGCAGCCGTGCAAAATGGCGCTGTGACCGATATGACCGTGCTCTTCAACGACCGTATCCTGTTCAGGGAAGCCGTGCATCACGCAATTATCCTGAATATTCGCACCGTCTTTTACGACGATGCGACCAAAATCACCGCGCAGGCTGGCGTTTGGCCCGACGTACACCCCTTTGCCGAGGATCACGTCGCCAATCAGCACTGCCGTAGGATGTACGTAGCTTTCATCGGGAACGACTGGCGTCAGTCCATCTATCTGATATACAGGCATTCTTCCTCCGTTATGTGATATTCAGCCCGCCAAAACGCTGGAAATAAAGCGCCCCCGGCGTGGGCAACTCTCCAACCGAGGTTTCGCCTTTTTCACTGACAAAAGCCAGCGCACCTGGCGCAACCCGCTGATAAATATTAATACACAGCTGCCGCGCGGTTTGCCCAGCCCAGTGCGCCGGGAGTAATTCCTCGGGCAACAGCGGATCTTTCAACACCACGCGGCGATAGAAATGGATCAGCAACAGCTGAATCTGGAAACAGCGCTCCGGCGTCAGTTCATCGGCGGCCTCTTTTAACAGCGGCAGCAAGGGCCGGAACGACTCAATAAACTTTTCATACATCACGTTCTGTTCAGTCAGTTGCCAGCACTCTTCGACGCGGGAACGCAGCGCCGCGCGCGACAGCGCCAGTGGGGAATGCGCTTCAAAACAGATAACGTTTTCGGCTACCCCCGCTTCATGCAGCAGGGTCTGTACATCTGCCATTTTTTGTGACGGAGAGGCCATCAGGCTGGCGGCCAGCGTGCCAAACCCCTGCCAGATCAGCTGTTTTTTGACATCGGCAAGCGTCGCTTTATCCAGCCCTTCAGAGAGCAACAGCAGCCATTTCCCGTCCCAGGCGGGCAGTTCTGCGCGATAAATTTTGTTCTCCGCGCGACGGGTCAAACGCAACCCTTTGTCGCTCAGTCGATAAAAACTGCGCCTGCCAATGCGGGAAACATCCAGCCAGCCTTCTTTATTCAGGCGAAACAGCGCGGTACGCACAAAGCGTTCGCCAAATCCCATCCCTTCAAGCAATGCGGCCAGACTGCCAAGCCAAATTTCACCGCCGCGATGGGAGAGCGAGTCGCCATACAAGGATGAAATCAGCGAGGTTCCGCTGATCGGCACAGAGCTAACGGCGTGCTGAATAAAAGTATCGAGTTTACTCATCTGATTCATTCTGTTGTGGTTTTTGTCCTGGATGAATCATAGCATAGAATTTTTACGCGCCAGCTCTCCCTCACCCTAACCCTCTCCCAAAGGGAGAGGGAACTGTCCGGTTTTCTCCCTCTCCCCTGGGGAGAGGGCCGGGGTGAGGGGCAAAAACCGCACCCTACCTACCCGTTCGCCGCCACCTTGCGCAGATCAAACACCCGACACGCCTTGCCTTCAGAGCGCGGAATGCTGCCGCAGTTGACGATTGTCACGTCGGTGGAGATCCCGACCATTGACTTAATACGATGACGCAACTGATGACATACCTGGCAGCGCTGTTCGTGGCTCAGCACCAGGCTGCTCTCTTTCAGCTCCACTTTCACTGAAAGTGAATCAAGATGGCCGCGGCGGTTCACTTCCAGCTGGTAATGCGGCGACAGATGCTCAAACTTAACAATCTCCTCTTCCAGCTGGGACGGGAAAACGTTCACGCCGCGAATGATCAGCATGTCATCGCTGCGTCCACTGATACGGTCCATGCGGCGCATGGTGCGCGCAGTGCCTGGCAGGAGACGCGTCAGGTCGCGGGTGCGATAGCGGATAACCGGCAACGCCTCTTTGGTGAGCGTGGTGAACAGCAGTTCGCCCTGCTGACCGTCGGCCAGCGGCGTGCCGTCGTTCGGATTGACGATTTCTGGATAGAAATGATCTTCCCAGATGGTCGGGCCGTCGGCGGTTTCGATGCACTCCATCGCCACGCCCGGTCCCATCACTTCAGACAGGCCGTAAATATCCAGGGCGGTGATCCCCAGGCGACGCTCGATCTCATGGCGCATCGCCAGGGTCCAGGGCTCCGCGCCAAAGACGCCGACGCGCAGGGAACATTGGCTGGCGTCGCCGCCCATCTGGCGCTCCAGCTCTTCAATCAGGTTAAGGCAGTAGGACGGCGTCACCATGATCATATCCGGCTGGAAATCGCGGATCAGCTGCGCCTGCTTCTCGGTCTGGCCACCGGACATCGGGATCACCGTCGCCCCTAAACGCTCGGCGCCGTAATGCGCGCCCAGCCCGCCGGTAAAGAGTCCGTAGCCATAAGCCACGTGAATTTTATCCTTGCGCGTGCCGCCGGCGGCGCGCAGAGAACGGGCGACAATATTGGCCCAGTTGTCGATATCGTTTTGCGTGTAGCCGACCACCGTCGGTTTACCCGTCGTGCCGGAGGACGCATGAATGCGCACCACCTGCTCCATCGGCACCGCGAAGGTATCGAACGGATAGTTATCCCGCAGATCCTGTTTGGTGGTGCACGGGAATTTATTGAGATCGCTTAACTCTTTGAAATCGTCAGGATGCACGCCCGCTGCGTCAAATTTGCGTTTGTACATTGGCACATTGTTGTAAGCATGCTTCAGCGTCCACTTCAGGCGTTCGGTTTGCAGCGCCTGTAATTCGTCCACGGAGGCAGTTTCAATTGCATCAAGTTGTGTTGTTGTCGTTGTCATTTTGTAGGGTACTCGCAGGTAGTTTTGCTCAAACACGCTCCAGGATCAGGGCAATGCCCTGGCCCACACCGATGCACATCGTACAAAGCGCGTAGCGCCCGTTGCGTCGATGCAATTCATTGCTGGCCGCCAGCACCAGTCGTGCACCGCTCATCCCCAGCGGATGGCCCAGGGCTATCGCGCCGCCGTTCGGGTTCACATGCGCGGCATCATCCGCTAACCCGAGCTGGCGCAGCACGCCCAGTGCCTGTGACGCAAAAGCTTCGTTGAGCTCAATCACGTCCATATCGTTAATGCTCAGACCCGCGCGCTCCAGCACTTTGCGTGTTGCCGGAACCGGGCCAAGCCCCATCAGTCGTGGTTCCACGCCCGCGCTGGCCATCGCCACGATACGCGCTCGCGGGGTTAATCCCTGCTGATGCGCCATCGCTTCGCTGGCGATAATCAGCGCCGCCGCGCCGTCGTTCACGCCAGAGGCGTTGCCCGCCGTCACCACGCCGTTTTTACGGAATGGGGTTTTCAGGGCGGAGAGCTGCTCAAGCGTGGTATCTCCACGCGGATGTTCATCGATCAGCACTTCGGTAATCGCGCCCTTTTTACCCGCGACGCTCACCGGCACGATTTCCTGCGCCAGAATCCCGTTCTGCTGGGCAATCGCCGTCCGCTGCTGACTGCGCAGCGCGAAGGCATCCTGATCGGCACGGCTGATATTTAACAATTCAGCTACATTCTCTGCCGTTTCGGGCATGCTGTCAGTTCCGTATTGCTGATGCATGAGCGGATTCACAAATCGCCAGCCAATGGTGGTATCAAACATCTCTGCCTGACGCTGGAACGGCGTGGTCGCTTTGCCCATCACGAACGGCGCACGGGACATGGATTCCACGCCACCGGCGATCAGCAGATCAGCATCGCCTGCTTTGATTGCTCGCGCGGCAAAACCAACGGCGTCAAGTCCGGAACCGCACAAACGATTGATGGTGGTGCCAGACACCGTCTGCGGGAATCCGGCCAGCAGCGCCGCCATACGCGCCACGTTACGGTTGTCTTCTCCGGCCTGATTTGCACAGCCGAAGATCACATCGTCAATACGTTCAGCGTCCAGGTGCGGATAGCGCGCCAGCAGCGCACGCAGCGGCACAGCCGCCAGATCGTCGGCGCGTACACCAGACAATGCACCGCCATAACGCCCCACCGGGGTACGAACACCATCACAGATAAATGCATCACGCATCAGGCTTCTCCTGTCACACTGCCACCAATGCGGTGCGATTTACCGCGAAACAAGGCGACTGTTTTTTGTTGTTGGTTAGTTATTTCGATGTCGTACACGCCGGTCAGTTTGCCCTGATGTTTTACGCGAGCGCTGGCGGTCAGCTTGTCTCCCGCAAAGCCAGGGCGCAGAAAATCAATGGTGCATGCCGAGGCCACAGCCGCCAGCCCCTGGCTGTTACAGGCGTAGGCGAAAGCCGTATCAGCCAGAGAGAACAGCTGTCCACCGTGGCAGGTTTTGTGACCGTTGAGCATCTGTGGGGTGATGGTCATCGTCACCACCGCGTACCCCTCGTCCATCTCTACAATATCGATCCCAAGCGCCTGCGCGCAGGCGTCGTTTTCATACATGGCGCGGGCGTTGTGCCAGGCGTTATGACTCATAGCTACTCTCCACAAGCGCACGCTGGCGCAGCAGTGAACACGGGCGATAGCGCTCTTCGCCGTAATGACGTTGCAGGTTTTCCAGTAGAATTAACAGGCGTTGCCATCCCAGACGTTCACCCCAGGCAATCGGCCCAACGGGATAGTTCACGCCCAGGCGCAGGGCGGTATCGATATCCTGTTCGCTGGCGACCCCTTTTTGCAGGGCATCCAGCGCTTCGTTGATAATCATCGCCACGGTGCGCCAGATTAGCAGGCCGGGATAATCCGTCATGTGCAGGACGCGTTTCCCCTGCTGCTGCAGGTGATAAATCGCTTTTTGCGTGGCAGAGTGTGGGTTGCTGGCGGCCGTCGCGATCACTACAACGTCACCGTCCATTCTGTCGACCACCACCACCGGGCGATTGAGGCGCAGAGCGAGACTTTGCGCGGTTTCGCCTGTGGTTTCTACCAGTAGCACCTCATCCAGCTCCGTGACACCGTCACTTCTTTTTTGCGCTGTTACCGGGCTGAAGGTCGCTCCGACCGGGGCAAGCCACTGCGCAGCAGGACGTTCGCCATGCCAGTCGTATACGCCCTGCCCGGTTTTCTTGCCCAGGCGTCCGCCGAGTACCAGCTCCTGCTGGACCAGCGACGGCAGGAAGCGGCGCTCCTGCCAGAATGCGTTAAACACCGAGCAGGTCACGGCGAAGTTAACATCCTGACCAATCAAGTCCGTCAGCTCCAGCGGCCCCATCGGGAAACCGCCGCCTTCGCGCAACGCGGCGTCGATGTCCTGCGCCGGGGCCACGTTTTCTTCCAGCGCACGCCAGGCTTCAGAGTAGAACGGACGCGCGACGCGGTTGACGATAAATCCCGGTGTGGACTGGCAGCGCACCGGCTGTTTGCCCCAGTTCAGCGCCAGCTCGCACAGCTGATCGGCCACTTCGCTGGAGGTCGCCAGTCCGCTGACCACTTCAACCAGTTTCATCACCGGCGCCGGGTTAAAGAAATGCAGCCCTGCGACGCGTTCCGGATGGCGCACGTCAGCAGCCACCGCCGTTATCGAAATCGACGACGTGTTACTGGTGAGCAGCGTCTGCGGGGGGCAGATTTCGCCCAGCTGTTTGAACAGCGCTTTTTTCACGTCGAGGCGTTCGGAGGCCGCTTCAATCACCAGATCGGCGGCGGCAAGGGCATGAATATCATTGACTGGCAGCAGACGCGCGACGATCTTCTCAAAGGCTTCAGCGGTCAGTTTTCCGCGTGCCACGCGGGATTCCAGCCGTGCACGAATCCCGTCGATGGCGCGGGCCACCACGTCAGAGGCGATGTCGTACACCAGCACCTGATGTCCGCTGCTGGCAGCTACTTCCGCGATCCCGGCGCCCATCGTGCCGCTGCCAATCACGGCGACGGTGTGAATTCTCATCGTCATCTCATTTCCCCGTGAAGTTCGGCGTGCGTTTAGCGAGGAATGCGCTAACGCCCTCGCGGTAGTCGTCGCTGCGCCCGGCCATACGCTGGTAATCGCGCTCCAGGTCGAGCTGTTCATCGAGCGTATTGGTTTCGGCGGCGTTCATTGCCTGTTTGATAAGACCTAAACCAAAGGTCGGTTGAGAGGCAAAATGGATAGCCAGTTTTTGCGCCGTGGAAGACAACTCTTCGTCATCGACCACCTGCCAGATCATCCCCCAGGCGTGGGCCTGTTCGGCGCTGAGTTTATCCCCCAGTAGCGCCAGTCCCATTGCCCGCGCCCGTCCGGCGACGCGCGGCAACAGCCAGGTGCCGCCGCAGTCAGGCACCAGACCCAGCTTGCTGAAGGCCATCATGAAATTCACTGAGCGGGCGGCGATCACCATGTCGCAGCCCAACGCTAATGTCGCACCAGCGCCAGCCGCCACGCCGTTGACGGCGGCAATGACTGGTTTCGGCAGTTTCGCCAGACGGCGCACCAGCGGGTTGTAAAAGGTTTCCACGGAATAGCCCAGATCCGGCGCGGGGCCGTTCGGGTCAACGTTGCGGTCATTCAGATCCTGACCGGCGCAAAAACCGCGCCCGGCTCCGGTGATCAGCAGGCAGCGGATGGTGTCATCCCGCTCGGCCTGTTTCAGGCACTCGGAAAGCTGCTGGTGCATCACATCGTTAAAGCTGTTCAGACGCCCCGGGCGGTTCAGCGTAATGGTCATCACGCCCTGCTCAACATGACTCAGAATAAATTCCACAATTAGCGTCCTTTAAAGTCGGGGGTGCGTTTTTGTAAGAAAGCGGCGATGCCTTCCCGCCTGTCTTCCGTGGCAGACAGCTGCGTAAACAGCTGGCGCTCCTGCATCAGACCGGCCTGCAAAGGCACTTCCTGCGACTGGCGCAGCGCTTGTTTCGCGGCCTGCAACGCCAGCGGCGAATGGCGCGCCATCAGCGCAGCCTGTTTCAGGGCATATTCCAGCACCAGATACGTCGGGAACACGTCGCTCACCAGCCCCGCCGCTTGCGCCTGCTGCGCGGTAATGCTTTCGCCCGTCAGCACCATTTTGCTGGCGAGAGATTTACCGACACTGCGAATCAAACGCTGAGTTCCGCCCGCGCCCGGCATAATGCCCAGCGTGATTTCCGGCAACCCAAACCGGGCGTTGTCGCCAGCAATCACCACGTCACATAAAAGCGCCAGTTCGCAGCCCGCGCCCAGCGCATAGCCGTTTACAGCGGCGATCAGCGGCTTGTTGAAGTTATTGATGCGCGCCCACAGCTGCGGGCGAATGTCGTTCAGGGTGGCGGGAAGATCTTTCTCCGCCATCTCATTGAGATCGGCCCCGGCGGCAAAGCAGCGCTCGTTGCCATAAATGACACAGGCGGAGATCTCGCCGTCCTGCGCGGCATTTTCCAGTGCTTCCGAGATTTGCGTCAGCAGCGCGTTGTTGAGAGCGTTGCGCGCCGCCGGACGATTCAGCGTCAGAAGCAGCACGCGGCCATGACGGGTAACAATCAGCTCGCTCATGCCATCCCCTTTGCGTCAAAGTCGACCACCACATCAGCGGTGAGCGGCAGCGCCTGGCAGCTCAATACGTAACCCGCCGCCAGTTCGTCCGGCTCGAGGCTGTAGTTGGTCGCCATATCCACTTTCCCGCGCAGCACTTTGCATTTACAGGTGGCGCAGACGCCGCCCTTGCAGGCGTACGGCAGGTCTGCCCCCTGACGCAGCGCCGCGTCGAGAATGCTTTCGTCGTCGGCGGTGAGCGTGATTTCACGGTCACGCCCGTCCTGACGCACGGTAACTTTTTGCCCCTGCGCATGCACTGTCGAGGCGCGTTTCACGCCGCTGCCTGGCGTGTTAAAGCGCTCCAGATGAATGGTTTTTTCCGGCATTCCCAGCGCTTTCAGCGCCAGTTCGGCGTCGTCCATCATCGCCGACGGGCCGCAGATAAAGGCTTCCTCAAACAGGCTGAAATCAATCAGGGTTTTCCCCAGCTGATGCAGTTTTTCGCCGTCGATACGCCCGTGCAGCAGGTCGCTGTCGAGCGTCTCCTGGCTGAAAATATTCACCAGTTGCAGACGCTGCGGGTATTTATCTTTCAGATCTGCCAGCGCCTGGCGGAACATCATGCTCTGGCTGCTGCGGTTGCCGTAGATAAGCGTAAAGTGGCTATCCGGCTCGACCAGCAGCGTGCTGGAGACAATCGCCAGCATCGGCGTAATGCCGGACCCGGCGGCGATCGCCAGATAGCGCCCGGCGCGTTCAGCCTGCGGCTGATAACCGAAGTGGCCCTGCGGCACCATAACCTCCAGCGCCATACCTTGTTTGATCTCATCGCGGGCATAGCGGGAGAAACGCCCGCCGTCGATGGCTTTCACCGCCACGCTAATTTCGCCCGGCGTCACACTACGGCAGATGGAATAACAGCGGCGTAACTCTTCTCCCGCCAGACGCGCTTTCAGCGTCAGATGCTGGCCGGGACGAAAACGATAAGCGTCCTGCAAAGTCTGTGGAACCGCGAAGGTAATGGTCACCGCATCGCGGGTTTCGGGTTCCACTTTTGCCACCGTTAAGGAATGAAACGTTGTCATGGCAACCTCAGATACATTTGAAATAGTCGAAAGGTTCACGGCAGGCGTTGCAGCGATAGAGCGCTTTGCAGGCCGTCGAACCAAATTCACTGATAACCGACGTGTCGGTGCTCGCGCAGCGCGGACAGGCCACTTCAGCAGGCACGTGGGCGTGACAGCTGTGGCCGACCGGCGGACTGATACCGTATTCACGCAGCCGTGTGCGGGCGTCGTCGGTCATCCAGTCGGTGGTCCAGGCCGGGTCGAGCTGGAGGACGATATGCACCGGCGTAAACCCGTGGGCGGTCATCGTCTCGCGAATGGCCCCCAGCAGATGCTCCGTCGCCGGACAGCCGGAATACGTCGGCGTAAAGCCAATCACCCAGCCGCCCGCCTGGGCAGAAACGCTGCGCACCATGCCCAAATCGGTGATGGTGAGCACCGGCACTTCCGGGTCCGGGATCTGGCTTAACAGGGACCAGATTTGCGGGATTTCCGCCGGGGCGATCTCAGCGAGACGTTGCATAGCGACCTCCTCTTACCACTGCTGACCAGGATACATGCGCTGGAGGTATTGCATCTCCGCCAGCATCGGTCCCAGATGTTCGGTGTGCAGCCCTTTTTTGCCGCCAGTGCGGTACGCCGCTTCTTGCGGGACCTGGAGGCAGGCCTGTTCAAACCCGGCAAACACTTCCGCTTCCCACTCGGCACGCAGTTCGCGCGGGTCAACGGCGATACCTTCGGCGATCAGCTGTTGTTCCAGCGCGTCGGCCTCGAACAGTTCGGCGGTGAAGCGCCACAAGGAGTCAATCGCCTGCTGCATTTTCTGCGCAGAAACGTCGGTGCCGTTGCCCAGACGCTCCAGCCAGCCACGGCTAAAGCGCAGGTGATAGCGTGCTTCTTTGATCGCTTTCGCGGCAATTGCCGCAATTTGCGCATCGCGGCTTTGGGTCAGACGGGTAAAGAGCGCCACGTGCCAGGCGTCGATGAAATACTGACGCACCAGGGTGTCGGCGAAGTTGCCGTTCGGCTGTTCCACCAGCAGCAGGTTGCAGAACTGGCGCTCGTCGCGACCAAAGGCCAGCGTGTCTTCGTCGCCGCTGCCTTCCAGTTCGGCGGCGTAGGTTAAGAAATTGCGCGCCTGCCCGAGCAGATCGAGGCCGATATTGGCCAGCGCCAGGTCGATCTCCAGCTCCGGTGCATGGCCGCACCACGCCCCGAGACGCTGGGAGAGGATCAGACAGTTATCGCCCAGGCGCAGGGCATATTGGGTAGTCGGTTTCATAGCCATCCTCACATGTGCTCGATGCCATCAGGGATGGTGTAAAACGTCGGATGGCGGTAAACCTTACTCTCCGCCGGGTCGAAAAATTCGCCGCGTTCTTCCGGCTGCGAGGCGACGATTTCGCTCGCCTTCACCACCCAGATCGAACAGCCTTCGCTGCGGCGGGTGTAGGCATCACGCGCGTTTTCCAGCGCCATGCGGTCGTCGGCGGCGTGCAGGCTGCCGACGTGACGGTGGGATAACCCCTGTTTGCTGCGGACAAAGACTTCATATAACGGCCAGTAGACATTGCTCATGTTAATTCCTCTTACGCGGCGGTGCGGGCGTGTTGTTTTTCTGCGTGCGCCAGTGCGGCTTCGCGCACCCACGCCCCTTCTTCCCAGGCTCTGTTTTTCGCGGCAAGGCGTTCGTGGTTGCACACGCCGCGCCCGTTAATCACTTCTTCAAATTCCTGCCAGTCGATTTCGCCGAAACGGTAGTGACCGCTCTCTTCGTCGAAATGCAGATCTGCATCCGGGACGGTCATGCCCAGCATTTCGACCTGCGAAACGGTGTTGTCGACGAAGCGCTGACGCAGTTCGTCATTGCCAAAACGTTTGATTTTCCACGCGAGGCTGCGGGCGCTGTTCGGGGAGTTGTCGTCGTTCGGCCCGAACATCATCAGGGCTGGCCACCAGAAACGGTTGATGGCGTCCTGCAACATCTGACGCTGAGATTCGCTGCCCTGCGCCAACACCATGCAGGCTTCAAAACCCTGGCGCTGATGGAAGCTCTCTTCTTTACAGATTTTCACCATTGCGCGGGCATACGGCCCGTAAGAGGTGCGGCATAGCGCCACCTGGTTAACGATGGCCGCGCCATCCACCAGCCAACCAATCACACCGATATCGGCCCAGCTCAGGGTCGGGTAGTTGAAGATCGAGGAGTATTTCATCTTGCCGTCGAGCATCTTCTGGTAGATGTCTTCCCGCGCGCAGCCCAGGGTTTCCGCCGCGCTGTAGAGATAGAGCCCGTGCCCTGCTTCGTCCTGCACCTTCGCCAGCAGAATCGCTTTGCGACGCAGCGTCGGGGCGCGGGTGATCCAGTTACCTTCCGGCAGCATGCCGACAATTTCGGAGTGCGCATGCTGACCAATCTGGCGGATCAGGGTTTTGCGGTAGGCGTCAGGCATCCAGTCTTGCGGCTCGATGGCTGTCTCCTGTGCGATGCGCTGCTCAAAGCGTTGTTCTTCCGTCACGTCGTCACCTTTATGATTCGTTAAATCGTTAATCATCGTTTAATGATGAATCACTTCGTTTCATAAAAGTTACACAAAGGTTAAATATAACCCCAAGGATTGTTTGTCTATTTTGTGATGCCGCTCGCAAGGCTTTTACACAAGGCCGCTCATAACGGGCAATGCGTACAGCGTGATTCATCTGACAAGATCACATTGTTAACAAATCATTAAAACATTGCTTGCTTTTTATGATTCATAATCAAACTATCTATAGTGAAATTACGTAACACTTGGAGAGAAAGATGCAGCAGTTAGCCAGCTTCTTATCCGGCATCTGGCAGTCTGGCCGGGGCCGCGAGCGCAACATTCATCACGCCATCAGCGGCGAAGCCCTGTGGGAAGTGACCAGTGAAGGCCTGGATATGGCGGCGGCGCGTCGCTTCGCCATCGAACGCGGGGGTGAATCACTTCACGCCATGACCTTTATCGAGCGCGCGGCAATGCTGAAAGCGGTCGCCAAACATCTGCTGAGCCAGAAAGAGCAGTTTTACGCCCTGTCGGCAGAAACCGGCGCGACCCGCGCGGACAGCTGGGTGGATATCGAAGGCGGTATCGGCACAATGTTTACCTACGCCAGCCTCGGTAGCCGTGAATTGCCGGACGACACTCTGTGGCCGGAAGACGAGTTGATCCCGCTGTCGAAAGAAGGCGGCTTTGCCGCGCGACACGTACTGACCTCCAAATCCGGCGTGGCGGTGCATATCAACGCCTTTAACTTCCCCTGCTGGGGGATGCTGGAAAAACTGGCCCCGACCTGGCTTGCCGGGATGCCTGCGATCATCAAGCCGGCGACGGCTACCGCGCAGGTGACGCAGGCGATGGTGAAATCCATCGTCGATAGCGGTCTGGTGCCGGAGGGTGCGATCAGCCTGATCTGCGGCGGTGCGGGCGACCTGCTCAATCATCTCGACAGTCAGGACGTGGTGACCTTTACCGGCTCCGCCTCCACCGGCCAGATGCTGCGCGTCCACCCAAATATCGTCGGCAAATCCATTCCGTTCACGATGGAAGCGGATTCCCTGAACTGCTGCGTGCTCGGCGAAGATGTGACCCCGGAACAGCCGGAGTTTGCCCTGTTTATCCGTGAAGTGGTGCGGGAGATGACCGCCAAAGCCGGACAAAAATGTACTGCCATTCGCCGCATCATCGTCCCGCAGGGGCAAATTGAGGCGGTGAGCCAGGCGCTGATTGCGCGTCTTGAGAAAGTGGTGGTCGGCAATCCGGCGCAGGAAGGCGTCAAAATGGGGGCGCTGGTCAACGCCGAACAGCGTGCCGACGTGCAGGAAAAAGTGGATCTGCTGGTCGAGGCGGGCTGCCAGATTCGCCTCGGTGGCAAAGCCGATCTGCAGGCCGCCGGGGCATTCTTCCCGCCGACGCTGCTGTTCTGCCCGCACCCGGACGAGTCCCCTGCCGTTCATGCTACCGAAGCCTTTGGCCCGGTCGCCACGCTGATGCCGTATCGCGACGCGGAACATGCTATGACCCTGGTGCGCGCCGGTGAAGGTAGCCTGGCGGGTACGCTGGTCACCGCTGATTCGCGTATCGCCCGGCAGTTTATTTCCGGCGCGGCGCGTGCCCACGGGCGTATTCAGATCCTCAACGAAGAGTCAGCAAAAGAGTCTACCGGCCACGGCTCCCCGCTGCCGCAGCTGGTTCACGGCGGTCCGGGTCGAGCAGGCGGTGGTGAAGAGCTGGGCGGTTTGCGCGCGGTGAAACACTATCTGCAACGCACCGCGATCCAGGGCAGCCCGTCGATGCTGGCCGCCATCAGCCAGCAGTGGGTACGTGGCGCGCAGGTGCAAGAGGACCGCATTCATCCGTTCCGCAAATACTTCGAAGAGTTGCAGCCGGGCGACAGCCTGCTGACTCCGCGTCGCACCATGACCGAAGCGGATATCGTTAATTTTGCCTGCCTGAGCGGGGATCATTTCTACGCCCACATGGACAAAATTGGCGCAGCGGAGTCGATCTTCGGTGAGCGCGTGGTCCACGGTTACTTTGTGATTTCTGCCGCCGCTGGCCTGTTTGTTGATGCAGGCGTCGGACCGGTGATCGCCAACTACGGCATGGAAAACTTGCGCTTTATCGAGCCAGTGAAACCGGGCGATACCATCCAGGTACGTCTGACCTGCAAGCGTAAAACCCTCAAGAAACAGCGCACGGCAGAAGAGAAACCGACTGGCGTGGTCGAATGGGCGGTTGAAGTGTTCAATCAGCACCAGCAGCCCGTCGCGCTGTACTCCATTCTGACGCTCGTGGCTCGCCAGCAGGGCGATTTCACCGACTGATCCGTTCTTTTTACCGGGAAGGTCCCTTCCCGGTTTTTAATTTGGCAAACATGACAAAACGCCTGGCAGGTGCAGGCAAACAGTTTGCGCCCGCTCCTGCCAGGATAAGGCTGCACAACACTCAATATACCCTAAATAATTCGAGTTGCAGGAAGGCGGCAAGCTTGAGAATCCCCAGTCACTTACTCTAGTAAGTGACTGGGGTGAGCAGGCGCAGCCAACGCACATGCAACTCGAAGTATGACGGGTATAACACAATAATTATGAGGTCAACGATGGGAAGCCCTTCTTCTTTTTCTGCCCGTAAAACGGCACTGGCCGTGGCAGTCGCGTTGTTATGCTCCTGGCAGTCACCGGTTTTCGCCCACGGCGGCGAAGCGCATATGGTTCCAATGGACAAGACACTTGCTGACTTTGGCGCTGATGTGCAGTGGGACGATTACGCTCAGATGTTTACTCTCACCAAAGACGGTGCCTTTGTGAAGGTCAAACCGGGCGCGAAAACCGCCATCGTCAACGGCAAACCGCTCACACTGCAGGTGCCGGTGGTGATGAAAGGTAAAAAAGCGTTTATCTCCGACACCTTCATCAATGATGTGTTCCAGTCGGGGCTTGATCAGACCTTCCAGGTGGAGAAGCACCCGCACCCGCTGAACGCGTTGACCGCAGACGAAATTAAACAAGCCGTCGAGATCGTCAAAACCTCGGCGGATTTTAAACCCAATACCCGTTTTACCCAGATCGCGCTGGCGGAACCTGAAAAGGCCAAAGTGTGGGATTTCGTGCTGAACGGCACGGTGGTTGATAGCCCGCGCCAGGCGAACGTCACCATGCTCGATGGCAAACACGTTATCGAAAGCGTGGTTGACCTGAAGGACAAAAAAGTCGTGAGCTGGACGCCAGTCAACGACGCTCACGGCATGGTCCTGCTGGATGATTTCACCTCCGTGCAGCAGATCATCATGGCGAGCCCGGAATACGCCGAGGCGCTGAAAAAACACGGCGTGACCGATCCTAAGAAAGTGATTGGCACCCCGCTCACCGTCGGCTATTTTGACGGTAAAGACGGTTTGAAACAGGAAGATCGCCTGCTGAAAGTGGTCAGCTATCTGGATACCGGCGACGGCAACTACTGGGCGCACCCGATTGAAAACCTGGTGGCGGTCGTCGATCTTGAACAGAAAAAAATCATCAAAATTGAAGAAGGCCCGGTGGTTCCTGTGCCCATGCTCGCCCGTCCGTATGATGGTCGCGACCGCATTGCTCCGGTGAAAAAACCGCTGGAAATCAGTGAGCCAGAAGGTAAGAACTACACTATCACCGGCGACATGATCCACTGGCAGAACTGGGACTTCCACCTGAGCCTCGATTCTCGCGTCGGGCCGATTATCTCCACCGTGACCTACAACGATAACGGCAAAAAACGCCAGGTGATGTATCAGGGTTCACTCGGCGGGATGATTGTGCCGTACGGCGACCCGGACGTGGGCTGGTACTTTAAAGCCTATCTTGATTCCGGTGACTATGGCATGGGCACCCTGACCTCGCCGCTGGTGCGCGGCAAAGACGCGCCGTCGAACGCGGTGATGCTCAACGAAACCATTCCGGATTACACCGGTGCGCCGATGGAGATCCCGCGCGCGATTGCCGTCTTTGAACGCTACGCCGGGCCGGAATATAAACATCAGGAGATGGGCCAGCCGAACGTCAGCACCGAGCGCCGCGAACTGGTGGTACGCTGGGTCAGTACCGTCGGTAACTACGACTATATCTTTGACTGGATTTTCCACGAAAACGGCACCATCGGCATCGATGCGGGGGCAACTGGCATCGAAGCGGTGAAAGGCGTGCAGGCGAAAACCATGCACGACCCGAGCGCCAAAGACGACACCAAATACGGCACCCTGATCGATCACAACATCGTCGGGACCACCCACCAGCATATCTACAACTTCCGTCTGGATATGGACGTGGATGGCACCAACAACCGTCTGGTGGCGATGGACCCGGAAGTGAAACCCAACACCGCCGGTGGCCCGCGCACCAGTACCATGCAGATCAATCAGTACAACATCGATACCGAACAGCAGGCCGCGCAGAAGTTTGACCCAGGCACCATTCGACTGCTGAGTAATACCAGCAAAGAGAACCGCATGGGCAACCCGGTGTCGTACCAGATTATCCCTTATGCGGGCGGCACTCATCCGGTCGCCACCGGTGCGAAATTCGCCCCGGACGAATGGATTTACCATCGCCTGAGCTTTATGGATAAACAACTGTGGGTGACGCGCTACCATCCGAACGAGATGTATCCGGAAGGCAAATTCCCGAACCGTTCGATTCACGACAGCGGTCTGGGCAAGTACAGTAAGGATAACGAATCCATTGATAATCAGGATGATGTGGTGTGGATGACCACCGGGACCACCCACGTGGCGCGCGCCGAAGAGTGGCCGATTATGCCAACAGAGTGGGTCCACACCCTGCTCAAACCGTGGAACTTCTTCGACGAGACGCCAACGCTTGGCAAGAAGAAGGACGAGAAGTAATTACCAAGGCCGGGAACTCCCCGGCCTGTTTATTTCATTCACTTGCCGAATGAGTTAGCCCGATTATAGTTAGTCATGCCTCCCCGCATTATTTTCATCTCTTGAACCATTTTTCAGCCAGGACACGAAGTTTCACACGCAACGTCGTACTTACTTCTGAGAGGTTTTAGAATGAGATTGAACGCCATAGCCACCAGCCTCGCACTGGCGGGACTGTTTATTTCCTTCAGCCCGAACGCCCTAGCGGCAGAAGCGCCTAAGGACGCCACTGCCGCCACCCAACAGGCCAATAACGCCCTCTACAGCCAGCTCCCGTTTGACGACAACACCGATTTTACCGATGCCCACAAAGGCTTTATCGCCCCGATCCCTCAGGACGTGATTAAAGGGGAACAAGGGAATGTGGTCTGGAATCCACAGCAATACGCCTTTATTAAAGAAGGCGATAAAGCGCCGGATTCCGTCAACCCCAGTTTATGGCGTCAGGCGCAGCTGATTAATATCAGCGGTTTATTTGAAGTCACCGATGGGGTGTATCAGATCCGTAATCTCGATCTGTCGAATATGACGATTATTGAAGGTAAAGAAGGCGTCACCGTCGTTGACCCGCTGGTCTCTGCTGAAACAGCGAAAGTCGGGATGGATCTCTATTTTAAAAATCGCGGTCAAAAACCGGTGGTAGCCGTGATTTATACCCACAGCCACGTGGACCATTACGGCGGCGTGCGCGGCGTGGTGGATGAAGCGGATGTGAAAGCGGGCAAAGTGAAGATTTATGCACCCGCCGGATTTATGGAAGCCGCCGTCGCAGAAAACATCATGGCCGGTAACGTGATGAGCCGCCGCGCCAGCTATATGTACGGTAACTTGCTGAAACCCGACGCCAAAGGTCAGGTGGGTGCCGGGCTGGGAACCACCACCTCTGCCGGGAACGTCACGCTGATCGCTCCGACCAATATCATTGAAAAAGACGGCCAGAAAGAGGTGATCGATGGCCTGACCTATGACTTCATGCTGGCACCGGGTTCGGAAGCGCCGTCGGAAATGCTGTGGTATATCGAAGAGAAAAAACTGATCGAATCTGCTGAGGATGTCACCCATACCCTGCACAACACCTACTCTCTGCGCGGGGCCAAAATCCGCGAGCCGCTGCCGTGGTCAAAATACATCAACGAGGCGATTGTCCGCTGGGGTGACAAAGCCGAGATCATCATGGCCCAGCACCACTGGCCGACCTGGGGCAATGACAACGTGGTCAAGCTGCTGAAAAGCCAGCGTGACCTCTATCGTTACATCAACGACCAGACCCTGCGCATGGCCAACGAGGGGCTGACGCGCGACGAAATCGCCGCCAACTTCAAACTGCCTGATTCGCTGGCCCACACCTGGGCAAACCGCGGCTACTACGGTTCCGTCAGCCATGACGTGAAAGCCACCTACGTGCTTTATCTCGGCTGGTTTGACGGCAACCCGGCAACGCTCGACGAACTGCCGCCAGAAGAAGGCGCGAAGAAATTTGTCGAGTACATGGGCGGTGCCGATGCGATTTTGCAGAAAGCTAAAACCGACTTTGACCAGGGGAACTATCGCTGGGTGGCGCAGGTGGTCAGCAAAGTGGTGTTTGCCGATCCGAATAACCAGGCGGCGCGCAATCTGGAGGCCGATGCACTGGAACAGCTCGGTTATCAGGCAGAATCTGGCCCGTGGCGTAATTTCTATCTGACCGGCGCGCAGGAGTTACGCAATGGCGTGCAGAAACTGCCAACGCCGAACACCGCCAGCCCGGATACCGTGCGCGCCATGACGCCAGAGATGTTCTTCGACTATCTGGCGGTGCATATCAACGGGGAAAAAGCCGGGGATGCGAAGTCCGTGTTTAACATCGATCTCGGCAGCGACGGCGGAAAATACAAGCTCGAGCTGGAAAACGGCGTGCTTAACCACACGGCCAATACCGAAGCAAAAGACGCGGACACGACCATTGCACTCAACCGCGACACGCTGAATAAAATCATCCTCAAAGAAGTGACGCTGAAACAGGCACAGGACAGCGGCGACGTGAAAGTGACCGGTGATGGCGCTAAACTGGATCAGATGCTGGGCTATATGGATAAGTTTGAATTCTGGTTCAACATTGTGACACCGTAACCTTTCCGGCAGGCAGGCCGTTGAGCGGCCTGCCTGCCGGCTCTCTTCTTCTAACACAGTGAATGTATGGAAAAACGTCACCCTTTCTCTTCTGAACTGACCTCATGGCCGACCCGCCAGGCGATGGTCTCTCGCGGTCTGACCATCAACATGCCGTGGCTGGCGTTCGTGCACGTCAGCTTTGCGCTGATGATTTTGCTGCGTAACACGCTGGTACACAATTTCGACCCCGCCCATGTATCCGGGCAGCAGATTTCGTCCCTGGTCGATGCTGCAATGCTCGGGGTAATCGCCCTGTCGGCGGCGCTGATTGTCATGAGCTGGCGGCATATTACCGGGATTAGCCTGGTGCTGTTCACCTCAGGGCTGCTGTGGGCGCTGTGCTGCTACTGGTTTATCGTTGACTGGCAACTTCCGCATGCCTGGCCCCTGTGCACCATTCTGTTATTGACCGCCGTCACCGCGCTCTATTTCTATCCCGTGGGATTGCTCTCCAGCGTGCTCCCGCTGTGGTTTACCCTGCCGATCGCCAGCGTGGTGCTCAATCACGGGTTAAATATGCGCTTCGCGGCGGTGTGGATTGTCTTTACGCTGATCCTGATTTGCGGGCGTTTTATTCTTCTGCGCTGGTTCGACGAAGCCTGGCAGCGCAACCAGCAAAACCAGCTGCTGATCGCTCGTCTCGACGCCCTGGCGCATCAGGACCCGCTGACCGAAACTGCCAACCGGCGTGAGATGGAAAACGTGCTGGAACGCGCCGTGAGCCAGGGAAAATCCTTCACGCTTCTGATGCTTGATGTGGATTACTTCAAGCTTTACAACGACGCTTACGGGCATCAGGCGGGCGATGAGTGTCTGGTGCGGGTGGCGCAGGCGCTGAAAGCGTCGGTGCGCACGCCGGAAGATCTGGTATCGCGCTACGGCGGCGAGGAGTTTTTGTTGATCCTGTTTGATTGCCCGCCCGATGCGGCCGATCAGGTGGCGCAGCGCATTCAGGCGAATTTACGCCAGGCCGCGATTGTGCATAAGGCGTCAAAGGTGAGCGAATACGTCACCGCCAGTATGGGCATTGCAGGAATGACGGCGGGATTAACCGCCGACGAGATGGTGGCGCAGGCGGATGCGGCGTTGTATCGGGCAAAGGAAGGTGGGCGCAATCGTTGGTCACGTTGAAGCTTTTGCGGTTTGATGCACTCACCCCAACCCTCTCCCGCAGGGAGAGGGAGCCGAATGTGTAGGCCGGATAAGGCAAAGCCGCCATCCGGCAAAAACAACTAGTACCGCACACACACCGACTTGGTTTCGCACCAGCCGTCCAGCCAGTCCGGGCCGAAATCTCGCCCGGTGCCGGACTGTTTCATGCCGCCGAACGGCAGGTTGGCGTCGATCAGCGTATGGCTATTCACCCATACGGTACCGGCCTGAAGTCGGTCCGTATACTCCAGCGCTTTACTGATATTTTGCGTCCAGACGCTGGCCGTCAGGCCGTATTCCGTATCGTTCGCCAGATGTAACGCCTCTTCACCATCAGACACGCGCACCAGATTCACCACCGGGCCAAATACCTCTTCGCGGGTCAGGCGCAGGCTGGCATCCGGGTTGACCACCAGCGTAGGCGCAACGTAGTAGCCCTGCTTGTCCGGGCCGCTGTTGCCGGGAATCAGCTCGGCGTTGCGGGATTGCGCTTCGTTGAGGAAGCTTTGCACTTTGTCGCAGTGGGCGCGGGAGACGAGCGGGTTGATGTGCGCCGTCGGCGACATGCCTGGCCCGACGCTCAGGGATTTCACCGCTTGCTCAAAGTGACTCACCAGAGTATCGAAAAGCGGCGCTTCGATGTAAATGCGCGAACTTGCGGCACACACCTGCCCCTGATTGAGGAAACTGCCGGTCATCAGCCCTTCCACCACCCACGCCGGATCGGCATCTTTCAGCACGATCGCCGGATTTTTACCGCCCAGCTCCAGCGTCACGCCCGTTAGCGTATCGGCAGCGACGCGCGCAATCTGTTTGCCGGTCGCGGTTGACCCGGTAAAACTGACCTTGGCGATATGCGGATGCGAGGTCAATGCCGCGCCGCACACTGCACCGCTGCCGGTGACGACGTTAAATACACCATCAGGAACGCCCGCTTCGCTTGCCAGCTCAGCCACGCGCAGCAGCGTCAGCGGCGTGGTTTCGGACGGTTTAATCACAATGGAACAGCCCGCGGCCAGCGCTGGCATCACTTTCCACATGCCGATCAGCAGCGGGAAGTTCCACGGCACAATACCGGCGACCACGCCAACCGGCTCTTTACGGGTCCACGCCTGATAGCGCGCGCCCTGTGGCATCGGAATGGAGAGGTCCAGGGTTTTCCCGGCAATTTTGGTGGTCAGCCCGGCGGTGTAGCGCATCCAGTTCAGCGTGCAGCCCACTTCAAAAGCGCGAGAAATATTAATTGATTTACCCTGCTCCAGAGTTTCGAGCTGTGCGAGTTCTTCCGTGTTCTGCTCAACCAGATCGGCAAAACGCAGCAAAATACGTTCACGCTCGGCAGGCAGTTTCCCCGCCCAGCTGCGGGAGACAAACGCACGCCAGCCGGACATTACCGCGCGATCCACATCGCTCACGCTTGCATCTGCCGTAGAGGCAATCATTTCACCCGTGGCCGGGTTGAAGATATTCAGGCGTTTTTCACTTTCAGAAGCGGACTGACGGCCCTCAATCCACAGGCCATGTTGGCGGTCTAAAAACTGCTGCACGCTCGGCAGAATGGCGGTCTGTGTCTAAGACATGGGGTGCTCCTTCATTATTATTCGCAGGGTGTTAACGCAGTCTAAGATCGCTTTGCCAGATACGCTTTTATCTGTGTGACATTCGCTTTGCCACCTGTGACAGCCCCCGCAAATAAAGATAATTCCGCCTTATAACACTGTTATCAGCGAGTGTTCTTTCCTATAGTCAGCCCAGACCCCTGACAAAATGCAACACAAATGCAACAATGCAAAAACATTGACAGTGCAGCGAGATGAACGATGGCGTGTGCAAGCGAGCAGGAAAAATATCAACAGTGGCTGGCGCAAATTAACCAGGTGTGTGGCAGCTTTGCCGCGCGTCCGCTGGCAGGTCCGTTTCTTGGCGAACTGGAAACCAGCTACGCCAGAAGTATGAAGCTCAGCACTGTCACTGCCGCAGGCGTTAATCTCTTTCGCACTCGTCATGAGATCAAAGGCAGCAACGACGCCTGGTTCTACACCGTATTTCAGCTCGAAGGCAATGCGACGCTGGAACAGGACGACAGGCAAACGGTGATTGAAGCGGGTGACATTACGCTTATCGATGCTTCACGCCCCTGTTCGATTTATTGGCACGATAAATCACGCCAGATTTCTCTTTTACTCCCACGCCAGATTCTGGAACAGCAGTGTCGCTTTCAGGAAGTCAGCTGCGCGCTCAAGCTGTCGCGCAACCTGCCGACGGTGCAACTGAGCTATCGGCTGTTGCAGGAGAGCATGGATAACGCCCATCTGAGCGATCTGGAAAGCGAAGCGGCGCTGGAGGCAATGGTGTGTTTACTGCGCCCTGCTTTTCAACAGCGAGAATCCGCACCGCCGCGTAAAGAACGTCAGTTCCAGAATGTGCTGACGCTGATTGATTCGCACATTCAGTCGGAAGCTTTGCGCCCGGAGTGGATCGCCACCGAGAGCGGCATGTCCGTGCGCAGCCTGTATCGCATGTTTGCCGATAAAGGCCTGGTGGTGGCGCAGTACATCAAAAACCGGCGGCTGGACCTGTGCGCGCAAGTGTTACGCGCCACGGGTGATGATGAAAAACTGGCGGGAATTGGCTACAGCTGGGGTTTTGCCGACCATAGCCATTTTTCAACGGCGTTCAAACAACGTTTTGGTGTCTCACCGGGCGAGTACCGCAAGCGCTATCGCTGATCACTTTTTCAGCCACTTCCCGTTAATCCCCTTCACATATTCCCCCGGCTGTGCGCGGGCCACCAGCTTCTGTCCGGCCATTTTCGCCACTTCATCGACCGGAAGATTATTGCTGTCTGCCAGCTTCTGATAACTTTCTGTGCGGGCTGCATTGATCTCATTGACCAACGCCAGCGTCTGCTTATCCTGGCGCAGCGGCGCAATGTAGCCGCTCAGGGTTTCGCCGACCAGCCCCTGCGCACGTGCTTCGTTTAAGGTGATCGCCTGCGCCTGCACGTTGATGCCTAACACCAGCAGACCGATTGCAAGAAGTCGTTTCATGGCATCCTCAGAACAGATCGCTGCGCGATTTCAGCAGGGTTTCGACGTCTTTATCCACTTTGATGTGGATCTCATGTTCGATTTTGACGTTCATATTGATGGTGATCGGCTCTTTCGGCGCCGCCACTTCAATACGCGGCGTACAGCCCGAGAGCATTACGACCATGATCACGCCAAGCGCGCCAGTCAGATTTTTCATTGTTGTTCCTCACATTCCTTACCTGCCTGACAGCGGACATCCGGTAACGCCGCGTGTTGCTCAAGCCATGCCTGTAAATTATCCCCGTAGCGCAGGCTGCGCCACAGGGTAAAAAGATTCTCTTCGTGGGTGTAATTGAGGTGCACGGTGTTACTTTTTCCGTCTACCCGGCTGGTACCGCTGATCGCCGATTGCATAGTCAGCACACCCAGATTATCTACATTGATTTTCGTCCACGAGCGAGAAATTTCCATATAACGGAGCCAGTTAATCGCCACACCCGCCGCCATGTTGTCTTTGACGATGGCATCCGCCGTGTCTTTGTCGATACGCAAGGTCATCGGGCCGGGATTGGTCAGCCAGCCGTCTTTGATTATCCATTTTTCGTTCTCCAGCCAGAACGGCAGCGCACCGCTGACCGGGCCAGACATGGCAAACTGTTTCGGATTGACGGCGCTGATGAGCTCACTGGCGGAGATATTATTCACCCGCAGCAGGGCCGGATCGTGCTGCGGCATTCGCAACTGCTGCATGGTGATTTTTCCCCCCAACACGTCGGTGCTGACGTTGGTCAGCAGCAGCGGGTTGTGCTCGCTCCACGGGTAATCACCCTGCAAATCCGCCGTGATATTGCGCGCCGTCACCTGGTTGACCACTTCAGCAATACGCAGCGTCACCGGGCCGCGCGTGCCCAGCGACCAGGTGCCTTCGCTGAAACGGAACGGCAGGACAAAATCGATGCCGTTAATTTGGTTATCCGGCATCCAGACGCTGCCGCTTTTCAGCACGCCGTGACCGCCCGCTTCAAATCCCTGACCAGCGGCGGCAGAAAACGCCACCTGCGCGTACAACTCGCCGTCGCGCAAATTCATTTTCCAGTCGGGCGGTACCAGCGGCTGGAACACCGTCAGCGATTGTTTTGGCCACCAGGCCTGCCCGCGCAGACGCTCTCCATCCCAGCGACCATTGAGCTGAACCGGGCCGATTTCACCCGCATGCAGTGAGCCCTTAAACTGGAAGAATGTCGGGTCCGTGCCGTCAACGCTGAATTTGAGCGTCGACGGCGGTAACACGCTGCCGCCGGAGAACGACGTTTGCTGCGCATCCAGCGATAACGCACCGCTGAAATGCGGATTATTTTCGCCACGCAGCCAGCGCACGGGTTGGTCTAATATCAGACGCGGTTTGCTCACCAGCATGGTGCCGTATTCCAGTTTATCGAAACCGGTCGATAATGCCGTCAGTTCAATCGCGCTGTCGCGCCACTCGCCTTTGCCAGCCACATCCCAGCGGGCATTCATTGGCGTAAAGTGACCATCGCCCCAGTATCGCCACTGCCACAGGCCGCTGTCCGGCAGAAAGTCATTCGCTTGTCCGTCCAGATGCAGAACAAAATCGCCCATTTCGTTTTCATGTGCTTTGAGAATGGCCTGTAAACGCCCGTCCACGCCCTTCTGCGACAGTTTTACTCCCGCCAGCGGCCAGCGGATTTCATCTATATTCAGGGAGTCAATGACCCGACCGCGTGAGCGCAGCAGTGCACCAGGTTCAAATGCCAGATGCGGATCGGCAAGGCTGCCGGTCAGTTGGGCCGGAAGAATGGCATATAAAATCAGATCGCCCTGCTTGGCTTCGCCCGTCAACTGGAGCGGCATAGCGCTGTTATCCATGCTCAGTTTGCCCGGACCGAGGGTTAGCACGGCGTTGCCTTTACCGGCATCGCCCTGGGTCAGCACGTTCAGACGACCGGTAAAGATGGCGTTTTCCAGGCCTTGCTGCCAGTTTTCAACTTTCAGCCCCACGCGCCCGCTTAATGGCAGACCGGTGAGATCCCAGTGCCAGCGCCCGTCGCTGATCGTCAGCTGTTCGGCGGTGAGTTGCCACGGTAAATCGAGCAGCGGATCGGGGTTATCGCGGGCGCTCATCACCAGTTGACCCCGGTTCTGTTCCCAGTCGAGATCGACATCCACCGGCGATGTAATTTGCGGCACGCTCAGGGTGGCCTCTGCGTGGCCTTTTACCGGCACGCCGTCCGGAATCAACGGCAGTGTGAACTCTCCCGCCAGTTGAATCGGCTGTGGATAATCCGGCAGGTGAAGTTCAAATTCGCTGATGGTCAGGCTTTGGCCGCGAAGTTTACCTCGCACTTTTACCTGTTCACCCAGGTAAGTCACTTCCTGCATTGACGGCGTTAATGATACGTTGAGTTTTCCCTGCCACTGCTGCCACGGGGAAAGTGTTAGACGATCGATATTAAGCCAGGTATTCGGCAGCATTGACTGCCATTCGGCGAGCGTTTTCGGCGCAGTATTGGCCTGTTCCGTCTGCGGCAGTTTACTCAGGCAGGCGGTATTGAGCTCGAGCGCGCCGACGTCAAGCTTCCAGCGGCTGGGATGAGACAGCGTGGCGTTTTCCACGCGGGCGATTTCGCAGTCATCGACCAGATAACGGAGATCGGGGATCACAATCTGATTGCGGCTGAGGCGCGGGCTTTTTTCAAATGCAATGCGCGTACCGACAGGGAGCCAAATCCCGGCAAGAGTGGGGACCCACTGGGCAAGCGTCATCAGCAGCGTCAGCGGCAAGAGAATGATGAGCAGAAGTAGCGGAATTACGGCTTTGTATTTACCCCTCATGGGCAGTTAATATCCTGATTTAGCGAAAAAATAAGCCGACAGTGCCCGTCATTGTGGCATGTTTAGCCAGTCAGTTGAAGTCAACGCCAGTTTTAAGGATAGTTGCTCTAGAATTATTGATAGAACTTATTGAATTCAATAAAATTTTATAAATTGTAAGATTATTTTAATCATGCTAACGTGAATGCAAAATCACTGGAGAAAGTCTTATGAAACTCGCGGTATATAGCACAAAACAGTACGATAAAAAGTATCTGCAACATGTTAACGAGACTTACGGATTCGAACTCGAATTTTTCGACTTTCTGCTGACCGAAAGAACCGCCAAAACGGCGAACGGCTGCGAAGCGGTGTGCATTTTCGTCAACGACGACGGTAGCCGCCCGGTGCTGGAAGAGTTGAAAAAACACGGCGTAAAATACATTGCGTTGCGCTGTGCGGGCTTTAATAACGTCGATCTGGACGCCGCCAAAGAGCTGGGTCTGAAAGTGGTGCGTGTTCCGGCCTACTCCCCGGAAGCCGTCGCGGAACATGCCATCGGAATGATGATGTCCCTGAACCGACGCATTCACCGCGCATATCAGCGCACCCGTGATGCCAACTTCTCTCTCGAAGGTCTGACCGGTTTTACCATGTACGGAAAAACGGCGGGCGTGATCGGCACCGGTAAAATCGGCGTGGCGACTCTGCGCATTCTGAAAGGTTTCGGTATGCGTCTGCTGGCGTTCGATCCGTACCCAAGTGCTGCTGCATTGGAGCTGGGCGTGGAGTATGTTGACCTGCCAACGCTGCTCTCGCAGTCGGACGTGATTTCCCTGCACTGCCCGTTGACGCCGGAGAACTATCACCTGCTCAACCAAGACGCCTTTGATCAGATGAAAGACGGCGTGATGATTATCAATACCAGCCGTGGCGGCCTGATCGATTCTCAGGCAGCAATTGAAGCCCTAAAAACGCAAAAAATCGGCGCGCTGGGAATGGATGTGTATGAGAACGAACGCGATCTGTTCTTTGAAGACAAGTCTAACGACGTGATTCAGGACGATGTGTTCCGCCGTCTGTCTGCCTGCCACAACGTGCTGTTTACCGGACACCAGGCGTTCCTGACTGCTGAAGCGCTGATCAGCATTTCAGAAACAACGCTGGGTAATCTTAAACAGCTGGAAAACGGCGAAGATTGTCCGAACGAAGTGGTGTAATTTTTCCCCTCACCCTAACCCTCTCCCAATGGGAGAGGGGATCGTCCGCTGGTCTCCCTCAAGCACGGAGCCGGTTTTCTCCCTCAAGCTCGGACTCGGCTTTCTCCCTCTCCCGGTGGGAGAGGGTCGGGGTGAGGGCATCAGACCGCAAAGAACTAATCGCTTAACCCACGATTCTTCAACATCGGCTCGATCAACGGATCGTGCCCTCTCCAGTCGCGATACAACGCTTCCAGATCGCTACTGTTCCCGCGCGACAAAATAGCCTCGCGGAACCGCTGTCCGTTTTCACGCGTTAAGCCGCCCTGTTCGACAAACCACTGATAGCCGTCATCCGCCAGCATTTGCGTCCACAGATAGGCGTAATATCCGGCTGCATAACCGCCACCAAAGATGTGCGCAAAATAACTGCTGCGATAGCGCGGCGGAACAGCGGGCAGATCCAGCCCCTCTTTTTTAAGCGCTGACGATTCAAACGTATCCACGTCCGTGACCGTTTCCTGCGTGCCGATACCGTGCCAGTTCATATCCAGTAACGCCGCGCTTAAAAGCTCGGTCATGTCGTAACCCTTATTGAACTGCGTCGCGCTGAGCATTTTCTCGCGCAGGGCGTCTGGCATCGGTTCTCCGGTTTGATAATGGCGGGCATAGTTCGCAAAGACCTGCGGATGGCTGGCCCAGTGTTCGTTGATTTGCGACGGGAATTCAACAAAGTCGCGCGGCGTGTTGGTGCCGGATAATGTGGCGAAACGCTGATCGGCAAACAGGCCGTGCAGCGTGTGACCGAACTCGTGGAACAACGTAATGACATCATCCCAGGAGAGTAGCGCCGCCTGTCCGGAAGCCGGTTTCTGGTAGTTACAGACGTTGTAAATCACCGGGCGTGCAGCGAGTTCATGGGATTGTTCGACGAAATTCCCCATCCACGCCCCGCCGCCTTTGGAATCACGCGCGAAGAAATCACCGTAAAACAGCGCCATACCTTCGCCGTTATGGTCGAAAATCTCCCAGACGCGAACATCCGGGTGATAAACCGGAATATCGAAGCGCTCGACAAAGCGAATACCGAACAACTGGCTAGCCGCCCAGAACACGCCATCGTGCAGCGCAGTATCGAGGGCAAAATAGGGTTTGATCTGCGATTCATCCAGAGCGTATTTCTCCAGACGAACGCGCTCAGCGTAATACGCCCAATCCCAGGCCTGCACGCTGAAACGCCCCTGCTCGTCATCAATCACTTTCTGGATATCGGCCTGCTCCCGTTGCGCGCGCGCTCGCGCTGCCGGGACAATACCTCGCATAAATTTCAGTGCCGCGTCAGGCGTTTTCGCCATCTGATCGGCGGTACTCCAGCTAGCGTAGCTCTCGAACCCAAGCAACTGCGCACGACGGGCGCGTAAATTCGCCAGTCTGAGCACAATCATACGGGTATCGTTTTCATCATTCTTCTGGGTGCGAATCCAGCCTGCGTTGAACAGATTTTCACGCGTCTGACGATCGTGAAGTGCCGAAAGCGCAGGCTGCTGCGTGGTATTGAGTAATGAGATAAGCCAGCGATCCGCCAGCCCTTTATCTGCGGCTGCCTGTGCGGCGCTGGCGATTTCGTCGGCGCTCAGCCCTTCAAGCTGATGCGCATAATCGACAACCAAACCACCCGCTTTGTCTGCCGCCAGCAGTTTCTGATTGAACTGACTGGTCAGCGATGCGGCTTCGGTATTGAGTGATTTTAATTCGGCTTTCTGCGTCTCAGTCAGTTTTGCGCCTGCCAGAATAAAGTGCTGATGGGTCTCTTCCACCAACCGGCATGACTCAGCATCCAGCGATTTCCGCCCTTCCCACACGGCCTGCACGCGCGAAAACAGCGCGTCGTTGAGCCAGATATCGTTGGCTAATCCCGCCAGTTCGGTAGAAAAAGCTTCGTCCAGTTCCTGCAAATAGTCGTTGGTGTGCGCGGAGGTCATGGCGAAGAACACGCTGCTGACGCGCGAAAGCATCGCACCGCTTTTTTCCAGTGCCAAAACCGTGTTGGCAAAATCCGGCGCGGCGTAACTGGCAATAATGGCATCAATATCTGCGCGCTTCTGGCGCATCGCCTCATCAAATGCCGGACGATAATGGCAGTCTTCGATGACATCGAATCGAGGTGCCTGATAGGGTAATACGCTTACTTCAAATAACGGATTTGAAACCGACATCGTTGACTCCTGGGCACATAATTATCTCCCCAGAGTAGGACAGCCAGCGGCGTGCTGCAATCCCCATTAGGAGCAGATTTATTGCCATCAGATATTATGTCTCTCCTGATATTAATGTTTGCATGTTTAATTTCTGAACGGTTTCATTAATTTCAAATCATAAAAAGCGTGACGAAGATCAACACGACTTGTGAGTCAGGCATTAACCTAAACGCAAATTTACCCTTCGTCTTTTAATGTCGAAATACATTCGCTCTGGAGCTATTAATGAAAACCATTCTCTTTTTTATATCGTTACTCTGCCTGACTCCTGCCATAGCCGCTGAACAGCATTTCATTAAAAGTAATAATGCCAATGGGGAAATCCTTATTCTCGATGATAATTCCGTATGGCAGGTTGCCAGCTATGACACTATCACCAGCGGCTTGTGGCTACCGGCATCAGATGTGGTCGTCACCGATGATGAAGATAAAATTGTCAGCATTGAAGATGGCGAATCCGTCGATGTTCAGCGTATTCGCTAGCCTTCGGCAGGAAAGCATTCGATATTCTAATTTGATTTTTTAAACGTTCTAAATTTAATCCTTATCGTTACTGAGACAACAATGAAAAAAAATCTTTTAGCCAGTTTGGCGTTACTGCTGCTGGCAGGGTGTACCACTGGCGAAAAAATACATAATGTTCAGACGGGAATGACTAAGGCACAGGTCATCGACGTGTTAGGCACGCCTGATGGTGATGCGGTTGAAGGCAATAAAGAACAGATCCAGTATAGCAATCGCCTGGCATCCGGATGGGGTTGGGATAAAGGCGACTATTACGTCACTTTTGTCGACGGAAAAGTCGTTCAGTATGGCAGCGGCCAAATTCGTAGCGCGGGAGCCCCTGTTACAGGAATCGTCGTCTTTTAGTGCCCTCTCCACGTTCATTTAGCGATACAAAAGTTGCCTTAACGACGTGCCAGATGGCGTGCTATGGTTGTACAACACAAAAAGCGTTGAGGAACAGTGAGATGATCGTATTAGTTACCGGGGCAACGGCGGGTTTTGGTGAAAGCATCACGCGTCGCTTCGTCGCCAACGGCCATAAAGTGATTGCAACAGGTCGCCGTCAGGAGCGTTTGCAGGAGCTGAAGGATGAGCTTGGCGACAGCATTTTGACCGCACAACTCGACGTGCGTAATCGTGCGGCCATTGAAGAGATGCTGGCTAACCTGCCCGCAGAATGGCGTGCCATTGATTTACTGGTCAACAACGCCGGTCTGGCGCTGGGGATGGAGCCTGCGCATAAAGCCAGCGTCGAAGACTGGGAAAACATGATCGACACCAACAACAAAGGGCTGGTGTACATGACCCGCGCGGTGCTGCCGGGCATGGTCGAGCGTAACCGCGGTCATATCATTAATATCGGCTCGACCGCCGGAAGCTGGCCTTACGCAGGTGGAAACGTGTACGGCGCAACCAAAGCTTTTGTGCGTCAGTTCAGCCTGAATCTGCGTACCGATCTGCACGGCACGGCGATCCGCGTGACGGATATTGAGCCGGGTCTGGTCGGCGGGACCGAGTTTTCCAACGTGCGTTTCAAAGGCGATGACGCGAAAGCAGGCAAAACCTATGAAAACACCGAGGCTCTGACCCCGGAAGATGTGACCGAAACCGTCTGGTGGGTCGCGACGCTGCCAAAACACGTCAACATTAACACCGTCGAAATGATGCCAGTCAGCCAGAGCTTTGCCGGATTAAGCGTGCATCGCGGCTGATTATTTCCCTGCCCGGCCTGCGGGTCGGGTCTGGGATGACCGGTAAAAGAATGGTAGTATTGAAGTGTTAACTCTTTGAGAAATCACATCCAATGGCCGCCGAATCGCAACTGAATCCTACCCAGCCTGTTAATCAGCAAATTTACCGCATTTTGCGACGTGATATCGTCCATTGTCTGATCCCGCCTGGTACACCGCTCTCTGAAAAAGAGGTCTCGGTGCGTTTTGACGTATCGCGTCAGCCGGTGCGCGAAGCATTCATTAAACTTGCCGAAAACGGTCTGATTCAAATTCGCCCGCAGCGCGGCAGCTACGTGAATAAAATATCCCTTTCGCAGGTGCGTAACGGCTGTTTTGTCCGCCAGGCGATTGAATGCGCGGTGGTGCGTCGTGCGGCTTCTCTGATTGACGAAAATCAGTGCTATTTGCTGGAACAGAATCTCCACCAGCAGCGCATTGCGATTGAACGCAAACAGCTGAATGACTTTTTCCAGCTCGACGATGAGTTTCATCAGAAACTGGCGCAAATTGCCGACTGTCAACTGGCGTGGGATACCATTGAAAATATCAAAGCCACGATGGACCGCGTGCGCTATATGAGCCTCGATCACGTCTCGCCACCGGAAATGCTGTTGCGTCAGCACCATGATATTTTCGCCGCACTGGAAAAGCGTGACGTTGATGCCGTCGACAAAGCGATGACCGTGCATTTGCAAGAAATTGGCGAGTCGGTGCAGCTTATTCGCCAGGAAAACAGCGACTGGTTTACAGAAGATTAATATTAAGCGCCTCCCTTCCCAACAGGGAGGCGCTTAAATAATTAGCGTACCACTAAGACAGGTATTTTGGCGTAGCGAATAACCGATTCCGCGTTTGAGCCAAGCAGATGGCTGGACATTCCCGGCGTCTTCGAACCGATAACAATTACCTCGTAATCCTCTTTATTACTCATGCTGATGATTTCATCGCGAACATTACCGAAGCGCACCTCAGTGTGAATATTCTCCGGCGCGATATCAAATAAACGCTTTAATTCATTCATCTTTTTCTCTGACTCGGTGACCATGTAGGCTTCGAACTTTTTGATGTCAGAGTTAAACCCGCGAAGCAACGAGCGGCTGCTGATGGGCAGGATGTTCAGCAAGGTGATGGTCGCGTTATCCGCTTTCGCCAGAAACTCCGCATGACGCACCGCTTTATCACTGAGGTTCATTTCAAATACGTCTACAGGCATTAATATTTTCTTGTACATAAGCCCTTCCTTATTCCAAATAAAATAATGAGTTATCTGACTTAAGAGTGACATGGCTACTTGAAACGAAGGCTAAACCGTTCAGTGGCGAAACTATCAATAAATGAAAACAATTGTCCGTTTTGTCAATTTGCGTCTGAACCGCCCAATGGCAATAAAATGCAGACAAAAAAGTGTGAGCTTGATCAAAAACAAAAAAATGTGAACGCAACAGGCGTATTTATATTCTCCCGTCAGCGGCAGGAATAACAGGGCCGTGATGTGTAGAGAAGAGGAGAAATAACCATGATGACGTATGACCGCAACCGTAACGCAATTACCACTGGCAGCCGTGTGATGATTAACGGCACCGGGCGCACAGGGACTGTCCGTGCAATTCACGCTCAGGGGCTGGACGCCGCGCAGGTTCGCCGCAGTAAAACGGTAGAAGTGGAAGGTTGTGAAGGCAAGTTCGAACCGATTGAACTGATTCGCTTAGGAATGCACTAACAGGCCTAATGACATGCCGCCGCAAACGGCGGCATGATACGTGTTTATTTCGAAGCGAGAGTTTGTGCCACCGTCGCTTTCGCGCCCTGCTCCAGCAACATTTTATACGCGCCCATCACCGCATCCACAAAGCGGGCTTCCAGCGGTAATCCGTTACCGAAAATCGCCTCGATACCCAACAGCGCTTTCACCCGGCTTTCGCCTTCGGCACTACCCTTGACCGCCGCCTGAAGGGTGGACAGCAGCGGATCGCAGACTTCGATCGCGTTTCCACTTTCATCCACGCCGCCGACATAACGCATCCATCCTGCTACGCCCAGCGCCAGCAGCGGGAAACTGCGCTGATGCGCCAGATGCCAGCGTACAGAATCGAGCATACGCTGCGGTAACTTCTGGCTGCCGTCCATCGCGATTTGCCAGGTGCGATGACGCAGCGCCGGATTGCTGTAGCGCGCAATCAGCAGATCGGCGTAACGCCCCAGATCAACACCTTTTACCTTCAGGGTTGGCGCTTGTTCATTGAGCATCAGCGCATGAGCGGCCTGACGATAATTTTCGTCTTCCATGCAGTCGTTGATGTGCTGATAACCCGCCAGATAGCCGAGATACGCCAGGAAAGAGTGGCTGCCGTTAAGCATACGCAGCTTCATCTCTTCAAACGGAATCACATCTGCCACCAGCTCTGCGCCTGCTTTTTCCCACTCAGGACGCCCGGCAACAAAGTTATCTTCTACTACCCACTGACGGAATGGTTCGCAGGCCACGCCCGCAGGATCGCGCACGCCAGTTAACTGTTCGATTTTATCCAGCGTTTCCGGCGTCACTGCCGGCACAATACGATCGACCATCGTCGACGGGAACGTGACGTTCGCTTCAATCCAGTCTGCCAGTTCGCTGTTTACCGCTCGCGCATACGCGCAGGTGACGTTACGCAAGACATGGCCGTTTTCCGGTATGTTGTCGCAAGACATGACGCTGAAAGCCGGTAAACCCGCCGCTTTACGACGCGCCAGCGCTTCTACCACCACGCCCGGCGCAGATTTTGGCTGATGCGGATTTTGCAGATCGGCGGCGATCAGCGGGTTATCGAGCATAAGTTGCCCGGTCGCAGGCGCATGGCAGTAACCTTTTTCGGTGATGGTCAGCGAAACAATCGCCACCTGCGGCTCGCACATGGCAGCCAGCACGGTCTCCAGACCATCAACCTGCGCATGAAGCGCATTTTTGACGACACCGACGACGCGAGCTGTCCAGGCGTCGGCGGACATTTCCGCCACGGTGTAGAGATTATCCTGGGCCTTGAGATCGGCAATTTGCTGTTCGCCGCCAATCAGGCTCACTTCGGTGTAACCCCAGTCGCTGCCGTGCTCAGCCGCGAGGATATCCGTGTAAACGGCCTGATGAGCACGATGGAACGCGCCGAAACCGAGGTGCACGATGCGTGGCACTAGCTTGTTACGGTCGTAGGCAGGAAGTGACGCTTTGGCATTCAACAATTTATTATTCATGAGGAGGCTCATTTTAGTGAGTGGTCGTCGAATCTGAGGAGGTAGACCATCTCATGCAATTGGTATGACATCTTTGATTTCCATCAACTACCATACAAGAAGAGAAGAAAAGGCGGGATCGACCTCCCGCCCTGCGATCTTACTGATTCACCGTATGGCCAAGCGGCACGGTGGAAATCGCTTTTTCGGCGGCATCTTCCGCGAGGCTCAGATCGCGGTCGCGCACTTCCGGCATCAGCACCGCTGATATCAGACCGATTACCGAATAGACCACCATCATCACCACAATTGGCCACCAGGAACCGGTAATATTGCAGAAGATCCCCGCCAGCACCGGGCCGAATCCGACCGCCACCAAACCACCCGCCTCTTTCGAAATCGCCATGCGGGTAAAACGGTTCCGCGAGCCAAACATCTCCGCCATAGTGATGTTTTCCAGCGCAAACAGGCCCAGCACTGCAAAGTTATGGATGACGATGATCGATAGCATAATCACCCCGGGGCTGTAGCTTTTATCGACGATAATCGACAGCATCGGGTACGCCAGAATAATGGCGGAGATATTGAGCAGAATGTACGGCAGGCGGCGCCCCACTTTATCGGACAGCCAGCCCAGCAGCGGGATGGAGATAAACCCGAGGATCGAGCTTATCATCAGCGCATCGGTCGGAATGCTTTTATTAAACAGCAGCGTCTGCACCAGATAACCGGCGAGGAAGGTTTGAATCAAACCTGAATTTCCCGCCTGACCAAAACGCAGCCCGGTCGCCAGCCAGAATGATTTGCTTTTGAACATCGCGCCGAGCGAGGTTTCTTCAGCGGTCACTACCGGGCCGCTTTCATCGTTAACCTTCTCAAACACCGGGCTTTCTTTCAGGTTCATTCGCAGCCAGATGGCGAAGATCATCACCACGACGCTGGCGAGGAACGGCACGCGCCAGCCCCAGGCGATAAGATCTTCACGGTCCAGCACAAAGAACATCACCGCCCAGATAGCCGTGGCGCTCAGGGTTCCGCAATTGGTTCCCATTGCCACCAGCGAGGAAATTATTCCGCGCTTACCCTTCGGCGCGTATTCCGCCAGCATGGTTCCCGCGCCAGAAATTTCTGCCCCGGCGCCCAGCCCCTGAATAATGCGCAGCGTCACCAGCAGCACCGGCGCAAAAATGCCAATTTGCGCGTAAGTCGGCAGAACGCCAATCAGCGTGGTACAGATCCCCATCATGGTGATGGTGATAAACAGCACCTTTTTACGCCCGATACGATCGCCCATTTTGCCGAAGATAAACGCCCCGACGATACGCGCAATATAGCCTGCGCCGTAAGTCCCCATCGCCAGAATCAACGCCATTGCAGCGGACTGTTCCGGGAAGAATATTTCATGGAACACCAGCGCCGCACCCAGGGAATAGAGCTGGAAATCCATGAATTCCAGCGCGGTACCGAGCCAGCCGGAAACAGCCGCTTTCACCAGATCCGACGTCGTTCTTTGAGGTTGTGCTTGAGTCATAATGGCTATCTCTGAATAAAGGTAAGATGCGTACCACTTAACCGCGTTTGTTATTATTGGCCGAACGTGAGGAGGACTTTGCAGCACTGCCGCTGGTCTTTCTCAAACAGTTCGATGGCGTCAGTGACGTGGTGATAGTCAAAGAAGTGGGTGATCAGTTTGTCTGGGTCGATCAGCCCCTTTTCCAGCCAGTCGATCACCACCGGAAATTTGTTGGCGTTCAGGCGAGAAGAGAAAATCGACAGTTCTTTGCCGGTGATTCCCTGCTGCACAATCTGGCTCGGGTCGCTGGAGAAGCCCATCAGCACAATGCGCGCGCCGGGAGAAGCGAGGGTAATCGCTTCCTGAAGAATCGACGGATGGCAGGCCGCATCAACAATTAACGTTGGTTTGATGCCCTTTTCTTCCAGCGCTGCCTGAAGCGACTGTTCTGCGTTGTTGAATGTCCAGTCAGCGCCGCTGCGTTTCGCCATCTCCAGCCGTTCGTCAATCCTGTCGACCACTATCACTTGCTTCACCTTATAAACGCCTTTCAACGCCTGCACGGTCACCAGCCCCATCGGACCCGCGCCGTAAATCAGGGCAACATCCTGCTCCGTGGGCCGAACGTGCCCGGTGACGTTGGCCGCAATCGTGAAAGGCTCCACCATTACCGCGTGTTTATCGGGGATCGTATCTGGGATGTGCCAGGCATTTTTCGCCGGAACCACCGCATATTCGCTAAAGCCGCCGTCACGATGCACGCCCAGCACCACCAGCGTTGTGCAGACGTTGGGTTTCCCTACCGAGCACGGATAGCAGTGCCCGCAGCTGATCACCGGATCGACGGAAACGCGCTGCCCGAGACGATTTTCTTCAACGCCTTCACCGAGCGCGTCAATCACACCGAAGAACTCATGCCCTATCACGCGCGGGTATTTGGCAAACGGGTTATGGCCGCGATAGATATGGCTGTCGGAACCGCAAATACCCGCGAGGGTAATTTTGACCCGCACTTCGCCGTTGCCCGGTACAGGTAATGGACGCTCATCAATCAGCAGCGCATTCGGTTTTTGAATCACAATACTTTTCATGGTGTGCTCCTGATTTACCAGTTCCATAGGGTGCCATCTTCAAGGCGGGCGACAGGCAGATACGCCGGGTCGTACGGATATTTCGCGGCCAGTTTCTCGTCGAATTCAATGCCCAGCCCCGCCTTTTCACCCGGATGCATGTAGCCGTTGTCGAAGCTCCAGCTGTGCGGGAAAACCTCCAGCATTTGCTCGGAATAACCCATGTATTCCTGCACACCGAAGTTTGGCACCCACAGATCGAAATGCAGCGCGGCGGCGTGGCAAATCGGCGACAGATCCGATGGACCGTGTGAACCGGTGCGCACCTGGTAGAGTGAGGCGAAATCAGCAATCCGCCGCATACCGGTGATCCCGCCCGCATGGGTGATGGTAGTGCGGATGTAATCGATAAGCTGTTCTTCGATCAGCTGTTTGCAGTCCCAGATGCTGTTGAAAACTTCCCCGACAGCAATCGGCGTAACGGTATGTTGGCGAATCAGGCGGAAGCATTCCTGGTTTTCAGCAGGCGTCGGATCTTCCATCCAGAACATGCGAAACGCTTCAATGCTTTTACCAAACCGCGCTGCCTCAATCGGTGTCAGGCGGTGGTGCATGTCGTGGAGCAGATGTTCGTTAAAGCCAAACTGGTTGCGCACGGCGTCGAACAGTTTTGGCGTGAAATCGAGGTATTTTTCCGTCGACCACAGCTGCTCGTCCGGCCAGTGGCCTTTGGTCGCCGGTTCATACGCCAGCCCTTTGCCTTTCGACATGCCGTAAGTGGTTTTCATGCCCGGAACGCCGCATTGCACGCGGATGGCTTTGAATCCCTGTTCTTTATGACGGGCGTAATCTTCCAGGACATCGTCAATCGTGTGGCCGGTGGTGTGGCAATAAACCATGACACCTTCACGCGATGCTCCGCCCAAAAGCTGATAAAGCGGCATTCCGGCGGCTTTGGCTTTGATATCCCACAGCGCCATATCGACGGCAGAAATGGCCGACATCGTGACCGGTCCGCGCCGCCAGTACGCGCCTTTATAGAAGAACTGCCAGATGTCTTCGATGCGATGCGCATCGCGGCCAATCAACTGCGGACAGAGATGATCTTTAAGATAAGAGGCAACGGACAGCTCGCGTCCGTTTAAGGTGGCATCACCCAGGCCGACGATCCCGTCGTCAGTGGTGATTTTAAGCGTGACAAAATTACGCCCTGGGCAGGTAACAAAGACTTCGGCCCCGACAATTTTCATGATCCCGTTCCTTACATCGCTCGTTGTGATGCAAGAAACTTACGCAATTACGCAACTACCATACAAGTATAGCGATCAAAAAATCACCCATAGATCACAAATAAAACGCTTATGCGCGCCCCCAGCCCGCCACGATAATCAACATGCCGCACAGGGCAATCGCAGCCCCTGCCCAGTCATAGGCGCTGAGCTTCACGCCGTCGACCACCCGTAGCCAGATAAGTGCGGTACAGACATAGACGCCGCCGTAGGCAGCGTAGACTCGTCCGCTGGCCGCCGGATGTAACGTCAGTAGCCAGACAAACAGCGCCAGCGCGATCCCTGCCGGAAGGAGCAGCAATACCGACGCTCCGCGTTTCAACCATAGCCACGGCAGAAAACAGCCAATGATTTCGCACAAGGCAGTCGCAAAGAAAAGTAAGGTGGTTTTAATCATTTTGGCGTTTGAGTGAGATTGGGTTTAACCATGATACGCGATAATTGCGTGGCTAATTCCATAACCGACACGAGGATATGCCCCCTTTTCGGATTGGTGTAGAATTGGTCTCGGGTACACCCAATACAAGGAACATGCAATGAGTACACTAAGCAAACGCTTCTGTCTGGCGGCCATGCTCTCTCTGACGGCTTTTGCCTTCACTGCGCCCGCCTCTGCCGACACCAGCAAACTGATCATCGAATCAGGTGACAGTGCGCAAAGTCGCCAGAATGCCGCGATGGATAAAGAGCAATGGAATGACACCCGCAGCCTGCGCCAGAAAGTGAACAAACGTGCCGAAAAAGAGTGGGACAAAGACGACGTCGCCTTTGATGCACGGGATAACTGTCAGCAAAGTGCGAACGTGAATGCCTACTGGGAGCCTAATACGCTGCGCTGCCTTGATCGTCGTACCGGGCGTACGGTAGCACCTTAATATTGACTGCCTGAAGGATGATTATGGCCAGCCCGTTAACAGTAAAACTCAGACCGCTGGAGCGCGAGGATTTGCGCTTTGTCCACCAGCTCGACAATAACGCCAGCGTCATGCGTTACTGGTTCGAAGAGCCGTACGAGGCTTTTGTCGAGCTGTCGGATCTTTACGATAAACATATTCACGACCAGAGCGAGCGCCGTTTCGTTGTCGAATGCGACGGCGAAAAGGCCGGTCTGGTCGAGCTGGTTGAGATCAACCACGTCCACCGTCGGGCGGAATTTCAGATAATTATTTCGCCAGAATACCAGGGCAAAGGCCTTGCGACGCGCGCAGCGAAACTGGCGATGGACTACGGATTTACGGTTCTCAACCTGTATAAACTGTATCTGATTGTTGATAAAGAAAATGAAAAAGCCATCCATATTTACCGCAAGCTTGGGTTTATGGTGGAGGGCGAACTGATTCATGAATTCTTTATTAACGGCGAGTACCGCAACACCATTCGAATGTGTATTTTCCAGGATAAGTATCTGGCAGAGCACAGGTCGTCCGGAACCCACCTGTTGAAGCCTACGGCGCAGTAATGCGTTTGTTGCCGGGTGGCGGCTTCGCCTTACCCGGCGTACAACACCGATTTATCAATAATATTCAATACTGTTTTTGATCGTGTACTTATGCTCAACAGCCGGTTTTACGCTGTCGTCCGTCATCTGTAACTCACAACTGACCGGGTTGTCGTGACGATCGTAATCACAGCTCTGTTTCACCGTACCCAGCGGTTTATCGTTGAGCAGGCTGATGGCGGAATAATCCAGTTTTTTACGTTTATCTTTCGATGGCGTAGCCGAAACCGAGAGATGCTGATCGCCTGAAACCGTGGTTTTACCCAGCGGATAACCGTCTGCGTCGTAGCGATATTTCACTTCCATCGCCTTACCGTGTGCGGTCACGATAAACCCGTTATCGTCCGTATCCCAGGTGACGCCCGCAGAGGGTAATTCGGCTAACTGGCATTTACCCTGCAGCTTAATTTTCTGCTGCTGCGTTTCGGCATCCACATAAAAATTGGCGTCCAGCACCAGAGCTACGCCAGTGTTTGCGTCCAGATCGTGCAACTCCAGGGTATCGAAACACCCTTCTTGCGAAAGCGATCCTGTTACGCGCTTACTCACTTCCCCTTTTTCATTGAACAGCGTCTGGGTGAAGTCTTTTACCGGCCCGCGCAGGGGATCAAAATCAAATTCATTTGAAAAGCTGGCCATCTCCGGCGTAAAAGACAGCGGCCCGGAGGCGTTATCGCACCCTGCCAGCAGGCTGGTCAGCCCAATCATTACTGCTAGTTTCTTCACATTCTCACCGATGCGTGGAAATTAATCCCAATCATATTAGCCAATATAGATGTAAACATTATAGCGAAACCGCATCGGCAATTTATCACTTTATGTGTTAGCAAGCGTCAGGCCAGAACCGCCTCCACAATCGACAAATACGACGGCGTGTGGATTATCCGATTAATCTTCAGCCCGACGTTACCCAACATTTCTGCATACTCTTTCTCCGTGCGCGCCCGTCCGCCGTCGAAGCCCGACAGCAAGATTAGATCCATCTCATATCTCCCCTGCTCGTTATCCTTTTCTTTAATCATCGGCTCCAGAATTAATAAGCGTGAACTGGCTTTCATTGCTTTGCGACAGGTTTTTAATATCTGGCTGGCTTTGTCGTCCGGCCAGTCCATCAAAATATATTTCAGCATATAAATATCAGCGACCGGACAGGCTTCAAAAAAACTTCCTGCCACGGTTTCCCAGCGCGAATCGTCGCCCAATAAATGCAGGCTGTTTTCAGTCACGACGTTTGGGCGATCAAATAAAATACCATGCAGCGTTGGATTTCGGCGTAAAACCGTTAATAGAAGATTCCCCAATCCACCGGCAATATCAACGACCGTGGCATTTTCCGGGAATTGATAATTATCCACCAGGATGTCGTTTTCAACGCTCGACATAGATGCCATCCCGGCATGAAAACCGTCGTCGCCGGACGGCGTTTTTTTCGTGCCCCAGTACTCGTAAAAAGGCATGCCAAATAATTCGTTGAAGACCGGTTTGCCTTTGACGATATCCGTCATTTCGCCAGCGGGCTGCCACATGGTTTTATCCGTCAACATCAACACCCCTTCACGCAGGGAGTACGGGGTGTCTGATCGCAGAAACTGTGCGGCGGGAGTGAGACTGAACAGGCCGTCGTCGGTCATTTTAAACACGTCGCGTGAAGCCAGCGTGCGCAACACCCGATACAAAAATCCGGAATCCACGTGCAATTCCTGCGCGAGCTGTTCTGCGGTTTTCGCTTCGTCTTTCAGATGATCCGCAACCCGTAATAACGCCGCGGTGCGTAGCGCGGCTTGCCAGACAAACCCCATGCTTTGTTCTAACACATACATGCCATCACGACGTTCTTTATCCGATAAACTTTTTTGGCTTACCATTTTGTTTCTCCTGTGACGATATAGGTAAAGTACAGAATTAAAATGAAACGTCCGCCAACAAGCCTAATGGGATTAAATAAATTAGCCACCAAATAAAATTTATTCTTTTTTATCATCATGGCAATTAAAATCCACGCCACCAGAAATAGCGTACATTAATATGGCCAGCAATTGACTCTATTAGATGACTACTCATCACAGAATTAAATAATCACATCTCGCACCTAATCCAGGTAAATTAACCACTCGGATTTTTCAGAAAATTTCTCTGCAATACAGCTATTTACATTATCCCTGCTAAAATAAAGTCCACACACAGAGATAAGGAGCTAGATATGAAACGGTTACCCTGGATTACCGCGCTGCTGTTAACAAGTATTTCTCCTGCGGTGCTGGCCGCTCCAGACTCCTGCGAGCGAGTGAAAAGCGACATCCAGCAGCGAATCATCAACAATGGCGTACCCGAGTCTGGATTTAGCCTGAACATCGTTCCCGGCGATCAAGCGGATCAACCTGACGCGCAGGTCGTCGGGCATTGCGCCAACGATACGTTCAAAATTCTTTATACGCGCACCAGCAGCGGCAATGCTGCCAGCAGCGCGGGCGCACAGGACAATACCCAAAGCGAACCGCAGTAATTTCATCGCAGAATTTCCCTTAGCTTGATAAGGATTAAGGTTTATTACCCCTGAATAGGTAAAACTCACTCCATCATTAGCCCGGTTGTAATCGCGGGTGCTTATCACACGCAATGACAAAGATGGAGTGAGTCATGTCCGATGTCGAACATCACGGCGGGATTAGCCGTCGAGCGTTGGTTAAATCCACTGCAATTGGCTCGCTGGCGCTCGCAGCCGGTGGGATCTCTTTACCCTTCGGCCTCAAAAGCGCCGCTGCCGCCGTGCAACAGGCCGTAAACCCTGCCGCTGAAAAAGTGGTCTGGGGTGCCTGTTCGGTTAACTGCGGCAGCCGCTGCGCCCTGCGATTACACGTCAAAGATGACGAAGTTTACTGGGTCGAAACCGACAACACCGGTGAAGACATTTACGGCGATCACCAGGTTCGCGCCTGCCTGCGCGGCCGCTCAATACGCCGCAGAATTAACCATCCCGATCGACTCAACTACCCGATGAAGCGCGTGGGCAAACGCGGCGAAGGTAAGTTTGAGCGCATCAGTTGGGATAAAGCGCTGGATACCCTCACCAAAAACCTGAAAAGTGTGGTGGAAAAATACGGTAATGAAGCCGTGTACATCAACTACTCTTCCGGGATCGTCGGCGGCAACATCACCCGCTCCTCGCCTTACGCCTCGCTGGTCGCACGTCTGATGAACTGCTACGGCGGTTTCCTCAGCCATTATGGCACCTACAGCACCGCACAAATTGCCTGCGCCATGCCTTACACCTACGGCACCAACGACGGTAACAGCACCTCGGATATCGAAAACACCAAACTGGTGGTGATGTTCGGCAACAATCCGGCGGAAACGCGAATGAGCGGCGGCGGGATCACTTACTTCCTCGAGCAGGCGCGTGAACGTTCAAATGCGCGGATGATCGTCATCGACCCGCGCTATACCGACACCGCCGCCGGGCGTGAAGATGAGTGGATACCTATTCGTCCAGGCACCGACGCCGCGCTGGTCGCCGGTATCGCATGGGTGTTAATCGATGAGAATCTCGTCGATCAGCCGTTCCTCGATAAATACTGCGTCGGCTATGATGAAAAAACGCTGCCTGCCGATGCGCCCGCAAACGGTCACTACAAAGCCTATATTCTCGGCCAGGGTGAAGACGGCACGGCGAAAACGCCTGAGTGGGCGTCGCGCATCACCGGCATTCCCGTCGACAGAATCATCAAACTGGCGCGCGAAATCGGCAGCGCCAAACCGGCGTATATCTGCCAGGGCTGGGGTCCGCAGCGTCAGGCCAACGGCGAACTGACGTCGCGGGCCATTGCCATGCTGCCGATTCTAACCGGCAACGTGGGGATCAACGGCGGCAACAGCGGCGCGCGTGAATCCACCTACACCATCACCATCGAGCGCATGCCACTGCCGGACAACCCGGTGAAAACGCAGATCTCCTGCTTTAGCTGGACCGATGCGATTGTGCGTGGCCCGGAGATGACCGCCACGCGTGATGGGGTACGCGGTAAAGATAAGCTGGATGTGCCAATCAAGTTCATCTGGAATTACGCCGGGAACACCATCACCAACCAGCATTCCGATATCAATAAAACCCATGATATTTTGCAGGACGAAAGCCTGTGCGACACCATTGTGGTGATCGACAACTTCATGACCTCGTCGGCGAAATACGCCGATATTCTGCTGCCGGACCTGATGACTGTCGAACAGGAAGACATTATTCCTAACGACTACGCGGGCAACATGGGCTATCTGATTTTCCTCCAGCCCGTCACCGCGCCTAAATTTGAACGTAAACCGATCTACTGGATCATGAGCGAAGTGGCGAAACGCCTGGGGCCGGATGTTTATCAGCAATTCACCGAAGGCCGCACGCAAGAGCAGTGGTTAAAGCTTCTGTATGCGAAAATGATTGAAAAAGATCCTAAACTGCCGTCTTACGAGGCGCTAAAAGAGATGGGGATTTACAAGCGCAAAGACCCGAACGGTCACTTTGTGGCCTACAAAAAGTTCCGCGACAACCCTGAGGCTAACCCGCTGAAAACCCCGTCGGGCAAAATCGAAATCTACTCCAGCCAACTGGCAAAAATCGCTAACAGCTGGGAGCTGGAGAAAGACGAAACCATCAGCCCGCTACCGGTCTATGCCTCCACGTTTGACGGTTGGGACGCGCCTGAACGCAGCCAGTTCCCGTTACAAATGTTTGGTTTCCACTTTAAGGCTCGCACCCATTCAAGCTACGGTAATATTGATATCTTACAGGCGGCCTGTCGTCAGGAAGTGTGGCTGAATCCAGTCGATGCCGGCCAGCGTGGCATTCAAAATGGCGATCTGGTGCGCGTATTTAACGCTCGTGGAGAGTTGCGCATTCCCGCTAAAGTCACGCCGCGCATCATGCCGGGCGTGAGCGCAATGGGCCAGGGCGCGTGGCACGAAGCCAACATGACCGGCGACCGCGTGGATCATGGTTCCTGTATCAATACGCTTACTACACACCGCCCTTCGCCGCTGGCGAAAGGCAACCCGCAGCACACCAACCTGGTGCAGATCGAGAAGGTTTAAAGGAACGCAGTGATGAATGAAGTTTTACCCCGCGAGTCGTTCGCATTAAGTGCCAGGGTGCTGGGAGCCTTGTTTTACTTTTCACCGGAAAGTGAGCAGACCGCTCCGCTGGTCACGGCCCTGACCACAACCGACTGGTATCAGGACTGGCCGCTGGAGCAGGCAAGCTTATTGCCTGTCGCTGAAACCCTGCGCACTCCATCAGATGAGCCGCTGCCCGACGCCTGGCAGCGTCTGTTTATCGGCCCGTGGGCACTGCCCGCGCCGCCGTGGGGTTCCGTCTGGCTCGATCGTGAGTCGGTGCTGTTTGGTGACTCGACCCTTGCCCTGCGCCAGTGGATGCGTGATAACAGCATCGCTTTTGAAATGAAGCAGAACGAGCCGGAAGATCATTTTGGCACGCTGCTGATGCTGGCCGCCTGGCTTGCCGAAAACGAACGAGACGCCGAACGCGATCAACTCCTGGCATGGCATTTGCTGCCGTGGAGCCAGCGCTTCTTGACGGTGTTTATTGAACAGGCCAACCATCCGTTTTACGTTGGCATTGCTCAGCTCGCCCGTCTGACGCTGGCCGAATGGCATTCCGCGCTGCTCATTCCGGTCGCAGACAAAACGCTTTACCGATAATCCTCTCTTCGCACGGCACATCTGGTGCCGTGCGAAACTCCTTTTTTGTTACGGTGTCACTTTTCGCTTTCTCTCTTTAGGACAATTCTGCCCTTTTCCGCTCAGCCCTTATCCCATAAGGCGTAACAGCCTGTTTACATTGTTATCGTCTCTCAACTCATTTCGCGCTTCGCTGGAACCCTTCCCATTCGCTTGCTATAGCTCAATTACCCCTGCCGAAACATGGCATAACAACAGGCAATCAATGGGTTGCTTTACTCTAAATAATTCAAGTTGCTTGAAGGCGGCAAACCCGAGAATCCCCAGGAGCTTACTCAAGTAAGTGACTGGGGTGAGCGGGTGCAGCCAACGCATAAGCAACTTGAAGTATGACGGGTATATAACGCATGCGCACAGGGAGACACACCGCAATGCACTCATCTTTACTCAAACGCACGCTGCTTTTCATCGCCGCGATTGTTGCCGTTCTCGCGCTCCTTGCGTGGGGAATTGGTCTGGATACGATCAAAGCGCGCCGGGTTGACCTGCTGTATCTCGGTCAACAGCACCTGATTTTGGTGTTCTCTTCGATGTTCTTTGCCCTGCTGGTCGGGATTCCAAGCGGGATTTTGCTCAGCCGCCCGGCGGCACGTGGCACCGCCGAATACGTGATGCAGATCTTTAACGTCGGCAACACGCTTCCTCCACTGGCGGTGCTGGCGCTGGCAATGGTGGTGCTGGGCATTGGCGATACCCCGGCGATCATCGCGCTGTTCCTTGCCTCACTGCTGCCGATTGTGCGTAACACCTATGCCGGGCTGTGCTCGGTGCCCGCTTCGCTGCTGGAAGCCGCGAACGGTATCGGGATGACCAAATGGCAGCGTCTGCGTCAGGTGGAAATTCCGAACGCCTGGCCGGTGATGCTCTCAGGCATTCGCATTGCGACGGCGATCAACGTCGGGACCGCCCCGCTGGCGTTCCTGATTGGTGCCAGCAGTTACGGTGAATTGATTTTCCCAGGCATCTATCTGAATGATTTCCCGACGCTGATTCTGGGCGCGGCGGCTACGGCGCTGTTCGCGCTGATTCTGGACACGCTACTGGCTGCGCTGGGGCGTCTGATGAGCCCGCATATCGCACGATAACAATAACAAGGAGCACGTATGAGACTGTTTTCACGCCTTGCGGGGCTGGTTGCCGCCGCGTTTCTGGTCAGCCAGGCTCAGGCCGCACCGCTGATTCTGGCGACCAAGAGTTTTACCGAACAGCATATTTTGTCCGCAATGACCGTCCAGTATCTGCAGAAGAAAGGGTTTCAGGTTCAGCCGCAGACCAACATCGCGACGGTGATTTCCCGTAACGCGATGATCAACAAGCAGATTGATATGACGTGGGAATACACCGGGACCTCGCTGATCATCTTCAACCACATCAACAAACGTATGTCGCCGCAGGAGTCTTACGACACGGTGAAACGCCTGGACGCGAAGCACGGCCTGGTGTGGCTCAAACCGGCGGACATGAACAACACCTACGCGTTCGCCATGCAGCGCAAACGCGCCGACGCCGAGCACATCAATACTATGTCAGAGATGGTGGCGAAAATTGAACAGATCCGCAAAACCGACGCAGATAACAACTGGCTGCTGGGCCTGGACCTCGAATTTGCCGGGCGCAGCGACGGCATGAAGCCATTGCAGGAAGCTTACCAGATGAGTCTGGACCGCCCGCAAATACGCCAGATGGACCCCGGTCTGGTCTATAACGCGGTGCGCGACGGCTTTGTCGATGCCGGACTTATCTACACCACCGACGGGCGCGTGAAAGGTTTCGACCTGAAAGTGCTGGAAGACGACAAAGGCTTCTTCCCGAGCTACGCCGTGACGCCGGTGGTACGTAAAGACACGCTGGAAGCCAATCCGGGTCTGGAAGCAGCGCTCAATACGCTTTCCGGTCAGCTCAATAACGACGTTATCACCGAGCTCAATAAAAAGGTTGATATCGACCATCAGTCACCGCAGCAGGTCGCCCGTGATTTCCTGCGTAGCAAACAGCTGCTGTAAGGAGGCGCTATGGAGACGATTCACTACATTATTGATAACTGGGATTATTTATTAACGCTGACCTTCCAGCACCTGTGGCTGGTGGCGCTGGCGGTCGGGCTAGCGATTATCATCGGCGTACCGCTAGGGATTTTGATCGTGCGTCACAAATGGCTGGCCACGCCGGTGTTGGGCATCGCGACCATCGTGCTGACGATCCCGTCGATTGCCTTGTTTGGCCTGATGATCCCGCTCTTTTCGATGGTCGGTCAGGGTATTGGTGCCCTGCCCGCCGTCACCGCCGTGTTCCTGTACTCGCTGTTGCCGATTGTGCGTAACACCCACACCGCGCTGGACAGCCTGCCACCGGGCCTGCGCGAAGCCGGACGCGGGATAGGCATGACTTTCTGGCAACGTCTACGTTGGGTGGAAATCCCGATGGCGCTGCCGGTGATATTTGGCGGTATCCGCACCGCCGTGGTCATGAACATTGGCGTTATGGCGATCGCTGCGGTGATCGGCGCGGGTGGCCTGGGTCTGCTGTTACTCAACGGCATAGGCGGAAGCGACATTCGTATGCTGATTGCCGGTGCCTTAATGATTTGTCTTTTAGCTATTGTGCTCGACTGGTTGCTGCATCGCCTGCAGGTCGTGCTGACTCCGAAGGGGATTCGATAATGATAAAACTGGAAAACCTCACTAAACAATTTTCACAGAAAGGCGGCCAGCTGGTTAAAGCCGTGGACAACGTTAATCTGAATGTTCCCGAAGGGGAAATGTGCGTCCTGCTGGGGCCGTCAGGGTGCGGTAAAACCACCACCCTCAAGATGATCAACCGTCTGATTGCGCCGAGTAGCGGCAATATTTTGATTAACGGCGAAAATACTAACGAAATGGACACCGTCACGCTGCGCCGTAATATTGGCTACGTTATCCAGCAGATTGGCCTGTTCCCTAACATGACCATCGAAGAGAACATTACCGTCGTGCCACGGATGCTGGGCTGGGACAAAGCGCGCAGCAAAGCGCGGGCCGAAGAGCTGATGGACATGGTGGCGATGGACCCGCACAAGTTCCTCAATCGCTATCCGCGAGAAATGTCCGGCGGACAGCAGCAGCGTATCGGCGTGATCCGCGCGCTGGCTGCCGATCCTCCGGTGCTGCTGATGGATGAACCGTTTGGCGCGGTGGACCCGATCAACCGCGAGGTTATCCAGAATCAGTTCCTCGAAATGCAACGTAAGCTGAAAAAGACGGTGATGCTTGTCAGTCATGATATCGACGAAGCGCTCAAGCTCGGAGATCGTATCGCTGTGTTCCGCCAGGGCCGTATCGTGCAGTGCGCGAGCCCCGACGAGCTGCTGGCGAAACCGGCCAATGAATTTGTCGGCTCCTTTGTCGGGCAGGACCGCACGCTGAAACGCCTGCTGTTAGTCTCGGCGGGTGATGTCACCGACCAGCAGCCGACGATCACCGTGCGCGAATCCACCGCCCTGCCAGAGGCGTTTGCTACGATGGACGACAACGATATTCGTGCTATCACCGTGGTCGATGAAGAGGGCAAACCGCTGGGCTTTGTGAAACGTCGCGAGGCGCGTCACGCTACGGGCGCCTGCGCGGACATGCTGCACCCGTTCCGCATGACGGGCAAAGCAGAAGATAACCTGCGCGTGGTGCTGTCGCGCCTGTATGAGAGCAATACCAGCTGGATGCCGATCGTCGATGAAGACGGACGCTATAACGGTGAGATTTCGCAGGATTATATCGCGGAGTATCTGAGTTCAGGACGTACCCGTCGGGCGCTGAATATTCACGAAAGCTAGTGTTAGAGCCGGGCAGTCAGGACTGCTGCCCGGTTTTGGCGTTACGCGACAACCTTCTCAACGGAAAAGGTGCTGTCCAGCATCGTCAAATCGATGTAACGCGCCAGATCACGCTGCTCGGCGCGCGGGAGATACGGCAGTTCACCCACCAGCGGGCCCTGCAGCTTTTTGCTTAATACGTCGATGATTTCGGCGTAATGGGCCAGTCCTGGGTTAATACGGTTAGCCACCCAGCCAATCAGCGGTAAACCGTCGTTGGCAATGGCCTGAGCGGTCAACAGCGCGTGGTTGATACACCCTTCCTGAATGCCCACCACCATCAGTACCGGCAGCTGTTCCTGCACCACCCACTCCGATAACGGGCGCAAATCGTTCATCAGGCTGCGCCATCCGCCGGTGCCTTCAATGACTACGTGATCGACCTGGTCACCGAGATTCGCCAACCCGTTCGACAGCAACGAATAATTGATCAAACCGCTATGTGCGACGCTGCTTTCGTCTTCACTCAGCGCAATAGGGTTAATGGCCTGATAAGGCAGCTCAAGGCTTGAGACACTTTGCAGCACCAGCGCATCTTTATTGCGTAGTCCATCTGGCGTCTCTTTACTTCCTTTCGCGACCGGTTTATACCCTGCCACACTCTTACCGCCTGCCGCCAGGGCCTGCAGCAAAGCGCGGGACACCACCGTCTTACCGACAGAAGTATCAGTACCCGTTACAAAGAAACGCTTAAGCATCACTCACTCCACCTTTTGGGCATATGCTTTGAAAATATAAACCAAGTAAATAATTCAGTGGAGTGAGTCTAAGGTATGCGCCGTCGGTCCAGATTGAGATAGCGCAATTTTTATGAGATCAGCGAAAAAGAGTTATCCCTGCAGCAGACGAATCAATAATGAGCCGTTATACATCGCATCTTTCACCAGCGCCGCACCGGCCATCGTGCCCTGATTGGAAAATTGCGTGCTCTCGACCACCATATTCTTACTGTAGGCCGGGAGGGATTGCTGGCGAATACAGTCGGTAATCGCCGGGAAGAGAATATCCGCGGCCTGATTCAGCGGCGAGCCAATGAGGATTTTTTGCGGATTAAACAAATTCACCATAATGGCGAGAATACGCCCAACGTTATTACCCACGCCGGTGATGATGTCCTTCGCCAGCAGATCGCCCTGCCGCGCCGCGCCGCACAATGACTCAATGGTCAATGGCTGGCCGTGCAGCGAGGAGCTCATCGACTGACTCAAACGCAGCTGCGCCAGATCCATCACGCTCTCAACGCTGGCAATCGTTTCCAGACAGCCGTGGTTGCCGCAATAGCAGCGTTTACCGTAAGGATCGACCTGCGTATGGCCAATCTCCACCAGGCTGCTGCTGCCTGCATGAAGCAGACGCCCATCGGTAATCACCCCCGCGCCAACGTTATGATCAATCACCACCTGAATCACGTCGCGTGCGCCGCGAGACGCGCCGAATAACGCTTCCGCCATCGTCCAGGCGCTGATGTCATGCTGAATATAAACAGGCACGCCGGTGTGATTCTCCAGCACTTCGCCGAGCGGCATGTCTTTTACATCGTCGTAAAACGGCATGCGATGCACAATGCCATTCTCCGTATCAATGATTCCCGGCATGGTGATGGCGATGGAGGTCAGACGTTCCAGCTTCTGCTGGTGGCGAATAAAGAACTGATCGATATGGGCAATAATGCGTTCAAGCAGGGTTTGCTCTGACTGAAGCGGCAGTTCAAGCCGGTCTTCGACCACCAGCTTGCTGCTTAAATCGCGCAGGGCGAGGATCACTTCAGCACGGCTGATGCGAATAGACAGGTAGTGCCAGGCTTCGGTTTCCACCACCAGCCCGACCGCAGGACGGCCACGGCTGCCAGGCTCCTGGATTTCCGTCTCCTGAACCAGATGGGCTTCCAGCATTTCACGTACAATTTTGGTAATACTGGCTGGCGCCAGTTGAGCCAGACGAGAAAGATCGATACGCGAGACCGGGCCAAGCTGATCAATCAGGCGATACACCGCGCCCGCGTTGGTCTGCTTAATTTGATCAATATGTCCTGGCTGACTATCAGCAACCACCGCTTACATCCTTATTTTTCGCGCTTCGAAATAAACTTTGGGCTATGGTGAAGCACTTCGCAGGCAATCGTCAAATTTAAACTTAGCCATGTGATTTACCGCACATTTTTTACCCTTTTTCAGACCGTTATTGGTCGCTTTGAGGCTGCAATTAGCTGGTTTTTGAAACGCTGTGCCGCATTGCTTTGTTCATGATGTTTCGGCCATACCAGCCACATTTCCGAGACCGCATCTTCTTCGGCAATCGCCACCCAGCGCATTTCGCTGAGCTGCACGCGTTTAAATGACGCCGGAAGAATCGACACCCCCAGCCCTGCCGCCACCAGGCCGATAATAGTCATCGCCTCGCCGACCTCCTGGGTGATGACCGGGGCCAGCCCGTAGCGACGCATCAGGCCCAGGATATCATCATACAATCCGGTTCCCACGTGCGGATCGAAAAAGACAAACGGCTGCTGGGCCAGTTCCGAAAGCGTGACCGACGCCTGTGAAGACAGCGGATGATCGCGAGGGATCATCGCCAGCAGCGGTTCGCGCAGGATAACCTCCCAGGCCAGCGTATCGGGCAAATGGGTGTTGCGCATCAGCCCTAAATCGAGCGAACCCTCATTGAGCGGGACGATTTGCTCACGGGTGTTGATCTCCCGCGTCTGAATATGCACGTCAGGGTAATGGCGACGAAACGACGACAGCGTGTCCGACACCGCACTGATAAACGGGGCCGACGAGGTAAACCCGATGCGCAGTTCACCCGTTTCGCCCAGATGCAATCGTTCGGCACGGGCCGCGGCATCCTCGACGAGGCTCAGGATATGTCGGCTGTCGGCCAGAAACTGCCTCCCCGCTTCCGTCAGGCTCACGCTGCGGTTAGTGCGGGCCAGCAGGCGAGCGCCCACCTGCTGCTCAAGGATTTGGATCTGCTGGCTCAACGGCGGCTGGGAGATGTTGAGGCGCGCCGCCGCTCGTCCAAAATGCAGCTCTTCGGCAACGGCGATAAAATAACGTAAATGGCGCAGCTCGATATTCATATGTTTAACGTATCATTTGAGATTATTAATATATTAGACAGAATATTTACAATTTCCTACTCTGATCTTGTGGTCATACCCGTCACCAGAAATCACGGGGATGTTTAAGCAAGGAACTTTTGTGAGTCGTACATCTACCGTTGATATCGCCCCGGCAAGCGACATCGATGATTTACCCGCAGCACCCACGCCAGCCCAGTTTATCAAACGCGGTACTTCCCAGTTTATGCGCGTTACTCTCGCGCTATTTTCCGCAGGCCTCGCGACCTTCGCCCTGCTGTACTGCGTGCAGCCGATCCTCCCGGTTCTTTCTCATGAGTTTGGCGTGTCGCCTGCCAGCAGCAGTATTTCCCTGTCGATCTCAACCGGGATGCTGGCGGTCGGTTTGCTGTTTACCGGCCCGCTTTCCGACGCCATTGGCCGCAAACCGGTGATGGTCACGGCGCTGTTGCTCGCCTCGGTCTGCACGCTGCTGTCGACGATGATGACCAGCTGGCACGGGATTCTGGTGATGCGTGCTCTGATTGGGCTGTCGCTAAGCGGCGTGGCGGCGGTCGGGATGACCTATCTGAGCGAAGAGATCCACCCAAGTTTTGTCGCGTTTTCGATGGGACTGTATATTAGCGGTAACTCGATTGGCGGCATGAGTGGACGCTTGCTGAGCGGTGTCTTCACCGATCTTTTCAACTGGCGCATCGCGCTGGCGGTGATCGGCTGCTTCGCCCTCGCCTCGGCGCTGATGTTCTGGCGTATCCTGCCCGAGTCCCGCCATTTCCGCCCCACGTCGCTGCGGCCCAAAACGCTGTTTATCAACTTCCGCCTGCACTGGCGCGACCAGGGGCTACCGCGCCTGTTCCTGATGGGCTTCCTGCTGATGGGATCGTTCGTCACGCTGTTTAACTACATTGGCTATCGACTGATGCTTTCCCCGTGGCATCTCAGCCAGGCGTTTGTCGGCCTGCTGTCCGTGGCTTATCTCACCGGGACCTGGAGTTCGCCGAAAGCCGGTGCGATGACCGCGCGGTTCGGTCGTGGGCCGGTGATGCTGGTCTCGACTGGCGTGATGCTGGCGGGTTTACTGCTGACGCTGCTCTCGCCGCTGTGGGTGATTTTCGCCGGGATGCTGCTTTTCTCCGCAGGTTTTTTTGCCGCGCACTCCGTCGCCAGCAGCTGGATTGGCCCGCGCGCCCGTCGCGCCAAAGGCCAGGCCTCTTCGCTGTATTTGTTCAGCTACTATCTGGGCTCCAGCATCGCCGGGACGCTCGGCGGCGTGTTCTGGCATAACTACGGCTGGAATGGCGTCGGTGGGTTTATCGCGTTGATGCTGTGCTCGGCGCTGCTGGTGGGCATGAGTCTTCATAAGCGATTGCATTAATTTTTCATGATTAATAAGCCACTCTTTACGCGCAGTGCCGCCACCGTAGCCGGTCATCGTGCCGTCTATACCGATAATTCGGTGGCACGGAATGACGATAGCCACCCGGTTTGTACCATTGGCGGGGGCCACTGCGCGTACGGCATTGGGCTTATCAATCTGTTCTGCAAGCGCCTGATAGTGCGCCGTTTCCCCGTAAGGAACGGCGCGTAACCCCTGCCAGACCACACGCTGGAAATCACTGCCCGGCGTATCAAGCTGAATCTCAAACTGCTGGCGCTGTTCCGTTGGCGCTGCGCCAGTCAATTGTTTGCAGGTGAGGAAGACTCCAGCAAAGGACTGTTGCGATGCGATCGTTTTTAAGGTCTTTTCCAGCGTCGCCTGAACGGACGCATGTACAAAATTCCCCATCGATATGCGCTTTACACCAAGTCAGTCAGAGTGCGGAAGTCGGGAAGATCGGGCATACACATGACGTTGAGCGGCAACGCGATCTCTCTGGAAATGGTCGCTATATCCAGCTCAGACGTCAGACAGGGAATAAAAAATCCGTCTGCCCCCGCCTCTTGATACATCCGTCCACGAGTGAGGGTTTCCTGTAATGCCTGCCCGTGACCCACAAGATACGGATCGCTGCGAACATTGATAAACATATCAGTCAGTTCACCCCGAATCGCTTTTAACTTCTCGGCAAATACACTTGCGTCGTCGAGTTGTCGAACACCGTTAACCACTCTGCTGTCTTCCAGGTTTACCCCGACAATGCCCAACGTTGATAGACGCTTAAGATTCCCGACAATCTCCTTTGCGCTCTCACCAAAACCGGCTTCGATATCAACGCTTAATGGTAAACCGGTCGCTGACTTAATCCGCGAGACGATATAGAACAACTCGTCAAACGACATACCTTCTCCGTCCGGGTAACCCAGCATTGCAGCAATGGCAGCACTTGATGTCCCCAGCGCCGGATAACCCGCCTGCTCCGCCGCGCGAGCGCTGGAGGCATCCCAGACGTTAGCGAGAAGTAATGGTGTGTTCTGGTGGGGAAGTTCAGCGAAGTTCATGGTTATCCCCTTGTGCGGTGTGCAGGTTCAATCCAGGGCATTCGGGGAAACACCGACAACCGAAAATCGGACGAGCATTTTTAGAAAGGCGAAACGGGAGCAAACCGGTAAAGCGCCGCCATCACGGCGATACTCGCTATTACGCTGATGACGAACCAGGTTTTGAACGGCTGTTTTTGCGTTTTATGGCGGAAAATCTGTTGACCCACAATCGCGCCCGGCCATCCACCGACCACCCCAAACACCAGCAACGTAGATTCCGGCACTCTGCGCCACGCCTTACGCGCCGCCATTTTGTCCACCCCGTAAATCACCAGCGTTAATACGTTGGCGAGCAGGAGCCAAATGATCACCGGGTGTGAGGTAAAAAAGCTGCCGACTGCCGCGAAGAGCAGGAGTAAATAACAAATGCGATTGAGATTCATAAGGTTAGTTACAGCCGTGTTAGAGCTTGTCGCAAGCTCTCTAAAATGAAGGGGTAGAATGCCAGGAGCACTTAGATTTCAAGCGCTGCAACGATGGCGGCTTCCATTTTCTCCGGGGTGGTGAACGGTGCAAAACGCTTGAGCGGCTTGCCGTCGCGCCCGATCAGGAACTTAGTGAAGTTCCATTTAATCCGTCCACCCAGCACGCCGGGCAATTCGTCTTTCAGGTAACGAAATAGCGGATGGGTAGCGGCGCCGTTGACCTCCACTTTCTCGAACATCGGGAAGCTCACACCGTAGTTGATGTGGCAAGTCTGCGCGATGGCGTCGGCGTCTCCGGGTTCCTGCTTACCGAACTGGTTGCAGGGGAAACCAAGCACCACCAGCCCCTGGGGGGCATACTTCTTGTAGAGCATTTCCAGGCCCGCGTATTGAGGCGTGAAGCCACAATGGCTGGCGGTATTCACCACCAGAACCAGTTTTCCAGCGTATTCAGCCATAGAGATGGGCTGGCCGCGCAGACGGGTGGCCTTCAGTTGATGAAAGGTGATCATGGCGGAATCCTCAGTGCAGAACCAGTCTAACGTTAAGTGCGATACATCTTTGCAAAGTCGAACGAAAAGGACAACAAACGGGCTTTCGCATTTGTGATCGTGCAGCACATGGCTTTCTCATCAACCCGCAGGCAAGAGCGCAAAACTATCTACTATCCTTAGTTCATGGAATAAATTTCCATTGTGACCATCAGTTTTAATTTCTTTCAGTTTTACAGCCTTCCCTTTTTCAAGTGACATCACCTGGCTTCTGAAGAGCCTCAATGTTGAAGGTGATAATGTTTCCTGTTTTCAATCAGTTCCTGGTTCCGAACGCAAAGATTAATTAAAGGACAACAGCTATGACTCACATTCACGAACAATCTGCAGTTAACACTAGCTACCCCGATACGCGTCTGACCCTGCCCGCCGCGAGCAGCAGCGCCGTATCCTGGGGTGCCATTTTTGCAGGCGCGGCAGCAGCGGCTTCCCTCTCTTTGATTTTGCTGATGCTGGGCGCCGGTTTAGGCCTTACGTCCGTTTCGCCCTGGGAAAGTCGCGGTCTTGACGCAGGTACGGTGGGTATCGCTGCCATTGCCTGGTTGACGTTCACTCAAATTGTTGCGTCGGGAATGGGAGGCTATTTAGCCGGTCGACTGCGCACAAAATGGGTCGATACCCACACCGATGAAGTTTACTTCCGCGATACGGCACATGGATTTTTGGCCTGGGCTGTGGCAGCGCTGGTATCGGCGGCGCTGTTAACGAGCACTGTCGGTGCCATCGTGGGAGGGGGGGCTAAAATCGCGGGTACCGTTGCCGGGGGTGCTGCGGTGACCACGGCGGCTGGTGCAGCAAGTATGGCAAACGGGTCGTCTGCAGTTTCCGGTTCGTCAATGAGCTATTTCGTTAACTCATTGTTCAGGGCGAACAATTCTGCCACACCGGCAAACGTTGCAGCCGATCCCGCTGCGCCAACTGCGGCTCCTGCTCCTGCAATGCCCTCTGCATCTCATCAGCCCGTTTCGCCTGCACAGGTTGGCGAAGTGACCGGTATCTTTGCCAACAGCATTACCACCGGCGCCTTACCCCAGGAAGATCGTCAGTATGTCGCCCGGCTGATTGCTCAAAATACGGGTATCAGTCAGCAAGAGGCTGAACAACGGGTACAGAGCACCTATGACAAGGCCCAGGCTAAATTAAAAGACGCGAAGGAGAAAGCGCAGCAGGCTGCTGATACGGCACGTAAAACCACGAGCTATCTCATGCTTTGGACGTTCATTTCTCTGCTGGCGGGTGCCTTCGTCGCCAGTCTGTGTGCGACCTTCGGTGGCCGTCAACGTGACTTATAATTCCTAATTATGCGAGAGGTTTAAAATGCGCTCATTATTACTGTTCTTTTTAGGCGTACCTATTCCAATCATTATCCTGATTGCGCTGTTTTCCCATTAAGGCTGGGGTAACAACGCAGTATTTTCAGGCGTAATATCTGGAGAGTTGCACGCAAACAAAAAGCCGGATAACGCTAATGCGTATCCGGCCTAATACTGTGTTAACACCACTTTTAGTGCGTTTTGCCAGAACGGAATGGATCAAAGACCGAAAATCGCTTCAATTTCAATGTGAAGATCAGGTGAGAAAAGACGGCTGACTTCCACGAGCGAGCTGGCAGGCAAGTGATCGCCGTAATGTCGATACAGCACTTTGCGAAGTTCGTCGATCTCCTCGAATGAGGTCACGAACAGGGTAACTTTGATAAGCGCTGAAAAATCGATGCCCTCAACGCTGACTATTTTCTTGATTTGGCTGAATATTTCTTCCGCCTGTTCAGCAATGCCTTCATGTTGAGCCACCGTCCCAAACGCAGTGAGTCCGGAAATGTAGAGCGTGTTGCCATGCTTGACGGAATGGACGTACGGCGCTTTGACATCACCTAACTCAGAATAATTCTTTCTTATTACATGACCCATGTTGAAAGCCTCTTGAAAGTGAACAAATAGCGACCTTAATCCTCCCTGCTCTGATACAGATCCCAGCGGTTGCCAGAGATATCTTCAAAGACCACAACAGTACCCTATTCCTCTTCACATGGCTCCTCGCGATACTTTATTATCTGATATATAAAATGTTTTAAACCGCCTTCCCTCCTGTATGAGGATGCGCTACTCTCAAAATGCGTTCGCTACCAAAACGGTATGGGGCCTGTAAGTATGCTTAATGTACAATCAAAGGTTATAAAATGAAAAAAACAACCCCAGAATATACCCCTGTTGACTTATCTCGTTGGGCAAGAAAAGAGCATTTTGAGGTATTTCAGTCATTTGCCCAGAGTACAATTAATCAAACTGTCCTGGTAGACATTACCGCACTTCTGAAACATATAAAGGAGGTGGGTTGGAAATTTTACCCTACTATTATTTCCCTCCTCTCTAAAATCGTAAACAGTCATTCAGAGTTCCGTATGGCCATAAAGAACAATGAGCTTGTCGTATGGAATGAAATTCATCCAAGCTATACCATTTTCCATAATGAAACGGAGACCTTCTCTTCAATATGGAGTCACTACGATGGCAACATTCATCACTTCCAGGACGCTTATTCACAAGACGTTACACGCTATGGTAATAACCTTTCTTATTGGCCTAAGGGAGAGTCTCCGGAAAATGTATTTTTCGTTTCGTCTATTCCGTGGGTAACTTTTACCAGTTTTAATGTCAACGTTGCTCACATGCAGAACTTCTTCGCTCCCATGTTTACGTTTGGAAAATACTATGAACAGGATGGAAAAATATTGTTGCCTCTCGCCATTCAGGTACATCATTCCGTATGCGATGGTTTCCATGCAGCAAGACTGTTCAATGAATTACAAGCGATGTGCGATGACATACAGCACCTGTCAAAGGAACTTAATGACTGATGTGGAATTAAAGCACTTCCCCTTTAACCGTTTCTGATTTTCCCATCTATATGGGGCTGAGGTTTACCAAACAGATAGCCTTGTGCGAAATCGCAGCCCAGCACCTGAAGGCTTTCCAGCTGCTCCTGTGTTTCAACACCTTCCGCAACGGCCTTCATATTGAGTGATTTCGCCATGCCGGTGATGAGCCTGATAATATTAACGGCGTCTTGCTGTGTCGATATGGCATACACAAAGGACTTATCTATTTTGATTTTATCGAAGGCAAGCCTGCTGAGGCGCGAAAGAGAAGAATAGCCGGTACCAAAATCATCGATAGATATTTTCACCCCCAAAGCCCGCAGCCTGTTAAGCGTATTCATCGGTGTATTATTCTCAGTAAAGAGAGATGATTCCGTCACTTCCAGTTCAAGACGATCAGCAGGTAGTCCCGTTTCGTTTAGAATGGACATCACTATTCCGGCAAACGCTTTACTGCCTAGCTGGACAGGAGAAACATTGACGGAAATTTTAGCCGGAATCGCCCAGGAAGCAGCTTCCCGGCAGGCCATTTCAAGCACCGATTTCCCCATCTCGTTAATCATTCCTGTTTTTTCAGCCACAGGAATAAAACTGTCCGGCGACAGAAGGCCCTTCAGAGGATGCATCCAACGAATCAGGGCTTCATAGCTGTAAACTTCCCGGCTGAAAGAATCGACAATAGGCTGATAATAAACCACGAATTCTTTATTCACTAAAGCCAGCGCCATATCATGCTCGAGGGTTCGGCTTTCTTGCAGCTTATCCAGCATCCATTGCCGGAAGACTTTTATCTTACCCGCACCTTCTTTTTTGGCTTCATACAGAGCCAGATCGGCAAATTTATAGAGATAGTCGGAACGGCGTTCAGTGTCTGAGATGACAATACCGACACAGGTGGTGATATTAATAATCGTGTTATATATCGTGTACGGCTGATTGATTGCATCACATATATTTTGGGCTCGTGAAATGGCACGACTCTCAGTCAGGCCACTTGAGAGAAACGCAAATTCATCCCCGCCTAAACGATAAAGCGTGTCAGAAGAAAGGCCCATCGAAGTCAGACGCTTTGATATCTGGCGTAATAACATATCACCGACATCATGACCATACGTATCATTGACCTCTTTGAAACGGTCTAAATCAAACAACATCACGCTCACAGAATTATTGCTTTTTACTGCGCTCTCAATGGTTTCATTTAAATTCTCCCAGAAGAAATGGCGGTTATTCATTTCTGTTAGAGAGTCATGGTAGACGTCATACTCCAGCTTGGCATTCTGCACTTGCAGTTTTTCTTTCGATTCCTGCAATGCTTCAGCAAGACTCTTTACCTGAAGATGTGCCTTCAGAATATTTCTGTTCTGGAAAAATATCAGCACACCCAGTATCGCACTCATTATTATCAGCAATACCGAGGTCGCTGAGTAAATATAGTACAGGGTTTTAATTTTGAGGTTGGCGTCATTAATCGAGTTGATATCTTTGTCTAAAGCACCGGACGACAGACGAGCCAGTTGCGGATCGAGCGTGTGCATTATTTGCAGGTAAGCCTGGAGTTCTGAGCGATTCATTTTCTCAAGGTGAACATCCAGATAATCAAGCGTCTTTTCAAGCTGTAAAGCCAGTGCATGATGAGCTTTGCTACTTTCGATGTAATTACTCAGATCACCCTGTTTCATCAAATCACTTTGGCTGAGCATGATGTCGAGACGCATGCGCACATCATCCAGCGTCATCGTCTCATCGATAGCGTAAAGACCCAGCAACGATTCGAACCTGTAATATTCTGATACCAGCTGTGCCGCAGACCACGAAGCGGCGTAGTGAGTCAATTTCTGTAACTCTTGTTGCCTTTCATGCACAAGGAAAGAGATATACCCGGTGGATATAAAAAGGAAACAAATGATGCCAGCCAGAATTCTGTTCATGTTGGTCTTATGACCCCTTACTCAATAGCCATTCTGCTGACCTGCCAGGCTGATCTTGAATAATAAATCTGATTATTCAGCTCAGGTATGCTGTCGTAAGGGTAAACCACAAACAACGGGCCTTTATCACGGATACGCATATATTCGCCGTTGATTTTTAAAGCAAGGATGACGTTGTATTTCTTAAAATCACTGAGCGGGATTTCGGTGGTGTAGTCATTGAGCGCAGTGACCTTAACAACAGACCCTTTCGCCCCGACATAATCCATGAGTTTTTGTAGTGAAATACCCGTAAAGGTTGTGCGGCCATTGTACCAGGGAGAAGTCGTCTGGAAGCTGACCATGCCCAGTTTCTCAAGGCTCGCGAGATCAAAAATGGCTTTACCACCCTCATTTGTATTTTCGATATGACCAGACAGCGTTAAAAGGACTTTACCGGTAGGTCTGGCAAGTTCACCCGCCCAGACCTGAGTAGAGAGCGCAAAACTTAACAGCATGACAATTAACCGCATTCTGACCTCGTATATCAACCGGATGTTAAAGAATTATAATTTAGTTATTGTGCTATTTACATATGATCCAGGGCTATTATTGTTGCAATCATTTTAGCATTATTTTAATCCATTGAAATCAACCAGTTAAAAGAAACCGTTCTTTTTATATTGATTAAATAAGATCGATGCCGTTATTTGGCATACCCAAACAGCACCATCGTTAGTACAAAAAACAAGCAATGTAATTACTCAGCGCAAATAAATACACCGCATAAAGCGGACCACAAGAACAACCACACACCTCTCAATAAAAAAGCCGGATGGCGCTGACGCTTATCCGGCCTACGGGTTCTTTGACATCATTTACACAGCGCATCAGCTTCCAGCTCAAAATACGACGGCGTCTCCGGCAACGCCCGTCCTTGCGCGGTTTACCTATTATAAATCAATAAATTAAGCACTTTCCCCAATTGTAATTCACTCTCGCTAACACAAGTTCTCCCGACACCTCACCAAAATCGACCGCCTGATGCCGGGCAAAATACTCGCGCAGTGATGTAGGTAAAAATTGCGCGCTGTATCGCAATAGCGTGCTGTGCCAGAACGGCGCGGGCAAGGGGCTACCGGTATGACGCTGTAGCAACTCCTCTTTCCACTGAGACGCTAAAACGCTCTCGCAGAATGACTGGCGCATGGCAATAGCCGGATCATCAGGGATACCGGCAAGCAGTAACTGACTGGGCAGAGCCACCAGCCGTAGCTGCCGGATCACTACTTGCTTCCCCTGATATTCACGCCAGATATCGGTCAATTCCCCTGCCTTCGTCGGGAGCGATTCGTTTTCTTCGTACAGCGGCAGAGTCAGGGGCAGAAAGGTAAAATGCACGCTACTGATCGGGAGGATATCGGCCAGCCGATCGCCCTCCACGAGCGTGTTCAGCTCACGAATGAGCTCTTCGACTGGCGCTGGCACCTGCGGTCGTATACCTGTTGCCAGTGCCAGCTTGTCGGGATCGTAGTAACGCTCGGTCCTGATTTCACCGATGCCGGGGTTTTCCCGCCAGAGGGTGAGCGTTTTCTGGTTAGCGGCGTCGTAAACTTTTTGCAGTTGAGTGGGTTCCATGACCGAACCGCCCTCCTTTCATCAGGCAGTCTCAGCATCTAAAAGTGACGTGCCATAGGAATTATCAATTGTACACAGCCAGCGACCGCTCTTTTCCTGCCGGAAAACATAGGTTGCACGCCGCGTGGTTTCGACTCTTCCCCCCTGACCATCAGGGAAACGAAGGACGGTCTCCATGATAACAAGTGCATTGCCGCCGCCTTCAATAACCTGCATCTCTCCCTGCTCAACAATAAGTTGATCCTGAAAGTAATCAGAAATGGCGATAAAGGCTTTGCGGATATTTTCTTTGCCAGTAACGATCAAACCTGGTTTAACCACCAGAGCCGCATCCTCAGCGTAATTCTCCATCAGAGAATCAAAGTCTTTAGCGGAAATCGACCTGTCACAGGATTCAATAATCTGGCGTAGCGGATGTGAGTGCATGGATATTATCCTGTAAAATGACCAACCTGTATTACCTGGTAACTCAGTGTATATGTATAGCTACCAATTTTTATTGATCATTGGGGTTAACATTTTATTTAAGGAGACTTTGTGCGTACTCGTCCATCATCCCGGTTACTGGTCCTTTCGCCTGAAAATCACGTTTTGCTCTTTTGTTTCTGCCATAGCGATGATGCATTAACCGGAAAAACCTACTGGGCAACGCCAGGCGGCGGGCTTGAACACAATGAATCTTTTGAGCAGGCGGCTTTGCGCGAATTACAGGAAGAAACGGGTCTGACAAGAACATCGGCAGGACCGCAGATAGCGTCCAGAAACTTCACAATGATGCTCCCCAGCGGGGAAACGGTTCTTGCACAAGAGCGTTTCTTTATTATTCATACCGATAAATCAGATATTGACCGCTCAAGGTGGACTAGCAATGAAAAGAAAGTCATTCGCGATCACCGCTGGTGGACACTCGACGAGCTAAGACAGACGCATGAGATCATCTTCCCGCTCGATTTGATCATCAGCATCCTTGAAGACCCCTCAGCGTTTAAGGTATCGACATAAGCTTGATGTTCGCGCCGATCCTTACTTCAAACTGACATTATTCTTTTTCGCCCACTTCCTTAATCTTCCATTTGCATTGGCGTAAGGCGAAGAGGTATTAAACGAAATCATTCGCCCCATCGTCCATTTTGTGTACCAGGGTTTTCCATACAAAACATCATCAGTACGCTCATCAATCAGCGTCACAATTTCATTTTTTACCGTCTGCAGTTCTGCAATGAGAGCGTCATAAGGTAAATCGCTATAATCTTCGTAAAATTTTTGAGCAAGAAGACCAAGCTGATTCCATTTAAAACCGGATTCCGGAAAATCGACAGGCTGGCCTTTAGCATCAGAAGTTACCCACTTAACCACCAAAGAATTCCATCCGAGTAAATACGAAACAAGGTCATGAACACTCATCTCTGTCCCTTTAGCGTGCCCTTCCATTACGTAACCGGACGTCATTTCGGGCGGGATGGTATTGAGGTAACGGATTAATTTACTGAAGTTTTGATCAATAGCTAAAAGCAATTCAGCTTTTGTTTGCGGCACACTCATCAGAATTCCCTCTCATGGAAGAAAACACACCGGAAAATCACTGTGATGTCAGGATGCATTCCCGCTGCGCGTTCTAAAATATTACCAAAACTGGCAGTTGATTGTCATTTGTATGACTTTTAGAATAATTCTGCAACTCATTGATTAAATTTTATTTAGGGAAAAAATAATGAAAAAAAGTCGCGTTGCAATAATGATGATGGCCACATTTTCAGGCGCAGTTTATGCGGGTGCCGCGCAATGGACACCGGATTTTTCCCCAGACAGTTTACGTGTTTCAGCCTCCGGTGGGATGCTGAGTGGGAAATCTCATGAGATGGTTTATGACGAAGTAACAGGCCGAAAAATCAGCCAACTGGACTGGAAAATAAAAAATGTCGCCATTCTGAAAGGCGATATTTCCTGGGACGCGTACTCTTTCCTGACGCTGAACGCGCGCGGTTGGACGTCATTGGCATCAGGCTCGGGACATATGGATGACTACGACTGGATGAACGAAAATCAGTCCTCATGGACAGACCACTCATCCCATCCGGCGACGAATGTCAATTATGCCAATGAATACGATCTCAATGTGAAAGGCTGGGTATTTCAGAACGAAAATTATAAAGCTGGGGTAGTCGCAGGTTATCAGGAAACACGTTTCAGCTGGACGGCTACCGGCGGCTCTTACAATTATGATAACGGCACTAATACGGGGAATTTCCCGGCAGGTGAACGGGGAATTGGTTATAGCCAGCGATTCTCTATGCCCTACATTGGCCTTGCGGGACAATATCGCTTTAATGACTTTGAAGTTAACGCGCTGTTTAAATTCAGCGATTGGGTCCGGGCACACGATAACGACGAGCACTATATGCGTGATCTGACCTTCCGTGAGAAAACGTCGAACTCACGCTATTACGGCGCTTCAATTGACGCGGGATATTACGTCACACCGCACGCCAAAGTCTTTGCCGAATTCGCCTATAGCAGCTACGAAGAAGGTAAAGGCGGCACTCAGATTATTGATAACAACAGTGGCGAATCAGGTTCCATTGGCGGAGATGCAGCGGGCATTTCTAACAAAAACTATACCCTTACCGCCGGTCTGCAATATCGATTCTGATGCAGCGAGACGCGTCATCTATTTCTACAAAATACTAAGCCCCTGACGGGGCTTTTTTATTGATTTAATTTCCAAAAAAGAACCGGATATAGGTTTCGTAGCGATGGCCTGCCCCTGTTGAGGATAAGAAAATTCACTTCAGCGAGTGACAAATCAAAAATACGATCTAAGATTTTGAAGGACGAAAACGGATTACAAGGAGTTTCTGATGATTATTGTTGTAGCAGCAGTCTTAGTATCCCTGCTCGTTGTGTTGGGACTTAACTACATTTTGCAACAGCTGATGAGTGCATGGTGCGATCCGGATGGTCATTAAGTCTCGCTGAAATGTTAAACGCCCTGCTCCCTGCACCTCGTGCTTTGCCGTTTCAACCTCCCGTCTCGTGGGCAGCCCAATGCTGCCCTCAGGCTTGACCTGAAGTTAACTTGAGCTTTTAAGATACCCTCCGGAACTCAAAAAAAGGACTCAGGTTATGAAAGAGGTGGATGTTGGTTTTACCCACGTGGCATTTGTCGTAAGGGATCTGGATAAGAGTATTGATTTCTATCACCGCTATGCGGGCATGGATGTTGTTCACAAACGAAAACCTGACGTCCCGGAGGCGCGCAAAGTTGCCTGGCTAAGCGATCGCACACGTCCGTTTGCCCTCGTTCTTGTCCAGGCCGATGTGGTGACCGATACCCCGTTGGGCAATTTTGGTCATCTTGGCGTCGCATGCGCCAGCATTGAGGAGATCGACCAAAAAGTGGAGATGGCACGTTCAGAGGGCGTGTTGCGCAAAGAGCCGGTTCAGGCTGGCGATCCCGTTGGCTACTTTGTCTTTTTCGCTGATCCTGACGGGAATACTCTAGAGCTATCCTACGGTCAAAGGGTTGGGCTTGAAGCCTCGGGTGCGGAGCGTGAATCCAGCCGTTAACATGCCAGTAGTTCGTTACTGGCGTAAATCTCACACCCTTTAAAAAAAGCCGGATGGCGCTAGCGCTTATCCGGCCTACGGGTTCTGCTTACACCGCTTGTTAATGTCTGTTTAGGCCAGTTTCTTCATCCAACTGTAAATACCGGTGAGTTCCGTGATTTTATCTCTCACAGCCTGTTCAATGCTGTCGTGAATGAACAAGGGTGACCACACCGTTAAATGAGGTGAGACCTGCATAGTTCGGCAGTGGGTTGTGCCATCTTTTTTAACAATAGTGACATTTTGGGTATTACGCTTTTGATATCCGGCCTTTTTATCGAGACACTCCTGGGCTTCACTCAAAATACCCTGCCACTTTTCCCCAGTGAGTTCATTTAGTCTGAATGGCCGACCTCCGATATATTTCTCTTTAATTTCGGGTCTGGATGCAACCTGCCAGGCATCTCGCCAAAACGTCAGGAAAATATCATCGGAGTGATCTGTTTTTGCTATCAGCGAAGGCAACTCAGGCGCAATTAATTCTGATTGTATAAGCTGAGAGACAGGCCAGTTTTTGTACATTTTACCTTCCAGATTAACCCCCATGTGGATCGTATTGCTCTGCGGGTGTACCGAAATGTTCCATTGAACGCCTTCGTTGCCGTCACTCATCCCAAAAAAGGGCTTGTTCAGCTGACCAAATGGCCGCCCTTTCACTTCCAGCACCTCACAAAACGTCTGCAGTAAAGCGGTATACCCGGCAGCATCCTGTCTAGTCGTATGGCTGGTGCTCTTTTTGGTTTTGGAGTGAGTATTCATTTCAGGTGTAATTTCGATCTCATCGAATTTATCTACAATTTTTATATCACTTTGAGAATCAAAAATAGAGATGACGGCTTTCCAGGCATTTTCTGGAGAAATATTAAAAAACTCTCGTCTTTTTTGTCGTAATGGCGTCAGTTTATGATGAATTAATTTTTCTAATGACTGACAGTCATCAACCGCCAGAGAAAAAGCCACAGACCAGATAAAATCCCCCGTTGAGCTTTTATTTATCTCATGGCATCGAGAAACAGGGTCCCTGGTGGTCATGCCAATTTTACATACGGGTAGATCAATATCAGCGACTTCCAGTATATAGACATACCCTTTCAATTTATCAGTCATAACAGCCTGTCTGTATATTAATGAATGTGATTTCGTGTTTCATACCATAACACTTTCTTCTTAAAGGGTAAAAGTCAGGGTGTATTAGTTTCAGACTGGGGCGAATGGCGGTTCGAAAGAGTTAACCACGGATCCTCAGGTTAACGATAGTATCAGCCCTCTCGTTGTCGAGGATCCCTTACAAGATGGAGCGACAAAAACAGCTCACAGCTTCAATATGGCCCCGACCTATTGGAAACGCGGTTTCTTTAATGTTCCAGTCTCCTCATCTGATGAATTTTCTGATGATGGTGACACACTTACCATTATAAATAGAGATGGCTCAGTAAGACTCACGGCAATCATTAATCGCACAGCAAACAAATCTCAGGCACCACGAATTATGGGCGGCACGGGATTAAGAACGTTTTTCCAGGAAAATTACAAAATTAATGATGTGGTGAGTTTTATACTGTTGTCAAAAAATACGATGCAGTTGAACTGAACATGATATAAAAAAAGCCGGATAAGCGTTCGCGCTTATCCGGCCTACGGGTTCTTAATTTACCTCACCTTAAAAACTCCCCTTAAAGCCAATGCTCCCGGTCACATCTTTGCTCACCTCGCTCTGCTGGCCTTTGTTGCTCCATTCGCGCCCCACTTCGCCGTAGAATTGCAGGGTCGGTTTGACGCTCCAGGTGGCACCCGCAGCGGCTTCGGTGCTGGAATAGCGCTGTCCGGCAGACAAACTTGTGGTGGCTGTTTTATTGCTAAACCGCGTGTCATCCGAACCGCCCATTCCCTGCCACAGATTCACGCGCACATACGGCGTCACTTCGCCCTGTCGGGTCTGATAATGGCCGACCAGACGGGTGCCGATGCGCGCGGTAACAGAATCTCCGGCATCGATCTGCGCCTGGGTTTTGGTATCGCCCTTCACGCTTATGTCGTCGAAATTGCTGTGCTGCCAGATAAGCTGCGCCTGCGGCTCAAGCTGCCAGCGGCTTTCGCCCAGTTGATACGGTTTGCCGATTTCCACCGACGCCCCCAGGCTGTTGCCGTCCGGCTCGTAGGTTTTCCCGTGCGTTTTCACACGCAGGGAGTGGCGACCATATTGCACAACGTTATCCACCCAGAATCCGTTATCCGCCGTCCAGGTCGCATAGCCGCCGAGATACAGGGCGTGGTCTTTGATATCCCCCACGTAGCCGTTGTTCCCGCCCGACTGACCCTTCACCGAGGTATTGTTATCCATCAGGCTGGCATACAGTCCTGTTTTCCACTGCGCGTTAGTCCAGAGATCGCTCCCAACCTGCACGCCATTCAGGTGTGTGTCGAGGGAGGAGTTTGCCGCATCATTGAGACGAGTCCGCCCGGCATCGCCGATGTAACGCGCCCAGGCACGTTTATCGTCAGGAGTGCCTTTGGTGAAGCTGTTTTCATCGCCCATACGTTTATGCAGATTCGCCAGCACCGCCATATCGCCGGTGCGCACCGCCTGCGCAATGCCGTCGAACAGCGGCACTTCTGAGCGATAGTCGGTGCGCAGATACCAGTTTTCGCCCTGCGCTTTCAGATCCCCGGCGAACAGATGATATTCAAATGCGCCCGCTTCCAGATGATCGGCTCCAAGCGTAAACGCGTCGCGAGACGACTGCGCGGTAGTGGTCGCGCCGTTGCGTGCCTCCACCACTTCGATACCGTCGCCGTGGGTCGGTGCGCCGAGGCGTGAGATGTCGATGTTCAGTCGGGTCTGGCCCGATGCGGTCCCGCCGTCGACAACCAATTTATCCGCCGTCCCTTCGCTGCCTTTCTGCTGCGCGGCCAGGTTAATGGTGCCGCTATCGCCCACGTAGTTGCCTTTTACCGTGAGCTGCGAACCGATGCGATCGCTGGTCAGGTTCAAGGTTCCTGCATTGTTCATGCCGGCGATCTGCTGATCGTAACCCTGAGTATCCAGCAACGCGCCCTGGTACACGGTGTGCACCGAGTTTTCACTCAGCGTCTGTTTGCCGCCTGCCTGCAAGGTACCGTTGGTGACACGCGTCATACCGCTGTAGCTGTTATCGCCCGTCAGCACCGTGGTGCCGCGACCTGTCTGCTGCACTTCCCCTTTTCCGCTGATGTCGCCATCAAGCGTCAAGGTATTGCTACGATTGACCGCCAGACCGGTGTTATCTTCGATATCGCCCAGCACTGCACCGGTGGTGCCGCCGTTACCGAGCTGCAACACGCCGCCGTCGATGGTGGTCCCGCCCGTGGCCTGGCTGTCGGCGGTCAGCGTCAGGGTGCCTTTCCCGAGTTTGGTCAGTTTACCGCTGCCGGTGAGCGCCGTGGACAACGTGGCTTTGTTGCCATTCGTGTCGATACCTCCGCCGTATTCGCCGAGCACCACCTGGCGGTCGGTGTCGAAGCCTTTGCCGTATTGCAGCGTACCGCCATTGAGGGTGAGGCTGGTTTCATGCACGCCCAGATTGTTATCCGCACTGACGTTCAACACCCCGCCGCTGACGGTCGTTCCGCCGGTGTAGGTGTTATCGCCATTCAGCACCAGGGTGCCGATATCGGTTTTGTCGATTCCGCCGGTTCCCTGGATGACGCTGTTGATGGTGGTGGTCATCTTCGCACCGTCAACCGTACCGTCGCCGACGCGCAGAATGGTATCGGCGGTATGGGTGTTGAGCGCATCGCCCTGCACCACATAGCCGTCGGTGGCAAATTGCGCGCCGCTTAACCACACGTCGCCCAACGATTTATCGACAGTGACGGTTCCTTTTGCCCCTTCGAACACCGCAAACGCATCGTCGTCAAATTGCGCGTTGAGTGCCCCCGATGGATTGGTGCCATCTGTGGTCCAGTTGTCGTTCCCCGCGCCGCTCTGCCAGACACCGTCCCCGCCGTCGATGACATTGTTATTCTTCTGCACGCCGTCTTTACCGCCCGCGCCATCCCAGAAGCGCAATTGCAGGCCCGCGCGGTTCACCAGGTTGACCTGATGATTAACCGAGGTCTGCACGTACAGGCTGTCCGCCGCTTCCGGCGCGCTGGCGATATCCAGGCCATTGTTATTCAGGCTGCCGGTGTAGTTAATCAAGCGATAAACCCCAACGCCAAAGTTGCCGCCGCTGGTTTGAGTGATGTTCAGCTTGCCGTCGAGATTCAGGTCGCCGTTGACGTCGATCAGATCGTTGAGCTTACCGCCGACGATGTAAGCTTCGCCAAGCTGATAATCGAGCTGCGAATTTTGCGCCAGCGTCAGGCTGCCAGTGGTGAGTTTGCCAACGCTGCCGAGATCCGCCCCCGCCGCGATATGGCCGTTATCGGCGATGGTCACATCCCCGCCGATAACGCCGTTCCCGCCGAGCGTGGTGCCCGCATCGACCGTCACATCGCCCGTCGCCGCGTGTTGATCACCGTTCACCAGCAGCACGCCCTGTTCGACGTGCGTCGTGCCGGTGTAGGTGTTATCGCCGCTCAGGGTCAGCGTGCCATTACCCTCTTTTACCAGGCTACCGCCATTGCCGCTGATAATACCGCTGATCTCATCCGCACGCTCCAGCGCCCCTTCCAGCAGGGTGTTGCCGCCGAGTTCGACGTTCCCGGCCCCGGAAAGAGAGCCGATCGCCGTCTGGTCGTCGGCTCCGGCGATATTCACCGTTCCGCCTTTCTGATTATCGACTGTCGCACTGCGCCCCTGAGCTTGATCGCTAAAGCTTACCCGGCCTTTATTGACGATCTGCGCGTTGCCCGCATCCGAGCCGTTATTCATCGCCATCGATGCGCCGCTGCCGACGTTAATCTTCGCATTATCGCCCTGCGCGTTGTCGTTGAACTGCACCTGGCCTTTATTGCTGATATCGATAACCGAATCCGCGGTACGGCTGGTGTCGTTGAGGGTCAACAGGCTGTCGTCGACGGTGAAGTGGTGCGTTTGCGTCGAGCTGGCATTGTTGATGTTCAGCGTTGCGCCGTAGCTGAGATCGACCTTACTGCTGCCCGCGCCCAGCGCCGCCGTTGACTCTGCATCCACCACCACATCAGAACGATGATCGGTCCCAATAATCGCCGTGCCGCCCTGGAAGGTGTTATCGCCGTTCAGCGTCAGCTGACTGTCGGCATCGGCAGTGCTGCTGCGCACCGTCAGTTTGCCTTTCCCGCTGATGACACCGTTATCGTTCAGCGCATGGCTGTTGAGATCGAGCTGACCGCCCGCATCGCCGAGAATAATTCCGCGCGTGGTGTCCCAGTCCGCGCCGTTTTGCAGCGTGGCGTTATTGTTGATGGTGATAGTGGAATCCGCCGCGCCGAGATTCTGGTTGCCTTGCACCTGCAAAGTGCCGCCCTCGATGCGCGTCCCGCCGAGATAGTCGTTGTTGCCTTTAAGGATCAGCACCCCGGTGCCGCCTTTGACCAGCGCGATGTTATCGCCCGCGTTGGCCTGCATAAGGTCGGATTCAATGGTTGCTTTCCAGTTTTCTGAGCTGGCGGTGCCGTCGCCGACGTTCAGCCACAGATCGCCTTTTTTCAGCGGAGAATCCGCCGGAACCGAACCGTCGGTAGACGCCGCAGTCAGCGTATCGACCGCGTATAACGCATCACCCGTGACAACGTAACCGTCGCTGGCGAACTGGCCTCCGGCAAAATGCACATCGCCGACTTTATCGTCCACCGTGACCGTCCCGGCTTTGCTCTGGAAAATAGCGTACGCGTACTGCGCCCACGGCGCGTCGCCTTTCCCGGAGGCGGTAGTCCAGTTGTTATCCCCAAGATCGCCGCGTGAAGTCCATTCCCCGTTTCCGCCGTCGATGTGATTATCCCCTTCGATGCCGGTCGGGCCGTGGTCGCCGTTTGTCTCCGCACCGTCCCAGAACTGAAGCGCCAGGCCACCGTCGTTGACCAGGTTGACCTCATGATCGATATCAGTCTGGATGTAGTAGTGATCGCCCGCCGTGCCGCCCGGTAAGGAGCCGAGCACCAGTTTGCCGTCATTGTGCAGTGCGCCGCCGTAGTTGTAGATGCGGTACACGCCAGGGCCGAAGCTGCCGCCGGACGCGGTGCTGACATCCAGCTTACCGCCAAGCGTTAAATCGCCCGCCACGTCGACGAGGTCATTCAGGTTGCCACCCGGTTTGTAGGCTTCGCCGAATTCAAAATCAGAAACCGTATTTTTGCCAAGCGTCAGGGATTTGCCGTTGCTGATGGTCAGCGTTCCGGTGCCGCCGTCGCCCGGCTGCAGCGTGGCGTTGTCGCCCATCACCACGTTCCCGCCAATCGTACCGTGCCCGCCGAGCAGCGCGTTATCCGCCACGGTGACATCGCCGGTCGCCGCGCTCTGGTTGCCGTTAATCACCAGCGATCCCTGATTAACCTGCGTTGCGCCTTTATACGCGTTATCGCCGTTGAGACGCGTCATGCCGCTGCCGTCCTGGTGGAAGCTGCCGCTGCCGGTGATCGCGCCGCCGAGAGTTTGTTCTTTACTGAGATTGACCGTGAACAGACCGTTGTCGAGAATGCGGGTCACGTCGGATAATGCCCCGGCAGTGCCGCCGTTCCCGACCTGGATCGCCGATCCGGTGTCGATGGTGGTTTGCCCGGTGTACGTGTTATCACCCAGCAGAACGGTGGTCGCCGAACCCGCGCGCTCCAGTTGGCCGTCGCCGCTGATGACGCCGCTGTAAATCGTGTTGCTGTCGCCGTCCAGCACCAGTTTGCTGTTCGCCCCCGCGGTTGTGACATTCAGATTACCGATACTGTGCTGCCCGGCAGTCACCGCGTTATCGCCTGAACGCAACGTCGCACCGTTAGTAACGCTGAGTGCGCTGACGCCTGCAAGATTATCCACCACGCGCATATCGGCTTGCCCACCCGTCACCGTCAGGCTGTTCCAGCCGCTGCCGATGTTGGTGCCTTTGCTTAAATCGTCGACCCCAAAGCTACCGATTTTCGCCGCCGCGCCGTGGGTGTCGGTGAAGGTCAGCGCGTTGCCGCTGCTGGAGGCGGTCAGCACGTGCGTCACTTTGCTTAAATCGACGTTGCCGATATTCCCGCGGTCGTTCCCCTGAGTGCCGCTGAAGTCGACGCTGCCCGCGAGCGAGCCCGCATTCCAGGTGAAAGTATCGCTGCCGTTGCCCATGTCAATGCGGCTGGCGACGCTGCCGCCGGAAATTTGCAACGTGTCATCGCCGTCACCCGCCAGAACGTTACCGGTAACATTTCCGGATTCAAAAAATATAGCGTCGCTGCCTACACCGCTTAACAGCGCGGTGCCACCGTTCGCCGCAATCAGATCCCCGCGATTGGTGATGGTGTTGTTGGTATTGCTGCTGACATCCAGCACCACCGAGTTCTGACTGGCGGTTTTCAGCGCCCCGCTGTTGAGCACCGTTTTGCTGTTGCCGGTGTCGGCGTCGGTACCGGAGAGATCCACCAGCGACGCGGTGCTGCCGGTGCTGGTCGATTCCACATCGCCGGTGTTAGTGAAGGTGGTCGCAGCTTTGGCGTTGATCGCCGCCGCCCCGTCGCTGGCGGTGGTGATTTTACCGCTGTTGGTCACCGATTTAGCGTTTTCAGCCAGCAGCGCGCTGCCGCCAGTTTTGTCGTTGATATTGATGGTGGTCGAGGTGGTGACATTCCCGGTCGTTCTGGCGCGGATGCCGCTCCCGGTGGCATCGCCTGCGGCGTTCCCGACGTTGATCGCGTAGCTCCCGCCGATGTTCAGATCTTTACCCTGAATCAGATCGCTGGAGTTTTTATTCTCAAAGGCAAAACCCGCCCCGCTGCCGGAGGCATCATTCCCGGTCACATTAAGGACGTTATTCGAACCGCCCGCGTTGAGGGAAACCGAGGTCCTGATCGCCGGACCGTCGCCTGCATTGATGGTGACGTTATTGAGCTGAATATTGGAGTTATTGGCATCGTTCTGAATGCCTGCGCCGGAGCCGGTCACGTCGATGGTGGTGTTGGACGCGGTCAACTGCTTCGCACCGCTGGCGAGCAGGATCGCATCTGCGCCGTCGGCGGCAGAAATGTGGTTGTTCGAACCAGATATATTCAGCGTCGCGCCGTTTTGCAGTTTCACCGCCGCTTCGCCGCCGTTGGCGATGACGGTTCCAAGTTGTTTGACAATAGCGTTCGCGCCGTTGACCAGTACGCCGATATTTCCGGACTGGCGGCCATTGCCGCTGACCATCAGCGCGGAAGAGGATTGGTTATCCAGCGTGCCATCGGTATCCAGGTTCACGCCGATATTGTTCTGTCCGCGAATATCCAGGCTGGAAGTGCCGGTCAGGGTCAGCACGCCCTGATGACTGACGTCATACCCGGTCACACCCGTCTGACTGTCGAGCGTGGCTATTCTGGCGTCAGAGGTGACCGATGTGGCGAAGGTTTTGCCACTGTCCGCACCATCCAGACCGTGACCCTGCCCGTCCACCACCACGGCGGTAGTGTTGTCGTGGTCGAGCACAATTGCGCCGTCGGCAATGGTCCCGCTGGCACCGCCGGTCACTTCCACTCCGACGCCGCCCTCGTTATCGACATGTATTTTGGCTTTGCCGGTGCTGACCGTGGTCCCGGTGCCGTTCGCCAGCACGCCGACGGATTTTTCGCCGGTGAGGGTCAAGTCGTAGCCGATGTTATCCCCGTCAAAACGTGCGCCGTGATCGAGCAGGAACAGCGTGGTGTGCTTCTGCTGATTGTCGTTTAGCGTCAGGTTATTGAGGTTAATGCGCGCGTTTTCGCCGTAGGCGTAATAGCCGATCTGATCGCGGTTGTTGAAGGCAACGGTGGTGTTTTTACCCAGATCCGCCTCGGCGTTATTGCGCACGTGAACCCCAATTGCCCCCTGCGCGTTGAGGGTAATGCCAGAGTCGATATTTGCTGTGGCCTGATGGCTCTGGTCCCGGCTGGCAACGTATACCGCGTAGTTGCGGTATTTCAGATCGTCGGAGCCGTCGGTGTTTTTAATGACGGTGATCGCCCCGGTCGCCGTGGAATCTGCGTGGGCATTGGCGTTATCGGCGTACACGCGCAGGCCATTGTTCCCCGCGCCGCCGATATTAATTTTGCCGTTATTGATGACGCCCGAGGCGTCGTGGGCGTACAGGCCAAAGTTGCCCGCCATGTTGTTCGAGCCCGGCAGCGCGGTGCCCAGCACGTCGATGCGCCCGTTGTTAATCACCTTACCTGCGCCGCCTTCGGACAACATCCCGACGGCGTTACGCACATATTTCGCGAGCAGGATCATTCCGTCGTTGATCACATCCCCGGTGCTCTGGCTGCGGATCGCCGCGCTTTGCGCACTGCCGCCTTCCATCACTCCGTCGGCGCTGCTGGCAGTGGCGCTGTCCATTTTCACCCCAAGGGTAATGGTCCCGCCGCTGGCGTTGGTGAAGGTTGAATCGCCGAGGACGTTGACGCCGTACGCGGTGGCGCTGCCCAGCGTATTGCGCGGGTTATTCACCACGTTGATGATGCTGTTGTTAAGTGCCGTGGTTTTGCCTTCGGCGTGTATCCCCTCTGCCAGCCCGTTGCCATTATCCGCCAGCGCCACGTTCAGCGTGCCGTTGTTGGTGACGGTGCTGCTTCCGGTGGCGTAAATCCCCACCGAGCCCTGATTGCTGAGATCGACATTGCTGACGTCAATGTGACCGACACGCGAGCCGTCTTTTTCGATAAACAGTCCGGCGTTCAGCGTGCCGTTATTGATCGCCGTCGCGTCGCTGGCGTACATGCCATCGGCGCGGGCGCCGGTATCATTCCAGGTATTGAGCGCGCCGTTGTTAATAATCTGTGCGCCCTTTTCAGCATGCATCACCCCAAGGTGACTGCCGGAAACCGCCAGGCTGCCTTTGTCAGTGATTTCGCCCAGCGCGTCTTTCCCGGTGGCGAAAATCACGCTGACGGTGCCCGCACCCTGGGTGGCGTTGCCGCTGTGGCTTTGATCGTCCGACCACAGGTTGTAAGTCCAGTTCACATCCTGAGTTTGTCTGGCGTCGAGCAGATCTTTAATGATTGCCTGATAGACGTTCTGCACGCCGGTGCCGTCGGTCACTTTATTGCCGTTGATTGTCTCTTCGCCGAGCAGCCACAGCTGGATTTGGGAAGGCTGACCCTTACCCGACTGCGTGAGGAAATCATTTACCGCAGCGATATCACTCAGCGAGTTGATGGTGAAACTTTTTGTTGGCCCGGCCACCACATTGCCGTCAGCGTCCTGGGTGTAGGTCGGCAACTCGATCGTTTTGTTCCAGGCATTCAGCGAGCCGCTGCCGCTGTTGGTTTCAGTCGGCAGCGTGATCGCCCCGCCAAACTGAATGTAGTTATCCGACTGCCAGTGCGTCTGGCTGGTATTTCCCGCTGCGCCTTCCGCCAGGGTCAGCTCGGTGTTTTTGGTGTACATGCGCAGGGTATTTTTCGCATCGGCAATCGCCGTGCTGCCGTTGGTATCCGCGCCAATATCCAGGGTGACGTCGCCGCCGTCGTTGGTGATGTGGCTGATACCGAAATGGTTGTACTGAGAAATGCTGTCAAAATCGTAGATCGGGACGCTGATATCCCCGAGGGTATTGGTCCCGCTATTCTGAAAATCAGCGGAATTAAATATGGTGATCTGCTCAACCCCGCCGCTGGTGCCCGGCATCGTGAGGTCCATGTTCTGATTCGCATTCGGCTCGTTATACCCGGAAGAGACCACGAACTGATCGATATTGGCGAGCGTGATGTTATTACCCTTGCTGTCGGTAATCGATTTAATCGCACCGGACGCCAGCAGCTCTTTCAACGTTTTGTTTTGCGAGGTGCCGTTGGTCCCCATCTGGATGTTGGGGATCGGGCCGTTGATCGTCAGTTTTGTCCCACCCGCGTAGGTTTTATGCTGAGCATCTGGCAGGGACGCAATCGCATCGCTGAGAGTGGCGAAATAGCCGTAGTCATCAATCACCCCATCCTTATCCGGCGCAGGAATATAGCTGCCCGCCTGGCTCCAGTTCAGAGTTTCATCGGCCAGCACTGAAGATGAGAGCACCAGGCTGGTAAGCGCACTGGCGGTCGCCACCTGGAGCGCACGACGCACCCGCCCTTTTTTACGGCTGCGGGTGGTTTCGGATGCAACAACCCAGAGCCCCAGAGCGGCACTCCAGACAACGCGATAAATTTTGTTCATTTGCGACTAACCTTTCCGCCTGTCCGTAAGCAGTGCGATATGTCACTCAACAGGCAATAGATGGAAATGAAATATCGCCATATACAGGATGAACATTGCGATTCGAGCGGATGTGATGTTGTTTGTGGTGTATTGTTTCGCACGCATACTATTTTTTATTTCTTCAACTTTATTTGAGAAGAATCAAAAAACGACATCCGCTCATTGCCATCTGAGAAAATTCCTAATTCTGATGTAAATGAATTAACCCGGGCGGAACATTTCTTTCCCATTGCGTCAGAAACAAAAACACCGGAGGAAAATTGTTATCCGGGTAATAGTTACGTTTTGTTCGTGGATGGATAAGCCGGGCATCATTAAAAAGCCGGGTGGCGGCTGCGCCTTACCCGGCCTACAAATGCAGGGTTTCGTAGGCCCGGTAAGCGAAGCGCCACCGGGCGAAGTCTGGTGCGGGGCCAACTAAAATCCGGGTGGCGGCTGCGCCTTACCCGGCCTACAAATGAAGGGTTTCGTAGGCCCGGTAAGCGAAGCGCCACCGGGCAAAGTCTAGTGCGGGACCAACTAAAAGCCGGCTGGCGGCCGCGCCTTACCCGGCCTACAGATGCAGGGTTTCGTAGGCCCGGTAAGCGAAGCGCCACCGGGCGATATAGGGCGCGGCGTCAAAAAAAAGCAGGGCGGCGGCTGCGCCTTACCCTGCCTACAAATGCAGGGTTTCGTAGGCCCGGTAAGCAAAGCGCCACCGGGCGATATAGGGTGAAGGCGCCAACAAAAAGCCGGGTGGCGGCTGCGCCTTACCCGGCCTACAAATGCAGGGTTTCGTAGGCCCGGTAAGCGAAGCGCCACCGGGCGAAGTCTAGTGCGGGGCCAACTAAAAGCCGGGTGGCGGCCGCGCCTTACCCGGCCTACAAATGCAGGGTTTCGTAGGCCCGGTAAGCAAAGCGCCACCGGGCGATATAGGGTGAAGGCGCCAACAAAAAGCCGGGTGGCGGCTGCGCCTTACCCGGCCTACAAATGAAGGGTTTCGTAGGCCCGGTAAGCGAAGCGCCACCGGGCGATATAGGATGAAGGCGTCAACAAAAAAGGCCCTGAATAATCAGGGCCTTCGCTTCTGGGGAGGGATATTTTTTTTGTGTTCTGTGTGCTGGCGAGCCCAGCGAGGCGCGTTTAACTCCCCCGCGAACATCCACATCAGTTCACACAACAACCCGCGCAGCGATTTTTTCATTTCCGGCAACAGCGACTGCTGGCACAGCACCTGGGTCAACGTCTGGCAGTATTCACACAACGCTTCGGCATCCGGCTCAAAATATGACGGCGTTCCGGGCAACGCATCGACGGTAAAGCGCTCGATAAGATGCGCCGGGATAGGTTCACTCAGCGTCGGGCGCAGCAGTGCGAGGCACGCGCCGATTCGGCCCAGCAGCGCCAGTTTGTAGGCGGGTTCGTTACATTCCATCAGGGGTTCGGCAAAACGGTCGCAGCAGTCAGCGAGATCGGTGAAATCTGTCGCGGCGGTGAACGGGACGCTCAGTAAATTTTCTGCGAGGGTAATAAAGGGAATCATTAGGTCATTTCCATTCAGTGATTTTTAAAAGGCGCTAACGCGCCGGTATGTCGTCACTAAGGATTTCAGGAGGCCAATCCCGGCACCTGATGTTGCAGGTGCTGGGAAATAATACGGCGATAGCCAGATATCTACATCTGGTATTACTGGAAGGAGGATCTCGTTGTGGAATGTAATTATTTTTGGGTGGTTACATTATTTTAATCAATGAGTTGCATTGGATTATTGACTAAGTTGTTAGTCCCACTGGGTAAGTAACACAGTAAGCCTGTTGCGATTCAATAATCCTCTTCTGTATAAATAGTGAAAACCTATAAAACCAAGACGCCAAAACGGGACAATAACCATGATTTCAAAGGACAATGCCGAGCATTATGTCTGGGGCGATAATTGTGACGGCTGGTATCTCGTTAACCGCAAGGACATGTTGGTTATTCATGAAAAAATGCCGCCAGGAACCTGCGAAAAACGCCACTACCACTCCGTTTCCCGGCAGTTTTTCTTTGTGCTTCAGGGCGAACTGAGCATGGAGCTTGAAGGTAAGATGCATGAAATCAAGACCCAGCAGGGAAGAGAAATCCCCCCGGGTTCAGCGCATCAAGCCAGTAACAACACTCAATCTCCCGTAGAGTTTATCGTCATTTCTCAGCCCTCTACGCGAGGTGATCGCACTGACCTCCCTGCTTCCTGAGCAATGTGGCTAATGTCAGGTCTGGTGTGAGCAACGAGGAGCGGACGATGCTATCTTTGTCACTCTCTGAGCATTGATAAGGTATCGACTGATATGGATAAGAAATTGTCAGGTGGATGTTTATGTGGATTTATCAGATTCACAGCGATAAACCCTGCGTCATCTCACTCCTGCTCCTGCGATATATGCCAGAAGCATTCTGGTTGCCAGACCGCAGTATGGCTTGAATTCCACTCGGCAGATGTTGAATGGACTGGCGAAGGAGGCACGCCTTCTCTTTTCCGCTCATCTGCGTCTTCATCCAGAGCATTTTGCGCCAGATGTGGCAGTTCACTCGGTGCGATTGATGACACTCCGGTGACTGCTTTGCTCAGCGGTATTTTCGACCATAATGAATGCGCCTTGTTTTCGCCACAATCTCACTCATTTGAGGATATGAAACCTGAATGGTGGAGAAAAATCATGCCTGATACCGCGGTGTAAATAAGGACGTGCCGGGCATTATTTTTTTGTCATACATGGATTAAAACTTATGAATATCTCTACAAGGGCAGCTCAACTTTCTGATATTGATAGTATCTTCGACGTCAGAACCTCGGTTGTTGAGAATCATCTGAGCCGTGAAGAAATGCAGCAGATGGGGATTAACGAAAGTGTCGTTGCCGATATGATTGAGCAGAGTCAATGCGCATGGGTTGCCACCGTAAACGACAACGTCATTGGCTTCTCAATGATTTTGCCGGATGACGGCTGTCTTTTTGCGGCGTTTGTTCTGCCGGAATACGAAGGCAGAGGTATTGGCCGTAGCCTTGTTCAGCTAGCCGAGCATGAATTATTCAAACATCATGAGATTGCCTGGCTTGAAACGGATAAAAATAGTCGTGCGGCGCAATTCTATGTGCAACTCGGCTGGGGGAATAAAACGAATATCAATGACACTGATATCAGATTAGAGAAATACTGCGGCATTTAATTCACGGTAATACTCATCGATGCCCGCTCCTGTTAAAAAGCAAACCACCCGCTCATTTTTCACACCACCCCACAAAAAGCCGGATGGGCTGGCGTTGATCGACCTACGAGTTCTGCCCATGCACATTTCACCGTGGCAGACTGTTCAACCCACTTGTTATGGCCTGCACAACCCCGTCAGTAAGATTAAGGCCTGTGCACTGTTGATAAGTACCTTATTCATGATTTGTTCGAACCCTTTTTAGAATGTCATTTTCCGTAGGATCTATTTCGGACAAATCATAAAACCCTTTAATTTTGTATTGTTTTTTCACTCATATTTATCCCTCGGATGCTACTTTTGACTGTTGCCGATTGAGACACGAGCACTTCATGAAAAATAACAGCTCGTCTGTTCTGTACCTATCTCTTTCTCCCCCTCTCTCTTCCATCTCCAGTGGAGACATGATCGCCATTGTTGATGAATATGGGTGGAAGTCGTTGCATGGTTTTATCTTTTCTGAATGTAGCGCTCATAAATTTCCCTTAAGGAGAATTTAAATCAACAAGTTAAACAAACACGCTCATTTACCCATCAAAGGTTCTGTGGACGTGCGTGACCGTGAACAGTCGATTGAAATTACATCGTTCAGCCATAACCTCTATATTCCGACTGACGGCAACACGGGAAAGCTGACGGATACACGTGTTCATGGTGCGCTTATTTTCGAGAAAGAATTCGACAGTTCGTCACCGTATCTCTTCAAAGCTGTTGCAACAGGGCAGACGCTGCAATCTGCTGAATTCAAGTGGTACAGAATCAACGATGCGGGGCAAGAGGTCGAGTATTACAACATGATGCTCGAAGGTGTGAAGCTTGTCTCCGTGACACCAATGATGCACGACACCAAAACGGTGATAAACGTAGAGCATCTGGAGCAGGTGCAGTTACGCTACGCCAAAATCACCTGGCGTTATCTTGATGGAAACATTCAATATACTGACGCATGGAATGAGCGTGTAACTGGATAGGCGGCAAACTGATGGATACAGTTGAGGAACTTAACGGAACGTACTTCTATAAAGGCTATTACAATCTATCTGCTGGTGAATTGCTGTTCTGGGTCTTCCTCGATGAAACAAGTGAGCATTTTGGCACAAAGGATTATCTGACGATTGGCCTGATACTGTTAGGTCAGCCAGAGATAGCCACCAGGGGTAAGCCCATTGGCGCTACTCCTGGAAAGTCTTTCCTCAGTTCTCAATTACGCCACCATCTGAACATCAGAACCAGACGTTTACCCACTTTGACGACTGGTAGCATCAAACGCCTGAAGTTCAGTTATGTAAGAAATCTGGGGGCATTTGTGGGGCGCTGGATTCCAGTTCTTGGGATTATCATCATTGCCGCCGATGTCTCAACCATTGCTTACAAGGTGACCACAAAATACAACACCATAGCCAGAGGAAACGATAAGTTATGGTGACTGATGATGATGTCATTGCCTGGTACAACAAGCGATTTAATGAGCCAGGTTATTTTTCTCGTAAGCGCTGGCCTGTCACCATTGATACGAGCCTGACCACAGGTGAGTATGTCTGGGCTAGTGAGACAGGTGCAGAAATCATGAAAGAGTATTTTGAGCGGTTCGATGTAGACCCCGCTGATTTTGACTTTTACAGATACTGGCCTGAAGAAACATTTTTCCTCTATGCACTTTTGACGAGTGGCGGAGATGATGATGATCCGGAACCTCTGACGCTGCGTATGCTTGCAGAATCAGCAAGGGCCGGTAGGTGGTTATATTGACTGGACAATAAGGGGCGCTATGCCCCTTTCTTCTTATAATTTGCCAGTGTTTGGGTCATTGAATCGGGCATCAATCACGGTAAACTCCCAGAACACATCCAACCGAATGAGAAGAAGAACAATGAGTAAAAGTGTCAACTATCAACAACTCACCCGTACGTTCCTGCGCTTATCCCGTTTCTCTCACCTTTCCGCCATCGCTGGCTGGGATATGTTTGCCATGATGCCGCCGGGCGGGAGTCAGGCGCGCGGTGAAGCGCTGGCAGAAATGAGCGTGTTGCAACATCAAATTCTCACCGATAAAAAAGTGGGTGAATGGCTGGCTGCCGCTGAAAGCGAAGATCTTAATGACGTCGAACTGGCGAATCTGCGGGAGATGAAACGCCACTTCCAGCAGGCGTCGCTGCTGCCGGAATCGCTGGTTGAAGCCAAATCGCTGGCGGGCAGCAAATGTGAACACGCGTGGCGCACCCAGCGTCCGGCGAATGACTGGCAGGGCTTTTCGACTAATCTGAAAGAAGTGGTGAAGTACCGCCGCGAAGAAGCGCGTCTGCGCGCCGAAGCCAAAGGCTGCACGCCTTACGACGCCCTGCTTGATATCTTTGAGCCGGACATGACCAGCGCCCGTCTCGACGTGCTGTTTGGTGATCTGAAATCCTGGCTGCCGGATCTGCTGGCGCAGGTCGTAGAGAAGCAGTCACAGAAATCGTTCGTTCCGCCGCAAGGTCCCTTCCCGACCGCCGTTCAGCGCGATCTGGGGCTGGAAGCGATGAAAATGCTGGGCTTCGATTTCAACGCCGGGCGTCTGGACGTTAGCGCCCATCCGTTCTGTGGCGGCGTGCCGGAAGATGTGCGCATTACCACCCGTTACGACGAAGACGAACTGCTGAGTGCACTGTTTGGCGTGGTGCATGAAACGGGCCATGCGCGATATGAGCAAAACCTGCCGCGCAACTGGCTCGGTCAGCCCGTCGCGCAGGCGCGTTCAACTGCTATTCACGAATCGCAAAGCCTGTTCTTTGAGATGCAGCTGGGTCGCAGCAATGCCTTCCTGAAACATCTGCTTCCGGCGGTGCATGCTCGCTTTGGCAGCCAGGCGGCGTTCAGTGAAGAGAACTTTATTGCCTGGAACCAGCGCGTGAAGCCGGGCTATATTCGCGTCGATGCGGACGAAGTGAGCTATCCGGCGCACGTGGTGCTGCGGTATGAAATCGAACGTGCGCTGATTAACGGCGAAATCGAAGTGGATGACATCCCGGCGCTGTGGGACGAGAAAATGCAGGCGTGGCTTGGACTCTCGACTAAAGATAACTACCGTAACGGCTGTATGCAGGATATCCACTGGACCGACGGCGGCTTTGGCTACTTCCCGTCTTATACCCTGGGCGCGATGTACGCCGCACAGTTGTTCAGCGCAGCGAAAACGGCGTTGCCGGGTCTGGAGTCTTCCATTGCGGACGGCGATTTCTCGGCGCTGTTTGACTGGCTAAACCAAAACATCTGGCAGCACGGTAGCCGCTTCACCACCTCGCAGCTTATTACTCAGGCGACGGGCGAAGATCTCAATAGCCGCTATTTCCGCGAACATCTGACGTCCCGCTACCTGTAATCCTTCTCGCTATCTGCCCCTGAACACTCTCAGGGGCAAATCCTTCTTATTGCTTAATGATGGTCATCGTATTGATGTTCAATCACCATCCCTTCCGCCACGCTGGCCACATGGCGTGCGCGAGGATGATAGACCGGCGCAGCGGCCACAGGCGCAGGCGCGACGTACACTGTCTGAGGCGCTGGCGCGGTAACGACGACGGCCTGGGGAACGGTAGCGGATGAAGGCACAATCACCACTTTATAACCACTCGGAACATCCACGGTAACGTTCTGTGCAAAGGCCGAACCGGCCATTCCTGACCCTGCAAGCGCAATAAGAAGAATCTTTCTCATAGATTAATAACCCTTTAAACAATGTGAGAATCTACTATCTGAGAAAAAGATTAAGTGAAAATTAGGACTGCGCAGTTCTGTGGTGCAAGAAATGCCTTTCATCCATCGACCATGTACACGCGCTTTGTACATTACGTTACACGCCGATACCAATGACTCACGGAAGCCTCGAATCCATAAGGATATAGTTATTTCAACGGCCCCGCAGTGGGGTTAAATGAGAAACCAAATTCGAGGGTATGAGAATGAAAAAAGTATTAGCTCTGGTTGTTGCCGCTGCTATGGGTCTGTCTTCTGCTGCGTTTGCTGCTGATGCTGCAACCTCCGCTACCCCAGCTCCGGCTGCTGCTGCGACCACTAAAGCGGCGCCAGCAAAAACTGTGCACCACAAAAAACACAAAAAAGCAGCTGTAGAGCAGAAAGCTCAGGCCGCTAAAAAACACCACAAAAAAGCAGCAACCAAACCAGCAGCAACCACCACCACTGCTGCGCCAACTGAGCAGAAAGCCCAGGCTGCGAAAAAACACCACAAGAAAGCAGCAGCTAAACCTGCTGTAGAGCAGAAAGCTCAGGCTGCTAAAAAGCACCACAAAAAAGCAGTAAAACACGAAGCCGCTAAACCTGCTGCACAGCCAGCTGCGTAAGCCAACTCGCTAAACCGTGCCCCTCGCGGGCACGTTGCTAAATCGGCGCTGAGCCATAATAATCGGCGCCGTTTTTTTATCCGGAGGGCGTATGCTGCGACGCTATCGGTTTGAGTTCATCCTTATCACGCTTATTTTATGCGCGATTATCGCCAGCATGTTTTATCTTTCCTGAATGTAGCACGCTGATTTTACTCCCACTTTAACGCCGTCCCGTCTATAGTATTTTCACAGGGTTCATTTTTAATAATCATAATTACCCCACCAGAGTGTGATATGCGGAAAACTGTTGTGTTGTTACTGGGAACGTTCTGTCTCTTTTCTGGCCTGACACATGCGGATGATGGCGATGATAGCGCCATTGATGCGAAAGAGATCAAAACGCTGTTTTTTGGTCATGACGACCGTACGCGTGTCACCGATCCGACCCAGGCTCCCTGGGATGCCATCGGGCAGCTGGAAACCGCCAGCGGTAATTTGTGCACCGCGACCCTGATTTCCCCTCACCTGGCACTCACCGCCGGGCACTGTTTATTGATCCCGCCGAAAGGCAAGCCTGACAAAGCCGTTGCCCTGCGCTTTATTTCGAAAAAAGGCGTCTGGCGCTATGAAATTCACGGCGTGGAAGGTCGCGTTGATCCTTCGCTGGGTAAACGTTTAAAACCTGACGGCGATGGCTGGATTGTGCCACCCGCTGCTGCCGAGTGGGATTTTGGTCTGATTGTGCTGCGTTATCCGCCATCGGGGATCTCCCCACTGCCGCTATTTGATGGCGACAAAGCGGCGCTGACGGCAGCTTTAAAAGCGGCTGACCGTAAAGTGACACAATCGGGCTATCCGGTCGATCATCTGGATTCGCTTTACACCCACACCGACTGCATCGTCACCGGTTGGGCACAAAACAGTGTGTTATCCCACCAGTGCGATACATTGCCGGGCGATAGCGGCTCCCCGCTGATGCTGAAAACCGACAACGGCTGGCAGCTGATTGGCGTACAAAGCTCGGCACCTGCGGCCAAAGACCGCTGGCGTGCGGATAACCGGGCGTTATCCGTGACCGGTTTTCGGGAAAAACTGGAAGCACTGGCGCAGGAATAATTTACACATACCTGACTTTACGTAATTCAATAATCGCCTCGATGGGCATCGGCTGGCTGAACCAGAATCCTTGCAACTGGTCGCAACCCGCGAGGCGCAGCAGTTTCATCTGTTTTTCGTTTTCCACCCCTTCGGCCACCACCGCCATGCCCAGCGCACTGGCAATTCTTACCGTTCCGCTCACCAGCGCCGCCGCCTGTTCGTCATTGTCCACCAGCCCGGCCAGCGATTTGTCGATTTTGATGGTGTCGAAATTAAAGCGTCTCAAGTAGCCAATACTTGAATAGCCGGTGCCAAAATCGTCCAGCGCCACCGCAGTCCCCAGCGCTTTGAGATTGGAAATGGCGGCCCTGGCGCGCTCTGGATTTTCCAGCACGTAGGTTTCCGTCACTTCCAGCTGCAGACGATTGGCCGGGAAACGGGTCATCTCAATCACCCGCGCCACTTTTTCCTCGAATTCAGGGTCACGGAACTGCGCTGGGGAGATATTCACCGACAGCTTTAAATCGCTAAAAGGCTCCAGATCCTGACAGGCACGGCGCAGGACAAACTGCCCCAGGGCATAAATTAAACCGCTAGTTTCAGCGATGCTGATAAAAGCGTCCGGTCCCAATTCGCCCGCCGGACGCCGTGGCCAGCGCACCAGCGCCTCGACGCTGGTCATTTTCTGGCTGCGCGCGTCGATAATCGGCTGATACCAGACCTCAAATTCATCCCGTTCCATGCCGCTGCGGATCTCATTTTCGATAGCCAACTGCTGCTCGCGCACGCTGTTCAGCGCCGCGTCGTATTGGGTGACGCGGCCTTTGCCGGTGATTTTCGAGTGATACATCGCGATATCCGCCCGGCGGAACAGCTCTGAGCTGGTGCATTCAATCAACGTGCCGCTGGCAATGCCGATACTGGCGCTGATGTGGATCGTGCGCTCGCCCAGGCGCAGCGGTGCACTGAGAAAATCCAGCACATTGCCCGCAAACGCCGCCGCCCGCGCCTGCGAATACCCGCCCCCAATCATCATCGCAAACTCATCGCCTCCCATACGGGCCAGCATTCCGCCGTCCGGCACCCTTTCACGCAGCGCGCGAGCCATCATAATAATCAGCTCATCGCCCACATCGTGGCCGTAAATATCATTCACATCTTTAAAACCGTCGAGATCGATAAACACCACGCTTTTGACATCGCTATCGCCGCGCAGACTGACCTGCTCCAGCGCTTCGATCAGCGCGCGGCGATTGGGTAAATGACTCAGCCAGTCCGTCAGCGCGACCCGCCGGGCCTGGTTTTCACCGCGCGCCAGTTTGTACAACCCGACGCTACTCAACAGAATAAACAGCAGGATCAGCCCCGCCGCCAGGATCACAATTTGGGTGATGTCACTCGAGGCCGCACTCGCCGCCTGCGCACCCGGCAGGCGCGGCTGCCAGTTGAGATAACCCAACAGTTCTCCCGCTGAGCTTTTCAGGGGGACGCTGGCCTCGCTGGTATGTTCCGGTGTGAAATTAAGGTTTTCAATCTGAAAGGTATTTCCGAGATCGCTCAGGATTTGCGGGTTGAGATGGCGGGTAATCACCAGATAGCGGCGCACGTCGTTGTGCACCTGTAAGCGGCCAATCATCGGGCGAATCAGACCAATGCCGACAAACGCCACCCCTTGGCGCGTGCGGGTGATCCCGGCGTAAATATTTTTATCCGACCGAAGCGAATCGGCATTGTTACGAATGAGCGCCTTCAGGCCATTGCCAAAAAAATCGAGATTCTGCTCGTGAAAGGATTTGCTTTTAAACGAACCCCACAGGACGTTGAAATGCTCATCCAGCACGAAAGTGCCGTCATACAGGTTATTGATTTTAAAGCCAGCGCCCCAGGTGTTGTACAGCCATTCGGTGTTTAAGGCCGGAGGATAAACTTCGCGGACGGCGTCATCCCAGACGGCATTATCAATCACCAGCGACCAGACGCGGTTGGCCGATGTCTGGATCGCCCCCTGCACGGAAAGCGCCGAACGGTGTTCGTCTATTTCGTTGGTTTTACTGCTGATCAGGTGCAGAGAAAGATAAAGTAGCGCGACGACAGAAACGATCAAGCCGATCCCGGCCATAAAGATCATGACGAACAGGGTTTTTGCGGTGGGAATATTGCGCCAGCTTAATGGGTTATACATTCGCCGCCCTCTTAAAAGCACTTCTTTCTAAGAGTAATACAGGTAGCGAATTTCGCTGCCCGTAAATACAGGCAGCGATCACATCAGGCCAGTTTTATCATGATCATGCCAGCCAGCAGCAGAACCAAACCAATCCAGCCTTTGCGATTCAGTCGTTGACCGAACAGTATCCAGCCCGCCGCCAGCGTCGCAGCGATACCAAAACCGCCCCATAGTGCGTAGGCTACGGAAAGATCGATCCCTTTCACCGCCTGAGAAAGCGCACTGAACGCGCCCAACACGGCGGCGATAGACATCAGGCCGTAGATTTTACGCCGGAAGCCATCCGAAAATTTAAGGAAAACGTTGGCGACAATCTCCAGCACAATCGCCAGCGCCAGCCAGGCCGCATGAACCCACTCAAACTGTTGCATGAGTTGGCTCCTGTGGCTGTTTCTTCGCTTTGCGGGTGCCCGATTTAATCAGCACAATACCCGCAACCAGCGTGGACAGACCGGCAATTTTCATTGTTGACAGGGTTTCATCAAATAACATCACACTGAACAGTGTGATTAACAGAATACCGATCCCCTCCCACAACGCATACGCCACACCGAGCGCGATTTTTTTTACCGCGAACGACAGGAAAATATACGAAAGGGAAATCATTACCAGCATTAATATAAAGCCAGTATTGCCATCGCTGACGCTTGCCCATTTCATCGACAAGGTTCCAGTAATTTCAGCGATAATAGCGAGGGCTAACAATATCCAGTAAAACATGGTGCATCTCCTGCAAGAGAATATAAATCACTGCAGCTTGTCGAAAACGACAAACCCAGAAAAAATGATATCAATCAGATAGCTAAACGCGTGGCGTTAGCTCAGATAACAGGCAGAAGAGGGATCTATAGCGCGTTGCGCCAGTGTTGCTCACCGGACAGCAGGCAGAGGGAAGTTGAAAAAACAGCGGTGTTATTTGAAAAGTACGTCCTGAACAGATTGTCCATAATATTACAATTATCCGCGGTATTGCTTCTCGTCATTGCGGATGAAAATTGTCCTCGGTAGTTAAACACGCCTGATTTGTACCATAAGCCAGGAATTAACTCAAAACCTTTTCACTTCTTTACCCTGCCCGTTTGACCTTGGTTAGTAGAGTAAATGAATATTCCCGTTATGATATAGATATAAGAATTAACTCAGGAACTCTCATGGCAAAACCCATCATTACCCTGAACGGATTAAAAATTGTCATCATGCTCGGAATGCTGGTGATCATTCTCGCGGGGATCCGTTTTGCCGCTGACATTATCGTGCCTTTTATTCTGGCGCTGTTTATCGCCGTGATCCTCAATCCGCTGGTGCAACGTCTGGTGCGCCTGCGCGTCCCGCGCGTGCTGGCGATTTCGTTACTGATTACCGTCATCATCCTGGCGATGGTGCTGCTGGTGGCGTATCTGGGAACATCCCTGAACGAACTGGCGCGTACCCTGCCGCAATACCGGTCCTCGCTGGTGGTTCCGCTACAGCACATCGAACCCTGGCTACAGCGCGCCGGGATTGAAGTCTCCGTAGAAGAGTTGCTGAAGTACATCGACCCGAACGCCGCCATGACACTGGTGACGGCCCTGCTGTCACAGCTTTCCAGCGCGATGACCTCTATCTTCCTGCTGCTGCTGACCGTGGTGTTTATGCTGATCGAAGTGCCTCAGCTACCGCTCAAATTGCAGCAGGTTATGTCCCGTCCGGTGGAAGGAATGGTCGCGATTCAGCGGGCGCTGGACAGCGTCTCGCGCTATCTGGTGCTCAAAACGGCCATCAGTATTGTGACGGGGCTGGTAGCGTGGGCGATGCTGGCGGCGCTGGATGTGCGCTTTGCGTTTGTCTGGGGTTTGCTGGCCTTTGCGCTCAACTATATTCCCAACATTGGCTCGGTGCTGGCCGCCATTCCTCCGATCGCCCAGGTACTGGTGTTTAGCGGATTGTACGATGCTTTGATTGTGCTGACGGGGTATCTGGTGATTAACCTGGTGTTCGGCAATATTCTTGAACCGCGCATGATGGGCCGCGGGCTGGGACTTTCCACGCTGGTGGTCTTTTTATCGCTGATCTTCTGGGGATGGCTGCTCGGCCCGGTTGGGATGCTCCTTTCCGTGCCGCTGACCATTATCGTGAAGATTGCGCTGGAGCAGACGGCGGGCGGCCAGAGCATCGCGGTACTGCTGAGCGATGTTAGCCAGCGGTAAAGGCAAACATCGGCTTCGCGGTTCGCCCCGCTTCCCGGTAACAGGCCAGCGCTTCACGCCACGCGCTCAGCGCAAACAGCGAGGCATCGCCATAATGGCTGGTCTGCAATTTCGGCCATATTTCGCGAAATTGCCCCTGCCATTCGTCCACGCTCATCGCATCCAGCGTGTTGCGGATATGGAACCAGCGCACCTGTTTTTGCTGCCTGAACATCTGCCCGGAAAGCAGACCGTAGCAGACAAAAGTCCCGGCTTTGGGCAGCATATCCAGAATCTGCTCTGCCACGTCGCCGCCCGTGGCGTCATAGACAAGATCCGCATCTTTCGCTAACGCGCGAATTGCTGCAGCGTTGTGTTGTGATATTGGCGTGATCCCCAGTGCCGCCAGCCGGTCGGCATGGACTTGCGAGCGGTGGATTCCGTACACCGCTTCAGCTCCGGCGTTGAGCGCCCACTGCCCCAGCAGAATGGCACAGTCCGATCCCGCAGCCGTCAACAGCACGCGTTTCCCCTGTGGCGGGTAGAGTTTCAGCATCAGCTGCGCGGCCAGCGGATTGATCCAGGCGCGAGCGGCAAGCATGGAGTCGATATCATCGGGCACCGGGATCGCCAGATCCACAGGAGAGTCCACCACCTGCTGCCAGGTTCCCTGCCCGCGCAGTGGCAGCACGCGTTTGCCCATCAGATGCTGCGGCCCGTCAATGACTACGCCGACACCTTCATAGCCCGCGATGGCAGGCAGCGGTGTGCGATGGCGATAAGCGCCGGTGATGGGGATCAGATCCGAGGCATTAACCGGGGAAAAAAGCATTTGTACCCGCAGCTGATCGGGATTGAGCAAGCCGGGAGAAATCGCCTCCAGCTGGAGGACGGACTCAGGCTCACCAAAGCAGCCATATCCTAATGCGAGATGATTCATGTACGGCCCTGAAAAGAGTTATCAACAAGAGCTTACTGCCTCATTCGTTCAGGGAAAATGATTATTTCGCCACGGGTAAATCCGAATACCGTGTCGTATACCCCGGCGAGAGCATTTCACGCTTCATCGCCCAGTTTTTCTGGCTCCCTTGACCTGCAAACCACACCGTACCGCGCCCCGATGAATTAAGGCGATCAATGGTCTGCATCAGCGCATGGCTGTTAGATCGCGGTTGATATTCATCAAACAAATTCAGTTGCGCAACGCCCTGGCTGAAAAAGTCACTCAACATCACACCTGCTTTCATATAGCGAAAACCCTCCTGCCAAATGCGCTCCAGCGCCTGGCTAGCCACGCGGATAATATCGCGTGTATCGTTAGACGGAACGGCCAGACGACCGCTGGCCTGAGGGCCATAAAACACTTCGTTTTCCGCATGTGGGCTGGTACGCATAAACACACTTATCACGCAGCAAAACTGCCTTTCTGCCCTAAGCTTCTCGGCTGCTCGTTCCGCATAAGCGCATACAGCCTGGTGCATGTCACGGTACTCAGTAATGCGGTGCCCAAAAGAGCGGCTACAGATAATCTGTTGTTTCGCCGGGGCGAATTCATCCATCTCCAGACAAGGCTCACCGCGCAGTTCGCGCACTGTACGCTCCAGTACCACGTTAAAGTGTTTGCGAATCACCCACGTTGAGCACTCCGCCAGCTGCAGCGCGTTTTCAATTCCCATCTGATTGAGTTTTTTACCGATTCGCCGCCCCACACCCCACACTTCACCCACCGGCACCAGCGCAAGCAATTTTCGCTGACGTTCAGGATCCGACAGATCCACCACACCATCGGTTTTACTCCATGTTTTCGCCGCAAAATTAGCCAGCTTAGCGAGGGTTTTGGTTGGCGCGATGCCGACGCCGACGGTCAGGCCGGTATTTTTCAGGATTTGCTCGCGGATCTGGCGGCCAAACGTCTCCAGCGCAATGCAGTTCGCCACGCCGGAGACATTAATAAACGCCTCATCGATGGAATAGACTTCAACCGCGGGCGCCATCTCCGTGAGAATCGACATCACGCGATGGCTCAGATCCGCGTACAACGCATAGTTCGAGCTAAACACCGCCACTTTCTGCCGCCGCAGCTCGTCTTTGATCTTGAAGTAAGGCGCGCCCATCTTGATGCCCAGCTTCTTGGCCTCTGCCGAGCGCGAGATAATGCACCCGTCGTTATTCGACACCACCACCACCGGTTTGCCCAGCAGATCGGGGCGAAATACCGTCTCGCAGGAGGTATAGAAGCTGTTGACGTCAACGAGTGCGAACATGTCGGTGCGATTTCACAGTGTGCGTCACAACACCAAAGAGTTGCAGCTCATCCTCTGACTGGAAAACGATGGGAGAAAAGTTTTTGTTGTGTGGCAGCAGGTGGAGATACGGACGGGTTCGCAGCTCTTTCACCGTGAACTCCCCTGCAATCGCCGCCACCACAATATCGCCATGCTCAGCCGTTAACGAACGATCGATCACCAGCAGATCCCCGTCTCCAATCCCTACACCGATCATCGAATCGCCGCTCACCTTGACGAAATAGGTGGCGCTGGGGTGCTGGATGAGAAGCTTATTGAGATCGAGACGATCCTCAACATAATCCTGCGCCGGGCTAGGGAAGCCGCACGGAACGCGCTCCAGAAAAAGAGGTAATTCGATGATTTCTTTCAATTCACATGAAAAAACGGGATTCATGATAGCCAACCTGACAATAACTGTATATAAATACAGTATTATGCATTTAGCGATCAGATCAAGTCGAATCTGGCTCGCGAAAATGAAGCCGTTGACGCCACACGGAATTTAACCAGGAGAGATCATGCTGAAAGTCATCGCCGAAGATTTTATTAAACCGCAAGCCGTTGAGACTGTTCTCCCGCTTTATCGTGCGCTGGTTGCAGCCACTAAACGGGAGCCGCTGTGTATTGCTTACGATTTATATGTCGATGAGAAAGATCCGGGGCATTTTATCTTCATCGAAGAGTGGCCCGATCGCGCAGCACTGGATGCGCATTGTGCGAGTGAGCACTTCAGACGGCTGGTGCCGATGATTAATCAGCACCAGCGTAAAGAACCGACATTTATCATGATGAACGGTTTTAGTTAAACCGTATTAGCCCTACAGCTTAAACGTGAAATCGGCGATGTAACGATCGCCGCCATCGGCTATCGCTTTTGACAGTTTCTTGTAATAGCGCTCGACGCCATAGGCTTCAATCTGCTGGATTTGCGCACGAATAGGGGCGCAGAACAGCTCAGCGTTACCGGCCCCCACTCTTTTCGTGTTCGGCGGCATCTCGGACGAAATGGCTTTAAACCAGGTTCGAACGGCGCTTTTCAGTGTGGCGGGGACTTTGGCGACTTCGTCGATGTCCGTTAGCACCTGTACCGTTGGGAACTGATTAGCATCAACGGATTTTTTCAGGCGGGTAAAAAACTGGCTGAACAACTCAAACGAGCCGAGATCAAAAATCTTCTGCTTGGTGGAGCCTCGGGGCTTATTTGCCGGTTTCGCGTCGGCTTTACCGCGTTTACGGTTATCTTCGAGCTGCAAATCAAACAGCACGTTGCAGTGTTCCCGACGTTTTTTCACATCGGAGAACATTTCCAGAAAGGTCGCGATAAATTGCGGCGTCATGAGGTCATGAAGTTCGTGATTAACTAACCACTGAGAACGCGCAAATTCACCCGGTGTAACAAACCAGTCCGGCGTTTCGGTAAAGAGTGTTGCCTGACCTTTATCGTCAAATTCCACAAACTCAGTCCCGCCATCGAACGCAAAACGGCAGTTCTTCAGGCTGATGATAGTGTGGTTCATGATTAGCGCATCTTTGATGAACCTGGCCACTACTGCGCTCATCACAAACGCCGTGTGTTTGTCATCGCGGATCACATACTTCAAATCCTCCACAGACTTCACGCCGGGTTCGAGGCTATCGAATTCTAGAAAAAGATGATACATACCGGTGACTTCCTGATTACGCAGACCCTGGCAGGATAACACACAATAAGAACGGGTTTGTGAATTGCCAGTGCAACCAGAGTATACATTTCTTAAACGACAACACTAGACCAACACTACTAAAATAGTATTAATCACACTAACCACATCACTTAACCACATAAAATCAGATACTACAAAATCACTAAAATAAAACTTTTTCAGGATATTATTCTGTTTTTGCACTAAACATTTCGACCATTTTTTGCAAAATTGTTACGGCTGTCGCGTGAGGTTAGCGACGCGAGAAACGCTCAAAAAATACAAAATCCGTTTCTCAATGCATAAAAAAACATTCCACTGCATATGTATACATTTGAAGCGGCGCTCGTCGTTAACCCTTTAAATCTTCGTAATTCATTGACCTGATTTATTATTGCATTGGATAGTTTTATGTAGTGATCATTTCGTGTAACGAACCGTTTACGTCCTATGCAAAACCGGATGCTTAACTTCCGCTATTTTTCCCGCTTTCCATACTGAACCCTTTCCCCTTTCAAATGAAAAACGTCGTGAAATACGGGCGTTTTTTTAACGGATTTAATACAAACTGAACCGTGGTTTTAGAAAGTTGACTTGTTTTCACTCCCAACGCATATTTCACAGCACGAATTAACAAGACAGCGTTAAGAGGACTTGAACAATGCCTAGTCGAGATTACCCGGACAAGCGTGTAGCACGCGGCACCGCAAAGGATGCAGACCTTAAAATGTTAAGCGCGAGGATTCAATCCGCGCTGGTCGAATATGTCAGAGCGACGGCGTATGAAACGCGCCTGAGCAAACAGGAAATTGTGGCAGAAGCGTTAGAATTGCACAGAAGAAGTCGAATGGTGGAACCGGCCACGGAATAAAAACGTGGCCGTCAGACAGGCACGTTATTCCGCCAGCGCGTTCAGCGTGGCCAGAGCGTCATCCGGCAACACCAGATTGCCAGCCGCCAAATTCTCGTGCAGGTGCGCCACTGAAGACGTGCCGGGAATCAACAGAATATTCGGCGAACGCTTAAGCAACCAGGCCAGCGCGACCTGCATCGGTGTGGCACTCAGTTTATCCGCGACGGCCTGCAGCCCGGATGATTGCAGCGGTGTAAATCCGCCCAGCGGGAAGAAAGGCACATACGCAATCCCCTGCTCCGCCAGCACATCGATGATGGCATCATCGCTACGATTAACAATGTTGTAGAGGTTTTGCACGCAGACTATCGGTGTAATCCTCTGGGCTTGCGCAATCTGCGTGGCGGTCACATTGCTTAGACCAATATGTCGCACCAGACCCTGACGCTGCAATTCAACCAGCGCCGTTAAGGGTTCCTCAATTGATCCCTCCGCAGGACCGTGAGCGCTAAACATAATGCGTAAATTCACCACGTCCAGAACGTCCAGCTGCAGATTGCGCAGGTTATCGTGCACCGCCTGGGTAAGCTCCTGAGCCGAAAACGCCGGTAGCCAGGAGGCATCGTCGCCGCGTCGGGCACCGATTTTAGTCACAATCGTCAGATCGTCACGGTACGGGTGTAATGCTTCCCGAATCAGTTGATTGGTGACGTGCGGGCCGTAAAAATCACTGGTATCAATGTGATTCACTCCTGCCGCCACGGCTTCGCGCAATACTGCCAGTGCCGCCTCTTTGTTTTTTGGCGGGCCAAAGACACCAGGCCCGGCCAGCTGCATCGCGCCATAGCCGAGACGTTTAACCGAACGCGAACCTAACGTAAAAATGCCGCTTTTATCAATATCCGTCATAGTGATCTACCTGATTTAAGCATTAGTAAAATTAAAGTTTAGCCCTGCTACGTCGATAACAATGATGCAACTTCTGCACATCAAATGGGCTTCCGTTATGCTGAAAAATCTGCACGTCATTACCGGGATTATCTTTGCTCTCACTATATTCTGCCTGTTGCAAGTCGTCACGGGGGGATTGTTCTATTCCGCAGTCAGCAATGACCGTCACAACTTCCAGAACTCAGGTAGCCTCAATGCACAGCAGGAGAGCCTGAGCGACAGCGTCAACACGCTGGTCAAAACCCGCGTCACGGTCACGCGCGTGGCTATTCGTTACCTCAAAAATCAGCGCGATCCGGCTTCTCTTGCGGCAATCAATAAGCTGCTCGGTAACGCCAGCGACTCTCTGACGAAAGCTGAAAACTACTATAGCGCCTGGCATGCTATGCCGCCTGTTAGCGGCCAGAGCCAGGAATTAACGGCTGAAATGCAAAAAGCGTATACCCAGATGCATGAGGTGATGCGTCTGTCGATTGAGTATCTGCGTGCCAATAATTATCAGGCGTACGGCGATCTCGATGCCCAGCAGGCGCAGGACGATATGGAAGCGGTTTACACCCACTGGCGCGCCGAAAATAACACCCTGTTAAAAGCCGCCGCAAAAGAAAACCAGAGCAGTTTTACTCATATGCAGTGGACGCTGGGCACGATTTTCCTGGTGGTGATGATAGTCCTGATTGTGTTCTGGCAAGGATTACAGCATCTGTTGCTGAAACCGCTTCGTAGCGTGATGAACCATATCCGCACCATAGCCAGCGGCGATCTGACGCACACCATCGCCATCAATAGCCGCAATGAAATGGGCCAACTGGCGGCCGGTCTTCACGAGATGCAAACCTCGCTGGTGACCACTGTCAGCGCGGTGCGCGGCAGTACCGATTCGATCTATACCGGCGCGGGCGAAATCGCAGCGGGCAGTAATGACCTCTCAGCACGTACCGAGCAGCAGGCCTCCTCGCTGGAAGAGACGGCAGCCAGCATGGAAGAGCTAACTGCCACAGTAAAACAGAACTCAGACAACGCGAGACAAGCCACTCTGCTGGCGAAAAACGCCTCAGAAACAGCCGATCGCGGCGGACGGGTGGTAGACAACGTCATCCGCACGATGACCGAAATCGCCGACAGCTCTCAGCAGATTGCCCACATCACCAGCGTTATCGACAGCATTGCCTTCCAGACCAATATTCTGGCTCTGAACGCCGCCGTCGAAGCCGCGCGCGCCGGGGAACAAGGCCGTGGATTTGCCGTGGTCGCAGGTGAAGTCCGCACGCTGGCAAGCCGCAGTGCGCAGGCCGCAAAAGAGATTAAAGCGCTGATCGAAAACTCCGTCAGCCGGGTAAATACCGGATCAGGACAGGTCAGTGAAGCGGGCGAAACCATGAAAGAGATCGTCGCCGCCGTCACTCGCGTGACCGATATTATGGGCGAAATCGCCTCGGCGTCAGATGAACAGAGCCGGGGTATTGAGCAAGTGAGTCTGGCCGTTTCGCAGATGGATAGCGTGACGCAGCAAAACGCCGCGCTGGTTCAGGAATCCGCCACGGCCGCAGCGGCACTGGAAGATCAGGCAGAGCAGTTGCGTCAGGCTGTCGCCGCATTCCGCCTGAATGTACAAACGCAAACCGCCGCACCGCGCGCGACAAACCTGAAAACACCGCAGGTGTTGCGCCCGGCAACGGCCTCCGCCGGAGACGGAAACTGGGAAACGTTCTGACCGTTAGCGGCTGCGCTTGGCGTGCCGCTCCCGGTTTTCCAGCTTAGCTTCACCCGATTTTTGTAGCGCAACATAGCACGCCCCGCTGCCGCCATGATGGGGCAGCGCCACGCAGACCGCCTGCACGGCGTCGAATTCGGTCAGCCAGCGCGCCAGGTAACTGCGCACAATGTTAGCGTGCGAGTTATCTTCCCGGCCTTTGCCGTGGATAATGATCAGGTTACGCAGACCGTTTTGCTGGGCCTGCTGAATAAAGGAAAAAAGCAACTGGCGGCACTGTTCGACCGGCTGACGCAGTAAGTTCAGGCTGGCCTGGCGTGGGTATTTACCGGTACGTAATTTGTCTATCACGCCCTGCTGAATGCCCTCGCGCTGAAAAGTTAGCGGTTCGGCAAGCGGCAAAACATCAAGGAAGCCGAGCGTGAGAAAGTTATCGAGCTGCGAGGTGTCGATACTCTGGCGGGTGCGCTGATTGCGGCTCGGCTGCCAGGTGATATCGGTGCAGCGTTTCAGGGGCTGGACATCTTCCATGGCGTCAAGAAAAAGGGATTTGTCGTCAGGTTTCATGGTGCTCCTCCAGCGGCATCTGAAGGCGTACTCTACCCGCGCCGGAGAGGTGTTTCAATATTCATGGACGACGTAGAAAAAATAATCACGCTGCGAAAACTATTAATTCGGCTAATAAATAACAATGAAGCCACCTTAAAGTAAATTTAATCAATCATTAACTGTATAATTTAAGTTAAAAATAAGTGAAATCAGACACTCCGATCACTTTATTTTTGGGCGAAAGCTGTTATAACTAAATAAACCTGCGAAACGGAGTAATCAAGCGGGAGTTTGCACAAGGATGCACTGCTGTGTGTACTGTAGGGTCTGTCAGATGTCGGCAGGCTCTATTTTTTTATTTCCCTTCGTTAAGTAATATTCCACGGGCATGTCTTCTGAATTGCGTTATTAAAGACGCCGTCAACGGTGTTTGCCGGGAATCACGTCGCTGGATTAAATAATAAGCAGCGCGGGGTAAAACCTCTTCGACAGGCAGCATCACCAGACGGTGCGCCAGCAGCGGATCGCAGCCCAGCTCCTGCGGCAAAATGCTCAAAAAATCGCTTTGCGCAACCAGGCTAATACAGGACGAGAATGTTTCGCACACCACGCCGATATGCGGTATTTGTGAGCGGTGGCGAAATATATCCTCCAGCTGCTTATAATAACTTCCGCGCGGCGTTGGCATCGTCCAGTTATAATTCATAAGCTCACTAATTGATTTAGCACCGATCGCCGGATGCCCTTCCCGACCAAATATCGCAAACGGTTTTTCAAACAGTTTTTCAAAGCTAAATTCGTGATCGTAGGGGCCCTGATAATAGGTATTGATGGTGAAATCCAGCTCTCCCTGGCGTAATTCATTGATCATCGAAACAAGCTGGCCTTCCATAATTCGGACTTTGACCTGCGGGTGCTGCTCATGAAAACGCGTAATCACCGCAGGCATGAGTGTCCTCGCAACGCTTGCTCCCATCCCGATATTGATCTGCCCGCCCAGTTGTCCCTGACGCTGACGAATGTCGTCCTGCGCGGCACGCAACTCTTCGAGGATCAGATTAGCGTGCTGATAAAAACTCTCACCGCATTCGGTCAGCGCCACGCCTTTACTGCGGCGCACAAATAGCTGCGCGGCCATTCCCTCTTCCAGCTCTTTTATCGACTTGGTTAACGCCGGTTGCGACAGATTCATCGCCCGGCTGGCACCGCGAATACTGCCCTGACGCGCCACTTCAACGAAGGCACGAATTTGATGAAATTTAACCTGAAATGACATAGCCCGACCGATAACCGTTGTTTATCAGAGTAAAGAAATTGTCATCTACTTTAATGGAAAGGGATGTGCGAGGGTAATTCCTGAACGGTTAAAACTGTGAAAAATTGGTTAGCGATAAGTAAAAACTATCACAACGTGAAGCAGTTCACACATTTTTATGATGACAGGAAAAGAGATGGATTCACTGACACAAGCCCTTCAAACATTAGCGCCGCAGCTGAGTGCATGGCGTCGTGATTTTCACCATTTTGCCGAATCCGGCTGGGTGGAGTTTCGCACAGCGGCAAAGGTGGCGGAGATACTCGATAGCCTGGGCTATGAGCTGGCGATGGGCCGCGACGTGGTCGATGCCGACAGCCGAATGGGACTGCCCGATGCCGAGACGCTGGCATCTGAATTTGCCCGCGCCCGCCAGCAAGGTGCGCCGGAAAAATGGATCAGCGCGTTCGAAGGTGGTTTTACCGGTCTGGTCGCGACGCTAAACACCGGACGCCCCGGCCCAACCCTCGCCTTTCGGGTGGACATGGACGCCCTGGATCTCAGCGAAGCGCTCGATGACAGTCACCGCCCGTTCCGCGACGGTTTTGCCTCCTGTAACCCCGGTATGATGCACGCCTGCGGCCACGACGGACACACGACAATTGGCCTCGGTCTGGCCCACCTTCTTAAGCAAAACGAATCACAGCTGAACGGCACCATTAAGCTTATCTTCCAGCCCGCCGAAGAAGGTACGCGCGGGGCGCGGGCGATGGTGGCCGCCGGAGCGCTGGACGGCATCGATTATTTTACCGCGATCCACATCGGTACCGGCGTCCCGGCGGGTACCGTCATCTGTGGCAGCGATAACTTTATGGCGACCACCAAATTCGACGTGCGCTTTACCGGCGTCGCCGCTCATGCAGGCGGTAAACCGGAAGATGGCCGCAATGCCCTGCTCGCCGCCGCTCAGGCATCCCTTGCGCTGCACAGCATTGCGCCCCACAGCGAAGGCGCATCACGCGTCAATGTCGGGGTGATGCAGGCCGGGAGCGGGCGTAACGTCGTTCCCGCTAACGCGCTATTAAAAGTGGAAACGCGCGGCGAAAGCGAAGCGATTAATCAATACGTTTTCGAGCGCGCACAGGCTGTGATTGACGGTGCCGCCGCGCTGTACGGCGTGAAGGTCGAGATGCGTCTGATGGGCGCGGCAACCTCAAGTTCACCATCACCTGCGTGGGTTGATTATCTGCGCGAACAGGCAAGCCAGGTTGCGGCTGTCCGTCTGGCCATCGACAAAGTGAAAGCCCCGGCGGGTTCAGAGGACGCTACGCTGATGATGGCCCACGTCCAGAAAAATGATGGTTTGGCGTCGTATATGGTGTTTGGGACCGATTTAAGTGCCGGGCATCACAATGAGAAGTTTGATTTTGACGAGCAGATCATGGGCGTAGCGATTGAGACGCTGGCCCGAACTGCGCTGAACTTTCCGTGGACGCGAGGTGTGTAATGCAGGAGATTTACCCTTTTATTGACGATGCCATCGAAACCCGATGTCAGATCTTTACCGATATTGCCGATGAAATCTGGGATCATCCGGAAACGCGCTTTGAGGAGTTCTGGTCTTCTGAACGGCTGGCCGCAGCACTTGAGGCCGAAGGCTTTAGCGTAGAGCGTGAAGCAGGCGGCATTCCTAACGCCTTTATCGCCAGTTTCGGTAGCGGTAAACCCGTCGTCGCCCTGTTAGGGGAATTTGACGCGCTGGCCGGTTTGAGCCAGAAAGCACACTGTGCAACCCCGCAATCTGACACGCCAGGCGAGAACGGCCACGGCTGCGGGCATAACCTACTCGGCACCGCCGCGCTGGCGGGCGCAGTGGCGGTTAAGACCTGGATGGAACAGCACAGCGGTAGCGGGACGGTGCGTTTTTACGGCTGCCCTGGCGAAGAAGGCGGTTCCGGCAAAACCTTTATGGTGCGCGAGGGGCTGTTTGACGATGTCGATGCCGCCGTGACCTGGCATCCGGAAGCTTTCGCCGGGATGTTTAACGTCAGCACGCTGGCCAATATTCAGGCGTCATGGCGTTTTCAGGGCATCGCCGCACATGCCGCGAATTCCCCTCATCTTGGGCGTAGCGCGCTGGATGCCGTCACGCTGATGACCACCGGCAGCAACTTCCTCAATGAGCACATCATCGAAAAAGCCCGCGTCCATTACGCCATCACCAACACCGGCGGGATTTCGCCAAACGTGGTGCAGGCTCAGGCCGAAGTGCTGTATTTAATCCGCGCTCCGGAGATGGCCGACGCGCAGCAAATCTACGAACGCATCGAGAAAATCGCACAAGGCGCGGCGCTGATGACCGAAACCACCGTCGAGTGCCGTTTTGATAAAGCCTGCTCGAACTACTTGCCCAACCGCACGCTCGAAGCCGCGATGTACAGCGCCTTACAGCACTACGGCACGCCAGAGTGGACGGAAGAAGAACGCGCCTTCGCCGGGGAGATCCGCCAAACCCTGACGGCTAACGATCTGCAAAACAGCCTGAAAAATATCGCCGCTACGGGCGCAGAAGAAGGCAAAGCGTTTGCCCGTCGACATCAGAACACACTGCTGATTAATGAAGTCGCCCCCTACGCCATCACCGATAACGTGCTGGCCGGTTCCACTGACGTGGGTGATGTGAGCTGGAAAATGCCCGTCGCGCAGTGTTTCACCCCCTGCTTTACCGTCGGTACGCCGCTGCACACCTGGCAGTTAGTCGCGCAGGGGCGCACGTCTATTGCTCATAAAGGAATGTTGCTGGCCGGAAAAGTGATGGGCGCGACAGCCCTGAACCTGCTGCAGGACGCTTCACTTCTGCAGGCCTGCCGGGATGAGTTTGAACAACAGATCGCAGAACGACCGTACGAGTGTCCGATACCGCATAACGTGACACCGTCACCATTAAAATAAAAAAACACGCAAACACAATAACATAACAACACAACAGTCCCGAGGAACGCCCATGAGTATGTCTTCCATACCTTCGCATTCCCCATCCGGTAAGGTCTATGGCTGGGTTGAAAGGATCGGCAACAAAGTGCCGCACCCTTTCCTGCTTTTTATCTATTTAATTGTGATCCTGATGATCGCCACCGCTGTACTGTCAGCCTTCGACGTCAGTGTGCGCAGCCCGGCTGACGGCAGTATGGTGGCGGTGAAAAACCTGCTCAGCGTGGAAGGCTTGCACTGGTTTTTGCCGAATGTGATTAAAAACTTCAGCGGTTTTGCGCCGCTCGGCGCGATTCTGGCGCTAGTGTTGGGCGCGGGTCTGGCGGAACGCGTCGGACTGTTACCCGCGCTGATGGTCAAAATGGCGTCGATCGTGAACGCACGTTACGCCAGCTACATGGTGCTGTTTATCGCCTTTTTCAGCCACATTTCGTCTGACGCCGCGCTGGTGATCATGCCGCCAATGGGGGCGCTGATTTTCCTCGCCGTCGGGCGTCATCCGGTTGCGGGCCTGCTTGCCGCCATTGCCGGCGTCGGCTGCGGCTTTACGGCTAATCTGCTGATTGTCACCACCGACGTACTGCTTTCCGGGATCAGTACCGAAGCGGCAAAAACCATCGATACCGCCATGCACGTCAGCGTGATCGACAACTGGTACTTTATGGCAAGCTCGGTGATCGTACTGACGATTGTCGGCGGGCTGATTACCGATAAAATTGTCGAGCCGCGCCTGGGCAAATGGGAAGGCAGCCGTGATGAAAAGCTGGAAGCACTGAGCAAGGAGCAGCGCCACGGCCTGCGCGTCGCCGGTGTGGTCTCGCTGCTGTTTATCGCCGCCATTGCGCTAATGGTCGTCCCGGAAAACGGCGTGCTGCGCGATCCGCTGAAACACACGGTTCTGCCGTCGCCGTTTATTCAGGGTATCGTGCCACTGATTATCCTGTTCTTCTTTATTGTTTCTCTGGCCTACGGCATTGCTACTGGCAAAATCCGCCGTCAGGGCGATCTGCCACAGCTGATGATCGAACCGATGAAAGAGATGGCCGGTTTTATCGTGATGGTGTTCCCGCTGGCGCAGTTCGTGGCGATGTTTAACTGGAGCAACATGGGCAAGTTTATGGCCGTAGGCCTGACCGATGCCCTTGAAACCGCCGGGCTGAGCGGCATTCCGGCGTTTGTCGGCCTGGCGTTGCTCTCTTCGCTGCTGTGCATGTTTATCGCCAGCGGGTCCGCCATCTGGTCGATTCTGGCGCCGATTTTTGTGCCAATGTTTATGCTGCTCGGTTTTCATCCAGCGTTCGCGCAGATCCTGTTCCGCGTGGCCGATTCCTCAGTGATCCCGCTGGCCCCTGTTTCGCCGTTTGTCCCGCTGTTCTTAGGCTTCCTGCAACGCTACAAACCTGAAGCAAAACTGGGTACCTACTATTCGCTGGTGTTGCCCTATCCGCTTATCTTTTTAGGGGTATGGCTGGTGATGTTAGTCGCGTGGTATCTTGTCGGTCTGCCAATTGGACCGGGGATTTACCCACGGCTGAATTAAGGGACAAAGGATGCTGAGATTACTCGAAGATAAGATTGCCACGCCGCTTGGCCCACTGTGGATAGTTGCTGACGAGCAGTTCAACCTGCGCGCGGTGGAGTGGGAAGAGCACAGCGATCGGATGGTGGAACTGTTGAACATCCACTATCGCGACGGCTACGAGCGTATCAGTGCCACCAATCCCGGCGGCTTGAGCGCGAAGCTGGCGGATTATTTCGACGGCGATCTCGGCATCATTGATACTCTGCCTACTGCAACCGCCGGAACGCCTTTCCAGCGCGAAGTGTGGCAGGCGCTACGCACGATCCCTTGCGGTCAAATTATGCACTACGGGCAGCTCGCCGAGCAGCTTGGTCGCTCAGGAGCCGCACGCGCCGTGGGTGCAGCTAATGGCTCAAATCCGGTCAGCATTGTGGTGCCTTGCCATCGGGTCATTGGTCGCAACGGCACCATGACCGGCTACGCCGGAGGCGTGCAGCGTAAAGAGTGGTTATTGCGCCATGAAGGGTATTTGCTGCTTTAGAAATCCAGGCTTTTAGTGCTTAATTTTCTATGATTTAGGTCATTATTCCACAATCAAACTGTGGAATATCAAGAAGATGGCGACACATTGTCGCCACTTGTCTCTATTGATGGTTTCCCAGGCTTACGCGCACTCCAAAAAGATGTTAAAATTGACCAATATCAATTAAGGCTTGAGCAGACCTATGATCCCGGAAAAGCGAATTATACGACGCATTCAGTCTGGCGGTTGTGCTATCCATTGCCAGGATTGCAGCATTAGCCAGCTCTGTATCCCGTTTACCCTGAATGAGCATGAACTCGATCAGCTTGATAATATCATCGAGCGCAAAAAGCCTATTCAGAAAGGGCAGACGCTGTTTAAGGCGGGAGACGAACTGAAATCGCTCTATGCTATCCGTTCTGGCACCATTAAAAGCTACACCATCACCGAGCAAGGCGATGAGCAAATCACCGGCTTCCATCTGGCGGGCGATTTAGTCGGCTTTGACGCTATCGGTACCGGTCACCACCCGAGCTTCGCTCAGGCGCTGGAAACCTCAATGGTTTGCGAAATCCCGTTCGAAACACTGGACGATCTGTCAGGCAAAATGCCTAACCTGCGCCAGCAGATGATGCGTCTGATGAGCGGTGAGATCAAAGGCGATCAGGACATGATCCTGCTGCTTTCCAAAAAGAATGCGGAAGAGCGTCTGGCGGCCTTCATCTACAACCTGTCGCGCCGCTTTGCAGAGCGTGGTTTCTCTCCACGTGAATTCCGTTTGACCATGACGCGTGGTGATATCGGTAACTACCTGGGCCTGACCGTTGAAACCATTAGCCGCCTGCTGGGTCGTTTCCAGAAAAGCGGAATGCTGGCTGTTAAAGGCAAATACATCACCATTGAAAACGGTGAAGCGCTGGCGGTCCTCGCCGGTCACTCTCGTAACGTCGCCTAAGCCTCTCTTCTCTTCTGCCGGATCGATAAATTTTCGTGATTTATTGATCTGGCAAAACCTTCTCCCCTGTTTCATTCAACATATATAGGTTACTCTTTTAATTACAGACTGTGGTGACAGTAGTAAGGAGACCTGTATGGCAAAGTATCAAAACATGCTGGTGGCCATCGATCCTAATCAGGACGATCAACCGGCGTTACGGCGAGCTGTCTATTTACATCAACGGATTGGCGGCAAAATCAAAGCGTTTTTGCCGATCTATGACTTCTCATATGAGATGACCACCCTTCTGTCGCCTGACGAGCGTACCGCTATGCGTCAGGGAGTGATCAGCCAGCGTACCGCGTGGATCCGCGAGCAGGCAAAATATTACATCGATGCCGGTATTCCCATCGACATCAAAGTGGTGTGGCATAACCGTCCTTTCGAAGCCATCATCCAGGAAGTGGTCAGTGAAAAACATGACCTGCTGCTGAAGATGGCGCATCAGCACGATAAGCTGGAGTCCGTGATCTTTACCCCAACCGACTGGCACTTATTGCGTAAATGCCCGTGCCCGGTATGGATGGTCAAAGACCAGCCGTGGCCGGAAGGAGGTAAAGCACTGGTTGCCGTGAATCTCGCCAGTGAAGAGAATTATCACAACGCCCTGAACGAAAAGCTGGTAAAAGAGACTATCCATCTTGCCGAGCAGGTCAATCATACTGAAGTCCATCTGGTTGGCGCCTATCCAATCACGCCTATCAATATCGCCATTGAACTGCCTGAATTTGACCCGAGCGTTTACAACGACGCGATCCGTGGCCAGCATCTGTTGGCAATGAAAGCCTTACGCCAAAAATTCAGCATCGACGAGAAAATGACCCACGTTGAGAAAGGACTGCCTGAAGAGGTGATCCCGGATCTGTCGGAGCATTTACAAGCGGGTATTGTGGTACTCGGCACCGTCGGAAGAACCGGTATCTCCGCGGCATTCCTTGGCAACACCGCAGAACAGGTTATCGACCACCTGCGCTGCGACCTGCTGGTCATTAAACCGGATCAATATCAAACGCCGGTTGAGCTGGATGACGAAGAAGACGATTGAATGTGTGCATAGCGCCCATAAAAAAGCCGCCAACTATGGCGGTTTTTCCTTTTTTACTCTCAATCGAGCACTTTTATCCACAGTAAATGAAGTGTTACTCTATTCCGATAACCAATCTCGGAAATAAAAATGAAAAAAATTGTAGTGATTTCACTCGGATGTCTGCTGCTTACAGGGTGTTCTGCTAAGTATAATAACGTTAGCGTTACTAAAAATACGGAGCAATTGGCTCGAAACAAGCCCGTTTCAATTGCTACCCCTGTTGATGGTATTTATGAAACGACAACTTATAGGGGTTCCGGTTCAACAACAGCGCAGACAACTAAAGCCGCCTTTGAGCGATACTCCAACGAGGTTTTAGCTGTGCCTGAATGCTCTGGACTTGAGTGCTTAAAGGATAAAGGAAAGCTAAACGAGGGATACTATGTTGTTCCACAAATTCTACACTGGGAAGACCGCGCCACTGAATGGTCGGGTATCCCTGACAAAATGGAAGTGAAAATAACGGTATACGATGCAAAGACAAGTAGCATTATCTCGTCAACTATCTTAAGCGGAAAAAGTAAGTGGGCCACATTTGGTGGCGACCATCCTCAGGATCTACTACCGGAACCGATAAACAATTACGTTAGTAGCCTGTACTAATCTATTGATGTTGCTATAAAAAACATTAAACGACCTCACCAGAGCAAAAATCAAACATAGATGAAAAAAGACGCCAACTATGGCGGCTTTTTTTATGCCGGGTGGCGCTGACGCTTACCCGGCCTACAGGTTCTTCGTAGGCCCGGCAAGCTTGCGCCGCCGGGCAAAACACATTTACAGCGCTTTCAGAATCGCATCCACGCTGGCTTTGGCATCGCCAAACAGCATGTGGGTGTTCTCTTTGAAGAACAGCGGGTTCTGCACACCAGCATACCCGGTATTCATCGAGCGTTTGAAGACAATCACGTTCTGCGCCTTCCACACTTCCAGCACCGGCATACCCGCGATCGGGCTGCCAGGGTCGTCCTGCGCCGCCGGGTTCACCGTGTCGTTAGCGCCGATAACCAGCACCGTGTCGGTATCGGTGAAATCATCGTTGATCTCATCCATTTCCAGCACTACGTCGTAAGGCACTTTAGCTTCAGCCAGCAGCACGTTCATGTGACCAGGCAAACGCCCTGCCACCGGGTGAATACCAAAGCGAACTTTGATCCCGCGAGCACGCAGCTTCTCAGTGATTTCGGCCACCGGATACTGAGCTTGCGCCACCGCCATGCCGTAGCCTGGGGTGATGATCACCGTATGCGAGTTTTTCAGCATCTCGGCGGTGTCTTCTGCCGTGATTTCACGGTGCTCACCGACTTCTTCATCACCGCTGGACGACGCGCCGTCGGTACCAAAGCCACCGGCGATCACGCTGAAGAACGAACGGTTCATCGCCTTACACATGATGTACGACAGGATCGCACCCGATGAACCCACCAGCGCACCGGTAACGATCAGCAGGTCGTTGCTGAGCATAAAGCCCGCCGCCGCTGCCGCCCAACCGGAGTAGGAGTTCAGCATCGACACCACCACCGGCATATCCGCCCCGCCGATAGACGCCACCAGATGCCAGCCAAACGCCAGTGCAATGACGGTCATCACCAGCAGCGCCAGAACCTGCATACCTGTACTTTCGGTGCGTACGAACACCACCAGCAGCAGGAACGAAACCACCAGCGCCGCCAGGTTCATTTTATGACGGTTTGGCAGCATCAGCGGTTTAGACGAAATCTTGCCGCGCAATTTGCCAAACGCCACGATAGACCCGGTGAAGGTCACTGCACCGATGAAGATCCCGAGGAATACTTCGGTCAGATGAATATTGACCAGAATCGGTTCCATGCCCGGTTCGTGATACAAGTAGCTGTTAAAGCCTACCAGTACCGCCGCCAGACCGACAAAGCTGTGCAGAATCGCGACCAGCTCTGGCATTTCGGTCATTTCCACACGTTTCGCCAGACGAATACCAATCGCACCACCGATGATCATCGCCACCAGGATCCACGCGACGTTGCCGGTATCCGGCCCGAAGATAGTGGCAATCAAGGCGATCGCCATACCCGCGATACCGAAGTGGTTCCCGCGCTGCGACGTTTCGTGTTTGGAAAGCCCCGCCAGACTGCAAATAAACAGGATTGCAGCAACAATGTATGCCGCTGTAACTAATCCTCCAGACATATGCTACCCCTTAGCCTTTACGAAACATTTTCAGCATGCGCTGAGTCACGGTGAAACCACCGAAAATATTGATACTGGCGATAAGCACCGCGATAAAGCTCAGGAAGCTAATCCAGCCGCCGTGACCAATCTGCAGTAACGCACCCACCACAATAATCCCTGAAATGGCGTTTGTGACCGACATCAGCGGCGTATGCAGCGCGTGAGACACATTCCACACCACGTAATAACCAACCACGCACGACAGCGCAAAGACGGTAAAGTGGCCGAGGAACTCTTTCGGTGCCACATCAGCCAGCCAGCCGAACAGAATAATCACCAGCGCCATCAGCGCATATTTGCGCCACGGAGAAACGGGTTTAGGCGGTTCTTTTGGTACAGGAGCGGCTTTCGCTGCGGCTTGCGGTTGTGCAGAAACCTGAATCGGCGGTGCAGGCCAGGTGATTTCGCCATCACGGATGACCGTAACGCCGCGTACCACCACATCATCAAAATCAACCACTACGTTGCCGTCTTTCTCTTTGCACAGCAGTTTCAGCAAGTTAACAAGGTTGGTGCCATACAGCTGGGAAGATTGTGTAGGCAGACGGCCTGGCAAGTCGGTATAACCGATGATTTTTACGCCATTCGCCGTAGTCATCACTTCGTTTGGCACGGTGTATTCGCAGTTACCGCCGTTCTGGGAGGCCAGATCGACAATCACGCTGCCGGCTTTCATCGAATCAACCATTTCACGGGTGATCAGCTTCGGAGCCGGTTTACCCGGGATCAGCGCCGTGGTGACGATGATATCGACATCTTTAGCCTGGGCCGCAAACAGTTCCATTTCCGCTTTGATGAACGCTTCAGACATCACTTTGGCGTAGCCATCACCGCTGCCCGCTTCTTCCTTGAAATCCAGCTCAAGGAACTCTGCGCCCATACTCTGGACCTGTTCTTTTACTTCCGGGCGGGTATCAAAGGCGCGAACGATGGCGCCAAGGCTGTTGGCCGCGCCGATCGCGGCAAGACCGGCGACACCCGCACCAATCACCATCACTTTTGCTGGCGGAACTTTACCCGCAGCAGTGATTTGACCGGTAAAGAAGCGGCCAAATTCATGGGCAGCTTCAACAATCGCACGATAACCGGCGATATTCGCCATAGAACTCAGCGCATCCAGCGACTGGGCGCGCGAAATACGCGGCACGGAGTCCATCGCCATCACGGTAACACCGCGCGCGGCGAGCTTTTCCATCAGCTCCGGGTTCTGTGCAGGCCAGACGAAACTCACCAGCGTCGTCCCAGGATTCAACAGCGCAATTTCGCTCTCGGTTGGCGCGTTCACCTTCAGAATCACCGGCGCTTGCCAAATTTCAGCCTCGCCCACAATCTCGGCGCCAGCCTGAATAAATGCCTCGTCATCGAAGCTCGCCAGTTTACCCGCGCCGCTTTCTACCGCGACGGTGAAACCCAGTTTAAGTAACTGCTCAACCGTTTTCGGCGTAGCAGCAACGCGGGTTTCATTGGCTAACCGTTCTTTTGGTACCCCAATACGCATAGTTTTCCCTTCCATCGGTTCTTGATGATGGTTTGTCGATAAATGACCGTGGTTTGCATAAGCATTCGATACGTGCTCGCTCTGCCGGATGAAAAACCGCGGAAAATAAAACAGTAACAAACTTTCTATAACCTACTGAAAATACCGCCTGTGATCTACAGCAAGAAAACACTATTTCTGACTTTATCTGTGAAAAATAAGTGATCGCCGTCTCTGACAGCGATATTTACCTTAATTTCATCGCCAGGCCCGATAAATAGCTCAAGCGAAGCGGTAAAAACATGATATAGCGCCGTATTAAAACAACTTATTAACATTAAATTAACTTGTAAAAGTCATATGCTTAATCAGTTTTACTGCTCAAACGCCTGTTTACTCGACATATCAGCAAATGTTATCGAATTTGATCCTGTCGCGAGCACAGGGAGTGAAAAATCGCGCAGACAGCGACGGGATTTAAATGCCATAATCGGCGACGATTTCAAATTAACAACAACACCAGTACCTGGTTTGCGCAAGGCGAAGGATTATTTTTATGAAGCTTAAGAACACTCTCCTGGCGTCCGCACTCCTTTCTGCGACCGCCCTGTCCGCTAACGCAGCGACAGAGTTAACGCCGGAGCAAGCGGCAGCGTTGAAGCCTTACGATCGTGCAATCATTGTCGGTCGTTTTAACGCCATTGGCGACACCATTGAAGCCGCATCCAAGCAGGCCGATAAAGTCGGCGCGGACTCATTTTATGTCGTTGATCGATCTGACTACGGTAACAGCGGCAATCAGCGCGTCATCGTAGCACTGTATAAAAACGACGCGCCGAAAGCTGACGCGCCGAAAAACCGCGTGATTAATGGTGTGACCGAACTGCCAAAGGACCAGGCTATTGCCCTGGAGCCCTATGATACTGTCACCATCCAGGGTTTTTATCGCACCCAGCCTGAAGTGAACGATGCCATCACCAAAGCGGCAAAAGCCAAAGGCGCGGCCTCTTTCTATATCGTGCGCCAGATTGACGCCAACCAGGGCGGCAACCAGCGTATCACCGCTTTTATCTATAAAGCCGATGCGAAAAAACGCGTCCTGCAAAGCCCGGATGTGATCCCGGCAGATTCTGATGCGGGTCGCGCAGCCATTGCAAAAGGCGGCGAAGCAGCGAAGAAAGTTGAGATCCCAGGCGTAGCAATGTCTGCGGCACCAAGCGCTGAAGTGGGTCGTTTCTTTGAAACACAGACGACCAAAGGTGGCCGTTACACTGTCACTCTGCCAGACGGCACTAAAATTGAAGAGTTGAACAACACCACTGCTGCGCAGATGGTTCCGTTCGACAGCATTAAGTTCACCGGAAACTACGGCAACATGACCGAAGTCTCTTATCAGGTGGCGAAGCGTGCGCAGAAGAAAGGGGCTAAGTATTATCACATCACCCGCCAGTGGCAGGAACGTGGTAATAACATGACCATCAGCGCTGACCTGTACAAGTAACAAAACAGGTGTGAAAAGGCGGCGCAATGCCGCCTTTTTTGTAACTTTTATCTAATTTCTGCCTCACATCATTGCATGCCTGCAAGACACTCCGTAAAATCCCGCGCCTTAGTGTGATCCACCATTTTTATGCGCTTATGCGAAATAATTATTCTGGATTTGGACCTTTCATAACAGGAAGCCAATGGAAAAGAAACTTGGCCTAAGCGCTTTAACTGCGCTCGTTTTAAGCTCCATGCTGGGCGCAGGCGTATTCAGTTTGCCGCAGAATATGGCGGAAGTCGCCAGCCCAGCGGCGCTGCTCATCGGTTGGGGGATCACCGGTGTCGGGATCTTACTGCTGGCCTTTGCCATGCTCTTACTCACGCGCATCCGCCCGGATCTGGACGGCGGCATATTTACCTATGCTCGCGAAGGTTTTGGCGAGCTGATTGGCTTCTGCTCTGCCTGGGGCTACTGGCTCTGTGCGGTGATCGCTAATGTCTCCTATCTGGTGATCGTCTTCTCCGCGCTGAGCTTCTTTACCGATACGCCTGAATTGCGCTTCTTTGGTGATGGCAATACCTGGCAATCCATCATCGGTGCTTCAGTGCTGCTGTGGCTGGTTCACTGGCTGGTACTGCGCGGCGTGCAGACAGCGGCGAGCATCAATTTGGTGGCAACGCTGGCAAAACTGGTTCCGCTGGGTCTGTTCATTGTTCTGGCGTTTATCGCGTTTCGTCTCGATGTGTTCAGCCTCGATTTCAGCGGTGTCGCGCTCGGCGTGCCGGTCTGGGAACAGGTGAAAAACACCATGCTGATCACCCTATGGGTGTTTATCGGTGTGGAAGGCGCGGTGGTGGTGTCGGCGCGAGCGCGTAACAAGCGCGACGTCGGTCGGGCCACGCTGCTGGCGGTGCTGGCTGCACTCAGCGTCTATCTGCTGGTGACGCTACTCTCTATCGGTGTGGTGGCTCGCCCAGAGCTTGCTGAAATGCGCAATCCGTCGATGGCTGGCCTGATGGTCAAAATGATGGGGTCCTGGGGCGATGTGGTGATTGCCGCAGGGCTGATTGTCTCGGTCTGCGGCGCATACCTGAGCTGGACCATTATGGCAGCTGAAGTGCCGTTCCTGGCCGCGACGCATAAAGCCTTCCCGCGTCTTTTCGCCCGTCAGAATAAAAACAGCGCGCCTTCCGCATCGCTATGGCTGACCAACATCAGCGTGCAGGTCTGTCTGGTGCTGATCTGGCTCACAGGCTCAGACTATAACACCCTGCTGACCATCGCCTCCGAAATGATTCTGGTACCCTATTTCTTAGTCGGCGCATATTTGCTAAAAATAGCCACCCGCCCGGCACATTACATGGTCGGTGTCGGTGCCTGCGTCTATGGGTTATGGTTATTGTATGCGTCAGGGCCAATGCATCTGCTGCTGTCCGTTGTGCTGTACGCACCGGGCCTGCTGGTGTTTATCTACGCCCGCCGCACGCATCAGCTCGGACACGCCTTGAAGCGCCGTGAAATGGCGTTGATTGGCATGTTACTGGTTGCTGCCGTACCGGCAACGTGGATGTTGATGGGATAAGCGACGTTTTTCCCATTGTCGAACGGAAAAGGAGAACACGATGGGAAACACACAGCAACGCCCGATTCTCATTACGGGTGCAGGCCGACGTATCGGCCTCGCCCTTGCCCACCACTTTCTTAACCAACACCAGCCGGTGATTGTCAGCTACCGTACTGAATACGGCTCCATCGAAGGATTAAGACGCGCTGGCGCGGTGTGCATTCAAGCTGATTTCTCTACGGATGCCGGGATTCTCGACTTTGCCGATAACGTAAAATCGGCCACTGGCGGCCTGCGTGCCATCGTGCATAACGCCAGCGCCTGGCAGGCTGAAAAGCCGGGAACGCCGCTCAGTGAGACTCTCGCAGCGATGATGCAAATCCACGTTCACGCCCCCTATCTGCTCAATCATGCGTTGCAGGATTTACTCTGCGGGCACGGTCATGCCGCCAGCGATATCATTCACTTTACCGATTATGTGGTGGAGCGCGGGAGCGACAAACATATCGCCTATGCGGCGAGCAAGGCGGCGCTGGATAACATGACCCGTTCGTTCGCCCGCAAGCTGGCCCCGGAGGTCAAGGTCAATGCCATCGCCCCGTCATTGATTATGTTCAACGACGATGACGATGCGGAATATCGCCAGAAAGCGCTCAATAAATCGCTGATGAAAATCGCACCGGGCGAGAAAGAGGTCATTGACCTTATCGACTACTTGCTGACCAGTTGCTACGTCACCGGTCGTTCGTTTGGCGTGGACGGCGGCCGTCCGCTGAATTAGTGAAAACGGCTCCAGAAGAATATCAACACCCAGGCGCTGAGGCTCCAGCACACCACGGCGCCGCCCAGCGCCAGCGGAAGGCGCATTATGGCGGTGAAATACCACAGGGAAAGCAGATAGATAAAATAGGGAATGATCGACCACATGCCAAACACGATGGTGGTCCGCAGCGCCTCAATTCCCCGCTCAGAGGCCACAATATAATGGGCAATCAGCGCAAAGGTCGGAAATAGCGGGATCAGCCCGGCGATATAGTAATTTTTAGTCTTCGCTAAAATGCCAATCAGCACCACCACCAGCGCACCCAGCGCGGCTTTGATCAAAAGCGCCATCCATTTTCCCTTAACAATCAAACAACAATTAAGCCCAGAATAACGGAACTGAGGTTAATTTTGAAAGATTAATGGAAGGTTAAGGTTGCGCGGTGTATGTTGGCTTTTTTCGCGAAAACAGACGTTGTATGAATAAGATCGTTTTTGTTGAGGATGAACCCGAAGTCGGCCAGCTGATCGCCGCCTATCTGGGAAAACACGATATGGATGTTATCGTTGAGCCGCGTGGCGACCGGGCTGAAGAAGTGGTGCTGCGCGAGAAACCCGACCTGGTACTGCTGGATATCATGCTGCCCGGCAAAGACGGGATGACCGTGTGTCGCGATCTGCGCGCGCAGTGGGATGGTCCGATCGTGCTGCTCACGTCGCTCGACAGCGACATGAACCATATTTTGTCGCTGGAAATGGGTGCCAACGATTATATTCTCAAAACCACGCCGCCTGCGGTGCTGCTGGCGCGTCTGCGTTTGCACCTGCGCCAGCGTGTTGCAACCGAGAGCCAACCCCCTTCTGCTGCACTCACACCGCACAAAGCGATGCGCTTCGGCACCTTATCTATCGATCCCGTTAACCGCCAGGTATTACTTTCCGGCGTGGATATTGCCCTCTCGACCGCTGATTTTGACCTGCTGTGGGAGCTTGCCACCCACGCCGGACAAATTATGGATCGCGATGCTCTGCTGAAAAACCTGCGCGGCGTAAGCTACGACGGTATGGATCGCAGCGTTGACGTGGCCATTTCGCGCCTGCGTAAAAAGCTGCTGGATAACGCCACCGAACCATACCGCATCAAAACCGTGCGTAACAAAGGCTACTTGTTCGCGCCGCACGCCTGGGAAACTTGATGATTTTCAATCGCCAATAAGGCCAAAGATGCCGGAGGAGTACCGACTACGACATCATCTGGCTGGGATCTCAAAAAAATACGTGGAACTAAATCGGTCTATTTACAGCTCTTTAGTAAGTTGAGCATTAAAGAAAAAACCCGCCGAAGCGGGTTTTAATTAAATATCTTTAAGATTAACAAATAATGCGTTCCCTATCGATTTCGCACCGTATTTTGTCAAGTGAACATAATCATAAAAAATGGGTTTATTATCTCGAGTAAGTACCCTACACGTAAATTCATCGGGACAAATAAAACTCAACAAGTCAATAAACTTAACACCTTTGATATTCCCCAAGTTAGCATTTATTATCAAAGCATCTTTATCTACAAACCCATGAGCATATTTATCAACACCATATAAACGACCGAAGGCATTGACTATATCAATACTACTTTTAGAAAGGTTTTTCCGCCCAAACACATATATTTCCGCTTTTGAATTATCTTTTATAAACTCAATGCCTTTTTGAACATATGAATCAAGGTTATTCTCATAAAACATTGCTACATATATTCTATCTGCTGTAGCCAGAAGTTTAGGATCTGTTGCGGCAGCTATTTGTTTAAGACACTTAGGGATGCGTCCAGGATCCGCTATTGTTCTTTTATTTATTTTATTAAAGAACTCTCCAGACTCTTTCTCATTAACATAAGGCGTTGCGCATTGATAATCCACTGTGCGTGCAATTACATCAAATTTGTTTATCACCCCCGATTCATTCATCATATTTATAACATCTGCAGACTGTGAATCGCCAATTACAAGAACTCTCTGTTTTGAATGACTTGAATCAAAGCTATCACGTTTTACCAACGCTGATTGTAGTTGCCAAGTATAATCCTTAGCTACCTCAGACGAGAGATTATTAATATTCTGGACTTCTTTAGGTAGTCGCCATTCCCAGCCCTTATTTGCCCAACTTGTGGCTGCCGGCAAAGTCAGAAAAACAATGAACGCCATACATACCATAGTGAACGCCGGGCCACTAAGTGATTTGTTTGTCTGAAATCTAAATTTACGTTCTACACAATAGTATAACAAGTAACTTGCAATTAGAGTCGCGCAGCACATTAAAACAATCCACATTATGGATGGTTTTGCAACGAGGACGTAGGACCACAACACATATAAAGGCCAATGGACTAGATATAAAGAATAACTTATTTCTCCAATATGGCTCGCTACTTTATTAGCTGTAAAGATTCTAAAAATTGAACCCTCGCCTGAAAAAATAAGCAATGCCGCACCGACACATGGAATTAAAGCGAAATACCCGGGGAAAGATATGTTTCTTATGTCATAAAAAAATATTGGAATTAACACCAAAGCCAATCCTAGAATATATAAAAAGCTACTCATATGTCTGCGAATTCGAACCCCATCACAGAACACCACAATAGCCCCAATAACAAACTCATGCATCCTAAACCAAGGGAGATAGAATGCACCACTAGAATCGACATTTAAATAGTAAAATGAAACACAGGAGAAGCAGATGATAAATATCAATACAGAAATAAATCTATAAACACCCTTCAGATACTTTACAATACCTATTACAATTATAGGCCACAACAAATAGAATTGAAGCTCAACACTCAGAGACCAGGTATGTAACAGAGGCTTGATATTAGAAAAACTATCAAAATATCCGGATTGCATCCAGAAATAAAAATTTGAAATCCCTGCGAGAGAATATACAACGGAACCAGAAAAAGAGGCAAAGTCAGCTGGCCCAAGTAAATAAAAAGAAAATATAAATGTTAAAAATATAACAACCAATAAAGCTGGAATCAGTCTGCGGGTTCTTCGTAAATAAAAATCTGAAAAAGAAAACTTATCCTTCGTAAAGGCTGAGACTATTCCTTTCGTTATCAAATAGCCACTAATAACAAAAAAGATATCTACACCAACAAACCCACCATTAAAGCCACTAACATCAAAATGATACAATATAACGGAAATGACCGCGATGGCGCGTAACCCGTCTATGTCTGCACGATAATTAGTTTTGTTTTTTACTGAGGTAACAGTCACTTACTGTCTCACAATTCAAATCGCAAAACGGCAATCTACCACATACCTGTCTGGTGATGAAGATTAGGTTACAAAATATTGCTGATTACTTTTAAAAGTGATTTCTACTGAGTTAATGTAAGACATCAATGTTACTTGTCAGAACTTGATCTCTAATGTAAAAAAATGAAATTATGCTTCATCTTAGACTCCCCCAGTTAGCCTACGTAAAGGACACGACTTTACCTCAGTGTTCCAAAGGCTATTTTCGGGCATCTCTAAAGGTAAATCTCACCAACTGCCAGAAGGCACATCATGGATGCACTTTACTTCAATCACCTTAATGTAGTTACTTATCATCAACTTACACTCAAATAGACAAACTATGATTTTGCGGTCTGCTTTTAGTTGAGCCTCGGCGATTCTCAATGCATCTAATCCCGCGGGGGCCATTAGATGGCGAAAGTTATCATTAGGTTTAGGCAAGGCCATCAGAACCATTAAATTACTTGAGTCAACCCTTAGCGCGCTGAATGCATAAAAATGACTGACCATTTCCCCAATGCTGCCTATTACTATTCAGCACTGAGAGTTCGGAAGAAGCGAAACCCAGTATTTGAATTTTGTTTTTATGCCGAGGGCATTGAGAGATAAGCAGGTTGCACATAATCTTGGCTCGATTAACTCGATCTGGAACGTGGCCGTTCGGAGAGCGAACATCCGACGCCGCCGCCCTTATCAAACGCGCCATACGTTTGCATGTTGGTTATTGTCAGCCGGGGCAAACCCTGCTTTCATAGCAACTCAAATGGGACATGAAAACGCACAGATGGTTTATACCGTTTACTCTGCCTGGATACATGCTTTGGACGGCGATCAGATTGCGTTCCTCAACAAGCGCATAGATGAATACAACACTGCCCCCATAGTGCCCCTGAAGGTAAAATCAGTTTAGCTAACTCATTGTATTTATGGTGTGATTTCATGAAAAAGCTGTTTGTGCAGTTTTATCTTTTGCTGTTTGTCTGTTTTCTGGTGATGACCATGCTGGTCGGGCTGGTCTATAAGTTTACCGCCGAGCGCGCGGGCAAGCAGTCGCTGGATGACCTGATGAAAAGCTCGCTGTATCTGATGCGCAGCGAATTGCGTGAGATCCCGCCGCATGATTGGGCGCGCACGCTGAAAGAGCTGGACCTGAATCTGTCGTTTAATATGCGCATCGAACCGCTTAAAAATTACGATCTCGATGCCCCTACGACGCAACGCCTGCGCGACGGAGACATCGTGGCGTTAGACGATCAGTACACTTTTATTCAGCGTATCCCGCGCAGCCATTACGTGCTGGCGGTCGGTCCCGTACCCTATTTGTATTTTTTGCATCAGATGCGTCTGCTCGATATGGCGCTGCTGGCGTTTATCGCTATCTCGCTGGCCTTTCCGGTTTTTATCTGGATGCGCCCGCACTGGCAGGATATGTTGCGTCTGGAATCCGCCGCGCAGCGTTTTGGCGACGGGCATCTTACCGAACGTATCCATTTTGACAGCGCCTCCAGCTTTGAGCGTCTGGGCGTGGCGTTTAACCAGATGGCCGATAACATTAATGCCCTGATCGCGAGTAAAAAGTTACTGATTGACGGCATCGCACACGAACTGCGTACCCCGCTGGTGCGCCTGCGCTATCGCCTGGAGATGAGCGAAAACCTGACGGAAGCAGAATTGCAGGCGCTTAATCGTGATGTGGGCCAGCTTGAAGCGCTGATCGAAGAGCTGCTGACCTACGCCCGACTCGATCGCCCGCAGAACGAGCTTAAACTCAGTACGCCCGATTTGTCTGCGTGGATAAGCAGCCATATCGAAGATGTGCAAAGTGTGAATCCACAGCGCACGCTGCTGCTGGATAACAGCCCCGGCGATTACGGTGCGCTGGATATGCGCCTGATGGAGCGCGTGCTGGATAACCTGGTCAACAACGCCCTGCGTTACAGCGAAAACCAGCTTCGCATCAGCTTGCATTTGAACGGTAGCGAAGCCAGTTTAGCGGTGGAAGATGACGGACCAGGCATTGCGCCAGACGAGCGTGAGCGGGTGTTTGAGCCGTTTGTGCGCCTCGACCCAAGTCGCGACCGCGCGACGGGCGGCTGCGGTCTGGGACTGGCGATTGTGCACTCTATCGCCCAGGCAATGGGCGGCCACGTGAGCTGCGACGCCAGTGAATTAGGCGGCGCGAAGTTCTGCTTTAGCTGGCCGGTCTATCACCACATCACGCTTCCTGACCCTGTCGGACGGACTTAGTCCTCGTCAGGTAAGCACTGCAAATGCCCATGCCGCACGCCACGCTGGGCAATAACATCATCGGCAAAATGCTGAATATCGCCCATATCACCTTTTAACACCGCGATCTCCAGACAATCCTCGTGGCTAACGTGGACGTGCAGCGTGGCCACCGACAGATCGTGATGATGGTGTTGCGTCGAAACCAGCCGCCGCGCCAGATCGCGCTTCTCGTGCTCATACACATACGACAGCACCGCAAACCCGTTTCTGCCGTGCTCCTGGGCGGTCTCTTGCGCCAGCGCACCGCGCAGAATATCGCGGAGCGCCTCCGAGCGATTGTTGTAACCTCTGCGCTGACTCAGGCTATCCAGCGTCTGGAGCAAATCATCATCGAGGGTAATAGTGACACGTTGCATCGGGTGTAAACCTTCTTAACTGGCGCATCGGCGCACGGGGAATGGGGGAAGTACCGCGTTTTGTAGCTCGCGTCCGGCGTCAGAGAAAAACGTTAAAGCCTCACCCACTGTCTGGGTCTCAACGATTTTCCCGGCCTCCATCACCATAACCCGATCGCAAAACCGCTCTACCAGACGCAGATCATGGGTGATAAACAGGCACGCTGTCCCGAATTGTTGCTGGAGTTTTTTAAGCAAGCGAATCACGTTCGCCTGCAAGACCAGGTCAAGATTCGACACCGCTTCATCGAGGATTAATAGCTTCGGTTCAACGGCCAGCGCCCGCGCAAGACATACGCGCTGCAATTGACCCCCGCTCAGCTGTGGAGGACGTTTAGTGAGAAGCGCATCATCCAGTTCTACCGCACGCAGCAGTTCGCGGGATCGGATTATCTGCTCGGTTTTTGATAAGGACAGAAGATGGCGCATCGGCTCGCGCAGGATTTCACTGACGGTTTTACGCGGATTTACCGCGCTGATCGCATCCTGAAACACCATCTGAATCTCGCGACGAAACGCTTTTTGTCTGGCCCGATTGAGCTGTGAAAGCGAGTCGCCCCGCCAGAACACCTCGCCCTGGCCGGGGGATTCCAGCCCTACCAGCAAACGCGCCAGCGTGCTTTTCCCACAGCCGCTGCGGCCCAACAGAGCCACGGTTTCGCCGGTTTTGAGGCTCATGGCGACATCGTTAAGCACCCGCTCTGAAGGCGTATACTGATGCGAAAGTGCAGAAACAGACAGTAAGGTCATGACGTTAACTCCATGCCATACAGCGCCAGATGTGCCGACACCAGACCGTGCGTCACCGGATGCGTCGGCGCACGGAACAGCGCGTCAACTTCGCCCTGCTCCACAATCACGCCGTTATCCATTACCGCCACGTCATCCGCCAGGCGAGCAACCACGCCCATATCGTGCGTCACCAGCAGCATTCCAGGTGCGCGAGTTTGCATGATGCTGTCCAGCAGATCGAGAATCCGCGACTGCGCCACGGCATCCAGATCGGTGGTCGGTTCATCGGCGATGATAAACGGCGCATCGCACAGCATCACAATGGCGATCATCATCCGCTGTAACATGCCGCCACTCATTTCGAACGGATAAAGCTTCAGCACCCGCGACGCCTCTTCCAGCCCAACGGCTTCCAGCGCGGCGATAAGGGCCCTGGCGTCTGACGGTTTATCCAGCGCCAGACAGGTTTCGCGGGCGTGCGTCGTCATGGTATGCAGCGGGTTAAAGGCGCTGCGCGGGTTTTGCATAATAGTGGCGATCTTCATTCCGCGAAGGCTATCCGGCGCGATTAACCTGCCGTCCGCCAGAATCTGGCCCGCCGTCTGACGCACACCGGCGGGCAACACGCCAAGCATGGCCGCGCAGGTCAGGGATTTCCCACTGCCACTTCCGCCGACCAGCGCCAGCACGCGTCCACGCCTGAGCGTCAAAGAAACGCCTTTCACCAGCGGGCGATCCGCTTCAAGCACGAGATTCTGTAAATCAATACGTTGTGGCATCAGTGGGCATGCTCCGTGAGCAGATGAGGATCGAGGTGATCGCGCAGGGCGTCACCCACCAGATTAAAGGCCATTACGCTGATAAACAGCGCCACCCCAGGCCAGACCATTTGCAGCGGCTGCGTCCAGATATACTGGCGCGCATCGTTGATCATCACGCCCCATTCGGCGGTTGGCGCGGTCACACCTAAGCCGAGGAAGGACATCCCGGCGACGTGCAGCATCATATGGCCGATATCGAGCGTCGCCAGCACCAGCAGCGACGGCAGTGCAGCCCCGGTGAGATGATCGATAAAAATGCGTAGATTTCCGGCTCCTGAAAGGCGCGATGCGAGGACAAATTCTCGTTGGCGCAGGGCGATCACCAGACTGCGTACCATCCGCGCATACCAGGCCCAGTGGGACAGCGCGATGGCGATGATGACGTTGGTCAGCCCCGTCCCCAGTACGCCCACGAGGAAGAACGACAGAATCGAGGTCGGAAAGGTCATGAACATATCGGCGACGCGCATGGTGATCTGATCGACTCGCCCGCCAAGCAGCCCGGCAGCGCCACCAACCACCATCCCTACTATCAGCACTAACAGCAGGCAGGCCATCACTGAGCCGAGCGACACGCGGGTGGCCGCCAGCAAACGAGAAAAAATGTCGCGCCCGAGATGGTCGGTGCCCAGCCAGTGCTGGCTGTCCGGCGACAACAGCCGCGAAGGCAAGTCAATCGCCTGCGGATCAAACGGCAGCCACCACTGGCTGGTCAGCGCCACCAGCGCCAGCAACGCGATAATGACCAGCGCCAGGCGAACGGAAAAACGCGCGGAACGATAGAAATTCACGAATGCGCTCCTTCATGACGACGAATGCGTGGGTCGAGCGCCGCGTTCAGCACATCCACCGCCAGATTGCAGAGGACAAACACCACCACCATGATCAGCGTAAAGCACTGGATGACCGGATAGTCGCGGTTAAAAATCGCCGAGACCGCATAGCGCCCCACACCCGGCCAGGCAAAGATGTTCTCAATGATCATCGTCCCGCCAATCAGCTCGCCGATATGCATCCCCACGGCGGTGATCATCGGCAGCGAGGCATTGCGCAGAATGTGACGCCGCTCGGTTTGCTTGTGATTCAGACCGCGCAAACGCGCCCAGGTGACGTGGCGCTGCCCGGCGACGTCGAGCATGCTGGCCCGCAGCAGTCGGGCATTGATCGCCAACGACATAAACGCAATTGACACGGCGGGCAGAATCAAATGCTGCCAGTCACCGTAGCCCATCGCCGGGAGCCATTTGAGCCATACCGAGAAGCACATTACCAGCAGGAAGGCGAGCCAGAAGTTAGGCATCGAGACACCGAGAAAGGAAATCACCCGCACAATGAAATCGGGCAGACGGTCACGATGACGCGCCGCCCAAATCCCCAGCGGCACCGACGTGAGCAAGATCAGCACCAGCGCCGCACCGGCCAGCAGCAGCGTGGCAGGCAAAAAATTCAGAACATCGTCCAGCACCGGGCGCTGAGTGGCGAATGACACCCCGAAATCGAGATGCAACGCTCGCCAAAGCCAGGTGCCGTACTGCACGATTAAAGGCTGATCCAGCCCGAGCATCACCCGCGTCGACGCAACCATTTCCGGCGTGGGCGGCAGATTCGACAGACGAAGATAATCCAGCGCCGGATCGCCGGTCCCAAGACGCAGCATCAGAAAGATAATCACCGAGGCGGCGAATACCATCGGGACCAGCAGCAGTATGCGCCGCAAAATAGAGCGCCCCATCAGGGTTTCACCGGCTGGATCTGTTCAAACGGAATGTCGGACGCGATGGGCGCGAACGGGATCACGCCCAGCGCTGGTTTCGCCACCACCATCATCGACACATAGCTGATGGGCAGATAAACCGCGTCATTGTGCAGGCGAGTTAAGATATCGCGGTACAACGCCTGACGCTGCGTTTCATCGGTCGTCGAAAGCACTTCGCCGATCTCTTTGTCGATAACCGGTTTATCTGCGAGGCCCAGCTGAGCCTGGTAATCGGCATGAGAGGGAACGCGCATTGAGCTCATAAAAGCATGCGGGTCGTAGGGCGCGCCCCAGGTGCGGTTGAAGATCATGCCAAAGCGACCGTCGCGCTGACGAGCGTAAATACTGCTCTCCTCTTCGCCTACCAGTGCCACGTCGACGCCCACCTGACGCATATCGGCCTGAATGATTTCCGCCATTGATTTGCTCAGAGCATCGGTGCCGATATAAGACAGTTCAATCCGCAGCGGCTGACCGTTTTTCTCGCGGATCGCTTTTCCGCTGTGCGCCTTCCATCCGGCCTGTTCCAGCAGCGCTTTCGCCTGTTGCGGATCGTACTGACGCGGTTTCAGGCCAATGTTCGCGTAAGGCACTGTCGGAGCAAACAGCGTCTCCGCCACCTGCTGCGTGCCGTACAGGGCGTTGTCAATCAGGGATTTTTTGTTGACCGCGTAGTTCAGCGCTTCGCGCACGGCGAGATCGTCCGTCGGCGTTTTGGCGGAGTTAAGCGCCAGCATCACCGTTTCTACGGGCTGAGAAAGCTGAGTACGATAGTGTGCGCTTTGGCTAAAGCGGGCAAAGGTATCCAGCGGTAACAACCCTTCGTTGCCGTAAAGCAGGTCAATATCCCCCGTTTCAAAGGCCACGGCTCGGGTGGTCGGGTCCGGGATGACTTTCACCGTAATCTGGCGGATGGCGGGCTTTTCGCCCCAGTAGTGCTCGTTGCGCACCAGTACGTCGTATTGATTGAGTTTTGACTCTTTAAGCACCCACGGACCGGTGCCAATAGGCGCGGTAATGCCGTTCATCGTTTCGTTATTTTTAAACTGCGACGGCGCGATAAAGCGGAAAGGACGCGGCAGCGCGAGTTCTTGCAGGAACGGGTAATAGGCGCTTTTCAGCGTAATTTGCAGCTCGGTGTTATTGAGCGCTTTAACATCGACAATCTGCCGGGCCAGCTCCAGCCAGGCGTGGCGCTGACGGTTATCCAGTACCGCACGGAAGTTCTCGGCGGCGGCCTGAGCAGTGAAGGGTTCACCGTTGGAAAATGTGACATTGTCACGCAACCTAAATAGCCAGGTTTTGCCATCCGCCGAGTGGGTCCAGCTTTTCGCCAGCCAGGGTTTAACCGAACCGTCGGTCTGGTATTTCACCAGTGGCTCGTACACCATGCTCTGAGCAAACATTTGATTGGGCGTATAAAGATGGGGATTGAGCGGTCCTACATTGACGGGCCACGCGGTTGTCAGTTCGTCGGGTGCGCCTGCCTGCGCGAAAAACGACACGCACGCCAGCAGCGCGCAGACAAAACGGCCAGATCTGGACAAAAGTTGCCTCTTACCCTTTCGGGGTAGCTAAAACGTGTGACGATTTTAGGTTTTCATCATACTTTTAAGCTGTCCTGGATCAACCGACGGGGCGCGGGAGACAGAAAATATACAAAATTCGTATATTTAAATCCCAATCAATAAGCACAGCTTTACCCTACCCGACCCAATTCGCACCGTAGCCTGACCAGGCGTACTGTGCTATATAATAAGTATGTTGTAACTACTATGAGCGTATTATGGCGACTTACGATCTTCTCGAACGGCTGAACTCGACCTTTCACCAGATTGAACATGAACTGATGAGCCTGAGCGAACGGCTGAAAAGCTGTCGGCTGCTGGCCGCGCGCGTCTTTAGCTTGCCGGATGTGGTTAAAGGGGCGGAACACGATCCGCTGGATGTGATTGAGGTGAAACAGCACATCGGAAAAGAGGCGCTGGATCTGACGATTGCCCACTACCGCCATCTGTTTATCCAGCAGCAGTCAGAAAATCGCAGCAGTAAAGCCGCCGTGCGCCTGCCGGGCGTCATCTGCCTGCAATGCGATGCCCCCCTTCGCGAGCAGATCGAAAATCAGATCTCACAGATTAATACGCTGAAGGCCGCGTTTGAGAAAATCGTCACCGAAGAGTCTGGTCTGGCCCCTGCCGCGCGCTTTGAGTGGGTGCATCGCCAGTTGCCGGGTCTGATTACTCTCAACGCTTACCGCTCGCTGACCCTGCTGCGCAAGCCAGCGACTTTGCGCTTTGGTTGGGCGAACAAGCACATCATCAAGAATTTCACCCGTAATGAGGTGCTGTCGATGCTGGAGAAGAGTCTCAAATCCCCGCGCACTATGGCGCCCTGGTCGCGCGAGCAGTGGATTGAGCGTCTCGAACAGGAGTACGAGAATATCGCCGCGCTGCCTGCCGATGCGCGGCTCAAAATCAAACGTCCGGTGAAGGTGCAGCCGATTGCGCGCGTCTGGTATTCCGGTGAGCAAAAACAGGTGCAGTACGCCTGCCCGACGCCGTTGATTGCGCTGTACGACACCGACCAGGGGGCGATGGTGCCCGATATCGGGGAGTTGCTGAACTACGATGCCGAAAATATTCAGCACCGTTATAAACCGCAGGCACAGCCGCTGCGATTGATTATCCCACGGCTGCACCTGTATGTGGCGGAGTGATTACTTCTTGCTACCGACCATCTCTTCCGGACGCACCCAGAGATCAAATTCGGCTTCGCTCAGATAGCCCAGCGCCAGCGCAGAGGCTTTTAGCGTTAACCCCTCTTTGTGCGCTTTTTTGGCAATTTCTGCCGCTTTATCGTAGCCAATATGGGTGTTGAGCGCGGTCACCAGCATCAGGGATTCATTCAGCAGCTGACTGATGCGCTCCCGGTTCGGCTCAATCCCCGTCGCGCAGTGTTCGTTAAAACTTTCCATGCCGTCTGCCAGCAGACGCACCGATTGCAGGAAGTTATGGATAACCATCGGGCGATAGACGTTAAGCTCAAAGTTGCCCGATGCCCCGCCAAGATTCACCGCCACGTCGTTGCCAATAACCTGGCAGCACAGCATGGTCACGGCTTCGCACTGCGTTGGATTCACTTTTCCCGGCATGATCGAACTGCCAGGCTCGTTTTCCGGAATACTGATTTCCCCGATACCACAGCGTGGGCCGGACGCCAGCCAGCGCACGTCGTTGGCGATTTTCATTAGCGACGCCGCCAGCCCTTTCAGCGCACCGTGGGCATGGACTAATGCGTCACAGGTGCCGAGGGCTTCGAATTTGTTTGGTGCGGTCACAAACGGCTGACCGGTGATCTCTGCCAACTCTTTCGCCACGCGCACCGCATATTCCGGGTGGGTATTCAGCCCGGTACCGACCGCCGTGCCGCCCAGCGCCAGCTCAGACAGATGCGGCAGGCTATTATCGATATGTCTGAGGTTATGCTCCAGCATCGCCACCCAGCCGGAAATCTCCTGGCCGAGCGTCAGCGGCGTGGCATCCTGTAAATGGGTGCGACCAATTTTAACGATATCGCCGAACGCCTGTGATTTCTGGCTCAGGGTTTGGGTCAGCACCTTCAATTGCGGAATGAGGTGTTCGCGCAGCGCAACGATCGCCGCGACGTGCATCGCCGTCGGGAAGACGTCGTTGGAGCTCTGGCTTTTATTGACGTCATCGTTCGGGTGAACTTTACGCTCCATGCCGCGCACGCCGCCCAGCAGTTCGCTTGCGCGGTTGGCCAGCACTTCGTTCATGTTCATGTTGCTTTGCGTGCCGGAGCCGGTCTGCCAGATGGCGAGCGGGAATTCGTCGGGGTGTTTATCGGCCAGCACTTCATCGGCGGCACTGATGATAGCCGTCGCTTTCTCGGCGGGAAGCAGGCCTAAATCCTGGTTAACTTTTGCGGCGGCGCGTTTGGTCAGCGCCAGAGCGTGGATAAGCGAGACGGGCATTTTCTCCGTTGAGATACGGAAATGCTCCAGCGAGCGCTGGGTTTGCGCGCCCCATAGCTTGTCAGCCGGGACGTCGATAGCGCCCATTGAATCGTTCTCGCGACGTGTGGTGGTCATTACTTTCTCCTTGATAACAATGAAATGGGGGACATTGCTCACATGCTGGATTAAGTATTGTTTGCTTCAAAAAAACGGTATGGCGCTTTGTGCGCTCTACTTTTGCCGGGTGGCGGTTAAGTATCGCCAGGTCCGGGATTCTAGGGTTTTTGTGTCGGGTGGCGCTTCGCTTACCCGACCTACAGACCCAAGGTTTTGTAGGCCGGGTAAGGCGAAGCCGCCACCCGGCACTGTGAAAAAACTACTTAACGCACGCCGAACACTGGGACGACTGGATCTGTTTGAAGAAGTCGTTGCCTTTGTCATCCACGAGGATAAACGCCGGGAAATCTTCCACTTCAATTTTCCAGATGGCTTCCATCCCCAGTTCCGGGTATTCCACGCACTCCAGGCTCTTGATGCTGCCCTGCGCCAGTACCGCAGCCGGGCCACCGATGCTCCCGAGATAGAATCCGCCGTGCTTGTGGCAGGCATCGGTTACCTGCTGGCTGCGGTTGCCTTTCGCCAGCATGATCATGCTCCCGCCGTTGGCCTGCAGCTGATCCACATAGGAATCCATGCGCCCTGCTGTGGTCGGGCCAAGTGAACCCGAGGCATAACCGTCTGGTGTTTTCGCCGGTCCCGCGTAGTAAATCGGGTGATCTTTCACGTACTGCGGCAGACCTTCGCCGTTCTCCAGACGCTCCTGCAACTTGGCGTGCGCGATGTCGCGCCCGACGATAATAGTGCCGTTCAGCGACAAACGCGTCGAAACCGGATACTGGGACAGCTGCGCGAGGATCTCGCTCATCGGACGGTTAAGGTCGACGTGAACCGCTTCGCCTTCACCGGCTTTACGCAGCTCTTCCGGGATGTATTTCCCTGGGTTGTTTTCCAGTTTTTCGATCCAGATACCGTCGCGGTTGATCTTCGCTTTAATGTTGCGATCCGCCGAACAGGAGACGCCCATTCCGACCGGGCAAGACGCACCGTGGCGCGGCAAACGAATGACGCGGATGTCGTGGGCGAAATATTTTCCGCCGAACTGCGCGCCGAGGCCCAGGTTTTGCGCTTCGATCAGCAGTTCCTGTTCAAGCTGAACGTCGCGGAACGCTTGACCGTGTTCGTTCCCTTCCGTCGGCAGACCGTCATAGTATTTCGTGGATGCCAGTTTGACGGTTTTCAGGGTACTTTCCGCCGAGGTGCCGCCGATGACAAACGCAATGTGATACGGCGGACAGGCAGCCGTGCCGAGCGTGCGCATCTTCTCGACCAGATAGTTTTTCAGCTTGCCCGGCGAGAGCAGCGCTTTGGTTTCCTGATACAGATAGGTTTTGTTGGCAGAACCGCCACCTTTGGCGATGCACAGGAATTTGTACTCGTCGCCGTCGACGCTGTAGAGGTCAATCTGCGCTGGCAGGTTGGTGCCCGTATTCACCTCTTTGTACATATCCAGCGCCGCATTTTGCGAATAGCGCAGGTTATCTTCGATGTAGGTGTTATACACGCCATGCGCCAGCGCGGCTTCGTCGCCGCCGCCGGTCCAGACGCGCTGGCCTTTTTTGCCGGTGATGATCGCCGTACCGGTGTCCTGACAGGTCGGCAGAATGCCTTTCGCAGCAATATCGGAGTTACGCAGGAATTGCAGCGCGACGTATTTGTCGTTTTCGCTGGCCTGCGGATCGCTCAGGATATCGGCAACCTGCTGCTGATGCGCCGGACGCAGCATAAAGGAGGCATCGTGGAAGGCGTGCTGCGCGAGCAAAGTCAGCGCCTGGGGGTCAACTTTGAGGATCTCCTGCCCTTCGAATTCAGAGACAGAGACGTGGTCAGATGTTAACAGATAGTATTCAGTCTGATCCTTCGCCAGCGGGAAGGGATCTTGATAATGAAAGGGTTTGTTCGACATTGTTCTCTCACTTACTGCTTCGGTCTGATTATTTAAGAGCAGATGTTCCGCTGCCCTGCTTTAAAAGCGAGTTTGCTTATCCTACACAATTTTTTAACAAAAACTGAGACTAGTACGACTTTTTACATGCGCAGGTTACTTCCGCGCGGTTTATTGCTTTAATACGCGAAGATAATTCCACATTTGAAACAGGGCTTGATAATGCAAAAACTCATCAACTCAGTGCAGAACTATGCCTGGGGAAGTCAAACTGCGTTAACGGATCTCTACGGTATCGCCAATCCCGACAATCTGCCGATGGCGGAACTGTGGATGGGTGCGCATCCGAAGAGCAGCTCAAAAATTGAAGACGCCAGCGGTCAGGTGCGTTCTCTGCGTGATGTGATCGACGCCGATAAAGCCGCGCTGCTCGGTGATGCGGTTGCCCAGCGTTTCGGCGAATTGCCGTTCCTGTTCAAGGTACTGTGTGCCGCACAGCCGCTGTCCATTCAGGTTCACCCAAACAAAAAAGCGTCTGAAATCGGTTTTGCAAAAGAGAATAAAGCCGGGATTCCGCTGGATGCCGCCGAGCGTAACTACAAAGATCCGAACCACAAGCCGGAGCTGGTTTTCGCCTTAACACCATTCCTGGCGATGAACGCCTTCCGCGAGTTCTCCGAGATTGTCTCCCTGCTGCAACCGGTCGCAGGCGCCCATCATGCCATCGCCCATTTCCTCGAAAACCCGGATGCAGCGGGCTTGAGCCAGCTTTTTGCCAGCCTGCTGAACATGCAGGACGACGAAAAATCTCACGCGCTGGCAGTGCTGAAAGCCGCGCTGAACAGCCAGCAGGGCGAACCGTGGCAGACCATTCGCCTGATCTCTGAATTCTACCCGAACGACAGCGGCCTCTTCTCCCCTCTGCTGCTGAACGTGGTGAAGCTGAATCCGGGCGATGCGATGTTCCTGTTTGCCGAAACGCCGCACGCTTACCTGCAAGGCGTGGCGCTGGAAGTGATGGCGAACTCCGATAACGTCCTGCGTGCCGGTCTGACGCCGAAGTACATCGACATTCCTGAACTGGTGGCGAACGTGAAATTCGTGGCGAAACCTGCCGCAGAGCTGCTCACTCAGCCGGTGAAAAACGGCGCAGAGCTGGACTTCCCGATTCCGGTTGACGATTTCGCCTTTGCGCTGCATGACCTGAGCGCAACGGAGACAGCGGTTTCACAGCAGAGCGCGGCGATCCTGTTCTGTGTTGAAGGCGAAGCGGTGCTGAGCAAAGGCGAGCAGCGCCTGGTGCTGAAACCGGGTGAATCGGCATTTGTGGCGGCGAATGAGTCACCGATCAGCATCAGCGGCACTGGCCGTTTGGCTCGAGTCTTCAATAAGCTATAAGTTTATCGGCACTCTTGCTAAGCTAGTTAAAGGCTTTATATCACCAGGCGGTTTCTACCGCCTGGTTTCATTTTAGGGATAATCACGATGAAAAAATCGGTTGTAGCGGTTAGCGTTGTTGTCGCATTAGGCGTGGTCTGGACGGGTGCTTCGTGGTTCACCGGTAAGCAGCTGGAGAGCCGTCTGGCGGAAATGGTGGCGCAGGCCAACAGCGAAATTAAACGTACGGCACCCGAAGCCGGGCTGGAATTGAGCTATCAGGATTATCAGCGCGGCGTCTTCAAGAGCCACATGCAACTGGTGGTTAAACCCGTTGCAGGCAGTGAAAATGGCTGGCTGAAGGCCGGTCAAAGCGTGGTACTGAACGAAGTGGTCGATCACGGCCCATTCCCGTTGGCTCAGCTTAAGCATTTCAATCTGATCCCTTCGATGGCGTCGGTTAAATCCACGCTGGTGAATAACGAAGCGACCAAACCGCTGTTCGACCTGGCGAAAAACGAATCGCCGTTTGTGGTGGATACCCGTATCAGCTACGCCGGTGATACGAGTTCTGATATCGCCCTGAAAGCGCTGAATTATGAAAAAGGTGAAGAGAAAGTCGCCTTCAGCGGTGGCGATTTCAAACTGGATGCGGACCGTGAAGGCAACGTAATTTCCCTGAGTGGAACAGCGGAAAGCGGACTGGTCAATGCGGTGAACGAATACGATCAGAAGGTCCAGATGACCTTCAATAACCTGAAACTGGACGGTAACAGCCGCCTGACCAGCTTTGATGAACGCATTGGCGATCAAAAAATTAGCCTTGAGAAATTGTCACTTGGCGTGGAAGGTAAAGAGATGGCCGTGCTGGAAGGCATGAATCTGGACGGCAAATCGGAAATCACCAAAGACGGCAAAAGCGTGAACAGCCAGCTGGACTACAGCCTGAATAGCCTGAAAGTACAGAATCAGGATCTGGGCTCCAGCAAACTGACGCTGAAAATCGGCAATATCGACGGCCAGGCGTGGCACCAGTTCAGCCAACAGTATCGTGCTCAGAGCCAGGCGCTGCTGGCCGATAAAGAGCTGATGACAAAAAATCCTGAGCTGTATCAGCAAAAAGCAATGGATGCTCTGTTAAGCAACCTGCCGCTGCTGCTGAAAGGCGAACCGGTGATCACCATTGCTCCCCTGAGCTGGAAAAACGGCAAAGGCGAAACCAACTTTAATCTGTCTCTGTTCCTGAAAGATCCGGCAACAGCGACCGGTGAAGCGCAGACTCTGGCGCAGGAAGTGGATCGCAGCGTGAAGTCCATCGACAGCAAGCTGACCATTCCGGTGGATATGGCTACCGAGTTTATGACGCAAATAGCGAAGCTCGAAGGCTATAACGAAGCCGATGCGGCGAAGCTGGCAAGCCAGCAAGTGAAAGGCATGGCGGCGATGGGCCAGATGTTCCGCATTACGACGCTTGAAGACAACGTGATTGGCACCAGCCTGCAATACGCAAACGGCCAGGTCACGCTGAACGGGCAGAAAATGCCGCTGGAAGATTTCGTCGGCATGTTCGGAATGCCAACGCTGGGAATGCCGGAACCGGCTGAACCTGCGGCTCCGCAGCAGTAACGGTGAAAAAAGCCGGGTGGCGCTGCGCTTACCCGGCCTACAGAGTCAGTGCGATCGAGGGTTTTGTAGGCCGGGTAAGGCGAAGCCGCCACCCGGCTTTTTTTATGACGAGAAATCCACCCCCTGTCGCCAGCGATTCTCCCAGTGAGCAAGATACTGCGCCACCAGGTCCGGGGCGTTGTGGATCACAATCACGTTTTCCGAGTTTTTGTATTCCGCCGTTTTGGCGAAGTTGAATGAGCCGGTCTCCACCGTGCACCCGTCGACGATAATCACTTTATCGTGCTGAATTCGATAATGATCGTCGGTTCTCAGCTTGATGCCATTTTGCGTCACGTAGCGCATCGCCAGCAGGCTTTTATCGCTGATGTTTCCCTTCTCATCGATCACAATTTGCACGTCAACGCCGCGCTTTTGCGCCGCCACCAGCGCGTTCATCACATCCGGGGCGCTGAATGAAAAGGCCATCATGCGGATCGATTTTTCGGCATTATTAATCGTTTTCAGCACCAGTTCCTGGGCGCCGCCCTCCGGTGAGAATCCGACTTCAATATTGCTTGAGGCGATCGAAACAGCGGGAATGAACGCTAATGCGAGCAGAGTTTTGAAGATTTGCATGAGGATAATCGTTTTACAGAACTTAACAGGAGCGCCGAATATGCATCCTTCAACGGGTGTGGCCCTTGATCTGGATCACCGCAACATACCGCTCCCCGCTGAAAAGAGTCAAATTTCTGCGCCGCGCTAAGCGCATTCTTTGTATAATGCGCGCTCCATTTTCCAGACAGGGCGGCACAGTCAGCTTTCAAGAATGAACATGAAAACACCATTACTGCTCTTGTCCCTGTTGGTGTTAGCTGGCTGTGGAAACAGTACGTTATCGCAAATGGAAATGCCGGAACAAAAACGCGCTCACGTTGTGGTCGGTGATTACGGGCGCGGCATCGACCCCATGATCCATCTGTATATGCAGGATAAAAACGTCACCGGGATGATTGTCGCGATTATTCAGCATAATGGTCCCGCCGAATTTCACAGTTACGGTGTCACTGACGAGAAAAATCGCCACCCCATCAATCCTGATACATTGTTCGCCCTGGGTTCGTTGAGTAAAGGTGTCACCGCCGAAGTGACCACGCTGCTGGTCAATGAGGGAAAACTCAACTGGACGGATACGCTCGACACCCTGCTGCCTGCCGACACGCCGTTAAGCCCTGATGCGAAAAATATCACCCTGCTACAGCTGGTGACGCACACCTCCGGTTTGCCGCGTCAACCTATGGATCTGCTGACGCTGGAAAATCTTATGCGTTATTTCAGCACCGGTGAGAACTTCTATTCAGAGCTTGATAGCAACAACGTCCTGACTTATCTGAGCGATTTCGACGCCCCCGACTCTCACGCACCGCAGTATTCAAATATCGGCTATGCCATTCTGGGCTACATTCTGCAAAGGCACGCTGAAGAGCCCATTGAAGCACTGGCACAGCGCGAGATATTTGCCCCGTTGCACATGAGTAACAGCAGTTACAGGCCAGAGCGGCTCAAGTCTTATCCGTATCGCGCACTCGGTCATGCTGGCGATCAGCCCAAATTGATCCCCCGTGGAGAGCTCACGCCGGACTGGCATTTCCAGCACAATATGACCGCTGCGGCCAGCCTGTACAGCAGCGCCCGCGATCTTGCGACCTACGCCCGAGCGCACTTCAGCCCTACCGATCAAGACGCACTCAATCAGACGTTTAAAGACGTCACCCGCACCTACTATTACCGGCAGAAAGAGGCCGCCAATATTGCCTGGGTGAGTGACGAAATGAACGGTCAGAAAATGACCTATCAGGTGGGGTATATTGGTGGATATTCCAGTTATATTGGTTTTGATAAGCAAAATCAGAATGCGGTGATCGTGCTACAAAATAGCTTTAACTGGAGCAACTACATTGGCCAGACGATCCTGACGCACCTGGCAAAACAGCCGAAAACCCTCGCTGCAAACTGACGGTGCTACTTCACCGTCACCAGCCGCGCCGAGACAATCTGATGCCCGGCTTGTACGTCTGATTTTTCAATTCGCTGCATGATTCTGTCCGCCAGCGTGTAGCCCATCTCCCGCGCTGGCGTTGTCGCCCAGACGATAGGCAGATCGTCTAATGCATTTTCTCCAACGTCAGCAAAAGCGCCCAAAGCCACCTGCTGATCGAAGAAAGTCTCAACGCCGCCTTCACCGCTCTGGCGTCCGGCGCGGATCAGGCCGAACCACGCGCCCATCGCAATAATATCGTTGTAGCAAATCACCGCGCTGATGGTGGGATTGCTGCGCAACAATGCGCCCATAGCTTCCGCCGCTTTCTTCTGGCTGGATTCACACTCGACCACCCATTCGCTGTGGAATGGCAGGCCGTATTTGATCAGCGTTGAGCAGTAGCCGCCCACGCGTTCAGCGCGGGTCAGCGAGGAACTTTTCCCGCCCAGCCACGCGATTTTCTGATGACCGCGACGAATCAGATGTTCAGTCAGCATTTGTGCTGCCTGCATGTTGTCGGGCCGCAGGGTATCGGCTTCATCGAGATAGCTGGCGCGCGAGGCAAACACCAGTGGAACGCCCTTTTGCGCCGCACGTTCGCACAGTTCACTGCCCACGCCCGACGCGCCTGCGATGATTACACCGTCCACGCCCTGGGTCAGCAGCATATCCAGACGGGAAAGCAGCTGATCCGCTTCGCGTCCCCCGTGCAGCAAGAAAACCATTCGCCCCTGCGCTTCCAGCGCCTCCGTCAGCCCGGCGGTCAGTTCCGCATAAAACGGCGAGGTGAGATCGCGCACAATCAGCCCAATAACGCCGCTTTGCCCGCCGCGAAGCGAAGCCGCCTGACGGTTACGCACAAACCCCAGTTGCTCCACCGCCTCGTTCACGCGCTGACCGGTAGCAGGAGAAATGCGCCCTTTTCCGCTCAGCACCAACGAAACGGTACTGACCGATACTCCGGCCACCAGCGCAACATCATTAATGGTTACCTTTTTCGCAACAGACATGTGAACGCCCAACTCCCTGATGTGCAGTCCGATAAAACGTTTTATCAATAGGTTCTATTTATACTGCTAATTAAAGCACGAGAATGTGATTCAGAGCGCACTAAAGTTTGGTAAAACGTTTTATCTTCTCGCCACAACGAAACAGATAAAACCCTTTTAACCTTCAAGGAGTCGTTTTATGACGGCGAAAGCAGCACCAAAAATATCGCTGTGGGAGTTCTTCCAGCAACTGGGTAAAACCTTTATGTTGCCGGTGGCACTGCTCTCGTTTTGCGGGATCATGCTCGGGATCGGCAGCTCGCTCAGCAGCCACGATGTCATTACTCTGATCCCATTCCTGGGCAATCCGGTGCTGCAGGCGATCTTCATCTGGATGAGCAAAGTCGGCTCCTTCGCGTTTAGCTTCCTGCCGGTGATGTTCTGTATCGCAATCCCGCTGGGTCTGGCGCGCGAAAACAAAGGCGTGGCCGCATTTGCGGGTTTCGTCGGTTACGCGGTGATGAACCTGGCAGTGAACTTCTGGCTGACCGCCAAAGGTATTCTGCCAACCACTGACGCTGCCGTCCTGAAAGCCAACAACATTCAGAGCGTGCTGGGCATTCAGTCCATCGACACCGGGATCCTCGGTGCGGTCATTGCGGGCGTGATCATCTGGATGCTGCACGAGCGCTTCCACAATATCCGCCTGCCAGACGCCCTGGCATTCTTCGGCGGTACGCGCTTTGTGCCGATTGCTACCCTCTTCGTTATGGGCCTGTTTGGCCTGATTATTCCGCTGATCTGGCCGGTCTTCGCGATGGGAATCACCGGCATTGGCCGCATTATTAACAGCGCGGGCGATTTTGGTCCGATGATTTTCGGTACCGGTGAACGTCTGCTGCTGCCGTTTGGTTTGCAGCATATTCTGGTGGCGCTGATCCGCTTTACCGAAGCGGGCGGCACGATGGACGTGTGCGGTCACGATGTCAGCGGCGCATTGACTATCTTCCAGGCGCAGCTGAGCTGCCCGACTACCCACGGCTTCTCTGAAAGCGCGACCCGCTTCCTGTCGCAGGGTAAAATGCCGGCCTTCCTCGGCGGTCTGCCGGGTGCCGCTCTGGCGATGTACCACTGCGCACGCCCTGAAAACCGTCACAAAATTAAAGGCCTGCTGATCTCTGGCGTTATCGCCTGTGTGGTCGGCGGAACAACTGAGCCAATCGAGTTCCTGTTCCTGTTCGTCGCTCCGGTTCTGTACCTCATTCACGCCGTGCTGACCGGCCTGGGCTTCACCGTGATGGCGGTTCTGGGTGTGACTATCGGCAACACCGACGGCAACGTTATCGACTTCGTGGTGTTCGGTATCCTGCACGGTCTGTCGACCAAATGGTACCTTGTACCCGTGGTTGCGGCGATTTGGTTCGCGGTGTACTACGGTATCTTCCGCTTCGCGATTACGCGCTTTAACCTCAAAACGCCGGGCCGTGATACCGATACAGCCAGCACTGAACAAGCGGTTATGGGCACTGTTGGTAAATCGGGCTACAACACGCCAGCGATTCTGGCTGCTCTCGGCGGTGCGGATAATATTACCTCGCTGGATAACTGCATCACCCGCCTGCGCCTGTCGGTAAACGATATGTCGAAGGTTGACACCAACGCCCTGAAGGCCAACCGGGCCATCGGCGTGGTACAGTTGAATCAGCATAATTTGCAGGTGGTGATTGGACCGCAGGTCCAGTCGGTTAAAGATGAACTATCGACGCTCATGCGTACGGTAGAAGCCTGACACCTCGCCCCCTTCTAGTGAAGGGGGTTTTACTTTAAGGACGAGAGCCATGTTTGATTTTTCAACCGTCGTCGATCGCCACGGAACCTGGTGTACGCAGTGGGATTACGTCGCTGACCGCTTTGGCGCGGACGATCTACTGCCCTTCACCATTTCCGATATGGATTTTGCCACCGCACCGTGCATTACCGAGGCGCTGCACCAGCGCATCAACCACGCCGTATTTGGCTACAGTCGCTGGAAGAACGACGAGTTTCTCGCTGCCGTGGCGCACTGGTTCCAGCAACGTTTTAATAGCCGTATCGACACCGACACCCTCGTGTATGGCCCGTCGGTGATTTATATGGTCTCCGAGCTTATCCGCATCTGGTCCAAACCCGGTGACGGCATTGTGGTCCACACCCCCGCTTACGACGCGTTTTATAACGCCGTGCAGGGTAACGATCGCAAAGTGGTTCCGGTTTCGATGCAAAAAAGCGCGACCGGCTGGATGTGCGATATGACCCGACTGGAAGCTGAGCTGGCGAAACCTGATAACACCGTTCTGCTGCTGTGTAGCCCACAAAACCCGACCGGTAAAGTCTGGACGCGCGACGAGCTAAACATCATGGCCGAGCTGTGTGACCGTTACGATGTGGCGGTGATCAGCGATGAAATTCATATGGATATGGTGTGGGGAGACCATCAGCATACGCCGTGGAACGAAGTGGCGAAGCGCAAATGGGCGCTGCTGACCTCAGGCTCCAAGAGTTTTAACATTCCGGCGCTGACCGGCGCATACGGGCTGATTGACGATGACAAAAGTCGCGCGAGTTATTTGAAAGCATTGAAAGGTCGTGACGGACTTTCGTCCCCTTCCGTGCTGGCGCTGACGGCGCATATTGCCGCTTACGAGCAAGGTGAAGCGTGGCTGGATGCACTGCGGGCTTATCTGGAAAATAATCTGCACTATGTAGCAGAACAGTTAAACGCTGCGTTCCCACAGCTCAACTGGCAGCCGCCGGAAGCCACTTATCTGGCGTGGATTGATTTGAGTCCATTAGGCATCGATGATAAATCGCTGCAAAAAGTCCTCATCGAACAGCAAAAAGTGGCGATCATGCCGGGATATACCTACGGCGTGGAAGGTCAGGGTTATGTGCGTTTGAATGCAGGATGTCCGCGCAGCAAGCTGGAACAAGGGGTTGAGCGGTTAATCGCGGGGATTCAATCTCTGCTGTAACGGGTTGCGCAATAGAATTTCCTATTGCGCAAATAGCTTTTTACCTGCAAATGTTTTTATAATGTGGCGCACTTTAACCAGAAAATGAGTGCGACCATGATTGATACACGTCTTCCGTTAACCGATATCCACCGTCATCTTGATGGCAACATTCGTGCCCAAACTATTCTCGATCTTGGCCGCCAGTTTAATTTATCCCTCCCCGCTCAAACTATTGAGACCCTGATCCCCCACGTGCAGGTAACGACGAACGAGCCGGATCTGGTGAGTTTCCTCGGCAAGCTGGACTGGGGCGTGAAAGTGCTGGCCTCGCTGGATGCCTGTCGTCGCGTCGCGTTTGAAAACATCGAAGATGCTGCGCGCAACGGCCTACACTATGTCGAACTGCGTTTTTCCCCAGGCTACATGGCAATGACCCACAATCTGCCTGTTGAAGGTGTGGTAGAAGCCGTTATCGAAGGCGTGCGCGAAGGCTGTAAAGCGTTTGACGTTCAGGCGCGTCTGATTGGTATTATGAGCCGTACTTTTGGTGAAGCCGCGTGTCTGCAAGAGCTGGAAGCGTTGCTAGCCCACCGCGACCATATTACCGCCGTCGACCTGGCCGGTGACGAGCTGGGCTTCCCCGGCAGCTTGTTCCTCTCCCACTTCAACCGCGCACGCGATGCAGGCTGGCATGTCACCGTACATGCGGGCGAAGCGGCAGGCCCGGAAAGTATCTGGCAGGCCATTCGTGAGCTGGGTGCCGAGCGTATCGGCCACGGCGTGAAGGCCGTTGAAGACAGAACGCTGATGGATTTCCTGGCTGAACAGCGTATCGGTATCGAATCGTGCCTGACGTCAAATATCCAGACCAGCACGGTCGCGTCCCTGGCACAGCATCCGCTGAAAATCTTCCTTGAGCATGGCGTGCTGGCAACGCTGAACACCGACGATCCGGCGGTTCAGGGTATCGATATTATCCATGAGTATCATATCGCCGCACCTCAGGCAGGTCTGAGCCGTGAGCAGATTCGCCAGGCACAGATCAACGGGCTGGAGATTGCATTCCTGAGCGCAGCGGAGAAACAAGCGCTGCGCGATAAAGTTGCTGGTTGATAAACCTCTTGTCGGGCGGCACTTCTTTTGCCGGCCAACACAGAAAAATAAAAGGCCGGCACATTCGCCGGCCTTTTTCACTCTTACGCCAGACAGAGCGTCGAGCGGTGTTTCGCTGATTCGATACCCAGCTCGATTAGTTCCATAATCTGAATCGCCTGGCTGGCCGGAACCGGGTTTTCGCCCGTACCGTTCAGCGCATCGCGAATTGCTGCATAGTAGGCCGGGTAATTGCCCGGCAGCGTCAGCCAGGTTTCCTGTACCTGTTCTTCGCCTTCAACACGCGTCAGAACACCATCACGCATATCGTAGCCCCAGTCTTCCTGCGGCAGACGTTCGCCGTTTTTGAGGCGGTCTTCCTGCGGATCCAGACCAAACTTGACGTAGCTCCCGCGCGTACCATGAACAATGTATCGCGCAGATTCTGCCGCCGCCAGCATGGTACCGTGCAGGACCACGCGACGCTGCGGATAGCTCAGAATCGCATGGAAGTAGTCCGTTGCCTGTGCGCCAGGACGCAGCTGCGCCAGATCGACCGTCATGCTGACCGGCAGGCCAAACAAATTCACCGCCTGGTCCAGAAGATGCGGGGCCAGATCGTACCAGATACCACTTCCCGGACCGGCCTGTTCGCGCCAGCGATTACGCACCTGCGGACGGAAGCGGTCGAAATGAGATTCGAAATACGCCACCTCACCCAACGTTCCTTCGCCAATCAGCGCTTTGAGCGTCAGGAAATCACTGTCCCAGCGACGATTATGGAAAACCGACAGCAATCGCCCAAGGCTTTTTGCCAGTGCGTCCAGCTCGCGTGCCTGCGACAACGTGACCGTGAAAGGTTTATCCACCACCACGTGCTTGCCCGCTTCCAGCGCGGCTTTCGCCAACGGGAAGTGCGTGTCATTGGGGGTGGGAATGACGATTAAATCGATGTTTGGATCGTTAAACAGGTGTTTAGGCTCAGAAACTACCGGAACCGTTGGCCAGTCAGCGTGGACTTTTGTCGCATCGCTGCTCGAAACTGCTGCCAGCTCCATTCCAGGCGTACCGGCAATCAGCGGCGCGTGGAACGTCTTGCTGGCATACCCATAACCAATTAATCCTACGCGGATTTTGTCACTCATGTCATTGCCTCTCATCGTTGCTTTCGCTCATTCTCACACTATCAACATTGCTGTCACAACAATTTTGTAATGGATTACAAAAAGTAAAATAGCACGAGTCACTTTTTGTCTTTGTTACATTCATATAACATGCTGAATTCATACAAGGAAACCGTTCCCAAAGGACTTGCGATAGCCGAAACAGCGCTGTAACATTCTCAAACTGTATTTATGGATAAATCACAAACAAAGATCATGACGTCAATAATCAATCGAATTGTGGAATTAGCGGGATGGGTTGTCCTCGGTGTTTCAGTCATTTTGCTCGGCGTTGCCAGCCACATTGATAACTACCAGCCGCCTGAGCCTGTTGCCGCCTCTCAGGCGAAATAAGTCGCAATGAAAGAGTGACATATGCTGTCAGTTGCGTATTGCCAGTGGCAGAAATCAGCGTTAACCTTCTTCCCTGGGCGTCGTCCGACGCCTGATTTATTCAAAGAAAACTCCTAATTTAGCCTTAACACTTGAGTGGGCCGTTTACGTCCTTATTTATCCGTTTATTATTCGACCGAATTTCCCTGCCAGTAAAATTTACTTTTAAAATGGAAGCTTAATAAAATGACAGTTCAGGACTATTTATTAAAATTTCGCAAGATCAGTTCTCTCGAGAGCCTGGAAAAACTGTTTGACCATTTGAACTACACGCTCACCGATAATCAGGACATCATCAATATGTATCGCGCCGCCGACCATCGCCGTGCGGAGCTGGTGTCAGGCGGACGCTTGTTCAACGTCGGCGAAGTCCCTAAATCAGTTTGGCGCTACGTGCTGTAAGACGGTAGCCATCAGCGCGAAATGTTATATACTCACGCCCCGGTAAATTTGCCGGGTATCATTTCGCGCAGACTGAGGGAGATAACATGACCACATCGCCTGGAGAAAAAATCGGAGGCTGGTTACTCGCCCCGCTCGCCTGGTTACTGGTTGCTTTGTTAAGCGCATCGCTTGCGCTGCTGCTGTACACCACGGCTCTCGTCACGCCGTATGCGTTAAAGAATCTGACCTCGCAAAGCACCGTGAATATCGCTTTATGGTTTGCTTCATTCGGTTTTGCTATCGCCATGTGGTATTACACCCTTTGGCTGACCATCGCGTTCTTTAAACGTCGTCAGAAAGTACGCAAGCATTACATTATCTGGCTGCTGATTTCTGTGCTGCTGGCCATTAAGGCTTTTGCCTTTTCGCCGGTTTCAGACTTACTGGCGACACGCCAGCTGCTGTTCCCGCTGCTGGCCGCCGCGCTCTTCGCACCCTATTTCAGGCGCTCAGCCCGCGTGAAAAAGACCTTTGTGAATCCGTAATAACCCTACAGTTATCCTGTTGTCGCCCGTTGTGGTTTATCCGATAATAGGCGGCTTTTTTATTTCAGGCTAAATAATGACCGATTACTTACTGCTCTTTGTCGGAACTGTGCTGGTTAATAACTTCGTGCTGGTGAAGTTCCTTGGCCTGTGCCCGTTCATGGGGGTTTCCAAAAAACTGGAGACCGCGATGGGCATGGGACTGGCGACCACCTTCGTGATGACGCTGGCCTCTATTTGCGCCTGGTGGATTGATACCTGGATATTGATCCCGCTCGGCCTGACCTATCTGCGCACGCTGGCTTTTATCCTGGTGATTGCCTTTGTGGTGCAGTTTACGGAAATGGTGGTGCGCAAAACCAGCCCGGCGTTGTATCGCCTGCTCGGTATTTTCCTGCCGCTGATTACCACCAACTGCGCGGTTCTCGGCGTGGCGCTGCTCAACATCAACCTGGGACATAATTTCCTGCAATCAGCGCTGTATGGTTTTTCCGCTGCCGTCGGCTTCTCGCTGGTGATGGTACTGTTTGCGTCGATTCGTGAACGCATGGCCGCCGCCGATATTCCGGCACCTTTTCGCGGTAACGCTATTGCGCTGGTCACCGCCGGTTTGATGTCTCTGGCCTTTATGGGCTTCAGTGGTCTGGTGAAGTTGTAATGAATGCTATCTGGATTGCCATCGCCTCCATCAGCGTGTTGGGGCTGTTTTTTGGCATTATTCTGGGTTACGCCTCGCGCCGTTTTGCGGTCGAGGGCGATCCTGTCGTGGAAAAAATCGACGACCTCCTGCCCCAAAGCCAGTGTGGACAGTGCGGCTATCCTGGCTGCCGTCCGTATGCAGAAGCAGTTGGGAACGGTGAAAAGATTAACCGCTGTGCGCCCGGTGGCGAAGCCGTGATGCTGAAAATTGCCACACTGCTTAACGTCGATCCGCAACCTGTCGATGGCGATGAGAGTGCGCAAGAGCCTGTCCGCGTGCTGGCCGTCATCGATGAAGCCAACTGCATAGGCTGCACCAAATGCATTCAGGCGTGTCCGGTTGATGCGATTGTTGGCGCGACGCGCGCGATGCATACCGTGATGGCGGATCTGTGTACGGGCTGCAATCTCTGTGTGGCCCCCTGCCCAACGCAATGCATTGAGCTGCGCCCGGTTGAAACGACTCCCGACAGCTGGAAGTGGGATCTTCAAACCATTCCAGTTCGCATAATTCCTGTGGAACACCATGCTTAAGTTATTTTCTGCTTTCAGAAAAGAGAAGATTTGGGATTTCGACGGCGGCATTCATCCGCCGGAAATGAAAACCCAGTCAAGCGGCACGCCGCTGCGCCAGATCCCGCTGGCAACCCGTTTTGTTATGCCGCTTAAACAGCATATCGGCGCTGAGGGCGAACTGTGCGTCCAGGTCGGTGACAGCGTACTGCGTGGCCAACCGCTCACCTTCGGGCGCGGGCGTATGCTGCCGGTTCATGCTCCAACGTCAGGTAAAGTGGTGGCAATTGCCCCACATACAGTGCCCCACCCTTCGGCGCTGTCCGAATTAAGCGTCACTATTGAAGCAGACGGTGAAGACCGCTGGATCGATCGCGACGGCTGGAGCGATTATCGCGCGCAGAGTCGCGAGGCGCTGATCGAGCGCATCCATCAGTTTGGCGTGGCTGGTCTGGGCGGCGCGGGCTTCCCAACCGGAACCAAACTGCGCGGCGGCGGCGATAAGATAGAGACCCTGATCATCAATGCCGCCGAGTGCGAGCCTTATATCACCGCCGACGACCGTCTGATGCAAGACTGCGCCGCACAGGTTGTGGAAGGCATTCGCATTCTTGCGCATATTTTGCAACCGCGTGAAGTGCTGATCGGCATTGAAGATAACAAACCGCAGGCGATTTCCATGCTGCGTGCGGTGCTCGCGGGCAGTCATGACATTGGCCTGCGCGTTGTTCCAACTAAATATCCGTCCGGCGGCGCAAAACAGCTCACTCAGATTTTAACCGGCAAACAGGTTCCCCACGGCGGTCGCTCTTCAGATATCGGCGTGCTGATGCAAAACGTCGGGACCGCCTATGCGGTGAAACGCGCAGTTGTCGACGGCGAACCCCTGACCGAACGCGTGGTGACCCTGACCGGGGAATCCGTTTCGCAGCCGGGTAACGTTTGGGCGCGTCTGGGGACGCCAGTGCGCCATCTGCTGGAGCAGGCCGGATTTTGTCCGGGTAGCGATCAGATGGTGATCATGGGCGGCCCGCTGATGGGCTTTACCCTGCCGTGGCTCGACGTGCCGGTGGTCAAAATTACCAACTGTTTGCTGGCACCGTCTGCCAGCGAGATGGGCGAAGAACAGGAAGAGAAAGGCTGCATTCGCTGTAGTGCCTGCGCCGATGCCTGCCCGGCTGACCTTCTGCCACAGCAACTGTACTGGTACAGCAAAGGCCAACTGCACGACAAAGCCAAAGCGCATAATCTGGCCGACTGCATCGAGTGCGGGGCCTGCGCATGGGTGTGTCCAAGCAGCATTCCGCTGGTGCAATACTTCCGTCAGGAAAAGGCCGAGATTTACGCTATTTCGATGGAAGAAAAACGCGCTGCCGAAGCTAAAGCCCGCTTTGAAGCCCGTCAGGCCCGTCTTGAGCGTGAGAAACTGGCGCGTCAGGAACGTCATAAAAAGGCCGCCGTTCAGCCTGCTGAAAAAGATCACGATGCGATTAACGCCGCCCTGGCCCGCGTTCGCGAGAAAAAAGCCTCTGCTGCGCAGCCGGTGATTATTCCTGCCGGTGAAAAACCGGATAACAGCGAAGCCATCGCCGCCCGCGAAGCGCGTAAAGCACAGGCCCGCGCCCGTCAGGCAGAAAAAGCGCAGGACGTGCAGCCGAACGCAGAAATTGATCCGCGTAAAGCGGCTGTGGAAGCAGCGATTGCTCGTGCCAAAGCACGTAAAGCGACGCAGCAGGAAGAGCCCGCCGCGCCGGAAGCCCCGATTGACCCGCGTAAAGCCGCCGTTGAAGCCGCTATCGCCCGCGCCAAAGCACGTAAAACGGCCCAGCAGGAAGCGTCAGCCGCGCCGGAAGCCCCGGTAGACCCGCGTAAAGCCGCCGTCGAAGCGGCTATCGCCCGAGCGAAAGCGCGTAAAGCGGCCCAGCAGGAAGCCGAACCCGCAGCAAACGACGACCCACGCAAAGCCGCAGTCGCTGCCGCGATTGCGCGCGTTCAGGCTAAGAAAGCCGCACAGCAGGCAGTAAACGAGGATTAAATGGTTTTCAGAATCGCAAGTTCCCCTTACACCCATAACCAGCGCCAGACGTCGCGCATTATGATGTTGGTTTGCCTGGCAGCACTGCCGGGTATTGCTGTGCAGTTCTGGTTTTTTGGCTGGGGGACACTGTTTCAGATACTCCTCGGCTGCGTCAGTGCGCTGGCTGCCGAAGCGCTGGTGCTGAAGCTGCGCAAAATGCCCGTCCCGCGTATTCTGGCGGACAACTCAGCCCTGCTGACAGGCCTCCTGCTGGCAATCAGTATTCCGCCCTTTGCCCCGTGGTGGATGGTGGTACTGGGTACCGTTTTCGCAGTCATTATTGCCAAACAGCTGTACGGTGGTCTGGGACATAACCCGTTTAACCCGGCGATGATCGGCTACGTGGTGCTGCTGATCTCCTTCCCGGTGCAGATGACCAGTTGGCTGCCGCCGCACGAAATCGCCGCGACGGTGCCGGGCTTTATGGATGCCCTGCAGGTGATCTTCACCGGTCATACGGCCTCAGGCGGCGATATGACCACGCTGCGTATGGGCGTTGACGGGATTAGCCAGGCAACGCCGCTCGATACGTTTAAAACCTCGCTTCATGCCGGTCATAGTCTGGAACAAATCATGCAGTACCCGATTTACAGCGGGGTGCTGGCGGGCGCAGGCTGGCAGTGGGTGAATATCGCCTATCTGCTGGGCGGTGTATTCCTGCTGTGGAAGAAAGCGATTCGCTGGCACATTCCAGTGAGTTTCCTGGTGACACTGGCCATTTGCGCCACGCTGGGTTGGCTGTTCTCGTCCGAACCGCTGCCAAGCCCGCAGATGCACCTGCTCTCCGGCGCAACGATGCTTGGCGCATTCTTTATTTTGACCGATCCGGTCACTGCCTCAACCACCAACCGTGGACGCCTGATTTTCGGCGCCCTGGCGGGGCTGCTGGTGTGGCTGATTCGTAGTTTTGGCGGCTATCCCGATGGTGTAGCGTTTGCCGTTCTGCTCGCCAACATCACGGTGCCACTCATCGACTACTACACGCGCCCTCGCGTGTATGGCCACCGCTAAGGATTCGCCATGCTGAAAACAATGCAAAAACACGGCGTGACGCTGGCGATTTTCGCCGCAGCCCTGACGGGACTGACCGCGCTGGTGAATGAACTCACAAAAAACACCATTGATGAACAGGCTTCAAAGCAGCAAAAAGCGCTATTTGACCAGGTGATCCCATCGGATTTTTACGATAATGACCTGCAGAAAAGCTGCTTTATCGTTCAGGCTCCGCAGCTAGGCAAAGGTGAGCACCGTATTTTCATCGCACGCAAGGGTGATGACGCCGTGGGCGCGGTGATGGAAGCAACCGCACCGGATGGCTATTCTGGTGCGATTCGGCTTTTGGTGGGGACTGATTTCTCAGGTACGGTTCTGGGCACGCGCGTGACAGAACACCACGAAACCCCAGGTCTTGGCGATAAAATTGAGCTTCGCCTCGGTAACTGGATTTTGCATTTTGCCGGGAAAGTCATTCACGGTGAAAATGACACCGCCTTTGCGGTGAAAAAAGACGGCGGCGAGTTTGACCAGTTTACCGGTGCGACCATTACACCGCGCGCAGTGGTAAATGCGGTGAAACGCGCGGGGCTGTACGCCGAAACGTTGCCCGCGCAACTCAACAATCTGCCCAGCTGTGAGGAGTAGTAATGAGCCAGGTTAAAGAGGTTATTGTCCAGGGTCTCTGGAAAAACAACTCCGCGCTGGTCCAGCTGCTGGGGATGTGCCCGCTGCTGGCCGTCACATCGACCGCAACAAACGCACTCGGATTAGGGCTGGCGACAACGCTGGTGCTGACCCTGACCAACCTGTCGATCTCCGCCCTGCGCCGCTGGACGCCTTCGGAAATTCGTATCCCGATTTATGTGATGATCATCGCCTCGGTGGTGAGTATCGTGCAGATGCTGATCAACGCCTACGCGTTCGGTCTGTATCAGTCGCTGGGGATTTTTATCCCGCTGATCGTCACCAACTGTATTGTCGTGGGCCGCGCGGAAGCCTTTGCGGTGAAGAACGATCCGCTGATCTCGGCGCTGGACGGCTTTGCTATCGGTATGGGTGCAACCTGCGCGATGTTCGTGCTTGGCTCGCTGCGTGAAATTCTGGGTAACGGCACGCTGTTTGACGGCGCGGATGCGCTGCTGGGCGGCTGGGCAAAAGTCCTGCGCATTGAAGTTTTCCACACCGACACGCCGTTCCTGCTGGCAATGCTGCCACCGGGCGCTTTTATTGGCCTGGGCATGATGCTGGCGATAAAATACCTCATTGATGAGAAACGTAAACGCCGCGCCGCCGAGCGTAGCGTGCAGGAAGGACTCCCTGAGAAGGCTGTATGAATAAAGAGAAACGCATTGCGATCCTGACGCGCCTGCGGGATAACGACCCGCATCCGACAACGGAGCTGAATTTTAGCTCGCCTTTTGAACTGCTGATCGCGGTGCTGCTCTCCGCCCAGGCAACTGACGTGAGCGTCAACAAAGCCACGGCGAAGCTCTACCCTGTCGCCAACACGCCGCAGGCCATGCTTGAGCTGGGCGTGGACGGCGTGAAGTCGTATATCAAAACTATTGGCCTGTTCAACACCAAGGCCGAGAACGTGATTAAGACCTGTCGTATCCTGGTGGAACAGCACGGCGGTGAAGTGCCAGAAGACAGAGCTGCGCTGGAAGCGCTGCCGGGTGTAGGGCGAAAAACCGCGAACGTGGTGCTCAACACCGCCTTCGGCTGGCCGACGATTGCCGTCGATACGCATATCTTCCGCGTCTGTAACCGCACCCATTTCGCGCCGGGTAAGAATGTCGAACAGGTTGAAGAAAAGCTGCTGAAAGTGGTTCCTGCCGAGTTTAAAGTCGATTGCCACCACTGGCTGATTCTGCATGGGCGCTACACCTGCATCGCCCGTAAGCCCCGCTGCGGCTCGTGCCTGATTGAAGATTTATGCGAATTTAAAGAGAAGGTCGATCTCTGATATTGGCTGCTTGTGTATTATCCCCTCACGAAATCAATCCCTTACTAAAGGAAGGCCTAACCGTAAACCTTCCTTTTGACCAATAATTATCCGCCTCACTGTGTTCTTCACCTGTCGATTATTCGGTTCATTAACACTCAAGCAGGTTAATTGTTTTTTCGTCAGCGAAATTTTCTATACATCTGTGATCGCGATCACTGTGATAACGTGATGTTGGATTTTTGTGTATAAACGAGGGCTAAGCCCTTGCACAGACAAGCCATGACCGATCTACAGCGACAGATTAAACCAGTCATTTTTAAGATTATGGACCATACCACTGCTTTAATGACGGTTTAGCAGAACATATCGCCATACAGGGCTTATTTGCGGGTCTGCGCAGTGAAAAAAACCACTAATTCGCTGGCTGTGAGATTTAACGCTAAATAACATTTGCATGACCTGCGTATTATACCACTTCGGTTATATGTAACAGAGTATTACAAACACCTTGCCAGATGGGTCAGGATAGTGAACATTACCCGCCGTTTCCCCTCCCAATATAACTATAAGGCGAATGGACTCCGGTCAATTACGCTATGAACACCCCCGTTAATATGGGATGTAAAAAAAGAGGTATATGTGTCTACTGCAAACAATAAACCAACAGAAGAGAGCGTAAGTTTAAACGCTTTCAAACAACCTAAAGCGTTCTATCTCATTTTCTCTATTGAGTTGTGGGAGCGTTTTGGTTTTTACGGCCTGCAAGGGATTATGGCTGTTTACCTGGTTAAACAACTGGGTATGTCTGAAGCGGATTCCATCACTCTGTTCTCCTCTTTCAGTGCTCTGGTGTACGGTCTGGTTGCCGTCGGCGGCTGGTTAGGTGACAAAGTACTGGGTACCAAACGCGTAATTATGCTGGGTGCCATCGTTCTGGCAATCGGCTATGCGCTGGTTGCATGGTCCGGTCACGATGCAGCCATTGTTTATATGGGTATGGCGACGATTGCAGTTGGTAACGGTCTGTTCAAAGCGAACCCGTCTTCCCTGCTCTCTACTTGCTACAACAAAGATGACCCGCGTCTCGACGGCGCATTCACCATGTACTATATGTCGGTGAACATCGGTTCCTTCTTCTCTATGCTGGCAACACCGTGGCTCGCGGCGAAATTCGGCTGGAGCGTGGCATTCGCACTGTCTGTAGTCGGTATGTTGATCACCGTGGTGAACTTTGCCTTCTGCAAACGCTGGGTGAAAGACTACGGTTCCAAGCCTGACTTCGAACCGGTTCATATGGGCAAATTGCTGGCAACTATCGTGGGCGTGGTAATCCTTGCCACTATCGCGACCTGGCTGCTGCACAACCAGGGTGTTGCTCGTGCGGTTCTGGGTGTTGTTGCTCTGGGTATCATCTGCATCTTTGCGAAAGAAGCCTTTGCACTGCACGGCGCAGCCCGTCGTAAGATGGTTGTCGCCTTTATTCTGATGCTGCAGGCGATTGTGTTCTTCGTTCTGTACAGCCAGATGCCAACGTCCCTGAACTTCTTCGCGATTCGTAACGTTGAGCACTCAATCCTGAGCATCGCGTTTGAACCTGAGCAGTTCCAGGCATTGAACCCGTTCTGGATCATGATTGGTAGCCCGATTCTGGCCGCTATCTACAACAAGATGGGTGACCGTCTGCCGATGCCGCACAAATTCGCTATCGGTATGGTGCTGTGCTCTGGTGCATTCCTGGTTCTGCCACTGGGCACCAAGTTTGCTACCGACGCTGGTATCGTGTCTGTAAACTGGCTGATTCTGAGCTACGCGCTGCAGTCTATCGGTGAGCTGATGATCTCTGGTCTGGGCCTGGCGATGGTTGCGCAGTTGGTTCCACAGCGTCTGATGGGCTTCATCATGGGTAGCTGGTTCCTGACCACTGCGGGTGCAGCACTGATTGCAGGTAAAATTGCAAACCTGATGGCGGTTCCAGAAAACGTCACAGATCCTCTGGTCTCTCTGGAAGTTTATGGTCGCGTATTTATGCAGATCGGTATCGCCACTGCGGTTATCGCTGTGCTGATGCTGCTGACAGCACCTAAACTGAATCGTATGACTCAGGACGACGACAAAACGGCGAAAGCGACGGATACCGCTACCGCGTAATTGTCATCGGGAAACGACTGAAGAGAAGCCGCTAACTGTGCGTTAGCGGCTTTTTTTTTATTAGCTCGCGCATTAACATGTCCATAACCTCAGCAAAAAGGAGTTACCGATGAAACTGTTCTACAAACCAGGTGCCTGTTCACTTGCATCGCACATCACTCTGCGCGAGAGCGGCAAAGATTTCACGCTGGACAGCGTAGACCTGATGAAAAAACGTCTGGAAAATGGCGAGGACTATTTCGCGATTAACCCGAAAGGACAGGTTCCGGCTCTGGTGCTGGACGACGGTACCCTGCTTACCGAAGGCGTGGCGATCATGCAGTTCCTCGCGGACACCGTACCGGATCGCCAACTGCTGGCACCGACAGGCAGTATTTCACGCTACAAGACGCTGGAGTGGCTTAACTACATCGCCACCGAGTTGCACAAAGGCTTTACCCCGCTGTTCCGCCCTGATACCCCAGAAGAGTACAAGCCAACCGTTCGTGCCCTGCTCGAGAAAAAGCTGCAGTACGTTAACGAGTCTCTGAAAGACGATCAGTGGATTAGCGGTCAGCGCTTTACCATCGCCGATGCGTATCTGTTTACGGTTCTGCGTTGGGCGCGTGCGGTGAAGCTGAATATGGAAGGGTTAAGCCATATTGAGTCGTATATGGAACGTGTAGCGGCGCGTCCGGGCGTGGCGGCAGCGTTGAAAGCTGAAGGGTTGAATTAAGTCGTTTTTGCCGGGTGGCGGCTTCGCCTTACCCGACCTACGTGTTGTTGCTTCTGTAGGCCGGGTAAGCGCAGCGCCACCCGGCAATATTTTAAAGCTGTGTCGCGCTAAAGTAATGCTCCGGCTTCGCGATACGATCCTGCGCCGCAACCACCTGCAACTCATACTCATCCATCTGTTTTGTCGCGATCATGATTTCGTACACCGCGGCGGTCACGTGTTCTAACGCATCTCGAAGCGAGGCACCCTGCAACAGTTTCACCAGCAATAACCCGCTGGTGACATCGCCCACGCCAACGGGCTGGCGCACACCAAAGTCGACCAGTGGACGGCTGATGTGCCAGGCTTCGTCTTTTGTCACCAGCAGCATTTCAAAGCGGTCACCGCTGATTCCCGCACGGGCCAGGTGTTTCACCAACACGATTTCAGGCCCCTGAGCGATCAGTTCCCGTGATGCGACAACGGCTTCTTCGACGCTATTCACCGGATGCTCGCAGAGGATTTCCAGCTCGATCAGATTTGGCGCAATAATGTCGCTGGCAGGCATCGCATGACGCACGTGGAACTCCGCCACGCCCGGCGCCACAATGCACCCTTTTTCCGGATGACCCATCACCGGGTCGCAGAAGAATTTGGCCGACGGGTTCGCCGCTTTCACCTGACGTACAATACCGAGGATATGCTCACCCTGCTCCGCCGACCCCAGATAACCGCTCAGAACGGCGTCACAGCGCTTCAGTTGGTCGATATCCGCGATACCCTGCACTATCTCCGTCAGATGCGAGGCAGGCAGCACGCAGCCGGTCCATTTACCGTATTGCGTATGGTTAGAGAACTGAACGGTATTGAGTGGCCAAACGTTGGCCCCCAGGCGGCGCATGGGGAACTCGGCAGCGCTATTGCCGGCATGACCAAAAACAACGTGGGACTGAATGGCGAGGATGTTATTCATTTTTCTTACCACAACCCTGACAAAAGAAAAGGGCGTGGTTTCCCACGCCCCTCAAACACATGTTATTACTTCCAGCAAACCAGACAGTAATTCTTTTTACCGCGACGCAGCAGCGTGTATTTGCCATACAGGCGATCGCTGTCGGAGAAGGTGTACTCCGGATCGGCCTGCTTTTCACCGTTGATGGTGATCGCGTTCGACGCAATAGTTTTACGCGCCTGGCCGCGAGACGGCTGCAGCTCGGAATCAACCAGCGCCTGCATCAGGTCAGCACCCTTTTCCATCTCAACCATCGGCACGCCATCCTGCGCCAGCTGTTGGAAATCTTCAGCGCTCAGGTCGCTCAGGGTTCCGTTGAACAGGCTTGCGGTGATGCGTTTCGCCGCTGCCAGACCGTCTTCACCGTGCACCAGGCTGGTGACCTGATCGGCCAGCACATACTGCGCGCGAGGGGCTTTGCCGCTGTTTTTGTCTTCTTCTTCCAGGGCATTGATCTCTTCAATGTCCATAAAGGTGAAGAATTTCAGGAAGCGATAAACGTCCGCATCGGCGGTGTTGATCCAGAACTGGTAGAATTTGTACGGGCTGGTTTTCTTCGGATCGAGCCAGACTGCGCCACCTTCGGTTTTACCGAATTTGGTGCCATCCGCTTTGGTGATCAGCGGAACGGTCAGGCCGAAGACCTGGTTCTGATGCAAACGACGCGTCAGGTCGATACCGGACGTGATGTTGCCCCACTGGTCGGAACCGCCAATTTGCAGGGCCACGCCGTGCAGTTTGTTCAGGCAGGCAAAGTCATAACCCTGCAGCAGATTGTAGGAGAACTCGGTGAAGGAGATGCCCTGATCGTCACGGTTCAGACGCTGCTTAACCGCTTCTTTGTTGATCATCTGATTAACGGAGAAGTGCTTGCCGATATCACGCAGGAAAGTCAGCACGTTCATGCCGCCAAACCAGTCGTAGTTGTTGGCTGCGATCGCGGAGTTTTCACCACAATCGAAATCGAGGAATGGCGCAACTTGCTTGCGAATTTTGTCCACCCACTCCTGCACAGTGTCTTCCGTATTCAGTTTACGCTCGGCGGCTTTGAAGCTCGGGTCACCAATCAGACCGGTCGCACCACCCACCAGCGCCACAGGCTTATGGCCCATTTGCTGGAAGCGTTTCAGGCATAACAATGGAACAAGATGCCCCAAGTGCAAGCTGTCAGCGGTGGGATCGAAGCCGCAATAGAGCGCGATCGGGCCTTGCGCCAGTCGCTCTGCTAACGCTTCTTCGTCCGTCACCTGGGCCACCAGGCCCCGCTCTTGCAATTGTTTAATCAAGTTACTGCTTGCCATCAAATTCTCCATGTATAAACGACTGCACCTCTGTCGGTACACGACTTTTCGCCTAACGCGAAAGTGACATAGAATAAAGCGCCAGCCCATCCAGCGCTAGCGCTTAAGACAACAAATTTCGCCGATTACGGAGCCAGACGGTCGATTTTCCACGCGTCGTTGTCGCGCTGGTATAAAAATCGGTCATGCAGGCGATGTTCGCCGCCCTGCCAGAACTCCATCTGTTCGATGGGCACGCGGAATCCGCCCCAGAAGCTCGGGAGCGGCACTTCACCCTGCTGGAATTTTTGTTTAAGTTCGAGGAATTTGCTCTCCAGCACGCCGCGCGCCGAAATACGGCTCGACTGTCTGGAGACCCAGGCGCCAATCTGGCTGTCGCGCGGACGACTGTGGAAATACTTCAGCACTTCAAACGTCGACAGGCGTTCGGCTTTGCCCGTCACCATCACCTGACGCTCCAGCATATGCCAGGGGAACAGCAGGCTGATGCGTGGGTTGTTTTCGAGATGATGGGCTTTACGGCTGCCGAGGTTGGTATAAAACACCAGCCCTTTTTCGTCGTAATGTTTCAGCAGAACAATACGCTGATACGGCTGACCGTTTTCATCCACCGTCGCGACGACCATCGCCGTGGGATCGGCCAGTTTGGCCTCACAGGCCTGTTTCAGCCAGCGTTCAAAAAGCACGAGTGGTTCAGCGGGAAGGTCCGGACGGCGCAGGCCGCCTTTGGTGTATTCACGGCGCAGATGCGCGATTTGCTGCAATTCTTCGTTATCTGACATGGCGTTAGCTGAAATTAGAATTGGGTGGCGCTATTGTGCGCCGCCCCTGGAAAAATCTCAACGCTTCGGATTCTGCAACTCGCAGTTGCTTAGCACCACGCGGTCGCGTTTGTAGACCGTAGCATCATCCCCTTTCGACCAGAAAACATAAATCCCGTCGGTGTAACGCGCTCCGGACGCGGACATTCCTTGTTTCAGGTTCAGCATTTTATTGTCATAGATGAAACTGGCTTCCTGACGCGGGTTATTCAGCTTCACGGTCAGCGGTTTTTCGTCGCAGCGGTACTCCAGCGTGTCGGTATTCATGCGATCGACGAACTGGTTGTAGTAGCTGCAACCCGCGAGTAAGAGAGGGGCGAAAACGAGAAGGTATTTTTTCATGGGCCTGTTCCGAAGACTATCCTGGTCATGGAGGGTGAAGTCACCCTCCTGTATTCCTGTGGATTTTAACCGTAACAGCCAGACCTTTGTTTCAGTTAACTCTGATTCTGACGCGGGTTAGCCGGAAAAATCGCGCCCAGCACGCTGGCTTCACGCGCCCCGGTGACAGAAGGCAGATTACCAGGCAATCCAGCAACCGTACGCCAGGCAAGCCAGGCGAAGGCCAGCGCTTCCATGTCATCACCGCTGATCCCGGCCGCGTCGGTGGTTGTCACTTCGATACCAGACAGCAGTGCAGCGAGGCGCGCCATCACCAGCGGATTACGGCTGCCGCCACCGCAAACGAGCAGACGTTCACAGCCGCCGCTCAGCAAGACCTGTTCAGAAATAGAAATGGCCGTCAGCTCCACCAGCGTCGCCTGTACATCCTGCGGGGCCAGTGCCGGGAACGGGGCGAGCAGACGTTCAAGCCAGCCGTAGTTGAAATATTCCCGTCCGGTGCTTTTTGGAGCCGGCGCCGCAAAATATGGGTCGCTCAGCATCGTTTGTAACAGCGGGAGAATGACTTTCCCTTCGCAGGCCCACTGCGCGTCTTTATCATAGGCTTTGCCGCGCTGACGCCAGATCCAGGCGTCCATCAGCATGTTACCCGGTCCCGTGTCGTAGCCGCGCACCGGTTGCCCAGGAATCAGCATCGACAGATTGGCAATACCGCCAATATTGAGCACCATACGACGTTCAACCGGATGCGCCAGCAGCGCCTGATGAAAGGCCGGAACCAGCGGCGCGCCCTGCCCACCAAGGGCGATATCACGACGACGGAAATCCCCGACCACGGTGACACCGGTTTTCGCCACAATCTGATTATTATCGCCAATTTGCATTGAATGCGGCGCATCACCCAGCGGTTCGTGCCAGACGGTTTGCCCGTGACAGCCAATCGCTACCACGTCCTGCGGCTGAAGATTTTCCTGCTTCATCAGCGCCAGAACTGCATCGGCAAACAGCGATCCCAGTTTTACGTCCAACTGCCCAAGCTGCGACAGGGTCAATTGCTGGCCCTGACAAATGCTCAGAATCGCTTCCTTCAGTTCGACGGGGATAGGCCAGGTCAAACTTGCCTGTTGCGCCACCATGTTTTCATCAATAGCGGCAAGGACAACATCGACTCCGTCAAGACTGGTGCCGGACATAACACCGATATAGCGACCCGATTTCATGCACTTTCCTTAATTAGCCTGGGCGTGGGGTCACCACTCCACCATAAACGGAGGGGTATTTCTATGACGCACTAATATTTTTTTAACAATGTCAGATCTCAAACATCCCAGGCGCTTTGTTTATGTCTCGTTAAGTCAAATTCAAGTACAATTTTCTTATTGTTAGTGCAAAGATATGATCTATGGCTCCCAATGCCATATAATTTAGCCATAACGGATGCTCAGATTGAGCGTTTTGGGTGAACAGGAGATTCAAATGATTTTACGTGTACTGGGCGTTTCACTGATTGGGTTAACTCTGGCTGGCTGCGTGAACAACGACTCCCTTTCTGGTGACGTTTACACCGCCTCCGAAGCCAAACAAGTTCAGAACGTCACTTACGGTACTGTTGTTAACGTTCGCCCGGTTCAGATCCAGGGTGGCGACGACAACAACGTGATTGGCGCAATTGGCGGTGCCGTGCTGGGTGGTTTCCTGGGTAACACCGTCGGTGGTGGCACTGGGCGTTCTCTGGCAACCGCTGCAGGTGCTGTTGCGGGTGGCGTAGCCGGTCAAGGCGTTCAAGGCTCAATGAACAAAACTCAGGGCGTTGAGCTGGAAATCCGTAAAGACGACGGCAACACCATTATGGTGGTGCAGAAACAGGGCAACACTCGTTTTTCTAGCGGCCAACGTGTTGTACTGGCGAGTAACGGTAGCCAGGTTACTGTATCCCCGCGCTAATTCTCTGATGGATGTGGCTCACGGCCACATCCATACTTATTAAGTATCATTCATATTCTTTATTCGCTTTAAATACATTCACCGCACAAATTAATAACGCAGCATTATATTGTCCCCGCGCAAAGTATTTCCTCTGGAATTTGATAAGATCGCGTCTCATTACCCCTGTTAAATAACGCACTATCTGCCAGTTAAATTGCCTATGATTTTGATTAATCGACATATGGGAAACCGCTATGTTTCCTTTTTCTTTGCCTGCCTGGTTTTTTTTGGTCTATTTCACGCCTTTTATTCGAAAATAGCCGTTTTTGTCCCGGCGCTGTCACCCTTTTTATTCCCAACCCTGACGATATTTCTGCTGGTATTTCATTTGTTTATTGCCTTTTTTATGGCGATGAAATACTGGTGCGATAAAGATCGGGTTTTCCTGCTCGCCATTGCGTTTGCCTTTGCGGGTTCTGCCATTCTGCTGGCCGGAACGATGAGCAACTTTCCAGGGTGGCTAAACCCCTATGGCACGCATCGTATCAACTACAATGACGCGATGATTTTCTTCATGATGCGTAACATCATGATGGCCTGCCTGTTCATCCTCGCAACGGTGCTTTTTACATTGCGTCACTATCCATTAACGCGTTTGATGTATAAATTCATCATCTGCGGGATATTTATTTTTACGGCAACCATGATTACCCTGACATGGCTCTGGTCAAGCCATAGCAGTTTGCTGTCACTGGATTTGGTCAATAATGAAAGTCGACAGATGACGGTATTATGGAGTCAGGTGGTTAATATTATTCTGATTGTCCTCTGGATAACCGCATTAATAACCATGCTGGCCATTACGCGTCTGCGTAATCTATTTTGGGTCAGCGGCAGTTTTTTATGTGTCTGCTATGTAATTACCCTGGCCACTCTTTTATCGTCAGATCACGTTGAGGGGTTTGCCTGGTATCACTCACGGCTATTCGAAACGACAGCCACCCTGCTGATTATTTTTGCCCTACTTCACGATGTTTTTAGTCTCTACCGGGTTTCACATCTTAAATACCAGCAGTCTTACCAGAATTCCATCCGCGATGCCCTGACGCGACTCTACAACCGCAGCTACTTTTACGAATCCTTGAGTCACTCGCTCAGTACGACTTCTGCAAGCAAACCCGTGTCGGTGATTGTCAGCGATCTGGATCGTTTCAAACGCATTAATGACACCTACGGGCATCTGCAGGGTGACAAGGTCTTGCAGTTTGTCGCCAATCTGCTGATGGATTCAGTACGCCCGCAGGATATCGCCGCACGCATCGGCGGAGAGGAGTTTGTCTTGCTGCTGCCGAATACGCCTTCTGAGGCAGCAAAACAGGTGGCGGAACGCATTCGCTTGACGCTGAGCAGTTTTGACCGTGACACAACGCATGGCGAACTTCCGGAACCGATTACCATCAGCATGGGCATTTATACTGCGCAGTCGCCAATGGTCACTGCCGAGGAGTGCGTCGAACGCGCGGATAAAGCCATGTATGAAGCTAAAGCGACGGGGCGAAATCGGGTAGTCGTGTCCAAATAAAAAGAAAGCCTTGCGTAGCAAGGCTTTTTTATGGCGTTAATCGCGGGTCTGGAGCTCATTGATGTTCTGCTCAAGACGAGCAATCATATCAATCAGCTGTTCCAGCTCAGCAGGCGTTATCCCGGACAGGATCTCCCCTCGCGTTTTACTGATAACAGCTTCCATCTCAGTGATGATAGGTGCTGCTTTCTCAGTGAGCTTAATGCGTTTGGCACGGCGATCGCTGGCGCAGGTTTGCCGGGAAATCAGCCCCTTCTCCTCCAGCTGATCGAGCGTACGCACCAGTGACGGCTGCTCAATGCCGATCGCTTTTGCCAGTTGGATTTGCGACTGCTCGGGCGGTAACTGATGAATGTTATGCAGCGTAACCCAATGCGTCTGCGTCAATTCCAGAGGTTTCAGGCGATGGTCAATCAGAGCACGCCAGATGCGTACCAACCTTGCCAGATCAGAACCTAGTGGCGATTCCAATTTCATCTCCTTATAATTAGCTTGCTAAGTTATTATACTGATTTTAGAATAGTGTGCAGCATTTATATTGGCAAAACAAATGCAATACTGCATTCATCAATTTTGAACGAATGATTTACACTTAATTAAGGCACTTCATCGTGTTAACACAGACCCTCTGGGTCCATTTACCACTGCAAAGGATCTCTGCTCGTGAAGTTCTCTTTTAGCTGTGCAGGGTTACCCCTTCAGGACCTGATTGTCGGTGCATCCGTCTATTTCCCGCCTATTTTTAAAGCCGTTATGCTGGGTTTTCTGATCTGGCTTGTGGCCCACCGACTGCTGCGTGACTGGATGTATTCCGGTGAAATCTGGCATCCCATGCTGATGGATCTGTCGTTGTTTACTCTTTCCGTATGCCTTGGCCTGGCTCTGTTGATTGCGTGGTGAATATGTCCCTGAAAACCCTTAAATATTTTTCCAGTTTGTTTGTTCTGGCCCTGGCTGTGATTGCTGGCTGGTGGCTGTGGAATTATTACATGCAGTCTCCGTGGACGCGCGACGGCAAAGTCCGCGCCGAGCAGGTCAGTATCACCCCACAGGTGTCTGGCAGTATCACCTCTCTGCTCATTAAAGATAATCAGAAAGTCAAAGCAGGAGATGTGCTGTTCCGCATTGATGAGACGCCATTCCATATCGCTGTGCTCAACGCCCAGGCGCAGGTAGCAAAGGCGCAGTCCGATCTGGCAAAAGCGAATAATGAAGCTAATCGTCGCCGCCACCTGCCGCAAAATTTCATCTCTGCTGAAGATCTGGATACCGCTAATATCAACGTAAAAGCCATGCAGGCTAGCGTAGAAGTGGCGGAAGCGACGCTCAAAGAAGCCCAGTGGCAGCTGACGCAAACGGTGGTTAAAGCGCCCGTTGACGGATGGGTCACCAACTTATCCACACGCGAAGGTAACTATGCCACCCAGGGCCAGCCAGTTTTTGCCCTGGTGGATAGCCACTCATTCTATGTCGTCGGCTATTTTGAAGAGACCAAACTGCGCCATATTCGGGAAGGCGCCTCTGCGCAAATCACTCTGTACAGCGGCTCGACGGTGTTACAGGGTCACGTTTACAGTATCGGGCGCGCTATTTACGATCAGAGTGTCGAAACTGACTCTGGCTTAGTGCCTGATATTAAACCGAATGTGCCGTGGGTGCGTCTGGCCCAGCGGGTGCCGGTTCGCGTTGAATTTGATAACCTGCCGAAGGATATCACCCTGGTCTCCGGTACGACCTGCACCGTGTCTATCGGAACGCGCTGATGAACATCCGCGCTTTCTCGTGGCGCAATATGCCGTGGTTTAAAGCTTCCCCGGCGCAGTGGCGATATGCTTTGCGCAACGGTATCGCCATGTGTCTGGCGCTCACGGTGGCCTATTATCTGAATCTGGATGAGCCCTACTGGGCCATGACCTCTGCCGCGGTGGTCAGCTTTCCCACCGTCGGTGGCGTAATCAGCAAAAGTCTCGGGCGCGTTGCAGGGAGCCTGTTAGGGGCAACGGCGGCATTAATTATCGCCGGACACACGCTTAACGATCCGTGGCTATTTTTATTCAGCATGGCCGCCTGGCTGGGGTTTTGCACCTGGGCCTGTGCCCATTTCACCAATAACGTCGCCTATGCTTTCCAGCTGGCGGGTTACACCGCCGCCATTATCGCCTTCCCGGTGGTCAATATTCTGGATACCACTGAGCTGTGGGATATCGCCCAGGCGCGCGTATGCGAAGTGATCATCGGTATCCTGTGTGGCGGCGTAATGATGATGATCCTGCCGAGCACTTCTGACGGTACCACGCTCATCTCGGCGTTAAAAACCATGCATGTGCGTCTGCTGGAACACGCGAGTTTGCTTTGGCAACCTGATTCCAGTGATACCATTCGTCTTGCCCACGAAAAAGTTATCGGGCAGATCCTCACCATGAACTTGCTGCGTATTCAGGCTTTCTGGAGCCATTACCGCTTTCGTCGGCAGAATAAGCTGTTGAATTATCTTCTCCATCAGCAGTTAAGAATGACCAGCGCCCTCTCCGGTCTGCGAAGAATGCTGCTCAACTGGCCAAATCCGCCTGAAAACACCCGCGAAATTATCGATCGCCTTCTGGCGGCGCTGGCGAATCCGCAGACGGATATGTTAGCAGTAGCGCGCATTCTTGCCCCTCTCGCCCCAACGGATGAATATGATTATCGACATCGCGCGTTCTGGCAGCGCCTGCTCTATTTCTGCCGCTTATATTTACGCAGCAGCCGCTGGATAAAAGCCGTTGAGGATGCCACGCCGATTACCGAATTTAATGTACCGGGCAGCCCCGCGCTGGCAAGACACACGGACAATATGGAAGCGTTATGGAGCGGGTTTCGCACCTTCTGCGCCCTGACGCTGGTTGGCGCGTGGAGCATCACCACCCAGTGGGAATCCGGTTCGGCGGCGCTGACGCTGGCGGCCATCAGTTGCGTGCTCTATTCCGTCGCGGCCTCGCCCTTTAACTCCCTGACGCTGCTCCTGCGCACCCTGATTTTACTTTCGCTGTTCAGCTTCGCCGTGAAATTTGGGCTGATGGTACAGATAACCGATCTGTGGCAATTCCTGTTATTCCTGTTCCCGCTGCTCACCACGATGCAGCTACTGAAATTGCAAATGCCAAAACTCGCGGGATTATGGGGGCAACTGATCGTCTTTATGGGCTCGTTTATTTCAGTCACCAATCCACCGGTATATGATTTTGGTGATTTTCTGAATGACAATCTGGCGAAGATTTTGGGCGTTGGACTGGCCTGGCTGGCGTTTGCGGTTCTGCGCCCTGGCTCCGATGCGCGTAAAAGTCGGCGTCACATTCGAGAACTGCGCACGGGGTTTGTCGATCAGCTCAGCCGCAAACCCCACCTTAGCGAAAGCGAATATGAATCACTGGTATATCATCACGTTAGCCAGTTGAACAACAGTCAGGACGAGTTATCACGTCGCTGGTTGCTGCGCTGGGGCGTAGTGTTATTGAACTGTTCGCACGTGGTGTGGCAACTGCGGGCATGGGAAACCCGTTCCGACCCGCTGTCTCAGGTGCGCGATATTTGTATTTCCTTGCTACGGGATGTGATGAGTACTCGCGGCGTCCAGCAGCGCCCGCTGGCCATTACCCTCGCCGAACTGCAACGTATTTGCGACACGCTCGCGCACCACCATCTGCCGGTAGCGCGCGATTTAGCCTCACTGATCTGGCGTTTACACTGCTCGCTCTCTCAGCTGGAACAAGCCCCACCACCGGGCACGATTAGCGATCAAATCACTCCGCAAGCGTAACGCGCCCCGCCACCACCTAAGGGTTTAGGCTGATCGGACATGTTATCCCCGCCGACGTGGATCATCAGCGCTTTGCCTTTTATCTCATCCAGTTTTTTCAGACGCGGAGCCACCACCGGATCGGTGGCTTTGCCGTCGTTATTGACCACCAGCACGGGCAAGTCACCTTCGTGCCCGGCGCCTTCCGGCCCTTCGTGTTTACCGGTGTGATGCGGGTCAAAATGACCACCAGCAGCTTCTGCCGCAGAGGCTTTCCCTTCTTTCAGTGCCGGCTGACAACTGCCTTTGGCGTGAACATGAAAACCATGTTCACCGGGAGGAAGTGCTTTGAGATCGGGCGCAAACTCCAGCCCTTTATCGGTTTCGCTGATGGTGATAGAGCCTATGGACTGGCCAATCCCCTGCGAGGTGACGAGATTCATTTCAACTTTGTCGCTGGCTGCCTGCGCGCCTGCGCAAACCACCAGCGTCATAACTGCCAGAGCAAAACGCTTCATATGACCTCCTCGGGTTTATTTTTGCCCCTAAAGTTTAGACCAGGGGCAATGATTTCACCGGAATGTCATAGGTATGGGCGATTACGGAACGTCGTAACCCAGCGCCGCTTTGCGGATGCGGAACCACTGCTGGCGTGTCATCTGCAGCTCTTCTGCAGCAATTGCAGAACGTACGCGTTCAATTTTGCCCGAACCAATAATCGGCAGCGGCTGAGACGGCAAGCGCAAGATCCACGCGTACACCACCTGCTCAATGCTTTCTGCGTTCAGCTCACGCGCAACCGTCTCAAGCTCATCGCGCAGCGGCTGGAATTCGTCGTCATTGAACAGACGCCCGCCGCCCAGGCAAGACCAGGCCATTGGGCGAATGCGCAGCTGTTGCAGCTGATCCAGCGTGCCGTCCAGCAGCAGCGGCTGGTGAACCGGGGAGATTTCGACCTGGTTGGTCGCCAGCGTAAACGGCAGACGAGATTGCAGCAGCGCAAACTGCGCCGGGGTAAAGTTCGACACACCAAAGTGACGCACTTTCCCGCTCTGATGCAACGCAAGGAACGCTTTTGCCACATCATCCGCATCCATCAGCGGATCGGGGCGGTGAATCAGCAGCAGGTCCAGACGGTCGGTCGCCAGATTGACCAGCGACTGCTCAGCGCTCTTGATAATGTGGTCGCTGTCGGTGATGTAATGACCCAGCGCGTTTTCCGCACGGGCAGTGGTGGCAATACCGCATTTGGTGACGATTTCCATGCGCTCACGCAGATGCGGAGCCAGTTTCATCGCCTCACCAAAAGCAGCCTCGCACAGATATCCGCCGTAAATATCGGCATGATCGACGGTGGTGATCCCGAGATCAAGATGTTCCTCGATAAAACTGACCAGCTGGCGCGGGGACATATTCCAGTCCATCAAACGCCAGTAACCCATAACAAAACGTGAAAATTCCGGGCCCTGCGGGGCAAGGGCAATACGCTGAACCATAACAATTACCTCAAGGAAGTGATGTCATGAGTATACGCATATCCGCCGCTAAAAAAGTGAAGGTTGCTGGGGTTCTTCGGCATCCGACGGTTTGTTTGCGCGTAATTTACGCAACAAACGCTGTCTGCACAGGCGTATCACATCCTGCTTTTGCGCGTCGCTCATACTTTGCCAGTTAAAACGCTCATCGCGGCTGCGCATACAGCCCCGACAAAAGCCGCGCTCATCCGACTGGCAAATTCCCCGGCACGGGCTCTGGACGGGGAAAAACTCCAGTTGCTCTGCCACACACACCTCCCGAAATCGATTATCACCTTCAGTGAAGACGCTAACTGCGCCATCTGCAAGGGCTTTAGCACACAAATGTGGCATTAAGGTTTCACTAATCTTCGTTCCCTATACTCGCCCCATCAATAAAAACAGACGGTTTTCTTTATGATGTGGTTTGCAAAAAAGTTACAGTGTAACGATATTAAATTTACTCTGGGTTGTGCATTGTTTTTCACGCTCCTGAATGCGCTGTTTATTCAACGCAGTTGGGAGATTATTGCCCCTGCCCATCTGCACGATATCTTGTTTGCAGCCTCTGTTCCGCTGGTTCTGTTTTGTGGCTGGGTGATTATTTTCAGCCTGATTAATATTCCGTTTATCCGCAAGCCGCTGATGATCCTGCTGACGCTGGGTTGTGCCGGCGCGACGTACTTTATGTACACCTACGGAGCCGTCATCGATCAGAACATGATGGTCAACATCTTCGAGACCAACTCGCAGGAAGCCACCGCACTGGTGACACCACAGATGCTGCTGTGGATTGCGGTTATCGGTCTGATCCCGTCCATCGTACTGATGTTTGTTCGCATTCGTTCCGGCAAATGGTGGTACACGCTGCTGATGCGCGTCGCCGCTATCCTCGGCGCACTGATGGTGATTATTTTGGTCGCCTCGGTCTTTTATAAGGATTACGCCTCCCTGTTTCGCAATAACAAAGCTATCGTCAAAATGGTAACACCGGCGAACTACGTCAGCGCCATTGCCAAATACAGTAAAAACCGCTGGTTTGCGGGCGATCAGACTCTGGTCCGTATCGGACAGGATGCGCACAAAGGCCCGGTTATTCTGGCGCAGAAGAAAAAAACAGTGCTGGTACTGGTGATTGGTGAAGCCTCTCGCGCAGAAAACTACTCTCTTAACGGCTACGGGCGTGAAACCAATCCGCAGCTGAAAAAACAAGGCATGATTAACTTCCCGCAGGCCTCCTCCTGCGGCACAGAAACCGCGGTCTCCGTGCCGTGCATGTTCTCTGGTATGCCGCGCAAAAAATACGACGCAGATTTAGCCCGTCATCAGGAAGGTTTGCTCGATGTGCTTGCGCACGCGGGGGTAAATCTGCTGTGGCGTGAAAACGACGGGGGGTGTAAAGGGGCGTGCGATCGCATCCCGCATACGGACATGACCCAGTGGAAACTGGATCAGTTCTGCAAAGATAAATCCTGTATCGACGACGTGAACCTGCATCGTCTGGATAACGTGCTCGACGGGCTGAAGCAAGATTCCGTGCTGGTTATCCATTTAATGGGCAGTCACGGCCCGGCTTATTATCAACGCTATCCGCAGGAATATCGCCAGTTTACCCCGACCTGCGATACCAATCAGATTCAGGACTGTGACCATCAGGCGCTCATGAACACTTATGACAACACCATTCTGTATACGGATAGCGTTGTCAGTAAAACCATTGATGCTCTGAAAGCGCGTCAGACGACGATGAATACCGCGCTGGTGTATCTTTCCGATCACGGCGAATCGCTGGGCGAAAACGGGCTGTATCTGCACGGCACACCTTATATGCTGGCCCCAACGCAACAGACGCATATTCCGTTTATGTTCTGGCTGTCGCCCGATTACGTGAATAACTTCGGCGTCAATGAGCCGTGCTTGCGTGACCAGGCGGCGAAAACAGCGGTTTCTCAGGATAATTTGTTCTCGACAGTTCTCGGTATGATGAACGTAAAATCAGCGGTTTATCAGCAGCAGATGGACATCATGAACACCTGTCGAAAATCGTGAGACTTGCATTAGACCGATTGGTCTAGTACATTCAGCGCCATGAGCAAAAATACTGAACACGATACACGCGAACATCTTCTGGCTACCGGCGAGCGTCTTTGCATGCATCGTGGGTTTACCGGAATGGGCCTTAGCGAGCTGTTAAAAACCGCTGAGGTGCCGAAGGGTTCGTTCTATCACTACTTCCGCTCCAAAGAGGCGTTTGGCGTGGCAATGCTGGAACGGCACTATGCCGGCTACCATCAGCGTCTCGCCACCCACTTTGCCAGCGGCGAAGGGTGTTATCGCGATCGTGTGCTCAACTACTATCAGGAAACGCTGAACCAGTTCTGCCAGCAGGGCATTATCAGCGGTTGCCTGACCGTCAAATTGTCTGCCGAAGTGTGCGATCTCTCAGAAGACATGCGCACGGCGATGGACAAAGGGGCCAGCGGTGTTATTGCCCTGCTGGCTCAGGCGCTGGAAAAAGGTCGCGAAGAAAAAACGCTGAATTTCAGCGGCGATCCTTTGACTCAGGCCCAGGTGTTATATGCGCTGTGGTTAGGCGCAAATTTGCAGGCCAAAATTTCCCGCAGCGCCGTGCCGCTTGAAAGCGCGCTGGCGCATGTGAAGAACAGTATTACGACGCCTGGCGTTTAACAGGCGTTTTTATTTATCAAATCACTAGTCGACCGGTCTACTCAGGAGTCATGATGTCAACTGAAAAATTATTTACCCCACTGAAAATCGGTGCGGTTACTGCACCAAATCGCGTACTGATGGCCCCGCTGACTCGTCTGCGCAGCATTGAGCCGGGTGATATCCCGACCCCGCTGATGGGCGAATACTATCGTCAGCGCGCCAGCTCTGGCCTGATCATTTCCGAAGCCACTCAAATCTCCGCTCAGGCGAAAGGCTATGCTGGCGCACCGGGTCTGCACAGCCCTGAGCAAATCGCTGCGTGGAAAAAAATCACTGCGGGCGTTCATGCTGATGATGGCCGCATCGCAGTTCAGCTGTGGCATACGGGCCGTATCTCGCACAACAGCATCCAGCCTGGCGGGCAGGCACCGGTTTCCGCTTCCGCGCTGAATGCAGGTACACGTACGTCGCTGCGTGATGAAAACGGTCATGCGATCCGCGTCGATACTTCTACCCCTCGCGCGCTGGAACTCGATGAAATCCCTGGCATCGTGAATGATTTCCGCCAGGCCGTCGCCAATGCCCGTGAAGCCGGTTTCGACCTGGTTGAACTGCACTCTGCGCATGGCTACCTGCTGCACCAGTTCCTGTCTCCCTCTTCTAACCAACGTACCGATCAGTACGGCGGCAGCGTAGAAAACCGCGCCCGTCTGGTGCTGGAAGTGGTCGATGCGGTGTGCCAGGAGTGGAGCCCGGATCGTATCGGTATTCGCGTTTCTCCGATCGGTTCCTTCCAGAACGTCGACAACGGCCCGAACGAAGAAGCTGACGCGCTGTATCTGATTGAAGAGCTGGCGAAACGCGGCATTGCGTATCTGCACATGTCCGAGCCAGACTGGGCAGGCGGTGCGCCGTATTCTGATGCCTTCCGTGAGAAAGTGCGTGCGCGCTTCCAGGGAGTGATTATCGGTGCCGGTGCCTATACGCCAGAGAAAGCAGAAGACTTGATCGGCAAAGGTCTGATCGACGCCGTAGCCTTTGGCCGTGATTACATTGCCAACCCGGACCTGGTCGCACGCCTGCAGCGCAAAGCGGCGCTAAACCCACAGCGTCCAGAGACCTTCTATGGCGGCGGCGCTGAAGGTTACACCGACTACCCTTCTCTGTAATTCCTCGGTTGTCCATTGATAGCGGCGATGATTCGCCGCTATACTAAAACATCGTTTCTGTTCAAAAAGATAAGCCATTGAGTTGGTTAAGAGGAAAATATGCGCCTACTTCACACCATGCTGCGCGTTGGCAACCTGCAACGTTCTATCGATTTCTACACTAACGTACTGGGTATGCAATTGCTGCGCACCAGCGAAAACCCGGAATATAAATATTCTCTGGCGTTCGTGGGCTATGGCCCGGAAAGTGACGAAGCGGTAATTGAGCTGACCTACAACTGGGATGTCGATAGCTATGAGCTGGGCACCGCTTACGGCCACATCGCGCTGGAAGTGGATAACGCGGCCGAAGCCTGCGAGCGCATTCGCAGCAACGGCGGTAACGTGACGCGCGAAGCGGGTCCGGTCAAAGGCGGCACCACTGTGATTGCCTTCGTTGAAGATCCTGACGGTTATAAAATCGAACTGATCGAAGCCAAAGACGCCGGTCGCGGTCTGGGCAATTGATCCCTTCGGGCGCGTTCTGCGCCCGTTGTTTTGCTGCATCCCCTCGCAAATTTTGCCATAATACGCACTGCTTTTTTTCCCTTGTAAGAGACCCTGATGTCCGATAACGCTCAACTTACCGGTCTGTGTGACCGTTTTCGTGGTTTTTATCCTGTTGTTATTGATGTAGAAACAGCTGGATTTAACGCTAAGACCGATGCGCTGCTTGAGATTGCTGCCATCACACTGAAAATGGATGAACAGGGCTGGCTGATACCGGACACCACGCTGCATTTCCACGTTGAACCGTTTGAAGGCGCGAACCTACAGCCAGAAGCGCTGGCCTTTAACGGCATTGACCCCACGAACCCACTGCGCGGTGCGGTGAGTGAATATGACGCCCTGCACGCCATTTTCAAAATGGTCCGTAAAGGCATGAAAGACAGCAACTGCAATCGCGCGATCATGGTGGCGCATAACGCCACCTTCGATCACAGCTTTATGATGGCCGCCGCCGAGCGCGCCTCGCTTAAGCGTAACCCATTCCATCCTTTCGTGACCTTCGATACTGCCGCACTGAGCGGGCTGGCGCTGGGCCAAACGGTGTTATCAAAAGCCTGTATCACCGCCGGTATTGATTTCGACGGCACCCAGGCGCATTCGGCGCTGTACGATACGGAACGCACCTCAGAATTGTTCTGTGAGATTGTGAATCGCTGGAAGCGTCTGGGCGGCTGGCCGCTGCCGATGGGCGAAAGCGAGGAATAAAAAAAGCGACCGTAATGGTCGCTTTTTTTTGCCTGATGCAAAACTTACTCTGCGTCTGGCTCTTCAGTTTTATACTTCGCAGCGGTCTCTTTGATCAACTGCTGCAGTTCGCCACGCTGATACATTTCAATCAGAATGTCACAACCGCCGACCAGCTCACCGTCCACCCACAGCTGCGGGAAGGTCGGCCAGTTAGCGTATTTCGGCAGCTCAGCGCGAATATCCGGGTTCTGCAGGATATCAACGTAAGCAAAGCGCTCGCCACAGGCAGAAAGAGCCTGAACGGCTTGCGCAGAGAAACCGCAGTTTGGCAGCTTCGGTGAACCTTTCATGTACAGGAGAATTGGGTTTTCAGCGATCTGGCGCTGGATTTTTTCAATAGTAGTGCTCATGTCTTGCTTCCTTTAACTTCTGTTACGGCAATCGTCTGACATTGTAGCGGGTCAGAGAGACATCGGAAAATAACATTTTCGTCACCTGTATATATCTTAACGGTTATCCGTTGAAGTTGCATTTCTAAGATAGCTTATCCCTGCGTAAGCTGTGGTTTTGCTTAAGGGACGAGCAATAGTGCAACAGATTGACGTTTTTTTTTGCACTTGCTAACGAAACAGAATTTTAGATTGAAAAATGCTATTAACATCTCGCAGTTTTATGCATTAGAATCGACGGGCTTTGTAAATCATACGTGGGTATTATTGATGACCCGCATCTAATTCAGGGGAATGCTCAGTGGCGCGGATAAAAAAAGTCTCGATCACGCTCTGTGCTTTACTATTTACATCTCTCGCTTTCATGCCAGCGGCTAATGCCTCTGAGCAGGCGCGGCATTCTGCCGTGCAAAAATCTCATCTGGCGAAAACCACAGAACGTAAGAAAAAAACGACCAGCACCAGTAAAAGCGAAAAGAAAAAAACCACCACAGCTCACAAGCAGAAGACCACCTCCGGCAAAGCCCTCACCAGTAAAACCCGCAGCAAACCGACCCGCACCACCGCAAAAATCGCTCCGGAAAAATGCACCGTTCGTAAAGGGCATAAAACTAACTGCGTAAAAGTGGGTAAAACGGCAAAACTCTCTGAGGTGCATAAAGTTCGCGTGCAGAAAGCGCAAAAAACCGCGATGAACAAGCTGATGGGACAAATAGGCAAACCTTATCACTGGGGTGGCACTTCACCGCGTACCGGCTTCGATTGCAGTGGTCTGGTTTACTACGCGTATAAAGATCTGGTGAAATTCCGTATTCCGCGTACCGCAAACGAGATGTATCACCTGCGCGATGCGGCGTCCGTCGATCGCGGTGAACTCGAAAGCGGCGATCTGGTGTTCTTCCGCACTCAGGGTCGTGGCACCGCTGACCACGTAGGCGTTTACGTGGGCAACGGAAAATTCATTCAGTCTCCGCGTAGCGGTCAGGATATTCAAATCACTTCCCTCAGCGAAGATTATTGGGTTCGCCACTACGTCGGCGCACGCCGCGTGATGACGCCAAAAACGATCCGCTAATCCCTGCCCTGCTGCTCCGCCAGCAGGGTAAGTTCCTCTTTTGCCTCCCCTTTCAATTTGCTACTCTATCCCTGCACTCAATAGGGTTATTGATGCGCAAACTATAATAAGGAGAGAAGCAATGTCGTTCGAATTACCTGCATTACCGTATGCAAAAGACGCCCTGGCTCCGCACATTTCGGCGGAAACCCTGGAATACCACTACGGCAAACACCATCAGACCTATGTCACAAACCTGAACAACCTGGTGAAAGGCACCGCGTTTGAAGGCAAAACACTGGAAGAGATCGTGCGTAGCTCTGAAGGCGGCGTATTCAATAACGCCGCTCAGGTGTGGAACCACACGTTTTACTGGCACTGCCTGGCGCCAAACGCGGGCGGTGAACCGACCGGTGAACTGGCTGCGGCGATTAATGCGGCCTTCGGCAGCTTTGCTGATTTTAAAGCGAAGTTTACTGACGCAGCCATTAAGAACTTCGGTTCTGGCTGGACGTGGCTGGTAAAAGAGGCGGATGGCAAACTGGCTATCGTTTCCACCTCTAACGCAGGCACCCCACTGACCACCAGCGCCAAACCGCTGATGACCGTCGATGTGTGGGAGCACGCTTACTATATCGATTACCGTAACGCTCGCCCGAACTACCTTGAGCACTTCTGGGCACTGGTTAACTGGGAATTTGTGGCGAAAAACTTCGCTGCATAACTGAGACGCAGAAGGGGCAGCCCTTCTGCGTTTTTTGATTACTCGGTGACGCTAACGGGTTCCGGCTGTTTGCGCCCCGACGTCAGGACCAGCAACAGACCCAGTGCGGCGATAATTGCCCCCATTACCGGAACAAAGCTGTACCCCAGCCCGCCCGAAATCACCGCCCCACCCGCAGCCGCACCAAGTGCATTGCCGAGGTTAAAGGCACCGATATTCACGGAAGACGACAGACCGGGAGCTTCGTGCGCCACCCGCATCACGCGCATCTGCAACGGTGGAACCACCGCGAAGGTCGCAGCCCCCCACACCACCATCGCAATGGCCGCACCAAACTCATTGCGCGCCAGCCACGGAATGGCGAGCATAATCACGATCAGCAGAGTCAGAAATCCTTTCAGCGTGCCGGTCACAGAACGATCCGCCAGCTTGCCACCAAGATAGTTACCCAGCGAGAAACCGACACCAATCAGGACCAGCATCCCCGTAACGAACAGCGGTGTCGCATGGGTAATGTCATGCAGCACCGGAGAGATATAGGTGTAGAGCGTGAACATCGCGCCTGCACCGAGCACCGTCGTTAACAGAGCAGACAGCACCTGTGGACGCACCAGCACCGACAGCTCTTTGCGCACATCCGGGCGCTCGCCTGCCTCGCCTTTCGGCAGAGAGAATAACAGTGCGACCATCGCCACCACGCCAAGTCCGGCCGTTGCGAGGAAAGACATGCGCCAGCCAATCACTTCACCGAGCCATGTCGCCGCCGGAACGCCGCCAATGTTGGCGATGGTCAGGCCCATAAACATGGTCGCCACCGCGCTAGCCTGCTTGTGTTTTGGCACTACGCTCGCGGCTACCACCGACCCTAAACCAAAGAACGCGCCGTGGTTCAGGCTGGTCAGAATGCGCGACAGCAGTAGCGTAGTGTAATCCGGCGCAATCGCCGACAGCACGTTGCCGAGGGTAAAAATCGCCATCAGGAAGATCAGCGCATTGCGGCGGGCGCGATGTGAGAGCAGCAAGGTCATGAGCGGCGCACCGACCATCACCCCTATCGCATAAGCGCTGATGAGCATACCCGCTGCCGGAATAGAGACGTCCACGCCTTTGGCGATCACCGGCAGGAGTCCCATCGGGGAAAACTCGGTAGTGCCGATGCCAAAAGCGCCAATCGCCAGGGCCAGCAAGGGAAAGTTGATTTTCATTGTTAACTCCGCAAACCGTGTCATCGCGCGACACGGGACTAAGATGTCAAAAGCATGACATCAATCACAAAAAATGAGAAGTTAACAAATTAGCAAAAGATTTTTGCGGGATGAGTAACAATCGGGAGAAGAGACGAGGGAGAGAACTCTCCCCCGTTTAAATCAGTGCAGGGCTGCGGTAAGACCTGCTGCAACAATCAAAGCCAGCACAATAACGGTAGTGGTCAGCGAAAACTTAAGATCGGCACTCATCAATTTTTCTCCTTTTAATCACCCCACGAAAAGTGAGCTTGCTCATTTTTACACAGTTTACCCCAAAAATCTTCCTGGATTTAGACTGATAACCGTTTTTGCGCTTCCCCTTTTCATCAAGATAAGACAAAATTCCACGCTAAATTTATAAGCGTACCGGCCACTGACCCCCTCCTGACGTTTTGAGTCGTTTTCCCGGCGTATCGCAATTCACATTGCGAGATAAGGGTGAGAGAAGGCAAACGTTTACCTTTAAGTATTTCAGGAGTTTAAGATATGGTCTGGAGTGACATGTAATGGCAACAATTAAAGATGTGGCGAAACGCGCAAACGTTTCCACTACAACCGTATCACATGTAATTAACAAAACACGTTTTGTTGCGGAAGAGACGCGCAACGCCGTGTGGGCAGCTATCAAAGAACTGCACTACTCCCCAAGTGCCGTAGCGCGCAGCCTGAAAGTGAATCACACTAAATCGATCGGACTGCTGGCGACCAGCAGCGAAGCCGCCTATTTTGCGGAAATCATCGAAGCGGTTGAGAAAAACTGTTTCCAGAAGGGCTACACCCTGATCCTGGGTAACGCCTGGAACAGCCAGGAAAAACAGCGTGCTTACCTGTCGATGATGGCGCAAAAGCGCGTCGATGGCCTGCTGGTAATGTGTTCTGAATATCCGGAATCCGTGCTGTCGATGCTCGAAGAGTATCGTCACATCCCTATGGTGGTCATGGACTGGGGCGATACCCGCGCCGATTTCACCGATTCAGTGAACGACAACGCCTTTGAAGGTGGCTATATGGCGGGCCGTTACCTGATTGAACGCGGTCACCGCGAAATCGGCGTGATCCCAGGCCCACTGGAGCGTAATACTGGTGCTGGTCGTCTGGCTGGCTTTATGAAAGCGATGGAAGAAGCGCTGATCACGGTGCCAGAAAACTGGATCGTGCAGGGCGACTTCGAACCGGAATCCGGCTATCGCGCGATGCAGCAGATTGTCTCCCAGTCACATCGCCCAACCGCGGTCTTTATCGGTGGCGATATTATGGCGATGGGCGCACTTTGCGCAGCAGATGAGCTTGGTTTACGCGTGCCGCAGGATATTTCGGTAATCGGATACGATAACGTGCGCAACGCCCGTTACTTCACTCCGGCGCTGACGACGATTCACCAGCCGAAAGACTCGCTGGGTGAAACCGCCTTTAACATGCTGATGGACCGCATCGTCAGCAAACGTGAAGAGTCACAGTCGATTGAAGTCCACCCGCGCCTGATTGAACGCCGCTCCGTCGCTGACGGTCCGTTCCGCGACTATCGTCGTTAATCGCCTCTGAGGGGCCGGTTATTCCGGCTCCTTCAACCACTCTCTGTTCAGCGTTTCGCTATCTCCCAGATAGGCCAGCAGCCATTCCAGCGCCGGTGACATATCGTTTTGCTGCCAGGTCAGGCAACACGCTGCATCCGGGAACGGGTTTTCCAGGGTTAACGCCACCCATTCGCCGCGATCTATACGCGGACGTGCGAAATGCACCGGCACCATCCCGACGCACAAGCCAGCCGACAGGCAGGTCGCCGAGGTTTCCCAGTCAGGGGCCACCACGCGCCGTTGGTTATCCAGCAGCCAGGTGATGCGTTTCGGCAGCGATCGCGACGTATCTTCCAGCACCAGCGACGGCCAGTTGCGCAACGTGTCATCGCTCAGCGGCCCTTCTATCGCGGCGAGAGGATGATCGCGGGCGACGACGCAGGTCCAGCTCAACGCCCCCATATCCCGAAACGCATAGCGTCCACCCACCGGGATCGCCTGCGTTGCGCCGATGGCCATCTCTACCCTGCCGTCCGACAGCGCATCCCACACGCCGTTGAACACCTCCTGCGACACGCGCAGCTCAACGTCTGAAAAGTGGCGATAGAAATCGACCACCATCTGGCGCGTGCGTTCGGGTTTGACGATGTTATCCACCGCAATGGCGAGATGACCGCGCCAGCCGTTGGCAATCTGCTGACATTGTTCGCGGGTGATCATCATTTTTTTGATAACAGATCGCCCTTCCTTCAAAAACCACACGCCCGCAGGCGTCAACACGACATCGCGATGGCGGCGTTCAAACAGCGGAACCGCCAGCCACTCTTCAAGCTGGCGCACAGTGTAACTCACCGCAGACGGAACGCGGTGCAGTTCCTGGGCCGCGCCGCTAAAGCTGCCGTTACGCGCGACCGCATCCACCACTTCTAACGAATATTCAGACCACATTTTTTGCCTGCAAATTTTTTGAATGCAACCACCAAATATTAGCGTTTCACAAGGAACTTTGCACTCCCTACACTTTGCGCCAATGAATACCTGCCTCTTTAGGACATAAAAACAATGCAACCCAACAAAGGATTTCTGATCTGGCTCGGCGGTTTAAGCGTGCTGGGCTTTTTGGCCACCGATATGTATCTGCCTGCGTTCGCCGCGATGCAGGAAGATTTACAGACGCCTGCCGCCGCGATCAGCGCCAGCCTGAGCCTGTTCCTCGCCGGTTTTGCCTTAGCGCAGCTGCTGTGGGGACCGCTTTCCGACCGCTATGGCCGCAAGCCCATTTTACTTTTAGGTCTGGCGATCTTTGCCGTCGCCTGTCTGGGGATGCTGTGGGTGCGCGATGCCACCTGGCTGCTGGTGCTACGTTTTGTGCAGGCATTCGGGGTGTGTGCGGCCGCCGTAACCTGGCAGGCGCTGGTCACCGACTACTATCCCGCCTCACGCGTGAACCGCATTTTTGCCACCATTATGCCGCTGGTCGGTCTTTCACCGGCGCTGGCGCCCCTGCTCGGCAGTTGGATCCTGGTGCACTTTGACTGGCAGGCGATTTTCGCCACGCTGTTCATCATCACACTGGTGCTGATGTTACCGGCGTTTACGCTCAAACCTGCACCAGCAAAACCCGCTGAGAACAACGATGACCGCGTGACCTTCCTGTCACTGCTGCGCTCACGCGCCTATCGTGGCAACGTACTGGTTTACGCCGCTTGTTCCGCCAGCTTCTTCGCGTGGCTGACCGGTTCGCCGTTTATTCTGCATGACATGGGCTACAGTCCGGCGGTGATCGGCCTGAGCTATGTTCCGCAGACCATCGCGTTCCTGGTCGGCGGTTACGGCTGCCGCGCGGCGCTGCAAAAATGGCAGGGACAGCAGATGCTGCCGTGGCTGTTGGTACTCTTCGCAATCAGCGTCATTGCGACCTGGGCCGTTGGCTTTATCCCGCACGTTGGGCTGACTGAAATTCTGATCCCCTTCTGCGTGATGGCGGTGGCGAACGGTGCAATCTACCCTATCGTGGTAGCTCAGGCGCTGCGTCCGTTCCCTCATGCGACAGGTCGCGCCGCTGCGCTGCAAAATACCCTGCAACTGGGGCTGTGTTTCCTGGCAAGTTTGATTGTTTCAGCGCTTATCGCCACGCCGCTGATGACAACGACCAGCGTGATGCTCGCCACCGTACTGCTCGCCGCGCTGGGTTATCGCATGCAGTCTTCGGCACAGGACTCGTCTGACGTCACTTCGCAGACAGAATCCTCTCGGGCATAATCGCGCCAGCAATTATGTGACATTTCAGTGATTAGGCTGCTAATAACTTTCTGTTGAATCACCGATTTTTGCGGCCTATACTAAATTTGCTTCACACAAATACGATAAATATTATGTGTTAACGGGAGCCGGAGTGCTCCCGTTTTACCATGGAAGGCCTTTCGGTAAGGGTTATCTCCCTTCCTCTGTTCTACGTCGGATATTAGCCTCACGGAAAAACCGTGGGATTTCTCACAAACCATAAAAAACGGCTACGCTGTTTGAAGGTTCTGATCACAGCAGGTGATGGAGAAGCTATGAGTTCATCGTGTATAGAAGAAGTCAATGTCCGGGACAATGACTGGTTTCGGATCGTCAATGAATTACTGGGTCGGGCGGGCGTCGCGATTAACGGGTCTGCCCCCTCCGATATTCAGGTAAAACACCCCGATTTTTTCAAACGCGTTCTGCAGGAAGGTTCGCTCGGTCTGGGCGAGAGCTACATGGACGGCTGGTGGGATTGCGAACGGCTGGATATGTTTTTCCATAACGTTCTGCGCGCTGGGCTGGAAAACCAGCTCCCTCACCGCCTGAAAGATACCCTGCGTATCGCCTCTGCGCGATTGCTCAATCTGCAAAGTAAAAAGCGGGCATGGATTGTCGGCAAAGAACATTACGATCTGGGTAACGATCTTTTCAGCCGCATGCTTGATCCCTTCATGCAATATTCCTGTGCCTACTGGAAAGACGCTACCACTCTCGAAGATGCACAGCAGGCTAAACTGCGTTTAATCTGCGAAAAGCTGCAGCTTCAGCCCGGCATGAGGGTCCTGGATATCGGCTGCGGCTGGGGTGGACTGGCGTATTATATGGCCAAAAATTATGGCGTCAGCGTCGTCGGCGTGACCATTTCCGCCGAGCAACAAAAAATGGCGCAAGAGCGCTGCGCCGGGCTGGATGTGACCATTCTGCTGCAAGATTATCGTGACCTCGATGACCAGTTTGACCGTATTGTCTCGGTGGGGATGTTTGAGCACGTAGGGCCGAAGAACTACAGTACCTATTTCACGGTTGCCGACCGCAACCTGAAACCCGAGGGGATTTTCCTGCTACACACTATCGGTTCCAAAAAGACGGACCATTCGGTTGACCCGTGGATCAACAAATACATCTTCCCGAACGGCTGCCTGCCCTCCGTTCGCCAGATTGCCGATGCCAGTGAGTCGCACTTTATAGTCGAAGACTGGCACAACTTTGGCGCAGACTACGACACAACTCTCATGGCCTGGCATTCACGTTTTCAGGCCGCATGGCCAGAAATCGCTGATAACTATTCGGAACGCTTCAAACGGATGTTCAGCTATTACCTGAATGCCTGCGCAGGGGCATTTCGCGCGCGGGATATTCAGCTATGGCAGGTGGTGTTTAGCCGTGGTGTAGAGCATGGATTGCGCGTGGCGCGGTGAATGAAAATCGCCCGGCGGCACTTCGTTTGCACGGGCCTACAAAACCGGGAAATTTGTTGTTTTGTAGGCCGGGTAAGCGCAGCGCCACCCGGCAACAAACGAGGTCATCTTCAATGAATAACCCCCGGATATCCGGGGTTTATTTTATTCGTCTTGCGCCGTCAATTTACTTGCCAGTTCTTTCGCCGCCAGAACCCGCTCAACGGTATCCACGACCGCCTGGGTCTGCGGATCAATTTCGATATTAATCCGATGGCCGAGTTTTTTCGCGCCAAGGGTCGTGCGCTGTAAGGTTTCTGGAATTAAATGCACGCAGAAACGCGTCGGGGTCACTTCACCTACCGTCAGACTAATCCCATCCACGCCAATAAATCCTTTATACAGAATGTATTTCATTAATGAGGCATCCTGCACTTTAAACCAGATCTGACGGTTATTTTCCGAGGTCAGGATTTTCGACACTTCAGCGGTGGTCATAATATGGCCCGACATTAAATGCCCGCCGATCTCATCGCTGAATTTCGCCGCGCGTTCGACGTTGACCATATCGCCCACCACCAGCTCACCGAGATTGGTAATACGCAGCGTCTCTTTCATCAGGTCAAAGCTAATACGATTACCGTCAATCTCTGTCACCGTCAGACAGCAGCCATTGTGTGCAACCGATGCCCCGGTTTCCAGCCCGTCGAGCATATATTCCGGCAGCTCGACAATATGGGTACGGAAATTGGGTTTTTCCTCAATGGACACCAGTTTTGCTGTGCCCTGCACGATACCAGTAAACATGCTTACCACTCCTGTTTTATGCCAACGGTGGTGACACCGTTTTAATCGCATCACAATAACATCTGGAAAAACAGGTTGCCAGTAAGGGGCATTTTCTGGCGATTTTTTCACTAGATAAATAGCTAAACCCCGCTACAATAGCTGGCACTCCCCCTGCATTTTCTTCTTGCTGCCAGTTTCGGCGGGTTTTTTTAGTCTCTCAAATAACAACAAATTAAAAGGTGTTCACGTGCAGAAGTACATGAATGAAGCGCGTCAGTTATTACCCCTGGCAATACCGGTGATCATCGCGCAGGTCGCCCAAACCGCAATGGGATTTGTGGATACGGTCATGGCGGGCGGATACAGCGCCACTGATATGGCCGCCGTCGCGATCGGGACCTCCATCTGGCTTCCGGCCATTCTTTTCGGCCACGGTCTGCTGCTGGCCTTAACGCCGGTTATCGCCCAGCTTAACGGTTCAGGTCGACGCGAACGCATCGCCCATCAGGTCCGTCAGGGATTTTGGCTCGCCGGATTCGTCTCCATTCTCGTCATGATTGTGCTGTGGAATGCGGGCCACATTATCCGCTCAATGCACAATATCGACCCGGCACTAGCCGATAAAGCCGTCGGCTATTTACGTGCGCTGCTGTGGGGCGCACCCGGCTACCTGTTCTTCCAGGTGGCGCGTAACCAATGTGAAGGGCTGGCAAAAACCAAACCCGGCATGGTGTTTGGCTTTATCGGACTGCTGGTGAATATTCCGGTCAACTACGTCTTTATCTACGGCCACTTCGGGATGCCTGAACTGGGCGGCGTGGGCTGTGGTGTGGCGACGGCGGCGGTGTACTGGGTGATGTTCATCAGCATGCTGTCGTACGTCAAAAGAGCGCGCTCGATGCGTGACATTCGCAACGAGCAAAGCTTTAGCAAGCCGGATATGGCGGTGATGAAACGTCTGGTTCAGCTCGGCCTGCCTATCGCACTGGCACTGTTCTTTGAAGTAACGCTGTTCGCGGTTGTCGCGCTGCTGGTCTCGCCGCTGGGTATTGTCGACGTTGCGGGCCACCAGATTGCGTTGAACTTCAGCTCGCTGATGTTCGTTCTGCCAATGTCGCTGGCGGCTGCGGTAACCATCCGCGTAGGCTATCGTCTGGGACAAGGCTCGACGCTGGATGCACAAACCGCGGCACGTACTGGCCTGATGGTCGGCGTGTGCATGGCGGCGTGCACCGCCATCTTTACCGTGCTGCTGCGTGAGCAGATTGCCCTGCTCTACAACGACAATCCTGAAGTGGTGATCCTCGCCTCTCAGCTGATGCTGCTGGCAGCGGTGTACCAGATTTCTGATTCGATTCAGGTTATCGGTAGCGGCATTTTGCGTGGGTATAAAGATACACGTTCGATCTTCTTTATCACTTTCACCGCCTACTGGGTGCTGGGACTGCCGTGCGGCTACGTGCTGGCTCTGACCGACCTGGTGGTGGACCGAATGGGCCCCGCCGGTTTTTGGATGGGCTTTATCATAGGTTTAACCTCCGCCGCCGTCCTGATGATGCTGCGCATGCGCTTCCTGCAACGCCAACCATCAGCCGTGATTTTGCAACGCGCTGCGCGTTAATTATCCGCGAGCCGCCTTCGGGCGGCTACTTTCTCTTCACTTTGCGCGGGAATGAAGCAATCGCGTGAAATACGGAAGAAAATTGCATTTTCCCTCTTGCCTCATCCCCTCACTGCCGCTAATATTCGACCCCGTTGTCACAGACAACATGATGCGTCCGTAGCTCAGTTGGTTAGAGCACCACCTTGACATGGTGGGGGTCGGTGGTTCGAGTCCACTCGGACGCACCATCAAAAATTCTATACAGTGCGTCCGTAGCTCAGTTGGTTAGAGCACCACCTTGACATGGTGGGGGTCGGTGGTTCGAGTCCACTCGGACGCACCATTTCGTGATACTCCTCTTCAGTTTTAAATCCCTTTTTATCCAGCCCAACGTAATGCCCCTTATTCATCCTTGAACAGACATATCCTTATGCCCTGTTACTTTGTGAAGAGATGGGGATAAAGCCGACGTTCGTGCAACCTGTCGAGCAGCAGGAGCAATTCATAGTCGGTGGAGAGATTAAATTTCGCCATCATGTGATATTTGTGAGAAAAAATCGTCTTCTCAGACAAATTAAGCTCACGCGCTATTTGCGGCACATTTTTACCGCTGTAGAAACCAGCCATAATCCGTGTTTGCTGGGGTGACAACGCCCGGTGTCGGCAGGTATAACAATTGCTACAACGCGTTTCCTCATGACCTTTCCAGACATGGATTATGCCATCGCGTATCACGCGAAGCGGCGCTCTGCGTTCGATATAAACAATATCCCGGATGCACTCCGGTGACGGTGCGGTATTCACCGGTTTTTTATCCATTAAACCAACGATCACCCCTTTGGTGCGCGAATGCAGCTCAGGGTGACAGGTGAAATGCTCGCCCTGGCACATCCCCATAATAATCATATCGGCCTGGCGCACCGTCTGATGTGTAAACTCCAGCGTTAATTTCACCCTCTTCTGATATTCCTGTGAAAATATCTCGCTCAGAAAGTTGTGTATTGACCAGTCATAAAACGCATTATCATCTTTAATCAGGACGTTAATCATGTAACCTCAAAAACGAAATGCAGGCGACGGCTTAACAAACCGTCACCATTTTGATATTCGGCATAATAAGAGACTTACTGCCAGGTAAATTCCAGGTTGATCGTCGCCGCAAATGTTCCAGCCCCGGCATTTCCCTGCGGGGTAAATATTTTCGCCGACAGGGGAAATTCAGCGCTGTTAGTGCTGGAGTTCACCGAAATCTGCTGAGCGCTCCCGTTACTGTAAATAACCGAGTGATCGGCATTGGTCATGCGCAGCGCAACGTGAGTGGCAGTGCCGGTGTTTTTCCACGCCGTCGCGTCCTGAATATCATTTGTGCCGAGGTATTTCACCGTAACCTGACGTGTGCCTGCCGGGCAGTTTTTTACCAGTAGCGAAAAGTTCTGCCACGCGCCACCTGTTCCGGCGGTGATGAGGTCTGTCCGCTGTAGCGGATCAAATTCCACCAGTTTATTCACCGTGTCGGTATCAACCGAACACGGGCTTGCGACCACATTGCCGCGAAGATTTATTTCCGTATCCGCAAGAGCAAAAAACGCTGCTGCCATCAATATCACTGCGCTGAAGGTTACAAAAACGCGCATAGGTCTCTCCAGGATGCCCCCGCAGGGGCATTCATTTTTATTGATAAGTAAAGGTGGCGGTCACGACGGCGCTAATCGTGCCAGGCATAACGTTGCCATTTTGGGTCCAGGCTCGCGCTCGCAGGTGATACGAATAGGCATTGCCTACGATAATGCCGGTAAAACTTTTCCCATTCCCAAAAGGTTCTCCACCGACGCCCTGCAGCTGGACGGCGAGGTTTGTCGCCGTCCCTGTATTTCGATACATGTCATTGGGATTGAGGCTATCCGCCGTGCCCTGAAACAAGATGGTGGCTTTTGTGGTGGCAGATGGGCAGTTAATCACATTCACATCTACGGGAACCCATCCAGTCGCTGAACCCGGTGTCTGTAATGATGAAGACTCGATATTCATACCAAGATCGACGTTGATATTGACACTGTCGCTTTTGATCTCACAAGGTGAAGCAATAATTCTCCCCGTTACACTAATGGTCACCGGGTCGGCAGCCTTCACGTCAGACAAATTCATGATTGCACTCAGCGCAGTACAGCCGATTATTATCAGTTTCCTGATGTTCATTATTCGGTCCTTTTGATTACTGGTACGTTAAATTCAACGTGGCCGACGTATTGGCCGAACCCGTTGTAACTGCCGTTTTGGTCTGATAATAACGGGCCGTCAGCGGAAGAGATTCCTGGCCCCCTGATGATTGTTTCATCACCATTCGGCTATTAATTCGTAATGGAGAACCGTTATAAAGAAGTTGAACGCCAACGCCCTGAGCTACGCCCGCACTTCCCTGCCCGGTTAAAGCCAGAACACTGTTATCAGAAACATCAGGGTTTTGAATCCCTGAAAGCGTGACGTTTATATTGGCGCCTGTGGCACAGTTCAGCCCCAGGTTTTGCGTTGTTTGCGCGCCTGAAGGAATTGTTCCTGGCGTGCTGCCAAATGTTGATGCAAATACATCACCAATCGGGAATGTTAACGTTTGGGTGCTCAGACCACATGCCAATACGGTGATAGAATTACCGCCTGACATAGTGACGGATTCAGACGTTATTCTCCCCCCAGACCCATTATCAAACTGTTCGTTGGCGATTTCTCCCATCGCCAGCGTGCCTGACACGATATCACCCGTTTTGATGACATTAATAATAATCGTATGATGATTTGCAAACACAATGCCGGCCCCACTATTGGTACTCTGGAAGAGCTGCGCCGGATTTGTAAAATACGCTTCGGAAGGATCCGTTTGAATACCTACACCCGTTAAATTCGTTCTGTATATATTCGGCAAAGGTGATTGCACACCACCTGAATAAGTTAATGTGCGATAACGCGACATGGTTCCCGCGTCCGAGCAATTTACTGACCGGGTACTATTTGTTAATGTCACCGTACCAATAATTGTTCCGACAGGAGCGTCACGCTGAACGGTCATTGCGCCAATAGAGACGACGGGATTCCAGTAACTGACTAACGTGCAGGTCATCGCAAGTGAAGACTTAGAGAATAAACACGATAATATAATCAGAAATAATAATTTAGAAATTCTCATAATTTCCTCTAACGACAAATAACGTTCATCGACTGGACACCAGAATGGTTATTTTCAGCACGACTGGAATACTCGGCCCGGCATGCTTTATCTGAGTCATTACCCCATTTAACGGTCAGGCTTCCTTTCGGATTCAACCCAGTTAAATAGACCTGCCCGCCCTCACCGACAATAAAGCCCTGCCCACTCTGGCCATCCACATTCACGATGGCCCCAAACGGCACGGGAATAGCACCAGGTTGCATTAACGTGATCAGCGCGCGCAGACCCACATTGGTTACATAATTCGCACGCACCACCGCGCCGCGCGTCGGAGTTACAGTGCGGTTGGTCAGTTCAAGTTCGACGTCCTCGGGCAAAGTTTCAGTTAACAGCGCCACATCATTTTTACGATAAACAGTGACGTTGCTCACCGTGGTATAGCCACGCCAGTCAGTCTTCGCGCCGGTCTGGTTCTGAATGCTGACCCCTTTCGCGCCCGGTGCTTTGATGAGTACGTTGGTTTCACCCAATGGCTGGCTGAAGGTCACGCCGTCGGCGTGGGCTAAAATCCCACCCTGTACGCCATAGTTCATGCGATCGCTGTTTTTGTCGTAGCCATATCCAACTGTCGCTTCGCCGTAGGTGCCACGATAATCGGCATTCATCGCGCCGGTGTAGCCCACGTCGTTGGTGCCGTAGCCCTGCTGGACGTTCCAGTTCAGCGCGTTGTTTTCCATCGCCATACCGCTTAAGCCCACGGAGTGCGTGGTACCGCTTTGTTTACTGGCGTTCATGCTGTAGTTAGCCCAGGTTTGCGGCAGGAACTTATCCAGCGGAATACTGATGGTCAGTGCCAGCTGCTGATCTTTGTCGTAATACGTTTGTTCGCCGCGCCCGGTGGATGATCCGTTTTTACTGTAGGTATAGGTCAGGCCGTAGTTAATCCCACGCCAGCCGTTATTGTAACCCAGGCTCCAGGAGGCCATCGTGCGGCCTGAATTCCAGTAATCCTCACGAACCGTACTCAGCATCAGGGTGCCTAAATCCTGTCCAAGAGTTTGACTCATGGTCAGCTCCATGCGATTTCGGCGTCGCTCGACCAGCCCGGATGTGTCGCTATAAGTGTCCAGCACTTCCTGCATGCCGTAATAGCCACTGGTCGAATAGCGATATCCGGCAATAGCAAAGTTAGTCCCCGTTTCCAGCACGTTTTTGCTGTAGCGAGCACGCCATGACTGACCGTCAGTTTTTAGACCATCCTGCGGCGTTGACCAGGCCTGGGTGACATCGGCTGAAAGCGCACCGAAATCACCCAAGTTTTTACCGACGCCACTCGCCAGTGACTGATATTTACTCGATTCCTGCACGCCGCCGTAAATCGTAAAGCCGTGCGGCAGACCATAAATCGCGGTGCCCTGGGCAAACGGCGTTTTGTCTACGCTGCTGTCATAGGAACGATACTGGCCGCCGGTGACGGAAAATTTCAGACGGCCTTCACGCTGGAGCACCGGCAAAGAGGCAAACGGCACGGTATAGTGCTGCTCGCTGCCGTCGGCCTCTTTTACCGTGACCTGCAGATCGCCCGCCCCGCCGGTCGGGTACATATCGGTAATTTCAAAGGCACCCGGTGAAACGTAGCTCTGATAAATTTGATACCCATTCTGGCGAATCGTGACCTGCGCGTTGGTTCGGGCAATGCCACGCACTACAGGCGCATAGCCTTTCAGCGAGTCCGGGAGCATATCGTCGTCGGATGCCAACTGCCCGCCCCGGAACGGCATACCGTCAAACACATCGTTTGGCGCACTGCTATCGCCCGCAGTGAACTGCGCTTTCAGCGGGATCACATCACGCTGAGCGTAGGTATAGACCGTATCCCATTTGTCCTGACCATGTGTGTCACGACTCCAGGTGGTGTAATTGCGCAAACGCCACGGCCCGATATTCACACCAGGACGCAGGTTGGCATACTGCGCATCGTCGGCACGACCGTTGTTGCCACGCTGCCAGTTGTTAGCACCGCTCAGGCTGTAATTAAGCATCGCCGCATTGATGCCTTCATCCCACTGTTCAGGCGACACATATCCGCGCGCCTGAGGTTCCAATGCCGCCTGCGGAATACTGATCAGCAGACGCTGGGTACTGAACTGAAAATCGGCCGCAGCCTGAGGGATCGCAGACAGATCCACGCACTTCCCGCTGGAGGCCAGATTAGGGAACAGGTGGGTGCGAACGCCCCAGCTTTTTAGTTGCTCCAGGCTGAGGCAGGGTTGTAGTACCGAATCGCCGTCTTTATCTTTCACCGACGCAAACTCAATGTCCTGGGTATCCACCGTCTGATCGCCAATAAGAATATCAACGTGATAAACCCCCGGAGCCTGGGAACCGGCTTCAAACATCGACAGATCGGTCTTACCCGAGCCGGGATTGCCCACCTCAAGCAGTTCAGGGTTAAAAAAATCCCGCGCCCCGGCATCGTGTATTATCGTCCCCAGCGCGACCGCAATAAAAAGTGCCAGCCTGGCAGGTTTAAAGTGTTGTTTTTGTTTTGTCATCATCATTAACCAGAAGTCCGTCTTACGTTGCGGTCATTTTTTAAATACTGGCGTTATGCTCTTTCCCCGGCCCACCGTAGTCATTGATCACTTTGAATTTCAGGGCGCCACCGCTCACCCCATTCGGTAACGCAAACTGAGCGGTCGCTCCCGGCATGACATAGCTCACCTCTTCCAGTTCCTTACCATTGACGCTGATCTGACTGAAGTTCATGACGTAGGGCGTTGGATTGCTGACGCTGACTCGATTGCCAGACCGACTCCAGGTCAGCTTTTCCGCGAGTTCTTCGGGCAACGTGCCTTTTAATCCCGCAGGACGATAGATCAGCTTAATTCGCGTTTTAATGGCAATTTGCAGGCTATTATCTTTTTTTGGTGCCGAAGGGATGGCTTTAATATTGAGCCAGTAAAGACTTTCTTTATCCTGAGGTAACGCTCCCGTCAGCATAATACGCTCAACGTTCTGCTGATCTTTATCGAGGCGATAAAGCGGCGGGGTAATAACAAAAGGAGCTTTCTCAGCCCCTCCATTTTGCGTTTCGACCCAGGACTGAATTAAATAAGGCGTGGCATCCGGGTTATTAACGCTAATAGAGGCTTCCTTTTTATTGCCATCATAAATAACACGCGTGCCGCCAATAATTACTCCGGCGTGGGCTGCAGAAATTCCTGCCGCGACAAATGCGCCGACAATAAAAGTCTTACGAAGAAAGTTCATTTTATACCTCAATTAAAAATGAGGCCGATTAACGACCTCATACTCTTTTCCTTAAAAAGGAAAATTAGTTGTATACAACAGAGAAGCTGGCAACGGCGTTTGCTGGACCTGCAGTCACAGTTGCATTAGTAGACTGATACTGTGCGTAGAATTTCAGGGTGTTATCCTGAGTTGAGCTCAGCATGTAGGTGTAGTTGTTTTGACCATGCAGCGGTAAGTCACCTTTATCAGCTGACATCAGGTGGATAGCCACGCCGGTTGCCGCACCAGCGGTGGTGCTGTCGATGGCCAGTAACGTAGAGTCTGTGACTTCTGGAGTACCGTCAAAACGTACTTTTGCCGCAGAGACGCTGGCCGGGCAGTTTTTCAGCACGATGTTGAAATCTTTAGCCGCAGTTTTACTCCCTGCCAGATTGTTGAATTCAGTTTTGTTGTAGCGGCCCAGGTCAACGGTCTGGTTCTGAGAAGCCACATCAACGTTACAGGCGTTCTCCAGAATTTCCCCGGTGAAGTTCACGGTGCCAGCAGCAGCAAACACGTTAGACATAGACACAGCAGCAGTAACAGCAAAAGCAGCAACGATCAGATTCTTTTTCATCATAAATTCCTTAAAATATAGTATTAATTGCTCACCGGAATAGAAAACCATTCAAATTAATTTGAATTAATTTATTGCGGTTAGCTTTTTCCTACTTCAATGTAAAGCACAAACAACTATCATCATCTTTATTGCCACTGAAGTGGCTATTAAATATTGCGGTGCGCATATCGATAATACATTATCGATATATTCGTACTGCCTGACGTTGTTTTGCTGAACAGTAATTTATAGAAACATATTAGGTTACTCAATTTTTTTCTGGGTCTATCTGTAGACTATAAACTAACCTGCGAAAATTCTGTGTTTTAAGGCCCTTCCGCGATCAATAATTGATTGACCACACTAAAGTTATTGACAACTCACAACTCCCTTCCTCATTTCAAGCATTTTCTCGGTCTACACTTAGACCGTATTAACTACTTTTAAAAATGTTTGCAGTAGCAATAATTAATGGTCTCAATGAATCATCCTCGCAGGTGTAATTAAATATGAATACGCGTATGTCTCTCGATGGGCTTGCCAGCGGCTATACATTTTCAACGCATAAGCCCTTGAACCACATAGAAAGGATCTTGCTACATCTCCAGCCTTTCTCGACAGAAGTGATGTATCCCAAAGGTGCCGTTATTCGTTACACAGAAGAAAATATTCGCTACTGCTTCCTGCTTTATAAAGGCAGTGTCGCCCTGCACCGTCGCGGCGACGGAATGGTTTTGAATTCTGAATCAACCCCGTTTGTTTTCGGAATCAGTAACCAGCTCTCAAACGAAGAGCATATGTACATCCGTACCCTCGACGAATGCTGCGTGGGCCAGGTGCCGCTGGCACTCGCCAATGAAATTATTGCCAAAGACGATCTTTGGGAGAGTCTTTCGCATCTGGTGATATATACCACGGGGCGGGTATACGACCATTGCATGGCGATTACCCAAATGTCGGCCTATGACATCATTCGTTTCCAGTTGATGGAATTAATCGGCGAACCGGACAATATTCGCCTGCACATCACCGCAGCAAACTACATCATCGACAGGAGCTATCTGTCGCGAAGCGGAACGATGCGCATATTGTCCGAGCTACGCACCGGCGGTTACATCATTATGGATAAGGGCATTCTGATTGAGATTCGCCATCTGCCATTGAAATATTAACAGCGTGTATACTCTCTGATGTACGGGTAATCCGGCATTGAAGACAGGACGCGCTTTATGAGCAACAACGACAAACCTGCTTTTCCTATGAATCGCGCGACACCTCTGGCCGAAACATTAATCGGTGCGCTGCTTCCTCATGCCACCCTCGCCACGTATCCACCCGGACAAAAGTTCCCCCTGTGTGTGAATGATGTTGCCGTCTGTTACATTCAGCTCGAAGGCACGACGGAATTTCACCGAGGCCCCGACGGAATGGTCGTTACCCACATCTACGCGCCCGCTATTGTGGGTCTGGCCGATGTGCAATTTTCCACGTTTCGCGAATCCTGGATTGAATCGCGCGAGCTTTGCCAGATAGCCACCCTGGATCTGGAACAAGCGTATGAGATTATTCGAAAAAATGACCTGATGGAAACGCTAGTGGGCCATATTAATGGCGTTCTGGGTAAACTCTATTACCACACCCTGCAGAATACCGCGCCTTCGGCATATGAGATTATTCGTTATCAACTGCTGGAACTGATGACCGAAACCGAAGAATTTCGCGCCAGCACTACTGTTGAAAAATATATCCGTGCAAAAACAAATTTATCCCGCAGCGGGATCTTAAAAATACTGGCAGAGCTGAAAACGGGGGGATATGTTGAAATGAACGAGGGCAGATTGATTAAAGTGAATAAGCTCCCGGCCAAATATTAGCGTCAGCATCCTAAGGAATCGGACAAGGGAACGATGAATGAAAAGAATTGCGATTATCGGCGCCGGACCTACGGGGATTTACACCCTTTTCTCGCTGCTAAAAAATAAGACGCCATTTAGTATCGATATCTACGAGCAGGCCGAAGAGGCTGGCGTAGGAATGCCCTACAGCGATGAAGACAACTCGCGGATGATGCTGGCGAATATTGCCAGTATCGAAATTCCCCCCCTCTTTTCCACTTACCTCGACTGGCTGCGCACCCAAAGCAGCGCGCATCTGGCCCGCTACGGCGTGGAGAAATCCTCGCTTCACGACCGTCAGTTCCTGCCGCGCATTTTGTTAGGCGAGTATTATCGCGACCAATTTTTGCAGCTGATCGATCAGGCAAAACAGCGCGGTTTTGACGTCAACGTGCAGGAATCCTGCCAGGTCACAGATCTGGAAGCTACGCCCGAAGGCGTCAGCGTCTGGGCGAAGAACCGTGCGGAACCCGCAATTTACGATCTCACCGTGATAGCTACCGGGCACGTCTGGCCGGACGACGACGAGTCGACCCGTTCATACTTCCCAAGCCCGTGGTCAGGGCTGATGGAAGCCAAAATCGACGCCTGTCGTGTCGGCATTATGGGCACCTCGCTTAGTGGACTGGACGCGGTAATGGCGGTCGCCATTCAGCACGGTGACTTTATCGAGCCGGAAAACCAGCCCGTTGAATTCAGGCTCGACGAAGGTAGCGAAGCGCTCAACATGGTGCTGATGTCCCGCTCGGGCATTCTGCCGGAAGCGGATTTTTACTGCCCACTGCCTTATGAACCTTTAAGCATCGTAACGGAACAGGCGATCGAAAAAGAGATTTCCGCCGGGTCGGACGGCCTGCTGGATCGCGTTTTCAGCCTGATGGCTGAGGAACTTGAGCTCGCTGATCCGCAGTGGAGCGCCTCCATCGCCTTAACAGCGCTGGACGCCGACAGTTTCCATGACGCCTACTTCGCCGAACGCCACAAACATGATCCCTTCAGCTGGGCGCAAACCAATCTCGATGAAGTCGAGCGCAACAAGCGCGACAAACGCACGGTGCCGTGGCGCTACACCATTCTGCGAATGCATGAAGTGGTGCAGGAAATTGTTCCGCATCTGACCGACAAGGATCGAAAGCGCTTCGACGGCGGGCTTTCCCGTATTTTCATCGACAACTACGCGGCCATTCCTTCTCAGTCGATTCGTCGTCTGCTGGCGCTGCGCGAAGCGGGGATTATTAGCGTCCTGGCGCTGGGGGCAGAGTATGAAATGGACGTGCAGGAGAACCGGACGGTGATTGTCTTCGACGGTAAAAAGGTTGAATTTGATCTGTTTATTGATGCCAGAGGGCAAAAACCGCTGAAAACGAAAGACCTGCCGTTCCCGACCCTGCGCCATCAGTTACAGGAAAACGGGGATGAGATCCCGGACGTCAGCGAAGATTACACACTACTTGCGCCCGACAGCGTGCGTGGGCGCATCGCCTTCGGCGCGTTGCCCTATCTGATGCACGATCAGCCCTTCGTTCAGGGGCTGACCGTGTGCGCAGAAATCGGTGATGCGATGGCGAAAGCGATAACACAACGCGCGTCGCGCGCACGTCGTCGATTGCCGTTTTTGGAAGAGTGACAAACAAGTGCGGCCTGATGCCCTCACCCCGGCCCTCTCCCACAGGGAGAGGGTGGTAAAGTCCCCTCTCCCTCCGGACAGTCCCCTCTTCCTGTGGGAGAGGGTTAGGGTGAGGGGAAACAGCCCCCAGCCTACAAAACTTAGTCTCTCATCCCCGAGGTAATCGCATCAATCTCCCCTGGCCGGAGGCGAATTTCCGCCGCACGGCGGTGTCCCTGCATACCCTCGGTGCGGCTCTGGCGAATCGCTGGTTCTGCAATGGCTGCGATGCCCTGCTCGTCAATCCATTGATGAGTACAGACTTTCACATACGCTCCCACCCACAGTCCGCCGGTGTAACGCGCCGCTGCCATTGTCGGCAAGGTGTGGTTGGTCCCGCAGCATTTATCCGAGAACACCACGCTGGCGTTCTGACCAATAAACAGCGAACCGTAGTTGCGGATCTTCGCCGCCGTGCCGTGCGGATCGCGGGTATGTACCTGCAGATGCTCCGTCGCCATGTGATCCGCGAAGGCAATCAGCTGCTCTTCTGTGTCACACACCACGATTTCACCCTGCCGACGCCACGCCTCACCTGCTGTTTCCGCCGTTGGCAACGAGCTTAACTGACGCTGGATCTCCCTCTGCGTACCTTCAGCAATCGCCTGGCTGGTGGTCGCCAGCCCGACGCGGGTATGAACGTCATGCTCGGCCTGCGCCAGTAAATCTGCCGCCAGTATGCGCGGATCGGCGCTGTCGTCGGCCACGGTGAAGATTTCGCTCGGCCCGGCCAGGGCGTCAATGCCCACTTTGCCAAACACCTGGCGCTTGGCTTCATTGACGAAGGCATTGCCCGGCCCGACAATTTTGTCCACCGCCGGAACGCTTTCAGTCCCCCAGGCCATCGCCGCGATCGCCTGCGCACCGCCAATTTTGAAAATTCGATGTGCGCCCGCCAGATGACACACCGCAATCATCGCCGGATGTGCACCCGGCGGCAGACAGGCAATAATCTGCTCGCAGCCCGCCACCGTCGCCGGAACAATCGACATCACCGGCGCAGAAAGGATTGGATAGCGCCCGCCAGGGACGTAACATCCGACGGTTTGCACCGGAATTATACGATGCCCGAGATGCACGCCCGGCAGGGTTTCGATTTCCAGCGGCTGCATGGTCGCCAGCTGCGCCTGGGCAAAACGGCGCACCTGAGCAATCGCAAATTCGCTGTCGCGTCGGGTTTGCGGATCGAGTTCCCTCAGCGCGGTTTCAATCTCCTGCGCCGTTACTTCAAATTGCTCCGGCACCACTTTGTCGAACTGCTGTGAAAAAGCCCTGAGCGCGCTGTCACCCTCACCTTTCACGCGCTCAATAATCGCGCTCACTTTATCCGTCAATGAGCGATCGGCCAGAGCATCCTGACCCTGAGGGCGCTTGATCCAGCGCACCTGTTCGGTAATAGACTGAGCTGACATTACGCGTCCTCCATCTGGCCGAGTTTGATCTGCGCCAGCAGCGCCAGATGGTCATACACCACCCACTCGTCGACGATTTTGCCGTTGATAATGTGGTAATGGGACATCCCCATCACGAACAGGCGTTCACCGGTCGGTTTCCCCAGCTCGCCGTAGCCCAGATGATGGCCTTCGATAATCCAGCGCACCGCCACTTTGACGCCGCCCTCGTCGCACGGATTGGAGCAGATATGCTGCGGGAGCCACGCGCCATCCGGGATCATGCCAATCAGCGCCAGCGTCTGGTGCGTCACCGCCGCCGTGCCGTACAGCTCTTTCATTAATGGGCCATGCCACTGCACATTCGGGGCGTAAATCTCTTTGATTTTGCCCAACATCCGGCGGTTATAAATCTCATGCAGCCAGCGCAGGAGCTGCTCTTCGGTGTCGGTATGGGCGATAGAGACATCGCAGGCCACATCCGGCGGATACTGGCCAAGCATCCGGCCATTCTCGCCGATATCGGTGACGCGGAAGCCTTTATCAAACTGCTCTTTCGCCATGTTAAAGGCGACTTCATCGGTGTCCAGACCCAACTGTTTCATCATCGACATGTTGTCGCTCACCACCCACTCACGATAAATTTTGTTCTCGTGGATCATGCAGTCGGCGACGGTACGGGTAACGAAAGTGCGATTGGTCGGCTTGCCAAGATGACTGAACTGGGTGTGACGTCCGCTGCCGGTCACCAGATGGGAAGTGTAAAAACCATCGACGTCATTACCGTTCCAGATAACCTGGGTCGCCATGCCGCGACGTTCCGGGAAAGCAATTAAGCGCTGGAGCGTATCCTGCACCACCTGTTCACGGTTATACAGCGTTCCCAGCGCATTATATAAAACACAGTTGTGGGTGTAATGGGTATAAATTAATCCCACATCGCGCTCATCCCAAATTTTATGGGTACAGCGAACGATATAATCGACAATATCTGTATAACAGTCGTCGAAGCCTCTTAATGATTGGGCGCGCGGGCGTTTTTCCGGCACTAAATCAATAAAGTCACGACGTTCGACCTGTAATACCGGTTCGTCTCGCGTAGGTTTTGAGCTGTTTTTCTCGGGTACGGCTGGAGCTTTATTTGTTGCTTCAGTTGAAGACATGTGACCTCCTGCATCTATTTTCAGACAATAAGTTCCCGCACCCGGAATGGATGGAGAAATGAACGTTCACAGCGTTAATAAAAATGTGACGGGAGGCGAACCTCCCCTTTATTAATTCACTACCTGAGACCAGATAGCTAATTCATCAATACCTAAATATTCACGAATAATTAAACCATCGCGTAATTCCAGCTGAGTAATACCGGTAATTGAAACCGGTTTACGGGTCGGCGAACCAAATTTACCGTAACCGTCATGCCAGGTGAGCAGCGACCAGCGCAGGGAAATGCGCACCGGTTCATTCACGTCTTTGCGCACGATCAGATGGTGGAGCTGGGTTTCGCTGTCCGCAAACGAGGCGCGATAGCCGGAAAGCCAGGCACCGATCTCCTGCTCGCCGGTGGCGACGTGATGCCCCGGAGCGTATAGCGTGGCGGCGGGATGATACAACCCCGGCACCGTTCCGCCATTGCCGCCAGCCCACATCGTCATATAGCGCTCAACCACGCCCGCCAGCGGCCCGTCGATATCATCACCTTCTGGCCCGCCCGACCAGCGCGCGTCCAGGATTTCCGCCGATTCTGGCTGGATACCGAGCTGCTGCTGGGTGGCGGCAAGATTGCGGGCAAACTCGCGCACATCCAATCCCAGCTGCGACACTATCGCCGCCCGATCCTGAAGCAACCATTCCTGGCGCACCGCGCCGTCAGCGCAGATTCGGTCAGCCCAGGTGCGCACCCAAACATTGTTCCCGGTCGGCGCCCCGAAGAATCCTTCCCCCTGATGGCGAATCGAGGCCATCGTACGCTGGGCGGCGTAATACTCTTCACCCGGAGTGTGGCTGCAAAGAATATCTTCCGTCAGCACCGAGCGTTGCGGAAAACTGTGCATCGCCTCCAGCGTCAGGCGCATAAATTGCGACAGTTCAGTGAGCTGTTTTTCCGGGGTGATAAACACCACTGGCGTGGCGTAAAAGTCAGCCAGCTGGCCGATGTCCTTTTGCTCCCACACCACGTGGGTGAGAGTCAAAATAAATTGCTGAATGGAGTCGAACTGGGGGCTGAACCCCGGCAATCTGCTCATTTGACCTCCTGAGGCTGGAACAGAGATAAACCGTCTTTTTCGATAACACCGGTGCGCGGACGCCGCGCCGAGTGGCGCACCACCAGCATACCGGGCAGCGTAATTTGTTCTGGCTCGATGTTGCCGCTGTCGATTTGCTTCATCAGTAACTCTACCGTTGCCGTCACCATCGCCTCCACCGGTTGGGAGGCCGACGTTAAGGCATAAGACGGCCAGCCCGACGGGCCAATATCGTCGTAACCAATGATCGACACGTCTTCCGGCACCCGCAGACCAAATTCGTAACGCGCCACGTCCATCACCGTCACCGCCATATGGTCGTTGGCGACAAAAATGGCGTCCGGTGCGGGTGCGTTAGTGAACAGAGAATACGCCGCGCGCGTGGTTTGCTGCGCGTCATAGTTGCCATTCACCACCTGTACGTCTGTGACGCCGTGTTCCGCGAGCGTCTCAAGATACCCGCGCTGACGGGCGATATTCACCGACGAGTCCGCCACGCCGCCGACGTAGGCGAAGCGCTTATGTTCCCCGGCCAGCAAAAATTCTGCGATCTGGCGCGCAGCGGCTTCGTTATTGCTGTTGACGCTCGACGCCATACCGCTCTCTTCGCTGCGATTGAACAGCACCACCGGAATGCCGGCGGCCAGACACTCCTGCGAGAGATCCAGCGACAGCGTGACCGACGCCAGCACAATGCCATCCACGCGGTACTGCATGATCTGGTCAAAAATCCGGTCCACGTTGCCGTCCCTGTCACCGACAAACAACAGCAAGTGATAGTTGAGGGTATCCAGTTTTTGCGCCAACGCTTCCAGCACCTGCGGGTAAAACTGATTATCGAAATAAGAGATCACCACGCCGATGATGCGTGACCGGGCGGTGTTGAGCGACCGGGCAATCGCATTTGGCCGATAGCCCAGCTCGCGTGCCGCCTTGAGCACTTTTTCACGCGTGGCGGGCGAAATACTCGCCCCCGGCGTGAAAGTCCGCGATACCGCTGACTGAGATACACCTGCTAACTGTGCCACCTGCTGGCTGGTCACCGCCGCAAAAGTCTTACGCTTCATTACCCTGGGTTCCTTATCCTGTCACTGCCACATTCAGGTTTTGTATCACAATCGCCCCGTCAGGAGCGCCTGGAAAGTGAGTGCTTTTTAGTCTTACACCATCTTTGCATGCGTATGCAACCGTCTAAATTATTTTTTTCACAATGGTGATCTTGTACCTTTACAAAATTGAAACCTTTTCGTAACTTCAATTTTTGAATACGTATGCACACCGTCAATTGTACCGGGCGAATTGGGTCGTCACCAGAGGGAATGAACCGGTAAACGTTGTACTTGATTGGTTATAACCCATTAATTATTAAGAGGTTCACAACCATGTTTCGAGCACTGTTACGCCGCCCGGAAGCCCGGCTGTTTTTTATCATCAGCGTATTGTTTTACATCTGTATTCACAGCATTGATGCGTTTCTTGCGCCGATGATGATCAATCAGGGCATTGAACCGCAGGTGATGGGCATCATCATGGGCGCCAGCGGTCTGGCGACGCTGATGATTCGCTTCCCGCTGGGGATCATTTCTGATGTGGTGAAGAGCCGCAAAATTTTTATCCAGATAGCGCTGGTGCTGCCGATTGTCGCCTGGCCGATTGCCTGGCTGGAGCCAAACGCCATTACGCTGTATCTCGCCAAAGCCGCCGATGGCGTCACCGCGGCTACCTGGGTGCTGTATAACATTCTGTTTATCCGTTATTTTGATCGCAAAGAAGCCCCGGCAGCGGTCGCTCTGCTGGCGCTGGCAGGCCCTATCGGGGTGTTTCTTGGCAACTGCATCGGCGGCGTGTTGATTCACTATTTTGCGAACAACATTGCATTTTTCGTCTCCTGTGTGTCCGCCCTGCTGGCCCTGTTCCTGACCACCCGCATCCGCGACGTTCACGATCCGGTTAAGGCTCCGTCTCTGAAAGCCTGTATTGCAGGCGCGAAACTCCAGCTGGCCGACCGCTCCGTCTGGCTGATTGGCATTCTGGCGACCATCGTGATTCTGGTGCCGTTCGCCACCCGCGACACGCTCACACCTATCTACGCTGAACAGCTGGGCGCGCAGGCTGGCATTCTAACTCTGCTGAGTAACATTCACCTGATCTTCTACGCTCTGGCAATTGCCCTGTGCAGCTCGGTGTTTTATCAGCGGCTTGGGCTGGTCAAAACCGCCGTGCTGGGCATTCTGCTGCAGGTGGTTTCCTCGTTTGGCATTCCGTTTACCAGCAATCTGTATCTCATCTATCTGTTACAGGCGCTGGCCGGTTTCTCATTTGGTATGGCTTTCGCGGCATTTATGTCGCTGAGCGTGGTCAACACCTCTTCAGATGAACAGTCCACCCGCATGGGATTATTCCAGACCATTTATTCATGCGGTATGTTTGCCGGCCCGGTGATCATGGGCGTAATGATGCAGCATATTAATCTCTCGTCCGGGTATCTGTTTATTGCCGGTCTGTCTATTCTCGCAGCCATCGCAACACCGCTTTCGGTGCGCTGGGTTCATTCACGTAAAGCCAGTCTGCCAGCAGAAATATCGGCAAACCGTTCCCTCGCCTCCGCGCGAGAATAATTTAACCGCTTATTACTATTTATCCCGGCTCGCCGGGAGGGTATCTGTCATTTCAAATATGAAAGGAGAACATCGTGGCTTATCAACTTAAATCCAGTAAACCGGTGCAGGAACGTCAGGAAGCGCAGCGGCAAATACGCGAAACCGTAGAGCTGATTCTGATGGATATTGAAAAACGCGGGAATAAAGCGATTCGCGAATTATCAATTAAATTCGACAATTACGACCGCCGTGATTATCGCCTGTCGGAAGCAGAAATAAACAGCTGCATGAAAAGGCTCAGCCGTCAGGATATTCACGATATCGAGTTTGCCCAGGAGCAGGTGTTTAATTTTGCCCGTGCGCAAAAAGCCTGCCTGCGTGACCTGGAAATTGAAACCCGCCCCGGCGTAATCCTAGGCCATAAAAATATCCCGATAAACGCCGTTGGCTGCTATGTGCCGGGCGGGAAATATCCGCTGCTGGCCTCGGCGCATATGTCGATTATCACCGCCAACGTCGCGGGCTGTTCGCGCATCATCAGCTGCGCCCCACCGTTTGGCGGCGAACCGGCTCCGGCGATCGTCGCCGCGCAGAAAATGGCGGGCGCGACGGAGATCTTCGCCCTCGGCGGGATTCAGGCGATTGGCGCGATGGCGCTCGGCACCGACACCCTAGCCCCGGTTGATATGCTGGTCGGGCCGGGCAACGCCTATGTGGCCGAAGCCAAGCGCCAGCTATTTGGCCGCGTCGGCATTGATCTGTTCGCCGGTCCGACGGAAACGCTGGTGATTGCCGACGACACCGTCGATGCGGAAATCTGCGCCACCGATCTGCTGGGTCAGGCGGAACACGGCGTCACCACGCCTGCCATTCTGCTGACCAACTCGCTAAAACTGGCAAAAGAAACGCTGACAGAAATCGAGCGCCTGCTGGAGAAACTGCCAACCGCCGACGTGTCCCGCCAGTCCTGGCAAGATTACGGCGAAATTATTGTCTGCGACAGCTACGACGAAATGTTGGCTGAAGCGGACAGCATTGCCTCCGAGCACGTGCAGGTGATGACCGACCGCGATGACTGGTTCCTCGAAAATCTCACCAACTTTGGCGCCCTGTTCCTCGGCCCGCGCACCAATGTGGCCTATGGCGACAAAGTGATCGGCACCAATCACACCCTTCCCACGCAAAAAGCAGCGCGTTACACGGGCGGCCTGTGGGTCGGCAAATTTATGAAAACCTGCACCTGGCAAAAAGTCCTCAGCGACGAAGCGACCGCCGAAATCGGCAGCTACTGCTCGCGTTTATCACTGCTGGAAGGTTTTGCCGGACATGCGGAGCAGGCCAACATTCGCGTACGTCGCTACGGGAATACCGACGTGCCCTACGCCACGCCTGCGCCCGTACGGGAAAAGGTGTAATTCATGACGCTTCCGCAAACGCCTTCTTTTGCTCTAAGAGGAAAACGGGCGCTGGTGACCGGCGGCTCCAAAGGACTGGGATTTGCCAGCGCCGTGGCCCTCGCTCAGGCGGGCGCTCAGGTGTGGATTGCCGCGCGCGATCCCCTCACGCTGGAACACGCCGCCGCGCTGGCGGGCGAAAGCGGTTTGACGCTGCATCCGCTGGCGCTGGATATCACGGACAGCGCCAGCGTCGAGTCGGCGCTGGGGCAGTTGCCCGCTTTTGACATTCTGGTGAACAGCGCCGGACTGGCCCGCCATGAGCCTTTCTTGACGGTGAGCGAAGATAATTTTGACGCCGTAATGACGCTAAATCTGCGGGCCACCTTCTTTATCAGCCAGCGGGTGGCGCAGCGGATGCGCGACGAAGGGATTGCCGGTTCCATTATTCATGTGTCATCCCAAATGGGCCACGTCGGCGGCCCGAATCGCAGCGTCTATTGTGCATCAAAATTTGCGCTGGAGGGATTGAGCAAAACGATGGCGCTGGAGCTGGGCGATGCGGGGATTCGGGTCAATACGATCTGCCCGACCTTTATCGAAACCGAGCTGTCGCGACAATCGCTGGATAACCCCGATTTTCGCCGCTACGTGCTGGAGAACATCAAGCTGCGGCGGCTCGGACGCGTCGAAGATGTGATGGGGCCGGTCGTGTTTTTGGCCTCCGACGCGGCGGCGATGATCACCGGCACCGCCCTGCTGGTCGACGGCGGCTGGACGGCAACCTGAGGTAAGTCATGCTCGATAATACCGAACTGCCGCTGGTGCTGATTGGCGGCACGCTCTGCACTGCCCGGCTGTGGCAGCCGCTGGTTGAACAATTAGCGCTTTCCAGCGTGATGTGTATCAGCCTGACGGGTTCAGATTCCGCACCACAGGCCGCACGGCGTCTGCTGCAAAACCTGCCGCCACGTTTTCTGCTGGCCGGGTTTTCTCTCGGGGCTATCGTGGCGCTCCAAATGGCCGCCGACGCCCCCGAGCGGCTGGCCGGACTGGCGCTAATCTCGGTGAATCCGCTCGCCGATGCGCCGGAAAATGCGTCTTCCCGGCGCGAAGCGGTTAGTACGGCGCATGAACAGGGGCTGGCGGAGTGGCTCTCTGCAAATTTGTGGCATAAGTATGTTGCACCCGAGCGCCTGGGTGATCCGGCGCTCAGGGAAATTATCTGCCAGATGGCAGAAGAGAGCGGCCACGATACCTTTGCCAGTCAAACGGAAATCGCCATCACCCGTCGGGATAACCGCGTGGCACTGGCCGCACTCTCATGCCCAATCATTATCATCAACGGCGCGCACGATCCGATCTGCACGCCCCATCATCATCAACTGGCCTCGGCAAGTGCGGTTCGCTCGCGACGGATAACCGTGCACACCGCTGGACATTTCGCGGTGCTCGAAGCGCCCGACGAAATCGCCCCGCCGCTGCGCCAGTGGATTCAGGAGTCTCTTAATGCGACGTAATAAACTCAAAGAGTTGATTCAGGAAAACACGCCAATCATCAACGGCTGGCTGGCGATCCCGTCGAGCTACAGTGCGGAAATTGTCGGCCATCAGGGTTATGACGCAGTGACCGTGGATTTGCAGCACGGAATGATCGATTTCGCCAGCGCCCTGACGATGCTGCAAGCACTCTCCGCCACCCCGGCGGTGCCGCTGGTGCGTGTTCAGCACAACGACCCGGCGCAGATCATGCGCATGCTCGACGCCGGAGCGTACGGGATTATCTGCCCGATGATCTCGACTGCCGAACAGGCCGCGCACTTTGTCGCCGCCTGCCGCTATCCACCGTACGGCGTGCGTTCCTTTGGCCCGGCACGCGGTTTGCTGTACGGCGGTGCGGATTATCCGCAGCACGCGAATCAGGCGATCCTGACCCTGGCGATGATTGAAACCCGCGAAGGGCTGGCGAATCTCGACGCCATTCTGGCAACCGACGGGCTGGACGGGGTGTTTATCGGCCCAAACGATCTGTCGCTCACCCTCACAGGCAGCGCCAGCGCGGAATCTCAGCATCCTGACATGCTCGCTGCCGTTGAGCGGGTGGTCAGCCGCTGCCGCGAGAGGCAAAAACTGGCGGGGATATTTTGCACCTCCGGCGATGCGGCGCGACTGCGCATCGAACAAGGTTTTCAGTTTGTCACCCCCGCCAACGACGTCATGCAGCTTGGCCGTGCCGCACGCGTTGCCATCGCGCAGGCACGCGGCACATCCGCCCCGACCACGGGTGCATCCGGTTATTAACAGGAGAACACATGAAAGTACAATCGATTACCCCGGCGCAGGCCAAAACCCGCGTTATCACACCGGACGATATGGTGTCCTGCAATCTGGCGTTCATTGACTGCAAGCTGCCTGGCTCGCATCTGAAGCAGAACTACTCGTTTATCGGGCCTGGCGTGACGCAGTCATCGGCGCAGGTGGTGAACATTCCTGAACCACACGGCTTTAACATTGGCGCGGCGGCGATGCCGAAAGGCGTGACCAATAACCTGCATCTGCACTTCACGGCGGAAGTGTTTTTGATTCACGAAGGCACTTGGCGTTTTCGCTGGGGGGCGAACGGCGAAAACGAAGCCGAGTTCAGCGCGCCCGCCATTTTGTCGATTCCGACGTGGATTTTCCGTGGCTTCACCAACGTCAGTAAAGAAGAGACCTGCGGGATGGTGTATACGGTGCTCGGCGGAAATAACACCGGGGGGATCATCTGGCACCCGTCGATTCTGGCGGCGGCCAGCGAATACGGGCTGTATCTGAGCAAAGACAATATGCTGCTCGACGTCAACGCGGGCGATACGCTGCCGGACGCGTCACAGCTGTTAGCCCCGCTGCCGCCGGAAGAGATCGCCGCCCTGCGCCACTATTCTGTTGCAGAGATGCGCCAGCGTGCAGTGACCGGGGACGAACGCCGCTGGTCGGCTGACGGTCTGCTGGATTCCGTGCTGCCGGGTCACGGTGGCGAAATTGCGCCGGTGATTGGCTACGGCATTTCGCAGGATCGCCACGCCGCGCCAGCGATTGTGAATCCGCATGGGTTCTCCGTGGAATGGCTGCGCCTTGCGCCAGAGCATGTGGTCGGGCGTCATTTGTGCCCGGACGTGCAGGTGATCATGGTGTTTAAAGGCGAGCTGGAGGTGACGTGGAATCAGGCGGGCGAGGAAGTCAGCGTGATTGCACCTGAGCGCTCGGTGATTTCCGTTCCGGCCAATAGCTGGCGAAAATATCGCGCCGTCGACGGCGACGTGGAATGTATCATCACCACGCAAGGCGATCAGCGTAAACGCGTTTACTGGAATGAAGAAATTCTGGCGAAAGCGCGGGAATTAAACCGCTGTCTCGACCCGGACGGGTACGTCGCGGCGGCGGATCTGCTGCCGGTAACGGCGCGTAAGGCGGGTCTGAAGCGGGAAGTCATGCCGGGATAATGAGCGTTTCAGGGCGGGAAAATTCCCGCCCTGACGCGGGTTTACTCGAAGTAAACCTGCGGATTATCAGACAGGGAGATAAAGGTTTTGCTGTCTTTATCGAGCGCCAGAATTGCGCCGCTTTCGATGTCATAAACCCAACCGTGCAGACGGATGGCGTTATTGCGCAGGCCCACCGCTACGGATGGATGGGTTTTGATGTTGCTCAGCTGAGCAAAGACGTTTTCCTGCACCATCGCGTTCACTTTGTCGGTCGGCGTATCCCAGGTTTTGTTCTCAACCACCGCTTTGGCGGCGTCGGAATAACGCAACCAGTGGGAGACCGCAGGCATCGGATCGAGGTTGGCGTTGTCGGCAATCGCTTTCATCGCACCACAGTTAGAGTGACCGCAAATCACGATATCAGTCACGCCCAGCGCCACAACCGCATACTCGATCGTCGCAGAGACACCGCCCGGTTCAGGACCGAACGGCGGCACTATGTTGCCAGCATTACGAATGACAAAGAGCTGTCCCGGTTCCTGCTGCGTCACCAGTTCTGGGACCAGACGACTGTCTGAGCAAGAGATGAAAAGCGCTTTGGGATTCTGGCTGGACGCTAAACTGCGGAAGAGTTCTTTACGTTGCGGGAAAATCTCTTTTTGAAAGCTGAGAAAACCTTCAATGATATGTTGCATAGCAATGTCTCTTTTATCTGTTTTAGTTTAGGCATGATCAAGATCACGCTTCCTGAGTTTACCCACCGCGCTTTACTTCATACAAGAAATATATTTCCGCCCTGATTGCATGACGATTTCATGAGCATTCTCAGTGATGTTTTGGCCTTCGAATGCGCCGTACAGCCGTTCGAAAGCCACCGCGTTCAGACGGTCGGTGATCGCCTCTACCGTGGCTCCAGGCAGCGGGAGCATATTCGGGTAACTCCACATAAACGACACGCGATCCGCGCCGGGCGTGACCTGCAAAATATCCCCGGCCAGCAGAACGCCGCTGTCGTTAGTCCAATGCAGTACCGTGCCACCGGCAAAGTGCCCGCCCAGACGCAGCAGCCGGACGCCGGGCAAAATATCCAGAGCATCACCGTCCCAGAAATGCAGCGCCGAACTGTCGCGCATCACCCACTCCCGATCGCTGGCGTGGAGATAGACCGGGGCGTCAAATGCCGCCGCCCAGTCCTGCATGGTGGTGTAATAATGCGGATGGGAAATGGCGATAGCGTGGATTCCGCCCAGCGCCTTAATCAGCGTTAACGTGGCCGGGTCGAGCGTGGCGATGCAATCCCACAGCACGTTGCCATGCGGCGTGGTCAGCAATAATGCACGCTGGTTGATGGCAAATTTGGGTACGGTTTTGAGGCTTAAAAGGCCAGGCTCAAGCTGCTGCCATTTGTTGGTGTGGCTTCGTGTAACGGTATCAAAATCAACCCACTGTTGCCCGCTGACGGGAACATACTGGCGCTCGTCTTCGCAAATCGCGCAGCGTGCAGGCGCAGAGTCATAGGATGTCCCGCAGGTTTTGCAGAGTGTGATCATTTTCCCTCCTCTTATCCGTTCGAGAATGAGTATGGCAGGGATTGGCGTTACGTGCGGTGAGGTACTTTCCCTGACTTTTTTATCCTATAATCTGCCAACAGCAAAACTGAACTAAGCAGGTGCATGATGGAAATTGATCTCGAGAATCTGGTGTTTAACGGACTGGAAGAAGCGCAAGAGCGCAATGCGGAACGTCTTGAAGATGCGGATAAAAAAGCGCAGGCAGTGGTTGCCGACGATGATTGCGGTGATGCGTGTAAGATTTGAGTTTATTTGCCGGGTGGCGGCAAGGTAAACGCAAAACGGCAACGCAAGTTGCCGTTTTTAGTTTTTGCACCCTCTCCCTATGGGTGTACGGTCCGGGGACATGGTAGACAGGTGTTCGGGGACATGGTGAACACTATTTAACATCCTTTACCCATGGTGATCGACTTTTTCTTCAGGTCGATCACCCCCACTTTCGTGCTGTACCACCACA